>NZ_NESE01000009.1:0-42282 GCF_003063605.1 Limnohabitans sp. Hippo4 | reverse complement strand
CAACTGATTTTTTGATCAAGTTGCCGCTCTGCCCACAAGGCTTTACTTGCCACCTACTTTGAAAAACCATGAATGCTTTTCAACGGCTTTTGGCGCAAGCCTTGCTGTTGACGTCTTAAACAACTAATCAGCAGCGAAGCCCTCCACTATAGCACTACTTTTTAGAGGCTGGCAATAGTTTTGTAAAAAATTTTCTAGCCTCATTGATAATGAGCCAATGGCTTTAATCACTTTATTGGACGCATCACTGGCTTTCGGCCATGTTGCACTCTTGGATCATGCAGACTTTGCGCTCGAAACATCCGAACGGATCGGCCTGATTGGCCGCAATGGCACAGGCAAATCATCCTTTCTGAAAATTCTCGCTGGCATGGAGCACGCCGACGATGGCAACTTGCATGTTCAGCAAGGCATTCGCATTGCCTATGTGGCGCAAGAGCCCTTGCTAGAAACTGAAGACTCAATTTTTGAATCTGTTCAGCGCGGCCTTGCACCCGTGATGAAGTTGATCGATGACTACAGCAATTGCGTCGGCGATTTGGATGCTCTGCAAAGTCAAATCGAATCGCTAGACGGTTGGGGCTGGGAGCAACGCGTTGATGAAACATTGCATCGCTTGCATTTGGACCCCACTGCCAAAATTGGCACGCTTTCTGGTGGCAATCGCAAACGTGTGGCATTGGCACAAGCACTGGTCACTCGCCCCGACGTCTTGTTGTTAGATGAACCCACCAATCACCTGGACTTGGACTCCATCTCCTGGTTAGAGCAATTGCTGATCGACTTCAAAGGCAGTGTGGTGGCCATTACGCACGACCGCGCTTTCTTGGACCGCATTGCCACATGCATTGTGGAATTGGACCGTGGCAGACTTCGAAGCTATCCGGGCAACTTTGCGCAATACCAAATCAACAAAGAAGAACAGTTGGCGCAAGAGGCCGTGATCAGCGCCAAGGCCGACAAACTGTTGGCACAAGAAGAAGTGTGGATTCGCAAAGGCGTTGAAGCCCGGCGCACACGCAGTCAAAGTCGCATAGCGCGTCTTGAAAATTTGCGCGCCACGCGCAGTGCCCGCAGAGAACAGGTGGGACGTGTCCGCATGGAGGTAGCATCTGGCGCACCGAGTGGCAAATTGGTGGCCGAATTAAGCGATGTGTGCAAATCTTTCACGTCACCCGAAGGCGATGTGAAAGTGATTGTGAAAGACTTTACCGCCACCTTGTTGCGTGGCGACAAGATCGGCTTGCTGGGACCCAACGGCGCCGGCAAAACAACGCTGTTGAAAATGATCTTGGGTGAACTTCAGGCCGACAGCGGCAGCATTCGCCAAGGCGCCAATCTTCAGGTGGCCTACTTTGATCAAATGCGAAATGCATTGGACCTTGAGGCTTCGCTGGAAGACTTCATTAGCCCAGGCAGCGAATGGATTGAAATTGGCAACAAGCGCCAACACGTGAAGAGCTACTTGGGTGACTTCTTGTTTTCACCAGCGCGTGCCACATCGCCTGTGAAGTCTTTGTCGGGCGGCGAACGCAATCGCTTGCTATTGGCCAGACTCTTTGCACGCCCTGCGAATGTCTTGGTGCTGGACGAGCCTACCAACGATCTGGACATCGACACCTTGGAATTGCTTGAAGAGTTGTTGCAAGACTACGAAGGCACCGTGTTCTTGGTCAGTCACGATCGCGCCTTCATGGACAACGTGGTGACCAGCATCATTGCCTGTGAAGCAAGCGATGAAAGTCCAGGTTTTTGGCGCGAGTACGAAGGCTCTGTTCAAGATTGGCTTACGCAATCACAGCGCAGTCAAACGATTCAAGCGCAAAACAAAGCAGCGGCGGCAAAGCTGACGGGGACGCCACAAGGCACAAGCAATGCACCTGCCAAAGCCTCGGCCACAACGGAAGCCGCACCACAAGTTGAAAAAAGCACCGCTTCTGTACAGCCCGCCCCAACGGCCCCTGTTGCCCCCAAAAGCGCAGCCAAGCTCAGCTACAAAGAACAACGCGAATTGGACAGTCTGCCCGGTTTGATTGAGTCACTTGAAAACGAGCAGAAGCAAGTCCGATTGACCTTGGAGGACAGCAGCTTGTTTGCCAAAGATCCTGCAAAAGCAACCGCCTTGTATGCGCGAGATGCTGAAATTGACTCAGAATTGATGGCCGCGCTTGAACGCTGGGAAACACTCTCTGCCAAGTAATTGGCGGCCTTCACAGCACTTCACACACATCCACCATCAGTGACATGAATTTCATCCTGAGTTCAGAAGAACTGACCGCCTTATTGATTTTGTCGACCGCGGCTAGCTTTACACCAGGGCCCAACACCACCTTGTCGACGGCACTGGCCGCCAATCAGGGCTTGCGCTCGGCCATGCGCTTCATCTTGGCGGTGCCAGTGGGTTGGGGTTTGTTGTTAAGTCTCTGCATGGCGGGCCTTGGACATTTGGTGTTGGCCATCCCCGCTTTACGCTGGGTCATCATCATCAGCGGCACGCTGTATTTGTTGTGGATGGCCTATCGTCTCTGGGGCACCAGAGAACTCAGCAACGCAAATGAAGCCCGTTTGACGATCACCTTCTTTCAAGGTGTGGGGGTTCAATTTCTGAACATCAAGGCATGGATGCTTGCACTGTCAATCGTGGCAGGCTGGGTGGCCGGCAAAGAAGATGCCTTGGGCAGAAGTTTGGTGCTTCTACCCATCATGATGGGATTTGGCTTGGTGAGTAATTTGACCTACGCTGTGATGGGCAGTTTGCTTAGACAATGGTTGGCACAAGGCATCCGCTTGCTGGTGTTCAATCGCTGCATGGCAGCGGCTTTGGTCTTCACGGCCATCTGGATGTTTAAAACAAGTCTGTAGAAACGGATCGCTCGCATGACTTCGAGACCCTTCAAACAAGTGGATGTGTTCACACCGGTTGCCTATCTGGGCAATCCTGTCGCGGTTGTCTTGGACGGTACAGGCCTCAGTGATGCGCACATGCAAAGTTTTGCGCGCTGGACCCAATTGAGTGAAACGACTTTCCTCTTCCCACCAACGCCCAAAGCGAAAGCGCAAGGCGCCGACTACAAGGTGCGCATCTTTACACCAGGCGGTGAATTGCCTTTTGCAGGTCATCCCACATTGGGCAGTGCGCGAGCTTGGCTGAAAGCAGGAGGGCAACCCCAAGATCAAGGCGTGATCGTCCAAGAGTGCGGCGTCGGTTTGGTTCGCATCGAGTCACAACAAGGCAGATGGGCTTTTGCAGCACCCCCCACACAGCAGCGTGCGATCCCTGAGGACAAGTTGTCAGCCCTTGTGCAAGCGCTTGGCATTGCAGCCCATCAGGTGATCGCTTGTCAGATCCTGAACAATGGGCCTGAATGGTGGTCGTTTTTATTGGACAGCACCGAAACAGTCCGCAAGCTGTCGCCCGATCATTTGGCTTTGAAACAATTGGGCATCAAAGTGGGCGTTGCTGCCATCACGCAACACGAAGAGGCGCCTTCAGGTTTGCTGATTTCACGCAGCAATCGCGAATCGAGGGCATTTGCGGGAAGGGCTTCAAACGCCAACTCATCGGTCATGGCCGACAAAGAACCAAACTTGGAAGTGCGCGCTTTTGCCGCAGCCATCGGGATCACGGAGGACCCCGTGACAGGCAGTTTGAATGCCTCCTTGGCGCAATGGCTGATCGGTTCTGGCAAGATGCCCGCTCAATACCTGGCCAGTCAAGGTCAGGCCTTGGGCAGGCAGGGACGGGTCCATATTCAACAAGATTCGCAAGGCCAAGTGTGGGTCGGTGGCGACACCGTGGTCTGCATTGAAGGCCAAGTGGCATTAGACTGAACACCATGGGACAACTGATATTGGTGCGTCATGGACAAGCTTCCTTTGGCGCTGAAGACTACGATCAACTGAGTGACTTGGGCAAACGCCAGAGCATTCGTTTGGGACAGTATTGGAAACAGGCATCAAGTCATCGACCTGATGTTTTGCACTTCGATGCCGTGCTCATGGGCAGCCTCAAACGCCACCGTCAAACTTGGGAAGGCATTGCAGAAGGTGCCGAACTGAACATGACGCCAGAAGTTTGGCCTGCGCTGAACGAATACGACAGCCATGCACTGATTGAAACGGTGCATCCCATGCCCTTGGCCAAGCCCGATACACCCGAGATGTACAAACATCATTTCCGCTTGCTGCGAACCGCTTTGCAAAAGTGGATGGCTGGCGACACGGCGCCCAAGGGCATGCCAAGCTATGCTGAATTTGCACAAGGCATTCAGGATGTGTTGCAACATGTCAGAACGCGCCACCAAGGCCGTGTGTTGGTGGTGTCCAGTGGCGGCCCCATTTCAACAGCTGTGGGCCTGGTACTGGGTGCACCCGCAGACACGGCCATTGAGCTGAACTTGCGAATCCGCAACACCGCACTGACCGAATTTACTTACTCCCCTTCAAGGCACATGCTGCTAACTTATAACAACTTGCCTCATTTGGAAGATGCAGCGCATCACCCCTGGGTGACATATTCTTAAAACACACGCATGTGATGTGAGCCACACAAGCGAATCGCTGTTGAGATGGTGTTTATCCCGATAAGACCCACGCATATTTCTTGTCAGAATGACAAGCATGCAACCCGAGTCATCGCATCATTCAAACGGCAAGCCCACAATGGGCATTCGCTTTAGGCAAGACGTCACCCAAGCGTGCAAGGCTTTCTTGGAGACACATGGCATCCTGCGCGATGTGGTCGTTGAATGTCAGGAGGGCATCACCCGATGCCACATGCGTGAAGATTGGGTAGCGAGGTTTGCGCCCAATTTCAACACCTTGTCCTTGCATGCGCACGCTCAAAATTTAACGCAAGAAATTCTGTGGTCGCTCTTCATGTCGCCACATGAATTTGAATTTGAAAACACAGAAGCACTTGCAAGTGCAGTCCGTGTTCGAGAAAACATAGCGAGGGCGGCAAGTAAAACAGCGGTCGCCTTTCGAACTGAAGCGGCTGAGCGTCCGGCAGACTGCTGGCGCTATGACGAAGCTGCCGGATTTGTGTTGCAACCGGGCACGTGCCTGATCCATGCATTGATCTGCGCGACACAAGCCGCGACCACAGGCAAGCATTACGACTTCTCATGCTATCGCGCCAGCGAGTACGTGATTTTGTTGGGACTGGCACAAGAAGCACAAATGCACCACCCTTCATTGCTGGCAGCGATGCAAAAACTGAACGAGGTGCATGCCGTTCGTTCTGGCCAGTTTCACGAAGTGTACTTGCATGAATACGGCTCACTCGAAGCGCCATTGCCGGTTCATTTTTTTGTACCAGGCGATCGACTTTGGTTTAGAAACCCACACGAAGCATCCTCCGATGTCACAGGCTATGAGGGCTCTTGGGTGATTTACATGGGCGGCGGCTTGTTCAGCAATTTTTGGAAGCACGATCAGCCATTTACGCTGTCAACCAAATGTGTTGAGATTTACCACTGGCGTGACGGCCTTCGTACCAACCCACATGGCGAAGCTTGGATCGATGAAAACATCGTCGAAGCGTGTGTGAATGAAACCTTGTCAGATCCGCAAAAAATGGACCATGTCTTGGGTGTGATGATGCGCATGCGCGATGGCAAAGGCATTTACGCCGAGGGCGGTTGTCTCGATGCCAGCCGCGAGTGCCCACAGCAAATATACGTGGGTGATTGCGAACTCCAATTACCCGTTATTGCTTAACTTCTACTTAAAGCAAGCCAATGGCCTTCGTCAATTGCGAAGGGTGCCAGGCGGAAGGCGGTCTATTTCCAACAACAGTGCAGCCAGTGAGCGGCCAGCGGCCTCTAACAAGGCTTGGCCCTTCTCTGCTGTAGCGGCAGCTGCGTTGCCCGCTGCGCCAGCGGGGTTGTAGTCTTGCATTTGCCAGGCCAGTTTGGCACTGCGCCCGTTGCCCAGAATGGGGAAGTTGGCGGCTCGTTCTTCCGACATGGATTGAAAATTTTGGGCCAGCGCCATGCGCACCTTTTGGGGCGTAAGGGCCAACATGACGGACGTTTCGACATCGCCGGCGTGCACACCAAATCGATGTTCATGTGCAGAGAACAAAGCATTCACATCGTCGCCTTGTGCGTTGTGCATCGGCAACTGATACCAATTGACGCTGTAGACCAACATGCCCAATCGGGCACGTAAATCTCGCGCCACCACGTCCATGGCGCCCACGTGACCACCATGTGAATTGAACAAGACCAACTTGTTGACACCTGCTGCTTTCACGGATTCGGCAATGTCGGTCCACAGGCGAATCAAGGTGTCAGGCTTTAAGGTGAGTGTGCCGGGAAACGCTGCATGCTCGGGGCTGAGGCCAACATGTTGGGTAGGCAAAAAGTAGACGGGCAAGGCTGCCGCGCTGGCCTCATGACTTGCAAGCAGGTGAGGCAAACTGGCCTGCACCACCCCGTTCACGATGTCTGTATCGACCGACAAAGGCAAATGGGGGCCATGCTGCTCCGTTGCGGCAAGGGGCAACACGGCAATGGCGCGTGAAGTGTCGATGCTCGCAAAATCGAGGGTGGTCAGTTCTGACCAAAAGTGGATCGCGGTGGGCTTGGCTGACGAACTTTTCATGGCGTCAGTTTAATTGAGGCACAGCATTTCGGGGAATGATTTTGCGGTGTAGAGTTAGAACATGGCATCGTTGCTATTTTTGGAATGCTTCTGGCTTATGTTGCTGTTGAACTTTCGTCGCTTTTTGAACCCTCTCAGGCTCGCCATGCTGCTGGCTTGGGTCTTCGTCGTGGGCGTCTTGTCAGCGCAAGCACAAACCCCAACGCAATTGCTGGGCAATGCCAAGGTGTCCAATGTGGTTCAAACCCAGCAAGTCAAAGCCAGCCTGTTGGCCCTTGCGCCGCAGGGCATTGCGGCGGGCCAAACCATTTGGCTGGGCCTTGAACTGCAGCATCAACCCCATTGGCACACTTACTGGCGCAATCCCGGTGACTCTGGACTGCCCACCGAGCTCACTTGGAAACTGCCTGCAGGCGTTTCGGCATCGCCTTTGATTTGGCCTGCACCCAAAATGATTCCCATTGGCCCCATGGCCAATTTTGGCTACGAAGACACGGTGTTGCTGGTAACACCCCTTCAAATTGACAAGGGCTTCAAACCGTCTGCCACGCTCACCACCCTCGATGTTCAGCTTCATGCCAATTGGCTGGTTTGCAAACAAGAATGCATTCCGCAAGAAGGCGATTTTCAGTTGTCGATCCCGCTCCAAGGCGCCACAGTCATGGCATCGGCTTCATTTCAAAAAGCACTGGCACAGCAAGCAACACCTTTGAAAGGCGCCCATGCAGCGCGCATTGCGGACGATGGCCGCTCGATTCAACTCAGCATTGCAGCATTACCGGACGAATTGAAAAAGGGGCCTTGGACCGTGTTGCCCCAAACGGCCAATGTGATTCAGAACAATGCAGCGCCCCTGATCCAAGGCACCTCTCAAGACGGCAAGGAACTGACACAGGTTCAAGTGAAAGTTTCCAGTGAGCGAATGGACAGCCCCAAGGAAATGGCGTGGCTGTTGATGCAAGGCAAGGCCGAAGCACCGACGGGATTGCAGTGGACTTTCAATACGCCCGTACAAGGTCAGTGGCAAACGTTCACAGAAGACGCCAAACCAGCAACCCCGCCTGCGGCATCAACCGTCAGCAGCTTGCCCGCGCCTTTGGCCACCTGGGCTTTGGCGCTGTTGGGTGCATTTGCGGGTGGCTTGTTGTTGAATTTGATGCCTTGCGTTTTTCCAGTTTTGGCCATCAAGTTGCTGAGCATCACGCAGCACTCTGACAGCCCCAAGGCGATGAAGGTGTCTGCTTGGTCTTTTACCGCAGGCGTGTTGATTTCATTTTTGCTGCTGGGCGGTTTGATGCTGGCACTTCGAGCAGCCGGATCGCAATTGGGCTGGGGCTTCCAATTGCAATCGCCTTGGGTCGTGGGTGGCTTGGCCATGTTGTTTGCCGTGATGGGATTGAACCTGTCGGGCCTGTTTGAATTTGGATCGTTTGTTCCGAGCAGCGTTGCTGGCGTTCAATGGTCCAAGACCTGGGTGAATTCGTTGTGGTCTGGCGTGTTTGCTGTGGTCATTGCTTCGCCCTGCACAGCACCTTTCATGGGGGCTTCACTTGGCTTGGCGATCGGTCTTCCCGCTTGGCAAGCGCTGCCCATTTTTGCAGCCATGGGTTTGGGCATGGCACTGCCTTTCATGGCGGTAACTTTCAGCACGGCTTGGGTGAACCGTCTGCCACGGCCTGGTGCATGGATGGTGACGTTCAGACAGTTCATGGCGTTTCCCATGTATGCAACTGTCATTTGGTTGGTCTGGGTGCTGGGCCAACAAGTGGGCATGGAGGGCGTCACGGGCTTCCTGATTTGTTTGCTCAGCTTGGCCTTCATGTTGTGGGCCTTGGCACACCAAAGCAAAACCGCTTGGGCTTTGCGGAGCTTCGCCGCACTGGTGATGCTCGGCACTTTGTGGCAATGGGGCGCCAGTTGGACACACATCGACCCTGACTTGGGCAATCTGAATGGCAATGCGGGCCTTGCTGCCGCAAATGAATCTGCATCTGCATCAAACGCTAAGGGCGCGCAAGCTACTTCGGGTGTTGTTTGGGAGGCTTGGTCTGAAGACAAAGTGGCCAAGGCCAGGGCGGCAGGTCAACCGGTGTTTGTGGACTTTACGGCGGCTTGGTGCGTGACGTGTCAGTTCAACAAAAAGATAACTTTCAGCAACCCCGCCGTGATCTCCGACTTTGCACAAAAGAAAGTTTTGCTGCTGCGGGCCGATTGGACACGCTACGACCCGGCCATTACCCAAGCCCTCAACGCGCTGGGCCGCAATGGCGTGCCTGTGTATGCTTGGTATGCACCCGGTCAAAACGTGCAACTGTTGTCTGAATTGCCGTCGGTTTCAGAGATTCAAAATTCATTGAGCCAAGTGAAGACTTCGCCATAATTTAGATTGACGCATGTCAATTGAGAACAAAGGCAGCAGATCGTCTGCGAGAATGCGGCAGAACCATTTGGAAATGCCGCTACGGCTTTGATTGCGATGACCTCTGCCAGTTTTGCCCCTTTGACCAACGACACTTTTTTGCGTGCATGCATGCGCCAGGCCACGGACCACACGCCCGTCTGGCTGATGCGGCAAGCGGGCCGTTACTTGCCTGAGTATTGCGCCACACGTGCCAAAGCGGGCAGTTTCATGGGCCTGGCCACCAACGTGGACTACGCCACCGAAGTGACCCTCCAACCCTTGTCGCGATATCCGCTGGACGCCGCCATTTTGTTCAGCGACATTTTGACGGTGCCCGATGCCATGGGCTTGGGGCTGAGCTTTGCGCAGGGTGAAGGCCCACGTTTTGCCAAAAGTGTGCGCGATGAAGCGGCAGTGGCCGAACTGCAAGTGCCCGACTTGGCCAAACTGCGCTATGTGTTTGATGCGGTCACGTCCATTCGCAAAGCCTTAAATGGCAGCGTGCCCTTGATTGGTTTTTCAGGCAGCCCTTGGACACTGGCTTGTTACATGGTGGAAGGCAAAGGTTCGGACGACTACCGTTTGGTCAAAACCATGTTGTACAGCCGTCCTGATTTGATGCACCGCATTTTGGAGATCAATGCGCAATCAGTGGCCACCTACCTCAACACCCAAATTGAAGCTGGTGCGCAAGCCGTCATGATTTTTGACAGTTGGGGTGGCGTGTTGGCCGATGCGGCATTCAAGGAGTTCAGCTTGGCCTACACCGCCAAAGTGCTGTCGCTGCTGAAAAAAGAGCACCTGGGCGTGCGCATTCCCAGCATTGTTTTCACCAAAGGCGGCGGCTTGTGGCTTGAAGAGATGGGACAACTCGATTGCAACGTACTGGGTTTGGACTGGACCATGAACTTGGGACGCGCCCGCCAAATGGTGGGGGGTGACGTGAATGGTCCGGGCAAAGCCTTGCAAGGCAATATTGACCCCAATGTGCTGTTTGCGCCACCTGCGCAAATTCAAAAAGAAGTGATTCGGGTGTTGGACAGTTTTGGCAAGCCGCACACCGATGCCAACAGCACAGGACCCACGCATATTTTCAATCTGGGGCATGGCATCAGCCAGTTCACCCCCCCAGAACACGTCTCAGCCCTGGTAGAGGCCGTTCACAGCCATTCCAAGGCGCTGCGAAAATGATGTTTGAAAGTTCGCGCCTTAACGCGTAAACACCCCATAAAAACCCAAAAAATATTTAAATTTTTGGGTTTTTTCTATTGACTTATGCACAAAAGCAATTTCGGTAGAATTTCAAATTATCAGCTTGCATGCGCTCTTTTTGCTTGCGCCATGATTTATCTAAGTTATTGATTTAATTCAACTTTATGAATCTGCTCAGTTCTCGAGCAATCCAAGCAAAGCCTTATTTTTCAAGGCTTTCCGAGGCATCAGAATGAGTTTTCAACAAAGTTATCCACAGTTTATTGGGACTGCTTCTAAAGATCTTGAAAAACAACGACTTACCTGTGATTTCAAGAATATTTATGAGCAAGAAAATGACAGAATGCAGCAACGACTTCAATTTGAAGTTTCAACACAAGGGACTTGATGCAAATGTGGCTTGACGTCGCAGTTTCGGCGCCCGCCCACAGCCAAGTGGGTGGACTGCTCACGTACTGCACAGACCTGCCGGCGCAAGTCGGTCACTTGGTCCGCGTCCCCTTTGGCAAGCGCGAAGTCTTGGGTGTGGTCTGGCGCGTGCATTCGCAGGCCCCCTCGCATTTGGCACAGAGCGCCGTGAAAAATGTGGCGGCTGTGCTTGACGGCGTGAGCCCCTTAAGCCCACATTGGCTTCAGTTGGTTCAATTCACGGCGCAGTATTACCAACGCGCCATTGGTGAAGTGGCCTTGGCAGCCTTGCCGCCGCAATTGCGTGACCTGACTCCCGTGCAACTGGCGCGCCGTTTGAAAAAACAAAGCGCATCCGACGCCTCCTTGAAAGCGGCACTGGCATCGCCTTGGCCTTTGTCAGAACAGCAAACCCAGGTGCTGGCGCAAATGGCGAAAGCACCAGGCCCCTTTTTGATCCACGGCGCAACGGGCAGTGGCAAAACCGAAGTTTATTTGCAAGCCGTTGCGCGGTGCCTTGCAGAGGATCCTGAAGCGCAGGCGCTGATGATGGTGCCCGAAATCAATTTAACCCCGCAATTGGAAGAGCGTGTGAAAGCGCGTTTTGGTGACGAAGGCGTGGTGTCGATGCACAGTGGCATGACCGGGCCGCAACGTTTGAAAAGTTGGCTTGCAGCGCACAACGGTTCAGCGCGAATTGTGCTGGGCACACGCATGTCGATTTTTGCCTCCATGCCCAAGCTGAAATGGATTGTGGTCGATGAAGAACACGATGCCAGTTACAAGCAACAAGAAGGCGCCAGGTATTCAGCGCGTGACTTGGCCATTTACCGCGCAAGGCTAGAAGGTGCAAAAGTGATTTTGGGGTCGGCCACACCTTCCTTGGAGAGTTGGCACCAAAGTCGGCCTGCTGAAGAAGGCGGTCGTTATGTGCGCCTGCAAATGCCGGCGCGCATTGGTGCGGGCAAACTGCCTTTTGTGCGCCGCGTGGACATGAACCATCAGCCCCGCAAAACCGTCTTGTCTGCACCCTTGATTGCAGCCATTCAAGAGCGTGTGGCCAAAGGTGAGCAAAGCATGTTGCTGCTCAATCGACGCGGCTATGCACCTGTGCTGCACTGCGCCGATTGCGATTGGAAAAGTGAGTGCGCGCACTGTAGCGCCTTTCGGGTGTTTCACAAAATTGACCGAACCCTGCGGTGCCACCATTGCGGCTTTACCGAGCGTGTACCACGGGCCTGCCCGGCGTGCGGCAATGCAGACATTGCCCCGATGGGACGCGGCACCGAACAATTGGAAGAACATTTGGCCGAGCTGTTGGTGGACGTGAAACGACCAGACGGCCAAGCCGTTCGGGTGATGCGCATTGATGCCGACAGCACCAAACTCAAGGGTGCACTCGAAGCCCAATTGGCAGGTGTCCACAGCGGCGAAGTGGATGTGTTGGTGGGCACGCAAATGATCGCCAAGGGACATGACTTCAGGCGCATCACCTTGGTGGCCGCCATCAACCCAGACGGCGCATTGTTCTCCAGTGATTTCAGAGCACCAGAGCGTTTGTTTGCTTTGCTGATGCAAGCTGGGGGCCGCGCGGGCCGCGATGCAGCGCAAAGTGCGTCCAGTGAAATGTGGGTCCAAACCTTTCACCCTGCGCACCCCTTGTTTGAGGCGCTGAAAAAACACGACTACCCAGCGTTTGCAGAACAACAATTGAAAGAACGCTTAGAAGCCGGTTTGCCGCCCAGCAGCTTTCAGGCTTTGATTCGCTGCGATGCACGCATGCAGGCTGTGGCGCAAGCCTTTTTAAACCATGGCCATGCACAACTGCAAAGTCTGGCGCAAGACGATGCAGACGTTGCGGCCATGATGGCGGAGGTCAGTGTGTTTCCTGCCGTGCCCATGAGCATTCAACGCGTGGCCAATGTTGAGCGCGCGCAAATGCTGCTAGAAAGCACATCTCGTTCATCGCTGCACAAAGTGTTGGATTTGCTTCAGGGGTGTCTGCACGCGTCGCGCACGGATCCTGCGCACAAAGGTTTGATTCGATGGCTGGTCGATGTTGACCCGCTGGCCATTTGACGCAGCGCGCTATTGCAGCAAGGCGACCGCTGCCGAGAAGGTGAGGAAGGCCGCTGAGGTTGAGACCAAAATGATTCGCGCAATGCGGCCACTGTCAGCGCCAAAGCGCTCTGACAACATGGCCACATTGCTGGCACTGGGCAATGCCGCCACCAACACCATCACTTTGAGGGCGAAAACATCGATGGGAACACCCACCCCAATGGCCGCCAAACCCACCAGCAAAACCAACACGGGATGCAAAAACAATTTGATCAATGCAACGGGCACGTAGTCATGCCAAGTGAGGGGGCCGTGCTGTTGGTGATGCGCTATTTTCTGCGAACGCGCCAGTACGGCGCCAATGGTGAACAAAGCCACTGGTGATGCTGCGTCGGCCAGCAAAGCGACGGTTTTGTCGACAGGCCCAGGCAATTGGCCTTGATAGGCGGAGAACAAAGTACCCAACAAAATGGACCACGGCATGGGATTTTTGACCATGCCCAACAAAGCATTTTTGGTGGCCTGTGCGGCACCTTGTTCGCTGGCACCATCTAAACGAGAAAGTGCCACACACAAAGAGGTGGTGATGACCATGTCAATGACGATGGTCACAATGGCAGGTCCCGCAGCGGCAGATCCTAGCAACGCAACCAACAAAGGCACGCCCATGAAGCCCGTATTGGGGAAGGCGCCCACCAAGGCACCAAACGCACCATCGTTCCAACCGATTCGTCGATTCATGGTGACCGCTAAGACAAAAGCCACCATGACCAAAGCGCAAAACAAGTACATGAAAAACGCGCCCGCATCGAGCAGCTGTGCAATGGGGGTGCTGGCACCAAAGCGAAACAGCATGCAAGGCAACGCAAAAAACAACACGAAACCATTGAGCCCTGGAATGGCTTCAAAGGGCAACAGTTGTCGGCGCGCAGCCACGTAGCCGCAAAAGACCAATGCAAAGAAGGGGAAAGTGACGCGCAAGACATCTAACATGGTCCACATTGTGCCTTGGAAATTGAGCCCGATTTGCCCGCTATGATCCATGACCACACCGCGTGACTTCTGCTGCGGTGTTTCTGTCCAAATAGCATGTCGTCCCCCACCTTCGGTCTAAACCCCGCTCAACTTGAAGCCGTTCACTACGTCAAAGGCCCTTGCCTTGTGTTGGCGGGCGCTGGCTCGGGTAAAACGCGAGTGATCACGCAGAAGATTGCGCGCTTGATTGAAGTGGGCTTAGAACCCAAGCGCATTGCAGCCATCACCTTTACCAACAAAGCGGCAAGCGAAATGCGCGAACGCGCTCGCAAACTGATTGGCAAAGATGCCAAGGACGTGATGATTTGTACCTTCCACGCACTGGGCGTGCGCATCATGCGACAAGACGGTCACGTGCTGGGGCTCAAGCCACAGTTCAGTATTTTGGATGCCGACGATGTGGTGAGCATCTTGAAAGATTGCGGCGGCACCACGGACGCCAACACGGCGCGTCAATGGCAATGGGCCATCAGCGCTTGGAAGAACAGCGGTTTGAACAGTTCACAAGCCGAGGCCATTGCCAAAACTGAAAACGAACGCGTCACCGCGCGCATCATGGGCCGATACGAAGAGCGTTTGGCAGCCTACCAAAGCGTGGACTTTGACGACTTGATTGGCTTGCCCTTGAAACTGCTGGCCGATTTTCCAGAGGTTCGAGAACGTTGGCAGGCGGCCATGGGCCATGTGCTGGTAGACGAATACCAAGACACCAATGCCACACAGTACGAAGTGCTGAAACACTTGGTGGGCGAGCGCGCTAGATTTACCGCGGTGGGAGATGATGATCAATCGATCTATGGTTGGCGCGGCGCGACGCTCGACAACTTGAAACGCTTGCCACAAGACTTTCCACAGTTGAAAGTGATCAAGTTGGAGCAAAACTACCGCTCGACCAGCGCCATTTTGCGTGCTGCCAACAACGTGATCGAACCCAACCCGAAGCTCTATCCCAAGACCCTGTTTTCTGAACTGGGTGAAGGCGAACCTGTGCGCGTCATGGATGCAGACAATGAGGAACACGAGGCCGATCGCGTGGTGGCTCGCATTCAATCATTGCGCGCAGGCACCGCCACCACAGCAGGCGGTGTGCAGTACCGCGATTACCGCGAGTTCGCCATTTTGTACCGCGCCAATCACATGGCAAAGCCTTTTGAAAAAGCTTTGCGTCGCGCGCAAATTCCCTACAAAGTATCGGGCGGCCAGAGTTTTTTCGATCGCGCAGAAATCAAAGACTTGTGTGCCTGGTTTCGCCTGTGGGTTAACAACGATGACGACCCTGCGTTCTTGCGGGCTGTCACCAGTCCCAAACGGGGCATTGGCCATCAAACTTTGGCGAGCCTTGGCACCTTGGCGAGTCAATACAAATTGAGTTTATTTGAGGCCTTGTTTTCCAACAGCCTCAGCAGCCGACTCTCTGCGCGCGCCGTGGGCAGCCTGCACGAGTTTGGTCGCTTCATGAACGATTTAGAGTACCGCGCCAAAAGAACCCATGGCGCCGAAGAAGCCAAAGCTTTCTTGCTGCAATGGCTCAAAGACATTGGCTACGAAAAGCATTTGTACGATGGCGAAGACAACGAGAAAGTAGCCGCAGCGCGCTGGACCAATGTGCTGGAGTTTTGCGATTGGATGGCGGGCCGGTGTGGCGGCACGATAGATGATGCGGCTGGCGTGAACGTGGCAAGTGAGACCAAATCTTTGCTGGAAGTGGCGCAAACCATTTCATTGCTGTCGACCTTGAACGAACGCGAGGAAGATCCCAATGTGGTCACCCTTTCAACATTGCATGCTGCCAAAGGTTTGGAGTGGCCGCACGTCATGTTGGTGGGCGTGAACGAAGGCTTGCTGCCCTTCAAAATGGACGAGGACAACAAAGAGTCGATCGATGCAGAAATTCACGCTGAGGGACAACTGACGCGCTTGCAAGAAGAACGGCGCTTGATGTACGTGGGCATCACCCGTGCACAGCGCTCATTGGCGGTGAGTTGGACCAAGCGCCGCAAAAAAGGGCGCGAGACCATCGCGGCATTGCCCAGCCGCTTCATTGCTGAGATGGCTTTAGACAAAACCACCATCAAAGAAGACCCGCGCGAAAAACTTCGCGCTTTGCGTGCCGAGTTTGCGTTGAAAGCGGCTGCGGCTTCGGTTGTTCAGAAGGACTGAATCACAACACGCAACGATGAAGCTTATTTGGCCAGCTGGGATGAAGCGCGAATCACCAGTGGGCTGCTGAGTTGACGCGAAGCAGGTTGACGTCCCTGCATCACCTCTTGCAAGGATTGCAAGAGCGCCCGTGCTGCTACATCCAATGGTTGATGAATGGTGCTCAAGGGCGGGAAACTGTGACGCGCGGCGTCCACATCGTCGTAGCCAACCACCGCCACATCTTCAGGCACCTTGAAGCCACGTGCATTGAGAACGCCCATGGCATTGATGGCAATCAAATCACTGGCCGCAAACAAGGCATCGATGGGCTGGTGTTGATCGCAAAATCGATGCATGGCCTGCTGCGCTTCTAGGGGAGTGAAGGGAGAGGGTATGACCCGCGACGGATCGACGGCAATGCCATATTTTTGCAGTGCTTTGCAATAGCCATCGTAGCGAAACTTGGCTTCACCCGAAGCGTAATCACCCATGAACGCAATGCGTTTGCGGCCCTGCTGAATCAGATGCTCGGTGGCTTCAAAGCCACCCCTGGCGTTGTCGCTGCCAACACTGCAGTAGAGCTGGTCTGGTAAATGTGCGCCCCACACCACCACAGGCACGTGTCTTTTGGCAAGTGCGTTGAGTTGATCATGGTGATCCCATTGACCCACTACCACCATACCAGCCACCCGACCTGAATCGTAAAGCGCAGCACACTCGTCTAAATGATCGGCATTCACACGCGACAACAGCAAATCGTACTGTGCCTCGGTCATGGCATCGGCCAAATGGCCCAACATCGACAAGAAGAAAGGATCTGTCACTTGCATGCGAAGAGACGCGCGGTAAGGAATGACCAAACCCAAGGTTCGATTTTCGCCACTTCGCAAGTTCTTGGCACCTGCGTGCACTGTGTATTGATGCGCCTGCGCCAAGGCCATGATGCGCTCACGCGTTTCAGGCCGTATGGCTTCACTGCCATTCAAGGCTCGCGAGACCGTTGCCGTGGAGACACCTGCCAACTTGGCTATGTCTGACATTTGCAGTTTTCTTTTTTCCACGCTTTAAACAGTCAGAGGGCTGAAGGTGTTCAAATTTTCAACTGACGCGATCAGTTGCTGGCCGCCCAGATTTTCCAAAGTTGGGCAATGTCGACTGCTGTTGCATCGCCTTCCACGCTGTCCCACATTTTGAGCGCCGCGTCTTTTTGACCCGCTTTGAACAAGACGATGCCGGCGTGCAGGCGCGTTTCTGCTTCACGCCTTAAGCCACCCACGCTCAAGGCCTTGGTGTACTGAGCATGTGCCAAATCCCATTTTTGTTTCGCGGCGTAGACATCGGCCAAACTGGCCATGGCGTTGCCATCTTTGGCTGACTTCTCCAAAGCGGGCAGGGCCTTGTCGTCTTCATTCAAACGCTGCTGAATTTGTTGACGCAACTTTTGATGGTTGGCCGCGTCGCTGCCTTTGCCCATCAAGCCGACACTGTAGGCCTGCTCGACAGTTCGCGCAGCTTCAGCGGGCAAACCTGCTTTGAGCGCCAAATTGGCCATGTCGATGTATTCAATGCTGTCCTCCAAGTTGCCGGTGAGTTCGAGCAAGCGGTACAGGTCCAGATCGAAACGGGCGTTGAAGTTGGCCTGACGCGCCAAACGCGGAATCATCTCTGCCCAATAGGCTTTGGAGGGATAGTTTTGCAACAACAACTTCAAGGTGGCGTTGTACCCCGCATCGTCTTTCAATTGACGTTGGCTCACGGCCATCAAGCGCAATTCACTCTCGGGGGTTTTGAGCTTGGCAGCCTCGTCCGAACGCATTTTGTCTTTCACTTCTTGAACCACTTCGTCATGTCGTTTCATTACGGACAAGGTTTGAATGAGGACCGGCCGAACCGAGGGGTTGCTGCCTTCGAGTTTTAAATAGATGCGAGCCCAATCGACCACTCGCTGGTGGTCCTGCGTCTGTTGGCTGGCATTGAGCAAGGATTCGATCAAAGGTCGCTTTTGTGCAGCGGGCGCATCTGCCGGCATCTCTTGAATCAAGTTCTCAAGGGTGCTGACAGCCAAAGGAAAATTCTTAGCCTGAAGCGCCGCCACAGCCAAGGTGCGTTGAATGATGGGTTTCTCGACTGGGGTGATGCCTGGCATGGCCAAGACTTGCTGTGACAAGCTCAAAGCGTTGTCGACTTGCCCCGCCTTCAGGGCATCTTGGGCCGCTTGAAGGCTCTTGGCCACCTCAGGTCGAATGGCCACTTGGGCTTGCGCCTGAGCGACAAAACCAATGCAAAGCAAGGCAATTGAAAGCAAAAGAGAGGGGCGATAAAGCTGCATGGCGGACTCTTCAAGAAAGGACTGGGTGACTGTATCGGCAGACCGACTGTAATTTTGGTACAGGAATTCGAATTTTCCGCTATTTTGACGCAGCTTCAATGCATCCCTCAGGATTTATTTACCTCTAAAGTACTCACTATTGCCTGGTTTTTTTTATACAACAGCTAGGGTATTTCCCAAGTGAATGGTCATCTAGTTTTACTACACAATCACTTCGTGCAATCGTTTACATGAAGTCTCCAAGGGCGGCACACCTCTTTTTTTCATTTCTCAATCTAAGGTCAAAAGAATGACACAAACCAATCAGAAATCGCGCAAAGCGGTCAGACAGAGCGGCTTTCAAGTCAGTCCCGTTGCGGCTGGCTGCGCTGTTTTGTTGATCAGCGTTGCAGGCGCTACACATGCGCAACAAACAGGCGGCGAGCTGGTGGTGACGGGTATCCGCGCCTCCATCGAAAACGCCATTGCCACCAAACGCAACTCTGACGGCATCGTTGAAGCCTTGTCTGCAGAAGACATCGGCAAGTTGCCTGACTCTACGGTTGCAGAATCGGTGTCTCGCCTGCCTGGCGTTACTGCACAGCGCAATAAGTCCACAGGTCGCGCGCAATCTGTGAGCGTTCGCGGTATGTCACCCGACTTCAACGGCGCCTTGCTGAATGGCCGTGAACAAGCCTCTACGGGCGACAGCCGTGGCGTTGAGTTCGACCAATTCCCCGCAGAATTGCTCGGCTCCATCGTGATCCACAAAACCCCCGAAGCCTCTTTGGTGGGTCAAGGCTTGGCCTCCACCATTGACTTGCGCACAGTGCGTCCTTTGGACTTCAACAAGCGCACGTTCTCAGCCAACGTTCGCTCACAGCGCTCAGGTGTTGACTCGGGTGCTGGAGAAGGCAAAGGCGATCGCCAGTCTTTCTCCTACGTTGACCAATTTGCTGACCGCACTTTGGGTATTGCCCTCGGTTACACCAAGCTCAAAGACGAAGGCGCTGAACAGTTGAAATTCAACTCATGGGGCGGCTGGAACCGCGACATCAAATACAACGGTCAAGACGTGAAGATTCCTGGCGGTTTTACAGCCGACACAGAGCAAAGCACGTCGAACCGTGAAGGTTTGATGGCGGTCATTCAATACAAACCCAACAAAGATTTTGAAACTGTGTTGGACGTGTTCTCTTCCAAAGGCACTTTTGCTTTGAAGAAAACAGGCTTGGAAGGCGCTTTCTTGGAAAACGCCAGCTACGACCCTGCCGGCAAACTCTTGCCTGGCGCCATTGTCAACTCTGCTGGTTTCGTGACCAGCGGCACGATGGATGGCTACAAAGGCGTGGTCCGCAACCACTTGGAATCAGGTGATGACAAACTGGACTCTTTCGGCTGGAACACCAAGTTCAAAGCAGGCGACTGGAAAGCTGCAGCAGATATTTCTCAATCGAAAGTCTCACGCGTCAGTTCTCGCTACGAAACCACAGCCGGCTTGCCTGGTGATGGCAACACCACAGGCAAAACCGACACCATTTCTTGGTCTGGCTTCAATGGCACCAACTTGGCTGACACGCTCTTCAAAACTGGTTTGAGCTATGCAGATCGCTCACAAATCAAATTGACCGACGTGAACGGCTGGAGCGGTGGTCCTTCATCACCTCAAGCAGGTTATGTGGCCATTCCTCAAGTGACAGACAAAGTGGACAACGTTCGCTTCTCAGGTCGTCGCAATGTGGAATACGGCCCCGTTTCTTCGGTTGAAATTGGCGCCAACTTCTCTGACCGCACCAAAGTTCGCACCACACAAGAAGGCCGTTTGGTCGTCAAAGGTGGCGATCCTTACGCAGGCGCAGCCGTTCCTGGCACGGCCACCAATGTGGCCGGCACAACAGGCTTGGCCGTGGTGTCTTGGGATCCACGTGGCTCATTGGGCACCATCTATGACTTGGCCAAGAAAGTTGACAGCGACATCTTGAACAAAGACTGGTCTGTGAACGAGAAAGTGACCACCACTTACGTCAAAGGCGATGTGGACGGCACACTGTTTGGAATGCCTTACCGTGGCAACATTGGTGCGCAATTGGTTAACACGGACCAAAGCTCCACCGGCTTTAACGTGAACCGCGCCACTTGCACAGGTAACACGGTTGCAACTTGCCCTGGCATCTCAGTTGGCAATGGCAAAACCTACAGCGACTTCAACCCCAGCTTGAACTTGAACTTCGATGCGGGCAATGACCAAGTCTTGCGTGTGGGTGTGGCCAAAGTTTTGGCTCGACCCAACATGGGCGACATGCGCTCTAGCATGAACTTCAGCTACGACAGCACCAAGGGCACCTACACCGGCGACGGTGGCAACCCTGGCTTGGAGCCTTTCCGCGCCAAATCTTTTGACGTGTCCTACGAAAAATATTTCGGCAAAAAAGGTTATGTCAGCATCGCTGGTTTCTACAAGAACCTCGACACTTACATCCTGAAAACTGCAACACCGTTTGATTTCCGTGCATACGCACCCACAGGCCTGCCTTACGGCACCATGGGCATGTTGACACGACCTATCAACGGTCAGGGTGGCGATATCAGCGGTGTGGAAGTGGCGATCAACGTGCCCTTCTCCATGCTGACGCCTTCGTTGGACGGCTTCGGCGTAATGGCCAACATGTCCAGCACATCTAGCAACGTGAACTTGCCCGCAGCAAGCTTCAGCACACAAGACATTGGCAAGGACAAAATTCCTTTGCCAGGCTTGTCTAAAAACGTGAACAACCTGCGCTTCTACTATGAGAAGAGCGGCTTCCAGTTTGCCGTTGCAGGTCGTCAACGTTCAGACTTCTTGGGCGAAATCAGCGACTACCAAGACAACCGTCAGTTGACCTTCATCAAAGGCGAAACTGTGGTCGACTTGCAAGCTGGTTACGAGTTCCAACAAGGACCTGCCAAAGGCTTGTCTCTGTTGTTCCAAGTGAACAACGCGACCAACGCGCAATTCCAGCGCTACAGCAACACGCCTGACAACATCGTAGAGAAAGTCAAATACGGCAAGATCTACTTGATGGGCGCAACTTACAAGTTCTAATTGGACTTGTCATTTAACCTTCCTCAAGCCAGCGTGTTTGAGGAACGTTAAAGTAAGGGGGGACTTGTCCTCCCTTTTTTTTCACTTTGGTGTTGAAGATGCAAAACCCTTTAATTCAAAACATTGTCATTGTGGGCGGCGGCACGGCGGGATGGATGACGGCGACCGCATTGGCCAGCGTGCTGCGTGGCAAGTACAACATTCGATTGGTGGAATCGGATGAAATTGGCATTGTGGGCGTAGGCGAAGCCACCATTCCCATGATTCAGCGCTTTAACAAAGTGGCTGGGATCGATGAAAACGAGTTTTTAAAAGCCACCTACGGCACTTTCAAATTGGCCATTGAGTTTGTCAATTGGGGCCAAGTGGGTGATCGCTACATGCACGGATTTGGCCCCATCGGACAAGACTTGTGGACTGTGCCGTTTGAGCAGTATTGGCACAAGATGCGGACTGCTGGCAAAGCTGCAGACCTTGGCAGCTATTCCATCACACGCGCCGCTGCCCGCGCCAACAAATTCATGCGTCCAGATTTGTCGGTCCCCAATTCACCTTTGGGCGACATCACTTACGCATATCACTTTGATGCCAATTTGTATGCCAAGTACTTGCGCAAATTGTGCGAAGCGCGTGGCGTGGTTCGCACCGAAGGCAAAATCACGCAGGTCTCACAACGCGCCAGCGATGGCCATGTCGATGCAGTGGTGCTGGCCAGTGGCGAGCGCGTCGAAGGTGATTTGTTCATTGACTGCTCTGGCTTCAGAGGCTTGCTCATTGAAGAGACCTTGAAAACAGGCTATGAAGATTGGACGCATTGGTTGCCCTGTGATCGTGCGTTGGCTGTGCCTTGCGAATCGGCCCCTCAATTGTTGCCCTTCACGCGCTCAACCGCACACAAAGCCGGCTGGCAGTGGCGCATTCCATTGCAGCACCGCATTGGCAATGGTCACGTATTTTGCAGTCAGCACATCAGCGAAGATGAGGCCGCAGCCACCTTGTTGTCCAACCTGGATGGTAAGCCTTTGGCAGATCCCAGATTGATCAAGTTCAACACGGGCATGCGCAAGAAGGCTTGGAACAAAAACGTGATTGCAGTGGGTCTGTCCAGCGGCTTCTTAGAACCGCTGGAATCCACCAGCATCCATTTGATTCAAGCTGCCGTAGCCCAGTTGGTAGAATTTTTCCCGGACCAAGGCTTCAGTCAAATCGACATCGACACCTACAACGCCCAAAGCCGTTTTCAGTATGAGCGCATCCGCGACTTCATCATCCTGCATTACCACGCCAACCAGCGCACCGACTCCGAATTTTGGAAAGCCTGTGCGTACATGGCGGTGCCCGACTCGCTCAAAGAAAAAATCGCTTTGTACCAAACCCACGGCAGAATTTTCCGCTTCAATGAAGAGCTATTCTCCCAAGTGGGTTGGCTGCAAGTGATGGAAGGTCAAAACTTGAAACCTGCCCATTACAACCCCTTGGTTGACTTGCAAGACGAAGGCAGTATTCAAGAGTACCTAGAAAGCGTGCGCAACGTGATTGCCAAATGCGTGGACTTCATGCCCGATCACGCCGAGTACATTGCCAAGCATTGCGCTGCGCCGGCGATGTAAAAAAATGCTGGCAGCACCCGAGGGCTGCCAGCATGGATTTCAACTGGTTTGAATTTGAAATTCCCACGCACCCAGTTTGCGCGGTTTGCCATGCAAGTTGAAGCTTTGGTTTTGTCCACTCATGTTGACCTGCACGGACACCACGTCGATGCCTTTTTGTCGGCGAAAGGCCAAGATGTGGTGATTTTCTGCGTCAAACACTTCAACGGGTGCACCTAAAACACCGTTGTGCAATGCAGGGTGCTTTTTCTTCATCGCCAACAAATTGGCGTACAACTTTTCGTGTTTGAAATTTTGCCAATCGATGGTGTCTTTTTCAAAGAACAGAAGCATTTTGTTCAGTCCCGACTCTTGTCCGCCATAGACCAATGGCATGCCCGGAAAAGTTGCGGCAATGACGGCCATGGCGGCAAAGGCATCGCCAAAATGACCCGCATCGTGGTTGTGCCAAGAATTGGTGTCGTGATTGGCTGTGAAGGTCATGCGATAGCCATCTGCGGGCAAGGCATTCGCAGCAGATGCCAAATAGGCTTTGAGGTCACGCACATCTGCCTGACCTTTGGCAATTTTTTTCAAGACGTCTTGCAAGGCCCAGTCGTATGTCATGTCAAACGCAGCGTCATGCAAATGCGCGTCATCTGACTCGGCCAGCATGAACATGGGCTTTTGTGCATCCAACTTGGCACGCGCTTGCTGCCAAAACTTAAGTGGCAACAAATGCGCTACATCACATCGGAAGCCATCGATGTCGGTTTCTTTCACCCAGTACTGCATGGCTTGGATCATGGCGGTCCACAAGGTTTTTTGGCTGTAATCCAAACCCACCACATCTGTCCAATCTTCGACTTCAGTACCGTTGTCGTAACGATAACTCTGAATTTGGCCTTTGTCGTTTTTCAAGTACCACTCTGGATGTTGCTTGACCCATTCATGGTCCCATGCCGTGTGGTTGGCCACCCAATCGATGATGACCTTCATGCCCAGTTCGTGCGCTTGTTGCACCAAGGCTTTGAAATCTTTGAGCTTGCCAAATTCTGGATTGATGGCCTTGTAATCGCTCACTGCGTAATAACTGCCCAATTTGCCTTTGCGCTTGAGTTTGCCAATGGGATGAATGGGCATGAACCACAAAATGTCCACCCCCATTTGTTGCAAGCGCGGTAAATGTGCAGCAAATGCGTTCAGCGTCCCCTCAGGGGTGTATTGACGGACATTGACTTCGTAAATGTTGGCACTGCGTGACCAGGAAACGTGTTGCATGAATCAAAACTACTCAAGGCTCAAGGGAAAAAATTTGCACCGATTGTCCGGGTATTGTCCCCTGCTTTGACATATAGGGTTCAGAGGACGGGCCGACGTACAACAAGCGGGGCTGTGCCGAACCGATTGGGAACTTGAAATCTGCCGGCTGCGTACTGTAATTGATCACGACCCACGTCGCTTCGGTGCCCCACCGCCGCACATAGGACAGTAGCTGGCCATGGGCAGTCGCCTGCTCGTAAGTCCCTTGTGAAAGTGATGGACGGGCATTGCGCCACTTGAGCAAATCTTTGTAAAAAGAACGCAGGCTGTTGGGCGTTTGGTATTGAAGCGCTGCAGAGTGGGTGGCCAGATTGCTGGCCAATGCGCGATAGGGCTTGCCAGAGGTGAAGCCAGCCGTTGCCGCATCGTTTGACCAGCTGTAGGGGCCGCGGATGAAGGGGTCATCCGTCAGGCCTTGGGCGCCTGCCATGCCAATCTCCTCGCCATAATAAATAAAAGGCGTGCCGGGCAATAACAAATAAGTGGCCGCTGCCAATTTGTAGTGGATTTCGTTGCCAGCAACTTGATCCCAAAGGCGCTTGCCAGCAAATTGGTCGTGGTTGGACGCAAAACTGGCCAAAGTGTGGGGCGCTGTTTGGTAATACTGCGCCACCTTTTGAATGGCATCGCTTTCGCCTTTTGCGGCTTTGGCAATTTGATTTTCCAAACCGAAAGCAAAAGCGCCACCACAAATGTCTTCTTGGGCGTAGGCCTTGGGTTCAGCGGTGGCTTCGCAAACCACATAGCGGCCAGGATAGGACTTGATCAGGCGGGTGAAGTGACTCGTCAGCTGACGGCTCTCCGGTTGGTCATTCCAATTTTTGGCGCTGTTTTCAATGAGGTGTGGCACGGCGTCCAGGCGAAAGCCATCGATGCCGCGGTCCAACCAAAACTTCAGACTGTCTTCGTGGTACTTCACAACGGCCGGATTGCGCATGTTGAAATCAGGCATGTGCGGCCCAAAGGTGGCCAAGTAACTGCCTTGAGGCGTCACCACCCAGGGATCACGACCCCAAATGTCCCAGCCTGTGGGCTTTTCTTTGCGCCACTCAAACCAATCACGGTAAGGGCTTTGAGGGTTGCGCAAGCTGTCTTGAAAAAAGGGATGCTCAGCCGCGCTGTGATTGAGCACATAGTCCATGATGACGCCGATGCCACGCGCGTGCGCAGCTTTGATCAAGGCATCAAAGTCGGCCAAGGTGCCGTAGTCGGGGTCGATGTTGCGAAAGTCGGTGGTGGCGTAACCATGGTCGTGATCTGCACTCGTGGTGATGGGCATCAACCAAATGCCCTTGACACCCAAGTCTTGCAAATGGTCCAAGGATTGGGTCAGGCCTTGAAGGTCGCCAATCCCATCCCCGTTGCTGTCACGCCAGCTTCGAACAAAGATTTCCATGAAAGCCCCGCGGTGCCAAGCTTCTGGCAATGGGCTGGTTTGAGGCTTTGGCTGTGCGTTGGCACACGACAAGCAAAGAAAAACCAAGGCCCACAAGCCCAAACGGAGATGGAAGAAATGTTTGAAGGTCATGTTGCGAAAGTCAGACCGCACAATACAGACTGACCCCACCGAATGTAGAAAAGCTACAGATTTTCAATCTAAGAAAATTTCCGATATTCAGTAATTACCCTAATTCAATCGATTACATGGTGATTTTTTGTAGTTTTATTACGATAATTTGCGGTATTCAAACCCTAGAGTCTTTTGATGCCAAGTTTCGCAAGCGCGCCCGCCTGGCGGGCACCGCTTTGTTCAATCCCTGCCATGCTGGCTTTGACCAGCAGCATGGCTGCGGACATTCCACGCGACGCGAATTTGTCGATGTGCGATGCGCCTTTGGGTCATCAAACCCTGCAAGCCAATGACTTGCGCTTACCCGCTGCTGCCATTTGGTTAAATGCCACTCATATTCAATGGCCCCAAGGTGCGGGCCGTGGTACCCCTGCATCAGCCCTCCCATGGCGCCTGCTTGCCTCTCGCAAAGGCACGTTGCAAATTCAAGTGGGCCAACAAGCCATCGGCCATGACCAATCTTGGCCGCTTCAAGGGAACGATGATGTGAGGGAATTGTCAGCGCTGTCGACTGATGAATTGCGGCGACTCCATGCATCGCAATTGGTCTTGGTTCAAGAGGACAGCGAAGGGCGAGTCCAACATGCCACACGAATTCAAGCGGCCAAAGCCTTGGACACCTTGTTTGCGCCTGCCAGTTTGAACGCCCGCTTGGGCGCCACCATCACACAACAGCCTCACAAACACGCTGCCGATCAAACGACCTTTGCGATTTGGGCACCTACCGCACTGAAAGTCAGCGTCTGCTTGTATCCCAAAGCACGAGGTAAAGCCAATGGCAAGTTGGACTTGCAACGCGATGACGTCAGCGGCGTGTGGTCAAGTACAACACAGAAGGCACCCCAAGGGTCCTACTACCGTTATGCCGTTGAAGTGTTTGTGCCCCAAGTGGGCCGCGTGATCAACCATGTGAATGATCCCTACGCGGTCAGTTTGAGCGCCAACTCGCAGCGCAGTTATGTGGCCGACTTGAATGCAGCGCATCTAAAACCTGCCAACTGGGACACGCACACTTCACCCTCTTCGGTGAAGCACGCCGTTGACATGCGCATCTATGAATTGCATGTGCGCGATTTTTCGATTCAAGACAAAACAGTGCCTGTGTCGATGCGCGGCAAGTACTTGGCATTGACACAAAAGCAGTCGCAAGGCATGCGCCATTTAAAAGCTTTGGCGCAAGCTGGCATGACGGATTTGCATTTGCTGCCCGTTTTTGACTTTGCCACCGTCCCAGAAAGAAACTGTCAAAGCAGCCTAAACGCCAAGGTCGCATTGACACCCACAATGCGCACACAAGATTGCTTCAACTGGGGCTATGACCCCTTGCACTTCAATGCGCCTGAAGGAAGCTACGCCAGCGATGCCGAGGACGGCGCAAAACGCATTCTTGAATTCCGCCAGATGGTGAAGAGCTTGAACGAAGTAGGTTTGCGAGTTGGCATGGACATGGTCTACAACCACACCTCGGCTTCGGGGCAACATCTTCATTCGGTTCTTGATCGCATCGTCCCTGGCTACTACCAACGATTGAATGCACAAGGCGAAGTCGAACGTTCAACATGCTGCGACAACACCGCGACGGAGCATCTGATGATGGGCAAGTTGATGTCCGACTCGGTGTTGATGTGGGCAGCGCATTACAAGCTCGATTCATTTCGGTTTGACCTGATGGGGCATCAACCGCGTCAAGTGATGGTCGACATGCAAGAACGCGTGCAACAAGTCACCGGCCGACGCATTGACTTTGTCGGCGAAGGTTGGAACTTTGGTGAAGTGGCGAATGGTGCACGCTTTGTCCAAGCGTCACAGTTGTCACTTAATGGCACGGGCATTGGCACGTTCAACGATCGTTTGCGCGATGCCATCCGCGGTGGCGGCGCCAGTGATGCGGTTGAAACTTTGGTCAAGATGCCAGGTTTTGTGAGTGGCCAAGAAAAGTCGGCGCACGTGGCCGCACAAATTCGCGCTGGCTTGGCCGGCTCTTTGCGCACCTATCGCATGGTGACGGCCGATGGCAACGTGAAGGCTTTACAAGACCTACCCTATGGCGATCAACCAACCGGTTATGCCAGCGAACCCAGCGAAGTGGTGAACTATGCCGAAAACCACGACAACCTGACCTTGTTTGACAGCTTGGCTTACAAGTTGCCGCTGGACACGCCAAGCTCAGAGCGTGCACGTGTACAGCATTTGGCCTCGGCTTTGACAGCCTTCAGTCAAGGCATTGCCTATTTTCACGCAGGCATGGACATCCTGCGATCCAAATCCTTGGATGGCAACAGTTATGACTCAGGTGATGCATTCAACGTGTTGGATTGGTCTTACAAGCACAACGGTTTCGGCAGAGCAGTCCCTGAATTGAATGGCACTGCCAGCGCAAAAGCCTTGAGTACTTCACTGCTTCAAAATCAAAAGCTACAGCCCACGCCTCAGGACATTGCTTGGACAAGAGATGCATTTCGCGATGTGTTGAAGATTCGACAAAGCACCGAATTGCTGCGTTTGAAATCGGCTCAAGCTATCCAAGATCGTCTAACTTTCTTGAACACTGAAGCACAGGCAGACCCCCGCTTGATCGTCGGCCATGTGAATGGACGCGACCTCAAGGACTATGCCGCATTGATTTATTTTGTGAATGTCGCCCCTGAGGCTAAGCACTTCAGCACATCGGCCCTGGCGCATCAAGCGTTTGAGTTGCATCCTGTGTTGGCGGACGCCAAAGCGGCCGATCAACGAATTCGGCATGAGGCGCGATACTACGCCAGCACAGGCGGTTTTGACATTCCAGCGCGCAGTGCCGTGGTGTTCATTGTGAAGGGAGGCCAACCTTGAAGGACCCTTTTGTTTACGGAGACTTCGCATGACGTACAAAGAATTAGCGCGGACTTTGCCAAGTTGGGTGTTCGCCATTGGCATGCTGGGCGCATCTCTTTACGCGCAAGCCGTTGAAATCACCATAACATGCGGCCCAAGTGGCAGCGACGTTGAATTCTGTTTGAAGCATGCCCAAGCTTGGGCTGCCAAAACAGGCAACACCATCAAAAACTTCTCCCCTCCCAACAGCCCCACTGAAAAACTGGCGCTGTACCGCCAGCTGTTTGCAGCCAAATCGAGCGACATCGATGTGGTGCAAATCGACACGGTGTGGCCGGGCTTGTTGAAGGACCATTTGGCCGACCTCAAGCCCTACAGCCAAGGGGTTGAGTCTCAGCACTTTCCAGCCATCATTGCCAACAACAGTGTCAACGGCAAACTCTTAGGCATGCCTTGGTACACCGATGCAGGCCTGCTGTATTACCGCACCGACTTGCTGAAAAAATATGGTTTGCGTGTGCCTCAAACTTGGGAAGAACTCACGCAAACAGCGTTGAAAGTTCAAACAGGTGAGCGCGCTAAAGGCGATACAGATTTTCATGGGTTTGTCTTTCAAGCCAAAGCCTATGAGGGGCTAACTTGCAACGCCATTGAATGGGTGGGCGGACAAGGCGGCGGCACGGTGGTGAATGCGGACGGCGAGATCACCATTCGCAATGCCCAAGCTGCCAAGGCCTTGAACTTGGCCGCCTCTTGGATTGGCAGCATCAGTCCTGCTGGCGTGTTGAATTATGAGGAAGAGGAAGCGCGCGGTGTTTTTCAAAATGCCAATGCACTCTTCATGCGCAACTGGCCCTATGCATGGGCCTTGATGCAGAAAAATGACAGCTTGGTCAAAGGCAAAGTGGGCGTTGCCAAATTGCCAGGCAACCCCAGTGCAGCCGCTTTGGGGGGATGGCAGTTGGGCGTCTCCAAATACTCCAAGCACCCCGCCATTGCCGCCGACTTGGTGATGTACATGACCAGCGCTGCGGTGCAAAAAACGCGTGCCATTCATGGCTCGTACAACCCCACATTGCCTGCACTCTATAAAGACAAAGAAGTGCTAGAAGCCAACGAATTCATGGGGGCCTTGGCCGACGTGTTCGCTAACAGTGTGGCCAGGCCCACCACAGCCACTGGCCTCAAATACCCCCAAGTGAGCCAAAGCTTTTGGAATGCGGCTCACGAAGTGATGTCCAAACGCACCACTGGCGAAGAAGCCGTGACCAAACTCGAATCGCGCCTGAAACAAATCAGACGCAAACACTGGTGATACCGGAAAGTACGCCTCATGAATTCCAGAGTTAAAACCGCATGGCTCTTTTTGGCACCCATGGTGCTGCTGATGCTGGTCGTGGCAGTTTGGCCCTTGGCACGCTCGATATGGTTCAGCTTTACTGACATCAACATCAACGACATCTCGGCTGCCGAATTTGTGGGTTGGGAAAACTACTTTGGCGAATACGGTTTGTTTTTCAACCCCAATGATGAAGGTGGATTCTGGGCGGGTGACTGGGGCGTCTCCATACGCAACACCTTCAGCTTTGCTGTGGTGTCAGTCATTTTAGAAACGCTGACCGGATTGGGGGTTGCCTTGCTGTTGAACCAAGAGTTCAAAGGCAGGGCCTTGGTTCGCACCGCCGTGTTGGTGCCATGGGCCATCCCGACCATTGTGTCGGCCAAGATGTGGGGCTGGATGCTGAACGATCAATTTGGTGTGATCAACAACTACCTGCTTGCACTGGGTGTGATTTCTCAAAAGATTGCATGGACAGCAGAGCCGGCCTATGCCTTGTGGACTGTGGTGTTGGTGGACGTTTGGAAAACAACCCCGTTCATGGCTTTGTTGATTTTGGCGGCTCTGCAAACGGTCCCGAAAGATTGTTATGAAGCTGCACGGGTAGACGGTGTGCATCCTTTGCGTGTGTTTTGGAAAATCACCTTGCCTTTGATTCGCCAACCTTTGTTGGTGGCTGTCGTCTTCCGCTTGCTCGATTCGCTGCGCGTGTTTGATTTGATCTATGTGCTCACTGCCAACGGCAGCACCACCATCAGCATGTCGGGCTTTGTACGCCGCGAAATGGTCGAGTACGGCAACATGGGTTATGGCTCGGCCGCCTCTACCTCCTTGTTTTTGATCATCTTGCTGACGGCCATTGTCTTTTTGAAGTTGGCCCGTGTGAAACTGTCGGAGGATGCCAAATGACAAACCGTTCATCTGGGACCACAGTCTTCATCTACCTCGCTTCGGCTTTGGTGGTCTTGGTTTCTGTCTATCCATTTGTCTATGCCATTTCAACCTCATTGAAAACTGGTACCGCCCTGTTCAACACGCAAATCATTCCTGATCAAGCAGACTTGCGAAATTACGCCGCCTTGTTTGAAGGTGTGCAGCCTTTCGGCAAAAGCTTGGTCAACTCGGTCATGGTGGCGGTGATGACGGTTGGCTTTGCCATGCTGATAGGCGTCACTGCAGCGTATGCACTGGGCCGGATTCGTTTCAAAGGCAAAGGCTTGCTACTGCTTTGTATTTTGGGGGTCTCGATGTTCCCGCAAGTAGCGGTGCTGTCGGGCATGTTTGAGCTGATTCAGTGGCTGGGCATTTACAACAAAGCCTGGGGGTTGGTTTTGCCTTACACCATCTTCACACTGCCATTCACAGTTTGGATTTTGACCACCTTCATGAGAGAACTGCCTGGCGAGTTGGAAGAAGCCGCCATCATGGACGGCTGTGGTCCGATCAGAATTATTTTTCAAGTCTTCATGCCGCTTCTATGGCCAGCCTTGGTGTCCACGGGCTTGCTGGCTTTCATTGGCGCTTGGAATGAGTTCATGTTTGCGTTGACCTTTGTGATCAATGACACAGAGCGCACAGTCCCCGTGGCCATTTCTTTGATCGCCGGTGCCACGGCATTTGAAATTCCTTGGGGCACCATCATGGCAGGCTCAGTGATTGTCACAGTGCCTTTGCTGCTGTTGGTGTTCTTTTTCCAGAAACGAATTGTCTCGGGCCTCACAGCAGGCGCGGTCAAGGGTTAACTTCTTCAGTTTGATTTGTATTTCTAAATTATGAGCAAAGCACCTAACAACAACTGGTGGCGCGGCGGCGTCATTTACCAAATTTACCCTCGCTCATTTGCCGACAGCAACGGTGATGGTGTCGGCGATTTACCTGGCATCACACAGCGCTTAGATTACGTGGCCCAACTGGGCGCTGATGCCGTTTGGTTGTCGCCCATTTTCAAAAGTCCCATGAAGGACTTTGGTTATGACGTGAGTGACTATTGCGACGTCGATCCTTTGTTTGGAACGCTGGACGACTTTCGTGCTTTGGTGAAAAAAGCACACGACTTAGGCCTGCGCGTGATGATTGACCAAGTGCTGTCGCACACCTCCGATCAACACCCCTGGTTTGCAGAAAGCCGCAGTTCACGCAGTAACCCCAAAGCGGATTGGTATGTATGGGCTGATGCCAAAGACGATGGCAACCCACCGAACAACTGGCTGTCCATTTTTGGTGGCAGTGCCTGGCAATGGGACACACGCCGTCGTCAGTACTACCTGCACAACTTCTTAAGTAGCCAACCCGACTTGAACTATCACAACCCCGAAGTCGTAGAAGCCATTTTGGGCACTGTGAAATTTTGGTTAGAACTGGGGGTCGATGGCTACCGCTTGGACACGGCCAACTATTATTTCCATGACAAAGAATTGCGCAGCAATCCTGGACGGGGACAACCGAAGGGCAACGATCCTGCTGTGAACGACGTTAACCCCTACGGCTGGCAGCATCACAAGTTTGACAAAACTCAGCCAGAAAACATCGGGTTCTTGAAACAACTGCGCGCGCTGCTCGACCAATACCCCAACACAACCATGGTGGGCGAAATTGGTGACGACGATGGCCTGAGTGTCATGGCCGAGTACACCAGTGGTACGGACAAACTGCACATGGCTTACAGCTTTGACTTGCTTGGTCCCGACAGCAGCAGCACGTACTTGCACGATTTGATGACGCGATTTGCCGAAAAGAATGCCACCGGTTGGCCTTCATGGGCTTTGTCGAATCACGATGTGGTGCGTGTGGGTTCACGCTGGGGCGGAGAGACGCCCGACGTTCGCAAACTGCGTGTAGCCGCAGCCTTCCAAATGTGCCTGCGCGGATCGCCTTGCCTTTACCAAGGCGATGAGCTGGGCTTGCCTGAAGCACAAGTGGCATTTGAAGATTTGCAAGACCCCTACGGCATCACCATGTGGCCAGAATTCAAAGGCCGTGATGGCTGCCGTACGCCCATGCCTTGGGATGGCCAAGCGGCCGACATGGGCTTTGGCAGCGGAACGCAAAAACCTTGGCTGCCTTTGACAGAAGCCTATCGCACATTGGCCGTCTCTGAGCAAGACAAAGACCCCCAGTCTTTGCTGAACTTCTATCGGGGCTTGTTGGCTTGGCGCAAAGGCCAAGAAGTTTTGCTACATGGCGACCAAGCCTTGCTGCCCGTGCACCAACAAGTCATGGCCTTTGTTCGCGAACATGAAGGAAAAAAAGTGTTGTGCACATTTAACTTTAGCGACAGCGCAGCCATCCTAGACTTGCCTGCGCCCTTCAAGTCTGCATCGATGTTGCCCATCCCAGGTTTGGGCGGTGGCAGTGTGTCGGGCGAGAACATTCATTTAGAGACCTACGGCGCGTTGCTGTTGGCCCTTTGACATCGGAGACCGGCATGTCACGCATTGATTTCCAAAACGTCTGCAAGCGTTACTCACCCGAGTTGCCTTTGACGATCAACAACGCCAAGCTCACCATCGAACAAGGTGAGTTTTGTGTGTTTGTGGGCCCATCGGGTTGCGGCAAGTCCACCCTGCTGCGCATGGTGGCAGGCTTGGAGGACATCACGTCAGGTGACTTGCTGATTGAAGGTCAGCGTGTGAACGACTTGCCACCAGCCAAGCGTGGCGTGGCCATGGTGTTCCAAAGCTATGCGCTTTACCCGCACATGACGGTGGGCGAAAACATGGCCTTTGGTCTGCGCGTATTGGGCTCTGACAAAGCCGAGATTGATCGCAAGGTCAAGGCGGCTGCCGACATTTTGCAACTCACACCTTTGCTCGATCGCTTGCCCAAAGCTTTGTCAGGTGGCCAGCGCCAGCGTGTGGCCATTGGCCGCGCCATTGTGAAAGAACCTAAGCTGTTTTTATTTGATGAGCCTTTGTCAAATCTTGACGCGGCACTTCGCGTCCAAACGCGCTTGGAAATTGCCAAGCTGCACAAGGACATGAATTCGGCCAGCATGATTTACGTCACGCACGATCAGGTGGAGGCCATGACCTTGGCCAACAAAATTGTGCTGCTGCACACAGGCGCCCTGATTCAAGAGCGCGGCAGCGTGGCCCAAGTGGGCTCGCCCATGGACCTTTACCACCGCCCTGTGAGCTTGTTTGTGGCGGAGTTCATCGGCTCACCCAAAATGAATTTGTTGCACGGCCATTTGGTCGATGCACAAGAAGGCTACGCCACGGTGAAAGTAGGCGAACAATTGATCAAGGCCGCGGTGGACGCACGACACTTGAAAGCGGGTGAACGCGTGCAATTGGGCATCCGGCCCGAGCACATTCCATTGACCTTCACTGGTGGAGGCAGCAACGTGGCAGGCCACTTGCAACACATTGAGCGCTTGGGCGATTCGTCTTTGCTCTATGTGCAAATGGGCGAAGGCCAAGCCGTAACCACTGTGAAAGTGGAAGGCAGCGCCACCACCAGCGCGGGCACCTCACTCAATTTGTGCATGCTGCCCGACCAACTGCATTTGTTTGACAGCCACGGCATGGCCTGCCAGCGCACCGTGGAATTGCCCAACTGACATGACTGTCGTTTCAACCGATTGGCGCCAACAGGTCGCCTATCAAATCTATCCACGTTCGTTTGCCGACAGCAATGGCGACGGTATTGGCGACTTGCCCGGCATCACAGCCAAGCTAGACTACCTCGAAGCCTTGGGCGTGGGCATTGTGTGGTTGTCACCGGTGTACGACTCTCCCAACGACGACAACGGCTACGACATCCGCGACTATCGCCGCATCATGAAAGAGTTTGGCACCATGGCCGACTTTGACCAGATGTTGGCAGGCATGAAGGCACGCGGAATTCGCTTGATGATGGACTTGGTGGTGAACCACACCTCCGATGAACACGAGTGGTTCAAGCAGGCTCGCAGTTCACGCGACAACCCGTATCACGACTTTTACATTTGGCAGGACCCTGTGGAGGGGCGCGAGCCTACCAACTGGGAAGCAGCTTTCAATGGCTCGGCATGGACCTTCAATGAGGCCACGGGCGAGTACTACCTGCACATGTTTTCTAAAAAGCAGCCTGACTTGAATTGGGAAAACCCCAAGGTCAGGCAAGAGGTGTACGCGCTAATGCACTTCTGGTTGACAAAAGGTGTGGGCGGCTTTCGCATGGACGTGATCAACATGATCTCAAAACCATGGCAATTGGACCCGACAGGTCAATCTTTGCCGCGATTGCCCGATGCACCGGTTGTTCAAGACGGATTTTTGCAACCGGCATTTGAGATGGTGACGCATGGCCCACGCTTGATGGACTTTATGCACGAAATGCGGCGTGAAGTTCTGGACCACTACGATTGCATCACTGTTGGTGAATCGCCTTGCGCCACAGTTGAACAAGCACAGGCCATCACGGACGCTGAAACAGGTGCTTTGAACATGGTGTTTCAATTTGAGCACATGGACGTCGACAGCCAACCAGGCAAAGGCAAGTGGGCGCTGAAGCCTTTGCACTTGCCCGATTTGAAAGCCAGTTTGAGCCATTGGCAAACTGCTTTGCATGGCAAAGGTTGGAACAGTTTGTACTGGTGCAATCACGATCAACCCCGAGCCATCTCTCGCTTTGGTGACGATGGCGTGTTTCGCGTTCGCTCCGGCAAAATGCTGGCAACTTGTCTGCACATGATGCAAGGCACACCCTTCATCTACCAAGGTGAAGAACTGGGAATGACCAATGTCAAATGGCACCACATTGACGCCTACCAAGACATTGAAACGCGCAACATGTTTCATGTTGCAGTGACCCAAAAAAGACAAAACCCTGAGCAGGTGATGAAGGCCATTCACGCCAAGGGTCGCGACAATGCCAGAACCCCTATGCAGTGGACCGGTGATGCGCAAGCGGGCTTCACCACAGGACAGCCTTGGCTGGCAGTCAACGACAACTTCGCGGAAGTGAATGCCGCACAGGCACTTTCTGACGAAGACTCTTTGTTTCACTACTACCGTCAGTTGATTGCTTTGCGCAAAACATGGCCAGTCCTGATCGACGGTCAATTTGAATTGCTGCTGCCCAAACACACCACTTTGTTTGCTTACACGAGGCAAATGGCGTCTGTGCGATTGTTGGTGCTGTGCAATTTCAGCAGCCAGTTTCAGGGCTTGCCATTGAAGCAGTTACCTGACATTTCAAAAGCTACGCCCTTAATTGGCAATTTGCCGCTTGAAGAATGGCATTTGGCACCCGACACCTTGGCTGCGTGGGAAGCACGCGTTTACGTTTTGTCTTGAGGTCAATTGAGCGCCTGATGACGCATGCGGGCATGCGTCGCCCGTGCATGCGGAATCCAACCGCGTGAGACCCAGCGGTGCCACATCATCAAGCCGCGAATCCACTCATCCGCGGCATACGCAATCCATACGCCCGTCAGGCCCCAGCCCCAATGCACGCCTAGCAACCAACTGCCACCAGCCAACACCACCGCCATTGATCCTGCGCCGGCATAAAACGGATAGCGAGAATCACCTGTGGCGCGCAAGGCAGAGATCACGATCAAGTTAAAAGTACGGCCAGTTTCTAGCAAGATAGACCACCAAAACAAACGCCGTCCCTCTTCCAAAATGAGGGGGTCGCTGGTGAACCAACCGAGCAAACTCGACCCTTGCCATGCCATCATCACAGCCACCACGGTGGTCACTGCAAAACCAATGGTTTGTGCGCGCTTGACCAAGACATGTGCTTCCCGCAAATGTCTAGCGCCAACCAAATGGCCCACCACCGTTTCAACGGCCATGCCAATGGCAGCACCGCTGATCAAGATCCACATGTTGAACTGCAACACATAAGCCTGTGTGGCCAAGGCATGCGTCCCCATGACGCCGACCGCTGCGACACTGACCATGAAAGCCAATTCCCACGACAGATTTTCGGCAGCACCCGGCAAGCCAATGTGCAAGATGTGTTTCATTTGGGTCCAACGAACACGCCAAAAGTCAGACCACGATGGTGCCAAGTTCAAACGCCTTTGCCAAAGCAGCCAATGCAACATCAAACCCACCAAGCGGCTGATGACAAGCGCTACCGCAAAGCCCGGCAAACCCATACCAGGCCAATCTGAGATGAATTTCAACCAAGGTGCACCGTGCATAAGAGGCCAAGCCAGACTGACATGCACCGCATGCATCACCAACATGACCCACAAAGTTTCCCGCGTCCGCAAATGCGCGCGCATGACGCTGGCCATGCAAGCATTCCAAGCATCCAACAGCAAGGCCAATGACAAGGCTTGCAACAGTGGCACTGCCAGCGCCAACACATCAGGCGGTGCATTGAGCAGTTGCAGCAAAGGCGTGGCAAACAACAAGGCCACCACCGCCATGCTGCCCCCCATCCATGTCCCTGCTGCCAATGCAGCACGCGCTACACGATCGGCTTCCGCAAATTGTTTGGCGCCTAGGTTTTGACTAACGACAACGCCGATGCCCGCACCGACCAAGCGAAAGACCATGAACAACAAACCAAACAAATGGTTGGTCAGCGCAAATGCGCCGCCAGCTGCATCCGAAATATGCGCGGCGAAGCGTGTCCCCAGCATGCCGACGGCAATGCCGATCCCCAATTCGACAAACAAAGGCGCAGCAACCGCACCAAAGCGTAACTTCATGGTTTCAATTCAAGCAAGACACGGTCCATCCACAAGGGCTGCGCGGCTTGGCCACCGCCCATCTCAGACCCGCCACCTTGCGGCGACAACTTGCGATAACCGTTGTCGTAGTCCCATGTGTTCACGCTTAACTGAAGCCCTTTGAGCGAAGTCACATCGGCCAACAAACTGGCTGGCAAATCAAATTGAACCGTGCGAGCGGCAACATCCACTTGAATTTTGGCGCCTTCAGGCAAAGCCATTCCTTCTGCCGTGGCACTGGCACCCTGGGCTGCAAACAAAGCATTGGACCACCCGTGAACACGCAAGCGGTAATGCCAATGCGTGCTCTCGGGCAAGTGGTCTTGCTGCAATGGCATCACGCGCAAGCCGTTGCTGGCATCGGGCTTGCCAATGAAAAAAGTAAAGGCCACGTGGTCAAAGCCATTGGCTGGATTCCAGCTTCGGTTGATCGCCCCCATCTTCACTTTGAGCCGCAAAGATTTTCCAGCGGACCAGACTTCAAGCCTTTCAATGTCAAAAGTACCTGGAACGTAGGTCGGGTCTTGCGGGTAAACATACTGCCCCTGCGGACCCCGATCGTCTCCCACAGGGTCATCGATTGCAGCCATCAATTGCCACTCTTTTTTCATGTAGACCTGCTGCGCATCACTGACCGCCAACACCTCTTTGGTTTGTGCATGGCGCAGCAACAGCACCACACGTTGGGCGGTTTGATCGGGCCAACGCGACGTGTCAACGCGCAGTTGCCATTCCCGAGTTGCGGCGCCCATGGCAGGCTGAATCACCTGTGCATTTTTCAAATCACCATTGACCACCCACACGCATTCCACGTTGGCGGCGGAGGTGATTGGCCATTCACCTGTCAAGTCAAAATCACCCGATACCTGCGTCGGCAAATTGGCAGGCAACTTTAACTTCAAGGCAGTGGGGGCCTCCCGCCTTTCAAGCACAGGCTTTGTGCTGCCTACCCAGATGAAGGTACTGCGGGGTGCCAACGACAAGTTGAACAAACCCGTGGGCGTCAGTGCTGCGCGCAAATCGACATCTTGTGGCATCTTGAATTGTGCGCCTTCAACGCCCCACACACCTGTCAGTGTTCGCGGTCTTTGTGACACTGACAAACCTTGCATCAAGTCCAAGTTGTCCAGCAACACAGGGTGTTCTGCGGTATTGAAAATCACCCAAGCCGATTGCCCGCCATGGTCCATGCGATAGGCCAACACACCCGCACCTGCAGCATCGTCACGCAAGACAGTGGGCACGCCCCGCGAAAAGACACGGTGCTGCTTGCGTACTTGGGCGAGGCTTTTGGTGAAGAGGTAAAGCGGTGCTTGGATGTCAAAGTGATCTTTGCCACCTGAGCCATAACCTGCGGCAAACATGGCGGCTCGCTGTTCCTTGAATCCTTGCTCGGTGCCGTAATACAAAGTTGGAATGCCGGGCAAGGTCATGATCACGGCCAAACTTTGACGCAAGGCCACCTCATTGCTGCCTTTTAAAAATCGGTCGACATCGTGGTTGTCTAAGAAGCTGGGCATGCGATGGGGGTCGCTGTGCAACTTCATCATTTGGCGAATGCGCTCACCCAATTCTTGGGTTGGACGTCCTCGCGCCATGACCTCGCCCACACTGCCATAGAGCGGAAAATTCAGCATGCCCTGCATCACAGGTTTGCCTTGGTCATCGCGAACGTAGCCTTCAATTTTGCGCATGGCTTTGGTTTCGCCCGCCTTGTCGATGGCAAATCCTTCACCGAAGGTGAAAAAATCTTTGCGACCGGTTTGTTGCCCCACGATGCGCATACCGGGTTGCTTGGGGTCTTTGGCGTATAAAAAATCTTGGACTGCGTCTGGCGGGACAAACACGGCGGTGTCTAGACGAAACGCATCCACACCCACTTGCCGAATCCAATGGCCGTAACTGTCACGCAATGCGCGGCGAACCACTGGATTTTCAGAATTCAAATCGTCCAACCCCGACATCTGGAAATTCAATTCTTGTTGTCGGTCGTTGTAATTGTTGACATCCGGCGTCCAGTGATAAATGCCGGCCGCGCGGTGCGCCGGATTGCGCGGATCGTTCATGTGAAAGGGCGCTTGCGTCGGAGCTTTCATGGGCACAGACGTAGGTTTGAGCTCAAACCCTTGCGCAGGGTTTTGGGGGTTCCAGTTTTTGTATCGGAAAAAATCACCCGTGTGATTCAACACAATGTCTTGCACCAGGTACATGCCTTTGCGGTGCAAAGCATCGGACAGTTCTTGGTACTCTTTCAAAGTGCCCACGTGTGGGTCCAAGCGTTTGAAGTCGGAGGCCCAATAACCGTGGTAGCCACCATATTCACCGTTCCACCATTGATTGGCCACAGGCGGCGTGATCCAAACTGCCGTAGCCCCTAAGCCCTGGATGTAGGCAAGTCTTTTTTTCACACCCGCCAAATCACCACCGCTGTAATGCGATTCTTTTTGCGGATTGAACTCCCCCGCGCCTTGGTTGTTGTTGTGAGGATTTCCGTCTTCAAACCGATCGGTCATGAGGAAATAAATGATTTGATCTCGCCAATCAGGCGAAGGCACGTGCAGCTTCAAAGCTGGCCCCGCAGCCGCTGAATTCAGAAGCCCACCCCACAGCGTCAAACATGCCGAGAGAACTGTAGCTTTACTACGAAAGTTGGAAAAAAACATGGGCACCCCAACCAGCAGATGGTTCAGAAAACGCCTATTTTGCTTGATTTTTTGGAAAACACCGCTTGAATTCCTGCCCTCAATGCGGTTACAGTGCAGGTACATTTTGAAGTAGTTACATTACAAAAGAGACGCTGTTCACGTACCCAATGGCAAGTGCCAAACCTAGAACTTACCCATGATCGCTTTCGATTCTCCCCGCCTGATTGCTGACATTGGCGGCTTGTATGCTCGGTTTGCCATCGAGACCAGTTACGGCGAGTTCTCTCAGCAACGCAGCTTGCGATGCGCCGATTTCCCCAGTTTTGAAGCCGCCATGTCGGCTTATTTAGGAAGCCTGAAGTCAGCAGGTGTGGTCCATGCGGCGGTGGCCATCGCCAACCCCGTGGATGGCGATCTGGTTCGCATGACCAACTACCACTGGCAATTTTCCATCGAAGAAACACGCGCTCACTTAGGGCTGGAAACCTTGGTAGTGGTGAACGACTTCACAGCCCTTGCGATGGCCTTGCCTCGCTTGGCTTCTGCGGACTTTCGACAAGTAGGCCCTGGCCAAGCCGTCAAAAACAGTGTGATTGGTTTGATCGGGTCGGGCTCTGGCTTGGGTGTCTCTGGCCTGATTCCTGCGGGTGACGGTTGGACCTCACTCGGCTCTGAGGGCGGCCACACCAGTTTTTCCCCCGCCGATGCCCGAGAAGCAGCAGTCTTGCAGTTTGCATGGCAACAGTTTCAACACGTTTCATTTGAACGTTTGTTATCGGGGCCGGGCTTGGAGTTAACTTACCTCGCCTTGGCCCAATTGAATCAGCAAACTGTCAAAGCCTTGTCTGCACCCGATATCACGCGCCTCGCTTTGGAAGACAAAGACCCGCTTTGTGCAGAAACCCTGGAGGTGTTTTGCAACATGTTGGGCACGGCCGCCAGCAACCTGGCAGTGACTTTGGGGGCAACTGGGGGCATCTACATTGGGGGCAGCATCGTGCCGCGCCTGGGTGCGTTTTTTGACCGTTCGGGGTTTAGAAAACGTTTTGAAGAAAAGGGCCGGTTCACCAATTACTTGGCCCACATTCCCACCTTCGTCATCACAGCGCCCGAAGCCACATTCATGGGCGCCTCAGCCATTTTGGACGCCCAATTGCGGGCTTTGCTCAATTCACCCGGTTCGGCCATCCTGACTCAGATCCGGCGTTCTAGAGCCGAGCTTTCACCCGCCGAACAGCGCGTGGCTGATTTGGTCTTGTCCAAACCAAGGTCCGTTTTAAGCGACCCGATTCACGACATTGCTGTGGCCGCACAGGTGAGCCAACCCACCGTGATTCGCTTTTGCAGATCCGTTGGATGCAAGGGACTGTCCGACTTTAAATTGCGTTTGGCTTCTGGTTTGAGCATGTCGGTGCCCATCACGCATTCTCAAGTGACACACGACGACTCCATGCTGGAATTGGGTGCCAAGGTGTTGGGTAACACGGCCAATGCCATCTTGCAACTGCGCAATGAATTGCAACGTGAATCGATTGACCGCGCCATTGAATTGGTGGGCGCCGCCGACCGGGTGGAATTGTTTGCCGTCGGCAACTACGCTGCGGTGGCCCAAGATGCACAAACCAAGTTTCTGCGACTGGGCTTGCCTTGCGGTGCGCACACCGACCCCCATTTGCAAGACTTAACAGCGTCCACCATCCAGCCGGGGACCGTTGCACTGATCATCAGCAGCGGCGGCAAATTGCCAGAGCTGATGGCTTTGCAGGAGAAAATTCAACAACGGGGTGCCAGTTTGATTGCCATTACGGCCAATCAATCACCCTTAGCCCGCAAAGCCGACGTGGCCCTGGTGGCCGAGCACAACGAACACGCTGCCACCCACCTGCCCATGGTCAGCCGAGTTTTGCACCTGCTGTTGATCGACATTTTGATTGTGGGCCTTGAAATGCGGCATTTGGCCGCGCCTTCAAAACCCTACATTTCGCACAGCCAATGAAAGGGTGGATAAGATCAGCATCAAGGGATAACCCTTATGTAATTTTTCTACCGATTACTTGCTTAAGCCTGTA
>NZ_NESE01000008.1:0-60604 GCF_003063605.1 Limnohabitans sp. Hippo4 | reverse complement strand
TTGAGTACATTGAAGGCTTCTACAATCCAGTTCGACGTCACAAACATCTTGACCAACTCAGCCCCCTTGAGTTCGAGAGACGTCAAATTGCGCTATGAAGAGTGTCTACAAAATTGGGGGAATGCCAAAACAACCTACGGCATCAATGGACTAAATGGCAGCATCGATGTTGTTCTCAACTTAGGTGTGGGTGACAAATTCGATCTTTCAGCTTTGGGGCTTCACAATTCCATCAATGGCCCAGCAATCATCAGCAGTTTGTCCGCAGTTTCAACTTCGGGTACGTGGGGTCTGATCAAGGGTACTTATGTTGGGGGCATCTTTACCGCAAACACTGGATTAGACACGCACACTTTGCTAGCCTATGACACGGAAGGTGTGTCGGGCGGCAATCTGGGTAGCGTGGTGTTAAAGGGCTTGTTTGGTGGCTCTGCAATAAAGGGCATCGTTACCCTAACAGCGCCAGGTCCAGTTTCACCCAATCTCACCCTAACTGGAACGAGTTCAAATGAAACTTTGACAGGTGGCGTGGGTGACGACACCCTCAGTGGTTTAGGTGGTGTTGACAATTTGTTGGGTGCAGGCGGCAATGACATCTTCAACGTCACCAATACCGCTGACGATGGCAACGACATCATTGACGGCGGCACAGGCAATGACACCATCGCTGTTGCGGCTGGCCAAGCCATTGTTTTTGCAACTGTAGATGCCAACATCACAAACGTTGAGTACGTCACGCTGGGCGCAGGCGCAAGTGTTACTCTGACAGGACAAACCGAAGGTTTCAACATCACGGGAAATACTGGCAACGAAACTGTGGTGGGCGGTGCAGGCAATGACACCATTTCCACTGGCGCAGGCAATGACACAGTTAACGGTGGTGCTGGTGCGGACCTGCTAACAGGGGGTGCAGGTGCTGACGCATTAGACGTTGGAATCGATGCAGTCGTTGATACGGTATTGCTCAGTGTTACAGCCGACAGCTATGTGGGAAGTATCGTTTCTGGCACGACCAATCTAAGCGCCAGCGTTGATGTGGTGAGCAACTTGGCGGTAGGTGACCAAATTGATTTAAGAGCACTTGGGCTCAATGCCAGCATCAATGGTGCGGCAGTGAACACCAACCTGGCTGCGGTATCGGCAGCTGGCACATGGGGCCTGGTGGTTGGTAATTACGTGGGAGGTGTCTTCACGCAAAATACAGGCGCGGAAACACACACTTTGCTGGTTTACGACATTGATGGGGTGGCTGGGGGCAGCTTGGGTGCCGTGGTGCTCAGTGGCCTTTTTGACGGATCGGCCGTTAACGGTTTGATTACCTTGGCTGCCATCACAGGCCTTGCCTTGATAGACAGTGGTGGCAACGATAATTTAACTGGTGGTGCTGGCAACGACACCCTCACGGGTGGCGTGGGTACAGACAACTTGGTTGGCGGCGCGGGCAACGATATCTTTTATGTCACAAACACAGCTGATGACGGAGGCGATACCGTCAACGGTGGGTTGGGTACAAATGACAGCATTGTTGTTGCTACAGCGCAAACCATTGTCTTTGCCGCAGTAGACAACAACATCCGTGGGGTGGAATTTGTGACCTTGGGTTCTGGCGCTAGCGTGACGTTGACGGGTCAAACCGAAGGTTTCAACATTACAGCCAGCAGTGGCAATGAAACCGTAGTGGGAAGTGACGGCCCCGACATCATGACAGGTGGCACAGGTACAGACAATCTAAGCGGTGGATTAGGTGATGACGTATTCAATGTCATCAGTTCGGATGGCGGCGACACCCTACAGGGTGATGGTGGCAACGACACCATTGTTGTGGGTGCAGCAGAGTCCGTTACGTTTAGCAACGATGCGAGGATTACAGGCATTGAAAACATCACGCTTGGTGCTGGTTCATCAGTTACTTTAACTGGCCAAACCGAGGCTTTCACAATCACAGGCGGTGAAGGCAATCAAACAATCTATGGCGGCAATGCTGCAGACTCCATTACTGGAGGTCCTGGGACTGACAACATCTATGGCGGTAGTGGTGATGACACGTTCTATGTCAGCAACACGGCCAATGATGGCAATGACTTGATCAATGGAGAGGGTGGCATCAATGACACCATTGTGGTAGCCGCAGGTCAAACCATCATTTTCTCTTCCGTTGATTCAAAAATAGCTGGCATTGAAATTTTCACTTTGGGTGCAGGTAGCAGTGTGACGCTAACGGGGCAGACAGAAGACTATCTCAAAATCAATGGCACAAGTGGCATTGAAACGATCATTGGAAGTAACGGTGCAGATCAAATTACGGGTGGCGGTGGTGCAGATAATTTGAGTGGTGGCCTAGGTAATGACTTGTTCTATTTTGCTTCTGGCGCATACCTTGGACAAGCAGCCAATGTGAGTGGAGACGCCGGAACGGATCGGATGATTTTTAATGGCGGGCCTGGATCGGTTGTTTTGGTAGACAGCGATTTCGCCAATGTCTCTAGTATGGACAACATTGAATTTAGCTTGTCTGGTGGCGGTGGTGGCAGTCATTCGTTTACTTTGGGGACTGCTGCAAGTGCAGCGTTCCCAAATGGAATTTCTTTTTATGGTGCCGCCATGTTCAACAGCACCAGCCTCACCATTGATGCTGCTAATTTGACAGTGCCAATTTCAATCCTAACTGGTTCAGCTTTTGTGATCGAGTCAATTCAAGGCGGCAGTGCCAATGACATCTTAAAAGGCTACAGCGCAGCCGATACGCTAAACGGAGGTGGCGGCAATGACACCATTACAGGTGGTCAAAGTACGGATACGCTAACTGGTGGTTCTGGCAGCGATACATTTGTTTACACAACCGCGTCAGACTCCAATGCCAACAGCAGCAACATTGACAGAATTACAGATCTGGTTCTCAACGGCTCTAGTGGCGACTTCTTGGATTTCACATTGACCGGCACACTGACTGTTCGCACAGCAACAGTAGCTGCAGCATTAACCGCTGCCGACAACGTCTCCGAAATTACAGGATTGTTCAACAGCACTAATGGTACCGAAAGTGCATCTGAGTTGTTTACCGGCGGCACCAATGCTACAGCTATTCTGGCCACCTTCAATAATGGCATCCTGCTGATTGTGGATGTGGATGGTAACGGCAGTTACACCGCCAATGATGTGGTGATCAACGTCACTGGCGTTACCGTGACAGATTTCTCAACAGCTTGTTTTGTTTAAATTCGAATTGAATTTAACGCGCGTAAGTTAAGTCGAATTGGACAATCTGATTTAACGAAGCAATTTAACGCCACTGTCAATACGCCTGTCCGTTCGCCTTTTGCTGCCATCTTTCAAGTCATCAAGTGATTTGGCAACGGCATTCAAGCTGATGCGAATAGGCAGGCCTTGGGATTCGTAAAGATCCACCTCAATGCCTGCCTCTCGAAACAGGCGCATGGCCTTGCTGATGAATTCTGCACGAGCAGACATCTCTAAGGTTTCAATTCGCGCTACCGTTGTTTTAGCGACACCCATGAGTTGCGCAAACTCTTCTTGATTCCACCCAATTGCGGCGCGAGCAGTTCGCAGAGCGATAGCAATTTTGGCGCTTTCCAGCATTTCAGAACTTGACATTACTAGCGTTCTCGCTATTATTAGTCACGTTAATGCTAGTAACTAAGTGGTTGATATTTGTGCCCATTATAAATTTAACTAATGATTTTTTGAAGCAATTAGATCGTCCGAAGAATAAAAAGAAAGAAGTTTTCTTTGATATTACTTGTCGCGGTTTGATGTTTGAAGTTCGAAACTCTGGTGGAAGAACTTATTACCTCAAGTACCGAGATGGTCGAGGGCATACAAGACAGCAAAAACTGGCGGATGCCAGAGACATCACTTTGCGACAGGCAAGGCAACTTGCCGATAAGAAAAAAAGCCAAATTGCGATGGGGCATGATCCGCTTGAGGCCAAACGGATTCTCAAACAAATTCCCACGGTGACCACCTTTATTCATACGCGTTATTTGCCTTATGTGGAAAGCTACAAACGCTCTTGGAAATGCGATAAAGGTCTTTTGAAAAATCATATTGAGCCTATTTGGGGTGACCGTTATCTAGACCAAATTACCAAAGACGACATCATCGAATTGATGGCGAAGCATCGTGAAACACACGCACCTGGTTCCTGCAATCGGTTACTTATATTGCTGCGATACATGTTTTCATTGCCTTCAAAATGGGACTTGCCTTATGCGGTAACCAACCCAACAAAAGGCATCCCGTTGATGAAAGAAGAAACCATCAAGGAAAGATTCTTAAGTTCAGATGAGGCGCAAACTTTAAATTTACAACTGCTATCGTCAGACAACCCCATGCTTCAGTACATCGTGCCAATGTTGCTATTAACAGGTGCCCGAAAACGCGAAGTATTGGACGCGCGCTGGGAAGACTTTGATTTTGAAAGACGAACATGGCGTATACACACTACGAAGTTAGGTAAACCAAGACACGTACCAATATCGGACGGCGTTAAAGAGGTTCTCAAACAAGTCCCAAAGTTAAATACCACTTGGGTTTTTCCGAATCCGAAAACATTGAAACCATACGTTTCCATTTGGCACAGCTGGAATCGTGCACGTAGCAATGCCGATTTGGCAGAAGTTCGGATGCATGATTTAAGGCATTCCTATGCCAGCTTTCTAGTGAACTCCGGCAGAAGTTTGTTTGAAGTTCAACGTTTACTTGGGCATACCCAAGTAAAAACAACACAGCGTTACGCTCACTTAAGTCATGAGACATTGTTGGATGCGAGTAATGCCGTGACCCTGGCTGTTGGTCCATTGTTTTCAAAAGAATAAACCCTACCCCCTTTTGAGGGGCAGGGTTTGGAATCGTCCAAGTTCCCCAACAGAAGTTGGGGGAACAGGGGTGATTAGGCAGCCAAGTCGGCGATCAACAGAGTCAAGTCAACCAAGCCGACCAACTCGATGACGGTGTCATTGTCATCCAAACCATTGGCGCCGATGTCACGGTAGATGTAAGTGTTGCCACCATTCTGGAACACAACAGCATCAGCAGCTACTGTAGCAACAGTATGGCTGCCTGCAGCAGTCAAAGCGGCATCCAATGAGCCTGAAACGCCGGTTGTTTTAGCAACGAATGTCACCGCTCCACCGAAGGTGATATTGTCAGATTTAGCTGTAACCAAATCACCTGCAGCATTAGCAGCAAGGCTGTAACCTGTAATGCTGTCCATCTTGGCATAAGTTGATGACAATGCACCGAATGTCAATGTATCCAATGCCGCGCCAAGCTTTACAGATTCAGTCAAAGTACCAGCAGTCCATGACAAACCAGCAGTTGCATCACCTTTAACCGTACCAGCAGTAGTTCCAGTTGAGAACAACAACGTGCCGTTCAAGCCGGAAGCATCGATAGTTGCCAACTTGGAACCTGTACCGCTGTTGGTAACGGTGGCTGAGCCTGTACCAGTCAAGGTAACAGAAGTCAAAGCGCCCAAGTTAGTCCATGCGCCAACTGCGGCTGTAACGTCGTCATCAGCGTTTGTTGGAGCAATTGTGATTGACGCAGTTCTGTCAGCGCCAGTCAACTTGGAATTGTCAGCACTCTTGTTAACTGCAATAGTTGCTGACTTAACGTCGCCGGTCAAAGTAACAGCGGAGTTGGCGTAAGTTGTAACGCCATTCAAAACTGTTGGAACAGTAGCTACGTCTAATGTGATGGACGAGGCTTGAGCCGTAACAGTTGTTGTACCTTTAGCCGCAACATTCAATGCACCAGCATAAGCAGTTACGGTTGCAGTATCACCTGTGTCAACATCAGTACTACCTTTTGATGCATAACCTGCAGCAGTAATAGTAGTACTTGCATTTGCATTGACTTTTTGAGTGTCAGCAACTTTGGAAATCACGCCACCAGCAGCAGCAAATGTGTACTCGGTAAATTGTGAAGTTTTATCTGCGCGCACTGTAGCCACGCCTGTCAGTGACAAAACTTCAGTATTCAGTACATTTGCTTTCAAGCTGTTGTAGGCGCCAACAGAGAATGTTGTAGTACCAAGAACGACTGTATCTTTGCCATCGCCACCATCAACAACCGCTGAACCAACAGCTGAAGTCATAGTGATTGTGTCATCACCTGCGCCTGCATTAACAGCACTTGTACCGCCACCAGATACGTTGACAGTAATTACGTCATTACCAGCGCCTGTTGCCAAAGATGATGTCAGTTTTGCTGCGTTAGTCAGATCTGTGGCAGCAATGAACGTCACAGAGTCAGCGCCTGCGCCAGTTGTAACGTTCAAAGTTGATGCCAAAGGAGCCAAAGTCAATCCACCTGTTGAGGTTGAACCGTCAATAGTCGTGACAGCAGTTAAGTCGGTAATTGTGACTGTTGCATTGCTTGTAATGCCCAAGTTCAAAGTCTTGATGGTGTCACCAGTAGTTGTTCCAGCTACGCGATCGACCAGAGTCACTGTTCCTGGAACTGCACCAGCAGTGGTGGTTGCTGCCGTTGCGGCTGCAACAGAACCAGTAACGGTAGCTGCTGCCAGCAATGTCGCTTTTGCAGTTGAGCTTGAATCTGTGAATGTGAAGGTACCAGTTGAACCAGCCAAAGCCAATTTAGCGTTTGTAGCTGTTGAACCATACTTCAAAGTGTTCGCGGCTGCAGTAGCGCCGGAAACCGTCACAGTTTGAGTGTCTTTCAGGCTGGTCACATCAGTGGCTGCGCCGTCAATTGTGATTGAAGTTGCATCTGCATTTGCAGCAATAGAAGCGTTTGCTGTGATTGCTGCTTTTGCACCTGCCAGTGCAGCTTTAGCGCTAGCGTCAGCTGCGTAAGCAACAGCCAAAGAGCCAGTTGTAGCAGTTGTGATTGCTGTTACCGCTGCATCTGCACCAGTATCAACCAAAGCAGCTGTAGCAGCCAAAGCATCCGCACGAGCTTCAATTGTTGCATCAGTAGTTGCCGTGCCATCTGCTGCTTTGAGAGCAGCAGCAGCAGCAGCCTTCAAACCAGCAAGAGTGTTAGTTGTACCGACCAATGTGAGACCGTAATCCGTAGCAACACCAGCAGGTGTTTCTGCAGAAAGTGCGCCACCTGTTGGGTTTTTGCCAGCGGCCAAGTTGGTAAACTTAGTTACTGTATTCATTGCTGCATCTTGTACTGTACGTGCTGCGTCATACGCAATTTGCGAAGCAACAGCAGCAGCAGCAGCAGCTGTGTTAGCACCGATCACTGAAGCCAAGGTTGCAGCAGCGGTTGCTGCAGCAGTTGTAGCGGCAGCAACCGCTGCGGAGCCAGAAGCCAAATTGTCTGAACCAACATAAGAGATGTTCTCAACGTTCTTAACTGTCAAACCAGTCAAGGAGTTGTTATTTGCGGCCGTGATGGTGATAGTCAAAGTATCGTTACCAGCGCCACCGTCGATGGAGTCACCAGAGTTGATAGTTGTCTGAGCAGCGCCAGTTGTAGCAACTGTAGCGGGCGCAGTGATTGTGTCGTCGCCAGCGGAGCCAACGATTGTGTCCACACTAGTAGTGAGTGTGAAAGAAGTAACAGGTGCTGTAACGCCAGCTGTTTCGAACTTGCCTTCAGCTTTACCAGTTGTTTGTGAAGCGGCCAAAGCAGCGTCAACTTTAGCGTTGAAAGCTGTAGCGTATGTACCGTATGTAGTGTCGGCAGTCATTTGAGCAAAGCCGTTGAGCAATTCAACAACTTTAGCGCCTTTGTTTGCGCCAGCAGCTGTCAATTGAGCAGCAACCCATGCGTCCAAACCTGTGAGTGAAGCCAAACCGAGGTTTGTAACCAAAATGGTACCAACTTCTGCGTCTGTCTTCTTAGCGAAGTCAGCTGCGTACAGTTTGTTTGCCAAGGCGCTTGGGTCTTGTGCAACCACTTCGAGGTAAGTTGCGTTGCTCAGTACTGTGTTGTACAGACCACCGGCCAAGCGAGCGATGATCGTGCCGTTTGTAGAGATTGCCATTTGAAATCCTTTTGATTAAAAAAATAAACTTTCTGCAGAAAGCCGAGCATTCCTTTCGGAAGCTCGTTAAAGATCTCGGTTGCTTGTGCCGATAAAGGCATGAACGTCCAAGAGCTTTGACAAGCGCCCATACGAGTGAGCGCGGTTTTCGAGCAGACGAGTGATTGTAGAGGTTTTTAGACTTCAATTTTTGTGATTTGAGTCACACACAGACGCAGGAAAACCGTTTGTTGCAAAAAAACGTCGCAATTTTGGGGTGTTTTTGCGCAATTTTTCATTTTTTCAGTTCTCGCTCCATCTGATTCCGGCGTAAACACCTGAATTCTTTAAATTAAACAAGGTGTTATTGGATCTTTGTGAAGTGGCTTCAAGGTTTATTCCAGCACTCCAAGCCTTGTTTAGAGGCACCCAGTAACCCAGACCCCATTCGGTGCGGTGCGTAATGGTTTTAAGGTCACCCAATAGCTCGCTGTAAATTTGGGCGTCGCTACTTTTGGCATATCGCACCCAAGTGCTTAGCTGACCCAATTTCATTTGTTGCCAAGGGCGCCAAGGCAGCGGCATCCACTGCTCATGCCTAAGGAGCAAATCTAATCGGCGCTTGTCGCCACCAGGGCGTGCCGGATCTTGGGCTTTGTCCAAGCCTTTGCCAAGCACCACTTGGCTTTCCTGCTCTTTGGCTTTACAAAGCATTTCTAAGCGTGCAAACGAGTACAGGCCATTCAAGCTACCCGACAAAGGAAAGGTTTGAAGGGTTTGCCCCACAGAGGGCGCGAATTTGCACGATGAGCCTTCCATTTGAAGCGCCGCCTTCCAAGCAGGCTCAAATGTTCTGTCCCAATTGAACTTCAGGTTGTACCCAGTGTCCGAGTAAGCATTGGCACCGCTCAACCAAAACTGTGTGCCCCCTACAGACAATTGCCACTGGCCTGATGCCGCACCGGCAATCATGGGCAAACTGTACTTGGCAACAGCCTCGGCGGTTTGGTTGCGATCCGGCTTGATACCCGTCAGGGTGTCTGTGTGCAGTGCCGTTTTGTGGGAAAGCGAAGCCCCAACCGACAACTCCCCTAAAGACAACAGCCCAGAGCCTGCTCGGGTAGTGCCCTGAACGGCAAGCAGGGTTTTGGCAGCAGGGCCAGACACTGGCTTGGCTGCGTCCGACAGACCAATGGTAACGGGGCCATTGGACAGCATTAAAGTGAGTGTGTCTGTGAATGTGGCACTGTTGAGGTTGGTTTCATGGCCCAGAGCGCCTTGCACCAAGGTGCTCCATTGCCAGGGTGCCGCCAGCACATCGCCATGGCTCAAAGCGGGTTGCTCAAAGGCTTTGTCCAATTGTGTTTTGAGGGTTGGCTGAATATCGGGGCGTTGCAGCACTTGGGCCAGCATGGCTCTGGCCGAGCCCTTGAGACCAATTTGTGCCAACGCCTGCGCATAGTCCAGCTGGGCGCCAGGCAAATTAGGGTCAAGTAACAAGGCTTTTTCTAAAGAAACAGCCGCTTCTTCGACCTGGCCTTGACTTAATAGCTGTGTACCCCGCGCAGCATGAAATACCGCCACGTTTTCACAAGCCTCCAACAAAGCGCTAAGTTTGCCAGGGTCGTTGGTGCGCCACGCTTCAGCCGGCGGGCATGCAGCGCTTTGAGCCCACGCCAATGAAGGCGCAAAACCAGATGCCAAAGCGATTAACAAGACCAGGCGAAGGTGCACAAATTGCTCATCAAAATAGGAATCACCGGATCATACCGACGAAAGGCTTAGCCAAAGAGGCAAAGTCTAGTTTGGCGCAAGCAAGGCAGGCGGTTTAGCCTACTGCGCCAGCTTCCATTGACGACACCAATTGCAAGTGTGAGGGGTCAATGGGCACGTTCAGTGCATAAACCGTGCGGGGCGCACGCATACCAGATAACAAAAAGTCGCCCAGCTTTTGAGTGTTTTGTGCTTCGGGTGCATTTGCGCACTGCGCCAAAGTTTTGGGGCCAACCAGCACAGGGTAGCCCAGCTCGGCAGTAAGCTTTTCCAAACGTGAGGCCACGCTAACAGCTTCGCCCATCACGGTGTGCACGCGGCGGCGAGCCGGTCCAAACGAGCCCACCATGACAGGTCCGCTTTCAATGCCAATGCCAACGTCTAGCGGTGGTGTTTTACGTGAGGCCACTTTGGGCAGCTGCGCAACCCCTTCTTGCCACACCACTTTAGCTGCCTTTAAAGCTTGAAGTGCGTGTTGTTCGCAAGGGCTGGAGCCATTCCATACGGCCGTAAGGCCATCACCCACCATTTGCTCCACCACGCCACCATGTTCGGTCACGATTTTTTCGATGGTGGTGTAGAAGATGTGCAAAACAGTGGCCGCGTCTTCGGGGGTACGCTCTTCGCAGTATGCAGAAAAGTTGCGCAGGTCCACCAGCATGACCGTAGCCTCGCGGGTTTCGGCAACCACTTGTGCAGTAGGTTCCTGGAAGGCAATGCGTCTGGCGGCTCCTTCGGGCAAGTAGCTTGACAGGTTTTGGTACAGGCTTTCGCGCTCTGCACGAACGCGCAGCATTTCTGCAGCGGTTAAAAGTGCTGCAGCCAAGGCCACGAATAGCGCTGGTTGACCCCAGCCCAACCACTGATGCGCACCCAGCAACAAGGCTGCGTGTGCGCCAAAAATAATTGCACCAGAGGCCAGTGCCACAGCAGGCACCACCAAGGCGGCTTTGGGTCCCGAAGCTTTCAGGGAGAAGATTAACACCAACAATGCCAAAGCACCCGTAGCCAAGGGCCACAGAGGTGCCCAAGTGGGCGCGTAAGGCGTGCGCCCATCGAGCGCTGCTGACAAAATTTGGGCATGAACTTCTACACCGCCGACGGCACCACCTTGCGGCGTGGGTACTGCGTCGCCACCGCCAAAAGCGGTAGAACCCACCAAGGCCCATGCGCCTTTGAGCATTTGTGGAGGCACCTTGCCTTGAATGACATCCACAGCAGACACAGAAACAAAGGCTGCGCGCGGCATTTGATATGAGACCCGCAGATGGCCTTGACTGTCCACAGGTAATTGCAGGCCGCCAATATCAAGCACCTGGCCTGATTGCATCAAGCCTGGTGCTGCTTTCAACACTGGCTGAGCGCCCGTGGCAACAGAAAGACCGGCCAAGGCCAATGCAGGGTAGGCTTTGCCCTCGAAACAAACCAAAGCAGGTATGCGGCGAATGTTGCCATCAGGGTCAACCACAGGGGTAATGTGGCCTACCGCCTGGCTGTTTTGCGCAAATGCCGGTGCAGCGCCCATAAAGCCGAAGGCTTGGATGGCCGTGCTAGGACAAGTTGCATTTGAATTTGTACTTGCATGGAGCGCACCAGCCAACAGGCCGCTCTTGACTTGGGCGTCTGGACTTAATGCAAACAGCTGAGAGATAACAGTGGGCGCTTTGCCGTTTTGGGTTAACAATGCATCAACCAGTTTGGCATCTTGAGCTGGGTGTTGCTCGCCATCAAACAGCACATCCACAACTTTGAGATTGACGCCATATGCATCTAGGCCATTGAGCAGCTGTGCCATTCGGTCACGAGGCCAAGGCCATGCACCTAAAGCTTGCGTGCTTTTTTCATCAATGTCGACCACCACCACGCGGCGCTCGGTAGCGCTGCTATCGGCCAAGGCCCAAGTGCGGCTTGCCAAGCGTTCTTCCCATTGCTGAAGCTGAGGCGCAAACAAAGCGCTAAAGGCAGCCATCAGCACCACCGCCATAGCAGACACGCAGGCATATAGCCATGCGGGGCGCTTTAGGAGGGTTTGGACCAAGGCTTTCATGATGCGTGCTTATTGGCTTAGCGGCCCCACAAGGTGGCGCCACTGAAGGTGCCGGCGCCAATGGGTGCACGGAACAAGAATCCAGCCTGTCGCGCATCGAGGGTCACAGCGCCAGCCACACTGCCTGCAGCAGTAGAACCGTTGCTTAAGAAGATACCCGTGCCAGGATTTAGAGTGCCGCTTTGAGAGAAGCTTTGAACACCAGTGCCTTGGGCCGTCAGATTGAGGTTGGTGGTGAATGTTTTGCTGGCAAAGTCGACACCCAAGGTGCCTGATTGAACGCTAGCAGGCTGCATTTCGTTGGCCGCATTGCGGTAATAAGCAGATGAGTTCTTAAGCCCAAAATCAACCTTGGTTGTGAGGGTTGGCAACACGTTGAGCTTGCTGGGTTCGCGGAACAAAAAGTAGTAACCATCGCCCACCGTGACTTCGTTGCCTTTGAATGCCTCTAAAAATGGGATGGTCAAGTTGTCGCCGGGAATGGCACCGCCCCAACGCCCCCAAATGAGTTTGGTAGCAGCGACTGCGTTAAGCGGATTTTTGGACTCGGTTTCGGATGCCAAGGGTCGCTCGGCACCCTCACGCGACTGCCGGTCCAATTGCAGCACACGAGAGGCATCTGACTGACCCGATTTGCCAATGTTTTGCAAGCTGGGGTCGGCAGAGCCTAAGCGGTAGACCAATGCCTGGCCCAGCATTTCGGCGGTCAGTTCTTTAGCGCGGGAGGTGGTGCAAACGCCCAGGGACTCGGCTTTGCAAGCACTGTCGAAAGGGGCCATCACAATGGCGCCCTGATTGACAGTGACGCGAATGACATCTTTGGCCACTTGGGTAACAAAGTCGGTGCCCTTGACGCCAATGGCCACCAGGGGTGTATTCAAACGAAAGCGGTCTTTGGCAGCTTGTGCTGCAGCACCTGAAATAGAGCGCGCCTCGCCTGAGTCTAGACTTAGGCGAACCACAGACGACGCAGGGTCGGCAGGGCTGTACTTGAATTCGTGAATGCGAAACACCGAGTTGGGGCGCACGCTGACGCGAGCACCGTCTATGAAACGAATGTGCACATGGCCATTGTCGGAGGTGCGAATGACGTCACCTTCTTGCACCGAGCCGCCTTTTTGTGGTTCGGCTTCTTGGGTGCTGCGCTCAATTTTGGATTTACCAATGGTGAGCGTCACTTCGCCCACCACCTGAGTAGCTATGGCCACAGAAGTCAAGCACATCAAAACAAAACCCAAGAGAGTACCCACGACACCGCGCTTCAGCAGACGAACGGCTGAACCATGAGGTTGAGTAGAGACTTGAATTGACATGGTTTGACGCAATATTGGCAGGAAGTATAAAAAGGAAAGCTTGGCAAGTCATGTGCGCACAATCACACCTTCCAGAAAACAAGGCAGCTTGTTTGGCCTCCAAAGTGCGGTGCATTACAGACTGGTAGGGGAATAAACCCCTAAGATACGGGGTCTAGTTATATGGCCGTTCATCCCTCACTATTGCAGCAGTTTGCACTGATGCGTTTGTTTCCTGCAGACGCTTTGGCCCAACTGGCTGCCCACTCTAGCACGCATGCGTTTGCCAAGCGGGAGGTGGTGTTGGCCAAAGAAACCCCCTCACCCAGCCTCATGTTTTTGCTAGAAGGCAGGCTACAAGCCATTGATTTTACGCTGGATGGCAGAGAAGTAGGCCTTCACTTTATTGAAGAAGGTCAGTACTTTGGCGAGATTTCTGTGCTGGACGGGTTGCCCTCCCCCGAGGTGGTCATCGCCAATAAAAAATCTCAGGTGGTGAAGGTGCCTGCTCGCGAAGTCCGTGGACTGATCTTTGCCAACCCACCTGCCATTGAAGCGATCACCACAGGACTCACCGAGCGCATTCGGGCGCAAGCTCATCAACGCCAGATTTTGGGCATCATCAGCCCCCTGCAACGCATTTGCGCTTTGCTGCAAAACCTGTCTAAAGACGGCAAGAACCCCGAAGTCATAGCCAATGCGCCCACCCACCAAGAAATTGCCATCATGGTCAACCTCACACGCGAAACGGTTACGCGTGCTTTTCAGGTGCTGCAATCTCAAGGTGCATTGGCGCGAGATGGCGATGACTTGAAAGTCGACACAGGCAAGCTCAAGCAACTTGCAGAGAAATCTGCCGATTGACAGGCTCGAGCTTTACTTTATATTGATCGATAAGAGATGAAACACCGCTACGCACACGAAATTGATCCCAACGGCGGCAGTGCCGCTGCGGTGTTGGCACGCATGGTCGAACCCGGTCAACGTGTCCTTGAGTTGGGCACTGGCCCTGGCACTGTGACGCGTATTTTGCACAGCAAGGGCTGCAAAGTGACTGGCGTCGAAATGGACCCCGAAACTTTGGCCACATGCGAGCCCTTTTGCGAGCGAACTCTGCAAGCCAACCTTGAAGATCCCCAATGGTCTGCGCCATTGGCTGGCGAAACTTATGATGTCATCATTTGCGCAGATGTACTAGAGCACCTGCGAGATCCACGGCCTTTGCTTGCTCAATTGCATGGTTTTTTAAAACCTGGCGGCAGCGTGCTGATGTCCTTGCCCAATGCATCTCACCTGACCGTGGTGGCCAGCTTGTTGGGCGGGCGATTTCCGTACCAAAAAAATGGACTGTTAGACAACACCCATCTGAAGTTCTATGGCCGCGAGGACCTCGATGCTTTGCTTCGTGAATGCGGCCTGTTGTGGCAAAGCTGGCACACCGTGCAAGTGGACCCAGCACAAGCCGAACTCAAAGCCTATTGGAATCAACTCGACCAAGTGACTCAAGATTTCTTAAAAACCAAGTGTGTTGACGGCGAAGTTTACCAACATGTGGTCTGCGCGCAACCGGTAACAGACCAAGCGCATTTTCAAAAATTGGAAACCGAAAGAAACGCCATGATCAAAGCACACGAAGCACAAGTGCTTGAATTAAAGGCGGCGGCGGCTGCACAGCAGTCTACTTGGTTGCTTGAAAAGCAAAGCATTTTGGCGCAAAACGAAGCACAAATGAATGGCTTATTGGCGAGAGAACAAAACATCCAAGCCACTTTGGATTGGACAGAGGCTCAATTGCAGAACCACAAGCAATCGCTTCAAGAATTGCATGCGCAAATTGATGCCCTCAAACAATCAACTTCATGGCGTATTACAGCGCCACTCCGCAAACTGCTGAATTTATTTTCAGATTCTTGAACGCTTAGCGCCGAATACGTCGCCACACCGACACCCATTTTTTCAATGGGTGATAAAGATTGCGCAAACCTGGCGTTCTAAGCACCATTTGCTTAAGCCAAGAGGTGGGCACGCCAGCCACTTGGCTTTGCCTCGTCATCTCTTCCACAATTTGCTGAATTTCGGGCAGCGTCAATTCAAGCTTGAGCAAATCGTGTTTGGCCTTGGCCTTGGCGTAGAAATCATCTAGGACAGCTTGGCGCTGAATGGCCTTGTCCAATTGATCGGGCACACGGTACAAGGACGTCACTTTGGGAATGAGTTTGAAATCGTTTTTCAACGAATAGCGAACCCACAAATTCCAGTCTTCTAAATTTTCCAAATCTAAATCGAAGCCGCCATATTCTTCGTACAGTTTTCTTTGAAAGAGTACCGTTTGAATAGGAAAGTAATTGTGATGCCACAGCGTAGGTCTGCTAAATGGCTGACGGTGAATAAGGCTGTGCATGACGTTCTGGTACACCCAAGGTTCTTCGCTCTGCACATCCGTGCGCACTTCATAGCTGAGCGAATAAACCGCACCTAATTGAGGCTGCTTCAACCACTCCCCAACCAACACTTCTAAGTGATCGGCATAAAACAAATCATCGTCGTCTAAGAAACAGCACAGCTGGCCAGTAGATGCTTCTAGCGCTTTGTTACCCGCCACGCAGCGGCCAGATTTAGGAAGGGGCACATACACCACTTTGGTCAATTTGCCACTGCTGCGCAAGCCATCAAGCGCAGCTTTGGCGCTTTCTACACCTTGCCCACCATCTTCAACCACCACCAACTCGATGGGGCCACCTGCATGGGCATACGTTTGATTGACCACACTGGCCACGGCCTCTTTCAACTTACCGGCACGGCCCGGCATGGTGCGCATCAACACACTGACCATGGGTGCGCCTTGCACTGTTGCTTTGGCTTGCTCGATCGGTGATTGCACCGCGACGGGGAATTCGTAAAACGCGCCCTCGCGCGCCATTTCGTAATCCCACATCCGAAATGGAAACTTCTCTTGACTCTTGCGGCGTGTGTTTAAAAACTTGGGCGCTAATTTGATGAGCTTCAAGGTTTGAGACAGCAATTTGCGCCGCATGCCTGGAAACAAGGGCCGCAAAGCAAACAAGCCCGCAAACATGGCAAAACCTTGAAGGACCTCATGGCGACGGCCATATCGGCACCTCAGCAAGACATTGGCCAAGGTACTTCCCAAGAATTGTTGGGGCTTGATTTGTGCCGCTTCTTCGTATGTGAAATGCCATACGGTGGCATTGGGGACATAACGCAGGCTGTACCCATGGTCACGCAATCGGTATGACAACTCGACATCTTCACCATACAAAAACAGCAAGGGATCGTAACCCTTCACAGCCTTGAGGGCCTCTGTTTTAAAAAGCACGCACGCACTGGAGCACCAAGTGGTTTCGCCAGTAACAGGGTGATAGTCTTTGGGATGTTCGTAAGGTTTTTGGCGACACTCCCATGCGGCTACAGGCTTCTCACTTGAGGCTTGTGCCTTTTGAACATCTTGTTCGGCAGTGGCGAGGAGGGTGGTGAGCGTGTCGGCTTCAAACTCCAAATCGACATTGGTCACCCAAAAATATGGCGTGGTGCTTAAAGCCAAATTGAAATTGTGGCCTGCACCAAAGCCCACGTTAGGGCCTCGATTAAGGGCTACCGAAGCAAACTTAGAACTTAATTCCGCTTGCTTCTTTTCCAACCAAGCCCAGGTAGGGTCGGTGGAGCCATTGTCCAGCACGCTCAAGGCAATTTGCTTGCAGGGCAACTGTTGCTGGAACAAGCTGTGAAAAAAGGCATCTAGCCATTTTTCTGAGTTGTAAGTGACGATCGAGAGCGTGATGATGGGCACTGATCGGTGGGGTGTCTCTTGCATTGGCCGGGTCAATTTTAATTTCTTGAATTATCGGCGAAAGGGCTTGAGCTTTAAGGCCTGTTTCTCAACAAAATGCCACGAAGCCGCGGCCAGCGTCACTGTAAAGACCAAGGTGCAGATGAGATAGAGCAGTAAAGGCATTTGTGGCCAAAAAGACACTAAGCTTTGCTGAACCGGAAATGCATAGATGTAAATGCCATAAGAGTAATCCTTGTCGTGCCACCGACTTAGCCAGCTATGTCGGCTTAGGCCAAAGGCCAAGACCACAAAAGGCAAAACAAACCAAGATGCCAAAACAAAGAGTTGAATGTCACGACTTAGGCTTAACCACAAAACCACAGACAAAACAACATTGGACAAACTGAAGAAACGTTGTAATTTGAATTGGTAAAGGCAAGTACCCACCATGAAATAAACACCGCACAGAGGAATTTGTCGCAGGTCAGTGCGATAAACCACCCATGCTTCGCTGCTAGGCAAGGCCCACAAAGCAACCAGAATCATAAAGCTGAAGGTCACCAACCCCGTGAGCCAAGCGCCCCATTTTTGGTTTTGAAACCAAGTGCCGACAAAACCCAAGAATGCCAACAAAAAGTACATGAAAAATTCGACCGGCAGGCTCCACAAAGAGCCATTGACTGCATGGGGCAATTTGTTGTTCGCAAAAACACCAGGTAAGTGGTACGTCATGTACAGCGCTACATTGGTGAAATAGCCGCGCGTGTGTTCATTGCCCCAATAGGTGGCCATGTCGAGCGTGGTAAGCAGCGGGCCAAGAACCACCACACTGAGCACTGTGCACACCAACAGCCCCGGAAAAATACGCAGTGCTCGCTTGACCAAAAAACGAGGCACATTGGGATCTCGATGCCAACTTTGAGCCACCAAGTAGCCACTGATGGCAAAGAAAATGTAAACACCCAAAGGCCCCATGGGTGCCCACTGCAGAAACAGCGGCTCGGGCAAACCTAAAAATACAAAGGCGTGACCATAAAGAACCAAACATGCAGCAAACCAGCGTAGCGCAGTGAGGTTGTTGTGATGGTCTGTGCCAGACAATTGCACTGTCATGGCGTGTTGATCAATAAGCCCCATTGCGCCAGAACACCACTTTGACAGTTTTAAACAAAATGGCCAGGTCGTACCAAAGGGACCAGTTTTTGACATACCAAGCGTCTAGGTATACGCGCGTTTCATAATCAACGTCATTGCGACCACTCACTTGCCACAGGCCTGTCATGCCAGGCCTCACCATGAGGTAGTAGCTTTTTTCAATGCCATACTTTTGTAACTCTTCTTGCACGATGGGGCGGGGTCCGACCAAACTCATTTCGCTTTTGAGCACATTGAACAGTTGGGGCAACTCATCAAGGCTGGACCTTCTTAAAAAATCTCCCAGCTTGCTAATACGAGGATCCTCTTTAAGCTTGTGCTCTTTGTGCCATTGAGTTTGCAGTGTGGGGTTGCTTTGCAGAACTTGATGCAAGAGCTCTTCGGCATTGGGTACCATGGATCTAAATTTGTAACAATTAAATTTACGCCCATTTTTGCCAACACGTTGGTGCGAGAAAAACACGCTGCCACCTTCCAGTTTGAGTGCCAGTGCAATCACCAGCATGACGGGCGAGAGCAACACAATGAGCACCATCGCACTGAAGGTGTCAAACAAACGTTTGGTCAGGCGTGCAGGCCATCGGCGAAGGTTGTTGCGCACACGCAGCAAGGCAACTTCGTGCGAGAAAAAATGCGCAATGTCGGTGCCATACAAAGGCACACCACGCATGGCAGGAATGACACTGATGTCGGTAGCACCCCACTGTGTGAGCGTGCGCAACCAATGCTCGCGTTGATCTGACTGTGAATGCTCTAACGCAATGACCCATTGGATGCCGGGCTGATCAGCCAAGCTCGCAAGCTGCTGAAAGTTTTGCAAGGTACGGCCATTGAGTTGCAAGCAGGGGGGGGCTGCATCCACATCGACATAGCCAGCCACTTGAAAGCCCATTCGAGGTTCACTTTGCAAAGCAATGGCGGCTTCGAGGGCGTTTTCACCATGACCAATGATGATGGTGGGGCGAATCCACAAACCCATTTTGCGCAGAACCCATCTAGTCAGTACGCGCCCCCAGACAATGGCAACACAAGACAACATCCAAACCAGCAACCACCACAAGCGAGAAGCATTCCAACGCGTGGCTGCAATGAGGGTCATGTCCAGCACGGCCAGAATTCCGATTAGCCGCAAGATATCGCCTAACTCATCCCAAAATGGCTGGCGGTCGCTGTAGTGCTGAAAGCGCATCAGAAACAGCATGAGGCCCAAAAACACCAAACCCGTCCATGCGATGTATCGCTCGATATCCTGCGTTGAATACCAAATACCCATGTTTCGACTGGGATCGAAAGCCACATTGATGAGGGTGGCCAAAGCGAAAGCCAAAAGGAACGCCAATGCGTCACCCAACAAGATGGCAAATTTAGAAACGCGAACTTGAAACAGCGTCAGCGTTGGAATCATGAATTCTTCTGCCAAAAGACTTTATGCATGGCAAACTTTTGCACAAGAAAATAAGGCAAATATTTGTATGCACGACCCATTTTGTAACCCGCATATTTAGTGCAATTGATTGTGAGCAATTGCAAAAGGCCCAGCGCCCAATGGGGTTTGAAATCCTTCAGGGTTGAAGTTTCAATCGATTGGGATTGCATCAAGTAGCGCCACTGCGACATCAGTAGCCTCAAGCCCTCGCCTTCAGCTGCACCAAAGCGACCCAGTAGCCATTGGTTTTGCGCGTGAAACACACCTGTGTCAAACATACGTTGAAAATCTTGCCTACCGTTATAGTTATGAGAATGATAAACCCTTGCAGTCGCTTGATAGCAGATATGGCGACCTGCGATTAAAAATTGTGCGGCTACGTAGGTGTCCTCCCCCAAAGGCAGATGGTTGGGAAACCCCCCGATTTTTTGGAGATCTTGAAGGCGATAAGCAGCAAAAGAATTGGAAAGAAAGCATGTTTTGATGCCCAAGTTTGCTTTGTCTTCAAATTGAACCGTTCTTGAAATCGCTGGATAGTTGAATGTTCTTGAATGAGCTTCCAACCAAGTGGCTTCTTTTTTAGGCAATTGCCGACCAAAAGCCGCAGCTACCTCCGGGTTGTCAAAAGTACGAAGCAAGGCTTGCAATGAATCAGCAGATGCTAACAAGGCATCTTGTGTAAGGCACACCAAAAATTGAGGTGGAGGCACACTCAACTTGAGAGCTTGGTCTAGGGCCCATTGGCGTGTGCCTCCATGATTAAAGTCTTTGGCCAGGGTGTGAAACACAGTAAAACCTGCTTGCTGACTAAGTGCCAAAGAGCCATCTGTGGAGCCTGAGTCGACCACAACTACTTGCGCTGGCTTGTCATTTTGAGTTTGCAAGGCCTGCACCCACTGCGCCCAAGCCTCCAAGCCGGGGTTGTAAGTAGGAACAAGCACCCAAAAATTGGGCGCGCGCGCAGACAAGGGTGTGACCGTGGACACAGGATATGTAACGTCTTAGTAATTTATAATTTCAGATCATAAAACCTGTGATCCCATTGGACACCCGCATTGTCTAGCCGCCCCATCCCAACCCTTGCATTTGCATTCTTTGCGCTAACTTTAGCGCTGGCGCCAATGAGCACCAAATTAGGCGGACTTTCTTGGTTGCTGATGTGCTTCATGGGTTTTTGGGCATTTTTGCGGTCTGAGTATGCTGGGCAATCTAATGCGCAAAGGCAAAGCATCTCTTTCTACGGCAATTTATCGGCATCTAGCACTTCTGCCATAGAAGAAGCGGCAAGAATTTGGCTTTTTGCCTGCCTTGCTGCTGCTGCAATCAGAATCATACCCCACGCCTTTTGGCATGATGACTGGGACAGGCGCCACGCAGAGGTTCGCTTAGTTTTGGGCGCTATGAGCGCAGTTGCTTTGGTTAACTGGCCTCCTTTTTACCGGCCAAGCTCCTTTCAATTGAGAGCAATGGGTCACACATTGGCCATTGCCTGCTGGGCAGGACTTGGAATTACAGCTTTGTATGGGCGTGAGACTCCGGTTCATGCCATTGCATGGGCCGTCAGTTTGAGCTTTTTGGTGTGCTTGCTAGCACCCATGGTTTTGAATCCCGAAATATCGGTAGGACATCGTCGATTTTGGGCTTTCAGTGTGGCCATGGGCGCCATGGGCGTGGTCTTGAGCCAATCGCGCGGGGTGTACGGCCTGCTCATTTGGTTGGCATTAACGGGTTACGTGGCCGCCTCCAACCGCACTCTGCTTAAAAGAGCCACCTTGCAATCGCGCGCTTGGCTTGCTTTTGGTGTGGTGTTTGCGTGTTTCATCTGGCTGCTGTCTGCCCAACCAGCATGGCTCACGTCTGTGGTTCACCGCTTGTCTGAGGTGTGGGTTGAGGCCTCCCTGTCACAAAGTAACCCCGGTGAAGCGGCCAATACGTCTGTAGGTTCGCGCTTGTTCTTGTGGAGCAAAGCACTCGACGCCATTGAGGTGCAACCTTGGTTGGGCTATGGCAAAGAGAACAGCATTGCCATGATCAAGCAGTGGGGCCTTGAAATCAATTCTGCGCAGGTGCAAAAGTTGGGGCACTTGCACCATGAGTTTTTAGACGCGTGGGTCAGCCACGGCTTGATGGGCATTTTGAGTTTGTTGGTGCTGGCCACCGGCATGGGTTTGGTGGTGCGCAAGTTATGGGTGCCCCATCCGCGCGCGGCGCAAGGTATTTTGGGCATTTTGTTCATGCACCTTACTGCGGGCTTGTCGAATACCAACATGGTTCATAACTACTATGGCGCCATGTTGTCGCTCAGTATTTCACTGGCGTTGGTGATGGCGGCCAGTGAAGAGACGCCGCACTAAATTCGCCTCAACAAGCGCTGCACCTTGGCAGCACTTGTTGATCTTGCGCTTATCTGGCCAAAACCGCCTTCAAAGCCTTGCCCGTGTGGGTGCCCAAGCGCACCACTTCTTCAGGGCTGGCACTGGCCACCACTTGACCTCCGGCCTTGCCGCCATCGGGTCCCAGGTCAATGATCCAATCGGCTTCGGCAATCACATCCAAGTCGTGCTCAATCACCAACACGCTGTGACCCGCGTTCACCAAGCGGTGCAACACGTGAATCAGTTTATCGACGTCGGCCATGTGCAGGCCCACGGTGGGTTCGTCGAGCACGTACAAGGTGTGCGGCGCTTTGTTGCCGCGCTTGCCCACTTCGTCACGCACCTTGGTCAGTTCGGTCACCAACTTGATGCGCTGTGCTTCGCCGCCACTCAGGGTTGGACTCGGTTGTCCTAAGGTGAGGTAGCCTAAGCCAACGTCTTTGAGCAGTTGCAAAGGATGCGCAATGGACGGCATGGTTTCGAAGAAGCCTACCGCTTCATCCACTTCCATTTTGAGCACGTCGCCAATGCTTTTGCCGCGCCATGTGACGGCCAAGGTTTCGGGATTGAAGCGCGCACCATGGCAGGCTTCGCAGGGCACTTTCACGTCGGGCAAGAAACTCATCTCGATGGTTCTGAGGCCCTGGCCTTCGCAGGTGTGGCAACGCCCCTCGCCTGTGTTGAAGCTAAACCTTCCTGCTGCGTAGCCGCGGGCTTTGGCCTCTAAGGTTTCTGCAAAGAGTTTGCGGATGGTGTCCCAAAAACCGATGTAGGTGGCGGGGCAGCTGCGCGGTGTTTTGCCGATGGGGGTTTGGTCCACCTCCAACACGCGATCGATGGCTTCAAAGCCTTTGAGCTCGGTGCAGCCAGTGAGGGCTGGGAACTTGCCGGCCTCTTGTTCGTCTCTGCCTGCTTTTGTGCTGCGTTGACTCACGTGGGTTTGCACGTTGGCCAGCAATACGTCGCGTGCCAAGGTGGATTTGCCTGAACCGCTGACGCCAGTGACGGCGACCAATCGTTGTAATGGAATTTCCACGTTGACGTTTTGCAGGTTGTGCAAATTGGCGCCTTTGAGTTCCAGCCACTTGAGGGTGGTGATGGCTTCTTGTGGGGCGTTCAATGCTTTGGATGCTTCTGCGGCGGCCACTACGGCGGCTGCGGCTTGTGCCTTTTTAGAAATCTTTTTAGCAGCAGGTGCTTGAACTTTCTTTTCTGGTTGGATGGCGTTGGCCACCGCGTCAAACGCGGGCATCAATCGGCGAGTTTGCAGCGGGTGCTTCATGGCGTGCAGCAGGTATCTGCCTGTCTGCGAATCTTGGGCGTCGGTGATGTCTTTCACACTGCCCTGCGCCACCAACTTGCCACCGCGCTTACCTGCGCTAGGACCAATGTCGATGATGTGGTCGGCTCTTCTGATGGTGTCTTCGTCGTGCTCCACTACCACCAGCGTGTTGCCTTTGTCGCCTAGCTTGTGCAATGCGTTCAACAAGATTTGATTGTCACGTGCATGCAAACCGATGGTGGGTTCGTCCAGCACATAGCACACGCCTTGCAAGTTGCTGCCCAGTTGGGCGGCCAGTCGAATGCGCTGTGCTTCGCCGCCGCTGAGAGTGGGTGCGCCGCGGTCTAGCGTGAGATAGCCTAAGCCTACTTCTTCGAGGAACTCTAAGCGGCTTTCAATTTCCGGCAGCAGGTCGCGGGCGATGTCGTTTTCTCTTTGTGTCAACTCATTGGTTTTGGCCAAACTTTGCACCCATTTGCGCACGTCCGTCACGCTCATGCTGGCAATATCGGTGATGGGCAATTGCTGCGCTGTGAACTTCACATGGCGCGCAGTTTGATTCAGGCGCGTGCCTTCGCAGTGCGGACACACTTGCTCAATCAAGTCTTCAATTTCGGGCTCAGCAAAACTTTGCTCGCGGCCTTTTTGATCGTCGTCTCTGACGGAGTCGTCAAACACCTTGCGTTGGTCTTTGCTTAGCTTCACACCGGTGCCCACGCACTCTGGGCACCAACCGTGTTTGCTGTTGTAGCTGAACAAACGCGGATCGAGTTCGTTGTACGAGGTGCTGCATTCAGGGCAAGCTCTGAGTGTGGAGAACACATTCAGTTTGCCGATGTGGGCCGTGGCTTGGTTGGCTTCCATGGCGTCTTGCAGGCCATTCAAATCGCTCAACACATGGACCACGCCTTTGCCCAATTCCAAAGTTTTGGCGAGTGCCTCTCTGAGTTGTTTTTCTTGATCTGCACTGATTTTGAGGCTGGCAACTGGCAGCTCAATGGTGTGCTCTTTGAAACGGTCAATGCGTGGAAAATTTTGCGTGGGCAAGAAATTGCCATCGACGCGCAAATGCGTGTAGCCACGGGGGCGTGCCCATTCGGCCAGCTCGGTGTAGACGCCTTTGCGGTTCATCACCAACGGCGCCAGCAAACCAATGTGCTGGCCTTTGAAGTTTTTCATCAACTGCGCGGCAATGCTGTCGGGCGTTTGTGGGGCCACGGCGGCGTTGTCGTGAATGCAATGTTGAGTGCCTAGCTTGACGTAGAGCAGTCGCAGGAAATGCCACACCTCAGTAGTGGTGCCCACCGTACTCTTACGGCCACCGCGTGACAGTCGCTGTTCAATGGCCACCGTGGGCGGAATGCCGTACACCGCGTCCACCTCGGGACGGCCTGCGGGTTGCACGATGCTGCGCGCGTAGGCGTTCAAACTTTCTAGGTAACGGCGTTGACCTTCGTTGAACAGAATGTCAAAGGCTAATGTGGATTTGCCAGAGCCGCTGACACCGGTGATCACATTGAACTGACCACGCGGAATATTCACGCTGAGGTTTTTAAGATTGTGTTCTTTGGCGTTGACAATGCGGATGCTGTTGTCTTCTGCAGTTTGAACGCGTGCATTAGAACTCTTGCCCCCAAATTGACCGGCCAACTTGGCGGGTGATCGGGTTGCGCCGGGTAACGATTTCTTGTCAGAGTATGAGGCACCCGGCGTAACCCGGTCGCCCGCCAAGTTGGCAGCCTCGGCAACTTTCAGCACCCCTTCAAACTCCCCCATGGCCTCTGCATATTCACGTAAAGCCAATGCAGTGTGCGACGTAGCATGGTTGCGCACATCTTCTGGCATGCCTTCCGCCACCACATAGCCCCCTGCGTCACCACCCTCGGGGCCGAGGTCAATCAGCCAATCACTGGCGCGGATCACATCCAAATTGTGCTCAATCACAATCAGCGAATGACCGCCTTCTAGCAACTTGCGCAGTGCGCGCATCAGCTTGGCGATGTCGTCGAAGTGCAAGCCTGTGGTCGGCTCATCGAACAAGAACAAGGTGCCCTTCTTGGCAATCGACTGCTTGCTGGAAGTGGCAGTTTTGGCAGCACCTGCCAAGAACCCAGCCAACTTCAAACGCTGCGCCTCGCCGCCCGACAAGGTGGGCACGGGTTGGCCCAGCTTCACGTATTCAAGACCCACATCCACGATGGGTTGCAAGGCGCGAATCACATCGCGGTCTTGCGCAAACAAGGCGGCCGCTTCACTCACTGTGAGGTCCAGCACATCGGCCACATTCAAGTGACGTGCGCGCAAATCACCAATGGCTTGACGCTCAATGGTGATTTCCAAAATTTCGGGGCGATAACGTTTGCCATCGCAATCGGGGCAACGCAAATACACGTCGCTCAAGAATTGCATTTCCACGTGTTCAAAGCCCGAACCGCCGCAAGTGGGGCATCGGCCATCGCCACTGTTGAAACTGAACTTAGACGCCGTGTAGCCGCGCTGCTTCGACAAAGGTGCGACCGCAAAAATTTCGCGCAGTGCATCCCATGCGCCCACATAACTCACGGGGTTGGAGCGTGCTGTTTTCCCGATGGGTGATTGATCGACAAACACCACATCGCTTAAATGATCGGCACCCAACAAGCGGTCGTGCGCGCCCGGTGCATCGGTGCTCTTGCCAAAGTGTCTTAAGAGAGCGGGCGCTAAGACGTCTTGAATCAAACTGGATTTACCTGAGCCGCTCACACCTGTCACACACACCAAACGCTGGAGCGGAAAATCAATCGAAACGTTTTTGAGGTTGTGCTCACGGGCGCCTTCCAAAATGAGGCGCGGCGTGTTGTCGGTGACCAAGCGTTTGAAGCCCATGCCCACTTGTTTGCGGCCGCCCAAGTAGGCGCCCGTCAGGGTGTCGGCATTGCGCAAGTCGGCGGTGCTGCCGTCAAACACAATCTGACCGCCCTTCTCGCCAGGGCCCGGACCCATGTCGATCATGCGGTCTGCGGCCAGCATCACGGCGGGGTCGTGTTCGACCACCACCAGTGTGTTGCCTGCATCTCTAAGGCGGTGCATGGCTTGCGTAATGCGATTCATGTCGCGCGGGTGCAAGCCGATGCTAGGCTCGTCCAACACAAACAGCGTGTTGACGAGTGATGTGCCTAGTGCGGTCGTGAGGTTGATGCGCTGCACTTCACCGCCGCTGAGTGTGCGGCTTTGGCGGTCCAACGTGAGATAGCCAATGCCCACATCGCACAAGTACTTCAATCGATTGGTAATTTCTTCCAACAACAATTTGAGCGCTTGCGCTTCGCCGTCTTGGCTGTTTTCTTGAATGGCCGTGGCCGACATGCGATCGAAAAAGTTGCGCAGCTTGTCGATGGGCATGATCATGAGGTCATGCAAACTGAGGCCAGGCAAGGCTTCGAGTTGTTGGCGTGTCCACTTCACGCCTTTGGGCAAGAAACGTTTTTCTTTGGGCAAGGTGGCATCGGCATCTTCTGCACTGCCAATGCGCCACAACAGACTGTCTGTTTTAAGGCGTGCGCCGCCGCATGAACCGCATTCGGTGTAACTGCGGTATTTGGACAAGAGCACGCGGATGTGCATCTTGTAGGCTTTGCTTTCCAGATAAGCAAAGAAGCGGTGCACGCCGTACCACTGCTGATTCCATTTGCCGTTCCAGTTGGGCGAGCCTTCGATCACCCACTTTTGTTGCTCTGCCGTGAGCTTGAACCATGGCGTGTCGCGCGGAATGCCAGCAGCTTCTGCATGGCGCATGAGGTCGTCTTGCGCTTCTTTCCATGCAGGTGTTTGAATCGTTTTGATCGCACCCGCTCTGAGCGTGAGCTTGTCATTCGGAATGACCAGCCCCAAGTCCACACCAATTACGCGCCCAAAACCACGGCAAGTTTCGCAAGCCCCCACGGCCGAGTTGAACGAAAACATCGAAGGCAGTGGTTCGGGATAACGCAAGTCACTCTCGGGGCAATGCAGGCCCGCAGAGAAACGCCACATGCTGGAGGAATTGGGGTCGGATCCAAATAAATTGGGGTCAGAGCCAGATTTCCTTTGGAAATCAGGATCCGACCCCAATTTATTTGGCTCTGACCCCAATTGAGCACCGTCCCCAATCACATAAACATTCAAGCGCCCACCCCGCTTCAGCGCCACCTCAATGGCTTCCACCACCCGAGCCTTCTCAGCACCGCCCAACCTGAACCTGTCGGCCACCACATCCAGCACCTTGCGGGGCCCGGTAGGCGTTGCGACTTCCCGTTCAGCTTGCACCTTGGTAAATCCACTCGCCGACAACCACTGCTCAACTTGCTCCGCCGTGGTGTTGCCAGGTAACTCAACAGGAAACGTCAAAACCAATCGAGGATCACCTGCAGCTTCGGCCCTTTTAACCAACTCGGCATAAATCGACTCAGGCGTATCGTGTTTCACAGGCCGCGCTGTGTCCCGATCATGCAAATGCCCCAAGCGAGCGAACAACAACTTCAAGTGATCGTTCAACTCCGTCATCGTGCCCACCGTGGAGCGCGAACTTCTAACCGGATTGGTTTGGTCGATGGCAATGGCCGGTGGCACCCCTTCCACCTTGTCCACCGCCGGCTTGTCCATGCGGTCTAGAAACTGCCGCGCATAGGCGCTGAAAGTCTCCACATAGCGCCGCTGACCTTCGGCATACAGCGTGTCAAACACCAAACTCGATTTGCCCGACCCGCTGGGCCCAGTGACCACGGTCAGCTCTCCCGTGCGGATGTCCAAATCAATGTTTTTGAGGTTGTGCTGACGAGCACCGCGAATCTTGATAAAACCGTTGGACATAAGGGCAAGCTTTGTGGGTGGAGGCCCAACATTCTAGGCTTGCATCATTCATTTAATTGGGGTCAGATCACAATTAAATGGGTCCGAGTGAGGCTATCTCGGTCAAAACAAATGGGGTCAGATCAACATTAAATTAATGTTGATCTGACCCCAATTGATTGATGGGCCAAGGCCCCTGCGCAGTTACTTGCTGGCAGGTGCAGGCGCAGTTGGTGCTGCAGCAGGCGCTGCGGGCGCTTCTGCTGGGGCGGCTGCTGCGGGTGCAGGTGCGTGAACAGCTTCAGAACCGTGCTTTTCACCAGTCATGTCGACGCTGTCGCCACCTTTAGAAATAACAAACAAAGCGAGGCCAGCGAAGATGGCAAAGCCAACAGCAATTTTCCACATAAGTTTTCTCCAATCAATATCGTTGTTCAGGGTGAGCGCACATTTTTAAATGGGGTCAGATCAACATTAATTTTGTCAATTGAAGTGGGGGAAGTCCCAAGGGGGATGAACGATTTCTGGTACCCCAGATGAGGAAGCCCCCTTGGGACTTCCCCCGCTTCGATTAAAAATTAATGTTGATCTGACCCCATTTAAAAAGCCGCCCCAATTAAAAAGCCCTCCACGGAGGGAGGGCTTGAATGTAGCACCGAGAAGGTCTCGGAAAGCTTACAAATTAGTCGTTGGCATAGATGTCAACGTCTTTGGTTTCCTTGATGAACAAGCCACCAATCACAACCGTAGCAGCCGCGATGACGATGGGGTACCAGAGACCGTTGTACATGTCACCTGTTTGCGCCACGATCGCGAAAGCGGTTGTAGGCAACAAACCACCGAACCAACCGTTACCGATGTGGTAGGGCAAGGACATGGACGTGTAACGAATGCGTGTTGGGAACATCTCTACCAACATGGCAGCGATAGGACCGTACACCATGGTCACCAAAATCACCAAGTAAGTCAGGATCATGATCACTTTGACTTTGTCAAACTTGGCCATGTCTGCCTTAGGTGGGTAACCCGCAGCCTTCAAAGCAGCGCCCAAGTTAGAAGCCAACAGCGTAGAGCCGGCTGTTTTCTCGTTGCTCAAATCTTTGACAGACTTGTTGGCAGCTTCCAAAGCTTTGGCATCTTGAGGTTGTGCCGCTGTGAGTTCAGCCACCTTGGCTTCGGCTTTGGCCTTGGCTTCAGCGATGTCTTCAGGTGTGTACTTCACTTTCACCAAAGTTTCGCCCACCTTGATGGTAGCGGGTGTACCGGCAGGTGCCACTTCGTTGGCGTAGCTCACAGAAGCACTGGCCAAACGTTGCTTGGCAATGTCGCAAGACGACGTGAACTTCTTGGTACCTGTGGGGTTGAACTGGAACGAGCACTCGGCTGGATCTGCAGTCACCACCACTTGTGATTTAGCTTGTGCAGCGGCCAAGTCGGGGTTGGCTGCAGCGGTCAAGGCTTTGAACACTGGGAAGTAAGTGACAGCGGCCAACAAGCAACCTGCCAAGATGATGGGCTTGCGGCCAATCTTGTCAGACAAGCTACCGAACACCAGGAAGAATGGTGTGCCAATGATCAGAGAGATCGCCACCATGATGTTGGCGGTCGCGCCGTCCACCTTCAAGGCTTGTGTCAAGAAGAACAAAGCGTAGAACTGGCCAGAGTACCAAACCACGGCTTGACCGGCTGTGAGGCCCACCAATGCCAAGATCACGATCTTCAAGTTTTTCCACTCACCGAAAGATTCGGTCAGAGGTGCTTTAGAAGTTTTGCCTTCTGCTTTCATTTTGGCGAAAGCAGGTGACTCGTTCATGCTCAAACGGATGTAGACCGAGACGGCCAACAACAGAATGGAAACAATGAACGGAATGCGCCAGCCCCACTCGGCAAAGGCGTCTTCACCCGTGTAGGTGCGCACACCCAAAATCACCATCAAGGACAAGAACAAGCCCAATGTGGCCGTGGTCTGAATCCATGAGGTGTAAGCACCGCGCTTGCCCATGGGTGCGTGCTCGGCCACGTAAGTGGCAGCACCACCGTACTCACCACCCAAAGCCAAACCTTGCAACAAGCGCAAGCAGATCAGGATGACGGGAGCAGCCACGCCAATGCTGGCGTAGTTAGGCAAGATACCCACGATGAACGTGGACAAGCCCATGATCAAGATGGTCACCAAGAAGGTGTACTTGCGACCAATCATGTCGCCCAAGCGGCCAAAGAAGATGGCGCCGAAAGGACGGACGATGAAACCAGCCGCGAAAGCCAGCAACGCGAAAATGAAAGCAGAGCCTTCATCCAAGCCGCTGAAGAACTGTTTCGCAATGATTGCTGCGAGTGAACCGTACAAGTAAAAGTCGTACCACTCGAAAACGGTGCCGAGTGACGAAGCGAAGATGACCTTCTTTTCTTCGTCTGACATCGGACGTGGATCTGTTGTAGCCATAGTAGCTGCCTCCAAAAAATAGCCTTCGACACGAAGGCTTGGGCGCGATTCTTGGGGGAAGCTCTGACCATCCTCTGACACCAAACCAACGGTGGCTGACAGTTTGGGGTGAAACCCTTTGTTTTTATTTCACATCATGGGATTGGATAGAAATCAAAGGGTAACTACTAGGTGCTATTTACGAAGCAAAAGCAGAACTTGCTTGGCTAGCTACGACAAGTGCATGCGAAGATTGCCACATGGAAACAAGCCATTTGACTGCAGAAGCATTTGCAAAACGTGTCGCGCGACTGCGTTGGTGCTTATTGTGCCTGTGGGCCAGCGTCACGTTTTGCGTGGCATTTTTTGCACGCGATTTGAACTTTGTGATGTTCGATCGGCCAGTGGGATTTTGGATGGCCGCGCAAGGCTCGGTGCTGGTGTTCTTGGCGATCACCTGGGTGTATGCGCTGCTGGTCAATCACTGGGAACGGCAAGTGGCCACGCCCGCTGCCTCAAAGCAAAGCGACTGAAGACTTATTTCTTCTCTGGCGCACGGCGAATGCCTACCGGCAGCTGCGACACATCACGCCACTCTGAACTTTGAAACCACGAGTCGCCCTCGAGGTAAGCGCGCAACATGGGCAATGCATCTTGCCCCCAGAAAACTTGCCCATCGACCACCATGCTGGGCACACCAAACAAGCCGAGTGCAATGGCGCTCTCAGTTTGCTGCTGCAACATGCGCTTCACATCGTCAGATTGCGGATCTTTGGCCACACCTTGCAGCGAGGCCTGCGACAGCAAATGCGTTTGCAAGGTGGCCAATCGCTCAGCATCGGTGGCTTCCAAACCTTCACACCACACATGTTTGAAAATACTTTCAACGACATAACGATTGGGCTGGCCGTTTGAGGAAGTGGCCACCGCCAAACGCAGAAGTGCCAAAGGATTGAACGGGTGTGACGCAGGCATTTTCAAAACAGTGCCTTGTTGCTTGGCCAGCCACATCACTTGGCGATAGGTCCAATCGCGCTTGCCTGGCATTTCTGCAGGACCCAATTGACCGTGGTGCTTCAGCAAGGCGCCAAACAACACAGGGTGATAGTGCACGCGGTGGCTGATGCCTTCGAGTGTTTTGGGTAAAGCCTGAAAGGCCAGCCAGGCATAGGGCGAAATGAAATCAAAATAGAAATGAATTTCTTTCACGACGCCATACCTCGCAATTTGTCGGCACAGCGCACTTGAATGTGTTGCCAGACGCCGCGCTGCTGAGCGCTGGGCATTTGGCCCCATGCAGCAATTTCATCGAGGGTGCGCAAGCATCCTTCGCACATGCCCGTCGTGGGATGAACGACACAGATCGACACGCAAGGCGAAGGCACGTGCACCGCGTCTGAATTCAAGACTTGGTCTGCACGGATCTGCAATCGGGTCAACTGGCTCATGGTGCTGAGGATAGGGGCTTGCGAAAAACCCTGCTTAGCCTAATCGTTTGTTCAAGATGGCCGTGGCCACACGCGAGCCTGACTTGCGCTGCAAGAAATCACTGATGAAAGCTCCAGCATCGACCAACTTGTCGAGGTCAATGCCCGTGTCGATGCCCATGCCGTGCAGCATGTAGACCACATCTTCGGTGGCCACATTGCCGGTAGCGCCTTTGGCATAGGGGCAACCACCCAAGCCAGCCACCGAGGTGTCAAACTGCCAGACACCCAACTCCAAACTGGCCAAAGTGTTGGACAGGGCCTGGCCATACGTGTCATGAAAATGGCCCGACACATCGTTCACATCGTAATGTTGCAGTGTGGCCTCCATGGCCGCTTTCACTTTGAGCGGCGTGCCCACACCAATGGTGTCGGCCACACCCACATGTTGCACGCCAATGCTTTTCATCAACTGCGCCAAACGGCCCACCTGTGACGGTGCAACCTCGCCTTCGTAGGGACAACCCACCACGCAGGACATGGCGCCGCGTACATAAATGCCAGCTGCGCGCGCAGCTTGCACCACAGGCGCAAAACGTTGGATGCTTTCTTCAATGCTGCAGTTGATGTTCTTTTGGCTGAAGGCTTCGCTGGCGGCCGCAAACACCACGATCTCATCGGGCTTGCTGTGGACCGCGGCTTGATAGCCTTGCATGTTGGGGGTGAGCACTGAATAGCGAACACCTGCTTGCCGTTGAATGCCGGCCATTACTTCCGCGTTATCGGCCATTTGGGGCACCCACTTGGGACTGACAAAGCTGGTGACTTCAATTTCTTTCAGCCCCGCTGCTTGCAAGCGATGAACCAATTCAATTTTGACGGCCGCTGGCACCGCTTGCTTTTCGTTTTGCAAACCATCGCGGGGGCCTACATCGACCAATTTAACGCGTGAAGGAAGTGTCATAGATGTTCTCTGTTAATAGCCACGGACTTTGTCGACGCGGCCTTCAATGGCTTGACCTGCATACACCGCTTTGATCTTGCCAGCGATTTGCGCAATGCTTTCTTCGCGCAGCGTACGCGCTGAGGTGTGAGGGGTGACCGTGATTTGAGGATGCGTCCAGAAAGCGTGAGCTTGCGGCAAGGGCTCTTCGCGAAACACATCCAAGGTGGCGCCAGCCATGTGGCCATTGGCCAATGCATCCAACAAATCTTGCTCGACCAAATGACGCCCACGCGCCACATTGATGAGGTATGCGCCTTTTTGCAATTGCATCAAGTGCTCACGGTTCAAGATGTTTTCAGTCTCGGGTGTGAGAGGCAACAAGTTGACCAAGACACGCGTGGCTTTTAAAAATTCAGGCAATTGCGTGGCACCGGAAAAGCTATTGACGCCTTCAATGTGTTTGGGCGAACGGCTCCACACATTCACTGGAAACTCAAAGGCCTGCAAAGTATTGGCCACATGACTGCCCAACACGCCCGCACCCAAAATGCCCACCGAAAAATCGGCACGCAATGTTGGCTTGCGATAGGACCAACGCTGCGCCTGCGCATCTTTGTCGTAATGGTCAAACTCGCGGAAGTAGCGAATGACGGCATGGCACACGTACTCGGCCATTTGCACCGACATGCCTGCGTCGTTCAATCGCACAATGTTGAGGCTGGCAGGCATCTTGAGTTTCAACAAGGCATCGACACCGGCGCCAATGTTGAACAAGTTTTGCAACTGCGTTTGTTCATCCAAGAAACTTTGCGGGGGTGACCACACCACGGCATGGTCGGCCAACTTGGGGGCTTCACCCGGCTGAGCCGCTTGCCACTCCCAAATGTCAACGCCCGGCAAGGCCTGACGAAAACCTTCTAGCCACGGCTCTGCTTTGGTGTTGGTGCAGCAAAAAACAATTTTCATGGCAAACGCAAGAGTGATTGGAAAGCTTGAGTTTACGCAAGCTTGAGCAACTCTGCTCCCTCGGCAATTTGATCGCCTGGGGCGTAGAGCAGCTCCGTCACTTCACCGTCCTTGGGCGCCGCAATGGTGTGCTCCATTTTCATGGCCTCCATCACCGCCAATGTTTGACCAGCCTTCACTTTGTCACCCGCCTTCACCGCAAAGGACACCACCTTGCCCGGCATGGGCGCGGTTAAGCCACCCTTTTCATCTTGCGCGCCTTCGGCATGGGCCAAGGGGTTGATGAGGCGAATGCGGGTGGCGCCATGCGCAGTGAACACATGTGCCAACTCGGCTGGCAGACCGGGCTTGCCCGCTTGCAACACCACTTCACTGGTGACGCGCTGGCCTTGCCACGTGACGTTCAATGCATTGGACGCGTGATGACCCGCAGACTGAACGGCCGTGAAAGAAAATTCATCGTGCGCACCTTTGGCGCCAGGGCCTGCCGCATCGCCCCAGGTCAATTGCATCTGGCCATCGTGGCCATACAGCAACCAAGCTGTGTGGGTTTCGCCTGCAAACTCCAAGGGGAAGCGACGGCTGGTTTCAGCATGACTTTGCCACGCATCGCTTTTGCTGAACGGATCATGACCTTGCTTTGACTGTTCTTGATGCAAGGTGTGCGCCACCACAGAGGCGGCAGCCACGTTCATGCCCACGCGTTCTTGGTTGAACAACACGTCCGCTTCGCGCGGAATGAGCGCAGTGTCCAAACGCGCTTCTGCAAACGATGGGCTGTGCACCACATGACGCAGAAATTGCACATTGCTTGCCAAGCCAACCACTTGTGTTTGCGCCAAGGATTGATCGAGCAAAGCCAAAGCTTGCTCGCGCGTGTCGCCGTGCACAATGAGCTTGGCCACCATCGAGTCGTAATACGGGCTGATGGTGTCGCCTTGACGCACGCCATCGTCGAAACGCACGGTGCCGCGTTCAAAGGCCGTGTGCGCTGGCTTTTTGTAAACCTGCAAATGGCCTGTGGCAGGCAAGAAATTGTTGTCGGGGTTTTCAGCGCAAATGCGCGCCTCAATGGCATGACCCGTGAGTTTGATTTGCGCTTGCTTGAGTGGCAAAGGCTCGCCACTGGCCACGCGCAACTGCCACTCCACCAAATCCAAACCTGTCACGGCTTCGGTCACAGGATGCTCCACTTGCAAGCGGGTGTTCATCTCCATGAAGAAGAAGTTCATGTCGACTTGGCCAGTGGCTTGGTTGTCGCGCTGTTCCACGATGAATTCAACAGTGCCTGCGCCCACATAGTTCACAGCTCGTGCAGCGGCCACAGCCGCTTCGCCCATCTGCTTGCGCAGTGCTTCGGTCATGCCAGGTGCAGGCGCTTCTTCCAGCACTTTTTGGTGGCGACGCTGCACAGAACAATCGCGCTCCATGAGGTAGACGCAGTTGCCTTGCGTGTCGCCAAACACTTGAATTTCGATGTGACGTGGACGCTGTACATACTTTTCAATCAACACCGCTTGATCGCCAAAACTGTTTTGCGCTTCGCGTTGGCAAGAGGCCAAAGCCTCGGCAAAGTCTTCTGACTTTTCAACAGCGCGCATGCCTTTGCCACCACCGCCGGCACTGGCTTTGATCAAGACAGGGTAGCCAATGCGATCGGCTTCGCGCTTGAGTAACTCTGGGTTTTGATCGGCACCGTGATAACCGGGCACCAAAGGCACGCCAGCTTTTTCCATCAGTTGTTTGGACTCGGCTTTCAGGCCCATGGCTTGGATGGCGGATGCAGGGGGGCCAATGAAGACCAAGCCCGCTTTGGCGCAGGCTTCCGCAAAGGCTTCGTTCTCGCTCAAGAAACCGTAGCCGGGGTGAATGGCTTGGGCACCCGTGGCCTTGGCCGCTTCAATGATGGCCTCCCAACGCAAGTAGCTGTCTTTGGGTGCGGCGCCGCCCACATGAATGGCTTCGTCACATGCGGCCACGTGCTTGGCGTTGGCGTCTGCATCGGAATACACCGCCACGGTTTGAATGCCCATGCGTTGAGCAGTGGCCGCCACTCGGCATGCAATTTCGCCGCGATTGGCAATGAGGATTTTTTTGAACATGGTAAGCCTGATGTCTGATCTTTGAATTCTTGTAATGTGTTCAGTGCTTTGGCACTTTAGGACTGCGTCCAACTTGCAGGACGTTTTTGCAAGAACGACGCCAAACCCTCTTTGCCCTCATCGCTGGCACGGATGTCGGCAATGCGCCTGGCTGTCTCTGCGCGCAGTGTTTCGTCAATCACGCGATCGGTCACGTCTTGCACCAAGCGCTTGCAGGCGCGCAATGCCTGCGGGCCATTGCCGCACAAGGTGTTGACGATCTCGGCCACTTTGGCGTCCAAAGATTCGGGCGTGCAAAGCTCGTGCACCATGCCCATGGCGTGTGCTTGTGTAGCAGAAAATCTTTCGGCCGTTACCATGTAGCGCTTGGCTGCTTGCGCGCCCATGGCACGCACCACATACGGACTGATGGTGCCTGGCAACAAACCCAAACGCGCTTCCGACAAACAGAAGGTGACGTTGTCGGAGGCAATCAGCACATCGCAGACCGAGGCCAAGCCCATGCCACCTGCGTAGCAATCGCCTTGCAAGCGGCCTACGATGGGCACCGGACATTGGTCCAAGGTCCACAGCATGTCGGCCAACTTTTGGGCGTCGGCTCGGTTTTCTTCCCAGCTGTAGCCCGACATTGCGCGCATCCAATTGAGGTCGGCGCCTGCGCAAAAGGCCTTGCCATGCGCACCCAGCACAATGGCGCGCAAATCATTGTCTTTAGACAAGGTTTGAAATGCTTCCGTGAGTTCAGCAATGACGTTATCGTTGAAAGCATTGCGCACATCGGGTCGGTTCAGCCACACCTCGGCCACCCACTTGGAAGGGCGTCGGATGTCCAGTGTTTTTTCTGCGGTGCTCATCGGCTCACTTTCTGTTGTTCTTTGGCGTTTAGACGTGTTCAGTAGCGCTTGGCCACTTCGTCGAGCATCACTTCAGTGGCGCCGCCACCAATGCCCAAAATGCGCGAATCGCGCCACAAACGTTCGATGGCCGTTTCGCGGATGTAGCCCATGCCACCATGGAACTGTTGGCAGGTTTGCACCACTTCGTTCACCAGTTCGCCGGTGAGTGCTTTGAGCATGGACACTTCTTGCACAATGTCTTTGTCTTGTGTGACGCTCCACGCGCAGTGGTACATGAACTGTCTAGCGGCGCGGGTTTTGGCATCCAACATGGCCAAGCGTTGACGAATCACTTGCTTGTCCCACAAGGTGCCACCAAAAGCAGGGCGTTGGCGCACATAGTCCAAGGTGAGTTCCAACGCACGGGTGCAATGACCAATGGCCATGGCGCCCAAGGCAATGCGCTCGGTCTGGAAATTTTTCATGACCGAATAAAAACCTTTGTTCTCTTCGCCCAACAAGTGATGATCTGGAATGCGCACGTTGTCTAGCACCAGCTCAGCCGTGTCAGACGACAACCAACCTGTTTTGTTCAACGCGCGGCCCACACTGAAACCCGGCGTTCCTTTTTCTACGATGAACATCGACATGGCATGTCGCGCGTCGCCGGTTTTAGCGGCGATGAAATACAAATCGGCATGCACGCCGTTGGTGATGAACATCTTGGTGCCGTTGAGTACCCAATGGTCGCCATCGCGTTTGGCCGTGGTGCGAATGCCTGCCACGTCAGAGCCTGCGCCAGGTTCGGACACACCCACCGCCGTGATGCACTCGCCCGACGTAATGCGGGGCATGTACTTGGCTTTTTGCGCCGCCGTGCCTGCGTGGTGCAAGTGGGGGCTGGCCATGTCGGTGTGAACCAACACGGTAATGATGAAACCGGCAAACGTGGATTGAGACAAGGCTTCGGCAAACACCAAGTTCGCCATGGCATCGGCACCGCCGCCGCCCAGCTCGGGGTCGTACATCAAGCCGAGCAAGCCTGCGTCACCCATCTTGCGCAACACTTCGCGCGGCACCTTGCCGTCGTCCTCCCATGCTTGCGCAAAAGGCTCGACTTCGCGCGCAATGAACTTGGCCACTTGATCGCGCAGCAGGGTGTGCTCGGGCGTGGTGTAAATGTTGTCAAAGGTGTAGGTCATGGTGTTCTTTCTTAAACATCACATGCGGAAAATGCCGAACTTCGTGTCTTCAATGGGGGCGTTCAAGGACGCCGACAAACCGAGTGCCAGCACACGGCGTGTGTCGGCCGGATCAATCACGCCGTCGTCCCACAAACGCGCACTGGCGTAATAAGGGTGCGACTGATGGCCGAATTGGTCCAAGATGGGTTGCTTGAAAGCCGCTTCATCTTCGGCACTCCAAGCGCCGCCGCGCGCTTCAATGCCATCGCGCTTGACGGTGGCCAACACGCCGGCGGCTTGCTCGCCGCCCATCACGCAAATGCGCGCGTTGGGCCACATCCACAAGAAGCGGGGACCAAAGGCGCGACCACACATGCCGTAGTTGCCTGCGCCAAAACTGCCACCAATGATGATGGTGAACTTGGGCACCTTGGCGGTGGCTACGGCGGTGACCATCTTGGCGCCATTGCGTGCAATGCCTTCGCTTTCGTATTTGCGGCCCACCATGAAGCCGGTGATGTTTTGCAAAAACACCAATGGCACTTTGCGTTGGCAGCACAGTTCAATGAAATGCGCGCCTTTGAGTGCTGACTCTGAAAACAAAATACCGTTGTTGGCAATGATGCCCACAGGGATGCCTTCGATGTGCGCAAAGCCGCACACCAAGGTGGGGCCAAAGCGTGCTTTGAATTCGGCAAATTCGCTGCCGTCCACAATGCGTGCAATGATTTCACGCACGTCGTAGGGCTTGCGACTGTCGGCGGGAATGACGCCGTAAATTTCTTTACTCTCGTACAAAGGCGCCACGGGTTCGCGCAGTTGCATGTCGATGTTTTTCTTCCTGTTCAGGGAACCCACAGCTTGGCGTGCCAAGGCCAAGGCATGCGCGTCGTTTTGCGCCAAATGATCGGCCACGCCTGAGAGGCGTGTGTGCACATCGCCGCCGCCCAAGTCTTCGGCACTGACCACTTCGCCCGTAGCTGCTTTGACCAAGGGTGGGCCCCCCAAAAAGATGGTGCCTTGATTTTTAACAATGATGGTTTCGTCGCTCATGGCGGGCACATACGCACCGCCTGCCGTACAACTGCCCATGACCACCGCAATTTGCGGAATGCCCAAGGCGCTCATGTTGGCTTGGTTGTAGAAGATTCGGCCAAAGTGTTCGCGATCGGGGAAAACATCGTCTTGGTTGGGCAAGTTGGCACCGCCCGAGTCGACCAAGTAAATGCAGGGTAAGTTGTTTTGCTGCGCTATTTCTTGGGCGCGCAAATGCTTCTTGACCGTCATGGGGTAGTAGGTGCCGCCCTTCACGGTTGCGTCGTTGCAGACAATCAGGCAGTCCACGCCATTGACGCGGCCAATGCCTGCAATCATGCCGGCGCAAGGCGCGTCCTCGGTGCCGTCTTTGATGAGGTACATGGCGTGCGCGGCCAAGGGGGCAATCTCTAAGAAGGGCGTGCCAGGGTCGAGCAACATTTGCACGCGTTCACGCGGAGGCAGCTTGCCACGTGCCACGTGCTTGGCGCGAGCTTTCTCGCCACCGCCGGCCGCAGACTTTTTCAATTGAACGCGAAGGTCGTCAACGGCAGCTTGCAGGGCTGCAGCATTGGCCAAGAAATCCGCTGAGCGGGTGTTGAGCTGGGTTTGAAGCACCGACATGTTTGAAATCTCCTGATGCGCAAGGATAGACCGCACCCATGCCAAGTGGGAAACTCAGAGGTTGCAAATTGCGCCAAAAATGACGCAGAATAGGTCATGCGTCCCAGCCCCGCCAAAAGACCCCCAGTAGCAGCCACGCCCATGGCCTTTGTTCAGGCTATTTTGCGCGCCTATGCCGCTCAAAACAAAAGCCCCTCCAAGGCCCTTGAGTTTGCACAAATTACGCCATCGCAGGCCAAAAAATCCAACGCCCACATCACCGCCCTGCAAATGGAGCGCATCTCCAGCTTCGCCATGCACGAGCTCGATGACGAGGTCTTGGGCTGCCTTAGCCGCCAGTTGCCATGGGGCACTTACGGCATGCTGGTGCGCGCCTCCCTCACCTCACCCACGTTGGGCGTAGCGCTCAAGCGTTGGTGCCGGCATCACGGCCTGGTGACCGACGACATTGAACTCTCGGTAGAAGAATTGGATGGCAAAGCGCACATTCGCTTAAGAGAGCTCAAGGATTTGGGTGCGCAACGCGAATTTGGCGTGCTGTCCATTCTTCGCAATTTGTATGGCGTGGCCTGCTGGCTGATTGACTCTCGCATCACTCTCGAGCAAGTGCAGTTTGCTTTTGAAGCGCCAGCACACCAAGCGGTGTACCCCTTGATGTTTCAAGGGCCTGTGCAATTTGGCTACACTGAAGCCTCTGCGAGTGACCACGCGGTGTCAGAGTTGGTGATGAATGCCAGCTACTTGGAACTGCCGCTTCGCAGGGATGAAGCCGCCTTGCAGCGCATGTTGGAAACCGCGCTGACGCTCACGGTCTTGCAATACCGCAAAGACCGCCTGCTGCTCACACAAGTTAAACAAGCCTTGGCCATGCACCCACAAGACACACACAGCGCAGAAGACTTGGCGCCGCTGTTGAATTTGTCGCCACGCAGCCTGCACCGCCAGCTGAAGGAAGAAGGCACCAGCCTGCAAGTCTTGAAAGATGAAGTGCGACGCGAACGCGCCATTGAATTGCTACAAAGAACTCGCAAGCCCGTGAAGCAGGTGGCCGAAAGCGCCGGCTTTCAAAATGAAAAAAGCTTTATCCGCGCGTTCAAGCAATGGACCGGTCAAACACCTGCCGCTTTTCGGGATGCGCGCCACAGGTCTGGCAAAGCGCCCATGTGAGGGAACAGCTGGGTGGCGCCCGCTTCCAACAGAACGGGGGCCAGCGCCTCATCGGCACAGAGCGCCCACACGGTGGCACCGGCCGCTACCCCTGCTTCAATGCCTGCAGTGCTGTCTTCAATCACCAAGCAATGTTTCGGGTCACATTCCAAATGGGCCGCTGCTGCCAAGTAAACATCGGGCGCTGGCTTGGTTCGCGCCATTTCATGGCCGCTGAAAATACGGCCTTCAAAATGCGGCATCAAGTCGACGTGCGTCAGTTGCATTTCAACTTTGTAGCGGTCTGCGCCTGAGGCGCAGGCAATGGCGCCTTGCGTCAATTCGTAGGCCGCCGACACCGCATCGTGCGCTCCCGGCATCACTTGCAGACCGGCTTGAAGCGCATCGTTGCGGCGCATCCTGAAAGCGTGCAGCCATTCCTCGGTCAGCGGCAAACCTGTTCGGGCTTCAATTTCTGCCTTGTGATCTTTGACGGCTTTGCCAACAAAGTAACGAAAACATTCTTCGGGCGACATCACCCAGCCTCGCTCTTCCAGCATGTCACGCAACACGGCGTTGGTGATGGGCTCGCTGTCGACCAGCACGCCATCGCAATCAAAGAGTACGGCTTGAAAATTCATGCGCCGATGTTAACCGCTACAACGCCGTTCAAATGGCTTCGACGTAAAGCCACTGCCCTTGTTCGCACACAAAACGGCTGCGCTCATGCAGGCGATGCGCTTTGCCAGCCACGCGCACGCGCGCCACAAACACGACTTCAGCGGTGGCTTGTCCGTCTTGGAAGCCTGTGTCGACAAAGTCTTTGATTTCTAGACAAAGCCATTTGGCGCCCTCGTCAAAGTCCAATGTTTCGGGTCGGTGCGCCGCTTGCCAAGTGTGCTGAAGGTAGTCCGCGTTTTCCAACACAAAGGCGGTATAGCGCGAGCGCATCAAGTGCAGCGCATCGGGCGGTAACTCGCCTTGCTCAATGAAACGACCGCAGCAATCTGCATAGGCCACCTCTGTGCCCTTGCGCTTCAAGGCGGTGGGTGCGCCGCCGCAGGGACACAACTGGGGTGCAGGCAAAGTCAAGCCAAGGCCCTTTGAATGATGATTTTTTGAACGTCGCTGGTGCCTTCGTAAATTTGGCACACACGCACGTCGCGGTAAATTCTTTCAACTGGAAAGTCGCTGACCACGCCATAGCCCCCTAAAGTTTGAATGGCCGCACTGCAGATTTTTTCGGCCGCTTCGCTGGCAAACAACTTGGCCATGGCCGCTTCTTTCAAACAAGGCAGGCCAGCATCGCGCAATGACGCAGCGTGCCACATCAGTTGACGTGCAGCTTCCAGTTGCGTGGCGCAATCGGCCAAACGGAAACCCACGGCTTGGTGATTGAAGATGGCCGTGCCAAAACTTTCTCGCTGCTTGGCGTACTCAATGGCCACCTCTAGCGCACTGCGCGCCATGCCAATGCTTTGTGCCGCAATGCCAATGCGGCCTCCTTCTAGGGCAGACAAAGCGATTTTGTAACCTTCGCCTTCTTGGCCAATCAAATTCTCGGCAGGCACTTCGCAGTTTTCAAAATTGATTTGCGCAGTGTCACTGGAATGCTGACCCAGCTTGTCTTCCAAGCGCGCTACCTGGTAACCCGGTGTGGCTGTGGGCACAATGAACGCACTCATGCCTTTTTTGCCTGCACCTTTGTCAGTCACGGCAATGACGATGGCCACATCGCCATGCTTGCCGCTGGTGATGAACTGCTTCACGCCATTGATCACATAGGCATCGCCTTTGCGCGTGGCAGTAGTTCGCAAGGCTGAAGCATCCGAGCCCACATGCGGTTCGGTTAAGCAAAACGCACCCAGCAATTCACCTTGCGCCAAACGTGTCAGCCACTTTTGCTTTTGCGCATCGTTGCCGTAGCGCATGAGGATGGCGTTGACGGGGCAGTTGGTGACGCTGATGGTGGTGCTGACGCCACCATCTCCGGCGGCAATTTCTTCCAGCACCAAGGCGAGCGTGAGGTAATCCAAATTGGCACCGCCCAAGGACTCGGGCACACAAATGCCATAGGCACCTAAGGCCGCCAAACCTTTGTGCGCGTCTTTGGGGAACTCGTGAGTCTTGTCCCAGGTGGCGGCGTTGGGCCACAGTTGTTCTTTGGCAAATGCGCGCACAGCGTCGCGAATCATTTCTTGATCGGGGGTCAACAGCATGGGGTTCTTTCTAGTTTGCCTACCAAGGCAAGGTGGTTCCGTCGTAATTTAAAAACTGACCTTGAACAGCAGCGCGTTGCTTGGCGCCGCTGGCCGCTTCAAGCGTGGCACGCATTTGCGTCACACTGTCTTGCACGGTGAGAGGCGCAGCGTCACCGCCCATGTCGGTTTGCACCCAACCCGGACTGAGCGCCAACCAAGTGACATTGGGAAAATCAGAAGGTGCCGTGCGCACCACCATGTTGAGGGCGGCTTTGCTCACCTTGTACAAAGCAGCCCGGCCGCTGTCGGTCAACGCAAGGCTGGCCATGCGGCTGCTGACAAAGGCAAAGGTGCCATCAGCGTCAGCCACCCAAGGCGCTACTTGCGGCAAGGCCTGCATGGCGCCCAACACATTGGCGTGCATGAGGTCATCGAACACTTGTTGTGTGGGCGGTGTTTGCGGCGAGGCGCGGTCCATCACACCCGCCACATACAAAGCCACATCAATTTTTTCGCCATCCAAGCGCCAAGACAGACCGCTCACACTGGCAGGCTTGGCCACATCGAGTTTGAAAGTTTCTGCGCCCACAGCCTGCAGCTTGGCACAGCCTTCATCATCGCGCGCTGTGGCCAACACGCGCCAGCCATCGGCGGCATATTGACGCGCAAATTCAAAGCCAATGCCGCGCGAGGCGCCCAAGATCAAAACAGTTTTCATCGCTGGGCTCCTTGCTGAACTTTCGCTTAAACCAATTCCAACGCGACCGCAGTGCCTTCACCGCCACCGATGCACAGTGTGGCCAAACCTTTTTTCAGGCCACGTGCTTTGAGTGCGTGAATGAGCGTCACCATGATGCGCGCACCGGATGCGCCAATCGGGTGACCCAAGGCGCACGCACCACCGTTCACGTTCACCTTCTCGTGTGGCACATTGAGCTCTTTCATGAGGGCCATGGGCACCACAGCAAAGGCTTCGTTCACTTCCCACAAGTCCACATCGCCAACAGTCCAACCGGCTTTGGCCAAGGCTTTTTGCGTGGCACCCACTGGGGCTGTGGCAAACCATTCAGGTTCTTGCGCGTGTGTGGCGTGGCTCACAATGCGTGCCAAAGGTTTGCATCCCAATTTGTCTGCGGTGCTTTGACGCATCATGACCAGTGCTGCAGCGCCATCGTTGATCGATGAGCTTGAAGCGGCAGTGATGGTGCCGTCTTTTTTGAACGCAGGTTTCAAGCTGGTCACTTTGTCTAGCTTCACTTTGCCAGGACCTTCGTCCACAGACACGGTGGTTTCACCGGCACGTGTTTTGAAGGTGACAGGTGTGATTTCCGCTTGAAATGCACCAGAAGCTGTAGCGGCCTTGGCACGCTCCACGCTGGCAATGGCAAAGGCGTCTTGCTCTGCGCGCGAGAAGTTGTACTTGGCAGCGCAGTCTTCACCAAAGGTGCCCATGGAGCGGCCGGCTTCGTACGCGTCTTCCAAACCATCGAGCATCATGTGGTCGTAAATTTTGTCGTGGCCCATGCGATAACCACCGCGGCCCTTGAGCATCAAGTAGGGTGCGTTGGTCATGCTTTCCATGCCGCCAGCCACCAACACATCGTGCGTACCTGCTACCAACATGTCGTGCGCAAACATGGCGGCGCGCATGCCAGAGCCACACATCTTGGACATGGTGACGGCGCCTGCACTCTTGGGCAGACCGCCTTTGAAGCCCGCTTGACGCGCAGGTGCTTGGCCTTGGCCTGCCATCAGGCAATTGCCAAACAACACTTCAGTCACCAAATTGGCACTGAACTGAGAACCTGCGGCGGCACGTTCTACGGCCGCTTTGATGGCAGCGCCGCCCAAGTCATGTGCCGCCAAGGACGCAAAGTCGCCCTGAAAGCTGCCCATGGGCGTGCGTGCTGCGCTGACAATGACGACGGGGTCATGTGATGGGGTCATTTGAAATTCTCCAGATCGAATGAAAAGATAAAAATGGTTTACGCACCGCGGGGGTAGCGTTTGAAGGCGCGCCGAAACACATCGACCACCTCGTGTGAGCCTGTCATGGTGACGTCCATGTCCTTGACCAGGCCATCGTTCAAGCCATAGACCCAACCGTGGACGGCAATCTTTTGGCCGCGGCCCCAAGCGTCTTGCATGACATTAGACAAAGCCACGTTGCCCACTTGCTCAATGACGTTCATCTCACACATGGCGTCTTCAAGTTGCTGTTGTGGCAAATGGTTCAAGCGTTGGCGATGACGCAAGCGCACGTCTTGCACATGGCGCAGCCAGTTGTCGGCCAGACCAATGCGCGTGCCGCGGGTGGCAGCCAAAACACCACCACATCCATAGTGACCCACGACAATGATGTGCTCTACTTTGAGCGCGTCCACCGCATATTGAATGACCGACAAGGCATTCAAATCGGAATGCACCACCACATTGGCCACGTTGCGGTGCACAAACACCTCACCGGGCTCGAGGCCGGTAATTTGATTGGCAGGCACACGGCTGTCGGAACAACCGATCCACAAATATTTGGGTGACTGCTGCTGCGCCAAATGGTTGAAGAAGCCAGGCTGCTCGCGCTCCATGCGCTCGGCCCAAATGCGGTTGTTGTCAAAGAGGTGAGAAAGGTGTTTTGAAGTCATGCCTGCATTTTCTCAGCAAGTTTCCGCAAACAGTTCACGCCCAATCAGCATGCGGCGAATTTCGCTGGTGCCGGCACCAATTTCGTACAACTTGGCATCGCGCCACAGGCGGCCCAAGGGGTATTCGTTGATGTAGCCATTGCCACCAAAAATCTGCACGCCTTCGCCGGCCATCCAAGTGGCTTTTTCAGCACACCACAAAATGACACTGGCGCAGTCTTTGCGCACTTGACGCACGTGGTCGGTGCCCAGCATGTCGAGGTTTTTGCCAACGGTGTAGCAAAACGCCCGGCCCGCTTGCAACACGGTGTACATGTCGGCCACTTTGCCTTGAATCAGTTGAAACTCACCAATGCTTTGGCCAAACTGCTTGCGATCGTGGATGTAGGGAATGACGTTGTCCATCACCGATTGCATGATGCCCAAAGGACCGGCGGCCAGCACAGCACGCTCGTAATCCAAACCACTCATCAACACTTTGGCACCCATGTTGAGGCCGCCCAAAATGTTGTCTGCTGGCACTTCCACGTTTTGGAAGACCAACTCGCCTGTGTGGCTGCCGCGCATGCCCAACTTGTCCAGCTTCTGCGCAATGGAAAAGCCCTTCATGTTTTTCTCTATCAAGAATGCGGTGACGCCGCGCGCGCCCATCTCGGGTTCGGTTTTGGCATAGACCACCAAGGTGTCTGCATCGGGGCCGTTGGTGATCCACATCTTGTTGCCGTTGAGCACGTAGTAGCCGCCTTTGTCTTCAGCTTTGAGCTTCATGCTGATGACGTCAGAGCCAGCGCCTGGCTCGCTCATGGCCAATGCACCCACGTGCTCGCCACTGATCAGCTTAGGCAGGTACTTTTGCTTTTGCGCTTCGGTGCCGTTGCGCTTGATTTGGTTCACACACAAATTGCTGTGTGCGCCATACGACAAGCCCACGCTGGCCGATGCGCGAGAAATTTCTTCCATGGCAATCATGTGCGCCAAGTAACCCATGTTGGCGCCACCATAGGCTTCGGGCACGGTAATGCCCAAGACACCCACCTCACCCATCTTGCGCCACAGGTCCATGGGAAACTGATCGGTGCGATCGATTTCAGCAGCACGCGGTGCAATTTCGGCTTGCGCAAAATCGCGCACGGCATCGCGCAGCGCGTCAATGTCTTCACCCAATTGAAAATTCAAGCCTGGCATGTTCATGGTCATCTCTCCCAATTCATTCAGTAGGTTTGTGCAACAGGCACCAAGGTTTGTTGCATCACGGCGCACAAGGATTTCTTGCCTTGTGCATCAATATGGAAAACGTCAGCTGTGGTCACGACGATTCTTTTACCGCCTTTGACCACCTTGCCAATTGCGCGCAATTCACCTTCTTGGTGAGCGCTTAAAAAATTGATTTTGTATTCGGCGGTGACGACTTCCATGCCCTCAGGTAGAACCGTGAGGCCAGCGTAGCCACCCGCAATGTCGGCCAGTGCACCCATGGCACCGCCATGGAAACCACCTTGTTGCTGCGTCACCTTGTCGGTATAAGGCAGCGCAATTTCTACTTCGCCTTTTTCCACACGCACCAGCTTCGCATCCAAATGCACCATCAGGCCTTGCCGCGCCATGCTGGCCGCAACGCGCTGCGCCATCGGGCTGGTCAAATCATGGGTGCTCATGCAGCGCCCTTTTTCTGCGCCAACTTATCGGCCTTGGCCAGCAAAGTTCGCGCATCTTTTTCATGCGTCTTCACCTCTTCCAGCGTGGCATGCAAGTCGGCCAGTTGCGATTCCAATTGTTGGCGATGCTCGGCCAACACCACCAAAAACTTTTTCAGTTGAGGGCCTGTGTCGCGGGGGCTGTCGTACATGTCAATCAGTTCTTTGGCCTCGGTGAGTGACAAGCCCAGACGTTTGGCGCGCAAGGTGAGCTTGAGGCGGGTGCGATCGCGAGACGAATAAACCCGGTTGCGGCCGCCAGGGCCTGAGCGCTCGGGCTCCAAGAGGCCCATGTCTTCGTAAAAGCGAATGGCGCGTGTGGTCAGGTCAAATTCCTTGGCCAAGTCGCTGATTGAAAATTGTGTTGCCATGGTGCTTGCTTTCCTGCTTGCGCACAGGCGACAGACGGGGTCGACAGGTGCGTCTTACAATGCCTCCACTGTAATTGACGTTAACGTAAACGTCAATCTATCGACGGGAAATTTCCCCAACTCAGATTTGCCATGACCCAAACCACCACCTCACCACCGCAAGTGCCGCCCGCCGATCTGCTGGCCGGCGAAAAAGCCTTGCACTTTCCTTTGGGCACCACCCTCCCCGAATTGGGCCAAGCTTTGGAAGTGGCAGAGGGCGTTTGGTGGATCCGCATGGCTTTGCCCTTTGCCTTGGACCACATCAATTTGTGGCTGTTGGCCGATGCCGAAGAAACACCCACAGGCCTTCGACACGGCTGGACCGTGGTGGATTGCGGCGTCACCAACCCCGGGACGCAAGAAGCTTGGCGCCAAGTGATGGCCGGCCCGATGAAGGGTTTGCCTATTTTGCGCGTGGTGGTCACGCACATGCACCCCGATCACATGGGCCTGGCACACTGGCTGTGTGCAGAATTCAATGCGCCTTTGTGGATGAGTGCCACCGAGTACCAAGCCGCGCTGTTGGCATCCACAGGTGGATCGAACTTTGGCGGGTTAAGCACTCAACGGTTTTTTGCCGATCATGGCTGGAACGACACCGCCGATCAACAGCAAATCAAAGACCGCGTGTCGTATTACGCCAAGATGGTGCCCGCCGTGCCGGAGGCTTATCACCGCTTGATGCACGGGCGCGAGTTGCAAATTGGCGGTCGCACCTGGCGCTGCATCAGTGGCTGGGGCCATTCACCCGAACACATGGCACTGCACTGCGCAGCCGCCAATGTCTTGATCAGCGGCGACATGGTGCTGCCCAAAATCTCCACCAATGTCAGCGTTTATGCCCAAGAGCCCGAGGCCAATGCCCTGTCCTTGTTCATGCAATCGCTGCATCATTTTGACCCGCTGCCAGCAGACACCTTGGTGTTGCCGTCCCATGGTCGACCCTTTGTGGGCTTGCACACGCGCACAGCGCAATTGTTGAAGCACCATGAAGATCGCTTGGACGAAGTATTAGAAGCTTGTAGCGTGCAAGCAGGCAGCGCACACGACATGCTCAAAGTGATTTTCAAACGGCCCTTGGACTTTCACCAGACCACGTTTGCCATTGGCGAGTCGGTGGCGCATTTGCACGCGCTGTGGTTTGACGGAAAAATGTCGCGCGTCAAAGATGCGCAAGGTGTGTGGCGGTTTAAAACGCTGCGGTAAGCGCGCCAGCATGCGCTTACGCCCAGTTGGCCAAGTTCTCTTTTTGCAAGGCTTTGCGGCGCTCCACATGGTCGGGCAAGATCTCGGCCACCACTTTCCAAAACGCGGGGCTGTGGTTCATCTCGCGCAGGTGCGCCAGCTCGTGCACCACCACATAATCAATGGCTTCTAGCTTTAAATGAATCAGCCGCCAATTGAGGCGAATGGCGCCATCGATGCGGGCACTGCCCCAGCGTGAACCCGCGTTCGACAAACTGAGCTTGCGCCACTGCACACCCATTTGAGGCGCAAAGAAATTCAAACGCGACTCAAACAATTCACGCGCTTCACGCATCAGCCACGCTTGCACCGCATCACGAATTTGTGTCGCCTCCGCATTCAAAGGCAATGCCAGCTTGAGCTTACAGCCGTCATGCAGTTCACTGCGACCCACTTCAGGGCTCAGCCGCAAATGAATGGCGCTGCCCAAGTAGTCCAAGCTAGCACCATCCGCCCATTCAATTTGCCGAATGTTTTTTTGGCGCTCTTGCACTTCAGCCCATTTGCGCAGCACCCATTCGCCACGCTCTTGCAGACCCAGCTCCACTTCTTTCAAGGTGACCCACTTGGGTGCGCGAACCTCCAAACCATCGGGGCCCACCACAAAGCCAATCGACCTTCTGCGAACGCGTTGAAACAAATAGCTGACCCGCATACCCTCCAAAACCGTTTCGCGGTTGGCTCGGGGATGCGTCAGGGTTGGCCCCGAACTTTGTCTTGTTGTTGGCGGCACCTCTGCCGCAGGCGCTGGACTTAATAAATCAAGAACAAGTTGCAGCGGATTGCGCATCGGTGTTCTGTGTCCAAGCTTCAGGCGGCAGGTGCAGCTGACTCGGAATCGGTAGCTGGATAGGCCTCTGGGTCAAGGCGTCGCATTTCAGCCTCAATCCAGTTTTCCACTTCTTGCATCAACTCTTCAGGTTGGCGACCCACACTTGAAATGGGTTTGCCAATGGAGATATCGACAATGCCTGGTTTTTTGATGAAGGCCTTGGTGGGCCAGCATTTGGCAGACGTCACCGCGATGGGCACCACAGGCACACCGGCTTCAATGGCCAAGCGAGTGCCACCTGTTTTGTACACCCCTTTTTGGCCACGTGGAATGCGCGTGCCTTCAGGGAACATGATGACCCAGACGCCTTGTTCCATCAAACGTTTGCCTTGCGTGACCACTTTCTGAAAAGCCTGCGCACGTTGGCTGCGGTCGATGTGAATCATGTCCATGCGGCCCATGGCCCAGCCAAAGAAGGGCACGCTCAACAATTCTTTTTTGAACACATAGGCCAAGGGGTGCGGCATGATGACGGGCATCAAAAAAGTTTCCCACGTGGACTGGTGCTTGACCAACAGAATGACGGGGTCTTTTTCACCCAGCGGCAAGTTCTCCATGCCGGTGATGCGGTTTTGAATGCCCAAGATGTAAGTGCCACTGTGGATGGCATTGCGCAGCCATGCGACACACCACCAGTACAAACGGCTGCTGCTCATGAACATCGAAGCTGCCACCACCACCAGCGCCCAGGGGATGACAGTGACGGTCATCCACACCATGTGAATCAATGAGCGAATGAAGTTCATAAGGCGTGTTCCGGCGTTTTCTTCAAGAGTGCATCGACAAATGCATTGAGGTCTGTGTGCATTTGAGTGCCCGCAGGAAATGTGGGGGGCAAGCTTGCGCCGCGTAAAGCCAGCGAGTTGCCGGTCTGTACCAAATGAGGTGCACAGCCTGCGGCGGCGGCCGCTTGCATGTCGCGCAAACTGTCGCCCACAAAGGGCACATCTTTCACGTCGATGCCAAAGCGATCGGCCACTTGCTCAATCAAACCCGGCAAAGGCTTTCGGCACGTGCAGGCATCTTCGGGGGTGTGCGGGCAATAAAAAATGGCATCAATGCGACCACCCACTGCCGCCAATTGCTTCAGCATGCGTTTGTGAATGGCATTTAGCGATGCCACATCCAACAAGCCACGCCCCAAGCCCGACTGGTTGGTGGCCAGCACCACGTGGTAGCCCGCGTGATTCAAACGGCCCACTGCTTCGAGGGCGCCTGGCAAAGCCTGCCATTCTTCTGGCGACTTGATGTACTCATCACTGTCGTGATTGAGAGTGCCATCGCGGTCGAGAATGACGAGTTTCATGAGCTGCTCAGTTTGATGTGTGGTGGCTTATGCCAGACGCGACAAATCGGCCACGCGGTTCATGGCCACATGCAAGCACTTGAGCAAACCTTGGCGGTTTAAACGCACATCCATTTCTTCGGCGTTGACCATGACGTCGTCAAAGAACGCATCCACGGGCGAACGCAATGCGGCCAGTGTTTGCAATGAACCGGTGTAGTCACCTGCTTTGTACAAAGCCTCAGACTCGGGCAGCAAACGTTGCATCACTTCGTGCAAGGCTTGCTCGGCTGATTCTTTCAGCAGTGCAGGATTGACATGCGGATCGACCTCATCGGCCTTCTTCAAGATGTTGCCAATGCGCTTGTTGGCAGCAGCCAAGGCGGGGCTTTCGGGCAAAGCCGCAAAGGCGCGCACTGCTGCCAACAACTTGGGCACCTGGCCCAAGCGTGCAGGATGCAAAGCCAACACCGCGTCCACTTCTTGAACGCTGTAACCTTGCTCGCGCAATGCGCCAGCCAAACGGTCAAACAAGAAGGTGGTGAGGGCTTCAGAAGGATCAGTAATCTTGTCGCCAAACACAGGCACCGACAAAGCCAAGAGCTGACGCCAATCGAGCGCCAAATCTTTTTCCATCAACATGCGAATGACGCCCAAGGCGTGACGGCGCAGGGCAAACGGATCTTTGTCGCCGCTTGGCAAGTTGCCAATGCCAAACATGCCCACCAAGGTTTCGAGTTTGTCGGCCAAGGCCACCACCAAGCCCACGTTGTTGCGGGGCAACTCGTCTCCAGCAAAGCGGGGACGGTAATGGTCTTCAATGGCATCGGCAATGTCGGTCGACAAGCCATCGTGGCGCGCATAGTAGCCGCCCATGATGCCTTGCAACTCGGGGAACTCGCCCACCATGTCGGTCAGCAAATCGGTTTTGGCCAACTGGGCTGCAGTGTCGGCAGCTTGCGCCAATGCATCACCGCCCAGGGCTTGTCCCAAAGCTTTGGCAATGCCGCGCACGCGCGCCATGCGCTCGCCTTGTGTGCCCAGTTTGTTGTGGTACACCACCTTGTTCAAACCCTCGACGCGGGATGCCAATGTTTTCTTGCGATCCTGATCGAAGAAGAATTTGGCATCGGCCAAGCGGGGACGCACCACGCGCTCGTTGCCGCCAATCACAGCGCTGGCATCGGTTGGCGAAATGTTGCTGACCACCAAGAACTTGTTGGTGAGCTTGCCCTCTGCGGTGAGCAGCGGGAAGTATTTTTGGTTGGCCTTCATGGTCAGGATCAAACACTCCTGAGGCACTTCCAAAAACTGTGTTTCAAATTCGCAGGTGAGCACGTTGGGACGCTCCACCAAGGCCGTGACTTCATCCAACAAGGCTTCGTCTTCAATGGCTTTGGCACCGCCGCCTACTTTGGCAGCAGCGGCATGGAGTTGCTTCACGATTTCTGCACGGCGCTCCGCAAAGCTGGCAATCACGGCACCGTCGCGCGCCAAAGTGGCGGCATAACTGTCGGCGTCTTGAATGATGACGGGCGACACATTGGCTTCAAAGCGATGACCATGCGTTTGCTGACCCGCCTTCAAGCCCAAAGTTTTAACGGGCACCACCTCTTTGCCATGCAAAGCGACCAAGCCGTGCGCAGGACGCACAAAGTTGACACTGGTCCAACCGGGCAATTCGCAGTCGGTTTCCAGCTGATAGGTCATGACCTTGGGAATAGGCAACTTGGCCAAGCTTTCGTCCAATGCTTTTTGCAAACCCTGCAGCAGGCTTGCACCTTTGGCCACGCTGTCATAGAACAAAGCTTCCGCTTTGCCATCGGGGGCGCGCTTCAGTGAAGCCACCACAGCAGCCGGATTGCTGACGTCAGCACCAAGGGCTTGCAATTTTTTGAGCAAGGCGGGTGTGGCATTGCCGCTGGCATCGAGGCCCACAGCAACGGGCATCAGTTTTTGCTGAACAGCTTTGTCGGCAGCTTGTGCGGCCACTTGCGTCACATGTGCAGCCAATCGACGTGGCGAGGCATAAGCGGTGACCACCGATTGCGCATCGGTTAAACCGGCGTCGCGCAGCTGCTCGAACAACACGTTGGCAAATGATTCGCCCAATTTTTTGAGTGCCTTGGGTGGCAACTCTTCAACAAACAATTCAACGAGAAGGTTTTGATGTGTCATTTGGATGCTTACCTTCAGGCTGCTTTTTTGCTCAGCGCGTTTAACTGTTCAACCCACTCGCGAGGCGCCATGGGGAAGCCCAAACGCTCTCGGCTTTCTAAATAACTTTGTGCCACGGCACGCGCCAAATTGCGAATGCGACCGATGTAGGCCGCACGCTCCGTGACGCTGATGGCGCCGCGTGCGTCGAGCAAATTGAAAGTATGCGCACCTTTGAGAACTTGCTCGTAAGCGGGCAAAGCCAACTGCGCACCAATCAAATGCTGCGCTTGTTTTTCGTAAGCGGAGAACGCGGTGAACAAGAACTCAGCGTCAGAGTGCTCAAAGTTGTAGGTGGACTGCTCCACCTCGTTTTGGTGGTACACATCGCCGTAGCTGAGGGTGTCGGTCCACTTCAAGTTGTAAACGTTGTCGACACCTTGCAAGTACATGGCCAGGCGCTCAAGACCGTAGGTAATTTCGCCGGTGATGGGTTTGCAATCAATGCCGCCCACTTGTTGGAAGTACGTGAACTGCGTCACCTCCATGCCGTTAAGCCAAACTTCCCAGCCCAAACCCCAAGCACCCAGCGTTGGATTTTCCCAATCGTCTTCCACGAAACGAATGTCGTTCTTTTTGAGGTCGAAGCCCAAGGCTTCAAGCGAGCCCAAATACAAATCCAAAATGTTGGAAGGTGCTGGCTTCAAGACCACTTGGTATTGGTAGTAGTGCTGCAAGCGGTTTGGGTTTTCGCCATAACGGCCATCCTTTGGACGGCGGCTGGGTTGTACATAGGCGGCCTTCCATGGCTCGGGGCCAATGGCGCGCAAAAACGTGGCGGTGTGTGAAGTGCCAGCACCGACTTCCATGTCATAGGGTTGCAACAATGCACACCCCTGAGCATCCCAGTAGGACTGCAGTTTCAAAATGATTTGTTGGAAGGTCAACATGGCTGAAAAAATTAGGCCCCCGTACATCGGTGGCAACCCTTGATTTTAAATCGCCTGAGACCTAGCGCGCCGGAAAAACGCCCCCAAAACAAGAACAATTAAGCCGCAAAGCAACCAAAGCGGCCACAAACCCCATTGCGAGGTCCATTGCGCGTAAGGCGTGAGCCCCGTGCGCCCTTCAAACTCCCCCACCAACGCGCCGCGCGTGAACACAGGCAGTGAGGCCTTCACCTCACCTTTGGCGTCAATCAAAGCGGTCAAGCCCGTGTTGGTGGCGCGAATGACAGGACGTTGAAATTCCAAAGCACGCAGTTGCGAGATGGCGGTATGTTGGGCGGGCGCGGTGGTGTTGCCAAACCACGCCAAATTGCTCATGTTCACCAGCACGGTAGGGGCCTGGTCCGTGTTCGCAAAGTATTTCGCCACTTCCTCGCCAAACAAATCTTCGTAGCAAATTTGGGGCAACAAACGTTGACCTTGCCAAGTCATCACACCAGCCTTAGAACGCTGCTGACCAAAGTCACCCAAAGGAATGTTCATCAGGCGCACAAACCACTGAAAAAACGGCGGTACAAATTCACCAAAGGGCACCAGATGTTGTTTGTCGTAACGGTACATTGAGGTGTCAGGACCCAACGCCAACACCGAGTTGCTATAGCCCACATTGGCGCCCCCCATGGGCAGACCGATCAATGCCAGTTGGGCAGGCATTGGCTGTCCGGGCAAAGCGACTGGCGTTTGGTATTTGTTGTTGAGCGTTTGCCAATAAGCAGGCGAGAGTTGCTGTGGCAAAACGGGAATGGCCGTTTCGGGGGTGACCACCAAGGTCTCTGTGTTGGACAGCAATTGTTCGCCGTACCAACTGAGCGCCATCTGCACGCCTTGTCCTGGGATGAACTTCTCGTCTTGCGGAATATTGCCTTGCAGCAGGCGAACCTTCATGGTGCCGGCCGGCTGCGTGAAGGACTGAGGCCAATGCTGAAGTGCGGCGGGAATCAACGCAGCCAACAAGACGCAAAGCGCCAACAACCACAGCCAGGCACGCGTGCGTCCAGCCATCCAAATAGACAGCATCAGCGGCAGCGCCATGGCCAAGCCAGCGGCGATGGCACCCATGCCATACACCCCAACCCAAGGCGCATAGACGGCCAAGCCACTTTGTCCATGTGCATAGCCCGCAGCGCCCCAAGGAAAGCCTGTGAACCATTGGCCTCGGGCCAATTCAGCCAGCGTCCACAAGGCCGCAAACAATACGGCACCTGCCATCGCCAAGTTGAATTCAGACTTTCTCAAAAAGCTTTGAGGGTGGGTGACATACCGTCCTTCTTGATGGCGCGCATTCAAGAGCCAACGGCGATACAGCAACACCCAAAGGCCACCTGCGATTGCAAAGTAGCCGGCCAATGCCATGGCCAGCAGCACAACAGCCAAACACGCCAGCCATGAAGGCAGTCCGCCGTATTGATGCATCGACACATACAGCCAGCCCCATGTGGAGGTCATGGCGGCTGTGGCAAACAGGCCTGCAATCTTGAAGCCCTTCACCCAAGCTTTGGGGCCAGTGCGGTTTGAGCGGCGCGTGTTGGTGAAGTTTGTGAATTCAGATTCTTGTGATGCAGCTTGCAAAAGCAAAGCGCCTAAGCAGGCCAAACTGAGGCCTTGCAAAGTGCCAAACGATTGCCCCGAAATGCCCAAGGCATCGCCCAACGCAAAGGTTGGCCATGCCATTGAAAAACCATGCAAAACACCGGCCAACAATGAAGCGCCGAATGCCCACATGTTCATTTTTTAGGGCGAGAGGTGGGCGACACCTTGAACCACCGCACAGCACCGCCGCGCGTGTGCAGAACCACAAAATCCAAGCCCGACAAGCTGAACTTTTCACCCCGTTGCGGCACATGCCCCATCTCGTGGGCAATCAAGCCGCCGATGGTGTCAAAGTCATGTGTTTCTTCGTCGACCACATCGGGGTTGAGCTTCACACCAAAGGCTTCTGACACTCGCTCTAAAGATGTGTCGCCGCTGACGCGGTAAGTTTGATCCGCCAAGCCGAAGATGTCGCCGGCTTCTTCTTCGATGTCAAATTCGTCTTCGATCTCGCCCACAATTTCTTCGAGGACATCTTCAATGGTGATGAGGCCAGCTGTGCGGCCAAACTCATCAATCACGATGGCCAAGTGTTGCCGGTTGTCTCTGAATTGCCTGAGCAAATCATTGAGCCCTTTGCTCTCGGGCACAAACACGGCGGGACGCAACAATGCACGAATGTTGAGCTCTGGCGCGCGTTGCAGCTTGAGCAAATCTTTGGCCATCAAGATGCCAATGATGTTCTCGCGGTCGCCTTCGTAAACAGGGAATCGGGAATGTGCGGTGTCAATCACCTGATGCAGCAACTCATCAAAGGGCGCATCAATCGACAACAACTCCATGCGGGGGGCGGCCACCATGGCATCGCCTGCCGTCATGTCGGCCATTCGAATCACACCTTCCAGCATGAATCGACTTTGCGCATTGATGATGTCGTTGTCCTCGGCCTCTGCGAGTGTTTCGATCAGCTCGTCTTTGGAGTCGGGACCTGGGTGAATGAACTCTGCCAGTTTTTGCAAAAAAGAGCGTTTGTCTTCGCGCTTTGAATCACGCTTTAATTCACGTTTGGGATCGTGTTTCGAATCGTGTTTGTCGTCACGTTCATTCAAACGCGCAGGGTGAGGGTCGGACACAGTCAAATGGGCAAATGCCGTTGTTGCAGAACCTCAAGGATAGCGGATTAAACGCCCGATTGGTGGCGCGCATCGCGTACACCTCGGCGCACCTCTTGCATGGTTCTGAGCAGTTGGAGGAATTGTCGCGCCCGGGTTTTGATCTGGAAGTCCAAATCGGCCATGCCTTCTTCCAAGAATTCATGCATTTGACTGTCCAAATTGGCAGGCTGAAGGCTCAGGTAGGCATCGCTCTCACTGCCGTCGCGCTCAACACGGGCACCGGCCTTTCGCGCAATTTTCAGCATGGGCGTGTTCTCACTCAAGGCATGAATGAACATCAAGGACACGCCTTCGTTGCGGGCGCGGGTCATGGCGCGGTCGAACATGCGCGCGCCCAAGCCCCTGCCCCGCATCTTCAGATCGACCGACACCCCAAACTCGGCGCAGGTGGCCCACTGCGGATCGACCGAAAAGGCCAAGTGCGCCATCGAGACAATTTGCAGCCGACGGTTGAAGACGCCATAGATGTCGTCTCGCACAAAATCCAATTTGGCGACGTAGCCGTCAATCTGCTCATCGGTGGCAGGATAGCCAAATCGCAAATACCGATCCTGCGTTCCCAGACTTTTCAAATGCGCAGCAATCTTGGGCCGATGCTTGGCACTCAAGATGCGAATAGGGATCCACAGCATCCAGCGACGCCACAGGGATTTGGTGAGAGCAGCGAGTTGAGTCATAAGGGTTTACCCGCATTTTTGCACAAGTTTGCAAATCTGTCTGTGCGCTAGGACATGAAGTCCACAACAATTTTGTCGCTTAGGGGACGAAAAGCGGTTTTCCGCACCTGCTTCAGGGGTAATGCCTCATGGTGATCTTTCTGCAGAATGATGACAATGTCAGCATTCCTAGGAGCAGTACATGGACAAGATTTGGCTTAAGAATTACCCTGCCAACGTCAAACACGAAATTGACCCCAACGAGTATGCCTCGTTAACAGATTTACTCACTCGCGCATTTCAACACCACGGAGACAGCCCCTTTTCGGTCTGCATGGAGCGGTGGATGACTTACCGCGAGTTGGATCAACTGTCCCAAGCTTTGGGCGCCTGGTTTCAAGCGCAAGGCCTGAAACCGGGCGATCGCGTGGCCCTGATGTTGCCCAATATTCCGCAATTTGCCGTCACCATGGCGGCCATTTTGCGCGCTGGCTACACCTGCGTGAATGTCAATCCGCTTTATACAGCCCGTGAATTAGAACACCAGCTGAAAGACAGCGGCGCCAGTGCCATTGTGATTCTGGAGAACTTCGCCCATACCTTGGCAGAAGTGATTGAGCACACCCAAATCAAGCACACCGTGCTAGCTTCGATGGGTGATTTGCTAGGACCCGTGTATGGCCGTTGGATCACGTTTGCTGTTCGTCACTTGGCCAAAATGGTGCCCGAGTTTGAGTTGCCACTGGGCGACCATCACAAGGTCACGTCTTTCAAGGACGCGATTGCAGCGGGCCGTCACTTGTCCTTCAAGGCCGTTCCTCAAACCTTGGACGACATTGCCTTTTTGCAATACACCGGTGGTACGACAGGCTTGTCGAAGGGTGCTGTGCTCACCCACCGCAACATTGTGGCGGCCATCTTGCAAGCCGAGACATGGTTTGCGCCGGCACTCGAACGCTTGCCCGATTTGCGCAAAGTGAACAGCATTGCGGCTTTGCCTCTGTATCACATCTTTGCGTTGACGCTGTGTTTCTTGGCAATTCGTCAAGGCTCGCACCTTACCTTGGTGCCCAATCCCCGCGACTTTGCCAAGTTCATTGAAACGCTTAAAAAGCGCCCCTTCCACATGTTGCCTGGGGTGAACACCCTGTTCAATGCCTTGTTGCAACATCCCATGTTCAAGTCGGTTGATTTTTCCAACCTGTGTTTGACCCAAGCAGGTGGCATGGCGGCCTCTGAAGGTACTGCACGCGCATGGCAAGCTGCAACGGGAAGTGCCATGATCGAAGGCTGGGGCATGAGTGAAACTTGTGCCATTGGCACCAACAATCCTGTGACACGCACATCGTTCAGCGGCAACATTGGTTTGCCATTGCCCAGCATTGAATTGGCCATCAAAGACGATGCGGGCAACAGCTTGCCCCAAGGCGAGTCGGGTGAAATTTGCATTCGCGGACCCAACGTCATGGTCGGCTATTACAAACAAGAAGAAGAAACACGCAAGGCCTTCACACCCGACGGCTACATGCGCACGGGCGACGTGGGCATCATGGACGAAGAGGGTTACTTCAGAATTGTCGATCGCAAGAAGGACATGATCATTGTCAGCGGCTTCAATGTGTTCCCATCTGAATTGGAAAATGTGATTTCAATGTGCCCTGGTGTGATCGAGTGTGCCGCCATCGGCATTCCCGACAGCATGCAAGGCGAAGTCATCAAAGTCTTTGTGGTCCGAAGCGACAGCATGCTGACCGAAGATGCCGTGGCACGTTATTGCCACGACAACCTCACGGGCTACAAGCGACCCAAGTACATTGAATTCCGCGATGAATTGCCCAAATCCAACGTCGGCAAAATTTTGCGACGTGAACTGCGAACCAACACACACTGATTGAATGCCCAACGCGCTCAACATTTCTGGACTGCAAGTTTTTGAGCGCGGTTGGCTGTCGGCCAACAACATTCTTTTAACGGACGCAGGCTCCAGCACACTGGTCGACAGTGGCTATGTGACGCACCAAGATCAAACCTTGATGCTGATCCAAAAGGCCTTGGGCGATCGCCAATTAGACAGGTTGGTTAATACCCACTTACACAGCGATCACTGTGGTGGCAACGCCTTGCTGCAACGGACTTACCCGCAACTGTACACCTTGATTCCGCCTGGCGAATCGAGAGCTGTTGCCGCGTGGGATGCGGCGGCCTTGAGTTATGACGCGACAGGACAAGTTTGCCCAAGGTTTGGCTTTTCTGATGTCCTGCATGCAGGACAAACTTTAAGAATGGCCAACTTGGATTGGCAAGTGATGTCGGCACCCGGTCACGATCCGCATTCAGTCATTTTGTTTGAACCTCAGCACCGCATTTTGATATCGGCGGATGCTTTGTGGGCCAATGGATTTGGTGTGGTGTTTCCAGAGATGGAAGGGATTGCTGCCTTTGAAGAAGTTGCCAACACACTCGACTTGATTGAATCTTTGCATCCGCTTTGGGTCATTCCAGGTCATGGTGCCGTTTTTCAAGAGGTCGATGCCGCGCTTGCCAATGCCAGACACAAACTGGATGGCTTTGTGCAAAATCCCGCGAAGCACGCCAAGTACGGCGCCAAAGTACTCTTGAAATACAAACTGTTGGAATTGCATCAGGTTGAACAAGACAAGTTCATTGATTGGGCCAGCAAGGTTCGTTATTTTCAAATACTGCACCGCACCTACAGTGCGGGCACGCCCATCACAGACTGGGTGATGCTGATGTTGAAAGACCTGGAAAGAAGCCAAGCATTGGAATTTCAAGGCCACATGCTCGTCAATGTTTAACACTTGACGGTGTCAGTGAACCAAACGATCACTGCAAATATTGGACGAAAAAAAAAACGCCCCATATTTCTATGGGGCGTTTCTCGCTATAAGAGCCTGACGATGTCCTACTTTCACACGGGAACCCGCACTATCATCGGCGCTGAATCGTTTCACTGTCCTGTTCGGGATGGGAAGGAGTGGTACCAATTCGCTATGGTCATCAGGCAAAACTTTTGTGCTCGTCTGACCACCACGGTCAAACCAGCAAATTCACAGAGTTCGAATTAGATCGGCTTTTCAGCCATATTTTGAATGCGTCAAACTTGGCATAACAGCCTTGATCGTGAACCTGTCTATTGCTAGACAAGCGAT
>NZ_NESE01000007.1:0-69977 GCF_003063605.1 Limnohabitans sp. Hippo4 | reverse complement strand
CCACCAATACCAAAACCCCAACTCGTCTGAGTTGGGGTTTTTTCTTGGGCGATCGCGCGTGTTGCCCCGTGTTCTTGCGGGTTCCTGCGGAAATTTGCGGACCTCGCGCACCGCACCACCTGGCCGGTTCTGTGCCTGGTTTTCTCTCTTCCGGCCATTTCTCTCTGCATTCCTCATGCCCGGGAATGGGTCGAAGTCCACAAGAGCCTCCGGCTTGGGTCAACAAGATCAACGACTTACGAGTGGACGGATCGATCGGTTTGACTTCAGCTTTGGTAGGAACGTGCCACCAGCACCCTACGAGTTAGTTCGCATCGGTAGCGGTACTTGGCACTTGTCCGACTATCCGTCAAAGTGAGAAGCATGTAGCATCTAGAATAAAGTGACCGAGATGAAGGGATCTCGTGTCAACATGACTTCTGCAGCGCAAAACCAATTTATAGAGTAAAAAAACGTGCATAAAAAATTGAGAAATGCTTTCATATTCCTCCTTTTTATTGCCTCATTGGTATTTTCATACTCGGCTCAATCGGAGACTTGTGGTGTCTGTAAGGACTCGTATTTGTCATGCGTATCAGGGGGCGGGAGCCTGAGTTCATGTGAAAGTCGTATGCGGTCATGCCAATCAGCCTGCTTCGGTAGTGGAGGTAGCTCTAGTTCCGATTCAGGGAGTGGAAGTCATCCTGGTGATAATCCCTTTATTGTCGGCATTGGTTTTGGTTTGATTTTGGCTATTGCTGTGTTTTGGCTCGTGGGGTCAAATACAACCACTGATATTGGTGCTTATAAGGGCGTTAAATGGCTGTCTGGAGGGATATTGGCAAGCGTTGGCCTGCTATTGCTGGCCGCTTTTGCAAAAGGGGGATCTCAAGATGGAATGGGGAGCTTTGTATTTTGGGGTTACTTGTTTTTCTCTCTGCCGCACGTGCTCCTTATTTGGTGGACAAGGAAAAATGCAGTCGGCGAAGGATTGACTGATAAAAGCAAATCTTCGAATGCTGGCGATGATAACGACCTAAGAGTTGTTAAGAATGGAGAGCCGCCAGAAATATATCGAGCGCTACTGGATGAAACTAATTCTGGAAATGGAGATACTTTTGTCAGAGATTTGGCGATCGTAGGTTTAACGGAAATCCAGAATGTTATAAAGTCAATTGATTCTAGTCTGCGCAAGGAAGAGAAATTTAAATTAGCAATTAAGAGTATTGCAAAACTTACCAGCGAAAGTGAAAGTATTGCCAAGATATGGTTCAGCACGTATACATTTGGATATTTGTTTGATGACTGCAAGGGGTTCGAAATCGAAGCCCTGCAGCAAGGGGTGTACTACGGGCTTTTCAAGAATTCTGAAGAATGCACGGTACCTCTGCATGCAAATTTTGATTATTACGTAATGATTGGATACTGCTCTAAATTCACCAAAAATACTGGCGGGAAAATAAGTAGTCGAAGTATTGGTGGGTGGGATGATGCCAAAAAAATTATTGAAGAAAAGATTGTCTATCGGAAAAATAGCGAGTTTTCTAGGGGTTGTTTAAAAAAATCTCTAGCCTCTGCGGAGGCGTCTGTGAATAATTTTAAGGCTAAGCTCTCCCCAAACTCACTTGAGAAGGCATGTCACAAATTTAGTAACTATAGTGTCACGCCAATTTTTGGAATGCTGACTAACCCTGCGTCAGTTATTTCAGTCGATGTGGGAACTATTGGAGATTATCTGCGGTCGGATTCTCTTGCCTATCCAGGGTTAATTGAGTTGCTGAACTTAATCCAGTCGCAGCGTAACGACGCTATTTTAGAAATCCGTAGTGCAGCCATTGAGGGAAAGGCGACATCCTTGCAGTTAAAAGAACTCTCGGGCAAAGTTGCTTCAGATCACGAAAAGTTCCTTTGGCTTGCTCAAGCGTTAGTTCAGAGCGTTGGCGAGGTTTCAAAAAAATCTGTACTAACCTTGCCAGCGCTTAAAAAATTGGATGAACACTGGAGAAGGATTGAATCTCAGTCAGAGGATTTCGATTTTAATGCCATTAATAAATTTTCTTCATTTGATGATTTAGATTCATATTTAAAGGCTAAGCTTTCGCTGAAAAAAGTCTTGGATAAAAATCTTAAAAGTCAGCAGATTAATCAAAACAGTCATCACGAAATTTTGTCTTCTGAAAAAAATTTTCCGTGTCCAATGTGTGCCGAAGTGATTGGTGAGAAAGTTCGCGAGTGCCCATATTGTCAGCATCATTTGGAATAATATGTACTCCCTTTTGAAGATCGTTGAAGGATCAGCATTTCCTTCTGGCCTGTATCGGCTAGATGGAGGGGTTTTATCTGGTTCTGGTGTTCGAGTTAATCTTGCTGAGCAACTTGTTTCAGTTCAAATAATATCTTCAGTTGATCAACTCAATAGAACATATTCTGGGACGCTTGCTTCAGGCGTCTTGGGATTTGCACTTTTGGGACCACTAGGGGCTGTAGGTGGAATGATGGTAGGCGGTCGTAAGAAGCACATTCAATCTACGATCTGCATGGGGGTGTTAGATGATGGTCGTGTTTTCCTTGTAGACGGCACTCCGTCTGACTTTGCTGCTTTAACTGGATTGGCGTCGAGTAGAAGTCGCACTACTAAGTTCATTGAAGCTCAAACTAGCAACCTAAAACTATCTTCTTCTGCGCAGGTCAATCCTTTACCCGCAGAAATAAAGGTTAAGAAAAGTGTATCTTTGAAATTGAAGGCTGATGAGAAAATGTGTCCGAAATGTTCTGGGGTGATTAAAAAGGAGGCAATGAAGTGCAAGCACTGCAAGTCAGATATTTGATGGTTTTTTCAATGGAGTAATCATGAAAAGTTTTCTTTTAAAATTTGGTTTTTTGGCAATTTTCGCAATCGTTGGGTTGGCTGGGTGTGGTGACAAATCATCCTCCAGCTCATCCAGCTATTCAGGACCATCTGGATTTGATTCGGAGCAACGATCCAAATACAATAATTTGACTCCGGAGGGAAAAAAATATGTTGATGAACAGATGCGTGCTTACGATAAATCCAGGTAATAACTAATCTTCTCGCCGAGAAAATTCCAGGCGCTTTGGGTATGAATTAATTGTCTAGAATCATTATTAATGATTTATTGCAATATTCGCTTGAGGCGTCTGGTCGATTTCTTAAATATTAAAACAACGCAAGAAAATGTATCCAGTTAGTCTTGGTTTTTCGGCGGCTGTTTCGAGAATATCGAATCTTCTCCAGTCAGGTCACGAGACGGAGGCATTGGTGACTTGTGCATTTACTTTGGAGAAGACGTTACGAAGAACATTGCGCCAACTTATTGTTTCAGCTGGATTTATCTCTAAGGTGGCTGATCGGATCGTGAGTGGGTGTCGAGGGTTGGAGGCGATAAAGAACAATTGGGATATCTATGATCCCTCGCACAAAAAATTGTCCGATATTATTTCTGATAATGATTGGAGGGTAATTAAGCACTCTGCAGAAATGCGGAACAAGTTGGTTCATGGTGAGCGTGTCTATTCGGTGGCTGCTTGCTCGGTTGCAGCCAATGAGGCAATAACGGCAATGCTTAATATAAAAAATTCACTTGAATCAGAATATGGATATAGTGGCTGGACTGTTGCATCATCCAGAAAAAAATCCACGTTGCATTCGGACCCCAAAGTAAAAATTTCACGGGTTGAATAGTCCTCCCATTTCAGGCTATCTATTGTTTTTTTATGTATTTAGTATCTGTCTCTGCTGATCCCATAGCAACGGTGTGCCAGATGCTAAGTCGAAAAGGGTGACGTGGTCCGGCAATGATTCGTCCAGGATCGCTGCCACGATGTCCGGCGCCAGTGTGGTGAGGTTCACCATCCGGCTCACGTAGGCGCGGTCCATCCCCTCCATCTCGGCAACCTCGGCCAGGTTGCGTGCCTTGCCGGACTCCAGGATGGCCAACCATCGATGGCCACGAACCAGGGCCAACTGCATCGGGGTGGGCTGGTTGTCCCACGCGCGCGGCTGCAAGGCCGTGCCGTCCGGCAGGGTCACCGCTTTGCGCCGACCGCGCCTCGTGATCTTGATGGGGATGGTCACGTTCAAGCTGCCATTGCTGGCGCTGACCACATCGGCATCGCCAGTCGCTTTGATCTTGATCTCGTTCACGCTGCGACCTCCTCAACTTTCTGCTCGTGGTCCGGCAGTTTGATCTCCGCAGCAAGCCTCTCAATGCCATTCGGCCGGAACTGCACTTCAATGTTGTGTGGCGTGACCACCACCTTCTTGATCAGCAGGCGGACGATGCGCTCCTGCTCGGCTGGGAATAACTGGTCCCAGACCTTTTCAATCTGCAGCATGGCGATGCACACTTTGGCTTCGTCTGCCTGGTTGTCCGTTGCAGTCAGAAGTTGCGCCACCCGGGTCTTGAGGTCTGGGGCGCGGAGGATCAAGCGCAGCTGCTGGACCACGTTGGCTTCCAATTCGATCGCTGGCAACCGTGGCAGACCGGAAGCTCCTGCATGTTCCTTGTTTTCGCGGGTGTGGATGTAGTACCGGTACAGCTTGCCGGCGCCCTTGCGGGTCCAGGCCACGGTCAACGCCCGACCATCGGCACCCTTGATGATGCCCTTGAGCAGGAAGGGAATGGTCGCGCGGGTGTTGTTGCCTCGGGTGCGCGGGCTGACCTTCAAGATGGACTGCACTGCTTCCCAGGTGCTGGGTTCGATCAAAGGCTGGTGCTCGCCTTTGAACCATTCTTCCTTGTGCCGCAATTCGCCCAGGTACGTCCTGTTGCCCAGCAGCTTGTAGATCAGCCCCTTGTCAATCAGCTTGCCCTCTCGGACGTTGCCGTCCTGGGTGGTCCAGGCCTTGGACGTGACGCCATCCATTCGCAACTCTTTCATGAGCTTGGTGGTGGAGCCCAGTTCAACAAACCTCGTGAAGATGTGCCGGATGATCTTTGCTTCGCGTTCGTTGGGAACCAGTCGACGGTCTTTCACGTCATAGCCCAGCGGCGGTACGCCGCCCATCCACATGCCTTTGCGCTTGGACGCCGTGATCTTGTCGCGGATGCGCTCCCCGGTCACTTCTCGCTCGAACTGCGCAAAGGACAGCAGCACGTTGAGCATCAGTCGGCCCATGCTGGTTGTGGTGTTGAACTGCTGTGTCACCGAAACGAAGGACACTCCAGCACGTTCGAACACTTCGACCATCTTGGAGAAGTCAGCCAGGCTGCGGGTGAGGCGGTCGATTTTGTAGACCACAACGATGTCGACGCGGCCGTCCTCAATGTCGTTCATGAGCCGGCGCAATCCGGGCCGCTCCATGTTGCCGCCGGAGAATCCCCCGTCGTCATAGTCGTCTGCTACCGGTATCCAGCCTTCGCTGCGCTGGCTGGCGATGTAGGAATGGCCTGCCTCCTTCTGGGCGTCTATGGAGTTGAAGGATTGGTCCAGGCGTTCGTCGCTGGACACACGGCAATACACGGCACACCGCTGGCGGCGTTTCAGCACCTCGCTCATTTGCGTGCTCCCTTCTTCGACGGCGTCTTGGGCGCGGCAGTGGTCTTCAATCCGAAGAACACGGGCCCAGACCAGGCCGTGCCGGTGATCTCTTTGGCGATGCGCGAGAGGCTGCGGTACGGACGTCCCTCGTACTCATATTGGCCATCGACCGTGGCCATGACCCGGTATTCCTTACCTTGGTACTCGCGGGTGAGGATCGTGCCCGCCATCAGGTGGAAATCGCGCTCCAGTTTTTTGTTCTGGCCCGATTCCATGATGGCCTGGATCCTGCGCTTGTTGCGATCGACCATGTTGCGATCGATCTTGCGGAACTCGATTTCTTGCAACCGGAAGGCGATGCGCCGCTCCAGGAATTGCCGGTTGTGGGTAGGTGTGTCCTCGCCGAAGAGGCTCTTCCAAAGTGCCTTGATGTCGAGCATCGGCAGATCTGGCAAAGCCGTGATTTGTGCCAGCACCGACGGTGGCGTGGCATAGGGTGATTGCGTGGGGGTCATTTGGACTCCGTGGATTTGGTTAACGGGTCCGTATGAACGCTCTGGTGGGCGCTAAAGCCAAGGCCTAAATGCCTCTTCGAGGCCACATTTGCGGACTTCGCGACAGATTGATCCCACACACGGGAAACGCCCCTTGCCAGCAGGGCAGTTACCTCATCCATGCGCTCTGACACGGTCATGGAGTCGGGTGGGCGGCGGTTAATTTCTTGCATTGGTTGCCAGTCCTTGATGTTCAACAATCGAAGGAAAAAATTGTCCCCGGGGGCCCATGGCAATGCCAGAGGGAGATTTAGGACTGGCGCGGAAAGATGCTGGAATTTGCCAACCCCTGCAAAAACTGGGTGGCTTTGAATTCCAGCAGGTGATGGGCTTAGCGGTTCAGCGGTTGACCGTTGCGCGTGAAGCGATCAAACGTATCCTCGTCTGGCTCTTCATCTTCGTGTGCTGGGCGCCGCCATTCAGCCTGCGGCAGCAGAAGCAAGGTGAGCTTGTAGTCGTATTGACCGGCGCTTTTGACCAGCTCTTGAGCGAGGACATATCCTGGTTCGTTGGCGAGCCAAGTGTTGGCGCGAACGTCTTGCTGGCTAACAGTCGTTTCTGCATTGGCGCTGTGGGCCAACGCCGTTCTCGGAAGCTCAATGACGTTCTTTCGGGTGGCGAAATATGCCCTTGACTTGAACGCATCCTCGTTCGATTTGGCCCAGAGCATGTGGTCGTCACGGCTTGCTATCAGGATCGCGCGCTCTGGCGCGATGTCGATCCACCGCAGAGCCGCTGCAGTGAGCGAGACGCCGTATCGATCTGCGCAATGCCCTATCAGATCAAAGCTGACTGTCTGGCCGTTGACTTGCCTACGGAAGTCATCGTAGGGCATCAATAGTGTCGATGCGAACTGATCTGCCTCGGTTTCGATATCCCGTTTGCTGCGTTCACCCGTTGAAATTTCATCGTCGTGGCAGGCGAATTCATCTTGGAGTTCTCGATGAACCATGTAATGCCCAAATTCGTGGGCGACCGTGAATCGCTGCCGCCCCTCCGAGCCGTTGCCATCGTTGTAGACGATCAGCCACTTGGTCTTTGATTTGTTGGCTTTGAGCATCCCCTCGAAGCCGTCAATGCGTTCGCCCTGGATCTTGGTGATGGGAGAGTCGGGAAAGCACTGGTTCGTGTATTCAAGCGCCAACTGCTGAACGTCCACCGGGAATCGATCAATGCCCAACACCTGGTTGAGCATGTCTGATATCTGGTTGGCAACAGCCATGGGGCGCTTGTGCTTGGTCATTCGTCTTCCCAGGCGTCCAGGATTTTTCGAAGCTTCTTCTTTTCAGGGTCTGGCAGCAATTGGTATTTGCGGAAGAAAGCTTCGTCAGCGACTTTGTTGTCAGGGGTGGGCTCTGGAGAGCTCACTAAAAATTCGGCGGTCACATCTAGCGCAACGGCCAGTCTGTTGATTTTTTCAAGGGAGGGATTGGCTTGCTCCCTGTTTTCTAGCTCCCACAGGTAGCTCTTGCTGGAATCGGTCATTTGGGCCAGTTGCTCAAGACTTAACCCTTTTTCATTACGAAGATGCTTGATTTTTTCACCGAGAGGTGATGCCACTTGTTACTCCTTAACTGTCCACATGGATACCCACAGGATACCACCATACCGAACGAATCCGTACCTGCTTGACATGACCATCAGGTCCCAGCAATAATTTGCTCAAGTTCGTTTTAACGAACGATTCCGGTCGGTGGCGTGTTGCAGCACCCCTCTGATCCTTCGGCGGCAGGGCCAGAGTAGCGCGATATGAGGATGCGCACGTAGGCCACAGCAACAAGGAAAAAAACAAATGTCAGCCTTCAACTATCGCGATCTCGTGCGCCAGGTGCGCAACCAGTACTGGGAGTTCTACTTCCAGGCCCGAAAAATCGAATTGCCCGAAGGGGCAACGTGGTCTCAACCCGAAAAGGACGTTCAGGCCAACATTCAAAACGGCTTCGAAGCCTTGGATGAGGGGCGGCTGGACTCCGTTTACGCTGAACTGCGCCGAGTGAAGTTCTTGGCCACTGTGCGCGGGGTCCAAGCCCTGCGCAACACGGTGCCATTGGGGCATGCGATGTTGGACGACTTTGAGCACCACATCAGTGATGCTGAGCGGGCGCTGTGGGCGTTGATCAACTGGCCCACCAAACTTGCCGAGGCCGAGTCAATCATGCAGGCTGATGCGGAAATCGGAAAGCGCACATGGCGTCGTATCCAGCTTCCGCCTGGGCAAGAGTTGCACCATGAGGCTGTCGACATCGACCCCCTGCGCAAGGCCCTGGCTGAAGCCTTCACACCCAAGAAAGGCCGATCCCGTGCATGCGAGATTGACGTGCTGACACGTCATCTCGACGGTGGTGTTCAGTTGGACATCCGCGTGGAGGACAACCTTCAGCGCAGCCTTGAGTTTGGGGCAGATGACAAGACGATGTGGCGTGACGTGCGTCCGCCCCTGCGTATGACCGCGATCATCTACCCCGAAAGTGGCGTGATTGACTTGTTGGTAGCGGGGGGTGAGAAGGCGCGGCAGAAGCTCATCGGTCCCTTGGGCACGCATGTTTTCAAGAAGCCTCTCGAGCCGATGACCGTGAATCAGCCACTTTTTCTGCTCAACCGGTTGCGTGAAGGTGTCATGCCGGACGAGCACAGCGGACTGGATTTGCATGACCATGGGGTGGTGAAGGTCCGGCTCTCCGAGTGTCGTCTCCGTTCGGTTCAACGGCCGCTGTGTGATTACGTGGTCAAGCCGCCAGCAGACAAGGACGCGCCTGATGCATTGGAGTGTGTTCGTGTGCAACACACCGCGACGCTCATGGGTACGGGCTTCAATTTCATCAGCGCAACCGTGAGTCTGTATTTCATGCCAGAAGGCGACTCCAAGAAAGGTCGGGCGCTGCACGTCGGTTTGAAACCGACGGGAATCAGCAACCTGCGGGACATGGAAGAAGCGGATGCTCGACTGGCGGAAAAGCTCGTACTGGCATTGGGTGTGATGCAGCAGCCACCGACCGCAGAAGCAGCCGATCAACCTGCAACTGCCGTTGAAGGCGCCTGATCGTGGGCCCCATCAATGCGCCTGCATTGGCGGAGCTGTCCAGGTTGCTGGAGCAGCCTGGGCATCATCTTTTGCCAGATGCAGTGTGGGTCAGTGGCCAAGCTGAGGTGTTCAAGCATCTAAGGGATGTTCAGGCGCTGAGTCTTGGCCCTGAATTGGCCGACGGCGTGCTGTGCCCAGACTGCATGTGCGGTGCAATCCAGCCCGAACAAGTCGCATATGGATCACAAATTGAGCTTCGGGCCTACTGTGGCGAGTGCGGCTGGGTGCCGCTGGCAAAAGAGCGAGCGCGTCTTTGGCAGGCGAGCCCTGCCAAGGTTGCCGACTGGCTCAACGCGTCATTGGGATTGAGGTCGCGGTATCAGGTCACGGAGATTGTCAACGGCGTGCTTTGGCATCTGGGGGAGCGTGAATACAAGCGGCATCGTCACAGCCTGTTTTTCGGATGCCAACTGGCAGCAAACCAAGCCGAAGTGGACAAAGCCCTTGATAAGGCTTCAGCGCCCGGCATGGATCTGACCATCACCACCAGTGACATTGAAGTTCTACAGCCTGGGCGACTGGGTCGTCGGTTGTTGGTGCCCCTGAGAGCCGTTGCGCAACTTCGCAAGGGCAGCTTGGTCATTGAAAACCTTGAAGCCTATATCGATGGCCTTGCCCCTGTCGTCGTCTCAGACGAAACATCGCTGCGGCTTTTGGAAACCAAACGGGTGGCATTGATCGGCGGTGCCGAAGTCTCGCTCTCACCGCAGGTATTCAAATTCCTGAAGGTGTTGCTTGACGCTGAAGGTGATGAGGTTCACAAGCGTCTGCTTGCCAAAGCGCTTGAGATTCCAGAAAACTTTAAGTTTGCCAACATCAAAAAGCGGCACGCTGAGGTGTTCGAGACCTTTGTGCAATCAGACCAGAAGGGCTACTACTGGCTGCACCCCGACTACCTGCTATCCGAAGGGGGGTGAACCGATCAGCACTCAACCCCCTCAAGATCAACCGCTTACTTTTGAAAGACAACAAATGACTGGAAAAAACCAACACGTAGTTCGACGTGACGACCAATGGGCCGTCCGTGGCGAAGGCAATACCCGTGACACCTCGCTGCACAACACGCAGGCCGAGGCAGAGCGCGCAGCGCGCGAGATCGCGATCAACCAGAAAAGCGAGGTTCTGATCCATGGAAGAGACGGTCGCATTCGCGATCGCAACAGCTATGGCAACGATCCATCACCGCCCAAAGGCTGATTTGCCCAATAAGCGACCTTCAAGAACGGCCCGGACTAACCCTCCGGGCCTTTTTGTTTCTGGCAGGTGTATTTGCCGCATTTGCCCACCCCTTTAGGCCTCTTTGCCCACCCCTTTGCCCACCGGTCGTTTCCGAAACTTTCCTCACGTTTTCGCAATCACTTGAAAGGAGAAAAACGTGAGTGTTAAACACCTCAATCAACGGCAATTGGCTGACCGTTGGGACCTAAGCGAGGCCACACTGGAGCGCTGGCGCTCTGAGGGCATCGGTCCCGTATTCCTCAAACTGCAAGGCCAGGTCCGCTACCGGATCGAAGACATCGAAGCCTTCGAAGTCGACAGCCTGCGCAAGAGCACTTCCGAGCGTGAAGTCAGCGGAGGTGCTGCATGAGCACCGATGTGAATTTCACCCCCGAGCAGGTGCTGGCCACACCGGCTGGAACGCTGGCGCAGCAACCCGCCGAACTGCTCTTCATCATCAAGAACGCCGCTGCTGATCTGCTGGCTTCTGGCAAAGCCCTGAGCGATCACATCGATCAGGCCATCGACTTCAAGTGGGGCGAGCGTGCTCGCAACCTGCGCCACGACGCTGGCAAAGACACCGGGGTCGTTCACTTCGACGACGGCAACGTGCGTGTCACGGCCGACCTTCCCAAGAAGGTCGATTGGGACCAAGCCCGTCTGGCCGAAATCACCCGCCGTATCACGGACAGCGGTGATGACGCAAAGCAGTACGTCGAGATCAGCTACCGGGTGAGCGAGACCAAGTTCAACGCCTGGCCCGAAACCCTCAAGTCCGCCTTCGAGGCTGCCCGCACCGTCAAGTCCGGCAAGCCCTCGTACCGCCTCGCCCTCATGAAGGAGTAATCGCCATGTTCTTCAAAAAGAAAACCCCTGTCCAGAAACTGCGTGAACGTCCCGAATGGTACGTCCGCGAACTGCCCGACACCATCTGCGTTCCTGCACTTGACGGACATCGTCCTGAAGAAGTGACCGTTGCGCTGGAGGACGCCACGCTGGACGACCTGGCCTTTGCCATCGTTGGCATTGAAGCCCAGGTGGCACTAGCCCGTCGTGGTCTTAGTGGCCTGCGTGAACTCTATGAGCAAGCCCGCAAACGCGGAGGCAGCGGCGCCAATACGGTGTCCGAAGTGTTCTTCACCGACGAATTTGCGGAGGTGGCCAAATGAACCTGCCCATCATCACCGCTGACCAGCGCCTGGCTGAGCGACGAGGCGTCAAAGGCGTCCTGGTCGGGAAGTCTGGCATTGGCAAGACCTCCCAGCTCTGGACGCTGCCCCCGGCATCCACGCTGTTCTTCGATCTTGAGGCCGGTGACCTGGCTGTCGAGGGCTATGCAGGCGACACCATCCGTCCCCGCACATGGCAGGAGTGCCGCGACTTCGCCGTCTTCATCGGTGGGCCGAACCCGGCCCTGCGAGATGACCAGCCCTACAGCGAGGCTCATTTCCAGGCCGTGTGCCAGCGCTTTGGTGATCCAGCCGCGCTGGACAAGTACGAGACGGTGTTCGTTGACTCGATCACCGTGGCCGGCCGACTTTGCCTGCAATGGAGCAAGGGCCAGCCACAGGCCTATTCCGAGAAAACCGGCAAGCCCGACAGCCGTGGCGCCTACGGCCTGATGGGCCAGGAAATGATCGGCTGGCTCACCCATCTGCAGCACACCCGGCGCAAGAACGTTTGGTTTGTCGGGATCCTCAACGAGGCCTTGGACGATTTCAACCGCCGTGTTTTCACGCTGCAGATTGATGGCTCCAAGACCAGCCTGGAGTTGCCCGGCATCGTCGATGAGGTCATCACGTTGGCCGAAGTCAAAGCCGACGACGGCAGCAGCTACCGCGCTTTCGTGTGTCACACGCTCAACCAGTGGGGCTACCCCGCCAAGGACCGCAGCGGTCGCCTCGATGCCATTGAGGAGCCGGACCTCGGCCGGCTCATGCGAAAGATCGCCGGCCCCGCGCGTCCGGCCAGCGAGCGCCTGGACTTTGCCCGTCCACAGGCCAGCGTCGCTGAACCCGCTTCCAACACCACCCCCGCAATTACCTCTCAGGAGTCCTGATCATGACTTTCTTCGATTTCAACTCTGCCGCCGAGCAATCCAGCTACGACCTCATCCCCAAAGGCACGGTGGTGCGCGTTCGCATGACTATCAAGCCGGGTGGCTATGACGACCCGTCCCAGGGCTGGACCGGCGGCTATGCCACCCGCAGCATGACCACCGGTTCTGTTTACCTGAACTGCGAGTTCGTAGTGCTCGAGGGGCCGTTCGCCCGTCGCAAGATGTGGTCCCTCATTGGGCTGTACAGCGCCAAGGGTGCCGAGTGGACCAACATGGGGCGGACCTTCATCAAGGCCATCCTGAACTCCGCTCGCGGCATCAACCCCAGCGACAGCAGCCCGTCCGCTCAAAACGCCCGTCGCATCAGCGGTTTCTCCGACCTGGAGGGTATTGAGTTCGTCGGCAAGGTCGACTGGGAGAAGGACCAGAACGGCCAGGACAAGTGCGTCATCAAGTCTGCCGTCACACCTGACCACAAAGAGTACTCGGCGCACATGAACGGCGCAGCGCCTGCGGCACCCAGTGCGCCGGCTGCCAACGCCTATGCGCAGGCCACCGGACGCGCACCGGTGCCGGGTCGTCCCAGCTGGGCTCAGTAAGGGGGAGATGCCATGATTCTTCGCCCCCGCCAAGCCTTGCTTGTGCAGAGGACCCTTGCGGCCCTCGGCGAGCATGGCAATACCCTGGCCGTTGCGCCCACCGGGTCGGGCAAGACCGTGATGCTGTCGGCCGTGGCCGGCAGCCTCCTGGCTGAGCGCGATGCCAAGGCCTGCATCCTGGCCCACCGTACCGAACTGACCGGTCAGAACCGGTCCAAGTTCGAGCGCGTGAATCCTGGTCTAAAGACCTCGGTTTACGACGCCAACGAAAAGTCCTGGGATGGCAACGCCACCTTCGCAATGGTGCAAACGCTCTCGCGCAAGGCCAATCTGGAGCAGATGCCAACACTGGACCTGTTGGTCATTGATGAGGCGCATCACGCTGTCTCGCCCAGCTATCGCGAGGTCATCGACCAGGTGCTGGTCAAGAACCCGAAGGCTGCCATCTGTGGCCTGACCGCCACCCCGAACCGGGGTGATGGAAAGGGGCTGCGTGAGGTGTTCAGTAACCTGTCCGACCAGATCACCCTGGGCGAGATGATCGCCAGCGGTCATCTGGTACCGCCCAGGACCTACGTCATTGATGTCGGCACACAGGAAGCCCTGCGCAAGGTGCGGCGCACCGCCATCGACTTCGACATGAACGAGGTCGCGTCCATCCTCAACAAGACCCTGATCACGGAGTCCGTGATCACCAATTGGAAGGCCAAGGCGCGCGACCGCAAGACCATCGTGTTCTGCTCAACCGTTGAGCACGCCACGGATGTCTGCACGGCATTCAATCAAGCGGGCATCAATGCCGTCCTGATTCATGGTGAGTTGTCTGATGTCGAGCGCAAGGATCGGTTGGCTGCCTATGAAAACGGCAACGCCCAGGTGGTGGTCAATGTTGCAGTCCTGACCGAGGGTTACGACTACACGCCTACATCCTGCGTGGTCCTGTTGCGCCCGAGTTCCTACAAGTCCACCTTCATCCAGATGGTGGGCCGGGGTCTTCGCACGGTTGATCCGCAGGAGTTCCCGGGTCTGGTCAAGACCGACTGCATCGTGCTGGACTTCGGCACGGCCAGCCTCATGCACGGCGCACTGGAGCAAGAGGTCAATCTTGAAGGGCATGACCACGATGGGGAGGCACCCACCAAGGATTGCCCGGAGTGCGGTGCCATCGTGCCTTTGGCAGTGATGGAGTGTCCGTTCTGTGACCACGTATGGGAGCGCTCGGAGACCCCGGATGCTGGTGTGCTCGACAAGTTCGTGATGAGCGAGATCGACTTGCTTAGCCGCTCGAACTTTCGCTGGTGCGACCTCTTCGGCGCAGATGACGCGCTCATGGCCACGGGTTTCAATGCCTGGGGCGGGATCTTCTTCCTCAACGGTCGTTGGCATGCCATCGGTGGCGGCAAGGGAATCAACACCTGTCTGCTGGCGGTGGGTGAGCGCACGGTATGCATGGCCAAGGCCGACGACTGGCTGAACGACCACGAATCCGAGGACTCGGCGCACAAGACCCGTCGCTGGCTCAACGAATCGCCCACACCAAAGCAGCTCCAGTATCTGCCGCCAGAGTTGAGGGCTGACTTTGGTCTGACCCGCTACCAGGCCTCGGCGCTGCTGTCCTTCCGGTTCAACCGCAACGCCATCGTTCGTCTGGTCAATGCGGCCAACGATGCCCACGCCCACCAGGTTCTGGAGGCTGCGTGAAATGTGCCGTCTGTCACCGCAAAGCCAAAGGGTTCGGCTGGTTCAACCCTCGTGTGCCCCATTCGGATCCTTCTCGCCACAACGACAAGTGGGTGTTCTGCTCGCGTCGCTGTCAGGAGGCCTTCTCCAAGCTCATGAACAAAACGGAGGGGCAGATGATCGACCCCAGTGACATGGAGATCGCCGCCATGCAGTCCTGCCTGGCCCCGCTGGGTGAGTACGTGGGCTCCATTGGCATGCAACGGCCACTGGCCGACTACAGCCGGCAGGAGGTTCTCACACTCATCGATGTGGTCGTGTCCGCTTATCAGGACCGCATGCTCGAAGAGCATGAACGCATGGCTGCCAAGGACCGTGCGTTCCTTGAGCAGCGTATTGCCACGCAGGCTGCAGGCCGGCAGCAAGGACGGGTGTGATGCTGGACTTCAATCACCGTCCCAAATTTCATGAACAGGTCGGCTCGCTCATTGATGACGCGCTGGCGCTGGAGCGCGACGCGCAAACGCGGCGTGACTATCTGGGCGCTTCACGCCTGGGAGTCGCCTGCGAGCGTGCGCTCCAGTTCGAGTACACCCGCACGCCTGTGGATCCAGGCCGGGAGTTCTCTGGTCGATTGCTGCGGGTATTCGAGGTGGGCCACCAACTGGAAGACCTTGCCATCCGTTGGCTGCGCCTGATTGGCTTTGACCTGTACACCCGCAAAGCTCAGGGTGGTCAGTTCGGATTTTCCGTGGCGCGCGGCCGCATCAAGGGACACGTCGACGGCATCCTGAACAGCGGACCGGCGTCACTGGGTATGGGCTATCCCGCGCTGTGGGAATGCAAGACCATGAACGACAAGTCCTGGCGCGACACGGTCAAGAACGGTGTGGCCAAGTCCAAGCCCGTCTATGCCGCGCAGATGGCGATCTATCAGGCCTACATGGAGGCCAGCATTCCGGGGATCTCGCAGAACCCTGCGCTCTTCACAGCCATCAACAAGGACAGCCAGGAAATCTGGTTCGAGTTGGTCCCCTTCGATGGTGGCCTCGCTCAGCGCATGTCCGATCGGGCGGTGCGTGTCATCACGGCCACCGATGCGGGGGAAGTTCTTCCCCGATTCTCGACCACGCCAACCCACCAGAAGTGCCGCTTCTGTTCATGGCAGGAACGCTGCTGGGGTGGGTCTTGATGCATGAGTCCAGCTACTTCGACTTCAACGATGCAGCGGATCGCGTACCCGGGACGACAGAAGATGTCGAAGGATTGCGCCATGCGCTGATCGATCGGCTCGAGTCCGTCCTGCTGTTCCTATTCCCTCAAGGGCGGATCCGGGGTGGGAAGTTCTATGTGGGTGACATTGACGGTTCACCCGGCAAGAGCCTCGTGGTTGAGATGGAGGGCCCGCGACGCGGGCTTTGGTTCGACTTCGCCACCGATATGGGTGGCGATGTGTTCGATGCCTGGGGCCTGTCGCGCAACCTGTCCGTCAAGACAGATTTCACCCGGATCCTTGAAGAGGTTCGCCAGTGGTGTGGCGTGGCGCCACCCATTGGCAAATCCATCAAGCGTGAAGTCCGGCAGCAGCCGGTCGATGAACTTGGCCCCTACACCGCCACCTGGGACTACAAACAAGCCGACGGCACGCTGATCGCCCGGGTCTACCGCTATGACCCAGAGCCTGGCCGCAAGGAGTTCAGGCCCTGGGATGTGCGCGCCCGGATGTGGCGTGCCCCTGACCCGCGCCCGCTTTACAACCAGCCAGCGATGGCGTCAGCCAGGCAGGTGGTGCTGGTAGAGGGGGAGAAGTGCGCCCAGGCTTTGATTGAGCTTGGGGTGGTGGCCACCACCGCCATGAACGGTGCGCGCGCGCCCATCGACAAGACGGATTGGTCGCCCCTGAGAGGCAAGGATGTGGTGATCTGGCCTGACCGGGATCTACCCGGCTGGGATTACGCGGAAAGTGCAGCCAAGGCCTGCGTCGCGGCGGGCAGTCGCTCGGTCGCCATCGTTGTGCCGCCCGAATCAAAACCCGAGAAGTGGGATGCTGCCGATGCGGTCGCCGAAGGCTTTGACTGCAAGGCCTTCATCTCAGCTGGCGAGCGCATCACGGTCAAGGCCAGCACCTCGGCTCTGCCCATCTACACCATGGGCGAGATCATGGATGACGACACCCCTGTGCCACCTGATCTCGTCTCCAACCGGATCGTCATGCACGGTTGCGTCACCGTGTTCGGCGGTGCGCCCAAGGTCGGGAAAAGCGACTTCCTGCTGGCGTGGCTTGCCCACATGGCCGCTGGCGTGGCGTTTTTGGACATGGTACCTGCGCGACCGCTCAAGGTCGTCTACATCCAGGCCGAGGTTCGCTACCCGTACCTCAAGGAGCGCATGCACAACATCGTCCTGCCCAAGGAGGCCTTGGCGCTTGCCCGTCGCAATCTGATGGTCACGCCCCAGCTGCAACTGGTGCTCAACGACGAGGGGTTGGAGCAACTGATCCAGTCCATCAGCGCCCATTTTGCTGGCGAGCCTCCAGACATCATTGCCATCGATCCGATTCGAAACGTGTTTGACGGCGGCGGTGTTGGTGGTGAGAACGACAACGACGCGATGATGTTTTTCCTCACGCGTCGCGTGGCCAAGCTGCACCTCGCGGTCAATCCGGATGCTGGCGTGATCTTGGTCCACCACACCAAGAAGATCACCAAGCGGCAGTTCGAGGAAGACCCATTCCAGGCTTTTGCGGGTGCGAGCAGCCTACGCAGCTATTACTCGTCCAGCCTCATGCTGCATCGGCCGGATGAGTCGACCACGGTGCGCCAGTTGATCTTTGAGTTGCGTAACGGCCCGGGATTGCCTATCCGCTATGTCGACAAGATCGACAACCAGTGGGAGATCGTCAATGCCAGCGAACGCTTGGTTCTCAAGGAGTACGGACAGCGTCTCGATGCCGAGCGTCTGCGCAAACTTGATGTGATCCTGCAGATCCTGCTCGATGAAGGGTTCAAGGGCAACTGTTACACCGCCAATCAGTTCGCTGAGGCCTTCGAAGGCAAGGCTGGCCTGGGCGGCGAGCGCACCATCCGCGAGCGACTGTCAGCCCTGGCCACCCAGGGCTACATCAAGTATTTCCGTAACGCACAGGACTTTGGGCTGCCCTCCATCGGGCGCTCCAAGTTTGGCTACCTGTGTGTCGAGGGCATGGTGGTCAACCTGCCCCAGGGCGAACCGGATTCGGACACCGGAGAGGTGCCCACGGTGTCGCTGCGCGTCCTCCCCACCCACTACAAGTGCCCGCTTTCCGGGGCAGCGATGCCTGTCGAGAACCCGGAAGTGTGGGTCTATCCCGAAAACAGCAATGACCCACAGGAGTCCGAATGAACATGATTTGCCAAGATAGAGACATCACGCACGGCGCATTGGTACGCGCTCGCATCGGTACGCAGGAGCGCGCACACGCTGTCATGTGCCGCGCCTTGGAAAACGCCCGCATTGACCCGCGTTTGTGCGATGCCACACACACCGGCACGCAGGAGCAAGTTGGCAAAAAAGGGGCTGGAAGTTGGCAAAGTTTTGCCAACTGGATTCAGTTGGCAGACCGTTGCCAACTTAATTCCTTTTCATATCAACCACTTACGAGTTTTCTGGTTCAGTTGGCAGTTGGCAGTTGGCAAAAGTTGCCAACTGAGCCAAGTCCTTGTTTTTATTCACTTTCTGCCACTTCCGAAGTTGGCGAAATCTCCCCCTCCTACTACGTAGGAGAGGGGGCTGATGCCCTCTCTCCGTTACGTAGGGAGGATGCCCACGCGCTCGACCCGATGCCTGCATCGCGAACCGTGGTCATGGCAATCGATATGGGGACCACGACTGGATGGGCCATGCGAACGCTGGACGCGCAAGTCGTCCATGGCTTTGTGAGCTTTAAGCCAAGCCGGTACGAGGGTGGAGGCATGCGCTACCTGCGTTTCAAGCGCTGGCTCAGCGATATGCGCCAACTGGCCAATGCAATCCACTGCGTTTATTTCGAGGAAGTTCGCCGCCATGCCGGCGTGGATGCGGCCCATGTCTACGGCGGACTGCTGGCCACGCTCACGGCTTGGTGCGAGCACCACAACATCCCTTACCAAGGGGTGCCCGTGGGAACGATCAAGAAACACGCCACCGGCAAGGGCAATGCAGGCAAGACAGAGGTGATGGACGCAATGCGGGAACTGGGGCATCCGGTAACTGACGACAACGAAGCAGATGCATTGGCGCTGCTGCACTGGGCTTTGGACACACAGGAGGGATGACATGGTTGCAGCAACACTTCAATGGACGACGGATGACGTGGCCAACTGGCTCATCGAGGCCTCGCGCACAGCACATCGCTTGCCACCGGTCAGAGTGCAGGGCCACTTCAACTGCTGGCCAACCATCGTGCGAACAGAGTACGAGCGCATGGCCAGTAACGACCCGCCGGTCTATCGCTTCCCTCCAACCCCGGTTGAGGTGGAGCGCATGCTCGTCGTCATGCAGTGGGTACAGTGTTTGGATGTGGAACAACGCAAGTTGGTGTGGATGCGTGCTGAACGCTGGCGCTGGTACGACATCGGCAAACGCTTCGGTGTGGCTCCACGCACGGCACAGCGACATTGGGAGGTCGCAATTCAGACCATCACTGAACATATTTCGCGTGGAGGTTGATAGGCGTTGCGTGGCACAGCGAAACTGCTCCAAGGGATGCGAACAGATGCGAAAGAAACGCGAATTTAGAGGTGTCGCGTTTTGACCGTATTCAGGTTAAATTCTGTCTACGGTCGCGAGAGATGCGTCTCCGAAAAAATAATTTCACAAACCCGCCCGGTGGCAACGCCCGGCGGGTTTTTCATTTCTGGTCCCCATGAATCCCATCCACATCGAATACCGACAGGTCGACGAACTGATCCCATATGCCCGCAATGCCAAACAGCATTCGCAAGCGCAGGTGGCTCAGATCGCGGCCAGCATCCGGGAGTTCGGATGGGGCGCTCCGATCCTGATCGATGGCAAAAATAACGTCATTGCAGGCCATGGTCGGCTCATGGCTGCCCGCCAGCTCGGTCTGCCTGAGGTGCCAGTGGTTCCGCTTGAGCATCTATCTGACACTCAGCGTCGCGCACTGATCCTGGCCGACAACAAGATTGGCGAGAACGCCTCTTGGGAAGACGAACTGCTGGGTATCGAATTGGCAGACCTCAAAGACGCAGGTTTCGAACTGGGTCTTACCGGCTTCTCGCAAGAGGAGTGGGAAGCCCTGATCGCTGGTGAGGAAGCCACGAAGGATGGACTCACCGATGAGGATGCTGTACCTGAGGGCAGCGACACACCCATCTCCAAGAATGGTGACATCTGGATCCTGGGTGAGCACAAGTTGCTGTGTGGCGACGCGACCAAGGCGGATGATTTCAAGGCCCTATTGGGGGAGGAACTGGTGGACATGACCTTCACCGATCCGCCCTACAACGTGAACTACGCAAACACGGCCAAAGACAAGTTGCGTGGCAAGAACCGCCCTATCATGAACGACAACTTGGGCGAAGGCTTCGGTAGCTTCCTGTTGGACGCATGCATGAACATCCTGTCCCACACCAAGGGTGCCGTCTACATCGCTATGAGTTCCTCGGAACTGGACACTCTCCAGTCGGCCTTCCGTGCCGCTGGCGGTCGTTGGTCCACGTTCATCATCTGGGCCAAGAACACGTTCACGCTCGGACGTGCGGACTACCAACGCCAGTACGAACCCATCCTGTACGGCTGGCGTGATGGATCAGACCACTTCTGGTGTGGTGCCCGTGATCAGGGTGACGTTTGGAACGTCAAGAAGCCACAGAAGAACGATCTGCACCCGACGATGAAGCCAGTGGAACTGGTCGAACGTGCGGTGCGAAATAGCAGCAAGACCCGCGACCTCGTCCTGGATCCATTTGGTGGTTCAGGCTCGACATTGATTGCCTGTGAGAAGTCCGGTCGTCGAGCCCGTCTCATTGAGCTTGACCCCAAGTACGTTGACGTCATCGTCAAACGCTGGGAGGAGTTCACCGGAAAAAAGGGTGTTCTCTCTAACCGGAAGTTGGATACGCCCGTGGAGCCTGAAGCTGCATAGCAAAAAAGGTTATGTTTTGCAGCCAGAAAACTCAGAACAATCCCACGGTTTTCATTTCGTTCAAACGATGCGGTACTTACGTTCTTGGCCATCGATCTTCTCTGACACGATGTTCAATCCCAGCTTCTTTTTCAAAGCACCAGCCATGGCGCCTCGCACTGTGTGTTGTTGCCAACCGGTCGCTTGAACAAGCTCTGCGAGGCTTGCCCCTTCGGGTCGCTTGAGCAATTCGATCATGGTTGCTTGCTTAGTGCCATGGCGTTGCTTTGTCGGCGATGCGGAGCTTTCTCCAATCGCGACAAGTCCTGAGCGGGTGATCACAAATTGAGTGGTCCCCTCAGTTGTTTTGCTGTGTGGGGAGATCAGCTCTGCGTTGCCAAGTGCTGTAAGCACTTTGATTAGAGCACCGCCCTTGAGGTTGGCTGGAAAGTCTGTCAATAGTTTCTGCGGATGTTTTGCCGCCGCTTGGAGCAAGTGGCGCTGGCTATCTGTCAGTTTCATTTTTTACCTCTCGACGTTGTTGATGTGTTTTGTGCTGCTAAAGCACCTGCGGCGTAGGCGGCTTCAAGCGCGCTCTTGATTGACCAAACCGCTACGTCGTGAAAGTCGTCTCGGTCACGGTTTTGTGTTTCAAGCGTTTCAATGTGGAGATGCTCTTTGGCAATCCGCTCAAAGAGCGCGTTGAGTTGATTCGATTGATTCATCTATTTCTCCTGTTCGTGTTGCGATGTAAAGCATTGACGCTCTAAATCGAGAAGAAGCCAAGCTAATTCCGCGATATGTCGCTTATTTCTTGAAAGCCGATTGATATGCCAAGAAGTGCGCCAACTCCTTGCAGATATCCGGGATGTATGGCTGTTTTGACTAACCCCGGCTACTGCGACAGCCACCGTGCTTTGGTCCATCGTGATTACGGGCGTATGCGGCGTAGTTTTGACAATGAGGTTGGGTTCTATCAATCAAGCACTTGGCGGCGTTTGCGTGCCAATTTCCTGCGGTTGCACCCCCTTTGCAAGGCGTGTGCTGACCAAGGCCAATCAATTGCTGCCGGAGTTGTGGATCACATTACCCCCATCAAGGAAGGTGGCGCTCGTTTAGATAAAAGCAACCTGCAGTCTCTCTGTGTCTCTTGTCACAACCGTAAGACGGCCAGAGAGACTGCAGGCAAGCGCGCAGGGGGGTAGGGGGTCTAAATCTCTAGGAACGGCAGCCAAAGATGCGCTCGCCAGCTCAAATTTTTGCGCGTGCAAATTGAAAACATTTTTTTGGATGCTGGAAAGTGACGTCGTCCTTAATTCAACAGGCTTATTTTGATGAACTTGAACAAATTCAAAAGATTGATTCGATGGACCTAAAGCCAGCCGACGCGAAAGACATGTGCCCAGCACTCGCAGAGGCTTTGGAAGGTATGTCGCTTGAAGAGCTTAAGCGTCTGTCAATTTCACAAAATGATTTAGAACCCTATGGCCGGACGTAAACCATTACCTGTTGCAGTGAAAAAGATTAAGGGGACTTTGCAAAAGTGCAGAGTCAATCCGAACGAACCACGTCCAATTGGCAAGCTTGGAGATCCACCTGAGTACATGTCGGACATTGCCAAAGAGGCATGGACATACGCAGTTGAAAACGCTCCCTCTGGTTTGCTTTCATCACTTGACGCTTCTGTTTTAGAGCGTTGGGCCAATTGCGCCGGTTTGTATCGAGAGGCGTTGGCAAAGATCAATCGCTCAGGTGTGGCGGGAATGATCATCAAAACGCCCAGTGGAATTTTGCGGCGTTCTCCATTAATGGATGTCATTCGTGATTTGGCTCTCGAGATGAAGGGCTACGAGGCAGAGATGGGCTTTACACCTGCTTCGCGTTCTAAGGTTAGTGTTTCACAAAGTCAAACTGAAAATAGTTCAGACCCATGGGCCGATATTGTGAGTTAAGAAGGATTTGTGGCCAGTATTGCATCAGTCCATTACTGGCAATCTTGACGAGACATCAGTGCCTCAGCACCATTTTTATTGATTTGAGCAATAGGGTGAGCGCCTAGGCGAGGTGCAGGGCACTCACCATTGCGCTACCCATGTTGGCAAAGTATGCGTTGGCTTTACTAGTGGTATGCAGATATTTGGTCCGGCGATTTTCATCAACATGAACCTGATCAACCAAACCAGCCTTAAGTAGGTCATTTAACTTGCGATGTATTGTTGCTGGTGATGCTATTGCATTTAGTGACATTGCATCTGTAACGGTCAATGCAGCACCATTGCTGTGGGCTACAGCAATTGACTCGAGTAAGCGCAGAGCTAAAGAGTCAACACTAGTCAAATTACTGCTGACAGCATGACTGAGATTTAAAAAGCGTAGGTAGAGCAATTTGCTACTGCTGGTTGCTGGTTGCTGGTTGCTGGTTGCTGGTTGCTGGTTGCTGGTTGCTGGTTGCTGGTTGCTGGTTGCTGGTTGCCTGCGTAATACTTTTTAATCAAATGGGTCTCCTCGCCTTAATGTAGGTTCAAGGGGAAGCAATGATACAGACCTGCGCTGCAACAAGAAAATAATCTGACCCATATCACCGAGCTATTTGGGTTGACTTGTCAGAAAAGAAGTTCTAGCATCAAGATGCGTCCTCGAGAAATCTTGGCTCGCATTACCCGAATGAGCGACATCCATGCCGCTCGCGTGGGGAGGTCTAAATTCTCATCTCCGTCCACGCACCCGACAGCTGGACTCCCGTGCCTGCTGTCAAGCCCGACAAGGTTTAGTACCTGTCGGGCTTTTTGCTTGCCGACCAACAAAGAAACAGACACCGGCAAATAATTGCCGAAATATGACTGGCATGGCTTATGCGTGTTTTTAGCTGATTGACCGATTTCCTGACATTCAATTTTTATTGAACCATCAAACTAGGTCCTGTGAAACGGTCAATCCCCTACAACCCAGCCAGAAAGGCTTGCATGAAATAGTCAGCACCTGAAGGAGTCGTCTATGGAAACCGCCAACATGATGCGGGTGAATGCCCGCTCGGGAAGCTACGCTGGACACGGCGGAGCGTCCCACGACAAGCAACAACAACATCGCCAAAAAGTGCTTGCTCTTTTTGAGGCGATCAATAGCGGAAACTTAGATGCTGCAAGGCATGCCTTTCAGGCGCTGGTCAACTTTGATGCTTCCACCCTGGCTGATGCTCAGTTTGTGCGATTGTCAAAATTTTTACAGGCTGGAAGCATCTACCTAGCTCAGCAACTGGTCAAGGAAATCAAGAGCAATTTTGCAAATACGGCTTCCCAGTCCGCAGCGCAGAAGAAAAAGTCCCAAGCTCCGGCCTTGCGCCTGGACGGACTGCATGTGGTGGACCTACGTGCGTGAATCGGTTTGCGTCACTTTGACCCGAACTTTTTAAATCTAGGGAAAACACCATCCCAAAGTGCTGGCCGCTTGACAAAATGAAGCCCTGGCGCGGCGGGAGCAAAGCAGGTTCACTTAGCAATCTGTTTATCGGTGGTTCAACTCCATCACGCGTCGCCAAAGATTTGGAATACGGCGTTCAGGAATGACTTGTTTTGAAATCAATTGCTGTTATAAAGACCTATGGTCATGATCAGCAAGACAAAGCAATTTCTAACTCCCGAGATTGAGCAGAAAATCAATCAGCTTTGCGCATGGATTGAAGTGAATTGCGCAAACCCAATTGGTTTTGAGGAATTGACCAAACAAAGTGGCTTTGATGTTAATGAGTTGATGACGCTATTTGGTATCTACAAAAAGACATCTCCGATGGGCTTCGTCAGGTTTTGCAGAGAAATGGCGAAAAAGAAAACACAAGCGCCTACTCAGGATCTTTTTTCTCGCAGCCTCTTAAAAAAGCCTGATAACTTGAGCTGACATCCCATAAGCATCGCGCTTTTTTGGGAGGCGCTTGATCTTGCGAGTTGGCGGGCTACTTCAGAATAACCACCAGAACACTGCAGGGTGAGTGTTCGATCAATGCTTTTGAAATAGACCCACGCCACCATCTCTCGATCCAACTGTCTCGGTGCTTGTGACCAAGAATGATCAACTCAGCTGAAATTTCTTGTGCGTAGTGAACGATTTGATCCACTGGGTCACCCCTACGCAGTTGACCTGATGCCTTTATGCCGATTTGACTGAGTTGGGCAACACCATCATTGAGCACATTTAAAAACCGGTCATGCTCTGCCTTGTTCTGTTCGTCGTTGTAATAAGCGGTTTCGGGACCAAGTGCGACTAGGTCATAGGGCACGACTGCTAACAAGTGAACCTGAGCCTGATGCCATTGAGAGAGATCTTTGCAATTGAGCAAAGCCTCTTGGCTAGCTTGAGACCCATCGTATGCAAGGACAATGTTGTTGTACATGAGCGTCTCCCAGAAACATCTTTCGCATGTCAGGCCCAGTTGCTTCGCAGTCTTTGAGTGCGCGCCATAGCTAACATGAGCCTGAGGGAAACGACCCCGGTTGTGACCATGAGGATGAGTAACCCGGCCCTACCCACTGGATACCCAGTAAAGTCCATTTTGAAAAGTGCAAATGTCAAAGAACCAAACATTGCTGATAAATACGCAACTAGGCTTGCACGTAATGTTTTTTGCGCGAAACTCATAATCCCCTCTGCCACTAGTTTTAAGCCGAAGGGTAATTACTTACAAGAGGTTCAGAGGTGGTGAGAAACCCTAGGATTGTTAATACTTTGATATAGGTCAAATCAAGCAGGTCTGCCTACTTGGTGCTATCGAGCAGGGATTGCAGGTGACTGCACCAGTGCCCGCATGAATCGTCTGGCTTGACGCTTGGGTAATGATCCATGCGCTCCTGAACGCGTTCGTTAGGTGGCTGCGAGAAATAGGCATGTCCGCATCTGAAGAGCGTCTGGGAGCTTTCAGAATGCATAACAAAACCGCAATTCGAACAAACTTGCGATCTGTCTGATGAATTTTTATTGTTAGACATATCAAGTCGTGTTGCGCGTCTATGAACAAACGCCAACTAGCAGTATCTTGATTTGTGAGCGAATGGCACCTAGCAGTGCCATTCGTGTTCGCAGTCGAATTAAGCGCGGGCTTTACGACGCACAGGAGCCTTGGCAGCTGCTTTGGGAGCGTGCTCTTTCAGCTTGGCAAGGCCTTCTTGGGCGAGGTCGGCGGCTTTCTTAGCATTCTTACGAGCTTCGGCCAATGCTTTGTTGCCAGCCTCAACAGCTGCTTTAACGGCGCTGACGGCAGCTTCAGAACCTGCAGGAGCGTTTTTCAGATTCTCTGCAAGTGCTTTGTTGACTGTGCTGTGTGCGTGGTCGAAATGACCTTCGACGAATGCTGCTGACTCGTGTTGGAACTCTTGAGTGAGCTCTAGTGCGGTCGCAGCATAGCCAGCCATATTCTTTGCCGATTGCTCAAGGATGGACTTTGCCAATTCCAAGGCATGGGCAGGATCTTTGATTTCCAAAACAGCGTCGAGTTGCTCTTTGGCGACTTCGGCGTTGAATTTGGCTTGCTCAAAGCTCAGTTGAGATAAGCGCTCCACTTGGGAGAAAGAGAGATTAGCCAGTTCAAACGCAGCATTCAAAGAGGCTTCGACTTGGGGCTTGAGAGTGTTTTGCATGAAAGTTCCTAAAAAAAATTTTGAATGTGTCAATGGTAGGGAAGATTTGTGAAAAAACCATGAAATTAGCGTGACTTTAGAGCTGACGCTCTATCCCTAAGTTCATAACCAAACCTTGTTGGTGGGATAGGTCAACACAGGATCATTAAAGCTAGCGAACTCGGGCAAATATGCAATCTAGGCAATCTTCATATTGTGAAATTTCCAGGGCATATGCACAAAAGGTCGTGGATGGAGAAATTCTGGCGTGCAAATGGGTGAAGGCAGCCTGCCAAAGGCAGCTCAATGATCTGAAGAAGTACAAGGGTAAGTCCAGTCCTTACCGGTTCAATCCCAAGCTCACAAGCAAGAGCGGCAAGACCTACTACCCAGCGGACAACCTATGCGCGTTCATTGAACGGCTGCCTCACGTCAAAGGTCCGCTGGCAGGAGAACCCATCACGCTGGAGCCCTGGCAGGTATTCATTCTCACAACGGTGTTCGGATGGGTCAAGGCTGATGGGACGAGAAGGTTTCGTCGTTCGTATATCGAGGTTCCACGGGGAAACGCTAAATCAACTTTGTCCTCCGCTGTAGGGCTTTACATGCTGGCGGCTGATGGCGAAGGTGGTGCAGAGGTTTACTCACTGGCCACCACACGTGATCAAGCACGTATCGTTTTTGGCGACGCACAAACCATGGCGCGTCGTAGTCCGGGATTTCGTAATCGGTTCTCGGTGAATGTCGGTGCGCACAACATGAACGTGATGGCCTCGGGCTCGAAGTTTGAAGCCCTGTCTGCTGAGGGCTCCACGCTGGATGGTCTGAACATTCACTTCGGTTGCGTGGACGAGTTGCACGCGCACAAAACCCGCACGGTTTATGACGTAGTTGAAACCGGTACCGGTAAACGGGATAACTCCCTGCTATGGGTCATCACCACGGCTGGTAGTAACCGGGCAGGCATCTGCTACGAGGTTCGCTCGTTTGTGACCAAGCTACTAGATGAGGTGTTCGAGGATGACACCCAATTCGGGATCATCTACGGACTAGATGACGGAGATGACTGGACGACTGAAGAGTCACTCATCAAGGCTAATCCCAACTGGGGCATTTCGGTTCGCTCGGAGGTGCTTGGGCCGTTGCAGGCCAAGGCTATGCAGTTGCCAAGTGCGGTGAACAACTTCAAGACCAAGCATCTCAACGAGTGGGTCAATGCTGACACCGCTTGGATGGATATGCGGGCTTGGGATGCTTGCGCTGAGCAGGGCATGTTCATTGAGCAGTTTGAAGGTCAGCCTTGCTGGATTGGTCTTGACCTGGCTAGTAAGACAGACATCGCAGCCCTGTTGATCGTGTTTAGGCATCCTGAAATCACCGATGCATTTGTGACCTTTGGTAAGTACTACCTACCAGAAGACACGGTCAATGCTGCGGTAAATAGCCAGTACTCCGGTTGGATGCACTCTGGGCGATTGATCGTTACTCCCGGCAACGTGATTGATTTTGGGTGGATAGAGGCGGACTTATTGGACATGGCCACGCGCTATGAAATTCAAGCAGTGGCATTCGATCCATTTCAAGCCACGCAGTTATCCACAAGGATGCTGTCGGAAGGGTTGCCAATGATTGAGGTTCGACCAACGGTCTTGAACTTCAGCGAACCCATGAAGACCTTGGAAGCCCTGGTCTTGCAAAAGAAGCTCGTTCACGATGGCGACCCTGTTCTTGGCTGGATGGCCAGCAACGTAGTTGCCCACTTGGACGTCAAAGACAACATCTATCCACGCAAGGAGCGAGCAGAAAACAAGATAGACGGAATCGTGGCGCTGATCATGGCGCTCTCGCGCGCCATAAAACCGGGTGAATCGGTGGTGCTTGGTTCCGACTATGAGTTGATGGTGCTCTGAAGCAATGGGAATCTTCAATCTATTAGATCGGTTCAAAGCATCGACCAGTGACCGTTCCCCGTGGGGTGACTTCTTCTTCGAGCCCGTGTCGGTGCGCAGCTCTTCGGGTGTGCGTGTCTCACCCGATGGGGCACTCCGATTAGCCGCTGTCTACGCTTGTGTGCGCATCTTGTCCGAGACGATGGCCTCCCTTCCTGTGGTGGTCTATCGCCAGCGCAAGGATGGTGGCAAGGATCGGGTGACCGATCACTGGCTCTATGGTTTGTTGGCCCGTAAACCCAATCGGTTTCAAAACCCGTTTGAATGGCGCGAGATGCTGCAAGGTCATCTGGCGCTTAGGGGCAATGCGTTTTGTCAGATTATCTCCAACCCCAAGGGGGAGATCACGGAGTTGATGCCCATCCATCCCGACCGTGTGCGCATGGAAGTGATGGACAGCGGAGACTTCCGGTACCGAGTGCGAATGCAAAACGGTGACGAGATGGTCTTTCCTCGTGGACAGATCTGGCACTTGAGGGGGTTGTCGTCGGACGGCTTATTGGGAATGAGCCCTATTGAGCTAGCAAGGGAGAGCTTGGGCATGGCACTAGCTGCCCAAGACTACGGAGCACGTTTCTTTACCAACGATGCCAAACCTACGGGTGGCTGGATTGAGTTTCCGGGCAACTTCAAGGATGCTGAGGCTAAGCGCGTATTTCGGGATTCGTATCAATCCGCACAAGCGGGCTCCAACAGGGGCAAAGTGCTGGTGCTTGAGAACGGTATGAAGTTCCACGAAGTGGGAGTTACGAACAAAGACGCTCAGTTTTTGGAGTTGCGCAAGTTTCAGATCACTGACATTGCTCGGATGTTTCGTGTGCCACCGCACATGATTGCGGATTTGGAGCGTGCGACGTTTTCCAACATCGAACAGCAAAGCCTTGAATTCGTCATGCACACCATGACCCCTTGGGCTGAACGATGGGAGGCTTCCATTGAGGCGGATCTATTGCCAGACGGTGATGCGCTTGAGATTGAGTTTGACTTTGCCAACCTCATGCGAGGTGACGCATCCAGTCGCTCAGCCTATTACCAAAGCGGCATCCAAAACGGATGGCTCACACGCAACGAAGCTCGTATCGCTGAAAACCTCAATCCCTTGCAGGGACTCGATCAACCGCTTCGTCCGCTGAACATGGTGGAAGAAGAGGATGCACAAGAGGCAGAACAAGAGAGCGAACCAAGTGACTCTAACCCCGATGACACCGCCTCATCTGTTGATCAAGAGATGAGCCTGCGCTTTCGGATGTTGGTGGAGTCAAACGCCCATCGACTCGCTCGTCGCATTGCCAAAAAGGGGGCGATTGGTCAGAACGAAATCGGATTAATCGCACAGGCTTTTGGTGTTAACGCTTCACACGTTGAGGCGTGGGCAACACAACAAGCTCTACCGCTACAAGAAGTCGCGCTGTCGGCTTCACTTATTCAACTTGGAATGAACCAATGAACAAACAACTCCTTCTCTCTGAATTCTTGACTACGCCTTGGGCGTTGATGCCTGAGCGTTTGCAAGCCATGTCAGGCATCCTGACACGCTGGTCTGCAGGTGAACCGCCAAGCGATGAGACGATGTTTCAGGTAAACACGGATCGCGTGCTTCGTGACACCCGTAAACAAATGGCAGCAGCCACTACAGGCACTGGCATTGCGGTGCTGCCACTGTATGGGGTGGTCACGCAGCGTGGCAACATGGTTGACGATATCTCTGGACCTGGTAGCACCAGTACCCAACAATTCACAGCAATCCTGCGACAGATGTTGGCAGACGATACGGTTGGTCAGATCTTGATTGACATCGATAGTCCCGGTGGCAGTGTCTACGGTGTGAGTGAGCTTGCAAGTGAGATTGTCAAAGCACGCGCCCAAAAACCTGTCATTGCTGTTGCCAACAGTCTGGCCGCCTCTGCTGCCTACTGGATTGGATGCTCTGCCAGTGAGTTCTATGTCACCCCTGGTGGTGAGGTTGGCTCCATTGGTGTGTGGCAAGCGCATTTTGATTATTCAAAGGCGCTGGAAGAAGATGGCGTCAAGCCCACACTCATCTCTGCTGGCAAGTTCAAGGTTGAGGGCAATCCTTATGTACCGCTGGATGAACAAGCACAGGCGTTCATGCAGTCTCGTGTAGATGATTACTACAACGCCTTCGTGGAAGCTGTTGCCATTGGGCGAGATGTGTCAATCAACGACGTACGCAACGGTATGGGAGAGGGGCGAGTGCTTGGCGCAGATGCAGCGCAGGCACTGAACATGGTTGATGGCATCGCCACATTTGATGATGTGTTGGCCAAGATGCAGGCCAAAGTCCGTTCAAGCAGGCCGGCTAGTCAGTCACGCTTGAAGCAAGCTCGTGATGAGCTTGCGTTGATCTGATTAGGTTGTTTGCCATCAACTTTAGATCGTGAATTGAGTTGCACATCAAGCAAAACGGATTCTTCATGCTCAATGCGGATCACCTCTGCTTGAATACCAGGGCGTTGCATCAGTGTCTGAACTAGTTGGTCATGCGTCTTCATGCTTGTTATCCTTCTATCGCAGGCTTGTTAATCATTTGCGATGAAGTATTCAGTAGTGGTAACGACCTTGCAAGAACTCAACGCGATCTACTTTGACAAGGTAGACGCAGCGATGCTCTTGTGTGATGCGACGTGACCAGACATCTGCTCCGAGATATTTCAGTGGCTCCGGTTTACCAATTCCGTCGAATGGATCTTTCAAAACGGCACGAACCAACTCAAGCAGTCTTTTGGCTGTTCGCCGGTCTGTTTCAACCCAGTGTTGAAGGTCTTCTAAAAATTCAGTGTGGCACACTGCGACCCGATCACTCTCACGCATCGAATCCCACTCGTTTTTGTAGATCGGCCAACGAAGTCGGTTTCACAGATTCAGTTCGTGCGCGAGTCAATGCAGTGAGCAGACGCTCAGCATTTTTCGTTGAGCGCATCAAGTGAGCTGTTTCCACTAGGCTTTCAAGCTCATCGGCTGCAATCATAGCTACATCGCCACCTGCGCGACGACGCACCACGATCACTTCGCGGTCATCAACAGCACGGTCCATCAGCGTTTTGAGCTGCTCTCGTGCCTGGCTGTAGGTTGTTTCTATGGTCATGGTGGCAATCCAAATTATGTACAGAAACATTGTACAGGTTTGTTTTGGGCTGATCAAGCGCCCATAAGACTGTTTTTTGACCTATGGCCTCCGTAGAGGCCTTGAGTCAACTTCCTGCGACCCGTTGGTCGTCATCCCTGTCGCCGCCTTGAGTCATTTCGACCAGGCGGTTTTTTCATTTCTGGAGTAAAACCAATGAGTAAACACTTGCGCGAGCTTCAAGCTCGCAAAGCATCCTTGGTCAAGGACGCACGTGCCCTGACCGATATCGCTGCTGCTGAGCAGCGCGACATGAACGAGGAAGAGGTCAGTGCTTTTGAAGCCCTGAAGGCCAAGATCGAAGCAACTTCGAGTGCTATCGATCGCGAAGCTGCCTTGATTGCCGAAGAGGCGCAGTTGGCTCATGCAGCCCAACTGCCCACAGCTTCGGTGATCACGGTTGTGGATAACGCAGCCTCTGACCCCAAACACGGCTTCAAAAGCGTTGGCGAGTTTCTCAAGACTGTCTGCCAAGCCCAAAAGCATGGCAGCTCTCTTGATGAACGACTGCTGATTGGCTCAACCCGTGGTGCTGCTGTGCCAACGAACTTCGGTAGCGAAGGCTCTGCCCAAGATGGTGGCTTCTTGGTGCCACCTCAGTTCGCGCAAGAGATCTTCCAGTTGTCGTTGGGTGAGGACTCGCTCCTGCCTTTGACCGACAACGTGGAGATCACGGGCAACACCATGGCCTTTCCCAAAGACGAAACCACGCCATGGGGTAGCAACGGTATTCGTGCCTACTGGCAAGGTGAAGCCACCCCTGCGGTGAACACCAAACCAGTGCTTGGCTTGTCTACCTTGCGCCTCAAAAAGCTCATGGCCTTGGTGCCAGTGACAGATGAGTTGCTGGATGACACCAATGCGCTGTCGAGCTACCTGCCCGACAAAATCGCCACATCCATTCGCTGGAAGACCAATGAGTCCATCCTCTTTGGTTCTGGCACTGGCGTTCCTGTCGGCTGTATGAGCAACGCCACCACCGTGACCGTTGCCAAGGAAACTGGCCAAGCTACACAAACGCTCCTGGCTCAGAACTTGGCCAAGATGATTTCTCGCTTGCCTCCAGCATCCTTTGCTAAGGCAGTGTGGATCGTCAACAACGATGTGTTGCCTGCGCTCTTTACGCTCACCTTGGGCAACTACCCGATCTACTTGCCCATGGGCTTGAACGTCGGCGGCATCCAAGTCTCTCCCTACGGCACCTTGCTGGGTCGTCCGGTGTTTGTATCGCAACACGCGAACAGCTTTTCCGGCGCAGGTGACGTGCTGTTGGCCGACTTGTCTTACTACCAAACCATCACCAAGGCGGGTGGTTTGCAAACTGCAACGTCCATGCATCTGTACTTTGATGCCGACCTCACGGCATTTCGTACGACTTTCCGCATGGACGGCCAGTCCAAGATCGCGGCACCTATCTCGCCTGCCAAGGGCAGCTCGACGATGTCGCCCTTTGTTCAATTGGGCGCACGTTGAATGTCGCCATTACCTGAAGGAGCAACTTAATGTTTCCCAATGCAAAAGGCAGCGAACTGATTTCAGTTCTGGCCACCATCGACCCCGCCAGCCAAGCGGCGGGCACAGTCACCACCGGCTGGATTTCAGCTGGCAACCACCACAACCTGCTGGCTTTGATTCAAAGCGGTGTCATGGGCACGGGTGCCACGCTGGACGCGAAGATCCAGCAAGCTACCGACGCCTCAGGCACCGGTGCCAAGGACGTAGCTGGTAAAGCCATAACCCAGATCGTTAAGGCCACGGGTGACAGCAAGCAGGCCTTGATCAACTTGCGTCCGGACGAGCTAGATGTGAACAACGGGTTCAGTTATGTCCGTCTCTCTGTAACTGTGGCTGTTGCAGCCAGTCTGACTTCTGCACAGTTGCTTGGGTTTAATCCTCGATTCGCACCGGGTGACGCAAGCAATCAGGCTGCAGTGGCTCAGGTAATCTGAGTTTGAGGGGAGACCAAGGGCATGCCCATGCAATTGATCACCCCTCCCGCAGGGGAGCCAGTTTCTCTTGAAGAGGCCAAGCTCCACCTGCGGGTGGATTTCGATGACGACGATGGGTTGATACAGGCTTTGATATCTGCTGCTAGACAAGCTGCAGAGACCATCACGAACAGGCAGTTCATCACTGGACGTTGGAAATTGGTCATGGATAGCTTTCCCGGACCGAGCCTCATGGGGGTTCCGGCGGGGCAACCTTTCACATTGCCTGGGCATGCCATCCTGATTCAAAAGTCACCCGTCCTGAACGTGGTGTCTATCAACTACCTCGACATGGCTGGAGTTATGCAGACCATGCCAACTAGCAACTACACGGTCGATACAGCCTGTGAGCCTGCCCGGATCACCCCAGTATTTGGCCAAATATGGCCCGTTCCCTTGCCGCAAATTGGAGCGGTAACGGTCACCTTTGATGTTGGCTATGGGAATGCTGCTGCAGTTCCAGAGGGCATCAAGAGTTGGATCAAGCTCAGAGTTGGTAGCTTGTATGCGCACCGAGAAGAAGTTGCCGCACTCTCTCGTGGCCGAATTGAATCTTTGCCATTTGTTGACGGGTTACTCGACCCATTCAAGGTCTCATTCATATGAATCCCATCAGCGCAGGCATGCTCACGCGACGCATCAAGGTGCAACGTCCGAGCACCATCAAAGACAGCCTAGGCGCTCCTTGTCGGACTTGGCTGGATGTGGCGATGGTGTGGGCGGACATTCAACCCCTCTCAGGCAAAGAGGCTGTGATTGCCAACCGAATCTCTGCTGAATTGACGCATCAGATCACGGTTCGATACCAGCCTGTATTTGACAACCCACAGCAAGTGGCACAGATGCGCGTGCTTTATAAGTCACGCATCTTCAACATTCACTCAGCTTTGAATGAAGACGAAAAGCGAGCTCAACTCATCTTGCTGGTGTCCGAAGGACTTGACGATGGCTAAACATGAAATCGTCAAGATCGAAGGCTTGGCGGAGTTAGCCAAGGCTCTCAGGGAGTTGCCTGATCGGGTGGCTAAGAATGGACTTCGCGTCTCCGTCTATGCAGGTGCAAAGGTCATTCGAGATGAAGCGAGGATGCGTGCACCAAAGGCTGCCGAGTCGCTGGGCCCAAACCAACCTCCGCCTGGCACGTTGAAGCGTTCGGTGATCATGAAGCACATTCCAGAGCTTTCAAGCCTCACTCGGCAAACCTTTTTCGTGACTGTGCGTCACGGCAAGAAGTACCGCAAGCAAGGCAAAAAAGGGAACCTCTCGCAAGACGCCTGGTACTGGCGCTTCATTGAGTTTGGCACTCGCAAGATGCGAGCACGGCCATTTCTGAGGCCTGCACTCGAAGCAAAGCGGCGTGAAGCAGTTCAAGCGATGAAAGTTCGGCTGAGCGATCGCATCGAACTAGAAGCCAAAGCGCTGAACAGGAAATAGCCATGCAGGACTTCTACGACGCCATCAAAACTTTGGCGGCTGGGGAGGTCTATGCGCTAGTTGCCGCACAAGACGCTCAGTACCCAGCCATTGTTTACACGCCCATCGCGCAAGAGCACATCTTTGGTCTCGATGGGCCGCACGGCTTGCAACGCATCCGCATGCAAGTCGATACCTACGCCAGAACTTATCAAGAGGCATTGAGTCTGCACGACGAAATTCTCGAAACGTTGTTGGTCGACAAAAGCACCGTCGTCGATGTACGCATGGGGCTATCCGATTTTGAAGAACAGGCCCGGCTGTACCGGGTGAGCGTGGACTACACCTATTTCCGACAGGTCAGTTCAACCTAAACGTGGAGCTACACATGAGCAGCACAGCAATTACTGCACAGGGAATTACGATTTCCCGATTTGGAACAACCGCCTTTGAAGTGATTCCCAACGTGGTGTCGTTTCAAGGTCCTGGCGGTCAAGCCGCCGTGATCGATGTCACCAACTTGGCCTCAGCGTCTAAAGAAAAGCGCGTGGGCTTGCGTGATGAAGGTCAGTTGACGCTGACCATGCACTACAACCCCGACGACACAATCCATCAAGGCCTGCGAAGTGATCGCGCCAATCGTGTGCGACGTCAGTTCAAGTTGACGTTCACGGACACCGTGCCAGCGATTTGGACCTTCTACGGCTATGTCACCACCTTCAGCGTGCAAGGTGGTGTCGATGCCGTTGTGCAAGCGTCTGTGACGATTGAGATCGATGGCGAAATTACCGAAGCTTGAGAGGTAGAAACACATGTTGACGCGTGAACAAATTTTGCAATGTGACGACTTGCCCAAAGAAACAGTCAAAGTCCCCGAGTGGGGTGGTGAGGTGCAGGTGCGCACCATGACGGGAACAGATCGCGATGCGTTTGAAGCCAGTCTGATTGGCAAAGAAGGCCGACTGGAAAACGTCCGCGCTCGCTTGGTCTCCTTGGCCGTGTGCGATGAATCGGGCAGTCGCCTGTTTGGTGACGCAGACGTTGCTGCCTTGGGTGCCAAAAGCGCCAAGGCACTTGACCGAGTGTTCTCTGTGGCTCAGCGACTGAACGGCATTGGTGCTGAACAGGTCGAACAAGCAAAAAACGCCTAAAGACCCATCCGACACGACGCTTTGCATTTCGCTTGGCACTGGCACTTGGAATGCCTGTGCGCGAGATGCTGGATCGGATGGGCTCAGATGAATTCTCGGAGTGGTTGGCCTTTTACCAACTTGAGCCCTTTGGCGACTACCGCGCAGATTACAGATCGGGTGTGGTGGCGTCCACCTTTGCCAATGCGCACAGGGCCAAAGATGCGAGCCCCTTTAGACCTGAAGACTTCATGCCGTTCATGGAAAAACAAGCGACTACGCAAGACGTCGGTCTCAATGTGGCGAGGTTCAAGGCCATGTTTGCTCACAAGGTGAAGAAAAACAATGGCTGATATTGGCTCACTGGTTGTCAAACTCGCAGCAGAAACGGCAGAGTTTCGGGAAGATTTGGGCAAGAGTGCCCGACTTCTTGAAAAGCACGCCGATGGCATGCGCTCTTCGTTGGAACGTGTGGCCGAAGTGGCCAAAACCACCTTTGCCATTGCGATCGGTGTGGAGTCTGTTGGCGCACTCAAGGAGTTGATTGCTCACACGCTTGAGACCGTTGCGGCTTTACAAGACTTCGCCGAGCAAACGGGTGCGAGTGCGGTTGCTCTGTCTGGTTTTGCGCCTGTGGCCACCATTTCTGGTGTGGCCATGGAACAAATCAGCGTTGGATTGACCAAACTCTCCAAGGGACTCGCGGGTGTTGACAATGAAACCAAGGGTGCAAGCCAAGCGCTGGCTTACCTTGGCATCAAGGCCAAGGACTCTGGGGGCAATCTTCGCGATCCTGCGGAGGTGATGAATGACATAGCCTTAAAGCTCTCTGACTTTGAAGACGGTGCTGGCAAAACTGCCATCGCGCTTGAGTTGTTCGGTAAGTCTGGCGCTACTTTGTTGCCATTCCTCAAGGATTTGGCCGCAAATCAGGACCTCAACATCCGAATGACCCAAGCGGAGATTGAATCCGCTGAACAAGCATCCAAAGCCCTTGGGCGTATGAAGGCAGAGCACAACTTTGTGGCTCAGACCATCGTGACTGCGGCCTTGCCTGCCATGGAAGAGCTGGTAGGGCAACTCAAAGAAGTGGTTCTTGGGACGCACAACTCGGCTGAGGCCATGGTTCGTTTGCGAGATGACGGCACGCTAAAAGAGTGGGCGCAAGACGCTGCCGTTGGTCTGGCCATCGTGATTGATGCGATGCGTGGACTGATCCAAATAGTCAAGTCTGTGATCGGCAGTTTTGAGGCTGTCTGGGCAGACATGGAGTTGCTCGGTACTTTCATTGCTGGTGGCAAGGGATTGAATCCCTTCTCAGAAGAGAACCAAGCCACGCTCAAGGCAGCACTTGAAAAGCGCAATGCGATTGTTGAGAAGGCCAATCAGAACTATGTGGATCTGTGGAAGATGCCGCTGCTCTCTGATGCGGTCAAGTCTCGATTTGACGCCATCAACAAAGGTGAATCAGATGCCACAGGCGGTGCATCTAAACCGAAGCTGAACTACAACTCAGCGACAGGCGCTCTCACCGCAGGAGCAATGGCTCAAATTGAGAGCGACATCAAAAAGATTCAAGGTCTGACAGACGTTGAGAGCGGCATTCTCAAAGACCGTCAGAAGATCATTGATCTGTATGAGAGTCAAGGCTACATCAGCTACAAGGAAGCGAGTGAAGCAAGGCTAAACGCGCAGGAAGACTTCACGCAAAAGCTGGGTGACCTGTATGGGCAAGAGGAAACCATCCTCAAGCGCGGTCTTGCAACGGTTGCCAAAACCACCCAAGACAAACTCAAGCTTCAAGACAAGCTGTCTGAAATCACCCTGCGCCGTGAAAAGCTCGAACGTGATGCGCAGCAATCCAATCTGGAGCGCGAGATCAAGTTGCCCGGCGAGACGCTCAAGGACATCCAAGAGCAAGTTGCCAGAGGTCAAAACCAACTGCGAGCCACAGAAGAGCAGATCAAGGTGCTCAAGGACAGCGGTGCCATCAGCGAGGTGGAGTCACTCAAACGCCTCTCGACTGCACGCAAGTCCAGCGCAGAGGAGTTGGCAGACTTTGCTGCGAAGGCCAGAGAGCTGGTCGAGGCTGCACCAGGCAACGACAAGCTGGCTGACTCCTTCAAGCGAATTGAGGATGCGGCAAGGCAGGCCGCTGACGGTGCGCAGCTCTTGGGTCAGCGAGCGTTTGAGCTCTCAGACCCCGGTGCAGGGTTTTCTAAAGCGTTGCGAACCCTCGGGGAAGAGACCGAGCAAGTGGGCAAGCAAATGGAGGCGGTGACCACCAGAGCCTTCAACGGCATGACCGATGCGTTGACCAACTTTGTGATGACAGGAAAGCTTGATTTCCGAACTCTTGCAACGTCGATCATTTCGGACTTGATTCGAATTCAAATCCAACGCTCCATCACCTTGCCAATGGCAAATGCCTTGGGCGGGATGTTTGGATTTGCCAATGGTGGAGTGATGACATCAGCTGGCCCTTTGCCATTGCGCACATATGCAGGCGGCGGGGTTGCCTCGTCGCCTCAATTGGCCGTGTTTGGTGAAGGCTCCATGAACGAGGCTTATGTGCCTTTGCCTGATGGTCGCTCCATTCCCGTGACCATGCGCCAAGGCGGTTCGGCTGGAGGGGATGTTTTCAACATCTCGGTCAACGTTGCGGAAGCTGGAACAAACTCAACGGCTGGTCAAGGCCAAGACTTAGGTCGCGCTATCTCCAGCGCAGTGCGTCAAGAGTTGCTTAACCAAAAGCGAGCAGGCGGCTTGCTGGATCCCCGAAGGATGGGGTGATCAGATTGAATCAAGGAAATTTCGATGGCTACCTTCACATGGATTCCATCCATCGGAGCTTCACTCACCGTTAAACCAAACGTGCGACGGGTCTCCTTTGGAGATGGTTACGAACAACGATTGGCTTATGGAATCAACACGCAGCCTGAAGTCTGGTCGCTGGAGTTTCGGGGTAAGTCCACTGGTGACGCATCTGCCATCGACAACTTCTTACGTGCCCGAGGTGCAGTCCAAGCATTCGATTGGACAACGCCAAGTGGCATCACAGGCAAATTTACATGCGAAGAGTGGAGTCGCACGATTGAAGAGCCCAACATCGAAAACATTCGCGCCACCTTCAAGCAGGTGTTTGATTTGTCATGACCACACAAGCCATCACAACCGAAATTCAAAAGCTTGCTCCAAGTGCGGTCATCGAGTTGTTTGTTCTGGACTTGAGTCTCTTCAACGAGGGGGTTGTGCGCTTTCATGCGGGCACAAATGAGTTGCGTAGACAGGTGGTCTGGCAAGGCAATGCCTACGAGCCGTTTCCAATTCAGGCCGATGGCTTTGAGTTCAACGGCAATGGGCAAGTGCCAAGGCCAAAGCTCAAGGTGGCCAACGTCACTGGCAGTATCACTGCCTTGATCTTGTCGTATCAAGACCTGGTGGGAGCCAAGATCACTCGCAAGCGCACCTTGGTCAAGTATCTAGACGGGGTGAACTTTGCCAGCGGCACCAACTCAACGGCGGATGCAAGTGCGGAGTTTGCGGATGACGTCTATTACATCGATCGCAAGTCTCGCGAAACGCGTGATGTGGTTGAGTTCGAGTTGGCTGCATCCTTTGACCTTGAGGGTGTGTCGTTGCCGCGCAGACAGATTGTGCAAAACGTGTGCCCTTGGGGCTATCGAAGCTCAGAGTGTGGCTACACGGGCACGGCGTATTTCAACGCCAATGATGTGTCCGTTTCTTTGAAATCCCAAGACGCCTGTGGCAAGCGATTGAGTTCTTGCCAAAAGCGATTTGGCTCTAATGCGGAGCTTCCCTTTGGCGGGTTTCCCGCTGCTGGATTGATACGGTGATGTTTGCAGATGCTTGAAACCAATAAACAACTGGCCTTTGAGCATGCAGAGCGTGAGTTTCCGCGCGAATCATGTGGCTTGCTCATCATCCGCAAAGGAAAAGAGAGCTACGTCGCGTGTCAGAACATTGGCGTGGGGACTGATCAATTTGTGATTGACCCTGTGGACTATGCCAAAGCCGACAAGCGTGGCCAGATTGTTGGGGTCGTTCACTCGCACCCCAACATGCCTGCGACACCAAGCCAAGCTGACCGTGTGGCCTGTGAGGCCAGTGGTATTCCTTGGTTCATCGTCTCCTATCCCAATGGGGTGTGGGAAGAGATCCAGCCGCAGGGGTATATGGCCCCGCTGGTTGGGAGGGAGTGGTCCCACGGCGTTCTGGACTGCTATTCACTCATTCGAGATTGGTATGCCCACGAGATGAAGTTCATCTTGCCCGACTATCAACGCTTTGACGAGTGGTGGAAGCGAGGAGAGAACCTCTACCTCGATAACTTTGCACATGCGGGTTTTGACGTTGCCAGTTCAGATGATTTAAGCGAAGGCGATGTCTTGCTGATGCAGGTGAATTCGGATGTTCCTAATCATGCGGCCATTTACTTGGGCGATGGACTGATCTTGCATCACCTTCAAGGCCGGTTATCGAGTCGCGATGTTTATGGCGGCTATTGGCAAATGATCACAACACACATTCTTAGACATCAGTCACAACGGTAATGGCAACCATCATTCTTCTCGGCGAACTAGGGCGACAGTTCGGTCGCCGACACAAGATGGTGGTGGCTAGCGCTGCTGAGGCTGTGCGTGCGTTGAGTGCCAACTTCCCAACCTTTGAGCGAGAGCTGGTGAGTTCTGGCGAGCGCGGTGTAGGTTACAAAGTACTAGTTGGTCGAGATGAACTCAATCTTGAGCGCCTGCATGAGCCAAGTGGTCAACAGCGCATCACGATAGCGCCCGTCATCTCGGGTGCTGGCGGCAATGGTCTTGGGCAAATCATCCTTGGCGCTGCTTTGATTGCCGTTGCTTGGTGGAACCCCATGGGCTGGGCTGCGGCGGGCAGCTTTTTGTCTCAGGCCACGCTTTACTCGGTGGGCACATCCATGATTCTTGGCGGGGTGGCTCAAATGATTGCTCCAACGCCTAAATCCTCAGACCCATCAGAGCGGCCAGAGAACAAGCCCAGCTACGCATTCAATGGTGCGGTCAACACGACTGCGCAAGGTCAGCCAGTGCCTGTGGGCTACGGACGCTTGATTGTGGGATCCGCTGTCATTAGCGCAGGTATTGATGTGGACGAGGTGCCTGTATGAGCGAATTGATCACCGAATCTATAAGCCAACCTTCACTCATCATTGGTGCAGGCGGTGGAGGCAAAGGCGGCGGGGGGAGTGCAAGGGTTGCACAAGAGGCCCCCGATAGCCTACGCTCCAAAGCCTTCGCTCGCGTGGTGGATTTGGTGTGCGAGGGAGAAATCCAAGGGCTGGCCAATGGCCTGAAGTCTGTCTATCTTGATGACACGGCCATTCAAAATGCCGATGGCAGCTACAACTTCGCGGGCGTAACGCTCGAAACTCGCAACGGAACACAACAGCAAAGCTATATCCCAGGTTTCACATCGGTTGAGAACGAGGTGGCTGTCGGTGTGGAATGCAAGTTCAACCAACCCGTTGTTCGCGCAATCACCGATCCGGATGTGGATGCTGTTCGAGTCAAGATCAGTTTTCCGTCGCTGACCTATCAAGACGCGACCAATGGTGACTTGAGTGGCACAACGGTGGACTTTGCGATCGATGTGCAAAGCAACGGGGGTGGTTACTCGCAGGTGGTGGCCGACTCGGTTTCGGGAAAGACCACAACCAAATACCAGCGTAGCTACTACGTCCCACTCAACGGTTCTGCACCATGGGATGTGCGGTTGCGTCGCATCACAGAGGACTCCACCAAGACCAACATCCAGAACAAGACGTTTCTGGAGTCATACACCGAAGTCATAGAGAGCAAGCTTCGCTATCCCAACAGCGCCTTGATGGCGTTGCGCGTTGATGCCTCACAATTCAGTTCTATCCCGAAACGCAGCTATGACCTGAAGTTGCTTCGGGTGCGAATACCGTCTAACTACTTTCCCGAAACGCGCTCTTATTTGGGCGTGTGGGATGGCAAGTTCAAAGTCGCATGGACAGACAACCCTGCCTGGTGCTTTTACGATTTGGTGACAAGCACACGTTATGGCTTGGGTAACTACATTCCAGAGGCACAGGTCGACAAGTGGGCCTTGTATCGAGTGGCTCGGTATTGTGATGAATTGGTACCTAACGGACTAGGTAGCTACGAGCCTCGGTTCACCTGTAACCTGTATCTGCAAACAAGAGAGCAGGCTTACAAGGTGGTGCAGGACATGGCCTCGATCTTCAGGGGCATGGCGTATTGGTCAGGTGGTGCCATCACCGTGACCCAAGATGCCCCGCAAGATGCGGTCTATCAATTCACGGCTGCAAACGTCATCGATGGGGACTTCTCGTACCAAGGCTCGTCTGCCAAAGCGCGTCACACTGTGGCGTTGGTGAGTTGGATTGACCCGGATGACTTCTATCGACAAAAGGTTGAATACGTCGAGGACGTTGATGGCATTGCTCGCTACGGAGTGGTGCAAGCGGATGTCGTGGCCATGGGATGCACTTCTCGAGGTCAGGCTAACCGAGTTGGTAAGTGGTTGCTCTACTCAGAGCAGTCAGAATCAGAAATCATCACGTTTCGCACAGGGCTTGAGGGCGCTGTGGTCCGACCGGGTGATGTCATCAAAGTGGCTGACTCAAGCCGTGGCGGACTTCGCCTAGGCGGGCGTATTGCAGCGGCCACAACTGTGACCGTGACCCTTGACCAAGATCCACCTGCAGGATCATGGCGAATTTCAGTCATCACGCCAGCTGGTTTGGTGGAAGAGCGCCAGGTCGGATCTTTCAGCGGTCGAACACTTGGTGTGACCAGTGCGTTTTCTGCGGCGCCTCAAGCAGGGGCGATTTGGGTCTTGGCCTCAAGTCAGGTCGAGACACAACTCTTTCGGGTGGTACAAGTTGCTGAGAGTGAGCCGGGCATCCATGAGGTGACAGCCCTTGCGCACAACCCAAGCAAGTACGTTGCGATTGAGCAGGGCTTGGCGCTACAACCCCGCGACATCACTGTGCTGTCGACCACCCCAGCAACCCCGACAGGCTTGAAGGTGTCTGAGAGCCTGTATCGGGTCAAGGATCAAGCGCTCGTATTGATTCAGGTGGCGTGGGAGCAGGTCTTTGGTGCGCTTGAGTATCAGGTGAGCTATCGGGTCAATGGCGGCAACACCGTCACCTTGCCTCGGGTGTCCACCAGTTATCTGGAAATTCGCAATGCCGAAACTGGAGACTATGTCTTCACGGTCAAGGCCGTTGGCGTTTCAGGAAAACTTGGTAACGGTGCAACGCTTGGTCAAACCATTCTTGGCAAACTGCAGCCCCCCGACGATGTGCAAGATTTCCTTGTGTATCGCAGAACGACTGACTTGCTTCTCAAGTGGGCAGCCAACACGGATGCTGACTTGGCGGGTTACGAGGTTCGTGTGGGCTCGGGTTGGGACTCAGGCGTATTGGTTGGGCAAACTGCAGGCACGCAGCTCGTTCACGACCAAAGTGAATCGGGCCAGTACAACTACTTCATCCGTGCGTTTGATACCTCGGGCAAGTACAGCACGTATGTCACGACTTTTCAGCTGATCTTGCTGGCCCCATCGTCGGTGAGGCAGTTTGATGTGGTTCAGTCTGCGAACCGTCTGGAGTTTCGCTGGCTACCCAACCCAGAGCCTGAGGTCGTAGCTTACGAACTCAGGGAAGGGGGAGCGTGGGACACCTCCATCTTCATTGCAGAGGTGAAGTCCAGTAGCTACACCTTGCCTTCGGGTTTCGATGGTGAGCGCAGGTTCTGGATCAAGGCGATTGCCTCTCCTGGCATCTACTCAGACGAGGCTACCTTTGTTTCGACGGTAGTGGCTCAGCCGCAAAACGCCAACTTGCTGGTGACCATGGATGCGCAAGCAACAAGGTTTCCGGGCATCAAGCACTTTGCGTCTGTGGAGTCAGTCAACAGCCTCGATGTCCTGCGCATGGATAGCGGCGTGAGCCAGTCTGAATATCTGTTCGAAGTGAACCTTCCGACCAGTTACCGGGCGCAGAACACGTTGTTGGCCAGCATTGGCGCAACCTTGGATGACCGCGAGACATGGAGCACGGCCAACTATGCGTGGAACAGCCAAGCAGCCAAACGTCAATGGACGTATGACGGGGCGCTCAAGAGCATCGAGGCGAGATTCCAAATAGCGCGTGAAGACACATTGCAATCGGGCGAGATTTATGGATGGCGCCTCAACGGGGTGCTGAGCGGCTACGGCAGTCCAACGAGTGGGGATGCGTCAGGCGTAAGCTACGGTGATGGTCGCTACGGGACTGGTGTGTTGATCAAGGACACCACCAAAGTGTCATGGGGCGTTCACATACCGAGTGTGTTCCATGTGAGCTTTTGGTTCATCCCAAGCCAAGTCACTACATCGGTGATCTGGAGCGCCTCTGGTACGGGGGTGAGTTTGTGCGTCGGATATGACGCTGCAAATCAAGTGTTCTTCCTTGAAGACCACCTGTTCAATCGCATCCAAGTCCCATACCCCGTAAATGCAAGTGATCGCATTTGCGTTGGGGTGTGTCAAACCGCTACAGAGCGAAGGCTCTTTATCGGAAAGATGGGTGGGGAAGTGCAAAGCGCTAGCAGCGCAATTGCACCAACAGCGGGTTACACCGCACTCAAGCTTTACTGACCAAAAAGCGAATTTCAAAAACCAGGCGTTGAACCGAAAGGTCCAGCGCCTTTTTCATTTCACAACTAGGAATTACTCATGATTGAAGAAGGCATGAACATCAAAGGCGCAATCACGCTGCTGTTGGCCAAGGCCAGTGGCGAGGTGGAGGTTGTTCATAAAGAGAACATCATCGTCAATGGAGGCTTTGACTTTGTAGCCGACGCCATTGGTAACTCATCCAGTCGTCCTGGCGTGATGGGGTGGATTGCCCTTGGAACGGGTACCACGGCAGCAGCGGCAACGCAAACGGCGCTAGTCACCGAGATCAAGCGCAACGCTGCAACTTATGCCCATACGGCTGGCACCAAGGTGTTTACCTTCACCGCCAGTTATCCCGCTGGGGATGCCACAGGAGCGATCACCGAGGCGGGAGTGTTCAACGCTGCATCTGCTGGCTCCATGTTTGACCGTGTTGTTTTTCCTGTGGTGAACAAGGGCGCAGATGACAGCTTGACCGCCGTGTTCACGTTCACCATGAGCTGATAGGACTGAGGCCATGGCCGAGACCGCAAGCGTCACAACGACGCCTGGTGCGAACTACACATGGAACACGGCAAAGTTTGCGTGGAACAGCGCCGCCTCAGGCAAGAATTGGTCTAGCGCCTATCCCGCTATCTATGCCCTAAGTGTGGCGTCCGATCTCAACTTCGCTGAATTAGTCCAAAAGCTCAACACCAAGCAAATCGCCGATGGTTTTGGCATTGTCGAAACTAGCCGTCGTGGCGTGGGACTCAATAAGTTCGAAGCCTGGGGTTTTGTTGAAACCTACACCGACCTGATTGCCTACGTCCTGCGGTTTGTGGAGTCGCTTTCAGTATCGGAGCAGTACAAGCAGAACTGGACCAAGGCTGTGCTCGAGGCATTTCAAGTTGGCGAAGGACTGGCGCGGCAGTTGGTGCTCAAGAAGTTCGAAGCGATTGGGATTGCTGAAACCTATACCGACCTCATTGCATACATCCTGCGCGTGAGTGAGAGTTTCAGTTGTACAGAAGTCCCTGCCAAGAGCATTACTCAGCCTCAGTTTGAGCCGCTTGGCTTATCGGATGGTCTTGCCAAAGCTCAAACCAAGAGAGTGGCTGAAGCATTTGCCTTTGGTGAAATCTTCGGACGCACCGTTGCCTATCGACGCGCCCTTGCCGAAGGCTTTGCCATTGGTGAGGCATTAAAGCGTGCACAGACGATCAAGCTCAGCGAGGCGTTTGCACTTGTTGAGCAATACCGACGAAAGGCAAATGGCGTGATCAGCGACATGATCGTTGCCAGCACCGAAATCACCGAGCAGGATTTCATGGACATCTTGGAGTCTGGTCATCCGCCAGGGTACACAAATTTCCGAGACTTCATCCAAGGCGACTACACCTACCAGCGGGCGCTGTTCAGAGCGGTAATCACTTCGAGTAATGCGGACAGAGGCTACATCGATGGCTTGCGGGTCACGGTGGATGTGCCTGATGTGTTTGATCGTGGTACGGCGCAAGTTACGAATGCGGCCAATGGGGTGTTCGTTGGATTCTCCCGAATGTTCAGAGTGGCTCCAGAGGTGACGCTGACCTTCAAGGGTGGAACAACCGTTGCCGTGCCTCGAATTCTTGGAAGTGTGAGCACCGCAGGCTTCACGGCGGTTTTAGAAAACACCTCTGGCACACGGGTCACCGGTGCCATCTCTTGGGTTGCACAAGGCTATTAAATGCAAAACTACACCGAAATACCTTCATCGTCGACGCTCTCGGACTCGTTGTCTCAGATCCTGAATAACGACAAGACGTCTATCTCTTGTAACAGTGGAACCACCTTTCCGACGACTGCCTTGCAAGTCGGAATGCTGTGCTACCGCACGGATCAGTTGAAGCTCTACCAGTTGATTGGAACCAGCCCCGATAACTGGCGCTTCATCATGGATTTGGCAAGCGGCATCGATGCCCAGTTCGCAGCCAAACTGAACGCTGCGTCTTACACCGCTGCAGACGTTCTTGCAAAGCTGCTGACCGTTGATGGTGCAGGAACTGGGCTTGACGCTGACTTGCTGGATGGCCAGCATGCGAGCGCCTTTGCCTCTAGCACGCACAACCACAACGCCGCCTATCTTGGCATTGCCTCCAAGGCTGCTGACGCCGACAAGCTCGATGGCTATGACTCCAGCGCATTTGTGAGGTCAGTCAATGGTGCTGGACCGGACGTAAACGGGAATGCAACCATCAATATTGATTTGTCTGGCCGAGTCTCCAAAACCGGCGACACGATGACGGGAAATCTGACGATTCAGAATACCGCCCCAACCATCAACATGCAGGACACGGACAACGTGACCCGCTACCTCCATGTAAACAGCAACCTGATGGGTTTTTTAAAGTCCGACGGTAACTGGGACATGTACATGAATAACGGCGGCTCCATGTGGACTGCAAACTACGGGTGGCTGCATGACTATTTCTTTAATGCAGTGAGTAACTGCTTTAGAAGTTCCAATCCCAGTTCAGGTTGGCAGGGTGCACCAAACTGCACAGCCAATACGAGTGACTATTACAACTGTGGCGATCAACCTTCCTACTCCGGAATCTACATGCTGCGGTTGAATGACGGTGGCTCCACCATCAGCTTTGGCTCACAAACCACTCGCTACAACTGCAATTGCGATTGCAACTGTTGCTAAGGAGCTGACATGAAACTCTTCACAGGTAATAAAAATCCGCCGTTTGCATTAGATGTCACGCTAGAGGGATCAAGGCTTTCATACAGCGTTCGAGCCATCATGCAGCGCGAGTTTGTAGGCAACCCTAACAGTACACATTCAAACGGCGGGAAGTATTTTGACGAGAAACTGATCACTGAGTGGCGAGGTGACTTTGGCGTGTTTGGTGAGCCAATATATAAGCGCTCGATCGATCTGCAGACTCTGCGACAGCACCCTGAGTTTGCTGATCACGCAAGCTTCATGCTGTATGCACCTGTTGGGCTGATGGAGCGATACAACACGCCAGAAGGTTTTTACACGCAGACCCCCAACCTTTATGTGGCAACGCTTGCTTCAAAGATGGATGCGCAGGCCTACCACGCCTCTGTCCTTCAAACGCACCCTCTTGGGCATATCTTGATCCCCTTCAAATCTTCCCCGATTGAGGAGTGGAGCCTAGGCTTTAATGTGTTTAATCCCGCTTTAATCAAAGCAAGCCCCAGCCTCGATGTCGTGCCTGCTATTACGCTGGCAATGGTGCGCGAGGAGGTGTTGCCTGTGGTGCGCTTTGTTGGTGAATCCACAGCGGATGCTTTGCCTGGTGATGAAGTCTTTATCAACTTTCGTTTGGAAACCCCTCAAGGCGAACCGATCACTGATCGAGATTCAGATGTGTATCTTGAGGCAACGGCAGGCTATCTGGTGGGTCGGCGCATCAAAACCGTTGGCGGGCAGGGATCGACAATTTTTAGGCCAGATGGCATGACCTCAGGTGAAATCTCCAAAATCAAAGTTGGGTTTAAGTATTTCTCTGGTACTGATGACCTGGTGGTGAATGTCCTATGAGACTCACACTTTTTCCAACATTGGTTGGCATCTGGTCTCTTGGTACTGAGCCTTCATTTGATCAACGCCTTTATGACGATTTGCTCGCTGTTCACTCGCGCATGAAAACGGATGGTTCAGAGATCTGGAGCAGACAGGCCCACGACGTTTTTAATGGAACGCTAGAGAGCGCCAATCAATTAGCAAACATGGCGCTCCCTTGGATACAGCGAGAGTTTGTTGGTAACTGTGGCCGCATCACACAACTACAAGGACGCGAAGTTGTGCGAAGCAATGGCATGGAAATAATGCCTCACTCAGATGAGGACGAATGTCATTTGCAGGCGGTGTATTTTCCTAACGGCCCCGAATTAGATTTTTTTCAGGATTTTCAGACGCAAGTCAATCAATACGGCCCCAACGCATTCGCCATTTGTAACCCCGACTGGCGCTCATCTGGCTTTGGCAAATGTCTGATGCCATGGGAAACACACGCCAAGTTCTGGATCAAACCGCACAGGGGATTGCTGGTCGCATTTGATGCGAGAGCCGTCCATTTCCAAAAGCCTTACATGGGAAATGTGCCATTCATGCAAGTACTACTCAATATGAAGGTGGAGCGAATCGATGGCTAAATTTGTGATTTTTGCAGTGGATCCACGCAGCGAGACTGTGATGCGACTCCACTATGACAACATGGATTCGTCCCTCACTAATCTTCAGGGGCACTCCTTGGTGCAGATGATGGATCCTTCGATACAGACAATCTTGCCAGTTGCACCAGTGACCTCTAAAGACACTCCGCTAGGAAAATCATCACCGCGCATTCTTAAAATTTCGTTGGGTCTGTCCTGCAATTACGCCTGTGAGTACTGCTCGCAGCGTTTTGTGGCTCGTAACGACGAAACCAACCCCGAGGATGTGGCGGACTTCATGGACTCGCTGGACAATTGGGTTCTTTCGCCACCTGAGGCCATCGAGTTTTGGGGAGGCGAGCCATTGGTCTACATCAAGACCATGAGACCACTGGCAGAGGCTTTGCGCAAAAAATATCCGCAGGCACGCTTTTCAGTGATCACCAATGGCTCGTTGCTCAATGCCGATTTAAATCAATGGCTTGATGACTTGGGCTTTGCTGTTTCCGTGTCGCACGATGGTCCTGGGCAGCATGTACGTGGTCCTGATCCGTTAGCGGATCCTCCGACTAGAAATGCCATTCTAGATCTGTACCAACGACTTGCCCCTCAGGGGCGTTTTAGTTTCAACGCCATGCTCAACAGATCAAACCAGTCACGTTCAGCGATTCAGGCGTTTTTCACAGAACTAACCGGTGACCCCAAAGTCATGATTGGTGAAGGTGGTTTCGTTGACGCCTATGACGTAGGCGGTGAGGCCTTGTCTTTGAGGTCAGGTGAATTTCACTCCTTCAGACGTCAGTCGTTCAAAGACATCAGACAAGGAAAAAGTGATCGCATTGCCAGTGTGCGAGATCGCATGATGTCTTTCGTTAATTCGATCCGCTTCAATCGACCTGCATCAAGTTTGGGTCAAAAGTGCGGCATGGACAAATCCGACTCCATCGCTGTTGACCTGAAGGGCAATGTGCTGACCTGCCAAAACGTGAGTGCTCTGTCAACCGCTCCCAATGGCGAGAGTCACCGAATCGGAAACGTCAGGGATCTTACGTCGGTAGCGCTACGCACCTCAACCCATTGGTCCAAGCGTGAAGGCTGTCCTAAATGTCCTGTGCTTCACATTTGCAAGGGCGCATGCATGTTCTTGGAGGGGCCACTTTGGGAAAAGTCTTGTGACAACGCCTACTCGGATGCGTTACCCATCTTTACTGCAGGTATAGAGTTCCTGACGGGCTTGATTCCTGTGCATATTGAGGGTGAATTCCGAACCGACAGAAAGGACATCTTCGGTTTGTCTGACCAACCGGTGACTCCACAAGCGATCAAAGCAAAGCCTTTTCCAATTCCAGTCGTTTCGGTCTAACACAAGCCGTTAATAACCAGCTACCCTGAGTTCGCTCACGGTGGCTTTTCTTTTGGAGAAATCAATGCCAGAACCTACAAGCTCCGGAGTCGCAGGGGCAGCCGCTGCATACAAAGCAATTGGAGGTACTGCGGGGGCTGTTGCAAGTGGAGCAACGCTTGCTGCAGTTGTTGTCATGCTCATGACTCCTCCCCGAAACAAGCGCGAATGGGCCGTCGGACTCATCAGTACGGTTGTTTCAAGCATTGGTGGCGGTGCGGTGACGATTGAGTATTTCGTCCTTCATCACTGGGCGTTCTCAACGACAGGCCTGTACGCTATGGGTGGACTGATGTTTGCCTGCGGCTTACCCGGATGGGCACTCGTACGCTGGTTATTCAATTTCATCGATCAGCGGCGCGACGACTCCATCGATCAAGTTGCCAAGGATATGAGGGAGTTGCTATGAGCCCTACTGAATTCATCATGCGTCTCTCCACAGCCGCCATTACATCTGCAAAAACTTCTGGTGTCCCTGCCAGCATCACGATCGCACAGGCTGCCCTTGAGTCCGCCTGGGGAGAGTCTGTATTGGCTAGGAATGGCAACAACCTCTTCGGAATCAAAGCTGACAGCATGTGGCGCGGCCACACCCTGACACTAAACACCAAGGAATTCATCAAGGGGCAGTGGGTGGTGGTGCCAGCCCTCTGGCGCAAGTACCCAAGCTGGCAGGCTAGCATCGATGACCACGCTGCATTCCTTAAGCGCAACCCGCGCTACAAGGCCTGCTTTGCTTGCACGACTGCCCAAGCTTTTGCCACGGCGCTATCGCAGGCGGGTTATGCGACCGACCCCGCTTATGCGGATAAGGTCGTTGGCCTTATCAAGCAGCACAACCTGCTGGCCTTTGACGGAGGCGCTCCATGAGCTGGCTTAGCCGCTTCACTCTGGCCAACTGGTCGCACATTCTGGGGGCACTAATTCTGCTCATTGTGCTGCTTTTCGGCATGCAAATTGGCGCATCTCGTGTCCAGAAATCATGGGATTTGGAAAAGCTAGAGATTGCACTGACTCAGGCCAGACAGGAGCAACGTGTAGCCGATGTGCAGCTGACTCAATCTCAAATCACCCAGGATATCTCGAATGAATACGCAAAAAGATCAAAGCTGCTGGCTGATCGTCAGCTTGACAGTCGTGCTGGCGGGGTGTGCAACATCCCCGCAACCAGTGTCAGGGATCTGCCCGCCGTTTCCGAAGCTCCCGCCAGAGCTGCTCCAGCCCGCTCCGACCCTTTATCTGCTTCCTCAGACGATGCGAGAGCGGTGAGCTGCGAACAGCTGAGCAAGGATGCTGCACAGACAACCCTGATGCTCACTGAGCTACAGCGGTGGTACGTTCTTCAGTCTGAATCCTACAAATGATGCAAGCCCCCAGTAGCTATGTTCGGCTGATGGGGGCTTTTTTTTATTTGGCATGGCCGAATGCTCAATCAGATGTGTTCTCCCAATCAATTCTCGAAGGTTGATCAGATCAGTTCAAGAGTACTGAATTTAGTTTTCTCAGGCTCGGCAAAACCATTTTGATAGTAAATTCATTAGGCCTCGGTTGCCCTTTTCGTGTTGAACAGGTCATCAACTTTACGAGCATTTCTTGTGGAATTTTGTCGACACCATGAAGTGTGCCAATAAGGCCTCCAACAATGCAGGCATTAGTGTCAGTATCTCCACCCCGTTCAAGTGTTTGCGTCAAGGCATCTTCGTAGCTATCTTTACGTTTAAGGTGATAGAAGGCGAAGCTAAATGCATGTTTAACAAAGCCAGCCAGTGGATATGCCGGTGCAGGTTTATTTTCAATAATATTTTCCATCCACACAGTCACTTCTTCGCTGTTTTCACGGGCATAGGTCATTGCTATCGCAAAAGCACCAGTGGCGTCACCAGGTTGACGAATTAGATGACGAATCGCAAGGACATATGCCGCTGTGGCGTGCTGACATGTTTCGTTTGGGTGCGTCAGACACGCATCTTTTCGGGCGATCTCAATTGCGTCCTCTAAACTGAGAGCTGCGGAGATCACTCCTAACGGAGTGGCTCGCATCAGACTGCCGTTTGCTTTTGATTCGCTATTGAAGTTAGCTGCCTGTCTTGTGACCTTCATCTCAAGAGGATCTGTGCTGCCATCGTAGGGGTCTTCCATCAGGGCGCTTGAAGTCGCCATTCCGATATCAAATGGTTTGGAACGCACCCAACTGCAATAGGCATTGGCCACTTGATTTACCAAGTAACTTCCATTTGACTGGGCAAGACTATTCAATAGGGCGACAGTCATTTCACCGTCATCAGTGAACTGCCCAGGTGCTAGATTGAAAACTCCGCCGCCAGGCATGTCGAGCGCCCTTTGAACTTCTTCTTTTGTTGGCTTGCGGCCCATGAACTCCAGCACTCCACCGGCCGCGTCCCCAATCAGTGCGCCGAAAACACTACCGTACATTGCGCGTTCAGCGCTCGTTAATTCTTCGGTATCCATCATTTTGTCTGGAAGGTTGCCAAGCATGGCTTTGAGTTCTTTAGATTGGCGCACCAGTTGCGCAGATGGGTAGGTGGTACAGGCGCCATTGCTACGGTTAACAATTTCAGCAATCCCCTGGGTGGTCTCTAAGACCATTTTCAACTTGTCATATGTGTTTTCGCCCAAAAGGATGTGCCAGGCCTTAACCAGGCTTGGTTGGCTGTGGTTGATCAGGCCTTGGCCTGCGTGTTGCCAGAACTGCTCTTTTGCCGCATCTTCGGCTAGCTGTCTCTTTGCTCGGTAATCTTCAAATGAAGTTTCCTCACTGCATCGCTTAATTTGTTCAGCAGTTAAAACATATCTGCGTTCTTTAGCGTCAGCACCTTCAAATGCGAGATAGGTGGCTGTTAAATAAATGGGATCAACTTCCACACATTGCCAGCAACCGCCACCATCAGAAGTAACCATGTTGTACGACTTGCCAACGCAGGCCCAAAGTTCAAAAACACCCCAGCCACCGCAGACCCATTCTGGTTCCAAGCACATGGAAATATTGCCGTTTTCAACTCGCAAAGCGCCTGCCTTCAGTGTTTTACTTTTTCGCATACACACCTTTCATAATCGTCAGCCTAATAAATTTTGCATACCAGTTTGAGAAAATCGATAAATCCTGGACACTAGTGTCACTTATTACCTAGCAGCATGAAAGAAACAGAACCAAAGCCAGCCCTTCGTATCAGCCACATAGTTCACGGTCGTCAGCTTGTGGGCAATCGCGTGTATTACCGAGTTGATCCCAAGGGCATCAAGGATTTAATGGCTGTGCCTGAGACAGTGGTTCTGAGACGTTGGCGTGCTCGCCACTTTCCAGGGTATTCTTTTTCCGGCACTCGCTTGAGTTCAACTCTTTGGCGTGCAGTTGGGTTGGCATTGGGTGCAGATGCAAAGGACTTATGCCGCCTAACACCTGCAATAATTTCAGAAGTCGTAGACCAGAAACGGACTCTGCTCAGAGCACACCATTTTGCATTGCCTGCGCCAGACGCCTTGCACGCTTTGTTTGCTGTGCTTGGTCCTGACAGACTGCAAGCCGTTCTTAACCGCCATTTAGCCCCCGAGCGAGGCAACCTCTCAGGCATTCCAGATCTTTTCCTCTTTGCAACACCCACTGGCTCGAAAAAGCCAGGAATAGCTCGGTTTGTTGAGGTAAAAAAACCAGAAGAAGCTGTATCCAATGCGCAGCTCGCAGAAATAGACTTTCTCAATAGCTTAGGGCTACACGCTCGAGTGTTGCGTTTAATGGAGCCAACGCTGCCGCGAGAATGAATCGATTTGAACGTCAAGAACATGGACTGATACATGTAGATCATGTTGTTTTAGATTAGTGTCATGAGCCCCCAGCAAGCTACTAGGCTGCTGGGGGCTTTTTTCATTTAAGCGCTTCACGCACCTTCACAGCGAGGTCCATCACCTTAGGGTCATTGCCAGATTTCGTGATCACCATTTCCAAAACAGACTCAATTGCTGTTTTCATGGTCGGGCTGTATGTCACGTCCTTCAGCTTGGCTACTCGTGCGCACTCGTCTTTTGCCAGCTTGATGAGCCCGTTGATCGTTGTTGTCGTAGTCATGTTGTTCCTTTCGGCGTTGATTTCGTTTTTTTAGAAGACCACGTTTCCGGCTTGTTCGTCAACTACTGATCTGCTCCGGTCAGACACACCTACGGTGTGAATTCCCGACTTTTTTGAGCGGGAATTGATCCCGTCCCGGACATCCCAAATTCTTCCGCTGGCCAGGCTCACGCCTTGAGCCCAGCCCTACCTACATTGACCCCTAGTCAGTCTGCCCCTCCGGTTTGGGTGAAGGTTTTGGGTAAAAGTGATCCGATTTATTGCGACAGTTCATTGCGACACTTTCAACTGTTACAATAATACAAACCGCCCCTTCTGAACATGAACACCAAGACCTTTACCGCTGACGAGTTGAGCCAGTTGACGGACATCCCGAAGAGGACGATCCGCTACTACATCCAACTCGGATTGGTGGACAGACCGATCGGCGAAACCAAGGCCGCTCATTACGTTGATACCCATCTGGACCAGCTCCTGCGGGTAAAGAAACTTACTGAAGCCAAGGTTCCGCTGGAGCGGATTCGGCAAGTGATGGATGGGGAAGCTGAAGCACCCCCAACCAGCACTAGAAAACCTGGCTCCATGGAAGTGAAAACGCACCTCCATGTGATGCCAGGCGTTGAGATACAGATTTCTGCTGAGGAGGCAGGTATGAGTCCAGAACAAATTCGGATGCTGCTCAAGGAAGTCATGGCGGCAACAGAGCGAGTGATGAAGAAAGACAACGGCGAGAGCTGATTGGTGGGCCTACGTGTTATGGGCAGTCAGGCGATGCCTTGTAGATGTGAAACCTGACTGTCGGTGGTGCTTGTGGCCCTTAATGATTGAGCAAGCCCCACCCCTTTCCAACCGCGAAACGAGGGACGCGGAATCTACATCTCCCCTCAACTAACAACACCAAGCTGGAGCGTCCTATGAAAACGAAAACAGGTCTCGAAAACGAATACGGCCAAAACGTATCCCTCAAATCCGTACACCTCGAGGGAAAACTAGAAGGCCTCCTGCTCACCATGCTGGTGATGCAGCGGTACCTGAATGATTCAGAGGACACAATCGAAGCCAGCTACACCTTTCCGGCGGGATGGGGGGCAAACCTGATGGGCTTCAGTGTGGAGCTCAATGGCAAACGGATGCAGGCACTAGCTCTTGCCAAGAAGAAGGCGGAAAAGAAGTACGAAGAGGCGATCGAAAGCGGTGACACCCCAGTCATGCTGGAGAAGTCTCCTCTTGGCCTGTACACAGCTAACCTGGGGAATCTCAAGCCGGGCGAAGAAGCAGTGATCATCATCGAGTATGCCCAGCTGCTCAGGTTTGAAAAAGGTCGGGTGCGCATCACAGTTCCCACCGTGATTGGTGAGCGTTATGGCGACGAAGTGTCTGATGGGCATATTGCCCCGCACCAGACGGTGGACACAGACCTACTGGCCGAGTACCCTTTCACCGCTACCCTCGACATTCTTGGACAAATGGCTCAAGGAGAAATCGCCTGCCCAAGCCATAAAGTTGATATGGAGCAAATCGAAGGTGGTACTCGTGTTCGGCTTGCGAAGGGTGGCTTGCTTGATCGCGACTTCATCGTCACTGTTGAAGATCTCAAGGGTGAGTCGTTCGTGTCGGCAAGTGAAGATGATGGTGCCTATGCCGTTGTTGCAAGTTTCTGCCCAAAGCTGAAAGAAAAGGAGCCCACCCCTCTGGGGCTGAAGATCCTGGTTGACTGTTCTGGCTCCATGCAGGGTGACAGCATTGAACAAGCTCAAGAAGCAATGCATGAGCTGATCCTTAGACTTACTGAGCAAGACATGATCTCGTACAGCAAGTTCGGCTCCAAGGTTATTCACACCTCCAACCAACTCGAAAAATGCACACCACGCTACATCAAGAACGTGTTGGCCAAAGCTGTTCATGACACCGCTGCCGACTTGGGCGGTACTGAACTGAATCAGGCGCTGACCTCAACTTTCAAAATTAGCTTTACAAAAGCCTACACAGAAGGCTGTGATCTTCTTTTGATTACCGATGGCGACGTTTGGGAAATCGAAGAAATCGTCAAGCAAGCCAAGATTAGCAATCACAGAATTTTTGCGATTGGGGTAGGCAGTGCGCCAGCCGAAAGCTTGCTGAAGGATCTGGCCGAGCAGACCGGAGGCGCATGCGAGTTGGTCACCCCTTCTGAAAGCATTTCTGATGCAGTTCTGAGGATGACTCAGCGAATCCGATCGGCTCGGACAAGCTCTATATCCATTCACTGGGAAGGTGAAGTCCTCTGGCAGTCGAAACTTCCAAAGCAGGTGTTCTCAGATGAAACCATCCATGTGCATGCACGCGTCAAGAGTAAACCCGCGGCGACCCCTGCATTGCGTTGGACGGTTGAAAACGTCTTGAATGAAGAGTCCGCTACTTCAATCGACTGGAATTCAACGGGTGCATTGCCTCGCATGGTGGCGGGTGCAGAAATCACGAGCATCACTGATGAGAAGGCTGCTGAAGAGCTAGCTCTGAAGTATCAACTCGCTAGCAAGTACACCAACCTGCTTCTTGTCCACGTTCGCGATGAAGAAGACAAGGCGCAAGGGCTGCCAAAGCTGCAAAAGATCAAGCAAATGAGTGCTGCGGGATGGGGTGGGTTAGGAACAGTTGAACAATCACAGATCCTGTATTGCTTGGCCTCACCCAGCAAAATGCGGTTTGGAACAGATGCAGCGGCATACAGCTCAAACGCACTGCCAAGTGTTTGGCGAACCAACCGAATATCGTCTTCAGCAAAAGTGGATACCTTGGCTGCTGGAGGAATGGACGATTACGAAATACCTGCATTCCTCAGAAAACTTCAAGAACCAACAGCTAAACCTGTTTTTGATGAGGACAGTTTTACACCTGATCAAATGCTTCAGAAATTCAATGAACTTTCACTGACAACAACAAAATTTAGTGATATCACGTGGGAACTGACTGAGCGCATTGCAGAGGGTTATGTCTGGAATGTCTTGTGCAAGATTGCGGATGACGATAATGAGCTAGATTTGTATTGGGCTTGTCTGTTGCGCTGGCTCTCTAATGAGGTGGCCGGCGTCGTTTCGCTCACACGACATTCACAGCGACTGCTCAACGGTCAAATTGCCAACATTGAAGCCTCGTTGGTCCAAGAAGTTGAAGAGGCGCTCGCTCAGGCTTTTCCGACCATCTCCAAGTCCTCCTGGGGGCAAACCCAAGCATCAACAAAACGCTCGTTGTTGTATCGCTTCAGAAAATTGATGACCGGAGGTTGATATGCAATCTGCAAGCAGCATCGATTACCGGCTTCACTTCCTGTCGATCCATGATGAGATCAAATGGCTCAAGGTCGATGCAGATATGGGCTTTACCAATGCACAGCATCGTCTTGGAGTGCTCTTTCTCGAATCTGCAAGCGATACTGAAGAGCTGTATTGACCTGCCCCCCACTAGCCGTACCAAGCTGAGGTTAGTAAAGTCCGTCAATCTGGAGTAAGACGGACATGAAGAAGAGCAGATTTACCGACGAACAGATCATTGGCTTTCTAAAGCAGGCCGAGGCTGGCATGCCAGTCAAGGAGCTGTGCCGCAGTGGCGGCTTCAGTGATGCCACGTTTTACAAATGGCGGGCTAAGTACGGTGGCATGGAGGCGTCTGACGCATCAAAGCTGCGGGACTTGGAGTCCGAGAACGCCAAGCTCAAGAGGCTGTTAGCCGAAGCCCACCTGGATATCCACGCTTTGAAGAGCGTGTTCGGGGTAAAGCACTAGCCCCACAGGCCAGACGTGAAGCGATTCGCAAGATGATCGAATTGTTTGATCTCTCCGAACGCCGAGCATGCCGTCTTGTGGGGCTAAGCCGAGACAGTTATCGACATGAACCTGAGGCCAGTGCTCAGACGAAAGCTCTCTGTGGGCGCATTGTTGAGATCGCACATCAACGGCGCCGCTTTGGGTATCGCCGGGTCCACGATTTGTTGCGACCAGAGTTTCCTGGCGTGAATCACAAACGGGTGTATCGGCTTTACCGTAACGCCAACCTAGCTGTTCGCAAGCGCAAGAAGGCCAAGCGCCCCATGCATGAGCGTGTGCCGCTGCAATTGGCCACCAGTGTGAATCAGGTGTGGAGCATGGACTTTGTGTCCGACAGCCTGAGCAATGGTCGGCGACTGAAGTATTTGACCGTGGCAGATGACTTCAGCCATGAGTGCGTTGATATCACCGTTGATTATGGAATCTCAGGCCAGTACGTCACAAGGCTGTTGGATCAAGCTGCACTGTTCCGTGGCTACCCGCAAGTAGTCAGAACCGACAACGGCCCTGAATTCACAAGTCGAGCGTTTCTGGCTTGGGCGCAAAGCCATGGGATTCGACACATCCTGATCCAACCAGGTCGCCCCATGCAGAACGGCTACATCGAGAGTTTCAACGGCAAGTTCCGTGACGAACATCTCAACGAACACTGGTTTCAAAATCTACAGCAGGCCCGAGCAGCAGTGGCCAGTTGGAGGCAGGATTACAACGAGATCCGGCCACATAGCAGTCTGGGTCGGATACCTCCGGCTCAATTCGCACAGCAGCACCGCTTGGCAGCAAGCAGTGATGCTGTTTCATCAACCATCAAAATCGATTAACCTTGAACCGGACTTGCTACTTTTGAATGGTATGGCTAACGGGGGCAGGTCACCAACACAAAAAATCGGGCAAGCCCAAATACCAGAGCTGAATAGATCGACTATTCCATCCAACGTTGTAACGCATCAAGATTCAAAATTTGCACTGCTCCGTATTCACCGCTGATAACGCCTTCTTTTCTTAGCGCTAGTAGTGACTCGTTGCAACGCTGCCTGGACACTGTTGCTAAATTCGCCAATTCGTCCTGAGAAATCAAGAGTTTCATTTGCCCTTGGGGGTTAAGTAGCGGGTGCAACAGACCAACCAAGGCCCTGGCAACCAGTTGATCGGCGTTACCAAGCCGATGAGCGACATAGTTACCCATAAACCAGTGGAGCCGCTCGTTTATCTGATGAAGTAAAAAGTCGTTAAAGGATGGCTCTGTTTGGCGCAACCAATCAAAAGTCTCAAAAGGCAGTTGTGCTATTCGCGTTGGTCGAAGAGCGATTAAATTTGCCTTCCGGGGAACGCCTCGCAGCAAGGTGCCCTCTCCGAACCAACTCCCAACTGATTGCCCTCCAAGCGATACGGTACGCCCATCTGGGCCATCAATGGACCATTTGAGCAAGCCCTCCAGAACCCCGTACCAGTCATGCTGCATATTTCCGTAATGCCCCAGTGATGCGCCAGCTACGAGGTCAGTCTCTGAAACATCATTTCTTACTTGTTCTTGGGCAGCTTGACTGAGCTTTAGGAACCAAGAGGAGCCCGAGAGAAGCGCCCCAATACCCATCTGAGTACTTTGTTTGCGCAAATTTCTAGCCATGGTTCGTCTCCCAAAAGGCCGGAATTAGGTGTTTTCCAGTAACCGAATTGTCGTCTAGCTGAAAGTCTAAATCAGATAAAGCTGAAAAGATTCAGTCTGTTTCATCTAATTCCCACTTTAAAAGGAGCCGTCATCATGTTTCACCGTCATTTATTGGTATCTTTTTCGACCCTGGTTTTGGCTATGAGTGCTTCTTTCACGCAAGCCCAGACTGCTATAGACAAACCACTCAAAATCATTGTTGGCTTTCCCGCAGGCGGTGCATCCGATGTGATGGCCCGACTTTTGGCTGACCAACTTCGCGGCGACTACGCGCCCACCGTCTTGGTGGACAACAAAGCTGGAGCAGGCGGGCGCTTGGCAGCCCAGGCAGTCAAGTCCGGGGATGCTGACGGAAGCCAAATCTTGCTTACCCCAACCTCAATTCTTACCATCTACCCTCATGTTTACAAAAAGCTAGGATATGACTCCTTGGCTGACTTCACGCCCGTGAGCACCGTGGCATCCGTCTCGTTCGCTTTGAGCGTCAGCCCTGCTGTGCCAGCAAATGTCAAAAACGCTGCTGACTACGTCAAGTGGGCTAAATCAAATCCAAAGGAAGCAAACTTTGGGTCAGCCGCAGCTGGTGCAGCCCCCCATTTCGTCGGCGTCATGCTCGGCCGCGCTGGTGGCGTTGATCTTAATCATGTGGCTTTCAAAGGCGGGGCACCTTTGGTCAACGATTTACTGGGTGGTCAGATTCAATCAGGCGTTAATGTATTGCCTGAAGTACTGCCACATGCCAATTCTGGCAAGCTGCGCATTTTGGCTGTGAGCGGCAGCAAGCGTTCACGTTTTCTGCCAAACGTTCCAACTTTTAACGAAAGTGGATTGAAAGGTGTGGAAGCAGATGAATATTTTGCGGTTTTTGCGCCCGCCAAAATGCCCGCTCACCTGGTAGATAAATTGAATGCATCCATTCGCAAAGCATTGAAATCGCCAGCATTGATCGCAGGTTTAGAAAAAATGTCTTTCGAAATTGGTGGTGAGTCACAACCCGAATTTGCCAAACTCGTCAAAAGCGAACTCAATCGTTGGGGTCCAGTTGTGAAAGCCTCTGGTTTTACGGCTGACGAGTAACTTTTAAGCTTGAAAGTAAAGAGCAATTTCACATGAATACCAAAGCAGAGACTCAAGAGGGCGACACTCTTTGGAGTCCTTCCAACAAACAGATAGCCCAAACACGACTGTCCGATTACCTTCTTTGGCTCAAGTCCGCTAAGGGTCTTAGCTTTGGCAACTATGCTGATATATGGCGTTGGTCTGTCGAAGACGTCGAAGGGTTTTGGCAGTCAATCTGGGACTACTTTGAAGTTCAGGGTGAAGGTTCTTGCGAACCTGTCCTTGGCTCGCAAAAAATGCCGGGAGCAAACTGGTATCCAAACGCAAAATTGAATTACGCCGAGCATGTATTTCGCAATGCTAAATCGGATGCTCCAGCATTGATTGTGCGGAGGGAAAACGCTTCCACCACGGAAGTGTCATGGTCTGAATTGGAGCGCGAAACTGGAGCGCTTGCAGCGTGGATGCGAAGCATTGGCATTAAAGCTGGTGATAGGGTCGCGTCCTATATGCCAAATCGACGCGAGACGGTTGTTGCCTTCCTAGCCAGCGCTAGCATCGGTGCGATATGGTCAAGCTGCGCTCCCGATATGGGCGCCACCGTTGTTCTTGACCGTTTTCGCCAAATTGAGCCCAAACTTCTTTTTGCAACAGATAGCTACAACTACAACGGCAAGACACATGATCGAAGCAGCTTAGTTGAAGATCTTTTGCGCGAATTACCCAGTGTTTCCACTGTTGTGCACGCACCAGGTCCAAACTCGGCTCAACCGCCTTTGACTTGGCACAACGCTGTGTCATGGAGTAACACGGTTGCAGATCAAGCACCATTGCAGTTTGAGCGACTGCCCTTTAGCCATCCTTTGTGGATCGTCTACTCCTCTGGAACAACAGGTCTGCCGAAAGCTATGGTGCACGGGCATGGTGGCATTGTCTTGACTCATCTTAAAACGATGTCTTTACAACATGACTTGCGGCCAAAGGATCGCTTGCTTTTTTTGGGCGGTACTGGCTGGATTGTGTGGAATTTACAAATTGGAGCCTTGCTCACAGGTGCGTCTATTGTGTTGTATGACGGCAATCCTGCTTGGCCCAACGGCGAAGCATTGTGGCGATTCATGGATGAGCATCACATCACGCATTTTGGTTGTGGTGCGGCTTACCTTATCAACTGCATGAAGGATGGTTTACGTCCCAAGGAGTTCGCGCAACTCAGTCAACTGCGCGCTATCAATTCAACAGGCTCGCCTCTTCCTATCGACGCCTACAACTGGGTTTACGATTCTGTCAAATCCGATGTCTGGTTGGCATCAATCAGTGGTGGGACCGATATTGCTTCAGGTTTTGTCGCCTGTGCTCCAACACTACCCGTTACAGCGGGCGAGATTCAATGTGCCGAACTCGGCGTTGCAGCCTATGCATTCAATGAGGCTGGGCAATCTGTGATTGATGAAGTCGGTGAATTGGTCATTACAAAACCGATGCCTTCCATGCCGTTGTATTTCTGGAATGACCCTGATTTCAAACGCTACAAAGAAAGTTACTTCGAGACTTTTGAGGGAGTGTGGCGCCATGGTGATTGGATTCGTTTTACAACTCATGGAGCATCAGTTATTTACGGTCGCTCTGACAGCACGATTAATCGATTTGGCATACGAATGGGCACGGCTGAGATTTATCGCGTTGTAGAAGAGTTGCCAGAAGTAAGAGACAGTCTCGTTGTTGACCTTGAGTATTTAGGCAGACCATCGTTTATGCCTTTGTTCGTTGTTCTTAACGAAGGCCTCGAACTCGACGAGGGTTTGAAATCTAGGATTGCGAACAACATTCGAACAAAAGCTTCTGCTCGCCACGTTCCAAATGAGGTGTATGCGATCAAAGAGATACCACGTACATTGACTGGCAAAAAAATGGAAGTGCCTGTGCGAAAACTGTTGTTGGGAATGTCACGCGAAAAAGTGGCAAGCCCTGATGCTATGGTGAATCCACAGAGCCTAGATTTCTTTGTTGAGTTAGCTGCAGAAATCAATGCCACCACCTAAGGAGGTTGAAATGAAAAATAAAAAAGTGCTGATTACTGCTGGTGCCTCAGGTATTGGACGCGCTATTGCACAAGCTTTTGTAGCTTCGGGTGCACAAGTGCATGTGTGTGATTTGAACACTCAAGGGCTTGAAGCGCTACGTCAAGAACTGCCCGGTATAACAACCACTTTTTGTGATGTTGGTAATAGACCAGCCATTGAAAGAATGGTTGCTGAAGCTGTCAAAAAGTTGGGTGGTCTTGATGTACTTGTGAACAATGCTGGTATCGCAGGCCCAACAGCACCAGTTGAATCTATGGACCCAGTTGCGTGGGAACAGGTTATGAACGTTAACCTCAACGGGACTTTCAACGTCACCCGTTGTGCAATACCTCACCTTAAGTGTTCTCCTGCAGGTGTGATCTTGATCATGTCCTCACTTGCTGGTCGATTTGGTTATCCCAACCGTAGCCCATACTCCACTTCGAAGTGGGGATTAATAGGCTTGACCAAAACTCTCTCTAGGGAGCTAGGGGAATTTGGCATACGTGTCAATGCCATTCTTCCTGGCGCAGTGGATGGTCCTAGATTACAGCAAGTCTTTGAGGGGCGAGCGGCAACGAGTGGTCGAACAGTCGCAGAAGAACAGCGCTTGGCTCTGTCTAATCAATCTATTCAACACTTTGTATCCCCTCAGGATATTGCTGCACTTTCGGTGTTTCTCTCATCGGATGCGGGTCGTTCAATCTCTGGTCAAATTTTGCCGATTGATGGCGACTCTCAAAGCGCGTCTTAAGGAAAATATCAATGGATCATAAAAACCTTATAGCCATCGACATTCATACCCATGCCGAGGTGAGCTGCCGTAATCCGTTTGACAACTACGGCGAGGAATACGACCGTGCTGCCGATAAGTACTTTGGAAGCAACCGTCGCCCAACGATTGAAGAAACTGTGGCCTATTACCGCGAGCGCAAGATCGGTCTGGTCATGTTCACGGTTGACAGCGAATCACAACTGGGTCGTCGTCGCATTCCCAACGAAGAAATTGCCGATGCCGCCAAAGCCAACAGCGACATGATGATTGCCTTTGCCAGCATCGACCCGCACAAAGGAAAAATGGGCGCCCGCGAAGCCGAACGACTGATCAAAGAAGACGGCATCAAAGGCTTCAAGTTTCACCCCACGGTACAGGGCTACCACCCTTACGACAAAATGGCTTGGCCCATTTATGAAGTGATCAACCATTACAAATTGCCCGCGATTTTTCACACCGGCCACAGCGGCATTGGCAGTGGCATGCGTTGTGGGGGTGGTTTGCGTTTGGCCTACAGCAACCCCATGCATTTAGACGATGTGGCAATCGACTGGCCCGACATGCAAATCGTCATGGCGCACCCCAGTTTTCCTTGGCAAGACGAGGCCCTGAGCGTCGCCACCCACAAACCCAATGTGTGGATTGACCTGTCGGGCTGGAGCCCCAAGTATTTCCCAAAACAATTGGTGCAATACGCCAATACCTTGTTGAAAGAACGTGTGTTGTTTGGCAGCGACTACCCACTCATCACGCCCGAACGCTGGATGAAGGACTTCGAGGTGGCCGGCTTCAAACCCGAAGTCATGCCTGGCATCTTGAAAGGCAATGCCGTGCGCTTGCTGGGCTTGAGCTGATGTGAGCTGTCTTAGAAAATTTCAATTTAAAAGAGAGGTCTGAGGAGACAAACTCAGCGTTGGATAGGGCACTGGACTTCTGGTGCCCTATCCATTTTTCATACAGTTCTAAACCTCAATATGAATGCGGTTAGTAACTATTTCAGTCCCTAATTTTGAAAAGATTTTCAATTGATTCGGAGATAAAAAATGCAGTTTTACAAAGATGGTTTTCGTGGTGGCAACCCCGATATCAAGCAAGCCGCACCCAATCGTCGCAACCGTGGCACCAACGAACCCTTGCCCGAAAAAGTGGATGTGCTGATTGCAGGCACAGGCCCTGCGGGGTTGTGTTTGGCCGCGCAGTTGTCGCAATTCCCCGAGATTGACACCATGATCATCGAGCGTATGCCTAGCAATATCATCAAGGGCAAGGCCGACGGCATCAACACGCGCACCATGGAAATGTTCCAAGCCTTTGGCTTTGCCGACAAAGTCAAGCGCGAAACCTATTGGGTCAACCAAACCGCGTTTTGGATGCCCGACCCAAAGAACCCCGACCACATCAAAAGGGTGGGTCGCGTGCAGGACGTGGCCGACGACAGTTCAGAGATGCCGCATATCTTGATCAACCAAGCACGTTTGCATGAGTTGTTCATCGAAGTCATGAAAAACTCCCCCTCACGCTTAGAGCCCGACTACGGCTGGGAAGTGGAGAGCCTCACCATCGACCCCACCACCGACGACCATCCCGTGACCGTGACGCTCAAAGACGCCACCGGCATCAACTGGTGGGCCACACGCACGGTGCGTGCCAACTATGTGGTGGGTTGCGACGGCGCTCACTCCAAAGTGCGCAAGTCCATTGGCGGTGAATTGCACGGCGACGCTGCGCACCAAGCTTGGGGTGTGATGGACATTTTGGCCAACACCGACTTCCCAGACGTGCGCCAGAAGTGTTTGATCTCTTCCGCTAAAGAGGGCAATGTGTTGTTGTTACCACGCGAGGGGGGGTACATCTTCCGTATGTATGTGGAGTTAGACAAACTCAATGTGGGTGAGAAAGCCGCGCAACGCAAGCTCACGCAAGACGACATGATTGCAGCAGCCAACCGTATCATCAAGCCCTACAGCATTGACGTCAAAGAAGTGGTGTGGTGGTCGATCTACGACATCGGCCACAGCATCACCGACCGGTTTGACGATGTGCCCGAAGGCGTCGACCGCAACCCACGCGTGTTCACCGCAGGCGATGCCTGTCACACCCATTCACCCAAAGCAGGTCAGGGCATGAACGTGTCCATGCAAGACACCTTCAACCTCGGCTGGAAGCTGGTGCATGTGTTGCGAGGCCGTGCCGATGCCAGTTTGTTGCGCAGCTATTCCAAAGAGCGTTTGACGGAAGCCAAACGCCTTGTGGAGACCGACCACAAATGGTCGCGCATCATGTCAGCGCCCACCACGCAGGCCGAGCGCGAAGGTGCGGAAGAACCGCGCATCATTCGCCAGTTCAAAGAAAACTTAGAATTCACAGGGGGTACGGCGGTCAAGTACGACACCTCGTATTTGTTTGCCGCCAGCGCACACCAAACTTTGGCCACAGGTGAGGAGATCGGTCGTCGTTTTCACTCAGCCCCTGTGGTGCGTGTGTCTGATGCCAAGCAAATGCAGCTTGGTCATGTGGCTGAGGCCGATGCGCGCTGGCGCATTTATGCGTTCGCAGGCAAGGCTGACAGCTCCAATGCGGGGTCGGCCATTCACAAGCTGGCCGATTGGCTGGAAACCAGTGCCAAGTCGCCCGTGGTCAGGCACACCCGCAAAGGTGAGGACGTAGATGCGGTCATTGATTTCCGAGCCGTGTTTCAACAAACGTTTGATCAATTGGCTTACGAACAAATGCCTTCGCTGCTCAAGCCCAAGACCGGCAAACTCGGTCTGCAGGACCACGAAAAAGTATTCTGTGTCGATCACAAAGGCGTGGGCGACATTTTTGACATGCGCGGCATTAACCGCGACAAGGGCTGCATGATTGTGGTGCGCCCTGATCAATATGTGGCGCATGTCTTGCCCTTAGACGGTTACGATGAGTTGGCTGCATTCTTTGCGGGTGTCCTAAAGTAAAGTTTCTAAAAGGCTCATTGAAATAAGCGTCGTTTAATATTTGGCGAATAAAAATAAAGACTCAATCCCAATCTCGCAACAATGGCAGTCAGCGCCTGAGGTAGGGTTGCTCAAACTCTTCAATCGCGTACATATATCGATTTATTTCAACGCTTTGACTATGACATTGTTCAATTTAGTCGAAGTGCAGGCAACTTGTGCTTATAGGGTGCCTGTACAGTTATGTACCAAGAATTAATAGAATCGAGCATGATTTCGCTACATAACACCTTATGAGTGCAATTCAATCTTGGGGTGATACCCTTCGCCTTCTGGTCGAGCTTTTAGCGACAGCTGCCTTCGCCTTGTCAGGCCTAATGGAAGCAGCACGCAAAAAGCTTGATGCGGTGGGCGTCTGTGTGGTGGCATTTCTAGCAGCGTTTGGGGGGGGCACCTTACGGGACTTGCTGTTGGATCAAAGGCCTTTTTTTTGGGTGCAACACACCGAGATGCTTTGGGCAGTATTGGCCTTGTGCGTGTTGGCCATGGGCTTTATGCGCCAGCGTCATTTTGAAATCACAGAAAAAACAATACTATGGCCTGACGCTCTGGGTTTGGGGCTGTTTACTGCTACCGGTGTACACCACGCTTTGCAGTCTTTTATGCCGCTTGTCGTGGCTGTTTTAATGGGCCTGATAACGGGTGTTTTTGGTGGTGTGCTGCGTGATATGGTTTGCAATGAAATTCCCACTGCTTTCAAAGACCACCACCCCTATGCGGTGTGTTCTTTCGCTGGAGGTTGGACTTATGTTGCGATTTGGAGCTTAGATACACCTGGTTGGGTAGCATTATTGGGATGCCTTATCGTTACAGTTGGTCTTCGAGCGCTAGCACTTTGGTACAACTGGCGACTGCCTGCTTGGCGTGCTTGATCCAAATAATTCCTCAGGTTTAATGAAGCGGCTTGCTTTTTTAAGATGTCACTTTTTGCTAACACAACGAAATTTTTACCTTAGCGCTATGGGCTTACGCTTGCTCTGTCAGATAGTCGAATCGAGGGTTCGAATCCCTGACCTGATCAAAATCAGCCCTCTGAAAACTGAGCGAGTTAGTGGAACTATGTGTTATGGCCCACCAATTTCGCATTTGTTAGTAATTGTCCTTGGCAACCCTCAGGTGTCCGTAGGTGCCCGTAAGGCTCCGCGAGTGTCCTGAGGGTTGTTGCTAGTTACCTCCGGTCGTTGCGTGCCGATGCACGCTCAGACGTACTGCCGCGAAGAGCATCCTCCTCGAAGTCCGTGATATCGGACAGGCGATAACGGACACGGCCCATCATCTTCATGTAGATCGGTCCAATGCCTTCACTGCGCCAGCGCTCAAGCGTGCTTTCAGCGACTTGCCAGCGATCGGCTAACTGGGTCTGGGTCAGATAGGTGATTTCGGTCATGACGACTCCTTGGTTGAAGCTGCGAAATTGCAGCAATTCAGGATCCGTCAACACAAGCGAAGGCCCGAAATCGACGGAAAGCTGACATCGAGCCAAACTTTCAGCAAAGCCGGTCGCAGATTCATCGGTCTTCACTTCAAACTGATTTCAATTTCGTCCCGAGTAATCGTCCCTGTCTTCTCAAGCAGTGCCAGAGACCGATACAGCGCCTCATGCGTCACCGCCAGTTGCTTGGCCAGTTGTTTGAGGGAGCACTCCAGTTTGTAACGTCCTTCGCGACCTTCGGTCGCTATCAGGTGCAGGATTCGGCTCTGAACCTTGGGTAAGGACAGACGCTCGTTTTGAAGTCTCAGTCGTCGCACTTCGTTGCTGAGCATCTGTATCCATCGCTCTGCAAACCCATGATCCTGCTTGAGTGCTTGCCGCAGTGCGCGAATAGGGATGCGCACGATTTTCGACGGCGCAGTCGTTCGTGCATCACAGTGATATGCGACGGATGTCAGACTGGCTTCACCGACAAAACCAGTCTGACAGCGCTGGAGATTAGCCACTTCCCCGTTTTGGCCATGTCGCTCCAGGACCACTTCGCCCTCAAAGACAAAGTACATCCACTGGGGTCGAGCGCCAGTCAGGAACAGGGTTGTTTCTTGCGAGCATGAAAGGTGCTCGCACTGTGCCAGCAGATGCGGCGGGAGCAACTGTTCAAGGGTTAAGGGTAAAGGCATGGCAAACCACTTGTGGCATATGATCAATATCATATGCTTGCATGGTCAGAATGACGAGACTATGGCTATAGAGGTTTATCCATGTCATCAAAAATCTTTGAGTTTGGCCAAGTTCGGCCCGAATACGCCGTCCCTGTTCTGAACGAGCGGGCGGTCCGTGCTGCTGCGGGTATCCTGTTTTTTCTGGCTGTGATCAGCTTCATGAATGCCTGGCTCATGGGAAATTTCCAGCCGACCCGTGTGTTCGTAGTCTGTTTTTTGATCGAGTTCATGATCCGCATCTTCATCAACCCACGTTTCGCTCCTGTGATGATCTTGGGCGAATGGATGGTGCGCAAGCAATTGCCCGAATGGACCGGTGCTCCGCAAAAGCGCTTTGCCTGGAGCATCGGCTTCGTTTTGGCAGCGACCATGCTGTATCTGGTGGTGCTCAATAACGTCATCGGCCCCATCAACCTGATCGTGTGCTCGGTTTGTCTGCTCTTGCTGTTCTTCGAAACGGCGTTCGGCATTTGCATCGGCTGCAAGATTTACAACCTGTTTAACAAGGAAAAAGCTCAGCTGTGCCCCGGGGGCGTTTGCGATATCCCGCCTGATCAAATACCCAAGATGTCCCTGATCCAGGCTGTGATCTTTTTGGCTTTCGCCATGGCGGTGCTCGCCGTTGCGCAATGGGTTTACAGCACAGCCCCGAAGCGAGTGAGTGAGTTGCCTGCTGCGGCAGTGACACAACCTGCTGAATCTGTTGATCCAGCTGAAGTGGAGCGTTGCAAGGTGCCCGACTTTGCCAAAGCGATGGGGCACGAGGAAAAGTGGAAGCTGCACAACAATTGCAAGTAATGCCCGGTTGAATCCGGGTTCGTGATGCGTCGTTGACCCGAAAGGCAGGATCGGAAGGATGCGAACACGTGCAAATACTAAGGAGCGGGAGACATGTGTGTGTACCTTTCCGCATCCTTCCGCAGGTTCATAACGGGTGTTAGTAGGCACCTATTGGCAGGGAATTGAACCCGGGCCCGCACCCACCACCAATACCAAAACCCCAACTCGTCTGAGTTGGGGTTTTTTCTTGGGCGATCGCGCGTGTTGCCCCGTGTTCTTGCGGGTTCCTGCGGAAATTTGCGGACCTCGCGCACCGCACCACCTGGCCGG
>NZ_NESE01000006.1:0-108108 GCF_003063605.1 Limnohabitans sp. Hippo4 | reverse complement strand
GTGACAACGTGTCGATCACTGTGAAGTTGATCAACCCGATCGCCATGGAAGAAGGTCTGCGTTTTGCGATCCGCGAAGGCGGCCGCACTGTGGGCGCTGGCGTTGTTGCCAAAATCATCGCTTAATTCATTAAGCCTAAGTTTGGAGCACACGCATGTCAGCTAAACAAAAAATCCGCATTCGCCTCAAAGCGTTTGACTACAAATTGATCGACCAGTCTGCTGCTGAGATCGTAGACACTGCCAAGCGCACCGGCGCGATTGTCAAGGGCCCCGTGCCACTGCCAACACGCATGAAGCGTTTTGACATTCTGCGTTCACCACACGTCAACAAGACCAGCCGTGACCAGTTCGAAATCCGTACGCACCAGCGTCTGATGGACATCGTTGACCCTACAGATAAAACTGTGGACGCATTGATGAAGTTGGACCTGCCAGCTGGCGTGGACGTCGAAATCAAATTGCAATAATTAGTTTTAATTACTGCAATTGACAAGACAGTTGAGGCGTTGCCAGCCCGGAAAACCAGGTGAGCAACGTCCTCTTCGGGGTCTGAAAAAGCCCCAAAAAGACTTGAATTTGAAAACGCTTGCCATCTTGCATGGCACGCGGCTATAATTCGAGGCTCAGCCCATTTTGGGTTGAGATTTACATTAACCTTCTTTCATATCAAGCCTAGAGTTTTCTAGGTCAAACCCAGGGGCCAATTGAAGTCGCTGGGGTGGAAGTTTTGGAGAAAAAACATGAGTCTTAGCAACTCCTTAGGGTTGCTGGGCCGCAAGGTGGGCATGATGCGTCTGTTCACTGATGATGGGGACGCAGTGCCTGTCACAGTGGTAGATGTTTCAAACAACCGCGTGACCCAGGTGAAAACCCAAGAGAACGATGGCTACGTTGCCCTTCAGGTAACGTTCGGCTCGCGCAAAGCATCGCGCGTGACCAAGCCAATTGCTGGCCACCTTGCGAAAGCAGGCGTTGAAGCCGGTGAAATCATTCAAGAATTCAAAGTGACTGCTGATACAGCAGCTCAGTACGCCGCTGGCGCTGCTGTGCCTGCTACGGTGTTTGCTGTGGGCCAAAAAGTGGACGTGCAAGGCACTTCCATTGGTAAAGGCTTCGCGGGCACCATCAAGCGTCACAACTTCAAGTCACAGCGCGCGTCGCACGGTAACAGCCGTTCGCACAACGTGCCAGGCTCGATCTCTATGGCGCAAGACCCAGGTCGCGTGTTCCCAGGTAAGCGCATGTCCGGTCACCTTGGTGATGTCACATGCACAACCCAGAACCTCGACGTCGTGCGCGTAGATGAAGTCCGTGGCTTGCTCCTGATCAAAGGTGCAATCCCTGGTTCCAAAGGCGGCTTCGTGACTGTGCGTCCCGCTATCAAAGCTAAAGGAGCGAACTGATGCAGCTCGAACTCCTGAACGACCAAGGTCAAGCCGCTTCTAAATTCGAAGCGCCAGAAACCGTGTTCGGTCGTGAATACAACGAAGACCTGATTCACCAGATCGTGGTGGCTTATCAAGCCAATGCCCGTCAAGGCACCCGCGCTCAAAAAGACCGTGAACAAGTTCACCACTCAACCAAGAAGCCCTTTAAACAAAAAGGTACTGGCCGTGCACGTGCTGGTATGACTTCTTCGCCTTTGTGGCGCGGCGGTGGTCGTATTTTCCCGAACATGCCCGACGAGAACTTCACACAGAAGATCAACAAGAAGATGTACCGCGCTGGTATGGCTTCGATCTTCTCTCAGTTGGCTCGCGAAGGCCGCTTGGCTGTGGTGGACTCCCTCAAGGTTGAGTCTCCCAAAACCAAGCAGTTGGCTGCCAAATTGAAAGCCATGAACCTCGACTCCGTCTTGGTCATTGCCGACGAAGTTGATGAAAACCTGTACTTGGCTTCTCGCAATCTGGTCAATGTCCTGATTGTTGAGCCCCGTTACGCCGACCCCGTGTCTTTGGTGCACTTCAAGAAAGTGCTCGTGACCAAAGGCGCTGTCGACAAACTCAAGGAGATGTTCGCATGAGCACACAAAAGTTTGACGAAGGTCGTCTGATGGCTGTGTTGGTTGCCCCCATCGTGTCCGAGAAGGCCACCATGGTTGCAGAAAAATCAAACGCTGTCACATTCAAAGTGCTGCAGGACGCTACCAAGCCTGAAATTAAAGCTGCTGTGCAGTTGATGTTCAAGGTGGAAGTTAAGGGCGTGTCTGTGGTGAACACCAAAGGCAAGACCAAGCGTTTTGGCAAGACTGTGGGCCGTCGCGACAACGTTCGCAAGGCTTATGTCACCTTGATGCCAGGTCAAGAGCTGAACCTCTCAGGGGAGGCCGCTTAATCATGGCAGTCATTAAACTCAAACCAACCTCACCAGGCCAACGTGGCGTGGTGAAGGTGACTCGCGATCACCTGTACAAAGGCGAGGCCTATGCGCCTTTGCTCGAAGCACAGCATCAAAAATCGGGTCGCAACAACAACGGTCACATCACAACCCGTCACAAGGGTGGTGGTCACAAACATCACTACCGTGTTGTTGACTTCAAACGTAACAAAGATGCAATTCCAGCCAAAGTGGAACGCATTGAGTACGATCCAAACCGTACAGCGCACATTGCGTTGGTCTGCTATGCAGATGGTGAGCGTCGTTACATCATTGCACCCCGTGGTTTGGAAGTTGGCGCAACATTGTTGTCCGGTTCGGAAGCCCCGATCCGTGCAGGCAATACATTGCCCATCCGCAACATTCCAGTGGGTTCAACCATTCACTGCATCGAATTGAAACCAGGTGCCGGCGCTCAAATCGCTCGCTCTGCTGGTACTTCTGCCACATTGTTGGCCCGCGAAGGCATCTACGCTCAAGTGCGTATGCGTTCCGGTGAAGTTCGCAAGATTCACATCGATTGCCGTGCAACGATTGGTGAAGTCGCCAACGAAGAACACAGCTTGCGCCAGTTGGGCAAAGCCGGTGTGAAGCGTTGGATGGGTATTCGTCCTACCGTCCGCGGTGTGGCAATGAACCCTGTTGACCACCCACACGGTGGTGGCGAAGGTCGTACCGGTGAAGGCCGTCATGCAGTTGACCCATGGGGTAACCTGACTAAGGGCTACCGTACCCGTAACAACAAGCGCACGCAGGTCATGATCGTGTCGCGTCGCAAGAAGTAAAGGGTAGCCAATGACTCGCTCACTTAAAAAAGGTCCATTTGTTGACCATCACCTCGTTGTCAAGGTTGAAAAAGCCGTTGCAACGAAAGACAAGAAGCCCATCAAAACATGGTCACGTCGTTCTATGGTCTTGCCCGATTTCATCGGTTTGACCATTGCTGTGCACAACGGCAAACAACACGTGCCTGTTTATGTGACTGACCAAATGGTTGGCCACAAGCTGGGTGAATTCGCTTTGACCCGGACATTCAAGGGTCATCCAGCGGACAAAAAAGTCCAGAAGAAATAAGGAAAGACCATGGAAACACGTGCAGTCCTCAGGGGCGTCCGTTTGTCGGTCGATAAAGGCCGCCTGGTCGCCGATTTGATTCGCGGCAAAAAAGTGGATCAAGCTTTGAACATCCTCACATTCACGCAGAAAAAAGCTGCTGGCATCGTGAAGAAGGTTTTGGAGTCCGCTATCGCCAACGCTGAACACAACGACGGTGCTGATATCGACGAGTTGAAGGTGAAAACCATCTACGTCGAACAAGGCGCCACACTCAAGCGTTTCACCGCCCGCGCCAAAGGCCGTGGCAACCGTATCAGCAAGCCCACATGCCACGTGTATGTGACGGTTGGCAACTGAAAGGCCTAGGAAGAATATGGGACAAAAAATCCATCCTACCGGCTTCCGCCTTGCGGTCAGCCGCAATTGGGCAAGCCGTTGGTACGCAAGCAACCGTGATTTCGCCGGCATGTTGGCCGAAGACATCAAGGTTCGTGAATACCTCAAGGCCAAGTTAAAGAACGCTGCGGTTGCACGCGTCCTCATCGAGCGTCCAGCTAAAAACGCACGCATCACAATTTTCTCGGCTCGTCCTGGTGTTGTGATCGGCAAAAAAGGCGAAGACATCGAGAGCTTGAAAAAAGAACTCGCAGCTCGTTTGGGCGTGCCAGTCGCAGTGAACATCGAAGAAGTGCGCAAGCCCGAAATCGATGCGCAACTGATTGCTGACAGCATCACACAACAGCTCGAAAAGCGGATCATGTTCCGCCGCGCCATGAAGCGCGCCATGCAAAACGCCATGCGTCTGGGTGCTCTGGGCATCAAGATCATGTCTGCTGGCCGTTTGAACGGTATCGAGATCGCACGTACTGAGTGGTACCGTGAAGGCCGCGTGCCTTTGCACACTCTGCGCGCTGACATTGACTACGGCACTTCTGAAGCTAAGACCACCTACGGTGTGATCGGCGTGAAGGTCTGGGTCTACAAGGGTGACAACCTGGGTCGCAACGATGCACCCGCTTTGGCTGAACCCCGTCAAGAAGAAGAGCGTCGCCCACGTGGCCCGCGTCGTGATGCACGTCCGGGTGACCGGCCTGCTCGCGGTGCGCCCCGTCGTGCTGGCGGTACCAACACAGCACCAGTTGACGGCAGCGACAAGCCCGCCGAAGCTGGTGGTGATGTCAAACCCACCGTTAAGCGCGTACGTAAAGTAGCCGCGCCAGCTGCAGCAGCTGACGGTGCCAAAGGAGAGTAAACATGCTGCAACCCGCTCGCAGAAAGTTCCGTAAGGAACAAAAGGGCCGCAACACCGGCGTCGCAACCCGTGGCAACACGGTTGCGTTTGGTGATTTCGGTTTGAAGTCCACCGACCGCGGCCGTTTGACGGCCCGTCAGATCGAAGCTGCACGTCGTGCAATTTCACGTCACGTGAAGCGTGGCGGCCGTATCTGGATTCGTGTGTTCCCCGACAAGCCAATCTCTACAAAACCTGCAGAGGTTCGTATGGGTAACGGTAAGGGCAACCCCGAGTACTACGTGGCTGAAATTCAGCCCGGTAAGGTGTTGTATGAAATCGTTGGCGTGCCAGAGCAATTGGCCCGTGAAGCGTTTAAATTGGCCGCAGCCAAACTGCCCTTGCGCACGACGTTTGTCGCTCGCATGATTGGCCAGTAATTCAGGAGAACTCACAATGAACACAACTGAACTGCGCACCCAAGACGAAGCTGGACTGGCAAAAGAAATCAAGGACTTGCAAAAGGCCCATTTCAACTTGCGCATGCAAAAAGCCACTCAGCAACTCGGCAACACGAACCAACTGCGCGAAACTCGCCGCAGCATCGCTCGTGCCAAAACCATCCTTGCTGAAAAGCAAGCCGCCAAATAAGGAGTGACCATGACGGAAGCTAAAACATCCCTCAAGCGCACCTTGATCGGCAAGGTGGTCAGCGACAAACGCGCCAAAACCGTAACGGTGTTGGTGGAGCGTCGCGTGAAGCATGCTTTGTACGGCAAGATTGTTGCCAAATCAAGCAAGTACCACGCACATGACGAATCTGGACAATTCGGTTTGGGCGACGTGATCGAGATCACCGAGAGCAAGCCAATTTCCAAAACCAAAAACTGGGTTGCAACCCGTTTGGTTGAAAAGGCTGCAGCGGTTTAAGCTTAATCTGCTTATTCTCAGCAAACCTTCAAAAAACGACTCACAATTGTGGGTCGTTTTTTTTTCGTCTGAATATATTTCTGCTCTTACGAATAGACACTCACACCCATTCACTCATCCAAGATTAAAGGACACACCATGATCAAAGTTGGCGACACACTTCCTGCAGTGACATTGACAGAATTTGTTGAAGTTGAAGGCAACGGTTGCAGCATTGGCCCCAACCCCGTCGATGTGGCAAAAGCATCTGATGGTAAAACCATTGCCTTGTTCGCATTGCCAGGCGCTTTCACGCCCACCTGCTCTGCCAAACACGTCCCCGGTTATGTGGCGCAATACGATGCCTTGAAGGCCGCAGGCGTTGATGAAATTTGGTGTGTCAGCGTGAACGATGCTTTTGTCATGGGCGCATGGGGACGTGAGCTCAAGAGCACAGGCAAAGTGCGCATGATGGGCGACGGCAGTGCAGACTTCACCAAAGCCACTGGCCTGACCTTGGACCTGACAGCGCGCGGCATGGGCCTGCGCAGCAACCGTTATTCCATGTTGGTCAAAGATGGCAAAGTTGCCAGCTTGAACATTGAAGGCCCAGGCAAATTTGAAGTCAGCGACGCTGACACCCTGTTGGCTCAAGTCAAAGGCTGATTGCCGATCAGGCATCAGGCTCTCACAAGGGGCCAACTGAAGACACAGCATTGCACCTGCCGGCGCATGCTGTGTGCTTCAACTCAAAGCATCACTTTGAGATAGTGCGCACCTGGCAATGGGTTGTGATAGTACGGCGGGATTTCTTCAAATCCCAAGTCTTCGTACAAAGCACGCGCTGTTTCCATTTCATCCAAGGTGTCCAGCAGCACACAGCTGTAGCCACATTGACGCGCTGCATCCAAAATGGCTTCTGCCAGTTGGCGTCCTAAACCCAAGCGGCGAAATGCGGGCCGTACATACAAGCGTTTCATTTCAGACGCATTGGGTGAATCGGCCGAATCGAGCGGTCTTAATGCGCAGCACCCCGCCACTTCGCCATCGACCATGGCCAAAAGCAAAGCCCCTCGCGGCGCTGCGTACTCGCCTGGTAGCTGTTGCAGTTCGGCTTCGAAGTCTTGAAAACACAAATCCACATTGAGTGACTGTGCATACTCCGTAAAGATGTGCCGAACAGTGGCCATCTCTTCAAGAGTCTGAGGCGAAACAATCGCAACGGCGGGTGAAGGAAGTTCTGACAAGTGAGTTCGGTGCGTAACGAAATTCAAGTGTAGCGTTGAAATGCCCAGTCCTACAGGCTGGAGGGCACTGCGTTGATCAGGACAAATACCAAGGCTGCAACCAGTGCAAGGCAGAGCAACGCTTTGAGCCAATCGAGGGGTCGATCCAACGAAGCAGTGGCCGGTGACTCCGATGATTTGTCGCCCCACAGCATGGCACGGCTGAGGTTTTCTTTCTTTTTGACGAAGTACCAAAGAATGGCACCCACGTGGATGGCGATCAACAACAGGACCAAACCCTTGCCAAAGCCTTTGTGCCATTGGGTGGTCATGGACACAATGCTTTCAGACACCCAAACGGTCAAGGGTCCGGCATTTGCAATTTCATCATCACTGAACAAGCCTGTTGCGACTTGCAGCAAGAGCAAGCTCATCAAGGCGATGACAGAAAGTGAGCCTATGGGGTTGTGTCCCAGGTAGCGTTGTTGGCTGCTCTGCGCAGAAAAATACTGGCGCAATGCTGAGGGCGTGCACGACAACTGTCGCCATCTAGACCAATGGCCGCCCACAAAGCCCCAGAGCAATCTGAACAACAACAGACTTAAAACGGCATAGCCACAGCGAAAGTGCCAGACCATGGCATTGCCCCCGACGTTGCCGGTGATGACCAACACAAGGACCAACAATGCGAGGGTCCAGTGGAAAAGGCGGGTGGGCAAATCCCAAACTCGGATGGCATTCATGGTGATACTTTCATGGGCTTTGCGCGATCTGCAGAAAATTCAAAAACATGCGAAACTGTAAAGCACCCTCACCTTCAATGGAATACTTATGAAAAAACTTGTCACTGCTGCTTCGGCATTGCTGGCCCTCATGTTGGCTTTGCCAGCCGCCGCTCAATTTGCGAAACCTGAAGACGCCATCAAATATCGCAAAGCATCCTTCACCGTCATGGGCGCTCATTTCGGCCGTGTCGGTGCCATGGCCGCAGGCAGAGTGCCTTACGACGCCAAAGCCGCTGCCGAAAATGCCGACATTGCGGCTGCCATGTCCAAGTTGCCTTGGGCTGCTTTCCCAGAAGGCAGCGACAAAGGTGAGACGCGCGCCAAGCCAGAAATTTGGAAAGACAGCGCCAAGTTCAAAGAAGCTGCGGACAAGATGCAAGCTGAGCTGACCAAGGTGGCTGCCGCCGCCAAAACCGGTAACGCCGATGCCTTGAAAACAGCCTTTGGTCCTGCTGCAGCAACTTGCAAAGGTTGCCACGACAACTTCCGAAAAGACTGACGCTTGAATCTTCAGCTTTGATTGGCGCAGCGAAGTAGCAGCGCTGTCAACTCTTGCGGGGCACTGATCATGGGATCGTGCCCCGTTTTTATTTCAACCACTTGAGAGTTGGGCAGCCACTGGCCATCCCAAAACAGGGGATCGACCACGCGACGTCGCACGGCATCAATGGTTGCCAAGGGTGGCACGGTGCAATTGATGAACGTTCTGGGAACACTTGCAACACGTGCAGGATCGAAATTCAAAACGTGTTGGTAAGTGCCACCTGGGTGAGGTGTTTGTCGACGTTGCACCCATTCATAGTCATCCGCGCTGAGGCCAAACACAGAAGCATCGGGTGGTGGGAAGCTGTTGTCGATGCTCTCTGCGGCTGCTTCAATTCTGGCTTTTTGTGTGGCGCTGGCATGGGTGCTGCTCCAAGTTTCGCCGGGCTTGGGAACCACAGCATCCAAGTAAACCAAGTGCTTCAGACGATGCGCTCGCCGATCGGCCACAGCGGTGCCCAACATGCCTGCATAGGAGTGAACGACCAAAATGGCATCGTTCATTTCTTCGGCGTCTAGGGCCTGTAAAACATCTTGGATGTGCGTTTCCAAATCAATGCCACGGTGCAAAAGGTGGGAGCGTTCACCCAAGCCCGTGAGGGTGATGGCGTGTGCGCTGTGACCTGCACGGATCAAAGCTTCTGTGACATGGCGCCAGCACCAAGCACCATGCCAAGCGCCATGAACCAATAAATACTGGGCCATCAGATCACACCTTTGTTTTTCAGTTGTTCAATTTGCGCTGAGCTGTAACCCAAAACTTCTTCCAGCAATTGCGAGGTGTGCTGTCCCAGCTGGGGTGGCACATGGTCTTGCCGGACGGGCGTTCGGCTGAGCTTGAGTGGGCTGGCCACCAATTTCAAATCCTTTTGATGAGGGTGCTGCCAAGTACTCACCATGTTGCGCGCAGCCACTTGAGGGTCGGCGAACACCTCCGATAAATTGTTGATGGCACCACAGGGCACCTTGGCTGCCTCGAGCGCAGACAGCCAGTCGGCTTTGGTGCGGGTCAACATGATCTGTTCAAGCAGGGGAACCAAGATGGCGCGGTTTTTGACCCGATCGGTGTTCTTGGCAAAACGCACATCGCTGGCCAATTCGGGGTGGCCTGCCATATCACAGAATTTGGCATATTGGCCATCATTGCCCACAGCCAGAATCAAATGGTCGCGGCTGCCTGCTGCTGCGTGTGTGGGTGCCTTTACTTCAAATACTTGATAAGGCACGATGTTTTGGTGTGCGTTGCCTGCGCGACCAGGGGTCTTGCCGCTGACCAAATAATTGGCACCTAAATTGGCCAACATGGCCACTTGGGTATCGAGCAAGGCCATGTCCACGTACTGACCTTCGCCGGTTTTTTCGGCGTGCCTGAGCGCGGCCAGAATGCCAACAGTCGCGTACATGCCTGTGAACAAGTCGGCCACAGCGACACCTACTTTTTGGGGGCCACCCCCCAGGTCATCTCGCTCGCCCGTGACGCTCATCAAGCCCCCGATGCCTTGAACTGCATAGTCGTATCCAGCCCGCTCGCGGTAGGGCCCGGTCTGTCCAAATCCGGTGACGCTGCAGTAAACCAACTTGGGATTGAGGACCTTCAAACTCTCGTAGTCCAAACCATAGCGGGCCATGTCGCCCACTTTGAAGTTTTCAATGAAGACATCGCAGTGGGTGACCAATTCGCGGATGAGCGCTTGCCCATCGGCTTGGGCAATATCACAAGTCAGTGAGCGCTTATTTCTGTTAGTTCCTAAATAATATGCGGCTTCGGGCGTGTCTTTGCCATCGGCGTCTTTGAGAAAAGGTGGGCCCCAACTGCGCGTGTCGTCACCGGCGCCTGGGCGCTCAATTTTGATCACGTCGGCGCCAAGGTCGGCCAAAGTTTGGGTACACCAGGGGCCCGCGAGCACGCGGGACAGGTCGAGAATGCGGATGCCGTCAAGTGAATTCATGGCGTCATTGTCGCGAAAAATTTGCATGCATGCATGCACCGATAATGGGCACATGCAAGAATTTTTTGAAAGCGTGTCATGACCGAGCGTCAAACCCCAAGCCCCATGCTGGCGCAGCGACAAATGGTGGGGGTCTTCTTGGTCTTTGCATTTGCGTATTTTTTGTCCACCTTGATGCGCGCCATCACGGCGACCTTGTCGCCAGCCCTGACGCAAGAGTTGTCATTGTCCGCCCAAGACTTGGGTCTGTTGGCCGGTGGTTATTTTTTAGGCTTTTCGGCAACGCAGTTGCCCTTGGGCAAGTGGTTGGACCGGTACGGCCCTAAAACTGTCATTTTGTGTTTCTTGATCGTGGCGGTATTAGGTTGCGCCGCATTTGCCATGGCACAAAGTTTTGTGGGTCTGTGGTTGGCGCGCTTTTTGTGTGGTGTGGGCGTCAGTGCTTGTTTGATGGCGCCTTTGACAGGTTACCGCAGGTGGATGGATGCGGGTTCTCAGTTGCGGGCCAACTCATGGATGTTGATGACAGGCTCTTTGGGCATGTTGTCATCCACCTTGCCTGTGCAGTGGTTGATGCCCGTCACAGGGTGGCGCGCAATCTTTGCAGGCTTGGCAGTCTTGGTGGTGCTGGCCATGGTTCTCATTTACAAGGTGGTACCTGTTTGGGAAACGCAAAAGGCATCGCAAGACCCAACTGCAACAGAAGAGACCGGCTATGGACCTGTTTGGCGCAACGCCTATTTTTGGCGCATGGCGCCTGTGGGGTTCTTTTGTTATGCGGGCATGTTGGCGGTTCAAACCCTGTGGGCAGGTCCTTGGATGACGGTGGTGGGCGGCTACACACCGCTTGCCGCAGCGACTGGATTGTTTGCCATCAACTTGAGCATGCTGGTGACTTTCTGGATCTGGGGCCTGATCACGCCGCGCTTGGCCAAGCGCGGTATCAGCGCCAACAAATTGATTGCATGGGGTCAGCCGCTCAGTTTTGCGGTGCTGTTCGGTGTGATTTGGTTCGGTCCAGATCTGGGTGGCGCTTCTGCAGCAGCCCTGGCCTTGTTTTGTGTGACCAGTACTTTTGTGGCTTTGGCGCAGCCTGCCGTCGGCATGGCCTTTCCGTCGCATTTGGCGGGCCGTGCACTCTCGGCCTACAACTTGGTCATTTTCGTAGGGGTCTTTGTGGTGCAGTGGGGCATTGGTTTTGGCATTGACTTCTTCAAGTCACTGGGCTGGCCACCTGTTTTGGCTTTCCAGGCCGCTTTTACTGTGTTTGGTTTATGTGCGGTTTTGTCCTATGTTTATTTTCACTGGGCAAACCGCGATAATTCAGCATGATTGGAATTCTCATCATCGCCCATGCGCCTTTGGCTTCGGCCTTGCGCGATTGCGCTTTGCATGTTTACCCAGAGTGTGCGCTGGGTGTACAGGCGCTGGACATCTTGCCCAATGCAAGCCCTGATGAGAGCTTGCTTTTGGCCAAAGCTGCCCTGTCAAAGCTCAACACCACCGAAGTTTTGATGTTGAGTGACGTCTTTGGTGCGACGCCTTCCAATGTGGCGCAAAAACTCAATGACGGCATCGACACGCGTTTGCTGGCTGGCGTGAATTTGCCGATGCTGTTGCGCAGCGTCTGTTATCGACATGAATCATTAGATGCTTTGGCAACGCGCGCGCAGGCCGGTGGCGCGCAAGGCATCATTCCCGTAGGTTGCACTGCCCCTCAAAATCAATCAGGACCACGACATGCCCCAAGCTACGACGACCATCAGCAATAAGTTGGGCTTGCATGCCCGAGCTTCTGCCAAGCTGACCAAGTTGGCGGGTAGTTTTCCATGTGAAGTTTGGATTGCCAAAGGCGAGCGCCGCGTCAATGCCAAGAGCATCATGGGCGTGATGATGCTGGCCGCAGGCATTGGCAGCGAAGTGGTGATTGACACCGATGGCGAGCAAGCCCAAGAGGCGCTCGATGCGATGCTGGCCTTGATTGCCGATAAATTTGGTGAGGGTGAATGACCTTCAGCATTCATGGCTTGGCGGTTGCCAGAGGCATTGCCATTGGGCGTGCGGTGCTGGTGGCTTCCAGCCGCGTCGACGTTGCCCACTATTTCATTCAACCCTCGCAAGTTGAAGCTGAAATTGACCGTTTGCGTCAAGCGCGCGATGCGGTGGTCGAAGAACTCAAGCGTCTGCAAAAAGATTTAACCGACGATGCGCCGCCAGAGCTGGGCGCCTTGCTCGATGTGCACTTGATGTTGTTAGAGGACGAGAGTTTGTCCTTGGGCGTGAGGCACTGGATTGAGAACCGGCTGTACAACGCGGAATGGGCTGTCACCAGCCAAATGGAAGTGATTGGCCGCCAGTTCGATGAAATGGAAGATGCTTATTTGCGCGAGCGCAAATCAGACCTCGAACAAGTCACGGAACGCGTCTTACATTTCCTCAAAGGCGGAACATCGCCTGTTGTCAGAACCAAACCTCAGGCAAGGCCGCAGCAAGAGTTGCAGTTGGGTGACACCATGGATGTCCCCTTGGTGTTGGTGGCACACGACTTGTCGCCAGCCGACATGCTTCAGTTCAAACAGAGTGTGTTCACGGGTTTTGTGACGGATGTGGGCGGTAAAACCTCACACACCGCCATCGTGGCGCGCAGCCTCGACATCCCGGCGGTAGTGGGTGCACGCAGTGCCAGCCAACTCATTCGACAAGACGATTGGATCATCATCGATGGCGACATGGGCGTGGTCATTGTGGACCCCTCTCCCATCATCTTGGCGGAGTACGGTTTCAAGCAACGTCAAGGCGATCTAGAACGCGAGCGCCTCACCCGATTGCGTCACACTCCCGCCGTGACCTTGGACGGTCAAAAAATTGAATTGCTGGCCAATATTGAAATGCCAGAAGACGCCGACACCGCGATCAGAGTGGGCGCTGTGGGTGTCGGTCTTTTTAGAAGCGAGTTTTTGTTCATGGGCCGGCAAGGTGATTTGCCAGGTGAAGAAGAGCAGTTTCAACAATACCGACGAGCCGTGGAAGGCATGCAAGGCTTGCCAGTCACCATTCGAACGGTGGACGTGGGTGCCGATAAACCCCTGGACGAAGCAAGGCATGACGCAGCGCATTTGAACCCGGCATTGGGTTTGCGCGCCATTCGTTGGAGCTTGGCCGATCCTGAAATGTTTTTAACGCAGCTGCGCGCCATTTTGCGCGCAGCCGCTTTGGGCAAAGTCAATTTGCTGGTGCCCATGCTGGCGCATGCCAGTGAAATTCACCAGACCATGGCACTCGTCAAGCAAGCGCAACTTGATTTGGATGCGCGCGGCGTTGCTTATGGCCATGTGCGCTTGGGCGCGATGATCGAAATTCCGGCGGCCGCTTTGTCCTTGAAGTTGTTCTTAAAGCATTTTGATTTCTTGTCCATTGGCACCAATGACTTGATTCAATACACCTTGGCGATTGACCGCGCCGATGAAAGCGTGGCGCATTTGTACGACCCATTGCACCCAGCCGTGTTGCGTTTGGTGGCCGACACCATTGCCGAAGGTGCAGCGCAAGGCAAAAGTGTGTCGGTGTGCGGTGAGATGGCGGGGGATGTGAATTTGACGCGCCTCTTGCTGGGCATGGGCTTGCGCAGTTTTTCGATGCACCCTTCTCAAGTGCTGCTGGTCAAGCAACAAATATTGCGCGCAGACACCGAGAAACTCAAAGCACTGGCACAGCAAGTGTTGGCATCCGAAGATCCCGCCAGTTTGTTAACTTGACGCGCAGTTTTCAAACCAAGCTTTCAGCTTGAAGTTTCAGCCCAAGCTTTCAAACTTTGGATCGTTGGCTGCTTCCTGTGGCCCTGTGTTGCGACCCAACCAAGCACCGCCCACAATCAACAAGCCCGCCAAGGCCACCACTGGTGTCAGCGCCTCTTGGCGGTCTATCAGTAACAAGACCGTGGAGCCCAAAGGTGTGATGAAGCTGAGCAATCCAATGTGCTGCGCATTGCCATTTTTCAGCGCGGCATCCCACAGGTAAAACGCCAAACCCAGAGGGCCAAGTCCCATCCAAACCAAAAGGCCTGCATCTTGTGTGCTCAAAGTCACGGGCGTCTCGAGTGCCGCATGGCAAACCAGTGACAACAAGCCGGACACCAAGCCGAAGGTACCGATGGCGGCTGTGTGGAAAGCTTTCACACGTTGAGTCATGAGTGAGTAGGTAGCCCAAATGAAGGCAGACGCCAAGGCCGCCAAATAGCCCACATCGAAATCAGCGCTGATGGCTTTGCCGCCTGTCATGACCAAGGCTGCACCAGCAAATCCGGCAAGCGCAGCGATCACTTGTCGCAGTTTGAGTTGAGTGTGTTTGTTGAAGAGCGGCGCCAGAACCACGATGAGCAAAGGCCACAGGTAGTTGACCAAGTTGGCTTGAATTGCAGGCGCTGTGCGAAATGCAACGAACAATAAAAAGTGATAGCCAAACAAACCGTAAACGCCAAGGAGCAAGCTTGAGGTGGGCACGATGGCCAAGCGCCATTTAAAACCTGACCAAGGCAGCGCCACCAAACTGCCGATGAGCAAGGCGCAGCCCGCCGTGAGAAAGGGCGGTAAGTGTGACAAGCGAACGCCGACAGGGGCCAGGGTAGCCCACAAGGCAATAGCGCCTAGCGCTAGCCAAGTTGCACGAACAGATGTTTTCAACGCGACAAGCTCGCACCATGCGCCTGTTGGTCGGCGTGATAACTTGACCGCACCATGGCGCCCACGGCGGCATGCTTGAAGCCCATCTCATAGGCTTTCTCTTCAAACATCTTGAAGGTGTCAGGATGAACGTAACGCTTCACGGGCAAGTGGCTGTTGGACGGTGCCAAGTACTGACCTAAGGTGAGCATTTCAATGTTGTGCTCGCGCATCTCGCGCATCACGGCCAAAATTTCTTCATCGGTTTCGCCCAAGCCCACCATCAAACCAGATTTGGTTGGCACGTTGGGGAAGAGCGCTTTGAACTTTTTCAAGAGTTGCAGTGAAAACTGATAGTCAGAGCCGGGGCGTACTTCTTTGTACAAGCGTGGCACGGTTTCCAAGTTGTGGTTCATCACATCGGGCGGAGCGGCTTTCAAAATTTCCAAAGCGCGATCGTCACGGCCGCGGAAGTCGGGCACCAGGACTTCAATTTGTGTGAGTGGTGACAGCGCGCGCGTTTCGCGGATGCAATCGACAAAGTGTCCGGCACCGCCATCGCGCAGATCGTCGCGGTCCACACTGGTGATCACCACATAGCTGAGTTTCAAATCTGCAATGGTGCGCGCCAAGTTGGCGGGCTCGTTCACATCCAGCGGATCGGGGCGGCCATGGCCCACATCGCAGAAGGGGCAGCGGCGCGTGCATTTGTCGCCCATGATCATGAAGGTGGCCGTGCCCTTGCCAAAGCATTCGCCGATGTTCGGGCAACTGGCTTCTTCACAGACCGTGACCAATTTGTTTTTGCGAAGGATGTCTTTGATTTCGTAAAAACGTGTGGTGGGTGAACCTGCTTTGACGCGAATCCAATCTGGTTTTTTCAGCACCTCACCGGGTTCAACTTTGATGGGAATGCGAGACAGCTTGGCCGCCGCTTTTTGCTTGGCTGTGGCGTCGTAGTTTTCGACAGTTTGCGCCTCACGCACAACGTTGCGTGCGGCGTCGGTATCTTTGGTCATCACATTCTTTCAGTGTCGTGGGCTCGGTTGTCGTCGGCTCAGGGCGATAGCAGGGGCGTGAGTTTGAACGCCAACACATCAGCCGCTTCTTCCCAAGTTGTATTCACCCCCATTGTAAAAAGGTCCACGGTTTGCAATCCAGCATAGCCGCAAGGATTGATGCGTTGGAAGGGTTCGAGGTCCATTCTCACGTTCAAGGCCAGCCCGTGGTAGGTGCATTGTCGACTGACTTTGATGCCCAAGGCGCTGATTTTTCCAAGGCCTTTGAAGGGGTCGCCTGGGTTGGCAGGTCCTGTGAGTGCGGTGTGCGCAAAAGGATCTGCCAAGCGAACGTAAATGCCGGGTGCGTTGGCCACTCGGTGACCCGTGACGCCGAAATGCGCCAAGGTTCGAATGACGGCCTCTTCAAGGCGGTACACATATTCTTTGACGAAGTAGCCGGCGCGTTGTAAGTTGACCATGGGATAGGCCATGACCTGGCCTGGGCCGTGATACGTGACTTGGCCACCGCGGTTGGTGGCAATGACAGGGATGTCGCCCGCATGCAGCACATGACCTGCCAAGCCGGCCAAACCTTGTGTGAAGACGGGCGGGTGCTCGCAAAGCCAGAGCTCATCGGCAGTCTCTGAGCTTCTTTGCGCTGTGAAATCTTGCATGGCCTGGTAGGCCTCTAAATAAGCGACCAGCCCTGAACGTTTGACCAACATCTTGCTTGACGACTCAGGCTTTAAAGTGCCACCTTGACCATGGGGTGGCTGGTCAAGGCGCGGTACATGTTGTCGAGTTGTTCTCGGCTGGTGGCCCTGATGGTCAAAGTCACGCTCAGGTAGTTGCCCGCTTTGCTGGGCCGCATTTCGATGGTGGCAGGGTTGAAGCTGGGGTCAAATTGCTGAGCTACTTGCGCCATGGCTTCTGCAAACCCATCAACGCGAGCGCCCATGACCTTGATGGGAAAGTCGCAGGGGTACTCGATCAGCGACTCCTTGCGTGGATCTTCTTTGAAGGGGGGCGTAAGAGATGCGCTCATAGGATTGGATTGTAAAAAACGTTTATCGCCAAATGACCACGGCACCTACGGCCAGCCAGCCAAGTGCGAAATTCAAAATCATCAGGGGGTGTATTTTGGCCAATTGTGACGCCGCCGAAGGCAGGTCCTCTTGCGCCAGGGCCAATTTCATTTTCCGAAAAGGCACGGCATAAATGTGCCCAAAGATGAGGCACATGAGGGTGCCGATGCCCAACATGGCATGCCAACCCTTGGGCGCCAGTTTCATGTCAACCCCAACCAACATGGCACTTCCCGTCAAAATCAAAATGAAGACGCAAGCGGCCACCACATTGAAAAACCGACCCATGGCCATTGCCAGAAACGGCAAACGCAATGGTGGTTCGAACATCGCAATGGCTGCAGGTCGCACGGCCCAAATCATGGCGGCCATGCCGCCAAGCCAAACAACACCTGCGGCCAGGTGGCTAAATTTAATGAGTTCGTACATGAAAGGAATCCCGGTTGGAGCGCAATTGAGAAGAATTTGCCAACTTCCATTGTGGCCTTTTTTAGCCATATGGGTTTTCACCTATAATCGTGAGCTTTGCGGAACCTTGGGATATTTCTGTAACCTGTGTGTAAACATACAGACAGACAATCCCGCCACAAGATTTGCCCAATGAAGACAGCGCGCGACAACGGCCAAGTCCTTGGTGCCCCAAGTTCATACGATGCGTATGACAATGCGGACACCCAAGACTTCAAGCCGCTTACCGCTGAAGAAGTGCAGGAATTGCGCCTTCAGCAACCGCTACTCTCTATTTGGCGTGTGGTTCTGGCGCAAATAGTGGTGGGTTCGGCCGTTGCGGCTCTAACTTGGCTCTTCACGGGGCGGGTTTCGGCAGCATGGTCAGCAGCTTACGGGGGTTTGGCGGTGGTGGTCCCAGCAGCGTTGTTCGCGCGGGGTTTAACCAGCAAAGCCACCACCGTGAATTCAGGAACTGCGGTTTTTGGGTTTTTGCTGTGGGAATTGGTCAAGATTGGTCTCACGATCGCCATGCTTTATGCGGCGGTCTGGCTGGTCAAAGATTTGAGTTGGCCTGCCATGTTGGTGGGCCTGGTGGTGACGATGAAGGTTTATTGGGTGGTGTTTGCCTGGCGCAAAGTGTTTCACCCAGTTGTCTAAGTTGTGCCCAAGTTGAAAAGTTAAAGTAAATTTTTAAAGAGCCTAGAGAATGTCAGCTGCAAACGCTCCCAGCGCCGGTGAATACATTGGCCACCACCTGACCCATCTGCAAAACAAGCCGATGGCAGGTGTGATTGACTTTTCAGTCTTCAACATCGACTCCATCTTCTGGGGTATTTTGTTGGGTGTTTTGGGCAGCTTTTTGCTTTGGAAGGCTGCCAGCAAGGCCACTTCTGGCGTTCCTGGTCGTTTCCAGGCTGCTGTTGAGATTTTGTTCGAAATGGTCGACTCCCAAGCTAAGGGCATCATCCACAACGCGCAAAGCCGCAAATTGGTATCCCCTTTGGCCCTGACCGTTTTTGTCTGGATCTTCTTGCTCAACTCAATGGACTTCTTGCCTGTTGACTTGTTCCACAAAGTGTTCGAGTGGACTGGCGTTGACCACAGCATTCATTATTTCCGCGTTGTGCCTACTGCCGATTTGTCCAGCACTTTGGGCATGTCTGTGTCGGTTTTGCTGATTTGTATTTACTACAACATCAAAATCAAGGGCTTGGGCGGTTGGTTCCATGAGTTGACCACAGCGCCCTTTGGTGCGCACCCCATTTTGTGGCCCTTCAACTTTGTGTTCCAAATGATTGAATTCGTCGCCAAAACCGTGTCTCACGGCATGCGACTGTTCGGCAACATGTATGCCGGCGAACTGATTTTCATGTTGATCGCTTTGATGGGTGGTACAGCCGCCATGTCATTGACTGGCATCTTGATGCCTATCGGTCACGTGATCGCTGGCTCCATTTGGGCCATCTTCCATATCTTGATCGTGGCTTTGCAAGCTTTCATTTTCATGATGTTGACTTTGGTCTACATCGGTCAAGCGCACGACGCTCACTAAGCGTCACAATTTAGTTTAGTTTTTCTCAACCTTTCCATCATCATCCATAGGAGCAATTAAATGGAACACGTTCTCGGTTACGTCGCTTTGGCAGCTGGTCTCATCATCGGCATGGGCGCGATTGGCGCTTGTATCGGTATCGGCATCATGGGCAGCAAATACCTCGAAGCAGCTGCTCGTCAACCTGAGTTGATGAACGAACTTCAAACCAAAATGTTCTTGTTGGCTGGTTTGATCGACGCGGCTTTCCTGATTGGCGTTGGTATCGCCATGATGTTCGCTTTCGCGAATCCGTTTGTTCTGAAGTAATTCCTGCAACAACCAAAAGAAAGGTGTTGCCGTGAGTATCAATGCAACCCTGTTTGTTCAAGCCATTGTTTTTGCAATTCTGGTTTGGTTCACGATGAAATTCGTGTGGCCACCCCTTGCAGCCGCATTGGATGAACGAGCTCAAAAAATCGCCGACGGCCTCGCCGCTGCTGACAAAGCCAAATCAGAACTCGCTGCTGCAAACCAGCGCGTGGAAGCTGAATTGGCCACCTCACGCAACGAAACGGCTTCTCGCTTGGCTGACGCCGAGCGCCGTGCTTTGACGATCATCGAAGAAGCCAAAGCCCGTGCCACTGAAGAAGGCAACAAGATCATTGCTGCAGCGAAAGCTGAAGCAGAGCAACAAACGGTGAATGCCCGTGAAACTTTGCGCGAGCAAGTTGCGGCATTGGCTGTGAAGGGCGCCGAGCAGATTCTCCGCAAGGAAGTCAATGCGGGTGTTCATGCTGATCTGTTGAACCGTCTGAAGACCGAGCTGTAATTTTTTATCAGTCCGAGAAGACCATGGCAGAACTTGCAACCATCGCCCGCCCTTACGCTGATGCGCTTTTCAAAGCGCAATCGGCCGACCTTGCGGGTACTGCAGCTTGGCTCGACGAGCTTGCCGCAGTTGCGAGCAACTCGCAACTGTTGCAATTCTCTGAAAACCCCAAGGTGACCGACGCGCAAGTGTTCGATCTGATTTCTGGTGTCGTGAAAACCGCGTTGCCAGCAGCAGGTCAAAACTTCTTGCGTTTGGCCATTGAAAACCGCCGTCTTAGTGCATTGCCCGAAATTGCCAGCCAATTTCGCGCACTTAAAAATGCACAAGGTGGCACCGCCGATGCGATTGTTCACAGTGCTTTCCCCATTGATGCAGCCGCTTTGGCTGATCTGTCTGGAACACTGGAAAAGCGTTTTGGCCGCAAACTCAACGTCAGCGTTGAGGTCGATGCGTCACTGATTGGTGGCGTGCGCGTGGTCGTTGGGGACGAAGTGTTAGATACCTCCGTCAAGGCCCGTCTGGAACAAATGAAAGTGGCCCTCACTGCTTAAGGCAGCGAGAGTCCGGATCTATTTAAAGAAAGAAGGAAAGAGTCATGCAACTCAATCCAGCAGAAATTTCTGAGCTGATCAAGAGCCGAATCCAAGGTTTGTCTTCTGATGCAGACATCCGCAACCAAGGCACTGTGGTGTCCGTGACTGACGGTATCGTGCGCGTGCACGGTTTGTCAGACGTGATGCAAGGCGAGATGCTTGAGTTCCCCGCTACTGCCGCTGGTGTTGCCACCTTCGGTTTGGCTTTGAACTTGGAGCGTGACTCTGTCGGCGCCGTGATTTTGGGTGAGTACGAGCACATCTCTGAAGGCGACACTGTCAAATGTACAGGTCGCATTTTGGAAGTGCCCGTGGGCCCCGAGCTGATTGGCCGTGTGGTCAACGCTTTGGGTCAGCCGATTGACGGCAAAGGCCCCATCAATGCCAAGATGACCGACGTGATCGAAAAGGTTGCGCCTGGTGTGATCGCTCGTAAATCAGTTGACCAGCCAATGCAAACTGGCTTGAAGTCCATTGACTCCATGGTGCCCGTGGGCCGTGGTCAGCGTGAATTGATCATTGGTGACCGTCAGACTGGTAAAACAGCTGTGGCCATCGACGCCATCATCAACCAAAAAGGTCAGAACATGACCTGCGTGTACGTGGCGATTGGTCAAAAAGCTTCTTCCATCAAGAACGTGGTTCGCGCGTTGGAACAAGCTGGCGCCATGGCTTACACCATCGTGGTGGCTGCCTCCGCTTCTGAATCTGCAGCGATGCAATACGTGTCAGCCTACTCTGGTTGCACCATGGGCGAGTACTTCCGCGACCGCGGCGAAGACGCATTGATCGTTTATGACGATCTGTCCAAGCAAGCTGTGGCTTACCGTCAAGTGTCATTGCTTTTGCGCCGTCCACCAGGCCGCGAAGCTTACCCTGGCGACGTGTTCTATCTCCACAGCCGTTTGCTCGAGCGTGCAGCCCGCGTGAATGCCGACTACGTCGAAGCTTTCACCAAAGGCGCTGTCAAAGGCAAAACAGGTTCGCTCACAGCTTTGCCAATCATTGAGACGCAAGCCGGCGACGTGTCTGCCTTCGTGCCAACCAACGTGATTTCGATTACCGACGGCCAGATCTTCTTGGAAACATCACTGTTCAACGCTGGTATTCGTCCCGCGATTAACGCTGGTATTTCTGTGTCTCGCGTGGGTAGCTCGGCTCAAACCAAAGTCATCAAGGGTCAGTCTGGCGGTATCCGTACCGACTTGGCGCAGTACCGTGAATTGGCTGCGTTCGCGCAGTTCGCTTCTGACTTGGACGAATCCACACGCAAACAACTCGACCGCGGTGCCCGCGTGACAGAACTCTTGAAGCAGGCGCAGTACAGCCCACAATCCATCAGCTTGATGGGTGCTTCTTTGTTCGCCGTCAACAAAGGTTTCATGGACGACGTGGACGTGAAGAAAATTCTGTCCTTCGAAAGCGGTTTGCACGCGTACCTCAAAGATAAATGTGCCGCTTTGTTGGCCAAGATCGAAGAGACCAAAGCTTTGGACAAAGACGCCGAAGCCGAGTTGAACGCTGCTGTTGCTGCATTCAAGAAAACTTTTGCTTAATTTCTACCTGACCAAAAGGAGCCTCTGATGGCATCGGGCAAGGAACTACGCACCAAGATCAAATCGGTGGAAAACACCAAGAAGATCACCAAAGCGATGGAGATGATTTCTGTCTCCAAAATGCGCAAGGCGCAGGAGCGCATGCGCACGGCACGTCCTTACGCTGAGAAAATTCGCGCCATCGCGACCAATCTCGGCAAGGCCAACCCTGAGTATGTGCACGCTTACATGAAGCACTCCGACGGCAAAGCCGTTGGCTTCATTGTGGTCACCACTGACAAAGGTTTGTGCGGCGGTTTGAACACCAACTTGTTGCGCGCAGTCACTGCACAGTTGCGTGACACACAAGCCGCTGGCAAAACTGCGCAAGCAGTGGCCATCGGTAGCAAAGGTTTGGGTTTCCTGAACCGCGTGGGTGCCAAAGTGGTGTCACAAGTGACGCACTTGGGCGACAAACCCCATTTGGAAAAACTCATCGGCCCCGTCAAGGTGATGCTCGATGCGTATGCCAATGGCGAGTTGAGCGCGGTTTACCTTTGCTACAACAAGTTCATCAGCACCATGGCCCAACAGCCCACCATCGATCAGTTGCTGCCTTTGTCAGCAGACAAGATGGAAGCTGAAACCCAGGCCGCTGGTTCGCATCATGGTTGGGACTATTTGTACGAACCCGATGCACAAGCCGTCATTGACGACTTGTTGGTTCGTTATGCGGAAGCTTTGGTTTACCAAGCTGTTGCAGAAAACATGGCCTCCGAGCACGCTGCTCGCATGGTCGCCATGAAAGCTGCAACAGACAACGCGGGTAATGTGATTGGCGAGCTCAAACTCGTTTACAACAAAACTCGTCAAGCAGCCATCACGAAAGAATTGTCCGAAATCGTTTCTGGCGCTGCGGCGATCAGCGGTTAAGACAGTTCAGCTAATTCAAATTATTGGAGCGAAAAATGCAAGCCCAAGGAAAAATTGTTCAATGTATTGGCGCCGTGGTTGACGTGGAATTTCCACGCGATCAAATGCCCAAGATTTATGATGCCCTGAAAATGGAAGGCTCTGCCTTGACATTGGAAGTGCAGCAGCAACTCGGTGACGGCGTGGTGCGTACCATTGCGCTGGGTTCATCCGACGGTCTGCGCCGCGGCTTGATGGTGTCCAACACGGGCAACCCCATCACAGTGCCTGTGGGCAAAGCCACATTGGGCCGCATCATGGACGTGCTCGGCACGCCCATCGACGAGCGCGGTCCTGTCAGCCAAGAACTGACAGCTTCCATTCACCGTAAGGCCCCTGCGTATGACGAATTGAGCCCTTCACAAGAATTGCTGGAAACCGGCATCAAGGTGATTGACTTGGTTTGCCCATTCGCCAAAGGCGGTAAAGTGGGTCTGTTCGGTGGTGCCGGTGTGGGCAAAACTGTGAACATGATGGAACTGATTAACAACATCGCTAAAGCGCACAGCGGCTTGTCCGTGTTCGCTGGTGTGGGTGAGCGTACACGTGAAGGTAACGACTTCTATCACGAGATGGCTGACTCTGGTGTGGTGAATCTGGAAAACCTGCCTGAGTCCAAAGTGGCGATGGTTTACGGTCAGATGAACGAACCCCCAGGTAACCGTTTGCGCGTGGCCCTCACAGGTTTGACCATTGCGGAATCTTTCCGTGACGAAGGCAAAGACGTGTTGTTCTTCGTGGACAACATCTACCGTTACACATTGGCCGGTACCGAAGTGTCCGCCTTGTTGGGTCGTATGCCTTCTGCTGTGGGTTATCAGCCTACACTGGCCGAAGAAATGGGCCGTTTGCAAGAGCGTATTACTTCCACCAAAGTGGGCTCCATCACTTCCATCCAAGCCGTTTACGTGCCAGCCGATGACTTGACCGACCCGTCACCTGCCACAACGTTTGCTCACTTGGACTCCACCGTGGTGTTGTCTCGTGACATCGCCTCTTTGGGTATCTACCCTGCTGTGGATCCTTTGGACTCTACAAGCCGTCAGCTCGATCCTTTGGTCGTGGGCGTGGACCACTACGAAACAGCGCGCGCTGTTCAAGGCACACTGCAGCGTTATCGCGAACTGCGCGACATCATTGCGATTATGGGTATGGACGACTTGGCACCAGAAGACAAGTTGGCTGTGGCCCGTGCACGTAAGATTCAGCGTTTCTTGTCTCAGCCTTTCCACGTTGCTGAAGTCTTCACAGGCTCACCCGGCAAGTACGTGACATTGGCCGAAACCATCCGCGGTTTCAAAATGATTGTGGCTGGCGAGTGCGACCACTTGCCAGAGCAAGCGTTCTACATGGTGGGTACCATTGACGAAGCCTTCGAAAAGGCCAAGAAAATGGCGTAAGCCATTTTTGTAAACCCTTTTCAAGGAACACACTATGAACACCCTCCGCGTTGATGTGGTCAGTGCCGAAGAGTCCATCTTCTCAGGTGAAGCCCGTTTCGTGGCCTTGCCTGGTGAGGCCGGCGAGTTGGGCATTTATCCCCGTCACACACCGTTGATCTCACGCATCAAGGCTGGTTCCGTTCGCATCGAAAAAACCGATGGCACCGAAGAGTTCGTCTTCGTGGCTGGCGGTGTTTTGGAAGTGCAACCCGACCACGTGACTGTGTTGTCAGACACTGCGATTCGCGGTAAAGACTTGGACGAAGAAAAAGCCAATGCAGCCAAAGCCGCTGCAGAGGATGCCCTTCGCAATGCCAAGTCTGAAATCGACATGGCGCGTGCGCAAAGCGAGCTGGCAGTTTTTGCTGCCCAGCTGGCAGCCTTGCGCAAGTTCCGCACTAAAAAATAAAATGATGGCGTTCAACACGCTGATCGTTTTCTGAAACCCGGCGCACGCCGGGTTTTTTGTTTTCAAGGACACCATGCGCAAAGCTAAACTTCGAGCAGCCACCTTGGGTGGCAATCCTGATGATGTGGAAGCCACTTTCTATGATGCCCTCCGACAAGGCGACATTGAACGGCTGATGTCTTGCTGGGCCGATGAAGAAGAAATTGTGTGTGTCCACCCAGGCGGACCTCGGCTTGTCGGTGCAGGTGCCATTCGCGCCACATTTGAAGCCATGTTCGCCAATGGCACCGTTCAAGCGCATCCCGAAAACATTCACAAAGTGGATGCGTTGGCCAGCGCCATGCATCACTTGATAGAGCGGGTCGAAGTGTTGGGCGCCGACGGCCCGCAAACGGCGTACGTGATTGCCACCAACGTGTATCACAAGACACCACAAGGCTGGCGAATGGTTGCGCACCATGCAAGCCCCGGCACGCCGCACGCACCCCAAGAAATGTCGTCAAGCCCATCGGTTTTGCACTGAGAGTTGAGAAACCGTTAATGCAATACGCATCACCGTGGTGGCTGCCTGGCGGCCATTTGCAAACCATTTGGCCGGCGCTCTATTCACGCCGTTATGCACCTGCAGTCTGGCGCCGCGAAAGATGGACCACCCCCGACCAAGATTTTGTGGATGTGGATTTTTGTGAATCTGCAAGGGCAGATGTGGCCAAACCTTTGCTGGTTTTGTTTCATGGCCTAGAAGGATCATCAGGCAGCCACTACGCGCAAGCATTTGCTGATTGGGCGCAACACCACCAATGCGACTTGGCTGTGCCTCACTTCAGGGGATGCAGTGGCAGCTTGAACTTGGGCCCACGAGCCTATCATTCTGGCGATCACGAAGAGATCGATTTTTTCTTGCGAAAGTTCAAGCAACAAGCAGATGCAAATCAGCGACCTGGCGTGCTTGCGGCGGGTGTGTCCTTGGGAGGCAATGCATTGATGCGATGGGCGGGCGAACAAGGACAAAGCGCGCAATCTGTGGTGAAAGCCGTTGCGTCCATTTGCTCCCCCTTGGATTTAACGGCCAGTGGCAAAGCCATCGGCGAAGGTTTCAATCGACAGGTTTACACGCGCATGTTTTTGCGCACCATGAAACCCAAAGCCATGGCCAAGTTGAAGCAACACCCAGGCTTGTTTGATCCTCAAAAGTTGTTAGCGTCCAAAGATTTGTATGAGTTCGACAATGTGTTCACGGCGCCATTGCATGGCTTTCAGAACACCGACGATTACTGGCACAAAGCTTCTGCATTGCCCGTGATGTTGCACATTGCAGTACCGGCTTTGGCATTGAATGCAGTGAACGATCCCTTTGTGCCTGCATACAGTTTGCCGACACAACAGAAAGTCAGTACTTACGTAGAATTGTGGCAACCTCAACATGGCGGTCATGTTGGATTTGCAAAAGGGTCTCTGCCCGGCCATTTGAAGGCCATGCCGCAAGCGGTTGGTGCGTGGCTGTTGCAGCATTTGAAATGAGTGAGCGCAATGGATGACTTAGTCAAACAAGCCATGGCCAAATGGCCCAATGTGCCAGATTGCTATGGCTGGTTGGGGCTGGACGAGCGAGGTCATTGGTACCTCCGAGACGATGCGGCACAGGCCAGTGGCAGTTTTCAAAGTGGTGCAAAAGGGGCCAAGGGCTCACTGCTTCGGCACGAGAAGTTGATTGAATTCATCCATCGAAATTACGCACCCGATGCGCAGGGTGCTTGGTTTTTCCAGAATGGCCCTCAACGAGTTTACGTCGAGTTGGCTTTGACGCCTTTGGTTTGGCGTTTGTCAGATGACTTTCAATTGATGGCCCAAACAGGTCAAACGGCGCAGGTTCAGGCTTGCTATACGGACGAAGAAGGCCGCGTGTACTTCAACACGTCGATGGGCTTTGGCCTGCTTCACACCCTGGACGTTGGCAAAGCCGCAGAGGGCCTTGAGCAAGGCTTGTGGCAGCTCGAGACAACAGAAGCTGCCAACTTGCAAACGGCGTTTGCTTTCAGAATCAGCCCTGCGGCAGACAAGAAAAAACCGCTCTGATTTGCATCGAGCGGTTTTGTTTGAAAGGCGTAGGCTTTTTAGCCACGCCAGATCAGAGAATTACTTCTTTTCTTCAGCAGCAGGTGCCGGTGCTTCTGGCTCTTTGAATTTGCCGCCAGCTTGTGACGCCATGTAGGCCACAGCACGTGCAATTTCCAGGTCGCTGAATTCGCCGCCAGCTTGTGCGCTCATTGCACCTTTACCTTTGAGTGCGGAATTCACCAAAGACTCGAAGGTGTTTTTGATGCGTGGGGCCCAAGCGGCCACATCGCCAAATTTAGGTGCACCGGCCGCACCTGAAGCGTGGCAAGCAGCACATTGTGCTTTGTAGACATCTTCGCCAGGGCGAGCGGCTTTGGCTGCATCGCGGAATTGAACGGCGCCCACTTTTTGAATCCGCTCGGCGACGTCGCGTTCGGCATTGCTGTAGGTCACAGTGGTTTTGCTGAGGTCGAAATAAGCAAAGATGATGATTGCAGCGCAGGCAATGATCAACCAAAGGTCTGATTTAGAGATTTTGGAATTGCCGGAATGGCTGTCGTGACTGTTCGTGCTCATGGCGTCCTCAGAAATTCTGTGCGATGTTTGGGGGTGCTAAATAGAGCCGAAATTATAACCGCGGGGTGACCGCATGGTGGGGCGACGTCTGCGAGAGAAGTCCCCATGCCATAATTGTCGCAAACACCATTCCTAGCGCGGCTGTAGCTCAGTGGATAGAGTATTGGCCTCCGAAGCCAAGGGTCGTGGGTTCGATCCCCGCCAGCCGCACCAAAGTTATCGGTTGCCCATCACGCCGACCACCCCTTCACTGGGTGTCAACAAGATGTCTTCTTTTCGCCTGCGCACGCCCACAGGTGATGCAGCCAAACCTTTTTGCGAGGCTTCAATGTCTTCGATGCTGGGGTAGTCGCCTAATAGCCAATAGTCAAAAACACGTCTGGCAATGGGCGCGGCTTGGGCGGCACCAAAGCCGGCGTTTTCCACCACAATGGCCAAGGCAATTTGCGGTTCATCAGCCGGTGCAAAGGCCATGTACAAGGCGTGGTCACGCTGATGCTCTTCCAATTTGCTGGCGTTGTACTTGTCTTTTTGGCCAATGGTGACGGCTTGTGCGGTGCCTGTTTTGCCCGCACTTTGGTAGGGCGTGCCCGCAAACACTCTGGCTGAGGTGCCTTCTTTGGCCACGCCAATCAAACCCTGTTTCACCACCGCCACATTCTCAGGCTTGAAGCCTAAGTTGAGAGGCTCCTCACCGGCCACACTTCGGTCTACACGTGCAATGGGGTCTTGTGTGGCCATGACCAAGCGAGGTTTGCGCACCACCCCGCCATTGGCCAAGGTGGATGTTGCCGTGGCCAACTGCAGCATGGTGAAGGCGTTGTAACCTTGGCCAATGCCCAGAGAGATGGTTTCACCGCCGTACCAACGTTGTTGCTCGGCTTTCTTGTAGGTGTTCTTTTTCCATTGGGTGCTTGGCAAGACGCCGCGCACTTCTCCTGGTAAATCGATGCCTGTGATTTGGCCAAAACCCAAGGGCTTCATGAAGTCGTGAATGGCATCCACGCCCATGGTATTGGCCAATGAGTAGTAGTACACATTGCTGGACAACACAATGGAGCGAACCATGTCAACAGGCCCAAGGCCTGTATCGCCGTGGCTTCGAAAGGTGTGACCGCCGTAGTTCCACGAGCCTTGGTCGTTGATGATTTCGCTGGCGCTGCGTTTGCCTGTTTCGAGTGCCGCTAAGGCCATGAAGGGTTTGTAGGTGGACCCCGGTGGGTAAGTGCCGCGAATGGCCCGGTTCAGCAGAGGCTTGTCGATCGACTCACTCAAGGCTTTCCAGCTTTCACTGTCGATGCCATCGACAAATAAATTGGGATCGAAGGTGGGCTTGCTGACGAAGGCTAAAACTTCGCCGGTGCGTGGGTCCATGGCCACCAAAGCACCGCGACGATCGCCGAACAAGTCTTCCACCATCTTTTGCAATTTGATGTCGAGTGACAGCACCACGTTTTGACCAGGCGTGGCGGGTCTGCTGGCCAGTCGACGCACGGCTTTGCCGCCTGCCGAGGTTTCGACTTCTTGCACGCCGGTGATGCCATGCAGTTCTCGTTCGTAGCGTTGTTCTACGCCTAACTTGCCGATGTATTGAGTGCCGCGGTAGTTGCCTTCGTCATCGCTCTCTTCAATTTGTTCTTTTTCTTTTTGGTTGATGCGGCCGATGTAGCCCAACACGTGGCTGGCCAAATGACCATAGGGGTAGTTGCGGAACAAACGCGCTTTGATTTCAACACCCGGAAAGCGGTAATGCTGCGCAGAGAACTTGGCCACTTCTTCTTCTGTGAGACGTGAACGAATGGGCAGTGAGTCAAAGTTCTTAGACTCTTCTCGCATGCGTTTGAAGCGACGACGATCGCGCAGTGGGATGTCGATGATTTCAGACAAACTGTCGATGGTGGCTTCGAGGTCCTTCACGCGTGAAGGTGTGATTTCGAGTGTGTAGGCCGAGTAGTTGTTGGCCAACACAACGCCATTGCGGTCCATGATCGTGCCGCGATTGGGCACTGTGGGCAAGATGGCGGTGCGATTGTTTTCTGCTTGCTCCAACAAGTCTTCGTGCCGAATGACTTGCAAATAAAACAGGCGGATGCCCAACAAAGCAAAACACAAAAGCACCACGCCTTGCAGCACCATCACGCGCGTTTGAAATTTGAAAATCTCAAACTCGGTGTTGCGCAACTCGCTTAACGAGGGCAGGTGAAGCGCCATGATTTAGATCGGGCGATTGGCGTCAGGGTCGTGCGCCCGACGCTGTGGTGCCAGCAAAATAAAGTTGGCTGCCGGCCACAACAAGGTTTCCAAGATGGGCGAGAGCAGCAATGGCCAACCTGGAAAATCATTCCCCGTCGAAAGGCGAATGACCCATCCAGTGGCTTCTGCCAAGAAAAGGAAAGGAATGATTTGGATCATTTGTTCTTTGATGGGAAACCACAGAAGTCGCCGATGCAAAGTGAAAGCGCAGTAACTCAAGATGGCATACGTGAGTGCATGTTGCCCCATCAGGGAAGACTGCTGCACATCGGTCCAAAGACCCAAGCAAAAAGCAATGCCAATGCCAACACGTCGAGGTTGATGGATGCCCCAGAAGAAGATGCAGACTGCCAACAGGTCTGGCAACCAAATGGCTTGTGTCAAACCCAACAGCATATTCAACACCAAACAGACCAACAGACTGAGGCCAATGAACCAAGGACTGACGGGCAACAACAGGGCCTCACGACGCGACATGATCATGGTGTTTTGCCTTTTGTCGCTGCCTGAGCGCCAATGGGTTGCAAGATCAGCACATGCCGACCTTTCATGTCAGCCAAAGGCTTGGCATGAATGCGTGCGAAAGAGATGTCAACGCGCCTTTCGATGTGCGAGATGCGAGCCACTTGCAGGCCGGCTGGGTACACGCCATCGATGCCGCTGGTGGTGAGCAAGTCGCCTTCTTTGACGTCAGCCCCGGCAGGCACAAATTTAAGTTCGATTTGTGGAATGCCGCCCAAGATATCGCCGCTGGCAATGTTGCGTGCACCTGTTCGGCTGTTGAGCACAGGGATGCTTTGATCGCGGTCTGTGAGCAAAGTCACTTCGGCAGACAAGGGGTACACGCGAGTGACTTGGCCTACAACGCCCCCGGTATCCACGACGGGAGATCCTAGCGCCACATCTTTGAGTTGCCCTTTGTCAATCACGATGCGTTGGTTGTAGGGGTCGGGCACATCAAACAAAACTTCAGCCACTTGCGAGGGTGTGGCCACACTGCTTTGGAGTCCCATCAGCTGACGAAGGTTTTGGTTTTCAAGTTGCAACTGCTCAACTTGTTGGGCACGCAAAGATTGCAGCAAGACTTGCGACTGGGCCTGCTTCAATTTTTGTTGCGCATCGTTCAAGCTTTCAAAGTGCTTGCTGACAGATGACAAGGCTTGCCCAGGTTGCAGCACCAACCACTGAATGGGCAGGACCAAGGTGGCAAGGCCGGCGCGAATGGGTTTGGTGAATTGAAGTTGTTTGTCGCCAAACATCAGCACCACAGACAAGGCGCCGAAAAAAATCAGTTTGGTCAGGGGCGCAAACCCCACCCTGAAGAAAGGTGGGGGGCTGCGGTCAAGAGACTCCAGCGCCATGCGATGCGCCAGTGTTATTCACTGGTGAAGATGCTGCCCAGACGGTCCATGCGTTCGAGGGCCATGCCGCAACCGCGGGCCACGCAAGTGAGGGGATCTTCTGCCACCAAGACGGGCAAGCCAGTTTCTTCGGACAGCAAGCGATCGAGGTCGCGCAGCAACGCACCACCACCGGTGAGCATCATGCCGCGATCAGAAATGTCGGCGCCCAACTCAGGAGGGGTTTGCTCGAGCGCTGTTTTGACCGCTGACACAATGTTGTTCAGCGGATCGGTGAGTGCTTCCAAAATTTCGTTGCTGCTGATGGTGAAGCTGCGGGGCACGCCTTCAGACAGGTTGCGGCCTTTGACTTCCATTTCGCGCACTTCGCTGCCTGGGAAGGCAGAGCCAATGCTTTTCTTGATGGCTTCAGCGGTAGGTTCGCCAATCAGCATGCCGTAGTTGCGGCGGATGTAGTTGATGATGGCTTCGTCAAACTTGTCGCCACCCACGCGCACGCTGCCTTTGTAGACCATGCCGCCCAAAGAAATCACGCCCACTTCGGTGGTGCCACCGCCGATGTCGACCACCATAGAGCCAGAGGCTTCAGACACAGGCAAGCCCGCGCCAATGGCAGCGGCCATGGGTTCTTCAATGAGGTACACCTCGGAGGCACCGGCGCCCAAAGCCGATTCGCGAATGGCACGGCGCTCCACTTGGGTAGAACCGCAGGGCACGCAAATGATGATGCGGGGGCTGGGGCGGAAGGTGCTGCGGGGGTGCACCATGCGGATGAACTGCTTGAGCATTTGCTCGGTGACCGTGAAGTCGGCAATCACGCCGTCCTTCATCGGGCGAATGGCTTCAATGTTGCCCGGCACTTTGCCCAACATGGACTTGGCTTCGTGGCCGACCGCTTGCAAGACCTTCTTGCCTTGGGGGCCGCCTTCGTGGCGAATGGCCACCACAGAGGGCTCGTCCAAAACGATGCCTTTGTCGCGGACAAAAATGAGGGTGTTGGCCGTACCCAGGTCAATGGCCAAGTCGGTAGAAAAATAGCGGCGGAACGAGCTGAACATAACAAATCCTAAACAACTGCAGTTTTGAGGCGGTCAACTGCGGTTTGGGGGGCATGAAAGGGAAAAATTTGTGGGCTTGAACAGGCTTTTTTGGAGAGCCTGCAGCGAACGCACGATAATAACCGATCGCTTGAAAAAAAACGCGAATTGAGGCCCCAAATTTGAGGGCTTCAACGCCCATAAAGAGCCCGTAAAGAGTTAATTTTTATGTCATTGACTGCCCAAGATATTGACCGCATTGCCAATTTGGCCCGGTTAGAGCTCCCGCCCGAGGAAGGCCAACGCATGTTGGACCAAATCAATGGCTTTTTCACCATTGTGGAAGCCATGCGCGCGGTCGACACCACCGGTGTTCAGCCCTTGCCACACCCCATTGCCACCATCCAAGAGGTGGCCCTGCGCCTGCGGGACGACGTGGCCAGCGAGCCCAATCAGCGCGAGGCCAACCAACAAAGCGCCCCCGCTGTCGAGCGCGGCTTGTTTTTGGTTCCCAAAGTGATTGAGTAAGGGACCGCCATGACCACTTTGCATGATTTAACAGTTGCCGCCCTGGCAGCTGACCTTCGCGCTAAAAAAGTCAGCGCCACCGAGCTTGCGCAGCACTTTTTGGCGCGCAGCCAAGCCGATACTTCAGGTTCCTTTTTAAGCCTCAACGCAGAAGCCACGCTGGCGCAAGCCAAAGTGGCAGATGCCCAATTGGCCGCTGGTACAGCTGGCCCCTTGGCCGGTGTGCCCATGGCGCACAAAGACATTTTTGTCACCACCGACTTTCCCACCACGGCTGGCTCCAAGATGTTGGAAGGCTATCGCTCGCCATTTGACGCTACTGTGGTGCGCAAATTGGGCGTGCAAGAGGGCGGCGCTGGCATGGTGAATGTTGGCAAGCTCAATTGCGATGAATTCGCGATGGGTTCGTCCAATGAGAACTCCGCTTACAAATCCGTCACCAATCCTTGGGATATCTCACGTGTTCCCGGCGGCTCTTCGGGTGGTAGTGCGGCCGCAGTGGCTGCGCGCTTGGTGCCGGCTGCAACCGGCACCGACACGGGTGGTTCAATTCGCCAACCCGCCAGCTTTTGCGGTATCACGGGCATCAAGCCCACTTACGGCCGCGCGTCACGCTACGGCATGATTGCCTATGCGTCGAGCTTGGACCAAGCCGGCCCCATGGCTCGCACCGCAGAAGACTGCGCATTGATGTTGTCTGCCATGTGCGGCCCCGACTTAGACCGCGACTCCACATCTCTGGATGTGCCTGCAGAAAACTTTGCGCGCGATTTGAACGCCTCCATCGATGGTTTGCGCATCGGCATTCCCAAAGAATTCTTTGGTGAAGGTTTGGCGCCGGGTGTTCGCGCCGCCGTCGATGCTGCGTTGAAAGAATACGAAAAGCTGGGCGCCAAGTTGGTCCCCATCAGCTTGCCGCGCACAGAGCTTTCCATTCCCGTTTACTACATCATTGCGCCCGCAGAAGCGTCAAGCAACTTGAGCCGTTTCGATGGCGTGAAGTTTGGCCATCGCACCAAGGATTACACCGACCTCGTGTCGATGTACAAGCGCTCACGCGCTGAAGGTTTTGGCGAAGAGGTGAAGCGCCGCATCATGACGGGCGCCTATGTGTTGTCGCACGGTTACTACGATGCTTACTACTTGCAAGCGCAAAAAATTCGCCGCATGATTTCCGATGACTTCCAGCAAGCCTTCAAAATTTGCGATGTCATTGCCGGTCCAGTCGCGCCCACGGTGGCTTGGAAGTTGGGCGAAAAAGCCGACGATCCGGTCGCCAATTATTTGGCCGACATCTTTACCTTGCCAGCATCGCTGGCAGGCTTGCCTGGCATGAGCATGCCAGCAGGATTTGGCGAAGAGGGCATGCCTGTTGGCTTGCAGCTGATTGGCAATTATTTCAAAGAAGCACAGTTGCTCAATGCCGCACACCGTTTGCAGCAGGCCACTGACTTTCACCTCCGTCAACCAGGAGGCGCAAAATGAGCACGAAACAAAAAACGCTGTTGGTCCAAGGCTACGAAGTGGTCATTGGCTTTGAAACCCACGCCCAACTTTCTACACAGAGCAAAATTTTCAGCCGTGCACCCATTGCGTTTGGTGCAGAGCCCAACACGCAAGCTTGCGCAGTGGACTTGGCCTTGCCTGGCACGCTGCCCGTCATGAACAAGGGCGCTGTGGCGCGTGCCATTGAATTTGGCTTGGCTGTTGGATCGCACATTGCAGAAGAAAGTATTTTTGCACGCAAAAATTACTTCTACCCAGATCTGCCCAAGGGTTATCAAATCAGTCAGTTTGAAATCCCGGTGGTGCAAGGCGGTGAAGTGTCGTTCTTTGTGGGCGATGAGAAAAAAACCGTTCGCTTAGTGCGTGCGCACTTGGAAGAAGACGCCGGCAAATCTTTGCACGAAGACTTCATTGGCCAGAGTGGCATTGACCTGAATCGCGCTGGCACGCCGCTCTTGGAAATTGTGACCGAGCCCGACATTTGCTCTAGCGAAGAAGCGGTGGCTTATGCCAAAGAGTTGCACAAAATTGTGACCTGGATTGGCATTTGCGATGGCAACATGCAAGAGGGCAGTTTCCGTTGCGATGCCAACGTGTCCGTACGCAAGCCTGGCGCCCCTTTAGGCACTCGCCGCGAAATTAAAAACTTGAACAGCTTCAAGTTCATGCAGCAAGCCATCGACTTTGAAGTGCGCTGGCAAATTGAGCAAATTGAAGACGGCTTTGAAATTCAACAAGCCACGGTGCTGTTCGATCCGGATACGGGCGAAACACGCGCCATGCGAACCAAAGAAGATGCGGCCGATTACCGTTATTTCCCCGATCCCGATTTGCCACCCTTGGTGATTGGTCGCGATTGGGTGGCGCGTGTTCAATCCGAGATGACCGAGTTGCCCCGCGTCATGGCTGCACGCTTTGTGGCCGACTACGGTTTGCCCGAATACGACGCCACCACCCTCACACAAAGCAAAGCCATGGCCGCTTATTTTGAAGCGGCCGCTAAGTCTTGCGGACAAGCCAAGTTGGTCAGCAACTGGGTGATGGGTGAAGTATCACGTCGCTTGAATGCCAGCGAAGTGGGCATTGAGCAAGCGCCTGTGAGCGCGGCGCAACTGGCCGCCATGATTGGCCGCATTGCCGACAGCACCATCAGCAACAGTGCTGCGAAGCAAGTGTTTGATGCATTGTGGACTGAGGGCGGCGAAGTGGACGCCATCATCGAGGCCAAAGGCCTGAAGCAGATGAACGACACCGGCGCCTTGGAAGCCATCATTGACGAAGTGCTTGCGGCTAATCCGAAGAATGTTGAAGAGTTCAGAGCGGGCAACAGCAAAGCACTCAATGGTTTGGTGGGCCCCATCATGAAAGCCAGCAAAGGCAAGGCCAACCCAGCTCAAGTGAATGAGCTTTTGTTGAAGAAGCTGCAGGCTTAAGGAGAATTGCGCTTCAAGCTCAGCTGAAGCGCTTTTCTGAAGCGTTAAACGCCGTAACGATCGCGATAGGCTTGTACCTTGGGCAGGTGCTGGCCCATCTCGTTACCGCTTTGTGTCGACAAATAAGCGAGCAAGTCGGACAACTGCGCAATGCAGCACACATCCATGCCCAAGGTGTTGCGCACATATTGCACGGCGCTGTGTGGCACATCTTTCACCGTACCATCGGCTTGAACTTCGGTGGCCATTTCTTGTCGGTCCAAAGCAATCGCGATGGCATGGGCTGTGGCGCCGGCTTTTTTGATCAGCTCAATCGACTCGCGCGCCGCAGTGCCTGCGCTCATCACGTCGTCCACAATCAACACGCGTCCTTTGAGGGGAGCGCCCACCAAGGTGCCCCCTTCGCCGTGGTCTTTGGCTTCTTTGCGGTTGTACGCAAAAGGCACGTTTTTGCCCAAGCGCGCCAATTCAATCGACACAGCCGCACCCAAAGGAATGCCTTTGTAAGCGGGTCCAAAAATCATGTCGAATTCGATCCCGCTGGCAACCAAAGCTTTTGCATAGAATTGAGCGAGTTTTCCGAGTTTGGCGCCATCGTCAAACAAGCCTGCGTTGAAGAAATAAGGGCTCATGCGACCGGCTTTGGTTTTGAACTCACCAAACCTCAGCACGCCAGCATCGACGGAAAATTGAACAAACTCTTGCGCCAAGGCCGCTGTGTCGGTTTGGGGTGTGTGTCCAGTCACCATGGGGGAATCCTTGTTTAAATTAACCAGCTTGAACTTGAACGGCATCCGTTCTGCGGCCACCAAAGGGGTGGAGGCGTGGATTGCTCAAAACAATCCCGATTGTATTTGCGTGCAAGAGGTTAAAGCACAAGCGCCCGATGTGGCGGGCAAATTTGAGAGCTTGGCTGGGCTGAAGGGACATTTTCACTTCGCTGAGAAAAAGGGTTACTCGGGCGTAGCGGTTTACAGCAAACACGAGCCCAGCGAGGTGGTGGTGGGCATGGGTTGTGAGGAGTTTGATGCAGAAGGCCGTTTTGTGGAGTTGCGCTTTGACACGCCCAAGCGCAAGATGTCGATCGTCAGCGCTTATTTCCCCAGTGGCTCATCGGGCCCTGAGCGGCAAGAAGCCAAGTTTCGTTTCTTGGACCACATGGGGCCGCACCTCAAGGCTTTGGGCGCGCAGCGTGAATTCATTGTGTGCAGTGATGTGAACATTGCGCATCAACAAGCCGATTTGAAGAATTGGAAAAGCAACCAAAAGAACAGCGGCTTTTTGCCAGAAGAGCGCGCGTGGATGACGCACATGACCTCTGAAGGTCCGTTGGTGGATGTGTACCGACGCTTGCACCCCGAAACCACTGACGAGTGCTACACCTGGTGGAGCAACCGTGGGCAAGCGTATGCCAAGAATGTGGGCTGGCGTTTGGATTACCACTTGGCTACGGCCGCGTTGGCAGAAGGCGCCACCAAGGCTCACATTTACAAAGAGACGCGCTTCAGCGATCACGCGCCTTTGACCATTGATTACAACTGGTCGCTTTGAAACTGAAGTTCAGTCTCGCAAGTAGGTGAGCATTCTGCCTTTGTAGGCTGCTTCGGTTTCGGTGGCTGAAATGTCGAGGACTTCTTCACGCAAGCTAAAGCCTTGTGCCGCCATGTTTCGGTGAAAGTGCGCACGGTTGCCTCGATTCGGGTCGACCACCCAAACTTCTGCATGGTCTTCAAGGTGCTCGTTGATGTAATGCGCCAGGTCGCCTTGCTCGTCGCGTTCGTACAAAATATCGCTGCCAATGATCAAGTCGAACCTGCTGTTGACAGTGGGATCTTGGTGTTGTGCAGTGTGCTGACCCCAGTGGCCATGCTGATAATTCATGGGGCTGAGCTTGTTCAGTCGCAAGTTTTCTCTTAGAAACTCACCGGCCAAGGGGTGGCAATCGGAAGCGGTGATGTTGGCGCCGCGGCGATGGCCCACCAAGCTGGACAAAGCCAAACCACAACCAATTTCTAAGATTCGTTCATGGGTGCTGACAGGTCGAAGGGCCAAGCGTTCGGCCAAGCGCGAACCGGATGGCCACAGCAAACCAAACAAAGACCAAAACGCAGAGGAGATGCCAAGTGCCAGTGCAGCGTCTTCAGGGTCGTAAAACTGTTGCTTGTCCAACAAGGAGCGAACGAGCAAGTTGGGTACGCCGTGCACGGCGATGGACTCTTGCTTGGTCAGATAGCCGGGTGCGCTAACGATTGGCAGCGAGTCTATTGCGCCTGCATCAGCAGACATCGAAGAGTTGTGTGTCACATAGACAATCGGACAGCCACGGAGTGTGGCTGGTTTGGTGGATCTTACGCTTCATTCGTTCAAGTCGCTAAAGTCGCTGAAGTCGATTTGTCGGTCTGCGCGGGCAATGGTCTCGGGCCGATGGGCGATGACAATGCGCGTGAGTTGCAGTTGCGACAGCGTTTGTGAAACCGCTTGTTCGTTGTGCATGTCCAAATGGCTGGTGGCTTCGTCCAAAGCCAATACGGTGGGCTGTCCATAAAGCGCGCGCGCCAGCAAGAGCCGCTGCTTTTGCCCACCGCTCAAGCCCGAGCCTAACTCCCCAATGTGGGTGTGATAAGCCATCGGCATGCGCATGATGTCTTGGTGAATTTCTGCCAATTGCGCACAGCGTTCAATGGTGGGTTGATGCGGCGCTTGATCAAAGAAAGCAATGTTGTCGGCAATGCTGCCGGTCAGCAGTGCATCTTCTTGCATGACCACGCCGATTTTGCGGCGCACATTGGACAAGCCCAATTGCTGAACGGGCACGCCACCATACAAAACAATGCCGTGGGTGGGTGCGACAAGTCCCAACATGATCTTGAGCAAGCTGGTTTTGCCGCAACCACTGGCGCCTGTGATGGCCACATGCTCGCCAGCTTGAATGCACAGGTTGAGATTCCGAAAGAGCCAGGGCTCGGTGTCGGTGTAACGAAACGAAACATTGCGAAGTTCAAGGCTGGCTGGCAGATGGGCCAAATCGTTGACAGGCAAGTTGCCCTTTGGTGTGTCTTGTTCGGGGGGTGTCAGCACAATGTCGGCCAATCGGTCGCGATGCAAGTTGAGCATCTTGAGTTCGATACCTTGGTTGATGAGGGCGCTGACGCGTCCAGTGAATTGCATTTTGTAACTGATGAACGCCAACAGCATGCCAACCGTCAATGCCGGAGTGCCAGAGATCTGTGCTTGTGAGGCCAGAATGATTTTGGCGCCTAACCAAAACACGCACAAATTCTCTAAGCCAAAAATAAGCGTGCGGGCGGCGTTGAAGCCCATGTTGAGTTTGGCTGTCTGAAAATCACGGTTCATGACTTCCACCATCAGACTTTGCCAACGCGTTCGACGCTCGTTTTCACGCGCAAACAATTTGAGGGGTGTCATGGCCCGCAGTGTTTCGACGAAGTGACTTTGCTCTTGACCTGCCAAGACCAAACGTTCGGACGCAGCATGTCGGAAGGGGGCGTAACTGATCCAGCGGACGATGGCGTACAAGGCGGAGGCTGCCAGCACCACCCAAGTGAGCGTAGGTGAATAAATGAACATCATGACCAAGGCCGCAATGGCCATCAAGCCGTCGAGCAAAGACTCGAGCGTGGTTTGGGTCAGTGTTCTTTGAATGTCGTGCACAGCGCCAAAGCGGGAAGCAATATCACCCAGATGGCGCTGCGCAAACCAATCGGCTGGCAACTTGAGCAAATGCGCAAACACATTGCTCAGCCACTGAATGGACACGGTTTGGCTGAGCACCATGACCCACCAGCTTCGCGCCAAAGAAAGCGCCGATTGAATCAGAAGAATGAGTGCAAAGCCTGCCACCAAAACCGACAGCAATTCGTGGTCGCCAGATGTCAAGACATCGTCGACCACCGCTTGGTTGAACAGGGGCATGAAGATGGCGAAGAGTTCAAGAACAAATGCCAATGCCAGTATTTGCGCAGCTGACTTGCCAAATCCTCGGATGGTGCCAGTCAGTTGCGAAAAAGGAAACGATTTGGCAACAGGCTTTGTTTTGAATTGCGCCTGCGGCGTAAGTTCTAGCGCAACACCCGTGAAGTGTTGCGAGGCTGTTGCCAAGCTGATGTTTCGCAGACCAAGTGCTGGGTCGAGCAAGGTGACTTGCTGCCCCTTGATTTTTTGCAAAACCACGAAGTGGTTCAGGTCCCAATGCAAGATGCAAGGCGTGGCCAGTTGGTGAAGCTCCTCTAACTCTAAACGAACAGGTCTGGCGTTGAAACCCAAGACTTGACTTTGGTCGATGAGTTGTTTGAGATTGGCGCCCTTCAGGGTCTGAGGAAACTTGTGCCGCAAATCCATGAGTCGCCAATGCTGTCCGTGTGCATTGGCAATCATGCACAAGCAAGCCAAGCCGCATTCGGCGTTTTGCAGTTGCAGAACCGGATTCAAGTGAAAGCTGCTTTGTGATGAAGAACGAGTGCCTGCATAAGGAAGTTACGCAGGCACTGCATGCCAAGCTTATCGGAGGCAAATGCCGTTGGTGTAGTCGCCCATGGGGTTGTATCCGCCTGCATCTACTGAGCCGTAGCTTGAAGGTTCGAGCTCAATTTTGGAGCCAGCTTCGAAAAGCGTAATCCCATCTGCAATGATTCCACCAAGTCTGATTGCCCACTGAAAGCTAATACCACCCCCTTCAACTTCTTCTAATTCATTCAAATTTAAATTTCTCATTTCATTCTCCTGGTTGTGCTGAAAAAATCGTTTCAGCGTCGATATAAAAATCAAACAAGCACAAGACAAGAAGCACAGTGGCGTTGGATGCGAAGTGAAGAGCGCTGGACAAAAGAAACGCTTTACGCTTGCCTATTTCAAATTTGTGCAAATCGTATTGCTTTAAAAATATATAGAAGAAGAAAAAGAGTTCAGTCAATCGAATGAAACTTGGAAATGGTAGGTTTTGTGGCGTTCTGAAATGAAGCGCTGCCATCACCAAAGGTGACACTACAAACAACAAAGTTCGACTGAAAATCTTTTCGTGGACTGCAGCGAAGCCAATCAATAACAAATTTTCAAGGAGTGGCGCCATGATCAACATGAAAAACGCAATCACCCAAATTGACCTTGACTCATCATCGCTTGGCCCTTCATCTAGATTGCAAAACAATACGATCAATGAAACGTTGATGGCTTGAAACACAACAATACAAACTAGGGCATCTATAAAGCCATGTCGATTGAGATGCGAAGCCCTGATTTTTTGAACGATGTTCATGATGTTTGTTGCCGTGCGTGAATGGCCAGAAGTGGCTCGAAAATCCATTCCCAAATGCCTCGAACGTCGTGAATGACATCGGCTTCGAGGGTCATGCCGGGTCGAAGCAAGTGTTGTTCGCCAAACGCCACAACATGCTGTGATGCCAAGGCCACTTGAATTCGGTAGAGCGGTTCATTGCTTTGGGTAGAAGCCAGCAGTGCATTGCCTTGGCCATGCGGCAAGTCTTGGGGGGCGATGGGCGTGCCGCTGATTTTGACCACACGGCCTTTGGCCAAGCCAAATTTTTGATACGGATAGGCGGCAAGTCGCAACCAAACTTCTTGCCCAGGCTGAATGAAGCCGGCTGTGCGCGTGGGTGCAAACAGCGCTGCGATCAGTGGCGCATGGGCTTGAAGTTGTGGGGTTTGGGGTTCCGTTTGGGGCACCATGCTGGCGATGGTTTGACCCGCTTGAATCACTGCGCCCAAGGGCAAATGGAGCGTGCTGATTTGCCCCGCTTTTGGCGCCAACACGCTGCTGGTTTTGCGCAATTGATTTTCGGCCGTTTCTTGATCGAGGCTGGCCAGGCTGCGATCGACTTGGAGCAGGTCGATGGCCCCTTGTTTTTGCAGGCTGTTCAATTCGGCTTGAGCAGCGCGGTGCTCACGCGTGAGTGCTGTGCCATTGCGCTGTGTATTTTCTAAGCGGGATTGCAGGTCGATGAGTTCTTCTTGTTTGTTCTGCGCCTGGATGTCGGAAACAAAACCCTCGTGGGCCATTTGTTCAAAGCGGCGCCATGTTTTGTGCGCTAACTCGACTCGGCGTTTGGCAAGGGCTTGCTCTTGGGTGGCTTGCTCGGACTCGAGTGACAAGGAGCGAACGCGCTCGGTCATGTGCAAGAGGCGCTGTGCGTGCTGAGACTGGCGAGAGGCGCGCTCTGACAGCAAGGTGGTGCGGCGCTGTGCCAAATGAGAGGCCAGCAATGTGGAGGCGCTGCCCTCGGGTGTGGCTTTGTCGGTGTTGATGACAAACAGCGTTTGGCCTTGTTGAACCCACTCGCCTTCTTGCACTGTTTGCGACAGCAAAACCCCCGCGGTGGGAGCGCTCAATTCGAGCGTGCCCATTTGTGCCATGAGGATGCCCGGCACACGCACTTTGCGTGCAACTTTGCCCCAAGCGCCAAATGCCACCAGGGCACCTGCAAGGGCCAGAGCGACACCTGCGATCAGGCTAAAACGCGGATGGTGCGCCAAGTGAATGCCGCCTAGCCAAGAAGCTTGCTTGGCTTGGGTGACTTGGCGGCGAAAAAGTGGGGTGTGCATGGGTCCTTGAAAGAAAGAACCCTCACAATACGCATTTGAGATGTTTTGGTGTTTGCATTGACTTGCAAAATAACCGACTTGAAACCGATTGAAATTTCACCATGCTTCAGTACCAAACCGTTCCTGTCACGCCTTTTCAGCAAAACTGTTCTTTGATTTGGGATGACCAAACACGTCAAGCGGCTGTGATTGATCCAGGCGGTGATTTGGATTTGATCTTGGCCGAAGTGGCCAAGCAGCAACTCAAGTTAGAGCAAATTTGGCTGACGCATGCGCACATTGATCATGCGGGCGGCACAGCGGTATTGGCGCGCAATTTGAACTTGCCCATCGTGGGCCCCCATCCGGGTGACCAGTTTTGGATTGACCGTTTGTCAGACCAAGGCCGGATGTTTCAGTTCCCAGATGCTGAAGTGTTCACCCCCACACGTTGGCTGCAAGATGGCGACACCGTTCAGTTGGGCGCCTACACCTTGAACGTGCGTCACTGTCCTGGCCACACACCCGGTCATGTCGTGTTTTACTCGCCCGACATCAAGCGTGCCTTCGTGGGTGATGTGTTGTTTGCGGGCAGCATTGGCCGTACTGATTTTCCGCAGGGCGATCATGACACCTTGATTGCCAGCATCACAGAGCGCTTGTGGCCCATGGGCGACGACACGGTGTTCATTCCGGGTCACGGCCCCGAAAGTACCTTTGGCCGAGAACGCGCCAGCAACCCTTATGTGGGCGGCACCTGAGACAGCCGCTGTCAGTTGAGCTGAGTACCCGCCGGATTTTGGCGAGCCTGTTCATACAAGTGCGCCACCTTGGGCAAATTGGCCTCTAACTCTTGAATGCGATTGTTGCCGCTGGGGTGCGTTGACAAGAAACTGGGTTGACCTTTGCCGCCGCCAGTGGCGCCCAACATTTTTTTCCAAAGCTGCACACTGGCTTCGGGCTTGAAGCCACCGCGTGCGGCTATTTCCAAACCGACCAAGTCGGCTTCTGTTTCATCGTCGCGGCTGTATTTCAGGGTGAGCAATTGCGTGCCGACGTTGGCGGCCACATCCCCCAGTTGACCTAAGCCCAACAATTGCGAGGCTACCGACAAACCCATGCTGGTGGCTTTGGATTTGGCCAAGCGCTCACGTGCGTGTTCGCGCAAGGCATGTGCCATTTCGTGGCCCATGATCATGGCCACTTCATCGTCGTTCAATTGCAGTTGGTCCAAGATGCCTGTGTAAAAGGCAATTTTGCCGCCAGGCATGCACCATGCATTGAGTTGTTTGCTGCCAATCAAGTTGACTTCCCATTTCCATTTGCGGGCATCGGGGTTCCACTGTGAGGTGAAAGGAATCAGTCGATTGGCAATGGCACGCAAGCGTTTGAGTTGAGGGTAGTCATCTGGCGCCAAGGCGCCTTTGCTGTTGGCCTCGCTCAGGGTTTGGCGGTATTGCTGCCGGGCAGATTGCTCAAGTGATTCGGCGGGAATCAACTTGCGCATGCTGGAGGACTGCCCCACATCCACCTGTGCTTGCGCATCGGCATGAACCAATGCGGCCAATCCCAAGCCTGCACCCCAGTGGTTTAAAAAACCACGGCGTGACGAAGCGCCTGGCAAGGCCTCTAAAGGCGCTTCAGGATGCGAAATTTTTAAGGTAGAAAAACAACGCCAGCACATTTTTCAATCATAGTGCCGCAAGCCAAGAATTCAAGGCGCTTTTTTTGAGAAATCCTTGCGCAGGCTTGGATAATGAGGGCATGACCGAAAAGACACCCACTGCTTCCTTTTCTTGGCTTGCCTCTTGGCGCATTTATTTACAACCTGCCAGCTTGCGCATGCTGCTGTTGGGTTTTGCAGCCGGTTTGCCCTTGCTCTTGGTCTTGGGTACCTTGAGTTTCAGACTGCGCGAAGCGGGCATTGATCGAAGCACCATTGGTTATTTGAGTTGGGTGGGTCTCGCCTATGGCTTCAAGTGGGTTTGGGCGCCGCTGGTTGATCGTTTGCCCATTCCATTTTTCACACATCGCCTCGGGCGTCGCCGCAGTTGGTTGTTGTTGTCACAAAGCATGGTGATGGTCGGCTTGGTCGGCATGGCCATCAGCGACCCTTCGCAAACTTTGGGTCCTGTGGTGTGGTGTGCTTTGTTGGTGGCTTTCGGTTCTGCCACGCAAGACATTGCCTTGGATGCATTTCGCATTGAGTCCGCGGACCCAACGCAGCAAGCCGCATTGGCAGCCAGTTACCAAACAGGCTATCGCTTGGCCATGATCTGGGCGGGCGCCGGTGTGCTGTGGGTGGCGGCTTGGGTGCAAGGCGACAATGCAACAGGCTATGTGCATGCTGCTTGGCAAGCGGCCTATTTGGTCATGGCGGCCAGCATGTCGGTGGGATGCATCACGGTGTTGATGTCCAAGGAGCCTGTCCCTGCAGAATTGCCACCCGCTAGAAATGTCAAAGAATGGTTGCAGGGCGCTTTGATTGCACCCTTTGCAGACTTTCTGAAACGCTACAAATGGCAGGCAGTGTTGATTTTGAGTTTGATTGCGGTCTACCGCATCAGTGACGTGGTGATGGGCATCATGGCGAATCCTTTTTATGTGGACATGGGTTACACCAAAGCCGAAGTGGCCACCGTGACCAAAGTCTATGGCGTGCTCATGACTTTGTTGGGTGCCTTCATTGGCGGCGTGATGGCACTGCGCTGGGGTGTGATGCGCATCTTGATGTTGGGTGCGGTGCTGAGTGCGCTAAGCAACTTGTTGTTTGCATGGCTCAGTGGCTACGGCCATGATGTGAACGCCTTGATTGCCGTCGTGTCCGCAGACAATTTGGCCAGCGGCATTGCCTCTGCTGCATTCATTGCGTACTTGTCTTCACTGACGAACGTGCAATATTCGGCCACGCAATACGCCTTGCTCAGTTCCATGATGTTGCTCTTGCCCAAATTCATTGCTGGCTTTTCGGGCGATTATGTGAATGCGCATGGCTATGCAGATTTCTTTACAGCCACCGCTTGGTTGGGTTTGCCGGTATTGGTTCTGGTGGGCTTGGCGTGGCACTATCAGCCCAGCGCCCAAGACTGATTTACCTAACTTTACGAGGCATTCAACAGATGCCGACGCAATTGCGCTTTGGCAGGTGCATCATGGTGGTGTAAGCAAGCTTGACTGAAAGTATGACGCCGCAACTGTTGATGATTGAAGACGATGAACGCTTGGCCAAGATGGTGGGAGATTACCTGCGTCAGTCAGGTTTTGGTTTTGCACATGCAGCAGACGGCACCCATGGCTTGGCGGCAGTGCAAAAGACGTCCCCTGATTTGGTCATTTTGGACCTGATGCTGCCCGACATGGATGGCTTGCAAGTGTGTCAAAAAATTCGCGGCCTCAGTGGCGCGCATGCGCAAACACCTGTGCTCATGCTCACCGCCAAAGGCGATCCCATGGACCGCATCATTGGCTTGGAACTGGGTGCCGACGATTACTTGCCCAAACCCTTTGAGCCCCGAGAACTCTTGGCGCGCATTCGCGCCATCTTGCGCCGCAAAACCGATGCGGGATCTGGCAGCCACACGCGCATGCAATTTGGCAGCTTGGAAATTGACCGCGATGCGCGCACAGTCAGCGTCAACGGGCAAGCGTGCGACCTCACTTCGTATCAATTCGATTTGTTGGTGGCCATGGCGGAGCGCGCCGGACGCGTGCTCACCCGCGATCAAATCATGGAAGCAGTGCGGGGCCGTGAGCTAGAAGCCTTTGACCGCTCGATTGATGTTCACATGGGCCGCATCCGCATGGCCATCGAAAAAGATCACAAAGTTCCCGAGCGAATTTTGACGGTGCGCGGCGTGGGCTATGTTTTTGCCAAACAACAAAAATAAGCCGCGCATGAATTGGATCGCTTCCATCTCAAAACATTTGTACTTGCGGATTTGGTTGGCCGTGGTGCTGGGTGTGGCCGTGTTGATGTTGGTGGTGGGTTGGGCCTGGAGTCTGTCGGTTGAGCACGTGGCCCACAATGGACCGCAAGGTGTTCGCGAGTTGCAAGTGCGCAATGACAAAGGCGAATTGATCACGGCCGTGCCTGGCCAATTGCAACGTGGCGTGGGTGTGAATTTTGAGGTGACCTTGCCCGATGGCCAAACCTTGAATTTGTTGCTGCCACGTCGCCCGCCTGCTGCGGGTCAAGCGCCAGGCCTCGGTGCAGACGGTGGCGGGGCCATGGGCATGGGGCCGGGTGGGTTCAATCGCGGCATGGGCAACGGCCCTCGTGATCTGTCGCCTTGGTGGGCGCGGCCGCCTTATGGTTTTGTCTGGATGTTGGTGTTGGTCGGTTTGGCTGTGGCCATTGGCGTGTACCCCATTGTGCGCAAGTTGACGCAACGTTTGGAGTCATTGCAGCAGGGTGTACAGCGCTGGGGTGAGGGCGACTTGACGGTGCGCATGCCAGAGCAAGGTCAAGACGAAGTGGCCGATTTGTCCAAGCGTTTCAATGCAGCAGCCGAACGCATTCAGCACTTGATGAGTTCGCAGCAAAGTTTGTTGAACTCCCAAAAATCTTTGTTGGCCAACGCTTCGCATGAACTTCGCTCGCCGTTGACGCGCATCCGCATGGGCTTGGAGTTCTTGAGCGCCGACAACAGCAACGTCGCCAAACAAGAAATCGCGCGCAACATTGCTGAGCTTGATCAGTTGATCGACGAGATATTGTTGGCCAGTCGTTTGGATGCGCAAGAAGCCGATTTAGGCACCGTTGAAGCAGTGGATTTGATGGGCTTGTGTGCAGAAGAGTGCGCGCGCGTGGGCGCGGTGTTGGAGGTTCAAACGGGTGTGCAGTCCCTCGAGATGCACGGGGTGGTGAAGTTGATGCGACGCCTGATTCGCAATTTGCTCGAGAACGCCGGCCGCTACGGCGCCATCAACGGCCCTGAAGATGTGCACGTGATGGCTGCTGTGACCGACCACGAAGTGGTCTTGACGGTGAGCGATCGGGGGCCAGGTGTACCACTTGCCTTTCGCCAGAAAATTTTTGAGCCCTTCTTTCGCCTGCCTGGCGCCAGCGAAAAAGCCGGCAGTGTGGGCTTGGGCTTGTCTTTGGTGAAGTCAATTGCAGAGCGTCACCATGGTCAGGTGACCTGTGAAGACCGCGCAGGAGGCGGGGCTAGTTTTGTGGTGCGTTTGCCCAAGCTTTGAAAGCTTGCATTCGTGCAGCTTGAAACACCCATTCAAACGCTCAAGATTGTGCTGACTTAAGCGCGGCCCACGTTGTTGGTGAGATGGTCTTTGTCGTAGTGCAAGGCTGCGTAGCGAAAGAATGCTTCCAAGGCTACGAACAAACAATACAAAAAGCCAGCGCCGCCGCACAAAAATCCCAAGCGGAAAACATACAAGCGAACAAACATCGACAGGCCAGAAGCCAGACCGCGCACCACGCCGCCGCGCTTGCCTGCTTGTGCACGTTTGCTGGCGCCCAGCATGACGTACTGCGTGAGTTTTTCCAAACTGCCACGAACGGTTTCGCGCGAGTGATGCAGCAGCTTGGCTGAAATCACCTTGCGGGGCACTGGGTTTGCAGGGTTTTCGTTGTGCAAGATGGCTTGCTCGTGCACTGCGCCGACATATTCCTTGAGCATGTCGCGTCGGAACAAGCGCTCGACTTTGGAGCGCGAAATGTAATATGTCAACTCATGCCCGTAGGCCACCATGCGCCATTGAATTTGCCAGACGGCTTGTGCGTTGGATTGCACGATGGCTTGGAGTTCTTTTTGGAAGGCCGGCGTGATGAGTTCGTCGGCGTCCAAGAAAAAAATGTAATCGCACTTGGCATGTGCAATGAGGCGATTGCGCTGAACTGCGAAGCCTTGCCAATCGGGGTATTCAAAGACTTCGGCACCCGCTTGGCGGGACAAGGCCACCGTGTTGTCGGTGCTGCCACTGTCAACCACCAGCACTTGGTCCGCAAACGCAGCGCTGGCCAAACAGGCTTCGATGCGGTGCGCCTCGTTTTTGGTCAGGACCGCAATGGTCAGCGTAGGCACCGCCATGGTCACCAGACGAAGATCAGTGGCCGTGGCCGACTGTTTCGCCTGCTTTGAGTTGGTACACCGTACCGCAATAGGGGCACTTGGCATGGCCTTCGCGGGCCACGTCTAAGTAAACCTTGGGATGGGTGTTCCAAATTTTCATGTCAGCTTTGGGGCTGGGGCAAAAGACACCGCCTTGTGGGTTCAAGTCTTTGGCCAGAAGTTCAACAGCTTGGCTCATGATCTGTTTCTTTTTGAGAATTAAACCGCAGTCAACCAGTGTGCGTATTTGGGGTTCTTGCCATTCACGATGTCAAAGAACGCTGTTTGAATTTTTTCAGTGATGGGGCCGCGGCTGCCAGCACCAATTTCAATGCGGTCGAGTTCGCGAATGGGCGTGACTTCAGCGGCGGTACCCGTGAAGAACGCTTCGTCGCAAATGTAGATCTCGTCGCGTGTGATGCGCTTTTGCACAATCTCGAGGCCCAAATCTTTGGCGATGTGGAACACGGTGTTGCGTGTGATACCGTTCAATGCGCCGGCAGACAAATCGGGGGTGTAGATCACGCCGTCTTTGATCACAAAAATGTTTTCGCCAGCACCTTCTGACACAAATCCGGAAGTGTCGAGCAACAAGGCTTCGTCGTAACCCTCGTCGGTGGCTTCCATGTTGGCCAAGATGGAGTTGGTGTAGTTGCTGACCGCTTTGGCCTGCGTCATGGTGATGTTCACGTGGTGGCGTGTGAAGCTGGAGGTCTTCACGCGAATGCCGCGCTTCATGCCGTCTTCACCGAGGTAAGCACCCCAAGTCCATGCAGCGACCATCAGGTGAATGGTGTTGCCTTTGGGGCTGACGCCCAATTTTTGAGAACCGATCCACGTCAAAGGACGGATGTAGCCGCTTTCCAAATGGTTCTCGCGAACCACTGCTTTTTGGGCTTCATTCACTTCTTCTTTGGTGAAGGGCAACTTCATGCGCAAAATTTTGGCGCTGTTGAAGAGGCGGTCGGTATGCTCTTGCAAACGGAAAATGGCCGTGCCATTGACTGTTTTGTAGGCGCGAACGCCTTCGAAGGCACCGCAGCCGTAGTGCAGCGTGTGGGTCAAAACGTGGATCTTGGCGTCGCGCCACTCGACCATCTTGCCGTCCATCCAGATTTTGCCGTCACGGTCTTCCATTGAGGGGGTTGCGGTGCTCATTGTTTGTCCTTTGTTGCCAGGTTCGCAAAAGCCTCATTTTACGAGGCTTATGCGGTCATTTTGACTTGCTGCGCTGATTAGCTTGTTGCTTGGGTTTCGCGTGTTGCGGCTGCTATGGGTTCTGACGTGGGGTCTGCCGTGTGCCCATCCGTTTCTTCGGCGGGCCGGGTCATCTCCCAGGACATTAACTTGCCTCCCTGAAAGGTGCAGATGACATAAGAGTCGCCGGAATCGGTCCATTTGAAAATTTCGGGCTGGGCGTTGGGTTCTGACAGCCGCTCGCCCAAAGACTTGGTCAGGGCAATGACGTGCATCAAGTTGACGCCTTTTTGGAGCTTGACGTTGAGCATGACGGCGCTACCAACATGACCCACAGGGCGATTGGCGGCGCGGCTGAGCACGGTCACCATGCGCGTGAAATGCAACAAGATCCACATCACCACGGCGCCCGTGGCAATGGCGACGCCTTGCCATTGGTACTGATGCCATGCGCCCGCAACAAACAGGACAACCCCAATGGGGATCAAAATTTTGGAAAAGTTCATGATCCGATCTTAAAGTCCGCGGACGCAGTTCATGGCGTCTTCAATGCGGTCAACCGGATAAATGGTGAGGCCTTCAAAGTTCTTGTCGTTCTTTTTGGGCGCGTTGGCTTTGGGCACCACGGCCACGGTAAAGCCCAACTTGGCAGCCTCTTTGAGGCGCTCTTGGCCGCGGGGTGCTGGCCGTACTTCGCCTGCCAAACCGACCTCGCCAAAGGCGATAAAACCCTTGGGCAAAGGCTTGCCACGAAGTGATGAAGTAATTGCTAACATCACCGCCAAGTCAGCAGCAGGCTCGCTGATGCGAACGCCGCCTACCGCATTGACAAACACGTCTTGGTCCATACAGGCCACGCCGGCATGGCGGTGCAAGACGGCCAAGAGCATGGCCAAGCGGTCTCTTTCAAGACCCACCGACAGCCTTCGCGGACTGGGTCCGCCGCTGTCAACCAAGGCTTGAATTTCGACCAGCAAAGGTCGGGTGCCTTCTAAAGTGACCATGACACAACTGCCTGCCACGGGCTCTGAATGCTGCGACAAAAAGATGGCGCTGGGGTTAGAAACGCCCTTCAGGCCTTTTTCGGTCATTGCAAAAACGCCAATTTCGTTGACGGCACCAAAGCGGTTTTTGATGGCCCGAATGAGGCGGAAGCTGCTGTGCGTGTCTCCTTCAAAATACAAAACGGTGTCGACCATGTGCTCCAAAACACGGGGTCCGGCCAGCGCGCCTTCTTTGGTGACGTGGCCCACCAACACAATGGCGGTGCCGGTGGCTTTGGCTGCGCGCGTGAGATGCGCGGCACATTCCCGGACTTGTGCCACCGAGCCTGGGGCCGAAGTGAGTTGGTCGGAATAAACCGTTTGAATGGAGTCAATGACTGCAATGTGGGGCCGCTCGCTTTGCAAAGTGGCCAGGATTTTTTCCAGTTGAATTTCGGCCAATACCTGAACCTGGCTGTGGTCCAGGCCTAGTCGTCTGGAACGCAGGGCCACTTGGGCGCCACTTTCTTCGCCCGTCACATACAAAGTGTTCATGCCCTTGCGTTGCAAGGCATCGAGCGCTTGCAACAGCAAGGTGGATTTGCCGATGCCGGGATCGCCGCCAATCAGGACGACGCCGCCTTCCACCACGCCGCCGCCCAAAGCACGGTCGAGCTCTTCAATGCCGGTGGGGCTGCGGTCGACGTCTGTGGCTTCAATTTCGCCCAGCTTGGTGAGCTCGGACGTTTTGGCCAAGGCTTGAAATTGGCTGGTGTACCGGTTTTTGGCGTTGCCACCAGCGTCGACGGTACTTTCAATGAGGGTGTTCCAAGCGCCGCACGCGGGGCACTTGCCCAGCCAGCGTGGTGTGGTGCCACCGCAATCGGTGCAGGTGAAAATGGTTTTGTCTTTGGCCATGGGTTGAGCCTAACACTCCGACGCGAACAAACGCGCGATGAACTTCATGAGGACCAAGCTTGCAAGAGTTTGTGGGCAATGTCGGCAGCAGGCAAGGCCTCGCAATCGGACGCGTTTTGACCAGACCACAAAGGCGAATAGTCGCCAGAACCCTGCGCTTCAGCGGCTGTACGCAATGGGGCGACCGCTGCCGTGGCCAAGGGGAAATCGGGGACGTCAGGGTTGAGGGGCCCAAAGTCTTGCATGAACTTGTTCACAATGCCGCGCGCGGGTCGGCCACTGAACAAGTTGGTCAAAGCCGTATGACGTGCGCGCTCTGACATCAAAGCTTGTCGATGCAGGGCGCTGGTGGTGGCCTCGTGGCTGGTCAAAAATGCGGTGCCCACCTGGACCGCGCTGGCGCCCAGGCTTTGCGCCGCTTTCACGGCTGCTGCACTTGAAATGCCCCCCGCTGCAATCACAGGCACTGTCACCGCTTTAACGATTTGAGGCAACAAAGACAGGGTGCCCACTTGGGTGCTGAGATCGTCTGTGAGAAACATGCCGCGGTGGCCACCAGCTTCCAGTCCCTGCGCAATGACGGCATCGGCGCCATGTTGCTCCAGCCATTGGGCTTCTAGGACGGTGGTGGCGGAGGACCAAATTTGAATGCCACAAGCTTTGAGTTGTTGCACCCACTCGTGCTTTGGCAAACCAAAGTGGAAGCTGACCACCGCAGGTTTGAATTGGCCCATGAGCGCGAGGCTTTCTTCGCTGAAAGGCGCGCGGCCTGGCCCAGAGCCCACCGTCGCTGGGTCAATGCCGTGTGATTGGTAGGCCGGGTGGAGTTTCAGGCGCCAGGCGGCTTCTTTGTGGGGTTGCGCCTCTGGCGGTGTGTGACAAAAGAAATTGACGTTAAGAGGGAGCAGGGTGCCCCAAGCCGAACGAGACTGAACTGCCGTTGAGATGGCCCCTTGAAATGCGGTCAACTCTTTGTGCAGTTGCTCGGCATTGAGCATGGCTGCGGGAATGCTGCCCAAGCCACCCGCTTTGAAAACGGCCGCCGCCAAGGCATGGTTTTGTGATCCAGCCATAGGTGCTTGGACCAATCGGATGGCGTGGGCATCAAAAAATGAGGTGTTCATGGCGCAATTATTCCCTGTGCGCTGGCTCATGAGACAAGCCCATGAGGCTATTTTGAGCCAAGGCGCGGGTTAACCCGATTTTGCGGCGCTTTGAAATTCATTTAACATGTTAAATAAATTCAAACACCATGAAACAACAAGCTTTTGTTCACCGCAATTTGCCTCGCCTGCTGCTGCAAGCTCGCGAGGCAGTGATGACGCACACGCGTCCGAGCCTCCGCGAACATGGGCTGTCAGATCAGCAGTGGCGCGTGCTGCGAGTGCTGGGTGAGCATGCCAACAGCAAGGATGGTGCTGAAGGTGTGGAGACGGGGCGTGTGGCACGCGAAGCGTTTTTACTCGGTCCCAGTTTGACGGGTGTGCTGACACGCATGGAGCGCGATGGGTTGATTGAGCGCAGCCGTTGTTCGCAAGATGCGCGGCGCACAGTGGTTCGGGCCACCCCATTGGGATTGTCCAAAGTGGCCAAATTATCGGAAGCCATTGAGGCGCATTACGCCTGGATGGAAAGCGAACTGGGCAAACAAAAATTGGCGCAGTTGTATCAGTTGTTAGATGCCGTGATTCAGTTGGAGACGTCTCCAATGGACGAGGCGATTGAAGAAATGGAATGAGCAAAATGAATCCCAGCCTAAACAGTGATGCATGCTATTGGCCGCAAGGCACCGTGTACGGCGCTCTGTTGAATTTTCAGCAAGAATGGAATTTAAGAGCGTCGCAAATGCCAGAGGCGCCCTACAAAGGCGAACCCAAAGCACCCGTGCTGTTCATCAAAACGGCCAACACGTTCACAGCGTCGGGGGCAAGCATCGCAATTCCTTCAGCAGTGGCCGATGTGGACATTGGTGCCAACTTGGCTTGGGTGTTCGGCGCAGACGCCAAACCCGTGGCTTGTGTGTTGGTGAACGATGTGTCCATTCCGCACGAGAGTTATTACAGGCCGCCTGTGAAGTTCAAATGTGTGGATGGCTTCTTGGGCGTGGGGTCCAAAGCGCTGGGCATTGCGCAGGTCAAGTCCGACGCGGTGGTGCTCACTGTCAAGGTGAATGGCAAAGAGGTGCAGCGTGTGAACTACGCAGACACTGTGCGCAAATCACAAACTTTGCTGGCAGACATTGCTGAGTTCATGACCTTTCAAGAGGGCGATGTGTTGTTGCTCGGCAGCGACTGCTTGCCCGATGGCAAGCGCCCTCGCGCCAAGGTGGGTGACGTGGTGGAAATTTCCGCTAATGGTTTTGACACCTTGGTCAACACATTCGTGGGAGGTGCCGCATGAAACACGCACGCATTGCATGGGCTGGCGCCGTTCACGAAGCGGTGGAATCGGATGGTGAGTTGTTGCTCACGCGCAGTCCTTGGGCTGGCAAACGTTTGAAGTTTGACGAGGTGGTGTGGTTGCCGCCTTTGGCGCCTGTGCCTCAGGCCCGAACCATTTTGGCATTGGGTTTGAACTATGCAGATCACGCCAAAGAGTTGGCCTTCAAAGCGCCGGAAGAACCTTTGGTGTTTGTGAAAGGCGAGGCCTCCTTGATCGGTCACAAGGCCTTCACTCGCAGGCCGCAAGACGCAACCCACATGCACTACGAATGCGAGTTGGCCGTCGTCATTGGCAGCACGGCCAAGAACGTGAAAAAAGAACATGCCTACGAGTATGTGGGCGGTTACACCGTGGCCAACGATTACGCCATTCGTGATTATTTGGAAAACTGGTATCGCCCCAATTTCCGTGTGAAGAACCGCGACACCTGCACGCCCATTGGACCCTGGTTGGTAGACGCCAAAGACATTCACGACCAGTACGGCAGTCCTCAAAATTTAAGTTTGCAAACCACCGTGAACGGCAAGGTGACGCAAAGTGGCCACACGCGCGACATGATTTTTGATGTGCCGACTTTGATCGAGTATTTCAGTGCCTTTATGACGCTGCAACCCGGCGATTTGATTTTGACGGGCACACCCGATGGTGTGGTGAATTGCAATGTGGGCGATGTGATCGTGACCAGCATTGAAGGTGTGGGCGAGTTGATCAACACCTTGGGTGAGTGATTCATCTGCCAGCGAAGACATGAACAGAGGAAACAAGAAATGCGCATTGACCATTTGATTGACGGCAAAGCCGTTGCCAGCTCACAAACATTTGAAACCCGCGACCCTGCCACGCAAGAAGTGCTGGCCGAAGTGTCTTCGGGCGGTACCGATGAAGTGAACCAAGCTGTGGCGTCGGCTAAAGCCGCTTTTCCAAAATGGGCAGGCACACCCGCTGCAGAGCGCGCCAAGATCATGCGCAAGTTAGGCGAACTGATCACCAAGCATGTGCCTCAGATTGCAGAAACAGAAACACGTGATTGCGGTCAAACCATTTCGCAAACCGGCAAACAATTGGTGCCACGTGCGGCTGATAATTTTTCTTACTTCGCAGAAATGTGCACGCGCGTGGATGGCCACACTTATCCCACGCCCACCCATTTGAACTACACCTTGTTTCACCCCGTCGGTGTTTGCGCGTTGATCAGTCCTTGGAATGTGCCCTTCATGACTGCGACTTGGAAAGTGGCGCCTTGCTTGGCCTTTGGCAACACCGCCGTGTTGAAGATGAGCGAGTTGTCGCCCATGTCGGCCGCACGTTTAGGTGAGCTGGCTTTGGAAGCGGGCGTTCCACCTGGCGTGTTGAATTTGGTCCACGGTTATGGCCGTGATGCGGGCGAGCCCTTGGTGTCGCACCCTGATGTGCGCGCCATTTCGTTCACAGGCTCTACCTCTACTGGCAATCGCATTGTGCAAAGTGCGGGCCTGAAAAAATTCAGCATGGAGTTGGGCGGTAAGTCACCCTTCGTGATTTTTGAAGACGCCGATTTACCGCGCGCCTTGGACGCCGCGGTGTTCATGATCTTCAGCAACAACGGTGAACGATGCACGGCAGGCAGTCGCATCTTGGTACAGCAAAGCATCTATGCCGACTTCGTGCAAAAGTTCACAGAGCGCGCTAAGCGCATTTCAGTGGGCGATCCCTTGGACGAGAACACCATCGTTGGCCCCATGATCAGCCAAGCGCATTTGGCCAAAGTCAAAAGTTACATTGAGTTGGGTCCCAAAGAAGGCGCCACGATGTTGTGTGGTGGATTGGACAAGCCTTCGTACGCCGCCGTGCTGCCAGACCGCGTGAAGAACGGCAACTTTGTGTGGCCCACTGTGTTTGCCGATGTCGACAACCGCATGAAGATTGCGCAAGACGAAATCTTTGGCCCTGTGGCCTGCATCATTCCCTTCCGCGACGAAGCGCACGCCATTGAATTGGCCAACGACATTCAATATGGCTTGTCCAGTTATGTGTGGACCGAAAACATTGGCCGCGCACACCGCGTGGCGGCTGCGGTAGAGGCGGGCATGTGTTTTGTGAACAGCCAAAACGTGCGCGACTTGCGTCAACCCTTTGGTGGCACCAAGGCCAGCGGCACAGGTCGCGAAGGTGGCACTTGGAGTTACGAAGTTTTTTGCGAACCTAAAAACGTGGCGGTGTCGATGGGCTCGCATCACATTCCACATTGGGGAGTCTGAACATGGGACAAGTTTCACTCGCTGCCAAAATCACGCACGTGCCGTCCATGTATTTGAGCGAGTTGGACGGTCCGCAAAAAGGCACACGCCAAGCCGCCATTGACGGACATCACGAAATTGACCGGCGTTGCCGTGCGTTGGGTGTCGACACCATTGTGGTGTTTGACACGCACTGGTTGGTGAACTCGGCGTACCACCTGAACAATGCCGCGCATTTCAAAGGCAACTACACCAGCAACGAGTTACCGCACTTCATCAGCAACATGCCGTATGAGTACGATGGCAATCCAGCGCTGGGCCATATCTTGGCCAAGGCCTGCAATGAAGCGGGCGTGACCACTCTGGCGCATGAGCACACCAGCTTGGCGTTGGAATACGGCACGCTGGTGCCTATGCGCTACATGAACACCGACCGCCACTACAAAGTGATTTCGGTGTCGGCGCTCTGCATGGTGCACTCCTTGGCCGAAAGCGCCCAATTGGGTTGGGCCATGCGCCGTGCCGTAGAGCAACATTACGACGGCAAGGTGGCCTTCTTTGCCAGCGGCTCTTTGTCGCACCGTTTTGCACAAAATGGTTTGGCACCCGAGTACGCCAACAAAATCTGGAGTCCCTTTTTAGAGCAGTTAGACCACGGCGTGGTTGAGATGTGGCAGCGCGGCGATTGGAAAACTTTCTGCGCCATGCTGCCCGAGTACGCCGCCAAAGGCCATGGTGAAGGTTTCATGCACGACACCGCTATGTTGCTGGGTTTGTTAGGCTGGGATCAATACCAAGGCAAAGCAGAAGTGGTCACGCCTTACTTTCCCAGTTCGGGCACAGGACAAATCAACGTGGTGTTTCCTGTGACCGAAGTCTTGGACGAAGCAGGGCATGCGGTCACCAGCCTGAACCTCAAAACCTTGAAAGATCCCTCTGCCGTTTATGCCGCAGGGGCCAGCCGTTTGTAATTCATTTCGAAAGTTGTCACATGCCGCATTTGGTGATTCTTTATACAGGCCAGTTGGATGCTGAAACCAACATGAAGGTCTTATGCCGTGATTTGGCTGATGCCATGCTGACGGTGGTGGACGAAGCTGGCAAGCAAGTTTTTCCCACTGGCGGTACGCGCGTGTTGGCCTATCCTGCGCCGCACTATGCCGTAGCCGATGGTGGTACAGCAGGCCGCAAGGCCGCGCAGTTTGACAACAACCCGCATGGCGGCTCGGAAGATTATGCGTTTGTGTATTTGAATGTGCGCATGGGCAAGGGGCGCAGTGAGGCTACGCAAAAACGCGCAGGCGACACCTTGGTCGAGGTCACCCAAAAACATTTCGCCGATCTCTTTGCCAAACGCCACATTGGCATCACCTTGCAAATAGATGTGGGCCCCGAAGTGTTTGACAACAAGCACAGCAACATCCATCCTTTGTTTGCGGCCCTTTGAAAGAAACGCATGTTTGATTCCCAACGCATTGCAGAACTGGCTGCCGAATTGCAGGAAGCGCAAACCACGCGCAAGCAAGTTGAGCACTTTTCCAAACGCTTTCCCGGCATGACCATTGAAGACGGTTACCGTGTGAGCCGCGCATGGGTGGCTTTGCAATTGGCGCAAGGCCGTCAAGTGATTGGTCACAAAATTGGCCTTACCTCGCGCGCTATGCAGCAGGCCAGCCAAATCGATGAACCTGATTACGGCACGCTGCTCGACAACATGCTGTATACCTGCACGCCTGGTCAAACGCTAGACATTGCCTACACCGACTTTGTGGTGCCGCGTGTGGAAGTGGAGTTGGCCTTTGTCTTGAAAAAAGATTTGCAAGGCCCCAACGTCACTGTTGATGAGGTGTTGGCGGCCACCGAGTACGTCACACCTGCCATCGAAATCATTGATTCACGCATCGAGCAATTTGACCGTCACACCAAAGTGATGCGCAAAGTGTTTGACACCATCAGCGACAACGCGGCCAATGCCGGCATTGTGGTGGGCGCAGAAAAAGTCGACCCCCTCACCACCAACTTGCCATGGTGCGGCGCCATTCTCAAGCTCAATGGCGTGGTGGAAGAAACAGGTTTGGCAGCCGGCGTACAAGGTCACCCCGCAGTGGGCATTGCATGGTTGGCCAACAAGTTGGCACCCTGGGGTGAGCATTTAAAAGCAGGCCAGATTGTGTTGGCCGGCTCCTTTACCAAACCGGTGCCTGCCAAAGTGGGCGATGTGTTCGACGCAGACTACGGCCCCTTAGGTCGTTTGCAATTTAAATTCAACTGAAAGAAGCCACATGAAAACTCCTGTCAATCGTTTCAAAAAAGCCATCACAGAAAAGCACGCGCAAATTGGTTTGTGGGTGGGTTTGGCAAGCAGTTACAGTGCAGAAATTTGCGCCATGGCGGGATTCGACTGGTTACTGATCGATGGCGAACATGCGCCTAATAATTTACAAAGTATTCAGCAGCAACTTCAGACCATCGCTGCTTATCCAGTGAACAACGCCATTGCGCGTGTTCCAGTGGGCGATGCCGCTTTGATCAAACAGTATTTAGATTTGGGCGCGGAAACATTGCTGATTCCCATGGTGGACACACCCGAGCAAGCCGCGCACTTGGTTCAAGCCATGCGTTATCCGCAAAATGATGGCAAGGGCGGCATCCGCGGTATGGGGGGTGCACGTGCTTCACGCTGGGGCATGTTTCCCAATTACACCAAAGAGGCCAATGAACAAGTTTGCTTGTTGGTGCAGGCCGAAACACGTGAAGCTTTGAAAAACTTGGACGCCATTGCCAACACACCTGGTGTGGATGGTGTCTTCATTGGTCCCGCCGATTTGTCTGCTTCTTTGGGCCACGTGGGTGATCCCAATCACCCAGAAGTGCAAGCTGCAATTGAAGATGCGATTGCACGCATTTTGAAAGCAGGCAAAGCGCCAGGCATTTTGACATCCGATGAGGCGCAAGCGAAACACTACTTGGCGCTGGGTGCTTTGTTTGTGGCCGTGGGTTTGGACACGCAAATCTTGGTACGCCAAACAGCTGCACTCGCGAAAAAATTCAAACCCAATGCAGGCATTGAGTTGCCCGCGTCTGGCCAGGTGTATTGATCATGCTGACGCATCAACTGCCGACGGTACGCTCTTTGCAGCATGAGGTGCATCCCAAAGAATGGGAGTCCCGTGTGCAATTGGCGGCGTGCTACCGCGTCTTTGCTTTCTTGGGCTGGACTGAGATGATTTACAACCACATCACCTTGCGCTTGCCGCAAGAAGTGAGTGGCGCCGAAAAACATTTCCTGATCAATCCCTTTGGTTTGCATTACAGCGAAGTCACTGCCAGCAACTTGGTTAAGATTGACCTCAAGGGCAAAGCCTTGGATGGTTCGCCCTACCCCGTCAATCCTGCCGGCTTTACGGTGCATGCGGCCATCCACGACAGCTTGCCCGGTGCCCATTGCGTCATGCACACGCACACCACCGCAGGTGTGTCGGTGGCGTGTTTGAAAGACGGTTTGCAACAAACCAATTTTTACACCGCGCAACTCCACGACATGATTGCGTACCATGACTTTGAAGGCATCACCATCCATGCCGATGAAGCACCGCGCTTGCTCAAAAGCATTGGCAACAAGCAGGCTGTGATTTTGCGCAACCATGGCTTGCTGTCATGGGGTGCCACACTGCCGCAAACCTTTGCCATTTTGTGGACCCTGCAACGTGCCTGCGAAATTCAATTGGCCACCTTCAGCATGGGGGGTGCACAAGCGGTCATTCCTGTGAGTGAAGACATTGCCGCCAAATGCACACGCGATGCTTTGCAATTCAACCCCAACCACGGTGCTGGCACCGATGTGCTCGATGCCCTGATCCGACAAGTCGATCGCAGCATCGTGCGCCCTGAAGAAAGTTACCGTTTATGAAAGTTTGCATTTATGGCGCTGGTGCCATTGGCGGTTGGATCGGCGTGCACTTGGCGCAAACAGGGCACGAGGTGAGTGTGGTGGCGCGAGGTGCCACGCTTGAAGCCTTGCAGAAGAATGGACTTCAGTGTGTTCAAACGGAAGCGGCAGAGGCGCGCCTCAAAGCCGATGTCAAAGTGTCTGCCAACCCCGCAGATTTAGGCCCACAAGATTTGGTGATCGTTGCCGTGAAAGCGCCCGCCATGGCGGACGTGGCCAAGGGCATTGCACCCTTGCTCGGCCCCAACACCATGGTGATGACGGCCATGAACGGTGTGCCTTGGTGGTTCTTCCAAGGCTTTGGTGGCAAGTTGCAAGGCACGACGCTGAGTACCATTGACCCAGAAGGGCGCATTGCCAAAGCCATTCCCTCCCACCACGTGGTGGGCTGTGTGGTGCATGCCAGTTGTTCCCTCGATGCACCCGGCGTGGTGCGGCATCACTTCGGTCAAGGTTTGATTTTGGGTGAACCTGCCGATCAACACGGCCAGGTGAGTGCGCGCGTGCAGCAATTGGTCGCTGATTTGAGCGCTGCAGGGTTCAATGCCAGCCCCTCCGCCCAAATTCAAAAAGACGTTTGGTACAAGCTTTGGGGCAACATGACCGTCAACCCCATCAGCGCCATCACGGGCGCCACCACCGACCTCATTTTGAAAGACGATTTGGTGCGTGATTTTGTCTCGAAGGTGATGCTGGAGGCCAAAGCCATCGGCGAAAAAATAGGCATTCCCATTGCCCAAACCCCCGAGGACCGGCATGCGGTCACGCTGAAGTTGGGTGCGTTCAAAACATCCATGTTGCAAGACGTCGAAGCCGGTAAAACGGTGGAGCTTGATGCGTTGGTCAGTGGCGTGCGCGAGTTGGGTCAATTGACGCAAGTCAGCACCCCTTACACCGATGCGTTGTTGGGTCTCAGTCGCCTGCATGCCAGCGTTCGCGGCCTGTACCCGACACAATGACCCCATGACTGAAACATCCAAAGCCCTGTCCATCACGGCATTTGCCACCTTGTTGTTGGTGGCCTTCATGATGGGCGCCAACCATGTGGCCGCGCGCTTTGCGTTCAACCATGGCGTGGACGTGATCACCGCAGTGAGCTTCCGAAGTGCGGTCACGGCTTTGGTGGTCGGTTTGATTTTGTGGCAACAAAAAGTCCAAATTCAAATTCAGCCGCATCACAAAAAATACTTGCCACTCATCGGTCTGATCATTGCGGTTCAGAGCGTGTGCTTGTATTCATCGGTGGCCCGATTGCCTGTGGCCCTGGCCTTGTTGGCGTTCAACACATACCCTTTGTCGACCGCATTTTGGGCGCGCGTCCTTTACAAACACCAACCCGAAAAAGCGGTGCTCTGGAGCATGCCCATCATTTTGGTGGGCCTGGCGTTGGCGCTGGATGTGATGGGTGCGACCTCTGGTTTGGGCGCATCCGAGCATTGGGCACAAATTGGCAGTGGCGTGGCGTTTGCGCTGGCTGCTTCAGCCACCTTTGGCTTGGCACTGGTCTACACCCAACACGAAACCGCCGGCTTGGATGGTCGTGTGCGCACCTTTTCTTCCATGTCTTTGGTGGGTGTGTTGGCCGTGGCGGTGGCGGTCAGCCAAGGCGGTTTTCATTTGCCTAACGCACCTGCAGGTTGGTGGGGTTTGGGCATGCTGACCTTTTTGTACGGCACTGCCTTCACCATTTTGTTCACGGTACTGCCTCGCTTGGGCGTGGTGGGCAACTCGGCCATCATGAATGTGGAGCCCGTGTTTGCCTTGACCCTGGCTTGGGCCTTGCTCGATCAAGCCATTGCCCCCATTCAATTGGTGGGTGCGGCTTTGGTGGTGGGCGCAGTGATGTGGTTGGGACTGCGCAAGCGCTAAGCTTTCAAGCAGTAGGCCTTGCATTCAGCGGGCCGTGCAGCATCGTTAATCCTGGTCTTTTTTCAAACTCAGTGCGGTGTCGTAAACCACGTTTTTAGAAGCGCCTGTGATGTCGCTGGTCAGTTTGACGGCCGTCTTCAGCGGCAGCTCGGTCAACAGCAATTTCAGTGTGCGCAAACTGTCGGCATCCAAGGCCTCGTTGGCGTCTTGCGTGGGCTTGTCCAAAGCGTGAATCACCAGCGCAAACTCACCGCGCACATGATCGGCTTTTTCTGCAAACCAGGCGGGCAGTTGATGTGCAGGCAGTGTGTGCACTGTTTCAAATTGTTTGGTGAGTTCACGTCCCACGGTGATCAAGCGTGAGCCCAATTGAGACAAGGCTTGGGCCAAGGCTTCAATGCGATGCGGCGCTTCAAGCAAGACCACAGCGCGCGATTCCCCCATCAGGGTGTCGATGGCGCGTTGGCGTTCGGTGGCTTTGGAAGACAAAAAGCCAGTGAACACAAAGCCGCCTTCGCCGGTCATGCCCGAGGCACTGAGCAGGGCTGTGACGCTGCTGGCGCCAGGCAAAGGCATCACTCTGTAACCGGCAGCCGCAACGGCAGCGACCAAGCGCGCACCAGGGTCGCTGATGGCCGGCGTGCCGGCATCGCTGACATAGGCCACACGTTGGCCTTGCGCCAAACGTGCAATGACTTGCGCAGCGGCCTCGGCTTCGTTGTGTTGGTGCACGGCAAGCAATTGAGAGTTGCTGCGATCTAAACCATAGGCGCGCAACATTTGCTGGGTGTGGCGCGTGTCTTCACATGCCAGGGTGTCAGCCCTTTCAATGACATACATAGCACGCAAAGTGATGTCGGCCAGATTGCCAATGGGGGTGGCCACCACATACAGTGTGCTGGCGGGGTGGTTTTGAGGACCCACTGCTTCGCGGGCTACTTGGAAGGCGTGGCTGTAAATCGACGTCAATGGGTATCCTTGGTCCTACAAATCAAAGCAGTATGCAAACCCGCTTCAAGCAAACCACCAAACAATCTGGCGATGCTGCAGAAGATGCGGCACTTCACTTTTTACAACATCAGGGCTTGCGCTTGCTGCAACGCAATTATCGAACGCCTGGCAGGGGTGGCGGCGAAATTGACCTCATTTTGCAAGAATCTGACAGCACCTTGGTGTTTGTTGAGGTTCGAAAGCGTTCGCAGCGCCAATTTGGCGGGGCGCTGGGCAGTGTCAGTCGCGCCAAACAAAGGCGCATTGTCTTTGCGGCGCGGTATTTTTTGTGGCGCTGGCAGCAACTGCCGCCCACCCGTTTCGATGTGATTGCCTGGGAGCCCGATGGCCTCATTTGGCAGAAGGCTGCATTTGAGGCCGGCACTTGGTAAATGGCTGGCGGTGCCGCATGGGCTGGGGGTATCATCCAGTGCATGCTAGACCTGCGAATTCAGCAACATTTCATCGACAGTGCCGACCTGCAATACCAGGCCGCCGAAACCTTGGCCAAACCCTTGGATGCGGGCGTCCAGGCGCTCATGGCCTGCGTCACCAGTGGTGGCAAGGTGATGGTTTGCGGCGAGGGCAGTGCAGCCGCTTTGGCACAGTACTTTGCCAGCTTGTTCGTGGGTGGCTTTGAACGCGAGCGTCCCGAACTGGCGGCCATCGCTTTGCGCCACGAAGGCTTGGGCGATCCCGCCTATGCCGGCTTGGCGCGACAAGTCCGCGCATTGGGCCAAGCGGGTGATGTGCTGTTGCTGCTCACCGCCAATGGCGAAGAAGAAGGTTTGTTGCGCGCTTTGCATGCAGCCCACGAACGCGACATGACCGTCATTGCCCTCACAGGCAAAGGCGGCGGTGCTGTGGCCAAGGCCTTGCGCGAGACCGATGTGCACGTAGGAATCCCCCATGACCGTGCTGCCCGCATTCGCGAAGTCCAACAACTGGCTTTGCATTGCCTGTGCGATGGTGTGGACGCCCAACTCATGGGTGACCAAGACACCTTGTCCTAATCACCTTCCAAACTGGCGCAATTCACATTCTGTCTGCACCCGATTAAAATATTTCAAGACTCTCTAAGGATTACTCAAGTGAAACTCAATCTCAAACGTTGGATGTTGTCTGGTTTGGCCGTCGGTGCCGTCATCTCCAGTTTGTCGGCCTGCGCACCTTTGGTGGTGGGCAGCGCAGTGATGAGTGGCATGGTGGCCATTGACCGCCGCACCGCCGGTATTCAATTGGAAGACGAAGGCATCGAGTTGCGCACGGCGCAAGGTTTGCGACAAAACCTCAGCGATGCAGCGCACGTCAATGTCACCAGCTACAACCGCATGGTGCTCTTGACGGGTGAAGTCAGCTCTGCCGCCGAGAAAGAGCGCGCTGAGCGCTTGGCCAAGAGCCAAGAAAACGTGTCGTCCGTGGTGAATGACTTGGCCATTGAACCTGCCAGCTCGCTCACACAGCGATCTAAGGACGCCATCACCACAGGCCAAATCAAAGCCTTGTTGGTGGATGCCAAAGATCTGCAATCCAACGCCTTCAAAGTGGTCACCGAGCGCGGCATTGTTTACTTGATGGGACGTGTCACAGCCCGCGAAGCACAGCGCGCCTCTGAAATTGCACGCAGCGGCAGCGTCAATGGCGTGGTCAAGGTGGTGCGCGTGTTTGAAACCATCACGGAAGAAGAACTCAAACGCATCAGCGCACAACCCTTGTCGCCGCAAGCGCAACCCAAAATTTAATTGCCGCGCAAAGTACAGCAAGACCAAGCAAAAGGGCTCTGAATTTCAGAGCCCTTTTTTTCTGTGTCATGCAGAGCGTTGCTTACTTCAAGCGTTTGATCAAGCTGGAAGTGTCCCAGCGCTTGCCACCCATTTGCTGCACGTCGGCATAGAACTGGTCCACCAAGGCCGTGACGGGCAAGCGCGCGCCATTGCGTTTGGCTTCGTCCATCACCAGACCCAAGTCTTTGCGCATCCAATCGACGGCAAAACCAAAGTCAAACTTGTCGGCCACCATGGTCTTGCCGCGGTTGTCCATTTGCCAGCTTTGTGCAGCACCTTTGCCAATCACGTCCAGCACCAGGTTCATGTCGAGGCCGGCCTTTTGACCAAAGGCAACTGCCTCCGACAAGCCTTGCACCAAGCCCGCAATGCAAACTTGGTTGACCATCTTGGTCAATTGGCCGGCGCCAGACTCACCCATCAGAGTGTAGGCACGAGAGAAGGCCATGGCGGCTGGTTTGGTGACTTCGAAGATGGGGGCATCACCACCGCACATCACGGTCAACAAACCGTTTTGCGCGCCACCTTGACCACCCGACACGGGTGCATCGATGAAGTTCAGACCTTGCGCTTTGGCGGCTGCGTAAAGTTCACGTGCCACGTTGGCAGACGCCGTGGTGTGGTCCACAAAAATGGCGCCTTTTTTCATGCCTGCAAAAGCGCCATCAGGTCCCAAAACCACAGCGCGCAAATCGTCGTCATTGCCCACGCAGCAAAAAACGATGTCTGCGTTTTTCACGGCTTCACGGGGTGTGGGCGCATGAGCTGGCTGACGTGAGTCGGCAAACTCTTGGCACCAAGCGGCTGCTTTGGCTTCGCTGCGGTTGTAAACCGTGACAGCGTGACCGGCACGTGCCAAGTGACCTGCCATGGGATAACCCATGACGCCAAGGCCCAAAAAGGCCACATGTTGTGAAGGTGCGGGTTCGTAGGTTTTGGCGTTCAAGCTGCTCATGATGGGTTCAGTGTTGGGTTTCAAAAGAAGGGTGAATCAAAAAATGAAGACAGGGCTTAATCTTTCAAGCCGTGATTGTCCACCAGTTTTGAGTTTTACGGGTATTTGCGCAGCAAGGCCAGCGTCTGCTGGCTGATCTCTTGTTTCTCATACAAAGCTTGCAAGCTTTGGTCCAGCGTTTGCATGCCCACTGCGTGGCCGGTTTGCAAAAGGGCATACAACTGGCTCACTTTGCCCTCCCGCACCAGGTTGCGCACGGCCGGGGTGGCCACCATGATTTCGTGTGCAGCCACACGCCCCAAACCTGAGCGGTGGGGGCACAGCGTTTGAGTGAGCACCGCCACCAAACTTTCTGCAAACAAGGCACGCACCCCTTCTCTCTCCTGCGAGGGAAAGGCATCGACCAATCGGTCGACGGCTTGCGGCGCACTGGCGGTGTGCAGGGTGGCCAGTACCAAGTGGCCGGTTTCGGCCGCTGTCAGTGCCAGTTTGATGGTGCGGCTGTCACGCAACTCGCCGACCAACAGCACATCGGGATCCTCGCGCAGGGCCGCACGCAAGCCCGACTCAAAGTCAGGTGTGTCGCGTCCAACCTCACGCTGGTGCACCAAGCTGTTGCGAGAGGTGTGAATGAACTCAATCGGGTCTTCCAAGGTCACGATGTGAACTTTGCGCTCGGTGTTGATGTGATGCAGCAAGGCCGCCAGCAAGGTGGACTTGCCGCTGCCGGTGGGACCCGTGAAAAGCAACAAGCCATGGCGCTGCAGGGCCCAATTGGCAACACACGCTGGGGCATTCAAATGCTTGAGCTGGGGCATCTCATTGGGAATCAGACGCAGCGCCAGTGCAGGCCCGCGCGCTTGCTCAAATGCGTTGACACGAAAGCGTCCTAGCTCGGGCAAGCTGACTGCAAAGTCGACGTTGTTGAGCGCGGCGCTAGGGTGCAAATTGGAGGCTGTGTCCAAACCCTGGGCATGGATCAAGGCGGTGCGAATGTCGTGCACATCTTGGTCGCACAACACGCTCGACATCTCAGGACGGTACATGCTGTGCGAGGTGCAAGAAACCGACACGCGCTGCAGTTGGCCATCGATGCGCAGCCAAGCAGACTCGCCAGTTGACCAGTGCACATCGGAGGCGCCTACGCTTCTTGCCAAGCGCAGCAGCATGGGCCATGCGTTTCCTTGTGCTGCTGAGATTTGGTAAGCTTGTTGCATGAGTACTTCAGTTTCAGCCAATCTCGCCCAAGTGCGCAAGCGAATTGAGCTTGCATGCCTTGCGGCAAAACGTCCCGCCAAGGCGGTCCATTTGTTGGCTGTGTCCAAGACCATGCCTGCGCAAGCAGTGCGCGAGGCTTATGCTGCGGGGCAAGTCGCGTTTGGCGAAAACTACATTCAAGAGGGCGTCGACAAGATCGCTTCATTGGCAGATTTGCCTTTAGAGTGGCATTGCATTGGCCCTATTCAAAGTAACAAGAGCAAGTTGGTGGCCGAGAATTTTGCATGGGTCCACAGCATCGATCGATTGAAAATTGCAGAGCGTTTGTCTGCGCAGCGACCTGTCAACTTGCCACCGCTTCAAGTTTGTTTGCAAGTGAATGTCGATGGCGGCAGCAACAAATCTGGCGTGACACCCAGCGAGCTGTTGGCATTGGCGCAAGCGGTCGCGAAATTACCAAACCTGCAGTTGCGCGGCATCATGACCATTCCTGAACCTGCAGAAAACGAAGCGGCTGCTCGCGCCGTCCACCATCAAGCCAAAGATTTGTTCGACAGTTTGCAAGCTGCTGGTTTGAGCGTCGACACCCTGTCCATGGGCATGACCGGTGATCTTGAGGCGGCCATTGCCGAGGGCAGCACCTGCGTGCGGGTGGGCACCGCCATTTTTGGACAGCGCTGAAATCAAAGCCCAGCGCTAAGGGCTGGGCTGCTGGTGTGTCACGGTTTGTTAAAACCGCGGCAAATCAGGGTGAGAAATTTGTCCGCCGCGAACCAACATCTTGCCGTATTCAGCACAACGGTTCAGTGTTGGAATGACCTTGCCGGGGTTGAGCAAGCTCAAAGGGTCAAAGGCTTTTTTCACTGCAAACATTTGTGCGTTTTCTTCTGCAGAAAACTGCACGCACATGCTGTTGAGCTTTTCAATGCCCACACCATGTTCTCCCGTGACGGTGCCGCCCATGGCCACACTGGTTTCCAAAATGTCGGCGCCAAACAACTCGCAGCGGTGCATTTGGTCGGGGTCGTTGGCATCGAACAAAATGAGCGGGTGCAGGTTGCCATCGCCGGCGTGGAACACGTTGGCGCAGCGCAGTTGGTATTTCTTTTCCATCTCTGCAATGGCCAACAAAATGTCGGCCAATCGTTTGCGCGGAATGGTGGAGTCCATGCACATGTAATCGGGGCTGATGCGGCCCGAAGCTGGGAAGGCATTTTTGCGACCGCTCCAAAAACGCAAGCGCTCGGCTTCGTCTTTGCTCACGGCAATGGCGGTGGCGCCGCAGCCGCGCAGCACGTCGCTCATGCGACCAATCTCTTCTTCAACTTCTTCGGGCGTGCCATCGCTTTCGCACAGCAAAATGGCTTCGGCATTCAGGTCGTAGCCTGCGTTCACAAAATCTTCGACCGCTGCTGTCATGGGTTTGTCCATCATTTCCAGTCCTGCTGGAATTATGCCGGCGGCAATCACTGCCGCCACCGCATCACCCGCTTTGCGAATGTCGTCAAAGCTGGCCATGATGCAGCGTGCGAGTTGCGGCTTGGGCACCAACTTGACGGTGACTTCGGTGGTGATGGCCAGCATGCCTTCGCTGCCGACCAACACCGACAACAAATCAAAACCCGTGGTGTCCAATGCATCGCTGCCAAAGGTGATGGGTTCGCCTTCAATGGTGAAGCCTCTGACTTTGAGCACATTGTGCAAGGTGAGACCGTATTTCAGGCAGTGCACACCGCCCGAGTTTTCGGCCACATTGCCACCAATGGTGCAGGCAATTTGACTGGAGGGATCGGGTGCGTAATACAAACCATGTGGCGCGGCTGCTTCTGAGATGGCCAAGTTGCGCACGCCGCATTGAACCACCGCCGTGCGCGACACCGCATCCACTTTGACAATTTGGTTGAACTTGGCCATGGACAAGGTCACGCCCATTTTGTGGGGCATGGCGCCGCCGGACAAACCCGTGCCAGCACCCCGCGCCACCACGGGCACAGCCAAGGCGTGGCAGGCTTTGAGCACAGCTTGCACTTGCGCTTCGGTTTCGGGCAAGGCCACAACCAAGGGGCGCTCTCGGTAAGCTGTGAGCCCATCGCACTCAAACGGCACGGTGTCTTCTAGCGTGTAGAGCAAGGCATGCTGGGGCAGTGCCGCACTCAGGGCAGCCACCACTTGCGCCTGGCGATCTGCGCGGGACAAAGCATCGATGTTGGTGAGTGCGTTCATGAGAAAGCTTTCAAGCGCAAAGGGTCAAAGGCAGGGCCATCGGACTTATTTGAAAATGACGGTCTTGTGGCCGTTGAGCAGCACACGGTGTTCGCTGTGCCATTTGACAGCTCGCGCCAACACTTGGCTTTCGGTGTCGCGGCCTTGCGTGGTGAGGTCTTCCACCGTTTTGGAGTGGTCCACACGCGCCACGTCTTGCTCAATGATCGGGCCTTCGTCCAAGTCGGCTGTGACGTAGTGTGCGGTGGCGCCAATCAGTTTGACACCGCGGTCGTGCGCTTGGTAATAAGGCTTGGCGCCTTTGAAGCTGGGTAAGAACGAGTGGTGAATGTTGATGGCACGGCCCGACAACTTGCGGCACAGGTCGTCCGACAAAATTTGCATGTAGCGCGCCAACACCACCAGTTCTGCGCCTTCAGACTGAATGATCTCGTACTGTTTGGCTTCTGCCTCGGCTTTGTTGGCGGCCGTGACGGGAATGTGGTGGAAAGGCACGTTGTAGCTGGCCGCCAATTGGTAAAACTCGCGGTGGTTGCTGACAATGGCGCGAATGTCGATGGGCAGCAAACCGCTTTTCCAACGGAACAGCAAATCGTTCAGGCAGTGGCCTTCTTTGCTGACCAAAATGACGGTGCGCATGGGTTGTGTGGTGCTGTGCAAATTCCAAGTCATTTGGAAGGACGTTGCAAAGCTGCTCAGTTGGGTGCGCAAGTCGGCTTCTGCCACTTGGTCACAGGCAAATTGCACGCGCATGAAAAACAGACCCGTGTCGTGGTCGTTGTATTGCGCGGCTTCTTCAATGTTGCCGCCGCGTTCCAGCAAAAAGCCAGAGACAGCGTGCACGATGCCCGTTCTGTCGGGGCAGGAGAGCGTGAGAATAAATGCGTGATTCATGGGCGACATTGTCGCAGGGACGGACCGACTTTGCCAAAACTTGAGGTTTGGCGGGTTTACACTGGTCACTTGATGAATTTTTAGCCCTATTGGGGCGGCGAGGTGATCACATGTCTTCTCCACAAAGTCAGCATCCAGCCGGCAGCACGGCCTTCAACATGGACCATCAGTGGTTGCCCTTCACGGCCAATCGCCATTTCAAGCAAGAACCGCGCATTTTTGTGGCGGCCGAGGGCATGCACTTCACCACCCACGATGGCCGCCAGGTGGTCGATGGCATTTCCAGTTTGTGGTGCGTGGGCGCCGGTCACAACCGCAGACCCATTGCCGAGGCCATCAAGAAGCAACTCGACACCCTGGACTACGCCACCGCCTTCCAAATCAGCAACGACCAGGCCTTTGAAGCAGCCCAAATGATTGCCGACTTGTGCCCTGGTGACTTGAACAAAGTGCTGTTTTGCAATTCAGGCTCAGAGGCTGCTGACACCTCTTTGAAAGTGGCCTTGGCCTATCACCGTGCCCGTGGCGAAGGCCATCGCAACGTGTTCATTGGCCGCGAAAAGGGCTATCACGGCGTCAACTTTGGCGGCATGAGCGTGGGGGGCTTGCCCGCCAACCGCAAAGTCTATGGCGCGCAGTTGTTGCCCCGCGTGGACCACATGCGTTTCATCCATGACCCGGTTCACCACGCCTACATTCACAACGAAGAGCCTGTGTGGCAAGAAGATCCCTTGCTGGAATTGGAAGGCCGCATCTTGGCCCTGCACGATCCCAGCAACGTGGCGGCTATCATTGTGGAACCCGTGGCCGGGTCGGCGGGTTGGTACCTGCCACCCAAGGGCTACCTCAAGCGCCTGCGTGAAATTTGCGACAAGCACGGCATCTTGCTGATTTTTGACGAAGTGATCACGGGCTTTGGCCGCATGGGAACCAACTTTGGTGCCGACTACTACGGCGTCGTACCCGACATGCTCAACTTCGCCAAATGCGTCACCAACGGTGTCATTCCTTTGGGCGGCGTGGTGTGCCGTGACTTCATTTACGACGCCATGATGAATTCCGGCGCGCCCGATTACGCCATCGAGTTTTTCCACGGCTACACCTACTCAGGTCACCCTGTGTCGTGTGCTGCGGCCATCGCCACTTTGAAATTGCTCAAAGAAGAAAACCTGTTTGCACGTGCGGGCCAAATGGGTCCCGTGTTGGGCGATGCCATGCACAGCGCTTTCAAAGGCTTGCCCAATGTCATTGGCATTCGCAGCTTGGGCTTGGCCGGCGCAGTGGAGTTGGCTTCCATTCCGGGTGCCCCAGGCAAACGCGCTTATGACATCTTCTTGGATTGTTTCCACAAAGGGGTCTTGGTTCGATCTGCTGGCGAGAACCTGGTGCTTTGCCCGCCCTACATTGTGGAAAAAGAGCACATCGACAAGATGGTCAATACCTTGGCTGACAGCATTCGCCAACATGCTTGAGGGCTTGAAGGAACGCACAACACCCGCTGGTTGTTGGGGGTGAGTGTTTCTTGCGCCCCTTAGCTTACTTTTCCCAAATAGCCCTGACCCTGCTGGTTGCAGTGGCCTCAGCGCTGCTGTGTGTTTGGTTGCGCACGCCCATTCCTTGGATGTTGGGGCCCTTGTTGGGCGTGGCTGCTTTTTCCATTGCTGGAACGCCCATGCGCAGTTCTGGCTATTTGCGCAATGTGGGCCAGTGGGTCATTGGTGCGGCTTTGGGTTTGTACTTCACTGCTGAAGTGGGGCAACTGGTGGTGGGTTTGTGGTGGGCCATTGTGCTGGGCATCCTGTGGGCCTTGGCCATGGGGTACGGCTTTGGTTTGTGGTTGCAACATCGAAGTGCCGCAGATTTGCCCGAGTTGTCTGCCCGCGATTTGCGCGCCACCACCTATTTTGCAGGCGCCATTGGCGGTGCCTCTGAGATGGCCTTGTTGGCCGATCGCAACCGCGCCAGGACCGACTTGGTCGCTGCTTCGCACAGCTTGCGTTTGGTCTTGGTGGTGGTCTGTTTGCCATTTGGCATGCAGTGGTTTCAGTCGCACTGGGGTTTGCATGTCAACAGCAGTTTGTTGCCCGGACCGCGTTTACTCCAATGGCCCGGTATCTTTTATTTAGCCCTGGCCACTGGTGCTGGGGCTTTGCTGATGCAGGCACTCAAACGCAACAACCCTTGGTTCATGGGGCCCTTGCTTGTGGCCATGGGCCTCACGCTGAATGGCGTTCAGTGGACCGCCGTGTCGTCTGAAATGTCCAACATGGCACAGCTCTTCATTGGCATCAGTTTGGGTGTTCGCTTCAAGCGAGAGTTTGTGCGCACGGCACCCAAATGGTTGTTGTCAGTGGCCATCGGCACACTGGGCATGATTTTGGCGTCTGTGGTGTTTGGCTGGGCCTTGGCATGGGGCACAGGTTTGCATCCAGCCACCCTGATCTTGGGAACCTCGCCTGGCGGCATTGCCGAAATGGCCATCACGGCCAAGGTGCTGGAGTTGGGCGCACCGGTGGTGACCGCTTTTCAGGTGTGCCGTTTGATTGCCGTGTTGTTGATCGTGGCGCCGCTGTACAAGTGGGTGGCAGTGCCAGAGCAAACCGAGCGGACTGATTTAACGCAGTGAGCTGAAGCCAAGTGCTGAATCAGTGAACCACCACAGGCTGTTGGGCCAAGCCTGTGTATTTTTCCAAAGTGTCTTCGACTTCTTCTTGGGTGGGCGTGTTTTGTTGCCAAGCCTGAATGTGCATCTGGAACATCTCTGCCCAAGAGCCATCCAAGTAGACTTCTTTGCCCGAACGTTTGTCGACAATTTCAAAGCCGTGTCGCTCAAGCACAGGGGCTTTGGGCGTTGTGCTTTCTTCACCTGTGTCGTTGGCCAACACATGCATGACGGCAAAAGATTCGGATTCGTACAACAAGTTCATGGTGACATTCTGTCTTAAGTCGGTCCCAAATAGATAGGGGCATTGAAATTATTTTCAAGCCCTGTTGCGTGACTTAATCGGGCAGAGCGGCCAGGGCTTCTGAGCTGCGCATTTCCATGTCAATGAAATTGCCAGAGGTTTGTGTGATTTTGATGCGCGCAGGCAAACCGCCTTTGGCTTTGGCCAGCCACATTTCTATTTGACTGTCGAATTTGCCGCGGGGCAGACACACCCAGCGCTGGGTTTCAAGGCGGTCGCCGTTGACGTCGATGAACTCATCGGCTTTGTAGGTGAGGGTCCAATTGACGGCGTCTCGTGCCGTGGCTGTTTGAACGTTCAATTCGGCACCGGGTACAAAGCTTTGCGCCGACACAGTGGCCGCCATTTGAATAAACAAGCTCACTTGGTCTTGGGCCCCAGGCAGCAAAGGGGCGCTGGGCAGATTGCCGCTGAAGCTGATTTTTTGGGTGTCGGTCTCAAAATGCGCTGCACGTTCACCGCGCCAACTGTCTGAGTAGCGGGTAGGGGCCAAACCGTTTTCGGAGAGTTGCCCCACACTGCGCCAGACGCGACTGCCCACTAAAAAAGCTTTGACACGCAACTCTGCTTCGTAGGCTTTCGGCAAAGCCGTCCCCGCTTTGGCTTGCCATTTGAGTGAGCCCGATGCGTGATAGTTCAGGCCACGCTCTTGCCCTGTCAATTTGTAATTGATTTGCGTGTTGTCTGGAAAGTTGCCCACCTTGGCCACCAGTGCCGATGCGTTGGGCGATGCTGGTTTGATCGCAGGCTCAGCCGGGGTGACGGTGGGCGGCACAGTGATGTCTTTGGGGGTGGCGATGCTGGTGGGCAATTCGGCAGGGTTGTCGGGTGGGTTGTCGGGTGGGTTGTCGGGTGGCGTGGGCAGTGCAGTCGATGCCACGGCTTGCATGCCTGCGTCTTGCGACTGTTGCGAATGCGGCATGGCCTCGCGTGCGGGCGCTCGCGGTTCGGGGCGAGCGACTGGAGGCGCTGGCACGGCTGAGTTCGGCTTGGGTTGGGCCATCTCAGTGCTGAGCACGCGTGTTTGCAAGGGCCCCAATTTTTGCGAATCATGCTGCAAGCGCCACATGTTGGACCCTGATGAAACCAGCAAGACAAGGTGCAACGCAGCCACCCCAACACCCAAAGCCAGCAAATGCTGGCGCTTTGGCAAGGTGCTGGAATTGGCAACGGTCATGTCAAAGGGGCATGGGTAGCAGTTAGGGAAATGGAGGGGTTTCTTAAATTTTAGGGCCGTGCAGATTGGTTAAACTGAAGTGTGGCTTTGAATCCATTGCAAATGTTGCAAAGTGCTCCCAAACTGCCCTTGAAGCCAGCCCACTGAACATCCATTTCGAGACTCAACATGAAATTAGCGACATACAAAGACGGATCCCGTGACGGTCAACTGGTAGTGGTATCCCGCGACCTCAGCACAGCCCATTATGCGACGGGCATTGCCCAGCGCTTACAGCAAGTCTTAGACGATTGGAATTTCCTAGCCCCCCAGCTGGAGGACCTTTATCAAACGCTCAATTCTGGGAAAGCGCGCCACGCGTTTACCTTCGATCCCAAACAGTGCATGGCACCCCTGCCGCGCGCTTATCAGTGGGCCGACGGCTCTGCGTATTTGAATCACGTGGAATTGGTTCGTGCTTCACGCAGCTCTGAAGTGCCTCAGAGTTTTTACAGTGACCCCCTCATGTACCAAGGTGGCAGCGATGATTTCATCGGCCCTTGCGATCCAGTGGTGTGCCGCGATGAAGCTTTTGGCATCGACTTCGAAGCCGAAATTGCCGTGATCACGGGCGACGTGCCCATGGGCGTCACGCCTGAAAACGCGTTGGATGGCATTCGCTTGGTGATGCTGGCCAACGACGTCAGCTTGCGCAACCTCATTCCCAACGAGTTGGCCAAAGGTTTTGGTTTCTTCCAAAGCAAACCTGCAACAGCCTTCAGCCCAGTGGCCGTGACCTTGGACGAGTTGGGTGATGCATGGGACCAAGGCCGCATCAACCTGACCATGCAATCCACTTGGAATGGTCGCAAAGTTGGCATGTGCGAAGCTGGCCCCGAAATGACTTTCCACTTTGGTCAATTGATTGCGCACATTGGCAAAACACGCAATGTGCGAGCGGGCTCCATTGTGGGCAGCGGCACGGTCAGCAACAAAAGCGTCGATGTCAATGGCAAACCTGAGTGGGCCAAAGGTTACAGCTGCATCGCTGAAAAGCGCGCCATCGAAACCATTTTGGATGGCAAGCCCAGCACCGAGTTCATGAAATTTGGCGACACCATTCGCATCGAGATGAAAGGTGCCGATGGTCAAAGCGTGTTTGGCGCCATTGACCAGCAAATTACGCCGCTCACGCCTTGAGTTGCAAAGAACGAGAGTCCTTGCTCAAAGGGTTTTGAGCAAGGCTTTCAAACCTTGGATGAACATCTCAATCGAGATGGCCACCAAGATCAACCCCATCAGGCGCTCAAATGCACTGACCACGCTGTCGCCAACCAAGCGTTGCAAGCGTTCAGCCAGCAACAAGACCACCGCACACACCAGCATGGTGACACTCAGGGCACCAACCCATTCAAGTCGTCTATCAGGCGCTTGACTGACCAGCAACAGCACAGTGGCCAAGGCAGAAGGTCCTGCCAAAGCGGGAATGGCCAGTGGCACGATGAGTGGCTCGCGCGTGGGCAAGCTGTTGACGCGATCAGTGGGTGGAAAGATCATTCGCAGGGCAATCAAAAACAGCACCACTGCGCCTGCAATTTGCAGGGACACATCACTCAGGTTCATGGCCTTCAGAAAGGACTGACCCACAAACATGAAGGCGAGCAAGATGCAAAAAGCGATGAACACTTCGCGCACAATGACGCGCGCCCGCCTCTCTGGCGGCACTGCCTTGAGGCTGTTCACAAACACAGGAATATTGCCAAGAGGATCGGTGATCAGCAGCAACAAAATGGTGGCCGAAGCAAAAGTGTGGGTCATCGTCTACTCACAAGAACAATGACCCAAGCATAGCAGTGCGCAGCCAGCGCCCTAGTGTGGCGTGTTCAAGGCTTGCTGGTCATGCGCGCCATGAAGAGCTCGTTGCTTGCTTTGCGATCAGCATGCACGCGTTGCATGCTGGGTCTTTCTGCCCACATCTTCATGTAGGCTTTGACGGGCAGGTCGGCCAAGAAGTCACGGCCATAGATGGTTTTGGTGGCGGCCGTGATCACTGGCAAGTGAACAGCAGCGGTGCAGTCGGCCAAGGTCATTTCTGCGCCGGCAATGAAAGGCTTGAACTGCGCCAAGGTGGCAAATGCCGCCACGTTTTTCTCAAGCTGCGCACCAATTTTTTCTTTGGTGGCATCGCTGACCTTGCCGCCAAAGAAAGCCTCTGGGTACAAATTGCGCGCAAGCAATTCCAAGTGCAAGTCCAAGAACGTCATCAACTCGCGCACTTTGGCAGCAGCAAATGGGTCTTGGGGCATCAAGGGGTGGGCGGGATAGGCTTGCTCGATGTATTCCACCATCACGGTCGATTCGCACAGGTTGCCGTGTTCTGTTTTCAAATAAGGCACTTTGCCCAACGGACTGCCCAATGGGTCTGTTTCGCCCACCCAAACCAACTCTTCTTCAAAGGCGACGCCCTTTTCAAGCAGCGCCAATTTAACTTTGTTGTGATAGTTGCTGGCGCCAAAGCCGCAGAGTTTCAGCATGTCGTGTCTCCTCATTAGAAAGCGCAAGCTTATGCGCTGCGCTGACGATTTGGCGTCTCCAAGTTGACGCGATTTGGCGATGCGTTAAGCTTCTACCCAAGACCTTTCTCTAGGAGCGACCCATGAGCGACCCATCTGCCTTCGGATTTGGAAAATTTGTACCTGGTTTTGATTTTTTACAAAACCTGGGGCAAGCGGCCAACCCTGGTGCGAAAGGCTCGCCCCAAGGCATGCCCAACATGGCCAGTTGGGTCGCACCCACACTGAACATCGAAGAGTTGGACAAACGTATTCAAGAACTCAAAACAGTTCAGTTTTGGTTAGAGCAAAACACCAACGCACTCAAGGCCACCATTCAAGCCTTGGAAGTTCAAAAGATGACCTTGTCCACATTGCAAGGCATGAATGTCAACATGGCCGATTTGGCCAAGGCCTTCACTGCCAAAATGCCAGATCTGAATCCAGTCAAAGACACGGCGACAAGCCAAGAAGCAACAAGCGCCGCTGAAGGGGCGACAGAAGCTTCTGCAGAAGCCCCCGAAAAACCAGCGGTCGATCCCATGCAATGGTGGGGCTCGCTGACGCAGCAATTTCAAAACATCGCAGCGGCGGCTGTCAAGGACGTTGCGGCAAAGGCCATGAAAGATGCGCCTAAACCAGTGCGAAAGAAAACAGCCGCCAAAAAAGCACGCCCTTCTCGCGCCAAAAAAGCGGGAGCTGCCGCACCATCAAGCGCCCTCTAAGATCACCCACTTCATGAGTTTGTTTCCCTTTGGCCACGCCACGCATCCGCAGTGGCAAATGGCAGCTGGCCTGGTCATCGCGCAAGTGCGCGCGCAAATGACCTTGCCTGGGCACGCAAGCAAGCCGCGCTTGGGCCTGCTCTACATCACCGACCATTACGCCAACGAAGCGCAAGCCATCTTGGCGCACCTGCGGCAAGAGTTGCCTATGGTCAAAGATTGGGCCGGTACCGTGGGTGTGGGTGTGGCGGCCAACAATGCCGAATATTTTGACGAGCCTGGCATGGCTTTGATGCTGTGCGATGTGCCCGCGGCGCATTACCGCGTGTTTTCTGGCGCACAAGCCTTGCCTGCCGATTTTGTGGCGCAGAGTGCGCTGGTCCATGCCGATCCGCAAACGCCCGACTTGGCTGAATTGATTGCCGAAATGGCGAGCCGTACCCAGTCTGGTTATTTGTTTGGGGGCCTTACAGCCAGTCGCAATCAAAATGTTCAATTTGCTTGGCAAGCGCCCAACGCGGTATCTTCAAATCCTTTTCAAGAGACCTTCGATTCATCGCCCTCCCACGACTTGAACAACGGCGTTATCACGGGCGTTCTCACGGGCGGGCTCAGTGGCGTCGCATGGTCGCCCGATGTGCAAATCTTGTCACGCGTGACGCAGGGCTGCGCACCGCTTGGCAAAGAGCGCGAAATCACAGAAGCCCAAGGCAATGTGATTTACCAACTCGATGGTCTGCCTGCACTTGATGTGTTGCTGGAAGATTTGCAAGTGTCTTTGAGCGATCCGCAAAAAGCATTGCCTGCAGTGCGCGCAACCTTGGTGGGCCTCACCTCTGCGGGGCAACGTGCCATTGGCAGAACGGGCAGTTTGGGTGCGGATGTGCGCGTTCGCCACATCATTGGCCTCGACCCTGCACGCAAAGGCATCGCCATTGCGGAGCACGTTGAAGCGGGCGAGCGTTTGGCGTTTTGCCAAATGAGTTTGCAAGCGGCCAAGGCCGATCTGCGCAGAATTTGCGCAGAGATCAGAGAAGAGCTAGAGCCTGAAACTTTGAGCATGGAAACGGCACACGCTTTGGCGGCCAGTGAGGCCGAAGCAGCGCCACATCCTGCACGGCGCATTGCAGGTGCGGTGTATGTCAGTTGTTCAGGTCGCGGAGGTCCCCACTTCGGTGGCGACAGCGCAGAGTTGCAGTGGGTGCGTCACGCATTGGGCGATGTGCCCTTGGTGGGCTTCTTTGCAAGCGGTGAAATTGCCCATCACCATCTGTATGGCTACACCGGTGTGTTGACGGTTTTCACCACACCGGCTGAAGCCACTTAAACGCAGTTTTTGTAGCAGCCTCAAACACCGCGAGCGCGGTTTTGTTTGAATTGCATTTGGAAAGTCGCAAAGCTGTCTGTTTCCAATGCGGCACGCACTTCCTTCATGAGGTTCAAGTAGTAGTGCAAGTTGTGAATGGTGGTCAACATGGGGCCGAGCATTTCACCGCAGCGATCTAGGTGATGCAAATACGCACGGCTGAAGCCTTCGCGACCCCCCTCGTCCCACGACACGCCTGAGCTGCCTGCGCAGGCATGGCATGTGCAGGTGGTGTCCAGAGGTTGATGATCTGTTTTGTGACGCGCATTGCGCAATTTCAAATCGCCAAAGCGCGTGAACACAGTGCCATTGCGGGCATTGCGCGTGGGCATCACACAGTCAAACATGTCAACGCCTTGCGCCACGCCTTCCACCAAATCTTCGGGTGTACCCACACCCATCAAGTAGCGTGGCTTGTGTGCCGGCAAACGGTGCGGCGTGTGCGCCATGATTTGCAGCATTTGTTCTTTGGGCTCGCCCACACTCACGCCGCCAATGGCATAGCCCGGAAAGTTCATATCGACCAAATGGTCGAGTGACTCTTGGCGCAAGTTTTCAAACATGCCGCCTTGCACAATGCCAAACAAAGCATTGGGATTTTCCAATCGCTTGAATTCGTCTTGGCTGCGCTTGGCCCAACGCAAACTCATCTCCATCGACTTGCGTGCTTCGGCTTCAGTGGTGAGGTGACCTTTGGTTTCGTAAGGCGTGCACTCGTCCAATTGCATCACGATGTCCGAGTTCAACACCGTTTGAATTTGCATGCTGACCTCAGGGGACATGAACAATTTGTCACCATTCACAGGCGATGAAAAGTGCACACCTTCTTCCGTAATTTTGCGCATCTCGCCCAGGGACCAAACTTGAAAGCCACCCGAGTCAGTCAGGATGGGTTTCTGCCATTTTTCAAAACCGTGCAAGCCACCAAAACTTGCCATGATGTCGAGGCCTGGGCGCATCCACAAATGAAAAGTGTTGCCCAAAATGATTTGCGCACCCATCTCTTCAAGGCTGCGCGGCATCACACCCTTCACAGTGCCGTAGGTGCCCACGGGCATGAAGATGGGGGTTTGCACCACGCCATGGTTCAGGGTCAATTGACCGCGACGCGCGTGGCTGTGCGGGTCGGTTTTGAGAAGTTCAAATTGAAGCATGCTTCATTCTAAGTAAGGGTTGTCAATTGGGCGAAAACGAGGTGCAGCAAAAAATTGTTCAAGCCGCGCGCGTGAGCAGCATGGCATCGCCATAACTGAAGAAACGGTAGCGTTGTTCAATGGCGTGGGCATACAGCGCCATCACCCGGTCGTAACCAGCCAACGCGCTGACCAACATCATCAAGGTGCTTTTGGGCAAATGAAAATTGGTGATGAGACAGTCCACCCATTGAAACTCAAAACCTGGGGTGACGAAGATTTGCGTGTCGCCTTGGGCTTGACCGGATTGGGCCCAAGACTCCAAGGTGCGCACGGAGGTGGTGCCCACGGCCCACACCTTGCCGCCCCGTGCGCGGCAGTCGTGCAAAGCTTGTTGGGTGCTTTCTGGCACGTCATACCATTCGCTGTGCATCGTGTGTTCCGCGATGTTTTCAGTTTTGACAGGCTGAAATGTCCCTGCGCCGACGTGCAAAGTGACGCTGGCCGTCTGCACGCCCATGGCTTTCAGTTGTACTAACAAGGCATCGTCAAAGTGCAAGGCTGCCGTAGGTGCTGCAACGGCACCAGGGTTGCGGGCGAACACGGTTTGATAACGACGCTCATCTTCTGCAATGTCCGCTTCGCTGGCGCTGCCATCGTAGGGCCGCTCGATGTAGGGCGGCAGTGGCACGTGGCCGTATTGGGCCATCAACGCATGCGGTTCATCGCTCAGTGAAAAACAAAACAGCGCGCCCTTTTCGTCGGGCCAGCGACCCGTCAGCGTGGCGGTGAACCCCGGGGCTCCCGACTTGGCATCTCGGCCCATGTACAGCACACCGCCAAGTGGCGGCTTTTTGCTGACCTTCATGTGCGCCACCACTTGGTGACCCGGCAGCACCCGTTCAATCAAAAGCTCCACTTTGCCGCCTGTGGACTTTTCACCAAAGATGCGGGCTTTGATCACCTGGGTGTCGTTGAACACCAGCAAGTCGCCTGGCTGCATCAGGCTGGGCAAGTCTTTGAAGATGCGGTCGGCGGGCTGAGTTCCACGTCCGTCCAACAATTTGGAGTGGCTTCGCTCGGCAGCAGGGTGCTGAGCAATGAGGTCTGGGGGGAGGTGAAAATCAAAATCGCTCAAACTGAACTGGCGCTGGGCGTCGTTTGTAGCGGTCAATGGCAAAGAAGCGGTCATGTGCTTGAGGGCCGGACAGGCCCGTTCCAAGTAAAAAAATAGATTGTCCCACGACTCAAAGAGGTAGATACTGAAACCCTAGGCCCTTGGGGATGGGGTCAATGTGCCATGAATGTAAATAACATTCAAGAAAGTAAATATCCAAATTCACTTTCAGACAGACCCCAGACAGTACCTTAGGGGAATGCCAACCGTACCAGAATCTCAACAGTTTGCTGATCGCTTGCGCAGTGCGTTGGAGAGTTCGGGGGTGCGTGCGTCCCCAACGGTGGTCGCCAACGCGTTCAACCTCCGCTACCACGGCCGCAGCATCACCCCCCACACCGCCCGAAATTGGTTGCTTGGCAAAGTCATGCCCACGCAGGACAAGCTTCGCGTGTTGGCCGATTGGTTGCAAGTCAGTCCAGACGAGCTGCGTTTTGGCCGTGCACCCGGTAAAACTTACGTCTTTGAAATGGACTCAGGCCCCATCGAAATGGGCCTGGCCGATCGCGAGATGGTCGACCGTTACCTGTCCTTGTCCCCAGAAGAACGCAAGACCATCCGAGACGTTGTGTCTGCCTTTGTCATGGCGCAAGCCGCAAAATCCCTGCCCTGAAAGCCATTAGACCGAGCGGTCGCGCGTGCTTTGCGGCAAGCTCACGGCACAATGGCGGCATGGTTGCCCCTTCCGCATCGTCACCGCCCAAACCTTTGTCTGCGCCGCAAAAAGCGATGCGCAAAATGGGTTTGGTGCGCGACATCGATTTGGCCCTGCACATTCCTTTGCGCTATGAAGACGAAACGCGCATCGTCAAATTGAAAGAGGCCCGCGAGGGTGATTCGGTCCAAATCGAAGCCACTGTCACCGCCTCCGAAGTGCAACTGCGTCCCCGCAGGCAATTGTTGGTGACTGTTGACGACGGCACAGACACCTGCGTGTTGCGGTTTTTCAGCTTCTATCCGGCGCAGCAAAAAGCACTGGCCGTGGGTCAAGTGATTCGCGCCAGGGGTGAAATTCGTGGGGGCTTTTTGGGCCTGACCATGATGCATCCGGCCTTCAAGTCGGCCACGGGCGAATTGCCTTCTGCCTTGACGCCGGTCTATCCCACCTCGGCAGGATTGCCACAGGCCTACCTTCGTCGGGCCATTGCGGGCGCATTGTCGCGGGCCGATTTGTCCGAGTCTTTACCGCCTTCCTTGGCCTGGCCCCAAGCACCTCGCGGACAAGCCATACACAGCTTGAGGCAGGCACTCACTTACCTGCATCACCCCGCAGCTGATGCTTCCATTGCCGCATTAGAAGACCGTAGTCACCCGGCTTGGCAGCGCCTCAAAGCCGAAGAGTTGTTGGCACAGCAGCTCTCACAGCACATGGCCAAACAGGAACGTGACCGCCTTCGCGCACCTGCCTTGAAAGCCAAAAAGGGGGGCTGGCACGATCAACTTCAAGCCGCTTTGCCTTTTCAGTTAACTGCTGCGCAACAACGCGTTGGCGAAGAAATCGCCCAAGATTTGTCCCGTCCCGTGCCCATGCACCGCTTGCTTCAAGGCGATGTGGGCGCCGGCAAAACAGTGGTCGCCGCTTTGGCCGCCATGCTGGCCATTGATGCTGGTTGGCAATGCGCCTTGATGGCACCCACCGAAATTTTGGCGCAACAGCACTTTGCGAAGTTGGTCGGTTGGCTGGCCCCTTTGGGCGTGCAAGTGGCTTGGCTCACCGGCAGCCAAAAGAAAAAAGAACGCACCGAGATGCTGGCTTTGATTGAGTCAGGCCAAGCCGCCTTGGTGGTCGGTACCCATGCCGTCATTCAAGAACAAGTGAAATTCAAAAACTTGGCCTTGGCGGTCATCGATGAGCAACATCGCTTTGGTGTCGCGCAGCGCTTGGCCTTGCGTGACAAGATGCAAGAACAGGGCATGGAGCCCCACCTGTTGATGATGACGGCCACACCCATCCCGCGCACCCTGGCCATGAGTTACTACGCTGACCTGGAGGTCTCGGTGATTGATGAGTTGCCACCAGGCCGCACACCCGTGGTGACCAAGGTGATCTCCGACAGCCGACGCGATGAAGTGATTGGCCGCATTGGGGCGCAATTGGCCGAAGGCCGGCAGGTGTATTGGGTCTGCCCCCTCATTGAAGAGAGCGAAGCACTTGACCTGACCAATGCCACCGCCACGCACGAAGAGTTGTCTGCCGTCTTGCCAGGGGTCACGGTGGGTCTCTTGCATTCGCGCATGTCGGTGACAGAGAAACGCGATGTGATGGCGCAATTCACGCAAGGCAGCATGGGCGTCTTGGTCAGCACCACCGTCATTGAGGTGGGCGTGGATGTGCCCAATGCTTCCTTGATGGTGATTGAACATGCCGAACGATTTGGCCTCAGTCAACTGCACCAATTGCGCGGCCGAGTAGGCCGTGGCGCGGCAGCGTCGGCGTGTGTGTTGTTGTATGGCACACCAGACGGTGGTCGTTTGAGTGAAACGGCGCGTGAGCGTTTGCGGGCCATGGTGGACACCAACGATGGCTTTGAAATTGCCCGCCGCGATTTGGAAATTCGGGGACCGGGCGAATTTTTAGGGGCCAGGCAGTCGGGTGCACCCCTGTTGCGTTTCGCCGATTTGGCCACCGATGAAGACTTGTTGGTCTGGGCGCGGCAAATTGCGCCTATGCTCTTGGCAAAATACCCCGAGATGGCCGAGCGACACATTGCACGCTGGCTGGGTGGAAAATCTGAGTTTTTGAAAGCTTGAGACATTGGCATGACCCTGACAGAGCTGAAATACATTGTGGCGGTGGCGCGTGAACGGCACTTTGGCAAAGCGGCCGACGCCTGCTTTGTGTCGCAACCCACTTTGTCGGTGGCCATCAAAAAATTAGAAGAAGAACTCGACGTTAAATTGTTTGAGCGCAATGCCAACGAAGTCAGCGTGACGCCCTTGGGCGAAGAAATCATTCAGCACGCGCAACGAGTGCTTGAGCAGGCAGCCGAAATCAAAGAGATTGCCAAGCGCGGCAAAGATCCATTGGCAGGTCCATTGCGCTTGGGCGTGATTTACACCATTGGCCCGTACCTCTTGCCCGACTTGATGAAGCAATCGATGCGCAAAACGCCGCAGATGCCGCTCATGTTGCATGAAAATTTCACGGTCAAGTTAATGGAAATGTTGCGCGCTGGTGAAATTGATTGCGCCATCTTGGCCGAGCCGTTTCCTGATGCGGGCATGGCCACTGCACCTTTGTATGACGAGCCTTTCATGGCGGCTTTGCCATTGAAACACCCACTGGGCAAGAAGAAGTCCATCACGGCAGAACAACTTAAAAACGAAACCATGCTGCTGCTCGGCAGTGGCCATTGTTTCCGCGATCACGTGTTGGAAGTGTGTCCTGAGTTTGCAAGGTTCTCAAGTAACGCAGAAGGCATTCGCAAAAGCTTTGAAGGCTCTTCATTGGAAACCATTCGGCACATGGTGGCCGCAGGCATGGGCGTCACCTTGGTGCCGCGTTTGTCGGTGCCCGAAGAGGCCATGGCCGAACAACCCAAGCGCAAAAAAAACGAAGACGCCGACATTCTTTACTTGCCCATCGTTGATGAATCAGGCGGTTTGCCGCCGACTCGCCGAGTTGTGCTCACATGGCGCAAAAGCTTCACGCGCTACGAAGCCATTGCCGCCCTTCGCAATGCCATTTACGCTTGCAAATTGCCTGGCGTCACACGGTTGTCGTGATGCTTTGCGCGCACCTTAGCCTCATTCTGTGTCAAGCCTGATGCATCAAAAACTGGCCCTCTATTTGGACTTGATTCGCTGGAATCGCCCCGCGGGTTGGTTGCTCTTGTTGTGGCCCACCTTGTCGGCGCTGTGGTTGGCGGCAGATGGTTTTCCGGGGTGGCATTTGATCGCTGTGTTCACCTTGGGCACAATTTTGATGCGCAGCGCTGGCTGTTGTTTGAACGATGTGGCCGATCGCGATTTTGATCGGCATGTGAAGCGCACCGCACAGCGCCCCGTCACCAGTGGTCGCATCGGCGTGAAAGAGGCCTTGGCCTTGGGCGCGGTACTGGCTTTGTTGGCATTTGCTCTGGTCTTGACCTTGCGCGTTGAAACGGTGGCATGGTCCTTTGCGGCCTTGGCCGTTGCGGTCATTTACCCTTTCGCCAAACGGTTTGTGGCCATGCCACAAGCCGTGTTGGGCGTGGCTTTCAGCTTTGGCATTCCCATGGCTTTTGCAGCTGTCACAGGTGACGTGCCATTGCAAGCATGGGCCTTGTTGATCGGCAATTTGTTCTGGGTGTTGGCCTACGACACTGAGTACGCCATGGTCGATCGCGATGACGATTTGAAAATCGGCATGAAGACATCTGCCATCACATTGGGTGATTGGGATGTGCGCGCCATCATGGTTTTTTATGCCGCCTATTTGGTGGTGTGGGGCGTGTTACTCGATGCACCTCACAAGCCATGGGTGCAGGCTGGCTTGGCTGCCGCTGCCGCTCAAGCCGCATGGCACTTTGTGCTCATCAAAGACCGCACCCGTGATGGCTGCTTCCAAGCGTTTCGCTTGAACCACTGGGTGGGCTTTGCTGTGTTTGCCGGGCTGGCGCTCAGCAGTCTCATGGGCGCTTGAAGCGCTGATGCGCTTCAGTCTTTGCCGAACTCATCGCCCAATTCACCAGCGCGGCGCTGCGCCGCCAACATGGCTTGAATGAAGGCCTCTTTCACTTTGGCGTCTGCCATCGAAGTGAGCGCTGCATAAGTGGTGCCCCCTTTGGATGTGACACGCTGGCGCAAGACTTCGGGCGACTCGCTGGATTGACGCGACAAGTGCGTGGCACCGCCAAAGGTCGCTTGCGCCAAATGGTAAGACTGCTCAGCCGTCAAGCCCATTTGCACACCCGCCTCGGTCATGGCCTCTAAGAAATAAAACACGTAGGCAGGGCCCGAGCCAGACAGCGCGGTGACCACATCCAGGTCAGACTCTTGCTTGACCCACAGCCACTCGCCTGTGCTTTTCAGCACTTGCTCAATCAATTGTTTGTCGTGCGCCGAGACGCCTTCGCGGGCAAACAAACCTGTAATGCCCTGTCCCACCAAGGCGGGTGTGTTGGGCATGCTGCGCACGATGCGGTCGGTGTTCAGCCAACGCGCAATGCTGTCACTGCGAATGCCAGCGGCCACCGACAAGTGCAAGGCTTTGCCGGTGAACTGTGAAACAGGTGCTGCGGCCTCTTTGAAGACTTGGGGTTTGACAGCCCAAATGACCAAATCGCTTTGGGCCAATGCTGCACTTGCCGCAGGCAATACCGTCACACCCCAATCACTTTGGAGTTTGGCGGCCGTGTCGGCGAACGGTTCGACCACGCAAACTTGAGATGCTGCAAGACCTTGCTTGAGAAGGCCGCCCAAGATGGCGCTGGCCATGTTGCCGCCGCCAATGAAGGCCAAGCGTGCTTGTTTGAAATCAGTGATGGGTGTGGAAGTCATGCGCGTATTGTCTCTTTTTTGCTGCGCTTGTTTCGGTTAATCTCGTGGCCATGACTTACATCCTTGCACTTGATCAAGGCACCACCAGCTCGAGGGCGGTGCTGTTCAACCGAGAGGGCCACCCCGTGGCCACTGCGCAACAAGAATTCACGCAGCATTTCCCCAAACCGGGTTGGGTGGAGCACGATGCCATGGAGATTTGGCGCACCCAAAAAACCGTCATGCAGGATGTGGTCAATCAAGCCGGCATCCAAGCGCAGCAGATTCAAGCCATCGGCATCACCAACCAGCGCGAAACCACGGTAGTCTGGGACCGCCGCACCGGCATGCCCATTGCGCCTGCCATCGTGTGGCAAGACCGACGCACTGCCGCTGTGTGCGAGCGTTTCAAACAAGTTGGGAAAGCCGCAGAAATTCAGCGCAAAACAGGCTTGGTGTTGGATGCGTATTTTTCAGCCACCAAGCTGGCTTGGTTGTTAGACCATGTGCCGGGTGCAAGACAAAAAGCCGAGCAAGGTCACTTGGCATTTGGCACCATTGACACTTGGTTGATCTGGCACCTGACGGGTGGCCGCGTGCATGCCACCGACCCCAGCAATGCCTCGCGCACCTTGCTGTTCAATTTGCACACCCAAGCATGGGATGCCTCGCTTTTGAAGCTGTTCAATGTGCCTGCTTCTGTGTTGCCGCAGGTGCTGCCCAGCAGCGGCGTGTTGGCCCAAACCGATGCCAATTTGTTGGGCGCGCCCATCCCCATTGCCGGTGTGGCTGGCGATCAGCAAGCGGCCACTTTTGGCCAAGCGTGTTTTGCACCGGGCATGGCCAAGAACACGTATGGCACTGGCTGCTTCATGCTCATGAACACGGGGTCTGTGCCAGTCCAAAGCCGCAACCAATTGCTCACCACCGTGGCATGGCAAGGACCGCAGACTGCGGCGCATTCAACAGCCTATGCTTTAGAAGGTTCGGTGTTCATGGCGGGTGCAACGGTGCAATGGCTGCGTGATGGTTTGCAAATCATCGACAAAGCAAGCGATGTGGAAGCTTTGGCCGCCAGCGTGCCCAACACCGGTGATGTGCACATGGTGCCCGCGTTTGCGGGACTGGGTGCGCCCGATTGGGATGGCCAGGCCCGAGGCTTGTTGATCGGCATGACGCGTGGCACCACGCGCGCGCACATTGCCCGAGCGGCGCTAGAAGCCATTGCATGGCAAGTGGCCGATGTGTTTCAGGCCATGTCCAAAGACAGTGGCCTGGCACTGACGGAGCTGCGGGTGGACGGCGGCGCCAGTCAGAACAATTTGTTGATGCAACTGCAAGCCAATGCGCTGGGTGTGCCTGTGGTGCGATCGCGCATCACAGAAACAACGGCATTGGGTGCTGCTTATTTGGCAGGATTGGCCACAGGCTTTTGGACCAGCGCTGAAGAAATTTCCGCGCAATGGGCTGAAGACAAACGCTTTGTGCCGCAGATTGCATCTGCTGAACGCGAAGCGGGAATGGCCCGTTGGCGCCAAGCAGTTGCGCGATCGCGCGCTTGGGCGCAAGATTGAACTTTAAAGAAGCAGTTGAATGAAGCCTTTGAAGACAGACCGAGCGCAATTGATGGCGCGCTTGGCCAGTGTGGATGAGTACGACCTGGCCATCATTGGCGGCGGCGCCACTGGCTTGGGAACCGCGGTTGATGCGGCAGTGCGCGGCCTCAAGGTTGTCTTGGTGGAAGCCCACGACTTTGCCAAAGGCACGTCATCGCGGTCCACCAAATTGATTCATGGCGGTGTGCGTTATTTGGCGCAAGGACATTTGCCCTTGGTCTGGGAGGCGCTGCACGAGCGCCAAACATTGTTGCGCAACGCGCCCCATTTGGCGCATGCCATGCCCTTTGTCATGCCCGCTTACCGCCGCATCGACCAATGGTTTTATGGCTTGGGCCTCAAGCTGTACGACCTGTTGGCAGGCCGCGCGGGCTTAGGACCCACTCAATTTCTCAATCGCAACGAAACATTGCACAAAGCGCCGGGCACATTGGCCACGCATTTGGTGGGCGGTGTGCAATATTGGGATGGTCAATTTGACGATGCGCGTTTGGCTTTGGCCTTGGCGCGCACGGCAGCGGCGCATGGCGCCTTGGTCATCAATCACATGCCTGTCACGGGCTTGCTCACCACCTTGGGCACTGGCAAAGTTTGCGGCCTCACATGCACCGATGCCGAGACGGGTCTTGCGCATCACATCAAAGCGCGTTGCGTGGTCAACGCCACAGGCGTTTGGGTGGACGAGATTGAAGCCATGACGCAAACCCGTGTGGCCGACACCACGCTAACCCATGTGCCGCATGCCGTCAGCCCCAGTCAGGGCGTGCATTTGGTCGTCGATGCGTCGTTCTGGCCGGGTGAGACGGCCCTGTTGGTGCCGCGCACACAAGATGGCCGCGTGCTGTTTGCCGTGCCTTGGCAAGGCAAAGTCTTGTTGGGAACCACCGACACCCCCAAGTCCTTGGTTGAATGGGAGCCGCAAGCGCTGGACTCTGAGATTGACCAAATCTTAGAAGAAGCTGGAAAGTACTTGGCCAAGGTGCCCACGCGACATGATGTGACCAGTGTGTGGGCTGGTTTGCGGCCTTTGGCTGGCGCCCAATCCGATGCAGGCAAGACGCCAAGCGCGACCCAAAACATCAGCCGTGAACACACCGTCAAACTGGCCACCAATGGGCTGATCAGCGTGATGGGTGGCAAGTGGACCACATACAGGGCCATGGCCGCCGATGTGATGCAGTGCATCCGCAAGGCGCATCTTCTGTCTCTTACGGCGGAAGATGTCACAGTAAACACAACTTTGTGGGGCGCTCAGACGCCAGCACCCGACGACCCTCTGGCCGCCTATGGCACAGATGCGCCTCTGCTCCGTGAAATGGCGGGTCATGACCATTGGCTCAGCCCCCATGTCAGTGAAGCCATGGTTCGCTTTGCTGCGCGCTATGAATATGCGCGAACCGTGGAGGACGTCTTGGCCAGGCGCAAGCGCTTGTTGTTCTTGGACGCCAAAAAGGCTGCCCAGATTGCGCCAGAGGTGGCCAGCCTGTTGGAAGCCGAAACGGGGGTTGACGCGCAATTGGCGGCCTTTATAGCCTTGGCCGAGACCTATCAAGTGCGCTCGTGACCCCTTGTTGGGTTAAAAAATGGGTCAAAACTGGAAAAATCACAGTTTTTTGACCCCGAAAGTGTTGACACGGCCCAAAAATGTTGTAACAATCGCGGGCTTCGCTTCTAAAAAAGCGGAGTTATCTACCCAAACAAAAGCACTGCGAGTGGTTCGTGGTGTGGATGACGGGTCCAAGACTGATCTTGGTGCTGTGGGCAAGCAAAGCGTCTTTCAAGACACTTCTGCAAGTTGCGGTGCACAAGGTGCAAGTTGGGAAATATTGAAATGATTCAGACAGAAACTCGGTTGGATGTTGCCGACAACACCGGCGCTAAGTCCGTCCTTTGCATCAAGGTGCTGGGCGGATCTAAACGTCGTTACGCTAGTGTTGGCGACATTATCAAAGTGAGCATCAAAGAAGCTGCGCCCCGTGGCCGCGTCAAAAAAGGCGAGGTTTACAGTGCTGTGGTCGTTCGTACAGCCAAGGGCATTCGCCGTGGTGATGGCTCTCTCGTTAAATTCGATGGCAATGCAGCAGTTTTGCTCAATGCCAAGTTGGAGCCTATTGGCACCCGCATCTTCGGCCCAGTGACGCGCGAGTTGCGTACTGAGAAGTTCATGAAGATCGTGTCCTTGGCACCTGAAGTTCTCTAAGGACCCGACATGAACAAGATTCGCAAAGGCGACGAAGTCATCGTCATCGCCGGTCGTGACAAAGGCAAGCGTGGCACCGTGTCACTGCGCGCCGATGATTCACACCTGGTGGTTGAAGGCGTTAACCTCGTTAAGAAGCATGCCAAGCCAAACCCCATGAAGGGCACCACTGGCGGCATCATCGAAAAAACAATGCCCATTCACCAGTCCAACGTAGCCATTTTCAATGCAGCTACAGGCAAGGCTGATCGCGTGGGCATCAAGTTGTTGGCCGATGGCAAACGCGTTCGCGTTTACAAGTCCAGCGGCGAAGAAATCAAGGTGGCATAAAAATGGCACGTCTACAACAACAATACCGCGAAAAAATTGCGCCTGAACTGATGACCAAGTTTGGTTACAAATCAGTCATGGAAGTGCCCCGCATCACCAAAATCACTCTGAACATGGGTGTGAGCGAAGCCGTTGCCGATAAAAAGGTCATGGACAACGCGGTGGGCGACTTGACAAAAATCGCTGGTCAAAAGCCAGTCGTTACCAAGGCTAAAAAGCCAATCGCTGGTTTCAAAATCCGCGAAGGCCAAGCCATTGGTTGCATGGTCACATTGCGTGGCGTGCAAATGTATGAATTCCTGGATCGCTTCGTCACCGTGGCTTTGCCCCGCGTGCGTGACTTCCGTGGTATCTCTGGTCGTGCTTTTGACGGCCGTGGCAACTACAACGTCGGCGTGAAAGAGCAAATCATTTTCCCTGAAATTGAGTACGACAAGGTTGACGCTTTGCGCGGTCTCAATATCAGCATCACCACGACAGCCAAGACCGACGACGAATGCAAAGCATTGCTCGCCGGCTTCCGCTTCCCGTTCAAGAACTGAGGTGACACGTGGCTAAAGTAGCTTTGATCGAGCGCGAGCTCAAGCGAGACAAATTGGTGGCCAAGTACGCGGCTAAACACGCGGAATTGAAAGCCATTTCTCAAGATCCAAAACGCAGCGACGAAGAGCGCGCAGCAGCCCGTTTGGGTTTGCAAAAGCTCCCACGCAATGCGAACCCCACACGTCAACGTAACCGCTGCGCGATCACTGGTCGTCCACGTGGCACGTTCCGTCAATTCGGCCTCGGCCGCGCCAAAATTCGTGAATTAGCCTTCCAAGGCAACATTCCTGGCGTGACCAAAGCCAGCTGGTAATCGGCAGGAGAGATACAACATGAGCATGAGTGATCCCATTGCCGATTTGCTGACTCGCATCCGCAACGCACAAATGGTGGCCAAGGCCTCCGTTTCAATTCCCTCTTCCAAGGTGAAGGTGGCAATTGCCCAGGTGCTGAAAGATGAAGGTTACATCGACGGCTTCCAAGTCAAGACAGCGGGCGGTAAGTCCGAACTTGAAATCGCCCTGAAGTACTACGCAGGTCGCCCTGTGATTGAGCGCATTGAGCGCGTCAGTCGCCCTGGCCTTCGCGTTTACAAAGGCCGCGATGCCATTCCACAAGTCCTCAACGGTTTGGGCGTGGCCATCGTCACCACACCCCAAGGCGTGATGACCGACCGCAAAGCGCGCGCAGCCGGTGTCGGCGGCGAAGTTCTTTGCTACGTCGCTTAAGCGCAGGAGAGACTAGAAAATGTCCCGTGTAGGAAAAATGCCTGTGACCATCCCCGCTGGCGTGGATGTGTCCATCAAAGAAGACCAAATCAGCGTCAAAGGAACTGGCGGCACGCTTGCCACCGCTTCTAGCTTGTTGGTCAAAGTAAACAACGACAACGGCAAGTTGACCTTTGATCCGGTCAATGACTCCCGTGAAGCCAATGCCATGAGCGGCACCATGCGTCAGCTGGTGAACAACATGGTGACAGGTGTGACCAAAGGCTTCGAGAAGAAGCTGACTTTGATCGGTGTGGGTTACAAAGCCCAAGCCCAAGGCGCCAAGTTGAATTTGGCAGTTGGTTATTCGCACCCTGTGAACATTGACATGCCTGCTGGCATCAAAGTGGAAACACCTGCGCCAACTGAAATCATCATCAAAGGTGCTGACCGCCAACGTGTGGGTCAGATTGCTGCTGAGATTCGTGCTGTTCGTCCTCCCGAGCCTTACAAAGGCAAGGGCATCCGTTACGCGGATGAGAAGATCACGATCAAAGAGACTAAGAAGAAATAAGGAGCTGCATCATGTTGACCAAAAAAGAGCAGCGTCTCCGTCGTGCACGTCAAACACGCATCCGCATTGCACAGCAAGGCGTGGCACGTTTGACAGTGAACCGTACCAATCTTCACATTTATGCCAGCGTCATTTCCGGCGACGGCAGCAAAGTGTTGGCCAGTGCATCTACAGCCGAAGCCGATGTTCGCAAAGAACTCGGCGCAGCCGGCAAGGGTGGTAACGCCAATGCAGCGCAACTGATCGGCAAGCGCATCGCTGAAAAAGCGAAAGCTGCTGGTGTTGAAAAAGTAGCTTTCGACCGCGCAGGTTTTGCCTTCCACGGTCGTGTCAAAGCTTTGGCTGAAGCCGCTCGCGAAGCTGGCTTGCAGTTCTAAACGGATCGGAAATTACAAATGGCTAAGTTTCAGGCAAAAGCACAAGGTGACGGTCCAGAAGACGGTCTGCGCGAGAAGATGATCGCGGTGAACCGCGTTACCAAGGTTGTTAAGGGTGGTCGCATTTTGGCGTTCGCAGCTTTGACAGTGGTTGGTGACGGCGATGGCAAAGTGGGCATGGGCAAAGGCAAATCGAAAGAAGTGCCAGCTGCTGTTCAAAAAGCCATGGAAGAAGCTCGTCGCAACTTGCACAAAGTGTCGCTCAAAAACGGCACCATCCATCACACCGTTTACGGTCACCACGGTGCAGCGCGCGTTTTCATGGCGCCCGCTCCCAAGGGTACTGGCATCATTGCCGGCGGCCCAATGCGTGCTGTTTTCGAAGTGATGGGTATCACTGACATCGTGGCAAAAAGCCATGGTTCGTCAAACCCTTACAACATGGTTCGCGCCACTTTGGACGCTTTGACCCACTGCACAACGGCATATGAAATTGCCTCCAAGCGTGGCAAGAGCGTTGAAGACATCTTCGCTTGAACCCGAAAGGCACACCAATGACAACTCAACAAACCGTCAAGGTCCAATTGGTTCGCAGCCCTATCGGCTGCAAACAAGACCACCGCGACACCGTTCGTGGTCTGGGCTTGCGCAAGCTCAACAGCGTCAGCGAATTGCAGGACACACCTTCAGTTCGCGGCATGATCAACAAGATCAGCTATCTGGTCAAAGTTCTCTGAGAGATATCTGATGGAACTCAACAGCATCAAACCTGCAGCTGGCGCTAAACACGCCAAGCGTCGCGTTGGCCGTGGTATCGGTTCGGGTCTGGGTAAAACCGCCGGCCGTGGACACAAAGGTCAAAAATCCCGTTCAGGCGGCTACCACAAAGTGGGTTTCGAAGGCGGTCAAATGCCTTTGCAACGTCGTCTGCCCAAGCGTGGCTTCAAGTCTCACCTCTTGAAGTTCAATGCTGAAGTCACATTGACAGCACTCGAAAACCTCGGCTTGCCCGAAGTTGACGTGTTGGCACTGAAGCAAGCTGGCCTGGTGGGCGAGCTGGCCAAAGTGGTCAAGGTTGTCAAAACTGGTTCGTTGACCAAAGCTGTCAAGTTGACAGGCATTGGCGCAACAGCCGGCGCTAAAGCAGCCATCGAAGCTGCTGGCGGTTCATTGGCTTAATTGAGAGAAGTACGCAGTGGTCACTAGCGCAACAACAGCAAACAAAGGCAAGTACGGAGACTTGAGTCGCCGTCTCGTCTTCTTGTTGCTCGCGCTGGTGGTTTACCGTGTGGGTGCGCACATTCCTGTTCCAGGCATTGACCCCGCACAGCTGCAGCAACTCTTCAATGGTCAGCAGGGCGGCATTCTGAGCTTGTTCAACATGTTCTCGGGCGGTGCTTTGTCGCGCTTCACCGCGTTCGCGTTGGGCATCATGCCTTACATCTCTGCGTCCATCATCATGCAATTGCTCACTTATGTCTTGCCTGCTTTCGAGCAGCTCAAGAAAGAGGGCGAAGCGGGACGTCGCAAGATTACGCAGTACACACGCTTTGGCGCTTTGGGTTTGGCTTTGTTCCAATCCTTGGGCATTGCCATGGCTTTGGAAGCTTCTGCTGGTTTGGTCATTGCCCCCGGTTTTGGTTTCCGCATGACCGCTGTGGTCAGCTTGACTGCAGGCACCATGTTCCTGATGTGGCTGGGTGAGCAAATCACCGAGCGCGGTTTAGGCAACGGTATTTCTATCCTCATTTTTGCTGGTATTGCTGCAGGTTTGCCTGGCTCTATCGGCGGATTGTTGGAGCTGGTTCGCACAGGCGCCATGGGCCCTCTGGTTTCCATCTTCATCATTGCTGTGGTTATCTTGGTCACTTATTTTGTGGTGTTCGTTGAACGCGGCCAGCGCAAGATTTTGGTGAACTATGCTCGCCGTCAGGTGGGCAACAAGGTGTATGGCGGTCAATCGTCACACCTGCCCTTGAAGCTCAACATGGCTGGCGTCATTCCACCTATCTTTGCTTCATCCATCATTCTTTTGCCAGCCACTGTGATCAATTGGTTCAGTTCTGGTGAAACCAACAACGCTGTGGTGTTGTTCATGAAGGACGTGGCTTCTGCCCTCACACCAGGTCAACCGATCTATGTGATGTTCTATGCAGCTGCCATTGTGTTCTTCTGCTTTTTCTATACTGCCTTGGTGTTCAACAGCCGCGAGACGGCCGACAACCTCAAGAAGAGTGGTGCGTTCATCCCCGGCATTCGTCCTGGTGATCACACTGCCAAATTCATTGACAAAATTTTGGTGCGTTTAACACTGGCCGGTGCCGTGTACATCACCTTTGTTTGTCTCTTGCCCGAATTTTTGATCTTGAAGTACAACGTGCCGTTCTATTTTGGTGGCACTTCACTTCTGATCATTGTTGTGGTGACCATGGATTTCATGGCACAAGTTCAGAACTACATGATGTCTCAGCAGTACGAGTCGCTTCTTAAAAAAGCGAATTTCAAAACCACGCTGTGATTGAATTGATAGGTAAAAGAGTTTTAGGAGAAATGAAATGAGAGTTTCGGCTTCGGTCAAAAAAATTTGCCGCAACTGCAAAGTCATTCGCCGTAAAGGCGTGGTTCGTGTGATCTGCACAGACCCACGTCATAAGCAGCGTCAAGGCTGATTGCAAGAGTTATTAGAGGACGAAAATGGCACGTATCGCTGGCATCAACATTCCGCCGCACAAGCATACCGAAATTGGCTTGACAGCTATCTTTGGTATCGGTCGCACCCGCGCTCGCAAAATCTGCGAGGCTTCAGGCATTGCTTATTCCAAAAAGATCAAAGATCTGACGGATGGCGACCTGGAAAAAATTCGCGATCAAATCGCATTGATCACCATTGAAGGTGACTTGCGTCGCGAAACAACCATGAACATCAAGCGTTTGATGGACATCGGTTGCTACCGTGGTTTCCGCCACCGCCGTGGCTTGCCCATGCGTGGTCAGCGTACTCGCACCAATGCACGTACTCGCAAGGGTCCGCGTAAAGGCGCTGCAGGCTTGAAGAAATAACAGGGATTGAGAGACCACTATGGCAAAAGCCCCATCCAATAGCGCCGCACAACGCGTGCGCAAAAAAGTTCGCAAGAACGTTGCCGACGGCATCGCACACGTGCACGCCTCGTTCAACAACACCATCATCACCATCACTGATCGCCAAGGCAATGCGTTGTCATGGGCTTCTTCAGGTGGTCAAGGTTTCAAGGGTTCACGTAAATCCACACCGTTTGCAGCGCAGGTTGCTTCCGAAGTGGCTGGCCGTGCCGCCATTGAACAAGGCATCAAGAACCTCGACGTCGAGATCAAAGGCCCAGGCCCAGGTCGCGAGTCTTCAGTTCGTGCATTGGGCGCCTTGGGCATCCGCATCACATCGATTGCAGACGTCACACCCATGCCCCACAACGGTTGCCGCCCTCAAAAGCGTCGTCGTATCTAATTTGCAAAGCCCACCGCCATTGCCGTGCTGGCAATGGCTCCCGCATGTCTCATGCGGTAGTTGACAGAAAAGGAAGATCAAGTGGCACGTTACCTAGGCCCTAAGGCCAAACTTTCCCGCCGTGAAGGCACTGACCTGTTCTTGAAGAGCGCACGTCGCTCTATTGCGGACAAGTCTAAATTTGACACCAAGCCCGGCCAACACGGTCGTACTTCTGGTCAGCGTACATCCGATTACGGTTTGCAATTGCGCGAAAAGCAAAAAGTGAAGCGCATGTACGGCGTGCTCGAGAAGCAATTCCGCCGCTACTTCACCGAAGCTGACCGTCGTAAAGGCAACACAGGTTCTAACCTGTTGAGCTTGCTCGAGTCACGCTTGGACAATGTTGTTTACCGCATGGGCTTTGGCTCTACTCGCGCTGAATCACGTCAATTGGTTTCACACAAAGCGGTCACCGTGAATGGTCACCCAGTGAACATCCCTTCTTACCTCGTCAAAGCTGGCGATGTGGTGGCTGTTCGTGAAAAGTCCAAGAAACAAACACGTGTTTTGGAAGCTTTGCAATTGGCTCAACAAGTTGGCATGCCAGCTTGGGTTGAAGTCAACATCGAAAAAGTTGAAGGCGTCTTCAAGAAGGCTCCTGATCGTGATGAATTTGCGTCTGACATCAACGAATCATTGATCGTTGAATTGTATTCACGCTAATCTCATCTTGTTTCAATTGTTCCCTTACCGCGATGCATCGCGGTTTGGGTGCTTCATCAGCCTTACCGGTGTAACGAACCGGGGGTATTGAGAGGAAGTCTGAATGCAAACCAATCTGTTGAAACCCAAAGCCATCCAAGTTGAACAACTCGGCCCCAACCGCGCCAAGGTGACCTTGGAGCCCTTCGAGCGTGGCTATGGCCACACCTTGGGCAATGCGCTGCGCCGTGTGTTGTTGTCTTCTATGGTGGGTTATTCCGCTACGGAAGTCACCATCGCTGGTGTTGTTCACGAGTACTCATCCATTGATGGTGTGCAAGAAGATGTTGTCAACATCTTGTTGAACCTCAAAGGTGTGGTTTTCAAATTGCACAATCGCGATGAAGTGACATTGAGCCTGCGCAAAGATGGCGAAGGTCCTGTCACAGCGGCCGATATCCAAACACCGCACGACGTTGAAATCATCAACCCCGAGCACGTCATTGCCAACCTGTCACAAGGCGGCAAGCTCGACATGCAAATCAAGGTTGAAAAAGGCCGTGGCTATGTGCCAGGTTCGATGCGACGTTTTGCCGATGAGCCTACAAAATCTGTGGGTCGCATTGTTCTCGATGCCTCTTTCTCACCTGTTAAGCGCGTTAGCTACACAGTCGAAAGCGCACGTGTTGAGCAGCGCACCGACCTCGACAAGTTGGTCATCGAAATGGAAACCAATGGTGCCATCAGCGCTGAAGATGCCGTTCGCTCTTCTGCCAAAATCTTGGTGGAGCAATTGGCTGTGTTCGCACAGCTCGAAGGCAGCGAGTTGTCTGCATTCGACGCACCCGCACAACGCGGCGGCGCCAGCAGCTTCGATCCTATTTTGCTGCGCCCAGTGGACGAGCTCGAACTCACCGTTCGCTCTGCCAACTGCCTCAAAGCAGAAAACATTTACTACATCGGCGACCTGATTCAGCGCACCGAGAACGAATTGCTCAAGACCCCTAACCTGGGTCGCAAGTCACTCAATGAGATCAAAGAAGTTTTGGCCTCACGTGGTTTGACATTGGGCATGAAGCTCGAGAGCTGGCCACCTGCTGGTTTGGAAAAGCGTTAATTTGAGAGGGCCCCTTTAGGTTTGACCTGAAGACCCTTTCAGCAAGTCAGCTAAAATAGCAGGACTTTTCAAAAGTCCCATCCTGAGTTCCTAGGGTGGGCAGTGCACGGGCAGTACCTGATACGGCTGCTTGATTAATAAAGAAAGGATTAGCACCATGCGTCACGGACACGGACTACGTAAACTCAATCGCACAAGCTCACACCGCTTGGCAATGCTGCAAAACATGATGAACTCCATCATTGAGCACGAAGTGATCAAAACAACAGTGCCAAAGGCCAAAGAACTGCGCCGCGTGATCGAGCCCATGATCACTTTGGCCAAAGTCGACACAGTGGCCAACCGCCGCTTGGCTTTCAACCGTTTGCGCGATCGCGACAGCGTCACCAAACTGTTCACAGACCTCGGCCCCCGCTTCAATGCACGCCCAGGTGGTTACACACGCATCCTGAAAATGGGTTACCGCGTGGGTGACAATGCACCAATGGCTTTGGTCGAGTTGGTTGATCGTCCCGATGTGGTCGAGCAAGCGCCTGAAGCTTAAGTTTGCAAATAATTGGCTTTAATTTTAAAACCTTAAGTATTAAAGCTGATTAACAAGGTATACTCTCGTTTTTACCGCGGGGTGGAGCAGTCTGGTAGCTCGTTGGGCTCATAACCCAAAGGTCGTTGGTTCAAATCCGGCCCCCGCAACCAAATTAAGCAGCAAATTGATTTGCGCGCTGATTGAAAAAATGCCCACTTCGGTGGGCATTTTTTTTGGTCAATCGCTTCAGTGAAACACGTTCAATAGTGGCAAGGCTTCTTCAGCTGCCAGTCACCATCTTGGTCAACTGTGCCAATGCCAGTGCAGTGGTGGCCTCTCGGACAGCTTGTCTGTCGCCCGAAAAAACTTGGCGAATGCTGATGCATTGCGCAGGATTTCTAGACGCCCATGCAAGCCAGACTGTGCCCACAGGCTTCTCAGGGCTGCCGCCCGTTGGACCGGCAACACCTGTGACCGCCACACTGAAGTTGGCCTTGGAGTGCGCTAAAGCGCCCAAAGCCATGGCTTTGGCCACTTCCTCGCTGACTGCACCGTGCTGTGCAATCAGTGTGGCCGGTACGCCCAGCATTTCCGTTTTGGCTTCGTTGGCGTATGTCACAAAGCCTCTTTCAAACCATGCGCTAGAGCCAGACAAATGGGTGCAACTGGCGGCAATCATGCCGCCGGTGCAGCTTTCTGCCGTGGCGATGCATGCCTTGTGCGCCAAAAGTGCTTGGGCAAGGGATTCACAATGAAGTTGAATGAGAGAAGTCACCAGGCTCTCCAAAGTGCAAAGCAAAGAAGGGTGCAAAACGCAGCCACAAAATCATCCAGCAAAATGCCAAAGGCACCCCGCCAGCCAAAGCCTTTGAACAAACGATCGGCCCAAGCGACCGGGCCAGGTTTTGCCGCGTCGAAATAACGAAACAACGCAAACGCAAAGCATTGCGTTAACAAATTACTGGGCTCCAACAACCAAAGGATGAGCCAAAACGCCAACACTTCATCCCAAACAATGGCACCAGGATCGGCGATGCCCATGTTCTCTGCGGTCACTTTGCAGGCCCACCAACCTACCAAGGTGGACGCAGCCAAAAGGAGGCCCCACTCAAGTTGTGTGAAGTGCTCGTGAAAAACCCACCAACTGGCCCATGCCCACAAAGTGCCAACCGTGCCAGGCGCTTTAGGCGAAAGTCCTGAGCCAAAGCCCAAGGCAATCCAATGCGCAGGATGTTTTGCCATGAAGCCTGCAGTGGGTCTCATGCTGATTTGAAGTGGTCGAAAGAGGCAAAGGTGTTCGGCATCACTTGGCCGTTTGCGTCTCGCAAAACCAAGTGAGGCGTGGCTGTGATGTGCCCGATTCGCGTAACCCGCGTTTGGGCTGTCTGGCTGGCAGCCGCAACAGCCTCTCGCTGATCAGGCGCTGCGGTAAAGACCAACTCGTAGTCATCGCCACCCGACAAAGTCAGTGCCAACTGACTGGCGGAATCAAGCTGGTTATGAAATTCTTTGGCATTGCGACAGTCCAAGGTGCTGACCACCTGCGGTGTTTCGATCTCGGCACCCACACCGCTGGCTTTCAAAATGTGCCCCAAATCGCCCAACAGACCGTCGCTGATGTCGGCCGCCGAATGCGCAATGCTGCGCAAAGCCATGCCCAATGCAACGCGTGGTGTGGGTTGTTCCATGCGCCATCGTGCGTGTTCAAAAACAGGCGCAGGCACTTTCATGTGGCCTCGAAAAACTTCAAGCGCCAAACGCGCATCGCCCAAATGACCGCTGACATAAATGTCATCTCCAACTTGCGCACCGCTTCGAAGCAGGGCTTGCGACGCAGGCACTTCGCCCAAAACGGTGATGCAAATGTTCAAGGGGCCGCGTGTGGTGTCGCCGCCAATGAGGTCGATGTCGTGGGCGTCGGCCAAAGTCCAAAGGCCTTGCGAAAACTCAGACAGCCAATGCGGGTCCACTTGGGGCAATGACAGCGCCAACATGAACGCCTTGGGTTTGGCGCCACAGGCTGCCAGATCACTTAAGTTTACGGCCAAGGCTTTGTGCCCCAAATGACGGGGGTTCACGGTGGAGAGAAAGTGTCGACCTTCGACCAGCATGTCACTGGAGATGGCCAATTGCTGGCCGGGCGTGACGCCCAACAATGCGCAGTCGTCACCCACCCCCAGCGTGGCATGCCGCGCTGGCCGTTTGAAGAAGGTTTCGATCAGATCAAACTCACCCATAAACCCAAGCATAACCTCTGACAAGCCCTGGCGCATCTGCGCACTCTGAACAATTTGGGGCTGACAAAATGAGACAATTCGGACATGACCACCTACCGCATCGCCCCCTCACTTTTGTCTGCCGATTTCGCCCGATTGGGTGAAGAAGTGCGAAATGTCATTGCCGCCGGCGCCGACTGGATTCACTACGACGTGATGGACAACCATTACGTGCCCAACCTCACGTTTGGCCCCATGATTTGCCAGGCCCTCAAGCCACATGCCAAAACAGCTGACGGCAAAGATGTGCCCATTGATGTGCACCTGATGGTGCAGCCGGTGGATGCCTTGGCCGCAGCCTTTGCTGATGCCGGTGCCGATCTGATCAGTTTTCATCCAGATGCATCAACGCATGTGCACCGCAGTGTTCAGGCCATCAAGTCCAAAGGCTGCAAAGCCGGTGTGGTGTTCAATCCTGCAGAATCCTTGGATGTGTTGGAGTGGGTCATTGACGACATCGACCTGATCCTCATCATGTCGGTCAACCCTGGCTTTGGTGGCCAGAGCTTCATTGACAGCGCGCTTCGCAAAATTGAACAAGCCCGAGAGTGGATTGACAAATCAGGCAAAGACATCCGCCTGGAAGTGGATGGCGGGGTCAAAGTCGACAACATTCGCCGTGTGGCCGATGCAGGTGCCGACACCTTTGTGGCGGGCAGCGCCATTTTTGGCAAGCCCGATTACGCAGCCGTCATTCAAGCCATGCGCAAGGAGTTGAGCGCAGCCTGACATTCTGCTTGGCGTGTGACCGACAGCTTTGTTACACTAAGCCTTCCATGATCCAAATTCATTCATTCTTCGCAGCAGTGCTGCCGGCCGTTTCTGGCCGGGGAGCCTGGTCTTGGCGTCAGCCAGTTTAAATTTGCCTAGAACCGGCAGCGGCATCGCTGCCACCCCAGTGTTCAAGCTTTTTCACTTGAACAAATGAATGAACCGGTTGGCCCCTTCTAACGCGCCCCTTGCGCACCCCGGCCCAACCATCCTGAACGGAGCTTCCGATCGTGATCACAGAACTTGAATTCAAAAGCCTGACGCAACAAGGCTTCAACCGCATTCCCCTCATGCTGGAGGCGTTTGCTGATTTAGAAACCCCGCTGTCCCTGTACCTCAAACTGGCGCATGCCAAAGATGGTGGCAAGTACAGCTTTTTGCTCGAGTCGGTGGTGGGTGGTGAGCGCTTTGGCCGCTACAGCTTCATTGGCTTGCCCGCCAAAACCTTTTTGCAAGCCAGTGGCTTTGGTGCAGTGGCCAAGACCGAAGTCGTCACCGATGGCGTGGTGGTGGAAACGGCGTCAGGCAACCCCCTCGATTTCATCGAGCAATATCAAAAGCGATTCAAGGTGGCGCTGCGCCCAGGTTTGCCACGGTTTTGTGGCGGCTTGGCAGGCTATTTTGGTTACGACGCTGTTCGCTACATTGAGAAAAAGCTCGAAAAAACATGTCCGCCTGACACCTTGGGTACGCCCGACATTTTGCTGCTGCAATGCGAAGAGTTGGCCGTGATCGACAACCTGTCGGGCAAGCTTTATTTGATCGTGTATGCCGACCCTGGCGTGCCCGAGGCGTATTCAAAAGCCAAGAAGCGTTTGCGCGAACTCAAAGAATTGTTGAAGTACTCCGTTAGCGCGCCCGTGGTGAACTCCACACAAACGCATCCTGCCGAACGCGACTTCAAAAAAGAAGACTATTTGAAAGCAGTGCTGGAAGCCAAAGAGTTGATCGCCGCAGGCGACTTCATGCAGGTGCAAGTAGGCCAACGCATCAAGAAGCGCTACACCGAAAGCCCCTTGTCTTTGTACCGTGCGCTCAGGTCTTTGAACCCCAGCCCTTACATGTACTTCTACAACTTTGGCGACTTCCATGTGGTCGGTGCCAGCCCCGAAATTTTGGTGCGCCAAGAGCAAACCGAAGAGGGTGTCAAAGTCACCATTCGTCCCTTGGCCGGTACGCGTCCACGGGGCGCCACACCTGAAAAAGACAAAGCCGCCGAACACGAGTTGGTGAACGATCCCAAAGAGCGTGCCGAGCACGTGATGCTGATTGACTTGGCCCGCAACGACATTGGTCGCATTGCCAAAATTGGCTCGGTCAAAGTGACCGAAGTCTTCGCGGTAGAGCGCTACAGCCATGTGATGCACATCGTGAGCAACGTCGAAGGCATCTTGAAGGATGGCATGACCAACATGGATGTGCTCAAAGCCACGTTTCCTGCGGGCACACTCACGGGGGCACCCAAAGTGCATGCGATGGAATTGATTGATCGCCTCGAGCCCACCAAGCGCGGACTGTATGGCGGTGCATGCGGCTACCTCAGCTATGCGGGCGACATGGATGTGGCCATTGCCATTCGCACAGCAGTCATCAAAGATCAAACCTTGTACGTGCAGGCTGCGGCCGGTGTGGTGGCCGATTCAGTGCCCGAGTTGGAATGGAAAGAAACCGAACACAAAGCACGCGCCTTGTTGCGTGCCAGTGAGTTGGTGGAAGAAGGTTTGGAGTAATCGACATGGCCAAAATTAAATTGTTGATGGTCGACAACTACGACTCTTTCACATTCAACATCGTGCAGTATTTTGGCGAGTTGGGCGCCGAGGTTGAAGTCTTTCGAAATGACGAAATTACGTTGGAAGGCATTGCCGCCAAAGCGCCAGACCGTTTGGTGATATCGCCCGGCCCTTGTTCGCCTGCGGAAGCGGGCATTTCAGTTGCGGCCATTCAGCACTTTGCGGGCAAGCTACCCATCTTGGGCGTGTGCTTGGGCCATCAAAGCATTGGCGCAGCCTTTGGCGGCAAAATTGTTCGCGCACAAGAATTGATGCACGGCAAAACCAGTGTCATTCAAACCAAACAAAGTGGTGTGTTCAAAAACTTGCCAGAAAAATTCACGGTCAACCGTTATCACTCTTTGGCCATTGAGCGCGCATCGTGCCCCGCAGATTTAGAAATCACGGCGTGGACCGATGATGGTGAAATCATGGGCGTGCGCCACAAGCATTTGAATGTAGAGGGTGTGCAGTTTCACCCCGAGTCCATCCTGACAGAACATGGTCACGCCATGCTGAAAAATTTCTTGGAGGCTTCCTGACATGAGCACTGCATCCGCTATGCCGCGCATTGATTTGCGCAGTGACACCGTCACGCGGCCCACACCCGGCATGCGAGAAGCCATGGCGCAAGCTTTGGTGGGTGATGATGTTTTTGCAGATGACCCTAGCGTGAATGCACTGCAAGAAAAAATTGCCAAGCTGCTTGGTTTTGAAGCTGCATTGTTCATGCCCACGGGTACACAAAGTAATTTGTGTGGGGTGCTGTCGCATTGCCAGCGAGGTGATGAATACATCGTGGGTCAAATGGCCCATTGCTATCGCTGGGAAGGTGGCGGCGCTGCAGTGTTTGGCAGTGTGCAACCCCAACCGCTGACGCAACAAGCCGACGGCAGTTTGGCATTGGCTGACATTGAAGCGGCCATCAAACCAGACGATGCGCACTTTGCCAAAACCAAATTGTTGGCTTTAGAAAATACATGGGGTGGCAAGGTCTTGCCTCAAAGCTATCTGAGCGAGGCCAGCGCATTGGCCTTGCAAAAAGGTTTGGCACGTCACTTGGACGGCGCACGGCTATTCAATGCAGCAGTGGCCCAAGCCGCAGCACTGGGCACGTCACCCTACGACGAAGCCAAACGCATTGCCCAATGTTTTGACAGTGTGTCGGTTTGCTTCAGCAAAGGTTTGGGCGCACCCATGGGCTCTGCTTTGTGTGGCTCCAAAGCCTTCATTGCCAGAGCGCATCGCCTGCGCAAAATGGCAGGTGGTGGCTTGCGTCAAGCGGGCTTCATGGCGGCCGCTGCTTCTTATGCCTTGGATCACCATGTACTGCGCTTGGCTGAAGACCACCAATTGATGCAAGATTTGGCGCAAGGCTTGAGCGGCATTCCAGGCCTGCAAGTTGAAACACCCCAAACCAATATTTTGTTTGTTGATTTGGTGGGCGAGGCCAAAGCCCAAGGCGTGGCTTTGCAAACCCATTTAAAGCAAGCGGGCATCGACATGACGGGTCTGTACCGCATGCGTTTTGTCACGCACTTGGATGTTGACCGTGCAGGAATTGATCGCACCATTTCCGCTGTCCGTCAATTTTTCAACGCTTGAATTCAAGCAAGCTAGCAAGCACAACATCCCAACATTTCATGAATTCAAATCCAGAGACTGCCATGCCCATTACGCCGCACGAAGCACTGCAAAGAACCATTGAGCACCGTGAAATTTTCCACGATGAAATGCTGAAGATCATGCGCATGATCATGAACGGCGAACTCTCGCCCGTCATGACGGCTGCATTGATCACAGGTTTGCGTGTCAAAAAAGAAACAATTGGTGAGATCACCGCCGCCGCGCAAGTGATGCGCGAGTTTTCGACCAAGGTGGTGGTGCCAGATACGCGTCATTTGGTGGACATCGTGGGCACTGGCGGCGATGGCTCACACACCTTCAACATTTCAACCTGCGCGATGTTTGTGGCGGCAGCTGCTGGCGCCAAAACCGCCAAGCATGGCGGCCGCAGTGTCAGCAGCAAATCGGGCAGTGCCGATGTGCTCGAGAGTTTGGGGGCCAACATCAATTTGTCACCCGAGAAAATTGCGCAGTGTGTGCAAGAAGTGGGCATTGGCTTCATGTTTGCACCCAATCACCATCCCGCCATGAAAAATGTGGCGCCTGTTCGCAAAGAGCTGGGCGTGCGAACCATTTTCAACATCTTGGGTCCCCTCACCAATCCCGCCAGCGCACCCAACATTTTGATGGGTGTGTTCCACCCCGACTTGGTGGGCATTCAAATTCGCGCCTTGCAACGACTGGGCGCCGAACATGCATTGGTCGTTTATGGCCGCGATGGCATGGACGAAGTCAGCTTGGGTGCCGCCACCTTGGTGGGCGAACTCAAAGATGGCCACATCACAGAATACGAAATTCATCCAGAAGACTTTGGCATGGCCATGGTCAGCAACCGCGCTTTGCGTGTTGAAACACCCGAAGCTTCGCAAGCGTTGCTGCGCGCTGTGTTGAACAACGAAGCAGGCGCTGCGCGCGACATTGTGATTTTGAATGCGGGTGCTGCGCTGTACGCGGCCAATGTGTCAAGCAGCATCAAAGAAGGCATTGTGTTGGCGCGTCAAGCGATTGAATCAGGTGCTGCCAAAAACAAGCTGGAACAGTTTGTGGCCTTCACCCAAAAAGCAGGAGCTTCTGCATGAGCGATATTCTGAAAAAAATCGTCGCGGTCAAGCACGAAGAAATTGAACTGTCATTGCGCAAAAAACCTTTGGCTGCCGTGCGTGCCGACGCGGAAAGCCGCGTGCTCACACGCGACTTTGTTGGCGCCATTCGTCACAAGATTGACAGCGGCCAAGCTGCTGTCATTGCAGAGATCAAAAAGGCCAGCCCCTCAAAAGGCGTGTTGCGCGCTGACTTCATGCCCGCTGACATTGCACAAAGCTATGCAGAGCATGGCGCGGCTTGTTTGTCCGTCTTAACCGACGCGCAGTTTTTCCAAGGCAGCGCAGACTACTTGAAGCAAGCGCGTGCCAGTTGTGATTTGCCCGTGCTGCGCAAAGACTTCATGGTCGACCCATATCAAGTTTATGAAGCACGCGTGATGGGGGCAGATTGCATCTTGCTCATTGCAGCGTGTTTGGACGATGCGCAAATGAAAGACATGGAGGCGGTGGCGCGCAGCTTGGACATGGCGGTGTTGGTGGAAGTGCATGATGCACAAGAGTTAACGCGTGCGCTCAAATTGAAAACGCCTTTGGTGGGCATCAACAACCGCAACCTGCGAAGCTTCGAAGTGTCTTTGGACACCACCTTGGGCATGATGAAGGATGTACCTGCCGATCGTATTTTGGTGACCGAGAGCGGCATCTTGTCGAGCGCCGATGTGCAAAAAATGCGCGACGCCCATGTGCACGCCTTTTTGGTTGGCGAGGCTTTCATGCGTGCAACCGATCCCGGCCAGGCTTTGGCTGACTTGTTTCATTAAGACCTCCTGCCATTCGCGGGCGGGACTTTGCGCACCATGACTTCAATTGGCAAGCAAACCACCTTGTTTGGTGAGTTGGCCCGTGAAGGTGATGAGGGCGCGGGTCATGACATTCATTGGAATCAACTGCGCAGCAGCGATTGGCCGCCCAGCCTGACAGGCTTGTCGTCTGTTTGGTCTCAGCTTCTGCAGATGCATTGGCAAAGCGAGACAGGACACGCTTTGTCCCAAAAACTGGTCGACCAGTTGGCCGCCCACAAGGTGATTTATCCTCGCACACCCTACAAGGCACTTGAGCTGACGCCCTTTGAGCAAGTGCGCGTGGTGATCTTGGGGCAAGACCCCTACCATGGCCCAGGACAGGCCGAAGGCTTGGCCTTCTCGGTGGGCGAAGGGCAAAAAATCCCACCCAGTTTGCGCAATATTTTCAAAGAGGTTCAACGTGATACGGGGGCTGTCATGCCGCAGGGCGCCCATGCAGGCAGCTTGGTGCGATGGGCATCGCAGGGTGTTCTGCTCTTGAACACAGCCCTGACCGTTGAGGACTCACAACCTGCCAGTCATAGCCGTTGGGGTTGGGAAGTGCTTACTGACAAAATCATTGAAGCCCTTGCCATGGATGCACAACCCCGGGCTTTTTTGCTCTGGGGTGGCCATGCCCAAGGCAAGGCGGCATTGATTGAAGCGGGTGATGTGGCGAAGCGCCATTTGGTTTTAAAGGCCAATCACCCATCACCCTTGTCGGCCCTCAGACCCCCCTTGCCATTCATGGGGTGCGGCCACTTCGGCCAAGTGAACCGGTGGTTGTTGGCCCAAAATAAAAAAGCAATACTTTGGTAATTTCCTTCTTGAGGCTTGCTGAGGCTGAGAAAAAAGTGGCATAATCCCAGATTCGCTGAGGAGGGGTGCCCGAGTGGCTAAAGGGGGCAGACTGTAAATCTGTTGGCTTACGCCTACACTGGTTCGAATCCAGTCTCCTCCACCAGCAAAATTACCTTGTTAAGAACAAAGAGCGTTTGGAATCAGAAAACGCATCGGGGTGACTGTCATTCAATTGACTTGAATTGCCCGGATGATTTGCCTGACTCTGCTGCAGTCAAATGCGGGAGTAGTTCAATGGTAGAACCCTAGCCTTCCAAGCTAATGACGCGGGTTCGATTCCCGTCTCCCGCTCCAGTTTCAACAAGGTGGTGCAGTTTAGTGCGGACAAAGTGCCTTGTTGTACTGAGTCATGATCGCCCTTGTGGCTCAGTGGTAGAGCACCCCCTTGGTAAGGGGGAGATCGCGGGTCCGATTCCCGCCAAGGGCACCAGTTTTTTGTGCAAATTTTGAGCACTTTTTGAGTTTTAGTTTTTAACGTTTTTTTCGGAGTCGAGAAATGGCAAAAGAGAAATTTGAGCGGACAAAACCGCACGTGAACGTTGGCACCATTGGTCACGTCGACCACGGCAAAACAACATTGACAGCTGCGATCACCACCGTGTTGGCAGCCAAGTTCGGCG
>NZ_NESE01000005.1:0-198758 GCF_003063605.1 Limnohabitans sp. Hippo4 | reverse complement strand
AATAATCGTTGATGATGCTGTTGAGCCAGACCCATCCTTCGGCTTCAATCTTTTTAACGAATACATCTTGCATCTGCACGTCCATGGGCACGCCAAGGATGGTGAAATGCAACTTTTGAAGGGTTTGTGAAACTGTGTTGGCCATAAATCGGAGATGGTGAAGAGTCGAAAATTGCGATAGGGCGTTTTGACTGAGAAATCAGTTGAAAAACGTTATCAAATATATGAAACACTATACATTTGTTACAGAAAAAATGTTGACCATTTATGGAATTAAGAATTAATTTAAGGGGAAACAAAAATTTGATTTTTCCTTCAAGTTTTGTGAATCAAATTTCTTTCTTCAACATGTCAACACAGGTGATTCGACGCAATGACAACTAAACAGCACAAACTCAGTGCAATCCGTCAATCAATGTTGACAACTTTGGAGGGCGGTCAATTCCACCCAAGAGAGCAGCTGTCAAATACGGCAGAACTGTCTTACAACGAATTTTTAAGCATTGGCCTGGCCTTAAGGGCGTGCTTGTTGGACAAACTGCGTCATGAAGAATTGATAGCCAGATTGAGGCCGCATGCCGATGTCATCATCGGCACCTTGCCGCCAGGCATTCAATCCCATGGATTGCTTCCAAAGAATAAAAAAGAAATCATTTCAAATATAAAATTAAAACATTTGAACGAATTTACAGATTCTCAAATTAGGCAGTGGATTGTCGACGACGGTAGCCTGGTCTATGGCGAACTAAGCGCTGTAGAGTTGGAAAGCTACTTTTCGGCTGTCAGCACATACCTTGAGCCGGGCTGTGAATTTGTCGATTTGGGTAGTGGCTTGGGCAAAGTGGTGATGACTGCCGCCTTGAGCTACCCATTTGGCCGTTGCAAAGGGGTTGAAATATTGGCCTATCGAGAGCGATTGGCTAGGGAAAGGTTCAGCCAATTGCTTCAATGTGGCCAAGAGGGTTTTGCGGAATTGCTTGCGCATAGCCAGCAATTAGACCCATCAGAAACCATTCCATTGCCATGGGGAAATGATCTAAGGGCTGTTCATCTGCTGACAATTCCAAGCCGAGTTGAATTTGAAGTAGGCGACATGTTTGACTGTGATGTCAGTCAAGCTGGCTTGGTGTTTATCTACAGCACCTGTTTTGGCGCTTTGATGGGCAAAATTGCAAACAAGATGGCATCAGAGTTGCCCGAGGGCGCTTTGGTGAGTTCCACCACCTATGCTCTGCACCATCCCTCGCTCACTTTGGTCAAACATTACCCCGCTAAGGCGTTGGCCTGGACGGATGTTTTTTTATACCGCAAGATTTCGAATATTAGCAACACAAACAAATGGCCAGAGCTTGAGCATATTCAAGCACCTGGCCATGTGGTGGACCTTCAAGAATGGGAGCAAAAAGCCAGAGATATGCTTTACCAACTTTCTTCGGAAGGCATTTAACTTCGCGTCAGTCCAAAATAAAGCAAGCGTTAGGCAGGCCGGTCGAAGCTGCAGACACAGTCATGCCAATCAAAATGGCAACGTCCGTGGCAGATGTCACGTCACCGGCTGCATCTAAGCTACAGAACGCAATGCGCGCATTTTCAGTGACTGAGCCTGCGTAAATGATCAAGACATTGCCTGTGTCACATGCTGTGAACAGGGTGTTGGCTGCAGCCAGGGCTGTGGCATTAGCAAAGTAGTGTCCTGTGAGGAACAAAACGTTTTGACCTGCCGCTGCTCCAGAAACGCCTGCGCCCACATCTGCTTCAGAAAAGATAACTCTATTCACAGTAGAAGCTCCAATGAAGCTTGCATTGGCAGTGAAATCTAAAAAATCATTAACGGTATTGCCAACGGTTGTACTTAATGTAATGGTGTCAATGCCATTGGCATTACCAGCAGCACTGCTAAATACGAAGGTATCTGCACCTGCACCACCGCTTAGAACGTCATTGCCTCCGCCACCGGTAATGATTTCAGCCAAGTCACCACCCGTAATGGTTTCGTCACCGCCGGTGCCGTTGTATTGAATGATGTTGAAGTCTGTACCAGCGCTAAGACCCGATACAAAAGTTTCACCAAGCCCAAGGTTCACGATCAATGTTTCTGTGCCGGCAGATGCGCCTGTCAACGTAATTGACTCGCCGGTTAATTGCGCACCCGTAAAAGTGGCTGTTTTGTTAGCTGCAACTTTGATGGCTTCGATTTCGTCAAAGCTTGCAGCAGTCATGGTGCTGAAGTCTGTTGTGGTGATGACAGACACTGTGTCTGTACCCGTTCCAGTAGAAGCTTCTGTAATGCTTTCACCAGAATCCACATCGTTGGTGTTGAAAATGTAGGTGTCACCATAATTGCCGCCACGAAGTATGTCAGCACCGGCACCACCATTGATAGTGTCGGCAAATTCAGAGCCAGTGATGGTGTCAGAACCGCCCAGTCCATTGATAGTAAGTGATGCTTCGTTAACTTCAACAGACACAGCGGACGCATTGATCGTATCGCCATTGGCTGAGCCGAGGATGACCAGGCTGTCTGCATCTGTACCGCCGCCCAACAAAGTAAACACTGGATTGGTGTTGAACATAGCTGCAGTAAGGGTCAGCGTTTCTGCCGCATCATTAGATGTATCCAAAGAAATTGCATCCACGCTGGTGAGGGTCACGGATTGCGTTGTGAGATCTAAGGATGAGTCAAATTTCAAGGTGTCGTAACCAATGCCGCCATTCCAAGAAAAGCCTTCGGCAATTGACACAGTCAGTGAATCACTGCCGCTGCCTGAACTGATGGTGTAGTCGCCTGTGGTGCGTGCCAAGGTGGAAATTTTGAAGACGTCATCACCAGCACCTGTGACCACAGTGCCAACTGTGCCCACCCCTGTTAACTCCAAAGTAATGCTTCCCGTGGCATCTGCTGCAGCTACATCGGTGGCAGTAACACTGCTGCCCAAATTAACGGGGGCAGATCCTGTGACGCGTAAGGTACCAGCAGCCAGGTTGATAAAGGAATTAGCTCTGAAACCTTGCATTCCGCTGGCGATGGTCAAGGTGGTGCCAGAAGCGGTTACAGGCCCAAGTGTTGAGTAGGTGTCGGCATCGTTGTTGGTCAGCGTTGCAGTGGCAAAGTCTGACAAACGGATACCACCATTGAGGTCGCCAGTTACGCCGGACACTGCATCGTCTTTGATGGAGATGCGAACTGTATTACCACCGGATGACGGTGTTTTAGCTTGGAGATCTAAGTCGTAAGACTGATCAGCAGCAGACACCACACTGGTATTAGAAGCTACGGTAATGATGTCACCCGTTGCCAAGTTTGTAGCCAATTCAAGATTGGCAATGTTGGCGGCTGAAAAATCTGCAAAGCCACCGTTATTGGTAATCAAAATATTAACTGTGCCTGTGGAGGTGTTGTTAACGGTCAATAAGTTATCGTCGAGTGAACTGCTTGTTGATGTGCCCAAGCCATCAATGTCATCTAAACCCACTTTAAGTGAAACGTTTTGCGTACCGCTGACATTGACAACGTTGACGTTAGGTGCTCCATTCAAATTCAATACGGTGGCAGCACCTCTGCCTTGCACGCTAACTGCGATGTTGTTCGTGTTGGTTGAAGTCAGAGTGGAGTTGATGACCGATGTTGATGTTGTATCAATGCCATCGCCAGAAAAAATGGTGACCAATTCAGCTGAGTTGGCAGTCACCAAAGCTTCCTCGTTGGCCAGAACAATAACCGTGTCTGCAGCATTTGCAACGACTGTGGCCTGACCTGCTGAAGTTACATTGACCGTACTTGCAGCATTGGCTGTCACTATAGTGTCAGTAGCAGTTGTCACTGTCACAGTGCCACTTGAATCTGTTGTAATTGTGCCCGCAGTATCTCGCGTAATTGTTGCTGTGGCATTTTTCAAAGCGCCATTAGCAGATTCCATCACCAAAGTTGCAGGAGATCCTGTGTATGTCAGGATGGCGTTGGCATCGCCATTAATGTTGACGTTGCTATATCGCGCAGTTGACGTTAAGTTCAACAAATTGGCGGCATTTGTAACAGTCAGATCAGTCACGACAGACGCCTGATTGGTGGCGTCAAAATTCACAGTACCGCTTCGGATGTTGTCTGCATTAAAAGACAAAGTTGTCACGCCTGCTGCACCAGCAAAAACAGATGTTACATTGACATTGATATTTTCAATGCCCACCACCACGGGAGTTGCTGTAATGTCTTCAACTGTACTTAAAGTTAAGACGTCGTGGTCGGCAGTGGATGTGTCCACTATGACATCGTCTGATCCGTAGGTAGTGTTGGAGGCTGTGACGATGTCGTTGCCGCCGGATACGCCCATGACTGTATCGTTCTCAGAACTCAGCCCAGTAGTCGTGCCTGCTAAATTCTGGATTGCAGTTAGTTGATCCTGAACAGCTTTAAGGTCCGCGGCAGCTTTTGCCGCTGCAGCATCGGTGATGACTTTGAGGTCTGCTGCTGTTTTTTGGTCTGCTGCCTTTTGAGCATTGACAGCAGAAGTGGTTGCTGCAATGGCGTTGGCCAGATCGGTTGCAGCTTTTGTGGCGGCAGCATCTGTCGCCACTTTGACATTTGCAGCGACGGCATCATCGATTATTTTTTGCTGAGCCATCACAAATGCATCATTTGCCGTTTTAATTGCATTGATGAGTTGTGTGTCAGTCATGTTACCTGTACCGGTCACCCCTAAATCTGAGGCGGTAGTTCGCAAAAAGGCAGTAATGGCTTGAGGATTGTCAATCGTTTTATCGACTGATACAGCAACTGTTTGGTTGTCTGATGCTTTGATCGCAGCCAAAATCTGCGTATCTGTCATGCTGTCGTAACCAGTAAGACCCGTAACAGCAGCCGCTGCCTTTAAATAAGCAGTGATGGCAGCGGCGTTGTCTGTTGTTTTGTCAACAGCAGCAACAGCAGCGGCTTTTTCAGACACTGCTTTGAGGGCTGCATCCGCAGCCTTTTCGTTGGCCGCTTTTGTTGCCGCGTTGGCATCGGCCAGGGCTTTGTCGGTGATTGTTTTTGTGGTTGCAGCATCTGCGGCAGCTTTATCTAAAGCTACCTTGAGATCGGCTGCCGCTTTGTCAGCCGCATTCTTTGCATTGGCTTCGTAAGTTACTTTTAACGCTGCAATTTCTGCAGCTTTGTCTGCTGCAGCCTTTGTTTCAGCAGCTGCCAGGGCTGCTGTAAGGTTGGTTGCAAAATTGGGGTTGACAGCTGCTAACGCATTGTTGATTGCAACTTGATCGGTATCTACGCCTGTAATTACGCCTACCAATTTGGTGATGTCACGTTCATTGGGGTTGGCGGTAGAGTATTGAGTTGCTGCATTGACTTTGATCGCAAAATTAAGAGCAATTAAGCCGTAATCATTTGCTGCACCTTCTTGGGCTTTTAAAAAGTCAATTGCAATGCTAGTAGCTTGCCCACGACCAATTGAAAACACCAATTCATCCAATGCGTGTTTAGCATCGGAGTAAACAGACATTGATCTTGTGACGCCCAAATTGGCGAGCAAATGCTCAACAAATTGAGCATCGGTGGCAATGTCTTGCTCCAAGATCAAACCTACAGCGTTTGCCAACGAGTTTGGATCTTTGGAAATTTGATTTGAGTATCCAGCAGCAGCAGCGTTAAACAGCGCTACGGAGATTGCATTCACGGTTGCCATTTGGACATTCCTTTATGGTTTAATTTTTTAAATTACAAGCGCAAAGTAATTTGCTTCACGGACTTGCAGTTACAGCAACAGTAACTTGTTGGCTGTCCAATCGACCATCGCTTACAACCAATGTGGCCACATAAACACCTGGTTGATCCGCATTGAATTTGGGTCTTGCCGCAGTGTTGTCTGTCAATACAGCCTGGCTGTTTGCAGGGCGGTATGTCAGTACCCAGCGATACAGAATCACATCACCATTTGGATCTGTACTGTTGCTTGCATCCAATGTCACTTGAGTACCTACCGTCACAGGCGCAACAGCGTTGACAATTGCAGTAGGCGCGAGGTTGGCTGCACCTGCCGTGATGGTGATGTAGCTGTAGTTGCTGGTCAACCGCCCATCACTCACTTGCAAACTCAAAACGTAAGTACCACTTTTATCTGCAGTAAATGAAGGCGATACTTTTGTACTATCCATCAACGAAGCTGAACTATTGGCAGGCTTTGACACCATGGCCCAGTTATAGCTAAGTGCATCGCCATCGGGGTCGGAGCTTGCAGCGCCACTCACAGAAACTAATAAACCCGTGACCACATTTTGATAGCTTCCGGCATTGGCTGTGGGCGCTCTGTTGGCGACAGTTGCCGATACTGTAGTCGTGGTTAATGTGCTGCTGAGCCTTCCATCTGAAACCACCAAGCTTGCAATGTAAATTCCTGCAGTATCAGCTGTAAATTTGGGCTTCGGTGTGGCGGCCTCAAGCAATTCTGCACTGCTGCCTGGTGGCTTGGCCACCAGCAACCATTGATAAGTCAACGTATCGCCATTTGGGTCGCTACTTGCCGAGCCGTCCAAGGTGACTTGGGTGCCAACAGAAACATTCTGTGCCAAGCCTGCATTTGCAGAGGGCGCTAAATTGACGTTCGCTGCTGTGACTGTTGTGGTCACTACAGGACTTTCAAGCTTGCCGTCGCTAACACTCAGACTTATCAAATACACACCCGAAACGTCAGGTGTGAATGTTGGCATTGCAGTTGTGTTGTTGGTTAGTGTTGACACACTGCTGCCAATGGGTTTTGTTACCAAAGACCATTTGTATGTTAAGGAATCGCCAGGGTTGGGATCAGAGCTTTTACTACCATCCAGAGTCACCAAGGTGTTGGTGATGACATTTTTGGGATCGCCCGCAACTGCTGTGGGTGCTTGATTGGCTGCTGAAGCAGTGACGGTGACAGTGACAGGCGCGCTGTCTACTTTTCCATCATTGACGATCAAACCGAACACATAAATTCCTGCGAGGTCGGCATTGAAAGTAGGCATCGCCATAGTCGTAGAAGAGAGAGCTGCTGAACTTCTATCGGGTTTTGCCAGTAAGGACCATTTATAGGTCAATGTGTCACCATCAAGGTCAAGACTCTTTGATGCGTCAAGGGTAATGGTTCCCAGAACTTCATTGCGGTTTGAACCCGCAGATGCTGTAGGTGGACGATTCTCAAGTGCTGCTGTAATGGTTGTGGTGGAAGGTGAGCTCTTCGCAAGCTTACTGTCCGTGACGACAAGCGTCACCACATAAGTACCCACAACATCCGCTTGGAATGTCGGTTTAGGTGAAGTTGCCTGCAACAATTCGGCTCTGCTCGTAGCTGGTTTTGAAACCATGACCCACATGAATCCCAATGGGTCGCCATCGTCGTCTTTGCTGTTGGTGCCATCCAATGTAACCAGGCCCAATTTCACATTTTGCGGAATTCCAGCAATGGCAACTGGTTCTGAATTTTTTGCAGAAACAGTGATGGTGGTTGCTGCAGCTTCACTGTCTAGCTTGCCATCGTTCACAATCAATGAGGCAACATAAGTTCCGGCAACATCGGGAATAAAAGAAGGTTTGGGCGTGGTGCTGTTAATCAGCAATGCACTGCTGCCACTTGGTCGAGTGATCAATACCCACTTGTAACTGATGAAATCCTTGTCTGGATCAGAGCTATCAGTGCCATCTAAAGTCACAGTTGTAGGCGTGGCTTTTAAGGAAATGTATTGCGCATTACCAGCTTTGGCGACAGGTTTTTTGTTTTCATTTGTGGCTGTGACAGTGACGACAGAAGCCGAGCTGTCGGCTTTGCCATCGTTCACGATCAAAATAGCTGAGTAGGTACCAGCAACATCTGCTGTGAATTTGGGATTTGGCGAAACCACAGAACTCAAAGTTGCGCCGCTACCTGAGGGTAAACTGCCCAAAGACCACTTGTAAGTGAGGCTGTCTCGGTTTGCATCTGAACTTGAGGTGCCATCCAAGGTCACTACGCTGCCTATGCTCACGCTTTGGTTATTACCTGCATTTGCTACCGGAGCTGCATTGCTTACGGTGGCATAGACATTGACGATAGAGGTTTGGCTGTTTGCTTTGCCGTCGTTTACCACCAGTGAAAATGTGTATGTGCCAGTAAGGTCTGCAGTGAACGTGGGTTTGGCAGACGTTGCAGACGACAACGCTGCCAAGCTACCCGCTGGCGCAGAGCTTAGTTGCCAAAGGTAGGTCAAAGATTGGTTGTTGATGTCACGACTGCCGCTGCCGTCTAGTGTGACGACCGAACCAGTGATGACATTTTGTGTAACGCCTGCGTTCGCAACAGGAGGCGTGTTGGATGCGCTACAACCACTGCCTGGCAAAATGCCCAAAACAGCCGAGCAACCCCCGCTACCGCCACCGCCACAAGCAATGAGCAAGGATGCAAGTAAGGTAACGAATGTAATGCGTAATGTATTTTTCATGGGTTTCTTCACTTGCAAAGAGAGTGGGTGATGTCGATGTTTTCAGGGTACCGAAGCCCTTTGTTGTTGTACAAATCAACAACGCCACCAATGATGCCGCCAGCCAAAATGTTTCCAGCCATTTCCCAAGATGGAAGTGCCGGTGCCTTGACCGTCAAAGGCTGACTGAACTGAGTTTTACAGGTAATTTCCAAGCCACGGTTGTCTCCTGCCACAGTTACCTGCCCTGGCGAGTTGAAAGTCCAACTGCCTTTGGAGTTTTCTGCACGGCAATAGGCTTGCACGGCCTTGCCCGCGCACATCACCCGTACGTTCAACTCTTGCGAGTCCTCATTTAACAGGCTGGCACATCCACTTAAATAGGTAATGGCCAAGCCCAATAAGGGTAATTTCAGGTTCTTTGGACAGGTCATGGCGTGTTCTGGCTTTCTGCAGTTGCTATTTCTCTGTCCGTTAATCGACACGAAATCCTGAAACTTGAGGAACTCAAGATTTCAAATTTCTGGCTAACTTTCAGACAAATGTCAGTCAAAATGGGTGCGGCAACGAATTGCCGCAGCAGAATTAAGCAAAATCTAAGCCGTGTTGAATCAATCCAACCAAATTAATGCGCTCCGCAGTTTGCTCGATGTGAGCCGCCGCAACAGCCAGTGCACTTTGACTAGTGCCTGTCTCAAGTAAATTGATGTAAGTGCTTGATTCTGAAGGACTTGGTGCCCTGCCCATGACATTCGAAAAAACTAGCTTTACAAAGTCTGCGTTGCTGCTTGAGCCGGCTAATGTGATGAAGGTAGGGGTGGCAAGGCCTAACGCCACGATGGCTTCGCTTGGATTTTTTTGATCTAGTAAGTTAATGACAATTCCAACAATGGCCTTGTCTTGAACAAAAGTAGGTCCTAACAAAGCGCCAATCAGCCTTGCCGCTTCACCGGCATTGCCGTTTTCGACGTCGAGCGCCACTTTGCCGTTGCTGAACTGCAGGCGTTCTATATTGGTAAGGTAATCGGTGTCGTCGCTGCCGGTGGGCTCGCTGACCACAAAGCGGTTGCCACTCTTATTGATGGTGTAGCGCTCTTGGGGGCCGCTGTAGACCACGGTGTCTAAGCCCAAACCGCCATCGAAGTAATCAGTGCCGGGTTGGCCCTTGATGGTGTCGTTGACCACCAGACTGACAGTTTTGTCCAAAAATTGGACCTGCTCGACATTGTTGAGTTGGGATCTTTCTGTGAGCGCGCTTGCACCTGAAAGGGCGTCAATGTATGTAACACCATTGTCAAACACAATTTTGAATTGAGACGCTCGTCCCACAATGACCACAGTGTCAAATCCCTCTCCGCCATCTACAAAGTCCCATCCACCGCCCGGGTAGATGGTGTCGTCGTCATTGGTTCCCACCAAAGTTTCTTTGGTACGGTTATGTAGGGTGCCTAAAATGGGATTAGGGTTTTTCACAAGATGCGATCATAAGTGAGATAGTCTAGAAAACACCAAGTTTCATCATGCACATTGTGATCAAGACTTTGGCACAATTCAAATATTCATAATGATCAGGCATTCTCATGCAGCGATTTATATTCAGTATTTACACTTCTGTCTTTTTGGCAACTTGTGCCCTAACAGGATGTGGGGGCTCTGGCAATGATGTGACAGCTAAAGCCAGTTTTGTGCCTTCAGAGGGTCAAGTAACAGTTGTCACAGCCAAACCAAACAATGTGAATGCCTACGCTGCGGCCCGGTTTTTGGAGCAAGCCTCTTGGGGGCCAACTCCAGCTTCTGTGGCTGAAGTGCAGCGCTTGGGCATTGAGGGGTGGCTCAACCAGCAATTAGGTCTGCGTGCTTCTGTGCTCAATGCGCCCAATTATGTGATTGATTACGACGACAGCAACAAAGCTGCCCAAGATTTGGCTTGGCAATGGGTTGATAAAAGCTTGTACGACGTACCTCTGAGCGGACAAGATCAGCTGCGTCAACGAACTACTTGGGCGCTCTATAACTTTATTGTGTTTGGCCAAAATGGTTTTGCTTTGGACAGAGTGGAGTATTTCAATGCCCTACAAAGCAATTCTTTGGGTACTTTCAAAGAGTTACTCCGTGTTGTAACGCTTCATCCAGCAATGGGGAATTTTTTGAACAACAATCAAAACTTAGCAAATAGCCCTAACGAGAACTATGCGCGAGAGTTGATGCAGTTGTTTTCAATTGGCTTAGTGAAGTTGAGTCAAGACGGTTCAATTTTGCGTGACGCGCAGGGTAAACCCATCGAAACCTATACGCAAGCCGATGTGATTATGGCCACCAAGGCGTTGTCGGGTTGGGAAAATGTGTGGGACAAAAGCTTGCCAAAAACCAACGGGGCCAATTTGAAGGTCCCCATGCGCATGCGGTCTTGGAAAGAAGCTCATGACATGACAGAGAAGGTGGTGCTGGGCACCAAGATACCGGCAGGCCAAAATGCAGAGAAAGATCTGGACAGCTTGCTCAATATTTTAGTAGCCCATCCTAACGCTGCACCGTTTGTTTCTAGACGTTTAATACAAAACTTGGTCACCAGCGATCCTTCTCCAGAATACATGACTCGCATTAGCAAAGTATTTGTATCTTCTGGTGGAAATTTGGCGCAAGTGGTTAAGGCCATTTTGTTAGACCCTGAAGCCAGGGCTGGAGATGACCCTACTCAGCAAATTGCCAGAGTTGGAAAAATCAAAGAGCCATTCCTGCATTATACCAATATGATGCGTGGCTTAGGATGTACTGCACCTGTGATGTCTCGTCGAGGTAACGGACAAGTTGTGACAGTTGGCACGCAAAGAATTTTTGCTGCGCCCAATGTTTTTGGCTATTTTGCGCCGAACCATAAAGCACCAGAGTCTCTAACGCCAGCGCCTGAACAAAAATTACTCCGATCCGACGAGGTGCGTCGAAGAATCAGTGCGGTTAGTTATGAGATGGAAGTGTTGAGTAATTTCACCAATTCAGGTTGTGAAATTGATTTATTTGTAAAAGCCGTAGACAAATCTGATGAAGCGCTAATTGCTTTAATGAGCGAACGATTTTTCAAAGGTGCGATGCCCGCCACTTTAAGGTTAGGCGCTAAGAACTTGCTGGCCAACGAATTGGCAACGCAAAACTCGGTACAAAAATTTGCTCGACTTCTAGAAGTATTGATCAGCACCCCAACTTTTGGAGTTGTCAAATGAATGCGCGTCGTGATTTTTTAAAGAAATTGTCAATGGCTGCAGGTGCTGGCGTTGGCCTGGGTGCTAGCCTTTATTCCATGAGCAGTTTTTCGGCCGGCCTTAACGGCTACAAGGCCTTGATCGTCATCCATTTGAATGGCGGTAACGATGCCAATGACGTGATAGTGCCCATGGATGCAGCGTATGCAGACTACGAAAAATCCAGACCTAGTATTGCTGTTAAAAAAACCGCATTGACACAACTATCTGGTAATCATTTAGGACACAGCATGGGCTTGAACTCTGCCATGTCGCCTTTGACCAGTGTGTTCAACAGTGGTCGTTTGGCTTTCTTGGTCAACGCAGGCGCATTGGTGAAACCTACCACTGCGGCTGACGTCTTGAGCGGTAAAGCTACATTGCCGCCATTCTTGTATTCACACCCAGAGCAATCTCAATATGTTCAAGGATGGATGGGGGATGAGGATCCCAGTGGCTGGGGTGGCAGGGCAATTGAGGCATTAGGTGGTAACGCGTCACTGAAGGCGCCATTGATCGCTTTGAGCAGTAGCAATGGCACTTTGGTGCTGGGTCAGCGTAGCCGAATTGTGAATGCAAATACTGGCAACTCAAGATATTTAGGCTCTGCCGATTTAACCGATTCAAATAATCGGTGGACACAAATCTTGGAGTCATTGACTCGTCTTCAATCTGCCACCAATGTGGAGGCGGAATACGCACGCACCTTCAGGGGGGCTTTTTTGGACACCAGAGAACTTGCTGTTGCAAGTAAGTCTGCTACCGAGCCAGCTGCCACATTCAAAGACACAGAAATTGGCAGGCGCATGAGGTTTTTTGCCCAGACCTTGCCTTTTTACAAGGCCAGTGGCTCAACGCGGCAAGTTTATTTCACAGAGTGGGGTAGTTTTGACACTCATGCCAACCAGCGCAACAGCAATGTCAACTCTGGAAATGCAGACCAAGATACGCAATTGGCTGACCTGGCAGATGCACTGGCGGCATTTGATAAAGCCATTTCTGCTGCGGGTATGGGCAATGAAGTGGCTGTGTTTGTTACCAGCGAATTTAATCGAACCTTAGACCCTGCTGCGGGCTTGGGGTCAGATCATGCCTGGGGCAGTCATTGGATGGTGATGGGAGGGCAAGTGAACGGTGGCAAACTTTATGGAGACAAGTTTCCTTCTCTTGTCTTGGGTGGTGTAGATGATGCACACAATGGTAAGCGTGGATATTGGGTGCCTCAAATGTCCAGCGATCAAGTAGCCGCTGATTTGCTAATGTGGCTTGGCTTGCCACAAGACAAATTAACCGAAGTCATGCCTAACTTGAAGAACTTCGTGAAGAAAAATGTGGGGTTCATGAATGGCTGATCTTTATTTGACAGATGCGGATGACACCCTTGATTACGAAAAAGGCAAACCTTGGATCACCATCAGGGCGCAGAAGGGTGACGACAAAATTACCATTCACGGCAATGCTAAGGTATTGGGTGGCGCAGGTAACGATACGATTACCAACGATGTATTCGATGGCATCAGCGGCGGCGTTGTTTATTGGGATTCCCCGGCGGCAATTTATGTCGATCTTGAGGCTGGCTATGCCCTTGATGGATATGGCACTCGCGATACGCTTATCAACGTTCGCGATTTAGATACGAGCGGTAGAGATGGCGATGTCGTTCTGGGTTCGGTTAAGGCTGACAGCATTTGGCTGAATGGTTTTAATTGGACCAACCGACAGCCTGGCTCGGCAACCCTAGATTTGCGATCAGGCATAGATACCGTTAATTTACACGGCAGTGTTCGATCTGATTTTCAGATTGAAGCATCGGCTGATGCCAGAACAGTGAAGCTAAAAGGCAAGAATGGTTATTCTGCAACATTGACGAATGTTGAGGCAATACGTTTTCGCGAAGTGTTGGCTGACGGTACTTACCGGGACGAGTTCGTTAACGTTAAAGATTTAGTTGATTTTTCCAAGGTAGGACCAGCAACTCTGATTGAAAAACCAACTGATGGGTGGAGCAACGGAACATCAAAGTCACTTACTTTTAGCTTTATGAGTGCTTCACCCTCCTATGGGGGGGCAGAGGGAGGCAATGGCTTTATGGTGCCCAACGATGCGTACAAATTAGCGGTCAACATGATTTTGGGACGGCTATGGTTAGAAACTGGCTTGTCCTTTACAGAGGTGCCAGATTCAGCCGCCTCGTATGGCCAGCTGCGATTTGGTGCCAATCAACAAACTGCTACCAAGGGCTACAGCTTTGTTCCAGGCCAAACAGCAGATGCAAGAGCGGGTGATGTTTGGCTTGATTTAGAAACTTTGCAGTTGTTGTCGCCTGGTCAAGAAGGTTGGGAAGTGCTGCTGCACGAAATTGGACATGCCTTAGGTATGTCCCATCCTAAAGCGGAGTCAACAGGTAGCTCTTCAACGGTGCTACTCGATGAGTGGAATGACAACGGCTATACCGTGATGTCGTCTTTTCAGTCTCCAAGTAAGTTGTGGCAATCATGGTTTGGTGTTTTGGACATTCAAGCACTGCAATCTTTGTACGGAACAGGTAGGCCCTTGGCAACCGGCAATGACACGTATGTGTTTGATAACAGCCAAGGCAAAAGCCTTAGTACTTTGAGGGATGCTGGTGGTACCGATATTTTGGATTTGTCCAAAAACTCTTTGGGTGCATTTGTTGATTTAAAGCCTGGTGGCTTTTCATCTATTGGCATTACTTCACAAGGCTATGGTGCTTATAACAACGTATTCATCGATCCAGCCACGACCATTGAGAACATCATCGGAACGCCATACGACGATGTGGTGTTCGGCAATGATGTGAACAACATCATCTATGAATGGGGTGGCAACGATGTCATTGATGGCCGAGGTGGAGTTAACACGGTTGTTTTTGCCGGAAAACGCGCTGACTACAGCATCAACCCTTCTGAAGTTGCAAAGCATTGGTTGGTAGAAGGTAAAAATGGTGCGATTGGCAGCGACGACCTGACCAATGTGAAGCTGCTTCAGTTTACCGATGCCAAGGTTTCCTTGGATGTGGCGGGCAATCCGGCCATGGCAGCCAAATTGATTGGGGTGATTTTGGGCGGGCAATGGGTGAGCAATTTGTTCATTGCAGGTTTGGCATTGAGTGTGTTGGACAGTGGCAGCTCACCTGCTCAACTGGCCAAATTGGGTCTTGAATCTGCCATGTTTGTAGGCATGGCGGGTTCGGCGGGCAACAGGGATTTTTACAATTTGGTTTATAAAAATGTCTATGGTGTGCTGCCCGATGTCAACACTTTGCAGTCAGTCGTGGCGCAGCTGGACTCGGGTGCTAAGTCGCCTGCCGACATGGTGCTGCAAATGCTGGACAGCCCTCAAAACCTGAAAAACATCGATCTGGTGGGCATTCAGCAACACGGCTTTGATTATTTAAGCTGAGTTTTTAGCGGCGCCCAAGTGGTTTCTGGCTCAAAAGCCAAATTAAATTGTGGCTGATGAAAAATTCATATAAGAAGTGGTTAAAATCCTTCCTATATGAATTCTGTCATTCGAGTTCCACTCAATACCAATCCTGAGCAACTGGCTCGGTTGGAGGCTTTGCAAATTGAATTTGCCAAGGTCTGTAATGTGTTGGCACCAGAAGTAAAGAGCAGCAGGGTTTGGAACCGAGTGGCATTGCACCACTTGCATTACCGCCGCTTGCGCGAAGAGTTTCCATCTTTGGGATCGCAAATGATCTGCAATGCCATCTATGCAGTGTCGCGCGCCTCGAGGTTGGTATTCCAATCCCCCCAAAGCCCCTTCAATTTGTCTAAGTTAGGCAATAAATCGCTACCGTTGCTTCACTTTAACAACAGTTGTCCAGTTTATTTCGACAGGCACACACTTAGCATCAAGGGATCTAAGTTGTCTTTGTTCACCTTGGATGGTCGGATGCATTTTGAGTTGACTTTGCCTGAATCGCAGCTTTTGCTCTTTAAAGTTGCTAAATTGCGTGAAATTTCGCTAACTCGCAGACTTGATGGTTTGTATGAGTTGGCTTTTTGGCTGGAAGCGGATGTTTCTGAGGAACTTGCCTCAGATTCAAGTGTGTCCAGCCAAGAGGTGCCTGCTGATTTGTTGGCGGCTTCCCCTTTAATCCCCGATTACCTGTCCATTGAGGTTGCTGCATGAAGCCTGAATTACCCCCATCTGAATTGGCTTTGGCCTTCAACCCCATCAAACCTGTGTTGTACAAGGCGGTGGGGTTCAGCTTGATCATCAGTTTGTTGGCATTGGCGCCCACGGTCTACATGCTGGAAGTCTATGACCGAGTGGTCAACAGTCGCAATGGCATGACCTTGGTGATGCTGACGGTGCTGGTGGTTTTGATGTATGCCGTTATGGAGGTGCTTGAGAAAGTTCGAGGCGCCATGTTGCGTGCAGCAGGCGTGCAACTCGACAACAAGTTGTCTGAGCGGGTGTACAACGCCATGTTTCAAGGTTTTATGAAACGCCAAATTGCCGTCAGCATGCAGGTGATGAATGACTTGCGCGCGGTGCGCGAGTTTTTGGGAAACCCTGCTTTCACAGCTGTGATGGAGGCGCCCATGGCGCTGTTGGCCCTTGTGCTGATTTTTGCCATCAACCCGCTTTTGGGGTGGGCCTCGGTGGTGGGGGCCATTGCGCAAATGAGCGTGGCATGGCTCAACGAGCGGGCCATTCGCAAACCTCTGAATGAAGCCAACCGCAGTGCCTCTGCAGCACAGCAATTTGCAGACGCCTCCTTGCGCAACGCGCATGTGATGGAGGCTATGGGCATGTTGGATGCCGTGCATGCGCGATGGCAAAAGCGTCAGGCTGAATTTTTGGGGCATCAGGCGCAGGCTTCCGAAGGCGCTGGTCTTTGGACGGCCATGAGCAAAATGATTCAGCAGCTGATGGGGTCGCTGCTGTTGGGTTTTGCAGCTTGGTTGCTTTTGAAGAATGAGCTCAATGGTGGCGGCGGGATGATGATCATTGCCTCGGTGCTGGGAGGCCGAGTTCTGGCCCCGCTGGGACAGGTGGTAGCGCAGTGGAACGCGGTGGTCAATGTGCGATCTTCTTGGGCCAGGTTGGAAGCATTGTTGATGCAAATTCCACCCAAACCCGATGCCATGCCATTGCCTGTGCCCAAAGGTGTTTTAACGGTCGAGGCCTTGATGGCGGGGGCGCCTGGACAGCAGGTGCCCATTGTGCGCGGTGTTCAATTTGCCATTCAACCTGGCGAGGTGCTGGCCGTTGTAGGACCGTCGGCCTCAGGAAAAACAACCTTGGCAAAATTGTTGGTTGGTTTGTGGCCAGCGATCAGCGGCAAGGTTCGCTTGGATGGCGCAGACATTTACGCTTGGGACAAAGCCGAAGTGGGTCCTTATCTGGGGTACTTGCCCCAGGGCGTGGAATTGCTAGAGGGAACACTTGCCGAAAACATTGCACGATTTGGCGATGTGGACATGGTGCAAGTGGAAGCCGCTGCCAGATTGGTGGGGCTGCATGAGTTGATCATGTCTTTGCCGCAAGGCTACAACAGCCCGATTGGTCGCGATGGCGCCATGCTCTCGGGTGGACAAAGACAAAGGGTTGGATTGGCCCGTGCTTTGTACGGTAAACCTGTGTTTGTGGTACTAGACGAGCCCAACTCGAGCTTGGACGAAGCAGGGGACGCGGCATTGGCCAATGCCATTGCTGCGCTGAAACAGTTGGGCACCACTTTTGTGGTGATGACGCACCGAAGCAGTATTTTGGGGGTGGCAGACAAGATGCTGCTGATGCGCGAAGGTGCGCAGCAGGCGTTTGGTCCACGAGATGAAGTATTGGCCGCCTTGCAGAAAGCACAAGCATGAAAACGCCAGAAATTTTTAATCGCAACGAATTGTCACGCACGCTTTGGGAACTCCGGCGTGAATTTGTGGTGGCTGGTATTTTCAGCTTGGTGGCCAACTTGCTGTTGTTGGCGCCCACCTTGTACATGCTTCAAATTTACGACCGGGTCATGGTGAGCCAGAGTACTGGCACCTTGTTGGTGGTGTCTCTCATTACTTTGTTCTTTTTTGGCGTGCTGACATTTTCTGAATGGAGCAGAACACGCTTGCTGGTGCGCACAGGTGTGCGCTTAGATGAAATGCTCAGCCGACGTTTGTTTCATGCCAGCTACGAGGCGCACCTGAATCCTGCAGTCAGCAATCCTTCTAGAGCATTTGGCGATTTGACCGAATTGCGTCAATTCTTAACGGGCAATGGCATCTTTGCATTTTTTGATGCACCCTGGACGCCCATCTACATTGCAGTGTTGTTCTTGCTGCACCCGTGGCTAGGCTTCATGTCGATCTTCTTTGGCGTGGTGCAGTCTGTGTTGGCTTGGTGGGGCAACAAGGCCACCAAACCTGCACAAACAGTGGCCAGCAAAGCTCAGCAAGAAGTGGGCGTGTATTTGCAAAGCAAGTTTCGCAACGCTGAGGTGCTGGAGTCCATGGGCATGCTCAGCAGTTTGTATCGCCGCTGGGCCGGCAAACACCTGCACGCCTTGGGGCGTAGCGTGGAGGCTCAGGCTGTTTCAGGCAAGGTGGCAGCGTGGAGCAAGTTTGTGCGCTACACACAGCAGTCGTTTGCTTTGGGTGGGGGTGCTTTGTTGGTGATTCAAGGTGAGTTGTCGCCGGGTGCCATGATTGCCGCCAACGTACTGACCACGCGTGCTTTGGCGCCCATTGATTTGATGGTGGGTACTTGGGGGCCGTTTCTGAATGCGCGTGAAGCTTTTGGCCGATTGAAAGATTTGCTGGAAGCCAATCCGCTGCGTGACTTGAAGCCCATGGGCGTCACCCCGCAAGGCAATGTGGTGCTCAAAGATGTGGTTGCTTCTGCGCCAGGTCGTGAAACGCCTATTTTGAAAGGCGTCAGTGCCATCATGCCCGCCGGCACGATCACGGTGGTGCTGGGTGCATCCGGTTCTGGAAAGTCCACACTTGCGCGCGTACTTCTAGGGATATGGCCGCATACCGCTGGTGAAGTGTTGCTAGACGACCAAGACATTCGCAAATGGGACCGCATGGAGCTAGGACCTCATGTGGGTTATTTGCCCCAAGACATTGAACTTTTTGATGGCACCATTGCAGAGAACATTGCCAGAGCTGGCAAAGTGGAATCTGAAAAAGTCATTGCTGCTGCAGAGGCTTCTGGCTTGCACAACATGATTTTGCGATTCCCCAAGGGCTATGACACGCCCATGGGCGAAGCAGGTGGCTTGCTGTCGGGTGGGCAAAGACAGCGCATTGGACTGGCACGAGCCCTTTACGGTCAACCTGCGCTGGTGGTACTCGATGAACCTAATGCCAACTTAGACGACGAAGGCGAAGCCGCCTTGGTGCGCGCTGTCCAGGGTTTGAAAGCGCAAAACAAAACAGTAGTGTTGATCAGCCACAGGCCCGGCGTGGTGAGCGTGGCCGATCGTTTGTTGATCTTGCACGAAGGTGCTGTGCATGCCAGTGGTCCACGCGACGGTGTATTGGCTGCCCTGCAAAAACAACGTGAAGAGGCAGCTGCTGCAGCCAATGCGGCCTCAGCACAGCTACCAGCGGCTGATGCACCTTCACCCAATTCCAATTGATTTTTGACACATTGAATCGAGACTGTCATGGCACTGAAAAATTTGACCAAAACGCTTAAAGATGCCGCACAAGATGCGCAAGTGGTGGGCGCTGGCGCAGACGATGCACACAGCCAATCCAAGCCTTCTTCCGATACTTCAGCGGTTGCAAGAACAGGTCTGTGGGTATTGGGCTTGGGCTTTGGTGGCTTCTTACTATGGGCTGCATTGGCGCCACTGGATGAAGGCGTGCCTACACAAGGCATGGTCACCTTGGACACCAAACGTAAAACGGTGCAGCACTTATCAGGCGGTATTGTGAAAGAAGTGCTGGTGCAAGAAGGCCAGCAGGTCAAAGAAGGCGACGCCTTGCTTCGGTTGGATGCTGCCGTTGCCAAAGCCAATTACGAAGCCGTGCGCCAACGTTACTTGGGTTACCGCGCCATGCAAAGCCGCTTGATTGCTGAACAAGCAGGTCGTGATGCCATTGACTTTCACCCCGATGTGAAAGCTGCCATGAATGATCCGTTGATCAAACAGCAAGTGGTCACACAGCAGCAATTGATCCAAGCTCGACGCGCTGCTTTGGCTGCCGACTTGCAAGGCATTGAGGAAAGTGTGCAAGGCTTGAAAGAGCAACTGACCTCGTATCAAAACATTTTGGTTCAGCGCCGCAATCAATTGGCCTTGTTGACAGAAGAGCTCACCAACACCCGCAGCATGGTGAAAGAGGGCTATGCGCCGCGCAATCGTCAATTGGAATTGGAGCGTATGGTGGCTGAGTCCAATGCGGCGATTGCAGACTTAACAGGCAACAGCATGCGAGTGAATCGCCAGGTGGCTGAACTGACGCAGCGCGCATTGGCCCGCAAACAAGAGTACCGCAAAGAAGTGGAAACTCAGCTGGCGGATGTGACACGTGAAGTGCAATCGGATGCCGAAAAGTTTGTGGCTGTGACTGCAGACTTGGACCGCATGGAAATCAGAGCACCCGCAACGGGACAAGTGGTGGGTTTGACAGTGCAAACTGTTGGCGCCGTTTTACAGCCAGGTCAAAAATTATTAGACGTGGTGCCTGATACGCAAACTTTACTATTGGAAGCGCACATACCTCCCCATTTGATCGATAAAGTGCAAGCAGGTTTGTCAACAGATGTGCGTTTCAACGCATTTGCACATTCGCCTCAGTTGGTGGTGGAGGGCAAAGTGTTATCGGTGTCGGGTGATTTGTTGACAGACCCCGCACAACCTCAATTTTCCTACTTCTTGGCGCGTGTGCAAGTAACCCCCGCAGGTATGAAAACCTTGGGCTCGCGCCAAATGCAACCCGGCATGCCTGCTGAAATTGTGATCAAGACTGGCGAGCGTTCGATGTTGACCTATTTGTTGCACCCCTTGGTGAAGCGCATGGCTTCATCGATGAAGGAAGAGTGATGCAAAGCGTGCCTAATTTTTTGAAGAATGTGGTGGCCGGTGCGCTGGCTGCATCTGCCATGGCTGTGTGCGCACAGACCTCGGTGATGGACTTCAAGCAGGTCTATCAAGCGGCCCTTGAGCAAGATGCCAACATTCGTGCATCGCGTGCTGCAGCCGATTCAGGCCGTGAACGCTTGCCCCAAGCACGCGCTGGATTGCTGCCGCAGGTGTCTGCCAATGCCGGCCGAAACTTCAACGATCTGAATTCCACGTCGCCCAATATTTTGGGTGCCTTGACCACCACCAACGACAAATACTTCAGCGACAACCGTGCTGTTCAATTGCGTCAACCGCTGATGAACATGCAGCGCTGGTTGCAGTTTGAACAAGCCAAGTCGATGGTGGCTGAATCGGAAGCCAGCTTAGACCGCGATTTGCAAAACTTGGTGGTGCGTGTTGCTGGTGCGTACTTTGAATATTTGATGGCCGATGAGCAATTGGAGTTGGTGTTAGCGCAAAAGAAGTTGTACACCTCGCTGGTTGATGCTGCCAAAAAAGGTTTGGCAGCTGGCTCGGGCACACGCACCGACATTGACGATGCGCAAGCACGCCTGGACATGGCCAGCGCACAAGAATTGGAAGCGCGTCAGAACCAAGACCAAACGCGTCGCCAACTGGAAGTGTTGATCAATCAACCCGTGTCGTCTGTGGCCAAGCTGAATGTGTCTGCTTTGAAATTGGTAGGCCCTGAACCTGCTAATTTGGACGCATGGACTTTGAAGGCCGAGCAAAACAGCCCCGAGATGAAAGCCATGCAAGCCCGCTTGGATGCAGCACGCCGCGAAGTGAGTAAATCGCAGGCAGGTCATTTGCCCACCTTGGACGCCGTGGCACAGTGGTCCAACAGCGGCAGTGAAAACATCACGCGCATCAATTCGCGTTATGAAAACAAGTCGATTGGCTTGCAGCTCAATGTGCCTTTGTTCTCAGGTGGTTATGTGAACTCCACCATTCGCCAAGCTGTGGCCGAACAAACGCGTGCCGAAGAGACTTTGGAAGCTTTGCGCCGTGATTTGGGTGTGCGAGTGCACAAAGAGTTTCGTGGTGTGACCGAAGGTGTGTTGCGAGTGCGTGCTTTGGAGCAGGCGGTTCGCTCTGCTGAGCAAATGATGCAGTCGACACAGATGTCTTTGAAGGCCGGTTCGCGCACGCAGTTGGATGTATTGAATGCGCAGCAGCAGTACACCATGGCCTTGCGTGATTTGGCGCAAGCGCGCTTTGTGTATTTGATGTCTAAAGTGAAACTGGCTTCTTTGGCGGGTGACGATGCGGTGGTTTCGGTTGACGCTGTGAATGCCAGTTTGGTGGGCGTTGCAAAGTAGTCTGAATGAGTTCGCTTTGTAAATCGAAGTTTGAAACTTAGATTTGCGAGTCGCGCAGCTGGGCAGCTACTTCTGCAAACCCCGCACCTCGCTCTTGCTGCGCTATGTACGTCGGCAAGTGCTTGAGCTCTTTCTCAAAGCGCCTGATGTTGGCCACACCCACACTGTGTGTGAAATGCTCGAACATCACTTGGTCGTTGGTGGAGTCGCCCACGTAAACCCATTGGTCCAGTTCATTGGTGAGTTCTCTGCCTGTCAGTTCTTTCAGAATCCACTGCGCGCCATGCCATTTGTTGTGATCGCCAAACCAAGCATTGATGTGGATGCTGCTGACCGTGGCGGTCATGCCTTCTTCTTTCAACAGTGTTAAGACTTGCTGAATTTGCGCTTGCGACAAGTGATGAAATTCGCTGTGGTCAAACGCGATGTCGGTTTCTCTTCCCGGTGAATCTTGGGCCATGACGGTGCCGGGAATTTCTTGCAACACGCGTTTGGCAATGCGTTGCATTTCTTGGAAGTTGCGTGTGCGGGTGGCCAAGTCTTGTTGGTAGGTCTTGTTGACTTGGTTTGTTTGCGGGTTGTGAAGCAAGGCCACAGCACCGTTCTCTGCCACCATGGCATTGACTGGCCAGGAGGATGCGAAGGGGATGCTCCAGCCCACAGGTCTGCCGGTGATGGGAATGACCATGAGGCCCGCGGCTTTTAAATTTTGCAGGGCCCTAAGTGCATCGGCTGTGATGGCGCCTTCGGTGGTGAGGGTGTCGTCAATGTCGGTGAAGACGCCCACGATGTTGGCGCGGGCGCTTTGCGGCCATGACGACAGAGGCTTCATTAGCCCGCAGATCCCAGCGCCAAGCCAGCATGCTCACGCAGCGGATGGAAGTGAATCTTGGGAAAGCGCTCTTGCGCCAAGCGCACGTCATAAGGCGAGGTGCACAAATAAGCCAAGGTATCGGCCGCATCCAATGCCATGCGCTGTGGGTACGCGTTTAGGAACTCTCTCAGTTCTGCAGGCGTATCGGCCGTAATCCAACGCGCACCGGTGTACTGGCAGCCTTCCAATCGCACATCGCAATCGTATTCAGCCTTGAGGCGGTGCTGCACCACTTCAAACTGCAACTGGCCCACAGCGCCCAGCAACATGGGGCCGCCCACTTCGGGTTTGAAAACTTGAATGGCACCTTCTTCGCCCAGCTGGTCAAGACCCGCTTGCAGTTGTTTAGTGCGCAGCGGGTTCTTCAAGATGACCGTCATGAACAGTTCAGGTGCAAAGAAGGGTAGCCCCGTGAACAGCAAGTTGGCACCATCGGTAATGGTGTCACCCAACTGCACACCGCCGTGGGTCGTGAAGCCAATGATGTCGCCAGCATAAGCTTCGTCTACTGCTTCGCGTCTTTGGCTCAAAAAGGTGACCACGCTGGTGGGGCGCAATTCTTTGCCGGTGCGTTGCACTTTGAGTTTCATGCCGGGCGTGTACTTGCCCGAGGCCATGCGCACAAACGCAATGCGGTCGCGGTGCGAGGGGTCCATGTTGGCTTGTACCTTGAACACCACGCCTGCGAAGGCGGCGTCTTCGGGCTGCACTTCTTTGATAACCGGTTGCTTGTTCACAATCAGTGAACTGGTCCGGGGCTTGGGTGAAGGCGCTAAGTCGACCAAGGCGTCTAGCACTTCCATCACACCGAAGTTGTTCACACCGGAGCCGAAGAAGACGGGGGTTTGTTTGCCGGCCAAGAAGGCTTCGCGGTCGAAGGCCGGTGAGGCGCCGGTGGCCAACTCCATGCTCTCCAGCGCTGTGGCAAATTCATTGCCAAAGCGTTCGTGTAATGCAGCTTCTTCTGACAGCGGCATGGTTTCAAAGTCTTGGGGCAAGCGCTCGCTGCCCGACTCAAACACAGTCATCGCATTGGTGCGCAAGTTGATGATGCCTCCAAAGGATTTGCCCTGGCCCACGGGCCAGGTCATGGGCACGCAGGGCATGCCCAGTTCGCGTTCGACTTCGTCCAAGATGTCCAATGGATCGCGCACTTCGCGGTCCATCTTGTTCACAAAGGTGATGATGGGCGTATCGCGCTGGCGGCACACTTCAATCAGCCTTCTGGTTTGGGCTTCCACACCGTTGGCCGCGTCAATCACCATGAGGGCCGAGTCCACGGCGGTCAGCACACGGTAGGTGTCTTCGCTGAAGTCTTTGTGGCCGGGGGTGTCCAGCAGGTTAATCACATGGTCGCGGTACAGCATCTGCATGACCGATGAAGCCACAGAAATGCCACGCTGCTTTTCAATTTCCATCCAGTCGGAGGTGGCGTGGCGCGAAGCCTTGCGCGCCTTGACCGAGCCGGCAATTTGAATGGCACCCGAGAACAGCAAGAGCTTTTCGGTGAGCGTGGTTTTACCCGCGTCAGGGTGAGAAATGATGGCAAACGTCCGGCGGCGCCGGGTTTCTTGGGTGTAAGTCAATGTGGCTCCAGGGGAATTTGGGTGTCTGGCTTGGAATCCAGAGATGCCGCTAGTATAATTTGCCCCATTCCGAGGAGCGTTGCAGCGGCCCCCATTCTGTTGACAGACATGGCGAGGACGTGAGGCTCGGAACCCTACTTTGCAACGACGCTCATCCACTTTTCTGCGGGATGAGCTCTATTTCTCAACTGAGTTCAACGGAATTTACCTCTGGGCATCCCTCTGAGAAGTGGTTTCAAACTTTTATTTGGAGCACACCATGAACGCACGTTTAAACACCGCTGTTAACGCCGATTGCGCGATTGCCGACATCGGCTTGGCCGACTGGGGACGCAAAGAGATCAAAATTGCCGAGACCGAAATGCCTGGTTTGATGGCCATTCGCAAAGAATTTGCTGCCGCCCAGCCCCTCAAAGGTGCGCGCGTCACTGGCTCATTGCACATGACCATTCAAACAGCGGTGCTGATTGAAACTCTGCAAGCTTTGGGCGCTCAAGTGCGCTGGGCTTCTTGCAACATTTACTCCACGCAAGACCATGCCGCCGCAGCCATTGCCGCCAACGGCACGCCTGTGTTTGCGGTGAAGGGTGAGAACCTCACTGAATACTGGGACTACACCCACCGCATTTTTGACTTCGGCGCCAAGGGCACTGAAGGCGAAGGCCCCAACATGATTTTGGACGACGGCGGCGACGCCACGCTCCTGATGCACTTGGGCAAGCGCGCAGAAAAAGACGCTTCCATTTTGAACAACCCAGGCTCTGAAGAAGAGACCTGCTTGTTTGCCGCCATTAAGGCCAAGTTGGCCGAAGACAGCACTTGGTACAGCCGCAAGTCTGCTCAAATCATTGGCGTGACCGAAGAAACTACTACAGGCGTGCACCGCTTGAACGAGATGAGCGCCAAGGGCGAACTGATGTTCCGCGCCATCAACGTGAACGACTCTGTCACCAAGTCCAAGTTTGACAACTTGTACGGTTGCCGCGAATCTTTGGTGGACGGCATTAAGCGCGCCACTGACGTGATGATTGCAGGCAAAGTGGCTGTGGTGGCCGGTTACGGCGACGTGGGCAAAGGCAGTGCACAAGCTTTGCGCGCACTAAGCGCTCAAGTTTGGGTGACTGAGATTGACCCGATCAACGCATTGCAAGCCGCCATGGAAGGCTACAAAGTGGTCACCATGGATTACGCTGCCGACAAAGCAGACATCTTCGTCACTGCCACTGGCAACAAGCACGTCATTACGCATGACCACATGTTGGCCATGAAAGACGAAGCCATTGTTTGCAACATTGGTCACTTCGACAACGAGATCGACATTGCCTCTGTTGAGAAATACACATGGGAAGAGATCAAGCCTCAGGTTGACCACATTGTGTTCCCCGATGGCAAGAAAATCATCATGTTGGCCAAAGGCCGCTTGGTGAACTTGGGTTGCGGTACAGGTCACCCCAGCTTTGTGATGAGCTCTTCGTTTGCCAATCAAACCATTGCGCAAATTGAATTGTTCACACGCCCAGAAGCGTATGAAAACGGCAAGGTCTATGTGTTGCCTAAGCACTTGGACGAGAAGGTGGCGCGTTTGCACCTGATGAAGGTGGGCGCCATGTTGACCGAGTTGTCTGACTCACAAGCCGCCTACATTGGTGTGAACAAGAACGGCCCTTACAAGCCTGACACTTACCGTTATTGATTTCTTTTTGATCGGGCCATTTTGCGCATTGACCAATTGTTAGTAGAGCGCGGCCTGGCCGCGTCTCGTTCACAGGCCCAGCGGCTGATTGCGGCAGGTGTTCAGTGGCGCACGCCACCGGGCGCTTTGCCAACAGCCGTGGTGGAGGCTGTGAAGTCTTCCGTGGAATGGCGCACGATCAATAAGAACAAAGACGAAGTGCCCAGCGATGCAGAGATTGTGTTGCTGGACGATTCCGAATCCAAGTATGTTTCTCGCGGTGGTTTGAAGCTGGAAGGCGCACTGCGTGACAGTGGTGTTTCTGTGTCAGGCCTGCGTTGTTTGGATGTGGGTCAGAGCACAGGCGGCTTTACCGAGTGCTTGCTGTTGAACGGTGCTGCCGAAGTGGTGGGCATCGATGTGGGCCACGGCCAGGTGCATCCGCGTGTGCGTGAAGATGCGCGTGTGATTTGCATTGAAGGCGTGAATGCGCGCGAGTTGATGCCCGATGACGAGCGCATTCCCGATGCAGAAGCTGGCTTTGATGTGATGGTGGGAGATGTGTCCTTCATTTCATTGACGTTGGTGTTGCCGGGTGTGGTGCCGTTTTTAAAACCAGGTGGGACGCTCTTGATGCTGGTGAAGCCCCAGTTTGAATTGCAGCCTGAGAACATTGGCAAGAACGGTTTGGTCAAAGACCCCGCCATGTACCCCGTGATTGAAAAACGCATTCGCACCTCACTCAAAGAGTTGGGTTTGAAAGTGACCGGTTGGTACGACAGCGCCATTGAAGGCGGTGATGGCAATCGTGAGTTTTTTGTGCAGGCGGTGAAGCCTGCAGAGACAGAGTAATCAAGCGCAAATTTGGCGCAAACAAATTGATGGAGTTGGCTGAATAAGCGAGCTCATGAACAGCGATGAAAAAATTACCAGTTAGCTTTGAATTTTTTCCACCTAAAACACCGGAAGGTGCGGAGAAACTGCGCGTTGTGCGTCAACAGCTTTACACGCAAGCGCCTGAGTTTTGTTCAGTGACTTATGGTGCTGGTGGCTCCACGCAAGAAGGCACCTTTGGCACCGTGGGCGAGATTTTGAAAGAAGGCGTGGCCGCTGCGTCGCACTTCTCTTGCATTGGTGCCAGCGAAGAATCTGTTCGCAAAGAACTGGCCACCTTGAAAGCCATGGGCGTGAAGCGCTTGGTGGCCTTACGTGGTGATTTGCCCAGCGGTTACGGCATGGGCGGTGCGTTTCATTACGCGTCCGATTTGGTGGCGTTCATTCGCAAAGAAACGGGCGACGACTTTCACATTGAAGTGGCGGCTTATCCAGAAATTCATCCTCAGGCAAAGTCAGCTGAGTCTGATTTGCAAGCCTTTGTGGCCAAGGTGAAGGCTGGCGCTAACTCTGCCATTACGCAGTACTTCTACAACTCCGATGCGTACTTCCGTTTTGTGGACGATGCGCATAAGTTGGGTGTGGATGTGCCTGTGGTGCCTGGCATCATGCCCATTACCAGTTCTACACAGTTGCTGAGATTTTCAGATGCATGCGGCGCAGAAATTCCCCGTTGGATTCGTTTGCGTTTGCAAGGCTTTGGTGATGACACGGCTTCTATCAAGGCATTTGGCCTAGATGTGGTGGCCGATTTGTGCGATCAGCTGCGCAATGCGGGGGTGCCTGCGTTGCACTTTTATACGATGAATCAGAGTGCGACGACTTTGGAGTTGTTGAAGCGCTTGGCTTGACCCCGTAGTGAATGAATCACTTTGGATCAAATTTTGATTCAAGTGAGTGATGGGTCAAATCCATGCTGTCATGAAGCAATCTTAAAATCTCAATGGTTTGATTTCTTGCTTCTTTAAACACCAGCAAATGTCGTCCTTTGTTGCCTTTTCTCTGGACATGTAGGGTGCGAATTTTTGGCCCAATGTCTTCTCTAGACTTACTGCCAATTGGTTCTGGGCCAGTCATTAAATCCTCAAGTGCCGAAACAATGACCTCTAAATATTTGGCTGCTTGTGGCGCCCCAAATTTTTCAGTAGTCCAAATTTTGATACTGATGAGGTCAACTTCAGCCATCTCTGTCAGCTGAACTCGCCAGAAATTGTTCATGCAACCGTTGTTACTTTGGAGAGGACTGACTTGAGATGCTTCCGCAAAGAAGCCTTTGAGTCAAACTCTTTAAATCTGCCTGCTTTGATGTCATCAAGACCTAATTGCACTGCTGCTTGAAGTGCTTTGAGTTTTAAGGCATCTTCTTTCTCGCGTTGCTCAAGCATCCTAAGGCCTTCTCGTAAAACCTCACTTGCATTTTGGTAGCGACCACTGGTCACCAACCCTTCAATCATTAATGCTTGATGGTCTGTGAGTACGACGTTTCGAGTTGGCATGGGAGCGTCTTTGTGAAGAGTGGTTGGCATATTATGCCAATTGACGTCCTTGCAGGTCAAATCGATTTTGTTGCGAATCATCTTCATCATCATTTGTCCTTGAGGCTCCGAGCCAGACTTCATTTGAATATGAAAAGGACAATGAGGTACTTTCATTTGCTTGCATACGCAAGAATGATTAGGAATGAAGATCTTCATTCCGAAATTTACGCGATTTGATTCCTGAATTTACGGCGTTTTTTACCGCTCATCAAAACTCATCACTACTTCTTTGCTAGTGGGTTTGGCTTGGCAGCTGAGCACAAAACCTTGTTCTGTTTCCCAGTTTTCTAGCGTGAAGTTCTTCTCCATGGCCACGGTACCCTGCATCACTTTGGCGCGGCAGGTGCAGCACACGCCACCTTTGCAGGAGTAGGGCAGGTCCAAGCCTGCTGCCAATGCAACGTCTAAGATCTTGTCGGTGGCCGACATTTGCATTTGATGCTTCTTGCCATCCAGCACCACCGTGAGTGCCACATCGCCTTTGGATTGAGGGGCGTTGCCCAAGACCACTTGCTTGCGCGCATCTGCAGGCATGGCTTCCAGTGTGGGTGATGTGAATCGTTCTGTGCGAATGTTGCGTGCGGGCACGCCCACTTCTAACAAAGCTTTTTCTGTGGCTTCAATCATGGCTTCAGGGCCGCAGATGAAAACCTCGTCCATGCTGGCAGCAGGCAAGAGGCTAGCCACAATTTCTTTAACCTTGGCCTCGTCAATTCGTCCTTCTAGCAAAGGCACTTCTTGCGCCTGACGAGACAACACGTGAATGAGCGTGAGTCGGTTGGGGTAGCGGTCTTTGAGGTCTTGCAGCGCTTCATTGAACATCACGCTGTCCATGCGGCGATTACCATAGACCAAGGTGAATTTGGACTCTGCTTGTTCTTCCAAGGTGCTGGCCAAAATAGACAAGATGGGCGTGATGCCCGAGCCTGCTGCAAAGCCGACGCGGTGAATGGCGCGCGGGCGCTGTACGATGAAACGGCCATCCGCGGGCATGACACGAAGCACATCACCCACCTTCAGTTGCGTGGCAGCCCAATTAGAAAACACGCCACCCTGTACTGGACGGATGCCCACTTCTAAGGTGCCGTTTTGTTCAAATGACTTTTGCGAAGAGCTGATGGAATAGCTGCGGCGCACATCATTGCCATCGATGGTGGCGCGCAAAGTTAAGAATTGACCCGCTTTGAAATTGAAGCCACTGCGCAATGCTTCAGGCACTTGTAAAGTGATGGCCACTGCACCTGCTGCTTCGGGCGTGATGTTGGAAACTGGCAGGTCGTGAAATTTGAAAGCGGTCATGGTGCGGTAATTTTCAAATCAATAAGGTTTGAAATAATCAAACGGCTCCATGCAATCAAGGCAGCGGTAAAGCGCTTTGCAAGCGGTGGAACCAAAGTGAGATGTTTCAGTGGTGTTGTGCGAATTGCATTGCGGGCAGGGCACCGCCAACTGTTCGTGACGACCTGGATTGCTGGCGCTTCGAGCTGCAAATTGGATGATGCTGGAGGTACTAGTGCCATTTAGGTTGCCACTCGGAGTTTGGCAATCATGATCAGCGCCGCTGTGAGGCGGTGCAATGCCATAAGCGCGCAATTTTTCTTTGGCCTCTGGTGTGATCCAGTCGGTGGTCCAAGCGGGTGCCAATTGCGTTTTAACTTGGCCCTTCAAGCCATGCGCTTGCAGCAAGTTGGAAACGTCGTCTTCAATTTGACCCATGGCAGGGCAGCCGCTGTAGGTCGGCGTGATGACCACTTCCAATTGTTCTGTGCCATCTTGTGCAACAGTTGTGCGCACATCGCGCAAGATACCTAGCTCGCGCAAAGTGACCACCGGAATTTCTGGGTCGGTCAAAGACTCTAGCAACGCCCATGCTTTTTCAACTGCGCTTTGTGGAAGCGCAGTGCCTGCAGCGGTGGAGGCCATCGTCATGATGAGCTTAAGAGCTTTGAATTACCAAGTGGCGTTGGGATGCGCACGCGCCAAGCTTTGCATCTCGGCCAACATGAAGCCCAAATGCTCTGAGTGAACGCTGTGTTTGCCAGTGGGCACAAAGCCGCCAGAAGCAGGGCGCTTGAGTGTGGCCTCAGCTAAAGCTTGGTCCACAATTTGGTTCCAATCGTTTTGCAAACTGGCCATGTCCAAGCCTGTGAGTTTGGCAGCTTCTGTTTCGTAGTCGCTGCTTGTCCAGAACTCTTGCGTGTAGGGCATCAAGTGATTGATGGCCGCTTGTGCACGGCCATGTGATTCAGCGGTGCCATCGCCCATGCGCAGCAACCAATCGCGTGAATGTCGCAAGTGGTAGCGCACTTCTTTGAGTGACTTGGCGGCAATGGCGGCTAATTGTTCGTGGGATGCATGTTGCAATTTGTCCCACACCAACACCATCAGTGCGCTGTACAAAAAGTTGCGAGCCAAGGTGGTGGCAAAGTCGCGCTCGCTGGCAGATGTGCCGGCCAGTGGCGCGTGATGTGGCAACTCTAGCAAGGTGTAGTTTTTGAAATCTGGCACATCGCGAAAGTAGGCCAGTGTGTCTTCTGTCGCGCCATTGCCCATTTGCGCTGCGGCTTCTTGGTACAACAAACGTGCCTGGCCCACCAAGTCCAAGCTGTTGTTGGACAAGGCAATGTCTTCTTCCAGAATAGGGCCGTGGCCACACCACTCCGCATTGCGTTGACCCAACACCAAAGCGTTGTCGGCCAAGTGCAGCAGATAGTCAACGGGCAATGTGCTGTTACGTGTTGCTTGCGCCGCAGACATTACATGTGCCCCACTTCAGATGGAATTTCGTAGAAGGTGGGGTGACGGTACACCTTGTCGCTGGCGGGCTCGAAGAATTCTGATTTATCATTGGGCTCGCTGGCCGCAATCGACGAAGACTGCACCACCCAAATGCTCACACCTTCTTGACGGCGCGTGTAAACATCGCGCGCCATTTGCAAAGCGTGTTGTGAATCGGACGCATGCAAACTGCCGCAGTGCTTGTGCTCCAAGCCTTGCTTGCTGCGCACAAAAACTTCCCAAAGGGGCCACTCTTTGAGGGCTGCTGTTGAGGATGAAGATGTCGTACCTGCTTGCGAAGCTGAGTTGGTTTGATCGGCGCTCATGCAGCCTCCTTCAAATTCTTTTGGGCTTGTCTGTGCGCTTGTTTGTTGGCGTGTGCCACTGCGGCATCGCGCACCCATTGGCCATCGTTCCAGGCCTTCACGCGCGCACCCAAACGTTCTTTGTTGCAAGGGCCATTGCCATTGACGGTGGCCCAGAATTCATCCCAATCAATCTGACCGTAGTCGTGGTGTTGACGTTCTTCGTTCCACTTCAAATCGGGATCGGGCAAGGTCACGCCTAGCACTTTGGCTTGTGGCACAGTGGCATCGACAAATTTTTGGCGCAGGTCATCGTTGCTGATGCGTTTGATACCCCAGCGCATGCCTTGCACGCTGTTGGGGCTGTCGGCATCGGGCGGTCCAAACATCGCCAAGCATTTCCACCACCAACGATTGACAGCGTCTTGCACCATGGCCTTTTGTTCGGCGGTGCCTTGCATCATCACCAACAAGGCTTCGTAGCCTTGGCGTTGGTGAAAACTTTCTTCTTTGCAAACGCGAATCATGGCGCGGGCATAAGGGCCGTAAGAGCAGCGGCACAAAGGAATTTGATTCATGATGGCCGCGCCATCCACCAACCAACCAATCACGCCCACGTCTGCCCAATTGAGCGTGGGGTAGTTGAAGATAGAGCTGTACTTGGCTTTGCCGCTGTGCAATGCGTCGAGCATTTGATCGCGACTGGTGCCGAGGGTTTCGGCCGCACTGTACAAATACAAACCATGACCGCCTTCGTCTTGCACCTTGGCAATCAAAATGGCTTTGCGCTTCAAGCTCGGTGCGCGGCTGATCCAATTGCCTTCGGGCAACATGCCCACAATTTCACTGTGCGCGTGTTGGCTAATTTGACGTACCAAAGTTTTGCGATACGCATCAGGCATCCAATCGCGCGGCTCGACTTTGCCGTCGGCATCGATGCGTGCATCGAACTGGGCTTGCAATGCCAATTCGGTTTCGGTCAGAGGTTTGGGCACTGATTTGAGTGCCACTGCGTTGGATGAGTTGCTTGTGTCCGGTGCGTCGGGCACGTTGAAGGATTGCGTGTACATGGGCTTCTCCTCGCTGGGTTAGCGTGTTTGAAACGAAGTATATCAATTAACCGACCGATCGGTCGGTTAATTGAATGCAAGAGTTGTAGGGGTTTTCCTAAACCCGCCCAGCCAATCGAAGAGAAGCACGCAGGGTTTCGTTGATGCGTGTTTGCCAGCCGTCGCCTGTGGCCCTAAGGGCAGCCAATACATCCGCATCCAATCGCAATTTGACTGGTTCTTTGGGAGTGGATGACTTGGGCCTGCCTCGGGCTTGTATTTTGTTGCCCTTGTAAAGCGTGGCTTCCTGAAAAAATGCTTCAGTTAACTCGGGCGCGTCTTCAGGCTCAACCCAAGTGGCTGGCGTAGATAGCTTTTTCGCGGTCATTGGCTTTCCTCATGCTGATGATGCGGCGAGCCTCGCCGCGAGGTGTCCAAACCAACACAATCAAACGGTCATCCAAGTAGCCTACTGTAATGAAGCGATGTTCTTCGTAGCTTTCTCGGTTGTCTTGCCCAGTGAAATGAAAACCAGCAAAGATTTCATTTGCACGAGCAAAGTCCAAGCCTCGTTCATGCAGCGTTTTGTCTCGTTTGACTTTATTGAACTCAAGGTTCACGAATTATTGTACCCCCATAAATATTGACAGGACTTTATTCATCCTAATCAATATCTAACTTTCAGAGGGTTACATTTTGAAGCTGGGGGTACTTATAGAAGTCTTAACTATGCTCAACCGCCCAGCTATGTCCTGAACCTCGCGCCAACGCTGGCCCCACCACTTCCATGGCCTCGCGCAGTTTGTCTTTGAGCGTAAAAGGCGCATTGACCACAAACATGCCACTGGCCGACAAACCTGCCGAGCTGCCGTCGGTGTTGCGGCCAATCGACAAGGTGAGGTTGAGCCATGGTTTTTGTGACTGGTTGCTCAAAGTGCGCAAACGCTTGGGCAAATCGTGCGCCTCAGGCCGCGCAATGATGGGGTACCAAACCAAATAAGTACCTGTCGCAAAGCGCTTGAGGCAATCTTGTATGTTGGCGGCCACTTTGCCGTAATCGCTTTTGATTTCGTAGCTGGGGTCCATCAGCACCATGGCGCGTTTGGAGCCGGTGGCCGACGGCGGCGGTGGTAACAATTTTTTGAGCGATTCAAATCCGTCTTCGCGGGCAATCATGATGCTGCGGCCGGCGTCCAGTTGGGCCACGTTAGAAGCCAAAGCTTTGCTGTCGGTGGGGTGCAATTCAAACAGACGCAACTTGTCGCGCGCATCTTTGCGCAGCATGGCGTGAAGAATGAAGGGCGAGCCGGGGTAGAACTTGGCTTGGCCATTGGGGTTGAAGCTGGCAATCATGTCCAGATAGGCTTGGAGCGCTTCGGGAATGGGCTTGGCATCTTTCTTGGCGCTGGCAGCGTCAAGCTGGCTGAGCAGTTTGAAGATGCCGTCCTTTGCTTCTCCGCCGGTTTCGGAATAATCACCGTCAAGCCGGTACAGGCCAGCACCCGCATGGGTGTCCACAATGGTGATGCCGCCTTCTTTTTGTTGCAGGTGCTGCAAAGTGGCAATCACGGTAAGGTGCTTGATGACATCGGCATGGTTACCGGCGTGAAAGGCGTGTCTGTAACTGAACATGCCCTGATGGTAACGCTTACACCCCCTCAAATGCCAAAAAACCCTTGCAAAACAACAATTTTGTCGTTTAGAATCGAGGGCTTCGCAGCGAATTAGTGATCCCGCGGCGAAGGGCCTTGATTTTTACCTCAGGTAAAGACGTAAAGGCCAACCCCACCTAAGAGGTTCCCAGAAGAGGAACACCGACCGTGGAAAAGGATCCAACAAACCTTCTTTTAAAGAGAAAACTCATGACCAAAACGTTCAGCGCAAAACCCGCTGACGTGACGCACGAGTGGTTTGTGATTGACGCGACCGACAAGGTCCTCGGACGAGTAGCCAGCGAAGTTGCTCTCCGTTTGCGCGGCAAACACAAGGCCATTTACACGCCTCACGTCGATACTGGCGACTTCATCGTCGTCGTTAACGCAGCACAACTCAAAGTGACTGGCACCAAGTCTTTGGACAAGGTGTACTACCGCCACTCAGGTTACCCAGGCGGCATCACAGCCACTAACTTCCGCGACATGCAGTCCAAGCACCCTGGACGCGCGCTCGAGAAGGCCGTTAAGGGCATGTTGCCCAAAGGTCCTCTGGGCTACGCCATGATCAAAAAACTCAAGGTGTACGGTGGTGCAGAGCATCCCCACACCGCCCAACAGCCTAAAGTGCTGGACATTTAAGGAGCCTTGAGAATGATTGGTGAATGGAACAATGGCACCGGCCGTCGCAAATCTAGCGTCGCCCGCGTGTTTTTGAAAAAAGGCTCTGGCAAGATCACGGTCAATGGCAAGGACATCCAAGCCTACTTCGGCCGCGAGACTTCGATCATGATCGCTAAGCAACCTTTGATGTTGACAAACAATGCCGAATCTTTCGACATTCAAATCAACGTTCACGGTGGCGGCGAATCCGGTCAAGCTGGTGCAGCCCGTCACGGCATCACACGTGCCCTGATTGACTATGACGCTTCTTTGAAGCCCGTGCTCAGCCAAGCTGGTTTTGTCACACGTGACGCCCGCGAAGTTGAACGTAAAAAGGTCGGCTTGCACTCTGCTCGTCGCCGTAAGCAGTTCTCTAAGCGTTAATTCGTTTACAGCCTGTTTCAAGAAAACCGTTCTGCTTGCAGAGCGGTTTTTTTTCGTAAGTGCTTTTTTTCTGGGCGGCGGTGGGGTATGGGTTGACGCTCATCTTCGCTTGACTCAGAACTTCGCTTACAACCCATACCCCACCACCACCCAGAAAAAAGGGTAGTGGCATGCGGGGAAGTTAACTCCAAGTAAGCAGTACTGGAAGAGGTGGTGCTGGTGTTCGGACGCGCGAAGTTCTGAGTAAAGCGAAGATGAGCAAGTCCGAATACCAGCGCCACCTCTTCCAGTACGGACCGGCGGAAACCCCTCCTAACAAGGCAGTTATTACAAGATAATTGTTGACCAATCCACTATACTACTCACCAAGTAGCCGGAGAAAAAACATGAGCGCCTTAGCTGAAACAATCCCCACAGAAATGCCCGAAGCCATTGTCTTCACAGACAGTGCTGCTGCCAAAGTGGCCGACCTCATTGCCGAAGAAGGCAACCCCGATTTGAAACTGCGTGTGTTTGTGCAGGGTGGCGGTTGCTCAGGCTTCCAGTATGGTTTTACGTTTGACGAAATCGTCAACGAAGACGACACCACCATGACCAAACATGGCGTGTCTTTGCTGATCGATGCCATGAGCTACCAGTATTTGTTGGGCGCAGAAATTGATTACAAAGAAGACCTGCAAGGCGCGCAGTTTGTGATCAAGAACCCCAATGCCACCACCACGTGCGGTTGCGGTTCTTCATTCTCGGTTTAATTCAGCGAAAACTAAATAAACCGAAGGGTCATCTGGGATAGATGGCCCCCAACACACGGGCGCCTCGAGCGCCCGTTACGCTTTCTAGACTTCCCGTTTCTCGCTTCATCGCTTTGGCAGCCAGCCACGCAAAGGCGGCCGCTTCCACTTGCAAGGGCGGCAAGCCATGCAGTTCCGTAGAAGCCACTTGTACGCCGGGTGCATGCAATTGCAAACGCGACATTAAGTGTGCATTGAGTGCACCACCGCCACACACCCACAACTGCTGGGCTTCAGGCGCTTGGCGCTTGAGGTCTTGCACAATGGCCAAGGCCGTGAACTCGCACAGCGTGGCTTGCACATCAACGGCTTTGAAGTCTGCTCGCAAATGTTGCTGCAACCAAGTGGGGTTGAACAAATCGCGGCCTGTGCTTTTGGGAGGTGTCTGATGCAAAAACGCTTCAGCCAACAAGCTTTGCAGCAATGAAGGAATGACTTGACCTTGCGCTGCCCAAGCGCCGTTGGCATCGTAGTCAGTGCCTTGGTGCACATGCACCCAGTGGTCCATCAAGGCGTTGCCAGGGCCGCAGTCAAAGCCGGTGATGCTGTGCTGTGCGGTGTTGCGCAAGATGCTGATGTTGGAGATGCCGCCAATGTTGACCACAGCCACGCTGTGCTTGGGGTTGCCAAAAATCTCTGCATGAAAGGCTGGCACCAGAGGCGCACCTTGACCGCCGGCCGCCAAATCGCGTGTGCGAAATTCGGCCACCACATCAATGCCCGTCAGTTCGGCCAGCAAAGCGGGGTTGTTGAGTTGCAAGGTGTATCCCACTGCCCCTTGACCGGTGTTAGGGTCAGCATCAAATTCAAGTGGACGATGTCGCACCGTTTGGCCATGGGCGCCAATGGCTGCAATGGCATGTGCTTGCAAACCACTTGCATTGAGCAGCGCATGCACCACCTGCGCGTAACTTCTTGCCAAGCGATTGCCAGCCAATGCGGCGCGATGCAACTCGTTGTTGCCCGGTGTATTCAGGCTAAGCAACTCGGCCCGAAATTCAGCATCAAATGGCTGAAAGACATGCTGCAAAACTTTGAGGCTGGGCGTGTTGAACAACAACGCAGGAGACTGATCTTGACCCACGCTGCCATTTCCACTTTTGCCACTTTCTTGTTCCGGTTTGCTTTGCCATTGCAAAAGCACACCGTCCACGCCATCGAGCGACGTGCCCGACATGAGGCCAATGAAGTATTGAAAGCTAGGTTGAGTCACCGTTGTGGGCGATGGGGAAAGGGGAGAAGAGGGGGAGGAAGTCAACCCGGCCCCTGCCAACGCTGAGAATTATTGAACGTTGTTTTGGCGCATTTGCGCCGCAGCCATCAACTGTGCGCGCGCAAATTCGGCACGTTGGTTGAACTGGTTACGCTGAGCAGCCGAGATAGGTTCGGATGAACCTTGTTGTGCCAACGTGAGGGGATCAACGTGACGACCATTGATGCGGAATTCAAAGTGCAGGTGAGGACCTGTGGACAGGCCCGTGGTACCCACTGCGCCCACAATATCGCCTTGCTTGATGGTTTGACCGCGCTTGACGTTCATGCGGCTGAGGTGAGCGTAAACCGTGCTTTGACGTGCATTGTGTTGCACCACCACCATGTTGCCGAATGCGCCTTGGAAGCCACTTTCAACAACCACACCGTCGGCAACGGACATGACGGGTGTGCCAGTTGGCGCTGCGTAGTCAACCCCTAAGTGCGCGCGCTGGGTATGGAGAATGGGATGCTCGCGCATGCCAAATCCGCTGGTGCGGCGTGAGTAGGGAACAGGTGATGCCAAGAAAGCTCGGCGAAGGCTGTCGCCTTTGAGGGTGTAGTAAGCACCCTTTTGGCCAGGCTCTTGGAACCAAACAGCGTTGTAGGTTTTTTGGTCGTTGGTAATTTCGGCGCTGAGCAAACGGCCGGCGCGCAGGGGTTCGCCTTCAGCTTCCAAGGTTTCGTAGACCACCGAAAACACAGCGCCTTTGCGCAATGCACGGTGGAAGTCAATTTGACCCGAGAAGACATCGGCTAATTGGCGTGTGACCGTTTCGGGCAAACGGGCTTCGTCGGAGGCTTCGTACAAAGAAGAATTGACTGTGCCGCCAGACATGCGAACGCTGGCTGTCAAGGGTGCCGTGTCGGTGCGAACGCTGAACTTGTTGTCTGCATCACGCGTGATGACCATGCGCTGGAATTGGCTGTCATTGTCGTTTTTGAGCCAGCGTGTAGTGAGCGTCAACAGTTGCTGCTGCTCATTGGCCTCCACAGACACATTGCGGCCGGAGCGGTTGAGCAGGGCTTGACGAACTTCTGGCGTTTTGCGGATGTAGGCAGCGGCGGCTGCGTCAACCAATCCAAGGCGGCGCAACAAACTCTCGGCCGTGTCGCTGCCGCGGGTGATGTCGTTGCGGTAGAGCTTGAGGGTTTGCTGCTCAAGCGCTTCAACTTGTGCATCTAAATTGGGTGTGCTGAGTGTTTCAACCAGGGTGCGAACGGGCAAATTGGCGGCATCTGGCCCCAAGTTGGCCACCGCAAACGCGCCACCGCCGCCGCCGAGCAAAACTGCGGCAAGCACGGCTGTGACGTGTTTGGGATGACGCGCAACAAAGTCCCGCAGCGTTTCGCTGTGGGATTTGGCCGATGCCAACAGCGCGAGGCTGAACGGCTTGGCAGTCGTCATCAATGTGTTGAAAAATTTCATTCAATAGGGAATAGCAAGGTCAGCCCTTAAAATAGGGCAAACAATTCCACCAATTCTACCTTCAAACCTCCAAGGCGCATACTGGAAAACCCTATGAATTCACCTGTTTCGACCTCCTATCCCGTGACAGACGCTGTCAAAGAGGCCTTGGCGGTCACCTTGCGAGGCTGTGAAGAGCTCATTCCCCAGGAAGACTGGGTCAAAAAATTGGCCAAATCCGAGGCCACCGGCGTGCCCTTGCGCATCAAGTTGGGCCTGGACCCCACAGCCCCCGACATCCATGTGGGCCATACCGTGGTGCTGAACAAAATGCGCCAATTGCAGAACTTGGGTCACCAAGTGATCTTTTTGATTGGCGACTTCACCAGCCTGATTGGCGACCCCTCTGGTCGCAACTCCACGCGTCCACCGTTGACGCCCGAGCAAATCAAGTTGAATGCAGAGACTTATTACCGCCAGGCCAGTTTGGTACTGGACCCCACCAAAACCGAAATTCGATACAACAGTGAGTGGAGTTTGCCGCTGGGTGCCATGGGCATGATTCAGTTGGCGGCCAAGTACACCGTGGCGCGCATGATGGAGCGCAACGATTTTCACGATCGGTTTAAAGCCGGTACGCCCATCAGCGTGCACGAGTTTTTGTACCCGCTGATGCAGGGTTATGACTCCGTGGCATTGAAGTCCGATTTGGAATTGGGCGGCACCGATCAGAAGTTCAACTTGCTGATGGGTCGTCATTTGCAGACCGAATACGGCCAAGAGCCTCAGTGTATTTTGACGATGCCTTTGCTGGAAGGTTTGGACGGCGTGGACAAAATGTCCAAGTCCAAGAACAACTACATCGGCATCAGCGAAGAGCCCAACACCATGTTTGCCAAGGTGCTGTCCATTTCTGATGTGCTCATGTGGCGCTGGTACACCTTGTTGTCTTTCAAATCCATGGCCGACATTGAAGCTTTGAAGAAGCAAGTGGCCGATGGCTTGAACCCCAAAGAAGCCAAGGTGGCTTTGGCCAAAGAAATTACCTCGCGTTTCCACGGTGCCGCAGCGGCCGATGCGGCCGAGCAAGACTTTATCAACCGCAGCAAGGGCGGTGTGCCCGATGAAATTCCTGAGGTGAATCTCAGCGGTGCACCTTTGGGCATTGGCAATTTGCTCAAGATGGCAGGCTTGGCGCCTTCAGGCTCAGAAGCCAATCGCTTGATCGATGGCGGCGGTGTGCGCGTGGATTCGTCCGTTGTCAGCGACAAAGGCTTGAAGTTGGAGGCCGGCACGTATGTGGTTCAGGTGGGCAAGCGCAAGTTTGCGCGCGTGCACTTGAGCGCTTGATGCTTGTTCTTGATCTAAGGCTTGGTTTTTGTCATCGATGTGCGTTAACCTGACACCATGATTTCAAAACTACCGCCTTGGTCACCCCGCACTTTGTTGTGGGCCTCTGTGGTGGTGGCCATCATCACCATCACGCTCAAAACTTGGGCATGGTGGATTACCGATTCTGTGGGCTTGTTGTCCGATGCCATGGAGTCTTTGGTCAATTTGGCCAGCGCTATTTTTGGTTTGCTCATGGTGACTGTGGCAGCGCAACCGGCCGACGAAGAACATCCTTATGGCCATCACAAGGCGGAGTATTTTTCTTCGGGCTTTGAAGGCATTTTGATCATCGTGGCGGCCATGGGCATCATTTGGGCTGCCAGTCACCGTATTTTTGATCCGCAACCCATTGAGCAGGTGGGTTGGGGTTTGGCATTGTCGGTGGGCAGCTCGGCCTTGAATGGTTTGCTGGCGTGGGTCATGTTTGGTGCCGCCAAGACGCACCGCTCTATTGCCCTGGAAGCTGATGCCAAGCATTTGGTGACCGACGTGTGGACTTCGGTGGGCGTGGTCATTGGCATTGGCTTGGTCAGCGTGACCGGTTGGTTGTGGCTCGATGCGCTGGTGGCCATTGGTGTGGCCCTGAACATTTTGAAAGAAGGCTTTCACCTCATTTGGCGTTCGTCACAAGGCTTAATGGATGAAGCGGTAGAGCCCGAAGTGATTGCGCAAATTCAAGAGACTTTGGCGGGCTTTGCGCATCAGCGAGATGATGTTTCGATCATTCGCTTTGATCACATCACCACGCGCAAAGCGGGGCAGCGCCGATTTGTCGACATGCACATGCACATGCCTGCGTCCTGGACCTTGGGTCGTGCGGCTGCTTTGCGAACCAGTGTGGAACAAGCGTTGATGAGTGCAGTGCCTGGCTTGCGCGCTTCTATTCAGTTGCTGCCTTCCGATGTGGAAGCGCACTTTGATGCAGAAAGAGATTTGCTGTGATTGGTGTGGCGCAACGCGTGCTGGAAGCACGGGTGGTGGTGGATGGGCAGGTGATCGGCCAAATTCAAAAGGGTTTGTTGTTGCTGTTGTGCGCCGAGCAAGGCGACACCACGGTGAATGCTGACAAGATGCTGAGCAAACTTTTGAAGTTGCGGATTTTCAGCGATGAGGCGGGCAAGATGAATCGCTCTTTGCAGGATTTGGATGGCAATGGCTTGCAAGGCGGTTTGTTGGTGGTGAGCCAATTTACGCTGGCCGCCGATGTGAGCGGCGGCAATCGCCCCAGCTTTACGCGTGCTGCGTCACCGGCAGATGGTCAACGCTTGTACGACTACTTCGTTGCGCAAGCCCGAGAGGCACATCCCATTGTGCAAACCGGTCAGTTTGCGGCAGACATGAAAGTGCATTTGGTCAATGATGGCCCTGTGACCATTCCTCTTCAGATGTAATTGGGACAAGTTTCTTCCTCTCCGGCGAGAGCAAAACAATTGGGGTCAGATCAACATTAATTCCCAATTCAAGGGGCAAAAGCCTGAGGGGGGCTGAACGATTTCTGGTACTCCAGTATGAGGAAGCCCCCCTCAGGCTTTTGCCCCTTGGATTGACAAAATTAATGTTGATCTGACCCCAATTGTTTTTCACCCCAACTCACTCACACGCATAATCGACGCATGAACGAAAACAAAAATGATTTTGCGAAGCTGAGTTTGTCGGCTTCGATGCTGGGCAATTTAGAGCAGTTGGGCTATTTGCAAATGACGGCCATTCAGGCGGCCAGTTTGCCTGTGACTTTGGCGGGCAAAGATTTGATTGCGCAGGCCAGTACGGGCAGTGGCAAAACGGCTGCGTTTGGCATTCCCTTGGTTGAAAAAATTTTGCCCGCAGACTTTGCCGTGCAGGCCATGATCTTGTGTCCGACCCGTGAGTTGGCTGACCAAGTGAGTCAAGAAATTCGACGCTTGGCGCGTGCGGTGGGCAATGTGAAAGTGGTCACCTTGTGTGGCGGCGTTGCGTTGCGGGGCCAAGTGCTGAGTTTGGAGCACGGCGCGCACGTGGTGGTGGGCACCCCCGGCCGCATCATGGACCATTTGGAGCGCGGCTCTTTGAAACTCAAAGGCCTCAAAACCTTGGTGCTAGATGAAGCCGACCGCATGCTCGACATGGGTTTCTTTGAAGACATCGCCACTGTAGCCAGACAGTGTCCGCAGAATCGTCAAACGCTTTTGTTCTCTGCAACCTATCCTGAAGGCATTGCCAAGTTGGCCACGCAGTTCATGAAAGAGCCGCAAACGGTGAAAGTGGAAACGCAGCACAGCGCCAACAAGATCAAACAAATATTTGTGCAGGTGAAAGAGTCTGAACGCCTGCATGCCGTGTCGATGGTGTTGAACCATTTCCGTCCTACCTCCACGCTGGCCTTTTGCAATACCAAAGCGCAGTGTCGCGATTTGGTGGCGGTGTTGCAAGCGCAAGGTTTCAGTGCGCTGGCACTGTTTGGCGAATTAGAACAGCGTGAACGCGACCAAGTGTTGATTCAATTTGCCAACAGAAGTTGCTCCGTGTTGGTGGCCACCGACGTGGCAGCGCGCGGCCTAGACGTGGCACAACTCGAAGCGGTGATCAACGTTGATGTCACGCCCGACGCCGAAGTGCACATTCACCGCATTGGGCGCACAGGTCGCGCCGATGCTGAAGGCTTGGCCGTGAGCTTGGCCAGCATGGATGAGATGGGTTATGTGGGCAAGATTGAAGTGCTGCAAGGCCGTGAATCTAGCTGGCAAGAGTTGAGTACATTCACGCCTGCTGGCAAAGACATGCTGGTACCCGCCATGGCCACCTTGCAAATTGTGGGCGGTCGCAAAGAAAAAATTCGCGCAGGAGATGTGCTTGGCGCACTGACAGGCGAAGCGGGTTACACGCGCGAACAAGTGGGCAAGATCAATGTGAATGAATACTCTACCTACGTTGCGGTAGCACGTGACATTGCGCGAGAAGCTGTTGCGAAATTGTCGCGCGGCAAAGTGAAGGGCAAGTCAGTGAAAGTACGTTTGCTGGAGGATGCTTCTGGCATTGAAAGTGAATAAAGAAAATCACGGCTGAGTGTTCCACTGACACTCAATGCATGACCATGAATGAAGGGCTAGCAGCATCATGGCTGGATGCACTTTACATGCGACCCCAACAAAAGCCGTGCAAATTATTCCAAACATGGCATAGTGCTTGAATTCGCTCAATATCTTGATTGGACGAAGGAAGTAGTTTGGCAGGATGTTCGCTACAACTACAACGAGGTCCGCATGAGCGGCTTGGTACCTTTGGAAGGCAAACTTTACGCAGTGGTGTATGTGTTGCGTGCTGAATCTACCCGAATCATCAGTTTGCGAACAGCAAACAAACGAGAGGTTAAGCGCTATGAAAAAAATCAGTAAAAATACCAAAGCCATGAAAATCATCATGCCAACGGATGAAGAAGACAGAGCCATCACATTGGCTGCGATGAGCGATCCAGACAATCAGCCTTGGACTGATGAAGATTTTGCAAAAATCAAAAAATTCTACAGATTTGGTGATGTGATGCCGAAAGCTTCCGATCTTCCATCGAAGTAAATCAGGCGCTTTAAAATCAATATGGGTTCTTAAACCCTAGCCTGTGCATGATCTTAATTTCATGCGCCTCCATGGCCTCTGCATCGGCCTCACTGGTTTCATGATCCCAACCTTGTGCATGCAGCGTGCCATGCACTAACAAATGCGCATAGTGCGCCTGCAATGTCTTGCCTTGCTCACGGGCTTCCTTGGCCACTACCGGCGCGCACAACACTAGGTCTGCCATCACCACAGGTGACTGCATGTAATCAAATGTCAGCACATTGGTGGCGTAATCTTTCTTTCGAAACTCACGGTTCAAACGCTGACCTTCTTCGGCATCGACAATGCGCACCGTGATTTCGCCATCAGCAGCCAAGCTGTGTCGAATCCAGCGAACAACTTTGTGACGCGGCAAGGCGGCACGATGACGCGCAGCGTAAGGGATGTCGCCAAATTGCAAAGACAAGTTAAGAGTGGAAAGTGCCATAAGTTTTAAGCATCAATCGATCGACTGCGCACCGTGGTTCTTTGTGCATCATAAGCATCCACAATGCGCGCCACCAAGGGGTGACGCACCACATCTGCACTAGAAAACCGCGTCATGGCGATGCCCTTCACGCGCCTTAAAACTCGCTCCGCATCAATCAAGCCACTGAGTTGCCCTTTGGGCAAATCAATTTGACTTACATCGCCCGTCACCACCGCCTTGGCGCCAAAGCCAATGCGGGTGAGGAACATTTTCATTTGCTCTGGCGTGGTGTTTTGTGCTTCGTCCAAAATCACAAAGGCATTGTTCAAGGTGCGTCCGCGCATGAACGCCAAAGGTGCAATTTCAATGGCGTTCCGCTCAAAGGCTTTTTGCACTTTGTCATAGCCCATTAGGTCGTACAGGGCGTCGTACAAAGGGCGTAAATAGGGATCGACCTTTTGCGACAAATCGCCAGGCAAGAAACCTAAACGTTCGCCGGCTTCAACAGCAGGGCGGGTGAGCACAATGCGCTGCACACTGGCGCGCTCAAGGGCGTCGACAGCGCTGGCCACGGCCAAATAGGTTTTGCCTGTACCCGCAGGGCCAATGCCAAAGGTGATGTCGTGCGTGGCAATGTTGTCCATGTACAAAGCTTGCACGGGCGTGCGGGCTTTGAGGTCGGCGCGGCGGGTTTGCAGCGTGGGCACGTCGGGGTTGTTGGCCACCTCGGGGTCGCCGGCCATCATCAGTTGCAGCGAATCTTCTTTGAGGGGCCGATCGGCCATTTCATAGAGTGCCTGCAGCAACTCCAGCGCTTGTTGCGCCCGCGCCTTGGGGCCGTCGATCTTGAACTGCTCATGCCGATGGGCAATTTTGACCTGCAGGCCAGCCTCGATGGTGCGCAAATGCGCGTCCATGGGGCCGCAAAGATGCGTCATGCGGGTATTGTTGTGCGGCGTGAAATTGTGTCTGACAATCAAGCTGATAATCCTCAGTGGAAAATAGACATCCAAGCCAGGGGCATCGATGTCTGACCCCCTAATGATAGGCACTTATCTGATGAAGAAGAACGGCACGCCATGATTGGTCAGTTAACAGGCACTTTGATCGACAAAAACCCACCCGAAGTGATGGTGGATTGCCATGGTGTGGGCTACGAGGTGAGTGTGCCCATGAGCACCTTCTACAACCTGCCGGCCTTGGGCGAAAAAGTGAAGTTGCTCACGCATTTTGTGGTTCGCGAGGATGCGCAGTTGCTGTACGGCTTTGCCACAGCTGAAGAACGCGCAGCCTTCAGGCAGTTGATCAAAATTTCAGGCGTCGGCCCCCGCACCGCATTGAGTGTGTTGTCGGGAATGGGCGTGGCCGATTTGGCGCAAGCCATTACCCAACAAGAAGCGGGCCGCTTGGTCAAAGTGCCCGGCATTGGCAAGAAAACCGCCGAGCGTTTGTTGCTAGAACTCAAAGGCAAATTGGGCGCCGACTTGCTCACCACAGGCAGCACATCACACGACCACGTCAGCGATATTTTGCAAGCCCTGGTGGCTTTGGGCTACAGTGACAAGGAAGCTGCTTTGGCCTTGAAATCTTTGCCCGCTGATGTGGGTGTGAGCGATGGCATCAAAATGGCACTCAAGGCCTTGGCCAAATAAACGGACACCATGAGCATTCAAACCGACGACTTTGGAACACCGCCGCCGCCCGCGCGCATGGTGGACGCCACACCCGAAACGCCTCAAGAAGAAGCCATTGAGCGCGCCTTGCGCCCCAAGTTGCTGGACGACTATGTGGGCCAAGCCAAGGTGCGCGAGCAACTGGAGATTTTCATTGGCGCGGCCAAAATGCGCGGCGAGCCGCTAGACCATGTGCTCTTGTTTGGCCCGCCCGGTTTGGGAAAGACCACCTTGAGCCACATCATTGCCGCCGAGCTGGGTGTGAACTTGCGTCAAACCAGTGGCCCCGTGCTTGAAAAGCCCAAAGACCTGGCGGCATTGCTCACCAATTTAGAAAAGAACGATGTGCTCTTCATTGACGAGATTCATCGTTTGTCGCCCGTGGTGGAAGAAATTTTGTACCCCGCCTTAGAGGACTATCAAATCGACATCATGATTGGTGAAGGCCCCGCAGCACGCAGCATCAAGCTCGATTTGCAGCCTTTCACCTTGGTGGGTGCCACCACCCGCGCAGGCATGCTGACCAACCCTTTGCGCGATCGCTTTGGCATTGTGTCGCGCCTGGAGTTTTACACCCCTGAAGAGTTGGCGCGCATTGTGACGCGCAGTGCCAGCCTGCTCAAAGCACCCATGGATGCAGCCGGTGGTCAAGAAATTGCCAAGCGTTCCCGCGGTACGCCGCGCATCGCCAATCGCTTGCTGCGAAGAGTTCGCGATTACGCCGATGTCAAAGGCGTGGGCCACATCACACACGACATTGCCAAACGTGCTTTGTCCATGCTGGATGTCGACCCTGAAGGTTTCGATTTGATGGACCGCAAATTATTGGAAGCCGTGATTCACCGTTTCGATGGTGGCCCTGTGGGCTTGGACAACATTGCCGCCAGCATTGGCGAAGAACGCGACACCATTGAGGATGTGATTGAGCCCTACTTGATTCAGCAGGGCTTCTTGCAGCGCACGCCGCGTGGCCGCATGGCCACCTTGGCGGCCTATCGCCATTTGGGTGTGACACCGCCCAAAAGCTTCACGCAAGACTGAAACAAGCGGCCAAGCAAAAGCCGCAAGCTCGGTGTCAGCCGCTTCAGAATTCGTCGCGCGTGGTTTCGTCTAAATGCGACGTGTCGGCCCAACCGACCAAGGTGACACTTTGCGGTGTCCACAGCAAGCGGTTGATGGCGGTGTTGGTGAGCGTCCATGAGCGCGGCGCTTGCAAATCCAGGCCAGTGGCAATGCGGTACAACAAATCCATCACGCCGCCATGTGCAAACAAAGCAATGTGTTGCCCCACGTGTTGGGCCGCTAAATCGTCCAAGGTTTGACGCACGCGCTGTTCCATCACGACCAAAGATTCACCACCTTGAGGCGGCGCCCATAGTGGATCGCGTTTGCGCCACCGCATGGAATCTTCTGGCAGGTCGCGTTCAATTTCGGCAAAGGTTTTGCCTTCAAAGGCGCCAAAGCCGCGCTCGCGCAAACCGGGATGGCTGATGGCCTCTAAGCCTTGCTGCACAGCCACAGCAGTGGCGGTTTGATGGGCGCGTTTTAAATCGCTGGTGTACACCGCATGCAAGGGATCTTGCGCGGCCAAGGCTTTGGCCAATTGCGCGGCCTGCCACTCGCCTTTGGCATTGAGGGGGATGTCGAGTTGGCCTTGGATGCGGGTGTCGACGTTCCAAGCAGTTTCGCCATGACGGATGGCCAGAATTCGGGTAGCTTGCATGCGCAAAAATCAGATTCAAATGTCAGCGTGAAATGGTGGTGTCAACGCGTCGGTTTCGGACTTGGGGGTTGGGAAATCCTTGCAAGGCGGCGGCCATCATGGCGGACAAAATATTGGCGTGATCGGCCCAAGGGCCTTCATGCGTGGCTTTGGTTTGATACACCACATTGCTGGTGTTCAAATCGCGAATGATGATGCTGACTTCTTGGGCGTAACCAGAAGGCGGTGGAAAACCAGCGCGGCCAAAGGGTGGCAAACCTGTGCTCATGCCAACGCCCACACCAACGCCGTGTGCACGGTAGCCAGAGCCCACGCTGATTTGCAGGTGGTTGGCCCAAGGACTGCGAACAGGTCGGCCCCAAGGGTCTGCAATGAACTCAGCGGTGCGCACGCCCACCCAAATGGTGTACTGGGCTTCGAGGTCGTTGCGCGTCCAGCCCAGTGGCGCCAAGGCAGACTCCAGCTGAACTTCGGCCCAACCCGCTTGCGGATTGTTGACATCGGCTGGCAAGCGGTCCCAGCGGTAAAAGGCTTTGCTGGGTGCAGAACCTGTCCATTGCGGGGTGGACTGAACTTGGCTTTCAATGATGCGAACGTTGGTGCATGCATTGATCAGCAACATACTGGCCGTAACGGCCAGCAAGAAGATGCGTTTCGTGCTTTGAGACATGGCAGGCTGTTTCATGTTTGCCTCCTAAAGAAATGCGTGTTGGGCAAATTCACTCGGTTCAGAGTTGCACCACTTGCACACCTTGCAAGCTGGCCATCACATTGGGCGATTCAAAGCTTTCTTCGTCAAATGCTTTGTCGCCATCGGGATTGGGCTTGCCTGTGATTTGCAGATTTTTAAAGTCGTGCAATTGGGCGTCCATCAAGTGGGAGGGCACCACGTTTTGCAATGCGGCAAACATGTTTTCAATGCGGCCTGGGTATTTTTTCTGCCAGTCGCGAATCATGTTGCCAATTTGTTTGCGCTGCAGGTTTTCTTGGCTGCCGCAAAGCGTGCATGGAATGATGGGGAACTGACGGTGTTCGGCCCAGCGTGTCAGGTCGGCTTCTGCCACATGGGCCAGCGGGCGAATGACCATGAACTCACCGTTGTCGCTCAGCAATTTGGGCGGCATGCCTTTGAGCTTGCCACCAAAAAACATGTTGAGGAAAAAGGTTTGCAGCATGTCATCGCGGTGATGGCCCAAGGCCAGTTTGTTGCACTTGAGTTGACCGGCCACCTTGTACAAAATACCGCGGCGCAAACGGCTGCACAAACTGCACATGGTTTTGCCTTCGGGAATTTTGTCCTTCACGATGGAGTAGGTGTCTTGCGTTTCAATGTGAAACGGGATGCCCAAACTGCCCAGGTAAGCGGGCAAAATTTCTGCAGGAAAGCCAGGCTGCTTTTGATCGAGGTTGACAGCGATCAGCTCGAAGTTAACAGGCGCACGCTGCTTCATCTTCATCAAGATGTCGAGCATGCCGTAGCTGTCTTTGCCGCCCGACATGCAGACCATGATGCGGTCGCCTTCTTCAATCATGTTGAACTCGCTGATGGCCTGACCCACCTGACGGCACAAGCGCTTTTCGAGCTTGTGCGTTTCGCGTTCAATCTTGATGGCCTTGGCTTTTTGCTCGGCTTGTTCGGCCAGCGCATCGGCATCGTCGGCCACAGCTTCTAGCCAGCTGTTTTGGGTGGGTGCATTCATGGGTTCACCATTGTCCTGTTTCCATGCGAATGGCAACTTCGCAATCTTCAAAAATTTCGAGTTTGGCAATCTTCACGCGCACACCTTTAACGCCATGCAACTGCATGAGGCGGTGCGCAAGTTTGCCGATGAGGCTTTCGAGCAAGTTGACGTGCTCGGCCGTGCATTCATCGATGATGATTTTGCGCACCTTGCGGTAGTCCAGCACATTGCTGATGTCGTCGTCGCGCGGCAGCAAGGGTTGGGGGCCGAGGTTGAGTTCGGCGTCCACTTGAATGGGCTGGGGTGCTGTTTTCTCGTGTTCCAAGATGCCCAAGTTGGCATCAAAGCGGAGGCCTGTGAGCGTGAGGGTTTGGTTGCCTGAGGTGGCTGTGGGGGTGGCCGTCATGGGGTGCTCACATCAAAGAAAAATCGCGCTCGAACTTCATCAAGTGCTGTCCGCCATCGACCAACAAGGTGGTGCCTGTGATGGCGCGGTTTTGCATGGCAAACACCACGGTGCTCACCACATCCTGGGCGGAGGAGGAGCGGCCCAAGGGGCTGAGCTTGTGCAGTTGTTGAAACTTGTCATCGTCCAGCATGTGGCTGGTGAGTGTGAGGCCAGGGGCCACGCCCACCACGCGCACTTGCGGCGCCAAGGCTTGCGCCAACAAGGTATTGGCCGCTTCCAGTGCCGCCTTGGACAAGGTGTAACTTAAAAAGTCGGGGTTGGGGTTCCACAACTTTTGATCGAGCATGTTGATGACCACGGCTTCGGCAGCGGGTGCCTGACGAGCTTGGCAATGCTGATGCAAAGCCTGCGCCAACACAATGGCGGCGCCAGTGTTGGTGGCCCAATGCTGCGCCATGTTGGCATAACTGAAGCTGTGAATGTCATCGTGCTCGAACAAGGCGGCACTGTTGACCACACCGTGCACCTTGCCCAGTTGGGCGGCCACTTGGGGCAACAGATTGCGGGTGGCTGTTTCGTCAGCCAAGTCGGCTTGAAAAATAAACCGGTGCGGGTCCAATGAAGCGGTGGCTGCGTTCAAGGCCAAACAATCTTTGGCCGTTTGCAAAGCTTCAGCTGCAGAGCTTTTGTAGTGCACTGCCACTTGCCACCCCGCTTGGGCCAGGCCCAAGGCGATTTCTCTGCCCAAGCGCTTGCCAGCGCCTGTGACCAGGGCTGTGCGCGGTGCCATGTGAGGCGCAGAAGAAAAAGATGTCGACATTCGGGGACAATCGGGGGTGATGACAGAAGCTCATAGTTTAACGACCGCCATGCTGGCGCGGGTGCACAAGGCCATTTTGGCGGCCGACGGCTGGTTGCCGTTTGATCAGTTCATGGCCTTGGCCCTGTACGAGCCCGGTTTGGGCTATTACGCCAACCAGCACCCCAAGTTTGGCCGCATGCCCCAGTCGGGCAGTGATTTTGTCACGGCCCCCGAGTTGTCGCCCTTGTTTGGCGCCACCTTGGCCCAACAGGTGGCCGAAGCTTTGAGCGCCACAGACACCGACGAGGTGTGGGAGTTTGGTGCGGGCAGCGGCGCATTGGCGTACCAGTTGCTGAGCGAACTGCAGCGTTTGGGCTGCAAGCTTAAACGCTACAACATCATGGACTTGTCCAGCACCTTGAAGGCCAGACAGCAGGCCAAGTTGGCCGAGTTTGGCAGTCAGGTGCAGTGGCTCAGCCAATGGCCAGAAGCGATGCAAGGCGTGGTGGTGGGCAATGAAGTGCTCGATGCCATGCCGGTCAAATTGCTGCACAGAATCCAAGGCGTTTGGCACGAGCGCGGGGTTGTGGTGGCCCATGAAACCCCTGATGGCTTGGCTTGGGAAGACCGGCCGACGGCATTGCGTCCCCCCTTGGAGCCTGTGGGTGAGCACGATTACCTGACCGAAATTCAAGCGCAAGGCGAAGCCTTTGTGGCCAGCTTGGCAGAGCGCCTGTTGGCCAGTGAGAAGGGCGGTGCGGCTTTCTTTCTGGATTACGGCTTTCCAGAGTCGGAGTTTTTTCACCCCGAGCGCCACATGGGCACGGTGATGTGCCACCAAGCCCACAAGGCTGATGCCAATCCTTTGGCGGCGGTGGGTTTGAAGGACATCACGGCCCACGTGAACTTCACGGGCATTGCATTGGCCGGACAAGATGCGGGTTTGAATGTGCTGGGCTACACCAGCCAAGCGAGGTTTTTGCTGAATTTAGGTTTGGCTGAACGCATGGCCGCTTCTGCTTTGCTTGAACGGGCTCAGGCCATGAAGCTGATCAGTGAGCATGAAATGGGCGAGCTGTTCAAGGTGGTTGGCTTTGCCACACACGCGCACTGGCAGGCCCAAGGATTTGCAGCGGGCGACCGCAGCCATCGGCTTTAAGCCTAGCCCCTATGCTGCGCTGGCTCATCGTGACATTTCTGGCCCTGGTGCTGATCAGCTGGGTCAGGCCGTGGATGGAAAAAATGGGTCTGGGCAAATTACCCGGTGACTTTCATTTCAAATTGTTTGGCCGCGAGTGGTTCATTCCCTTGGCCAGCACCCTGCTTTTTAGCTTCGTGATCAGCCTGATTGCAAAGTTTCTATAAATAAGCAGACAAGTTTTAAAACATTTGTGTTACAGTTCGCGTTCGTTGAAGGTCTTTGACATCGAAACAAAGACCTTCACGACAAGCGCGGTCCCTGCAAATTGCTTCATTTCTCGTATGAAGACCCATGCAGAAGAGCGGCGCACCCCCAAGTACGGGTGGGTTTGATTTCACGCTTCCCCCTTTTTTATGTGCCCCCAACGGGCATTCACCAGGCCAACACGACCTCCCTTCGCCCCTAAGACGGCATTGAACGGGTCATTTGGAGGCATTTGCAAGGCGTTTCAGCCCTCTGCAGGCGTCCAATGTGTTGCTCTGTACACACCAAATTTTTAGCTTTTAGATGATTCATACGATTACTTTTGAAAATAACCCCCTCACCGTGGGAAAATACCGCATCGCCGCTTGTCCGCGCGCCTTGCCTTGTGGTCGCTTTGCGGCCCAAGTGTCAGTGGCCAGTGGACGTGGCAGTGCCAGTACCGATCGGGTGATGTGTTTTACCAATGACTTCGCCACCCGCGATGCTGCTGCCAACTTTGCGTTGGCACAAGGTTTGGATTGGGTGCGTGCTACCACGCAAGCCCACTGAACCCCCCAGAGAACCTGAAAGGAAAAAATGGCGAAAGAAGACTTGATCGAACAGATGGGCGTTGTGAACGAGGTTTTACCTGACACACGTTTTCGTGTGACCTTGGACAACGGTCACCAGTTGATCGCTTACTCAGCAGGCAAGATGCGCAAGAACCACATTCGCATTTTGGCGGGCGACCGCGTCACGCTGGAGTTGTCACCCTACGACCTCACCAAAGGCCGTATCAGTTTCCGTCATTTGGCAGGCCGTCCACCGGCTGCGCCACGCACGCCTCGCACACCTTCTCGTTAATTCGAGGTGTGCTCTGAGTTGAGTGCCTAGACCCACAAGTGGGCAATGGCCTCTACTCTGGCTTGATGTATTTTTTCGCCAACTGCAGGGCCCGTGAGGCCCTGTTTTTGCGCCTCGGCCGCTATGTCCGCGGTGGTCACAGACAACGCAGCCTCTAGCGCTTTGAGCAATCGCGATTTGGGTGCGTAGGCTGAATCTTCAAACCCAAGTCGACCTCGTGCATCACATTCGCAGGCCAACAAGATCTCGGGCCAACGATCGGGCTTTCGAATGGCATCGCAGCGTTCAAGCAAGCGCATCAATGCAGCCGCATTCAAGTCGTGACTGCGGTGAATGTTGCCGTGTTCACGAGCCACCACATCGGCCAACTCTTTGCACTCCACAGGGACACGCAGGCGCTCGCAAACTTGCTTGAGCAACTTGGCGCTGCGCTGTTCGTGGGCAATGTGCCTGGGCCACTCGCTTTGCGGCGTGGTGCCTTTGCCCAAATCGTGCATGAGGCAGGCCACGCGCACAGGCAGCGACGCATTCAACTGCGCACTCATGTCGAGCACCATCATGAGGTGCACACCTGTGTCGATTTCAGGATGATGCTCAGCGCGCTGCGGCACGCCCCACAAAGCATTCACTTCGGGCAACAAAACTTGTAGCGCACCACAGGCTTTCAGCACGTCAAACATGCGCGAGGGCTTTTGCGTCATCAGGCCTTTGGCCAATTCTTGCCACACCCGCTCGGGTACCAAATGTTCAACTTCACCGGCTTGCACCATGTCTTGCATGAGTTGCAGAGTTTCAGGGGCAATTTTGAACTCTGGAAAGCGGGCAGCAAATCGAGCCAGTCGCAGGATGCGCACAGGATCTTCGCGGAAGGCGGTGGTGACGTGTCGGAGGGTTTTGTTCTTCAGATCTTGCCAACCGTGATACGGGTCAATGCCGTGTGCTGAAAAGACGTCTTCCAATGTTTGGTGTGAGTTGGACGTCGATGCTGGATCCAGCAAGCCTGAATGCGCCTCTGGCAGTGCCATGGCATTGATCGTGAGATCTCGCCTTGCAAGGTCATCTTCTAAGGTGACATCAGGCGAGGCATGCACCACAAAGCCTTTGTAGCCTGGTGCGGTTTTGCGCTCGGTGCGCGCCAGGGCATATTCCTCGCGCGATTGCGGATGCAAAAACACAGGGAAATCTTTGCCCACAGTTTGATAGCCGAGTGCCGTCATGTCAGCAGGCGTTGCGCCTACCACCACCCAATCTTTGTCTTTGACAGGCTGACGCAGAAGGGCATCGCGAATGGCCCCGCCCACACTGAAAATTTGCATCGTCATGGTTTGCGTCGATTCAGTGAAGCGCGGCAGGCTTTGACGTCGTTGCGCATCCTGTGCTCAGGGCTTGGTCCGAAACGGCTCTTCAAAATCGATGAAGTCTTTTTCGGCCAAGGCATCGTCGATCCAAGCTTTCACGCCGGTCATGGCGCACAAGCGCTCGATGTAGGCCTGTGTTTCTGCTGAGACGGGTAGCGCATAGGTTTTGATGCGCATCACCACCGGAGAGAAGTAAGCATCGGGAATGCTGAACTCGCCAAACAACATGGGGCCTTGGTGTTGTTTCAAAAGTGACGCAAACAAAGTGTCGATGCGCTTCAGATCATTGCGCACAGCTTCTTTGTCACGCAAGGCTAAGGCGCCAATTTCTGGCAAGTAGGCGTCGATGTTCATGGGGCATGCACTGCGAATGCCCATGAAGCCGCTGTGCATTTCGGCGCAAATGCTGCGTGCACGGGCGCGGTCGGCCACTGCGCTAGGCCAAAGTTTTTTCTCTGGGAATTTTTCGGCTGCGTATTCGGCAATGGCCAAAGTGTCCCAAACCGCCAAGTCACCATCGACCAGCACTGGCACTTTGCCTACGGGGTTGATGTCTTTCAAGCTTTGCTTGAACTTGGACTGCGCATCAAAACCATCAAAGCGCACCATCACTTCTTCAAAGGGAATGCCTGCTTGCTTGAGCATGACCCATGGCCGCATAGACCAGGAAGAGTAATTTTTGTTGGCGATGAAAAGTTTCATGGACGTCCTTTGGCGCGGAATACATCCAGTTTAGTGCAAGCGCCTTTGTAGCCCAAGTAGCCCGGGGCAATGCTGCTGACGCTGCTGGCTTGGATGTTCAGATCTTTGAGGCTCAAGGCTTTGCCGGATGACACGTTGTCGACTTGCATCGACCGCAGATTGTCGCGGCTCATGAGGGGTTGGCCGGGGGCCAATTCCATCAGGAAGGCTTGTAGCCAAGCGAGGGTGTGAGGAATGCCAAACACCCAGCGACCTCGGCCACCTTTGACGCCTGCCCATTGACCGGACTTTTGAACCAATTCTTTCAAGGTCCAAATTTCGGGTCCGCAAATTTCATAGGTGTGACCTTGCGTCTTGGCATCCATGACGCAATGCGCCACCGCCGATGCCACATCTTCCACCCACACCGGCTGAAAACGCGTGCTGGCGCCTGCCAAGGGCACCACAGGCGCAATTTGCTGCAACTGGGCAAACAGGTTGAGGAACTTGTCGTCTGCGCCAAAGATGACGCTGGGTTGCAAGAGCGTTAAATCCAAACCCGCTTGCTTGAGCAAGGCTTCGCCTTGGGCTTTGCTGCGTTGGTAAGCTGAAGGTCCGTCCAGGCTTGCGCCCAATGCGCTAATGTGGATCAGGCGTTTGACGCCACTGGCAAGGCAGGCCTTTGCAATGACTTGGGGCAACTGAACATGCGCTTTGTCAAATGCCGCTTCAGTGCCATGCAAGATGGCAATGAGGTTGATCACCACATCGTGTTGCGCCATGCATTGCGCCAGAAAAGCGCTGTTGTACACATCGCCCTCCAGTACGCGCACGCGTGGTAAATTTTGAATGGCGGCCGCTTGGCTGGCGCGGCGGGTGATGACCGTCATGCTGCAGCCCATGCGTGTGAGTTTTTCGCAAACATGGCGGCCGACAAAGCCGGTGCCACCCAATATCAGAATGCGCTTGGAAGAGCCGTTCATTTCAAACCTTGGAGTGCTTGGCCCATGGCATCGCGCGCTTGTGTGATGATTTGCGCGCGCCATTCATCGGTGTCGGTGTAGAAGGCGTTGAAGATTTGCGCTTTGATGCTTTTCTTCAAATCCTCAGACGCCTCGGGATGAATGTGCAGCCAGTGGTCGGCGCGCAGGGCCATCAACATGTCGTTCATGGGCAAGGTGCCGTATTCCAATGCAATGCCGGTGTATTCAGCTTGAGGACATTCGTCTTGCACTGACATCCACATGAGGCCTGTGAGGAACGCAGAAGAGGATGTGCCATCGTAAATGGAAGTGATGTTGCCCCACCATTGGCGCGCACGCGCAATGGCGGCTGCATCGTTGGCGCCCGCATAGATACGTTCGCCCACGCCGCTGGGGCCTAAGCCAGTGTGCAAATCAATCCAAGCCAACTTTTGCGCTTTGCCGGCTTGTTGTTTGAGAACTTTGCGAATGGTTTGGTTGCTCCAGGTGGGTGCTTGGCCGCCAAAGAACAAACCCTTTGGATCGTGGTGCTGGCCTTGTGACACCGCGGCTTGCAGTTTGGGCATACCGTGTGTTGCGATGTATTGCATCGTGGCCTGCATGTTGGCTTCGTTGGGTGGCCATACGTCGGGCAACAACAGATGCTGGACTTCTTTGTAGGCCGTGTTGTCGGGCAGGGGTTTGCTGAAGTCGTGGAAGTTGCGATTCAGGTCAACGTTTTCTTGTGTGACGCGGCGCACGTGCGAGAAACCATGGGGGTTGAGGGCGTGGACGTACACCACCGCCACACCGCTTTGTGCCACAGCCTTGTGCCATTCAGCACTGCTCATGGCGTCAATTTGCACACCACTGCCGCAGTAACCTTCTACGCCATGACAGGCACTGCTGACCAGCAAGACCTGTTTGGCATCGGCAGGACCTTCGCGCACCACGTCCATGGCCAACTCTTCGCCATCGCGGCCTTTTTCGGGGTGAATGTGGGATTCAACTTGCAGGCCTGCTTGTTGTGCAGCGCTTAAAAACTTTTGACGAGCCTCTGCATAGCTCTTTGAAAATGCGTCGTGAATGTTTGTCATGAAAGCTCCAAATGAATGAAGCCCCGAAGGGCTTCAAAAGTGAGGTCAACTCAATTGACCCGGAAAAGCAGTGAACCGCTGGACTTTACTTTTGAGTGGGGTTGGCCAACCATTGTGTGGCCAATTCAACCCAATACGTGCCGCCCAATGGAATGAGGTCGTCGTTGAAGTCGTAACTGGGGTTGTGCAGCATGCAAGGACCTGCGCCATGGCCCATTTCGCGGTGTGAACCGTCGCCATTGGCAATGAACACATAGGCACCAGGCTTGGCTTGCAACATGAACGAGAAGTCTTCGGCGCCCATGGTGGGTTCTTGAACTTGCACGTTCTCTTTGCCCACAATGCCTTCCATCACTTTGCGCGCAAATTCGGCCTCGGCTGCGCTGTTGACAGTGGGTGGGTAGTTGCGGTTGAAGTGGAATTCGGGCTTGGCATCAAAAGCAGCGCACAGGTTTTCTGTGATTTGCTTCATGCGGTTTTCGATGAGGTCGAGCACTTCCAACGTGAAGGTGCGCACGGTGCCTTGAATGACGCAGAAGTCGGGCACGACGTTGGTGGCTTCACCCGCATGCACCATGGTGACCGAAATAACGCCCGCATCGACAGGCTTTTTGTTGCGCGTGATGATGGTTTGAAAAGCTTGGACCAATTGGCAAGCCACAGGCACGGGGTCGATGCCGTTGTGCGGCAGGGCGGCGTGACTGCCTTTGCCGCGGATGGTGATTTTGAATTCGTTGCTGGACGCCATGACCGGGCCAGGGCTGACCGCAAAGTTGCCCACTTGGGCGCCGGGCCAGTTGTGCATGCCAAATACGGCTTGCATGGGGAATTTTTCAAACATGCCGTCTTTGATCATTTCGCGGGCACCGCCACCGCCTTCTTCGGCGGGTTGGAAGATCAAGTAAACGGTACCGTCAAAGTCGCGGTGTTTAGAGAAGTGCTTGGCGGCTGCCAACAGCATGGCGGTGTGGCCATCGTGGCCGCAAGCGTGCATCTTGCCTTGGTGTTTGCTGGCGTGGGCAAAGGTGTTGAACTCTTGCATGGGAAGCGCGTCTATGTCAGCGCGCAAACCCACACCACGTCCGCAAGCACCGCCATCACGGCCGTGCACAATGCCAATGACACCGGTGGTGCCCATGCCGCGGTGAATGGGAATGCCCCAGTCTGTGAGTTGCTTGGCCACCACATCGGCGGTGCGCACTTCTTGGAAGCACAACTCGGGGTGGGCGTGAATGTCTTTGCGAATGGCCGCAATGCTGGCCGCGTCGGTGAGGATAGAGTCGATGATTTTCATAACCACAGTCTAGCGAGAGTCGTGCCATTGCGCTACAACCCTTTTGCACTTGGGGGACATTTCTCTTCAGGGTTATCCCCAAAAATACCCTTTTAGAATGAAGCCATGACAAATTCAGTGCTTGAACAAAATGCCGTGGTGCGAGGTTTGTGCCCGCACGACTGCCCCGACACCTGCGCGCTGCTCACCACCGTGGAGAACGGGCGCGCCGTGAAGGTGCAGGGCAACCCCGATCACCTGCACACCCAAGGTGTGTTGTGCACCAAAGTGTCTCGCTACACGGAACGCACCTACAGCCCTGAGCGCTTGATGCACCCTTTAAAACGCAGCGGCCCCAAGGGCTCTGGCCAGTTTGTGCAGGTGACTTGGGACGAGGCCATTCAAGACATCGCTTTGCGACTCAAGGCCATTGCGTCAGAGAACCCAGAAGCCGTGTTGCCCTACAGCTATGCGGGCACCATGGGCTGGGTGCAAAGCGAGGCCATGGCGTCGCGTTTTTTCAACAAGATGGGCGCATCGCTGTTAGATCGCACCATCTGCGCTTCGGCCGGTGGCGAAGGTTTGGTCTACACACTGGGTGGCAAGTTCGGCATGAAGACCGAGTTTTTTTCTGAATCCAAACTGATTGTGATTTGGGGCAGCAACTCGATCACCAGCAACGTGCACTTTTGGCGTCGCGCACAAGATGCCAAACGCCATGGCGCCAAACTGATTTGCATTGATCCGAGGCACAGTGAAACTGCTGAAAAATGCCACGTGCATTTGCCCATTCGACCAGGCGCCGACGCAGCTTTGGCCTTTGCCATCATGCGCGAATTGGTGGTGAACGATTGGCTAGACCACGACTACATTGAGAAGTACACCTTAGGCTGGGATGCATTGCGCGAACGCGCCATGACCTGGACACTAGAGCGCGCTGCTGAAGTGTGCGGCATCGAGGCTGAATTGATTCGTTCTTTGGCCAAAGACTGGGGCACCACACCCAAAGCTGCCATTCGATTGAACTACGGTATGCAGCGTGTGAAAGGTGGCGCCAATGCCGTGCGCGCCATTGCTTGCTTGCCCGCCTTGACCGGCGCCTGGCGTGACAGAGCAGGGGGCTTGTTGCTCAGCAGCTCCAGCAATTTCAAGGTGAACAAACAAGATCTGCATCGCCCTGATTTGCTGGGCACACGCCGTCCCCGCATGCTCAACATGGCCACGATCGGCAACGATTTGAACCACCCTGGCAGTGCGGTGTGGGGCCCTCAAGTGAAAGCCTTGTTGGTTTACAACAGCAACCCCGTGGCCATTGCGCCGCAATCGGGCAAAGTGGTGCAGGGCTTTGCGCGCGAAGACTTGTTCACGGTGGTGATGGAACATTTCCAGACCGACACCGCCGACTACGCCGATTACGTGCTGCCCGCCACCACGCAGTTGGAACACTGGGATGTGCAAGGCAGTTATGGCCACACCGATGTGTTGTTGAACCGACCCGCCATTGCGCCTGTGGGCCAAGCCAAATCCAACAGCGAAATTTTCCGCTTGCTGGCCAAAGCCATGGGCTACACCGAGCCTTGCTTCAGCGAAGACGACCTGAGCATGTGCCGCACCGCAGTTGGCCCCGATGTTGATTTTCAAACGCTGTTGGATGTGGGCTTTGTGTCCATGCCAGTGCCTGAGGCGCCGTTTGCAAAGGGTGGTTTTGCAACGCCGTCGGGACGTTGCGAATTTGTGAGCGATCGTTTGTCTGCGCAAGGTTTGGACCCCTTGCCCAATCACATTCCCAATTACGAAGTACCTGTTGCGGGAAGTGCCTATCCCTTGGCCATGATCTCACCCCCTGCGCGCAACTTCTTGAATTCCTCCTTTGTGAATGTTGAGAGTTTGCGTGCCATTGAGAAAGAACCCTTGGTCGAAATTTGTTTTGAAGATGCGTCTGCGCGTGGCATTGCCTCAGGCGATACGGTGAAGGTGTTCAACGACCGCGGCGAATACCACTGCAAAGCCGACGTGACAACACGTGCACGTCCTGGCGTTGTGAATGGCTTGGGCATTTGGTGGCGCAAGATGGGCCTGAACGGCACTAACGTCAACGAAGTGACCAGTCAATTACTGACCGATTTGGGCCGTGCGCCAGTGTTTTACGATTGCCAGGTGGAAGTGGCACTTTTGAAGAAGGCTTGAAAGTCATGGCTGAAATTTTCATTCAACGCGATCACACGTTGGGCATGGAGAAGGTCCGTGCGGTAGCCGCTCAATGGCAAAAAGAAGCCGAAGAAGATTGGGGCATGGACTGCACTTATGTGGCCAACGAAACCAACGACAAAGGCGAGGTGCAAGATCGCTTGAATTTTGAGCGCGCTGGGGCTTCTGGCTATTTGTGCGTCACGGGCACTCAACTCAGCATGAAGTTGGAGTTGGGCTTTTTGATGGCCTCGTTTAAGGACAAGATTGAAGAGAAAATTTCTAGCAACTTGGACAAATTGCTGGGGTGAAATAATTGGGGTCAGATCAACATTAATTTCCAATCGGTGAGGGCTCAACCCAAGGGGGGCTGAACGATTTCTGGTACTCCAGTATGAGGAAGCCCCCCTTGGGTTGAGCCCTCACTGATTGACCAAATTAATGTTGATCTGACCCCAATTATTTGAGGAAGCCCCCTACCTGCTCCTCCCAACTGCTCTCTCACGGCAAGTCTGCGTTTTCTTCTGGCGCTTGAGCGTTGCGAGGTCCCACAGTACCCAACCGTGCCTTCAAGGACTGCGGCTGGCCAGTGATGATGGCCGCATAGTTGGTCGTGTTAGACAACACTTTCTTCACATAGTCCCGTGTTTCAGTGAACGGAATGTTCTCAGCCCAAATGGCTGCTTCCAAGACGGGGCCTTTGCGCCACGCGCGTGAGCGGCTGGGACCCGCGTTGTAGGCGGCTGCAGCCAATGGCATCGAGCCATCGAAGTCGTCTAAGACCAATTTCAAATAGCCCGTGCCGATGGCCACATTGGTCTCGTGCTCATTCAGTTGATTCACCTGAAAATTCGTCAAACCAATTTTCTTGGCGGTCCATTTGGCAGTGGCCGGCATCACCTGCATCAGGCCAGAAGCGCCCACCACCGATTTGGCGTCCATGATGAAACGGCTTTCTTGTCGGATCAGGCCGTACACATAGGCAGGATCGAGTTGCACCTCTTTGGCTTTGCGCAGCACCGTGTCTTTGAGGGGCATGGGGAAGCGCTGGTCAAAATCGATTTGAGTTTTGGTGCGGTCGCTGGTGTTGATGCAGCGGTCCCACACTTGTTTGCTGCAAGCCAAGTCTGCGGCGGCCAACAGTTCACGCTCGCTCATGCCGCCGGGTGTGTGCAAGTTGGTGCTGTAGTTCCACTCACGGTTGCCCTCTGGCCGCAGGCCCAGGCTCAATGCATAGAGCGCGCGTTGCAAACCTGCATTTTGTTGGGCAGCTGCTTTTTCTTGAGCGGTCAGTGGCGCAGGTTTGACGGGCACGGAGATGGCTTGGCCCAATTCTTCAAGCGCCAGTTGTTCGTAGAAGCCTTTCACACCTGCAATGCTTTTGAGGGCTGCTGTGGCTTCTGTGCGTTGTGCGTCGGTGGTGGCAGTGCTGAGTTGGGCTCTGGCTTTCCAGTAGATCCACGTGGCGTCATTTTTGGCATCTTCCATCGCGTCCAGCGTGGTCGCTACAGCTTTCCAGTCGCCTTGGCGCAGGGCTGCGCGGGCTTTCCAGGCCAGCAGGTCGTCGTTCAAATCTTGGTTGCGTGAGACCTTGCTGAAGTACTGGTGCGCGTTGTCTTGTAGCTTTTGTGCGGCCTGTTTGCCAATGACACCCCAGGTCCAGTTGTGCTCCTCCTTGGTGAGCATCAAGCCCCATTTTTTCTCAAGCAACTGGGCGGCTTTGTCGGGGTCAGTGTTGGCGATGCGAATGAGGGCCAAGACAGAAAGTTCTTTGCGTTTGCGTGTGAAGGCCACAATGCGCTTGTCCAAATATTTCTGTGGATCGGCGTGAATCAAAATGGCTTGCTTGCCCAATTCCGCCGATTCAATGTTGAGCGCACTTTGCGCAGTGCGCGGCCGGTTGTTGTCCATGGCCAAGCGGGCTTTGCGCCAGATGTCCAGGCTCTCTAGCTTCTTGGCATCGTGCAGTTTTTCGGCCACGGTGGTGCAGCCGTCGTCCGATTCGCGCAAGGCGTACCAAAGTTTTTTCAGCTCTGCCGGTGTTTCGGGTTTGCTCAGCTGTGCGTCTGTGCCCAAGGCATAGCAGCGCACTTCGCGATCGTCGTTCATTCGAAAGCGTGGGTATTCTTGGGCAATGAGGGCCCAATCACGCTGGCGGCCCAATTGCAGCAACCAATCGTTGCGCAGGCGGTCCTCTGCATAGGTGCCTGCATACGTGGTCAGAAATTCTTGAATTTCAGCGGTGCTGGCCTGGTCCAAGCGAACGCGCAGCTCCCAATACGCCGCCCATGGCTCTAAGGCGTGGCCTTTGGCTTTGGGCAAAAGGCGTGAAAGCTGGGATTTGTCGTTCTTTTTAAAGGCCTGGTTCATCTCCAAAATGACGTCATCGGACTTGTTTTGGGTCACGATTTGGCCATTGGCCGTGTTCATGAAGGAGAAAATGAGGACGGAAGCCCCAAGCGATGTCAAAATCTGTGTCAATTGCATGGGTTGATTATGGACAAATCAGAAGCCAAAAAACAAATTCGCCAAGACTTGTTGGCGGCGCGCCTCAACATGCCCGACAGGCTGGCGCGAAGTGACGCCTTGCAAAGGGTGATGCGCATTTGGCTGTTTGGCCGTTCAGATGCCGTGATTGGCGCCTATTGGCCCATCAAAGGCGAGTTCGATCCCCTGCCTGCGTTGCACCGCTGGAAAGAAGATGGCGAGTTGACGGGTGAGTCACAGTTGCGCCGCATTGGGCTGCCGGTGGTGGACAAGGTTCACAAAACCCTGACCTTTCATGCGTGGTACCCCGGTTGCCCCATGGAAGAAGACGCTTACGGCATTCCCAAACCCAAGGACACGGAAGTGATTGTGCCAACGCTGTTGTTTGTGCCTTGCGTGGGTTACAGCGCAGGGGGCTATCGTCTTGGCTATGGCGGTGGTTTTTACGACCGCACTTTGGCCACTTTGCAACCCAAACCTTTTACCGTAGGGCTTGGATTTACCCAGGGCTATGTCGATGACTTTGAACCCGAGCCGCACGACATGCCACTCGATGCCATCTTGAACGACAACGGCGTGGTGTGGCCTGTGGGCTGATGATGTGAGAATTTATGGCAAGACCTAAATCCTCCACGCACGACATCAAACGCGACGCCATTTTGGACATCGCGGCGCAGTGCTTTGCTGATCGCAGCTATCCGGCGGCCAGCATGAATGAAATCGCCACGGCCTGTGGCACTTCTAAAGCGCGGCTTTACCACTACTACGACAGCAAAGAGGCCATTCTGTTTGACCTCATGGACCGTTACACGCAACGCTTGCTGTCCTTGATTGCTTTGACAGATGCCACGGCGCAGCGTCGCAATTTGGACGACCGTGCAGCTTTGCATGAATTGATCCGTGCGTTTCTGCAGGAGTACGAGAGCTCGGCCACGCGGCATGTGGCTTTGCTGAACGATACGCAGTTTTTAAGCGATGTGCCCGATGCCAATCTGGGCACGCCCGCCATTTCGCCGCGCGAACTCATTTTGAACCGTCAACGTGATGTGGTGGCGGCGGTCACGCGTGCTTTGCGGCGTGCCTATCCTGGTCGATTGAATGCGTCGAACCAAACGGCCATCACGATGATGTTGTTCGGTATGATCAACTGGACTTTTACGTGGCTTCGCCCTGGCGGCCCCATTTCGTATGTGGCTTTCGCGGAGGAAGTCATTGCCCTGTTAGAGAAGGGTTTGAATTAATTTAATTGGGGTCAGATCAACATTAATTTCCAACCGAAGGGGGTCAAGCCTAAGGGAGCTTCCTCATCTGGGGTACCAGAAATCGTTCAGCCCCCTTAGGCTTGACCCCCTTCGATTGACAAAATTAATGTTGATCTGACCCCAATTAAATTTGTTTGTACAACGGAGAGAGAACATGAACCAACCAACCAAAGCATTTGCTTCACAAGCTGACTTGGCCGACAAAGTCATTAAGTTTGAGCAGCTCAGCAAGCATTGCTGGGCCTATACCGCTGAAGGTGATCCTAATTCGGGGGTGATCATTGGTGAGAAGTTCATCATGGTGAGCGATGCCACGGCCACGCCCAGCATGGCGCGCGATTTGATTCAACAAATTCGCAAGATCAGCGACAAGCCTATCAAGTACGTGCTGTTGACGCACTATCACGCGGTGCGTGTGTTGGGCGCCAGTGCTTATGCGGCCGAGGGCGCTACTGAAGTGATTGCCAGCCAAGGCACTTACGAGCTGATCGTGGAGCGCGGCGCGCAAGACATGAAGAGCGAGATGGAGCGTTTTCCGCGTCTGTTCCGCGGTGCTGAAGAAGTGCCTGGCCTCACATGGCCCACCATGGTGATTGGCGGCGGCGATGCCACGAAGGGTGAAGTGCCCGGCAAATTGGTGGTTGATTTAGGTGGCGTGAAGGTTCAAATCTGGAGCCCTGGATACGGTCACACACGCGGCGACACGATTGCTTGGGTGGAAGAAGAAAAAGTTTTGTTCTCTGGCGATTTGGTGGAGTACGAAGCGGGCGTATACACGGGCGATGCGCAATTGGCCGAGTGGCCCGCTACTTTGGAAGCCTTGCGTGCATTGAAAGCAGAAGCCATCGTGCCCGGCCGAGGTGAAGCCATGAAAGGTCAAGCGGATGTGAACAAAGCTTTGGATTACACCAAGCGCTGGGTGGAAACTTTGTTCAATGCCGGCAAAGAGGCAGTGGCTGCCAAGATGGATTTGAAAGCTGCCATGGCCCATACGCGCAAAAGCATGGACCCTGTGTTTGGCCATGTGTTCATTTACGAACACTGCTTGCCCTTCGATGTGACCCGCGCTTACGACGAAGCCTCTGGTATCAAAAACCCACGCATCTGGACTGCTGAGCGCGACATGGAAATGTGGAAAGCCTTGCAGGACTGAAGCAGAATAATTGGGGTCAGATCAACATTAATTTCCAATCAGTGAGGGCTAAACCCAAGGGGGCTGAACGATTTCTGGTACCCCAGTATGAGGAAGCCCCCCTTGGGTTTAGCCCTCACTGATTGACCAAATTAATGTTGATCTGACCCCAATTAAATCAAGTCGCGAATGTCTTTTTCGTATGCGCGCAAACGGCGTTGCGCCTTTTGGCGTTGCGCTGGGGTGGTGGTGTTGTGGAACTGGGAGAAGTTCAAGCACGCTTGTTGCTCAAGCTGAAGTTGCAAGTTGAGCAAGGCAGGGTCTTGGGGGCGGACGGATTGCAGGCTGAGTTGCAACACAATATTTTCGGCTTGCGCCAAATTGAACCCCGGCTTTGATGCGTCTTGAGTCAGGTTCTGCAAAACCAGCAATTGCGATTGCTGGCGCTTGATGCGGTTTTGGATGGCCACTTCAGGTGACCACAGCGACTGTTCAATTTGTAGACGCAGCAGCTTGATTTGCTCGTTACTCAAGTCGCCATAAAAATCTGAAAATCGATCGACCGTAGCATCCAAGCGTTTTTTCAAACGGTCATCGGCGCTGGGCTGCAGCCAATCTTTTTTCCATTCTTCATTTTTTACCGTCCACTGCTTTTCCAAATGACGCAGTTGCCGCGGTGTCAGTTGCAACACAATGGGCGTGGCCAAGCGTGAGCTTTCTAGAGCGACAGACTCGATGCGTTTTTCTAACTTGCCCCAAACCTCGCAAGCTTGTTGGGTTGAAATATTTTGCGGCGCCATGTTTTGGGCTTGCACCAGCAAATCGGCCACCAAAGGCAGCTCTTCTTTGCGGTGCCAAGCATGCAATTTTTTCAGGGCTTGCTTGGCTTGGGTTGCTTGGGTGTCGGTGAAGTTGATGTAGTTGTCGAGCCACCACGAACTGATCTCGGGCAGTTGGTTGTAGCCCAATTTGATGGCGCTGCAGCCACTTAAGCTGGCACTGACCACCACAGCTGCCACAGAAGCCGCGATAATTCGTAACCAGAAGGAAATTTTCGCCATGTCGGACACCTCAACAAACCAATCAGCATTGTCACCTCAACGGCCCTTGGACGTGGTTGTCATGGCGGCGGGTAAGGGTACTCGGATGAAAAGCCGTTTACCCAAAGTCTTGCAACGATTGGCGGGCAAGCCCTTGCTGGGCCACGTGTTGTCAACTGCTGCGCAGCTTCAAGCCCGATCTGCCGTTGTCATCACTGGACATGGTGCTGAAGAGGTGGAGGCCGCCGTGGCCAAGCAAGCTTCTGGCTTGGCGGTGAAGTTTGTCAGGCAAGAACCTCAGTTGGGCACTGGCCATGCCGTGCAGCAAGCCGTGCCTGTGTTGGCAGATGATGGCTTGGTGGTGGTGTTGTCGGGCGACGTGCCCTTGACACAAGCCGACACGCTGAAAGCTTTGATGGTATGCGTTCACGGTGCGGGCGAAGATCGCTTGGCCTTGCTCACCCTCGACATGCCCAACCCCACAGGCTACGGCCGCATCGTGCGCACCGCGCAAGGCGATACCGTGCAAGCCATCATTGAGCAAAAAGACGCCACCCCAGAGCAACTGAAAATTCAAGAGGTCTACAGCGGCATCATGGCGGTGCCTGCGCGCCAACTCAAAACATGGCTGGCCAAACTCGACAACCACAACGCCCAAGGCGAGTACTACCTTACCGATGTGGTGAAGTGGGCCGTCGCCGACGGCGTGACGGTGGTGGCCCATCGCATTCAAGACGAATTACAAGTGACGGGCGTCAACAGCCCGCAGCAACTGGCGCAACTTGAGCGCGCTTTCCAATTGCAAAAGGCCAACGCGCTGATGGTGCAAGGTGTGCGTTTGGCCGATCCTGCGCGTTTGGATGTGCGCGGTGAATTGACCTGCGAAGCCGATGTAGAAATCGATGTGAACTGCGTGTTTGAAGGCCAAGTGTACTTGGGTGAAGGCGTGCGCATTGGCCCCAACTGCGTCATTGCCAATGCACGAATTGCCGCAGGTGCGGTCATTCATGCTTTCACGCACATCGATGGTGAAAAATTAGGCGTGACCGTGGGCGAGGGCGCTTTGATTGGTCCTTTTGCCCGCTTGCGCCCTGGTGCGCAACTGGGCGCCGAAGTGCACATTGGCAATTTTGTGGAAGTGAAAAATTCCACCTTGGCCAAAGGTGCCAAAGCCAATCACTTAGCCTACTTGGGCGATGCCACCGTGGGCGAGCGCGTCAACTATGGCGCGGGCAGCATCACTGCCAATTACGACGGTGCCAACAAACACCGCACTGTGATTGAAGCCGATGTGCATGTGGGCAGCAACTGTGTGTTGATTGCGCCTGTCACGATTGGCGCAGGGGGCACTGTGGGTGGCGGTTCGACCATTTCCAAGAGCACCGAACCTGGCGCATTGAGTGTGGCGCGCGGCAAGCAAGTGAGCATTGCCAATTGGAAGCGGCCCCAAAAAACGCCCAAGCCCGGCCAGTAACTCAGCAGACCTTGCGCTTTTCCTTAGCCCTCAAGACGTGGCGGTTGGTAATGGAATCTCAGTGCCAAACTTGGCGCGCTTCACGCTGAAAAATGCCTTCACATTTCGCACATTGGCGTCTTGCGTCAGCAGCCTTTGGGTGAACGCCAAATAGGCCGGCATGTCGGGCACTTGCACCACCAACATGAAATCTGGGCCTGGCGACACACGCCAGCATTGTTGAACTGCTGCTTCTTGAACGGCGCGCGTTTCAAAGGCCTGAAGTAACTCTTCGCCTTGTTTGTCTAAGCTCACTTCAATCAAAGCCGTGACGCTGTGGCCCATGAACCGACCCATTTTGTCGGACGACAAAATAGCCACCTGCTTTTCAATCCAACCCTCTTGCTGCAAACGCTTGGTGCGGCGCAAGCAGGTGGGTGCAGAGATGTGCAATTTGTCGGCCAATGCAATGTTGCTGATGTTGGCATTGGCTTGCAAAATGGCCAGCAATTGAAGGTCAATGGCATCCAAGCTGCCGGATGAGGTGTTGGCTTCAAAGGAAGTAGACATGTGAATTATTTCAATTTAATTAAATAAATGGAATAATAAACCACGAGTAGATTTTAATGAAATATTATTTCATTAATTTGAATAATTATTTAATGTAATTTCTATTCAAGCCGCCTAAGATTCACGCACTTTCAAATCAAAGGTTGATCCTATGTGCGGCATTGTTGGTGCAGTTTCCGATCGAAACATCGTTCCCATCTTGGTTCAGGGCTTGCAGCGCCTCGAATACCGTGGCTACGACTCTTGCGGTGTGGCCATTCATGAAGCCAGTCTCAAGCGCGGCGTAGGCGGCTTGAAACGTGCGCGAAGCACCTCCCGTGTGGCCGAGTTGATGGACCAGATTCAAACTGACCATTTGGAAAGCGGCACCGGCATTGCCCACACACGCTGGGCTACTCACGGCGCGCCTGCAGTCCACAACGCGCACCCACATTTCAGCTCAGGCCCTGGCAGTTTGGAGAGCTTGAAAGACAAGCCAGGTCGCGTGGCTTTGGTGCACAACGGCATCATTGAAAACCACGATGAATTGCGTGCCCAACTGCAAGCCAAAGGCTATGTGTTCACCAGCCAAACCGACACCGAGGTGATCGCGCATTGGGTGGACAGCGTGTACGACGGTGATTTGTTTGACGCCGTCAAACGCACCGTGAGCGAACTCAAAGGTGCCTACGCCATCGCTGTATTTCACAAAGACGAACCGCAACGTGTGGTGGGTGCACGTGCCGGATCGCCCCTCATTTTGGGTGTGGGCACATCACACCACGAAAACTTTTTGGCCAGCGATGCCATGGCCCTGGCGGGTGTGACCGATCAAATTGTGTACCTCGAAGAAGGTGACTTGGTCGACATTCAGTTGGGCAAGTATTGGATTGAGGACCGCAACCATCAGCGTGTAGAGCGCCCCGTCAAAACCGTGCATGCCCACAGCGGCGCTGCCGAGTTAGGCCCCTACAGACACTACATGCAGAAGGAAATTTTTGAGCAGCCCCGCGCCATTGCCGACACCTTGGAAGGTGTGGAACACATCGTGCCAGAGTTGTTTGACGGCGTGAGCGGTGGTGGGCGATTGGCCAGCGCATTCAAGGTGTTCAAAGAAATCGACAAGGTTTTGATCTTGGCTTGCGGCACCAGTTACTACAGCGGTTGTGTGGCCAAGTACTGGTTGGAGTCGGTGGCGCAGATCCCATGCCAAGTCGAAATTGCCAGCGAGTACCGCTACAGAGATTCTGTGCCCGACCCCAAAACCTTGGTGGTCACCATCACGCAATCGGGCGAAACGGCCGACACACTGGCCGCTTTGCGTCACGCGCAAAGTTTGGGCATGCAGCACACGCTCACCATCTGCAACGTGGCCACGTCGGCCATGGTGCGTGAGTGCAAGTTGGCCTATGTGACGCGCGCAGGCGCTGAAATTGGTGTGGCCTCTACCAAGGCCTTCACCACCCAATTGGCCGGCTTGTTCTTGTTGACGCTGGCCTTGGCGCAAAGCAAAGGTCGTTTGAGTGATGCAGACGAAGCGATGCACCTCAAAGCCATGCGCCACTTGCCCGCAGCTTTGCAAGCGGTGTTGGCACTCGAGCCCCAAATCATCAGCTGGTCACAAGAGTTTGCATCGAAAGAGAACGCGTTGTTCTTGGGCCGTGGCACGCATTACCCCATTGCCTTGGAAGGTGCGTTGAAGTTGAAAGAGATCACGTACATTCACGCCGAAGCCTATGCGGCAGGTGAGCTGAAGCATGGTCCTTTGGCGTTGGTGACGAGTGAGATGCCGGTGGTGACGGTTGCACCAAACGATGCATTGCTGGAGAAGCTGAAGAGCAACATGCAAGAGGTGCGCGCGCGCGGTGGTGTGCTGTATGTGTTGGCTGATGGCGATACGAAGATTGAGAGCAGTGAGGGTGTGAACGTGATTCGCATGCCGGAGAACTATGGCGTGCTGTCACCTATTCTTCACGTGGTGCCTTTGCAGTTGTTGGCCTATCACACGGCTTGTGCGCGGGGCACTGATGTGGACAAGCCTCGCAATTTGGCGAAGAGTGTGACGGTGGAATAAATGGGGTCAGATCAACATTAATTTCCAATCAGTGTGGGCAGAGGCCAAGGGCGGGCTTCCTCATACTGGGGTACCAGAAATCGTCAGCCCGCCCTTGGCCTCTGCCCACACCGATTGACAAAATTAATGTTGATCTGCCCCCATTTATTTGGCTAGACATCTTCACGCCACCCAAAGGTTTGAGTAGACAGGTAGGGGCGTCTGAACGATTTCTGGTACTCCAGTATGAGGAAGACGCCCCTACCTGTCTGCTCAAACCTCTACCCATATTGAAGTGCCTTCCAAACGCTGAACAGAAGTGACGCCATTTCCTCTAACCCCATGCGAAAATCCGTGCACAAATTCTGAAAAACAAACACAGTCAAATGCAAGCATCACACATTGGACTCATCGGCCTTGGCGTCATGGGCGAAAACCTGGCCCTCAACTTAGAGCGCAACGGCTTCAGCGTCACAGGCTTTGACCTCGACGACAACAAACGCAACAGCTTTGCCAAACGCACAGAAGGCCTGAACGCCTGCGCAGCCAATACCTTGAAAGACTTGGTCGCCAACTTGCAACTGCCCCGACGCGTCTGGCTCATGGTGCCTGCTGGTGCCCCAGTCGATGCCGTCCTCAAAGAACTCACGCCTTTGTTGAATGCAGGCGACGTCGTCATTGACGGTGGCAACACCCTCTACCGCGACACCCAACGCAGAATGGAATCGCTCGAAGGCACCGGCATCTTGTACGTCGGCTCTGGCGTCAGTGGCGGTGAAGAAGGTGCTTTAAAAGGCCCCGCTTTGATGCCCGGTGGCAGCTCGCAAGCTTGGCCTTTGGTGCGGCCCTTTCTGCAAGCCATCGCTGCCAAAGCCGACGACGGTCAGCCCTGCTGTGAATGGATGGGGCCAGGTGGTGCAGGCCATTTTGTGAAGATGGTGCACAACGGCATTGAATACGCCGACATGCAAATGATTTGCGAAGCCTATGCGCTCATGAAGGGCTTGGGCATGACCGCGCAGCAAAAGAGCGCGGTGTTCCGTGAATGGGGCCAAGGTGAGTTGAGCAGCTACTTGATCGACATCACCGCCGACATCTTGTCGCACGAGGATCCAGAAACCGGCAATGCTTTGGTTGACATGATTCTCGACACAGCAGAGCAAAAAGGCACAGGCAAATGGACCAGCCAAATTGCATTGGACATGGGCGTCAGTGCGCCCACCATTGCCGACGCTGTGTTTGCGCGCACCATGAGTGCCGTGCAGCCCGAGCGCGTGGTGGCTTCCAAATTACTGAAAGGCCCTCAGCCTCAAGCTGTACAAAACCTCCAAGAAGTCTTGCCCAAAATTCAAAAGGCTTTGCTGGCTGCCAAAATTTGCGCCTATGCCCAAGGTTTTGCTTTGATCAAAGCCGGCGACAAAGAACACGATTGGCAGTTGCCCATGGACAAAGTGGCGTCGGTTTGGCGCGCCGGTTGCATCATCCGTGCGCATTTGCTGGAAGACATTCGCCGTGCCTTTGCCGTCCAACACAATCTCACCAACTTGCTGGTGGACGATCACTTTGCACGCCTGATGGCCGAGTGCCAACAAGATTTGCGTGAGGTGGTGGCCATGGCTGCCATGAATGGTGTGGCAGTGCCCGCCTTCATGAGTGCGTTGAGCTACTACGACGCTTACCGCACTGCGCGCTTGCCCGCCAACTTGTTACAAGCGCAGCGCGACTACTTCGGTGCACACACTTATCAACGTTTGGACAAGCCCGGTAAGTTTCACACCCAATGGCCGAAGGCCAGTCAGTCATGAACTTCAACGTGGAGTTGGTGGCGGCCATGGCCATGTTTGCCTTTGTGACCTCGGTGACCCCTGGGCCCAACAACATGATGTTGTTGGCCTCGGGCGTTAACTTTGGTGTGAAGCGCACACTGCCGCATTGGCTGGGCGTTTCTTTGGGTCACTTTGTGATGCTGCTGTTGGTCGGCGCGGGCCTCGAAAGTTTGCTGAAGGCCTATCCCTTTGTGTACCAAGTGATGAAGGTCATAGGCTTTGCTTACCTGGTGTATTTGGCATGGGGCGTCGCCCGAAGTGGTGCGCCAGAGCGCAACGGCGAAGAGGCCACGCAACCCATCAGCTTCTTGGGTGCTGCCGCTTTTCAGTGGGTCAATCCCAAAGCGTGGATCATGGCCATTGGCTATTTCAGCAACTATATGCCCACCGATGCATCGCTCACTTTTGTGGTGCTCACTTGCATGATGTTCAGCGCCATCAATTTCCCCAGTGTAGGTTTGTGGGTGTGGCTGGGCGCTAAGTTAGAGCGCTATTTGCAACAAGATACATGGCGCCGTATTTTCAATTGGAGCATGGCCCTGTTGTTGGTGGTGTCCATGGTTCCTGTTTTGTTTGTTTAAGTTTGAAACGACTTTGTTTATGAAAAAAATCCTCAGCCTGGTGGCATTGACTTTGTTGGGTGTATCTGCACAGGCAGGCCGTCCTTTGAATGTGGACGACGCCAATGTGAACGATCAGGGCGTGGCCCACGTTGAAACATTTTGGTCCCGTGCAGCCGATGGCTCGCGCACCTTGACCATTGCGCCCACTTACTCGCCTTTGCCTGGCCTGGATTTGGTTGCACAAGATGTAAAAACTTTTTCAGGCGGTCCTCGCAGTCAAACTTTTCTAGCCAAGATGCAAGTGACGGCACCCAAAGAAAAATCTTGCCACTATGCGTGGGTGTTGGGCGTGACGCAATGGCAAAAAGGTGAAGGTCAAAAATCTTTTGTGGCGGGCAATACAAGCTGCGACATGGGCGCAGGTACCCTTCATTCAAGTTTGGTCAGCGCCAGAGATGCTGAAGGAAAAGATGTGCCGTCTTGGGGTGTGGCCTGGGAACAAACCATGGGTGATTGGACCGCTCACATTGAGTCAGTGGCGCAGCGTGCGTCCAAGCCTTTGGTGGGTGTTGGTTTGCGCAGAGATGTGTTGCCAGGTTTGCAGCTGGATGGCACATGGGGCAAACAAGGCGGCAAAGCTGTGTTCAGCTTGGGCACCAAGTACACATTCCAGTAATTCGAGGCAGCCCTCGCATCTTAGTGATGCTGCCTTGCTTCAGGTCTTTGCAGTTATGGCTTGGGCCAAAGCCTCGGCCACTTTGATGCCATCCACACCTGCCGACAAAATACCCCCAGCATAACTGGCGCCCTCACCAGCCGGATACAGGCCCAGGGTGTTCAAACTTTGAAAGTTCTCACCCCGTGTCATTTTGAGGGGCGATGACGTGCGTGTTTCCACGCCAGTTAACACGGCATCTTGCATGTCGTAGCCTTTGATCTTGCGACCAAACACCGGTAGCGCTTCACGTATGGCTTGCACCGCAAATGCGGGCAGCACTTGTGACAAATCGCCCAAGCTCACACCTGGTTTGTAGGACGGCTGCACCGCACCAAAATCTTTGGATGCCCGCGCATGCAAAAAGTCGCCCACCAGTTGACCGGGTGCGGTGTAGTTTTCGCCGCCTGCCACAAAGGCTTTAGATTCCAACAGACGTTGAAACACAATGCCCGACAGCGGGTGATAAGCCTTGGGCGTTTGCTGGGCCATCGCTTGCGCTTGCAGGGCCCATTTCAAACCATCGGCTTCACCAAAGGCGGCTTGCCATGCAGCGACATCCAGTGGGTAATCTTCAGGATCGATGGCCACCACCATGCCGGCGTTGGCGTTGCGTTCGTTGCGTGAGTATTGGCTCATGCCGTTGGTGACGACACGGCCAGGTTCGCTGGTGGCGGCCACCACCGTGCCGCCGGGGCACATGCAAAAGCTGTAAACCGCACGACCGTTTTGCGCATGGTGCACCAGCTTGTAATCGGCCGCACCCAGCAAAGGATGGCCGGCATGACGGCCCCATCGGGCTGCATCAATCACACTTTGTGGATGTTCAATGCGAACGCCTATCGAGAAGGCCTTGGCCTCCATGTAAACGCCGCGCTCGTACAACAAAGTGAATGTGTCGCGCGAGCTGTGGCCCAAAGCCAGCACCACATGCTGGGTGGCCAAGTGCGAACGCTTACCCGTGTTGCGGTCTTCCATGTGCAAGCCGGTGACTTGTCGGCCCTGCGCGGTGGTTTCAATGTCGATGTCGACCACGCGTTGTTCGAAACGCACTTCGCCGCCCATGGCAATGATTTGCTCGCGCAAGTTTTCCACCACCTTGACCAACTTGAACGTGCCGATGTGGGGATGCGCCGCAAACAAAATGTCGCTAGGCGCACCCGCTTGCACAAACTCGTTCATCACCTTGCGACCCAAATGACGCGGGTCTTTGATTTGGCTGTAGAGCTTGCCGTCAGAAAAAGTGCCAGCGCCGCCTTCACCAAACTGCACATTGCTTTCAGGATTGAGTGTTTGTTTGCGCCACAAGCCCCAGGTGTCTTTGGTGCGTTGACGCACGGGACTGCCACGTTCAATGACGATGGGCTTGAAACCCATTTGCGCCAAGCTCAAGGCTGCAAAAATACCGCATGGGCCAAAGCCCACCACCACGGGGCGTTCACCTTCTTCCAAGCCAAAGTTGGCGGGCGCATGACAAGGCGCCTGCCAAGTCATGTTGGGCGTGGCTTGAATGTGAGGGTTGCCAGAAAACTGCTTGAGCAGCGAGTCCTCAGCTGCGGGGTCTTTCAAGGTGATGTCGACAATGAACACCGCCAACAAATCGGCTTTGCGTGCATCAAAACTGCGTTTGAAAACATGCAATTGGTCAATCGCGACCGCATCAATGGCCAGCGCTTTTGCAGCCAGTTGGCGCAAAGCCTCTTCGGGATGGGGGGGCGGAATTCGATCTTCGTCAGTTTCTGACGGGGCATCCGCTGCGCGACGCACTTCGACTGGCAATGCAGTCAAAGGCAGTTTGAGTTCTGAGATTCGAATCATGGCAGTCGATCAATGGGCTTGTGGTTATCAAGCAGACTCGCCAATTATCGCGCGAGATGCCAAGCAAGGAAACCCTGCTTGGCATCCGCAGGCGTTGATATTCAGTTTGGCAAGAAACCTTCAATCGACAAGTAACGCTCGCCAGTGTCGTAATTGAAGCCCAGCACGGTGGCGCCGGCGGGCAGCTCTTTCAATTTTTGGGCAATGGCGGCCAAGGTGGCGCCTGAAGAAATGCCAACCAACAAACCTTCTTCGCGTGCGGAGCGGCGTGCGAATTCGCGTGCGTCTTCGGCCTCCACTTGAATCACACCGTCTAGCAAGCTGGTGTCCAGGTTTTTTGGAATGAAGCCAGCGCCAATGCCTTGAATGGGGTGGGGTGCAGGCGCACCGCCAGAGATCACAGGCGATGCGGTGGGTTCGACGGCAAACACTTTGAGATTGGGGAATTTGGCCTTCAAGACTTTGGCAGTGCCCGTCAAGTGGCCACCGGTGCCCACACCTGTGATGATGGCGTCGATGCCTTCGGGAAAGTCCGCCAAGATTTCTTGCGCCGTGGTGCGCACGTGGACATCGATGTTGGCGGGATTGTTGAATTGTTGCGGCATCCAAGCGCCGGGGGTGCTGGCCACCAATTCTTCGGCGCGGGCAATGGCGCCTTTCATGCCTTTTTCGCGGGGTGTCAGATCAAAGGTGGCGCCATAGGCCAACATCAAACGGCGGCGCTCAATGGACATGCTGTCTGGCATCACCAAGATCAATTTGTAGCCCTTGACGGCCGCTACCATGGCCAAGCCAATGCCGGTGTTGCCCGAGGTGGGTTCAATGATGGTGCCGCCTGCTTTGAGGGCGCCCGTTTTCTCGGCATCTTCCACCATGGCCAAGGCAATGCGATCTTTCACGGAACCACCGGGGTTGCTGCGCTCGGATTTGATCCACACATTGGCATTGGCGCCAAACAGTTTGTTGATGCGAATGTGGGGCGTGTTGCCAATGGTCTGTAAGATGTTGTGAGCTTTCATGATCGCGGTCCTTTGGGTGTAAAGGGGAATGATTCGAATGACTGAGACGGATTTTGACCTACTTGTTCTGCCAATTCCTGCATATGGTTATGCCGCGAGGCGATAATGGGGTCGTGAAGCCTGCCAGACCGTCGCTGGTGCAAGCTGCAAAGCCATGGCGAAAGATTTTCTTTGGCCATGGGCCGAAAGGCCGCACTGGAGGAACGTCCGGACTGCACAGGACAGCGTAGGAGGTAACACCTCTCCACCGAAAGGCCGCAAGGCACCAAGGTGAGGATTAGAGCAACAGAGACGAGCCGATTCAGTTCGGGTGAAACGGGCAATCTCTACGCGCAGCAATACCAAATAGGCACACGTTGATCTGGTTCCGGAGAGTGTGCGGGTAGGTAGCACCGAGCCGAGTGGGCAACCCTCGGCCCAGAGTAATGGCGGTCACATTGAGGGCAACTTCAATGCACAGAATCCGGCTTATCGGTAGGCTTCACACTTTATTCAAGGCTGTTTCAAAGCCAAAAAAAAACGCGCCCCTGGTCACCCAGGGCGCGTTTTTTGCATCGAATTTGATTCGATTAGCGTGTCGGCACCAAGCTAGCCGCCAATGCAAACACCGAGTTCGGCACGTTCATCTTGACGGGCTGGCTCTTGGGCTTGGCAAACACGCCACGCTTGACCACGGAGGGTGCTGGCTCAACCGTCACGCCTTTGGCGCGCTGCTCAGAGACCAGTTGGCGCAAGCTGATGGACTGCAAGTGCGCCAACATTTTCTCGTTCAGGCTAGCCCACAATTCGCTGCTCATCCATGTGCTGCCTTCAGAGTTGCTGGCATCTTCAGCTTCAACAGAAAAGTCGACAGCGCTCACGATGTCGGCCATGGTGATTTTCTCGGCGCTGCGGGCCAATGAATAACCACCGCCAGGACCGCGCGTGCTTTCAACCAATTGGTGCTGACGCAGTTTGCTGAACAGCTGCTCCAAATAGGAGAGTGAAATTTGGTGACGCTCGCTAATGGCCGAGAGCGAGACGGGACCGCGATCTTCGCGCAAAGCGACATCGATCATGGCCGTGACGGCAAAACGACTTTTGGTGCTCAAACGCATATAGTTTTTCCTTTCAGCTCAAGCTACGAACATTCGTGTGAATATTCTCTCAAACTTACAAGTTAAATGAGGATGCCCTGATGAATTTCAAGGGTTTGCAAGGCCCGGATGTGGCAAATATGCGCAAAAACAGGGTTTTTTCTCAAAATCTTTCGTAGGGCATCAAGGCTCGCCACTCACCGGGGGCAAGGGGGGCCATCAAAACACGGCCCATTCGAACGCGTTTGAGACCTGTCAGCCGCAACCCTGTATTTTCAATGACGCCTGCAGCATACCCCGGTTGGTACCCTTTGAAAGCCATGCGCAAACCCGTTTTTTGGGGGGTGGCACTGCTGATGCTGGTTTTGAGCCCTGTGGGGCACATGTCGTGCAACTGATCAGGGCTCACGGGCCCTTGCACTTCGGCCAGCATTTCATGTTCTAAAGGCGTGCGTTCATCCAGTAATTTGCGCAACATGGCAGGGTCTTCGGTGAGCACAACCAAGCCCGTGGCAGCATCTTCTAAAGCGGCCGCACATTGCAATGATTTTTGCAATCGCGGTGTCAGGGTGATGCCAGAGCGATCTTGGTGAGAACGTGTTTCGGGTGTGAGGGATTTCCAGATGTTGTTGTGACTTTGCGACAAGCAACTTTGCCCTGGGGTTTTGTGCAAGATGACTGTGAGCAAGGGCACTTTGCCGCGTTGCGCAGTGCTGTGAATGTCGATTTGCTCGTCTTTGACGCGGTGCGCGGGTTCGTCCACCACCAAGTTGTTGACCTTGACCCAGCCACCCACAATCACTTGTTCCGCTTCTGCGCGCGAGCATTTCAAAATATCGGCCACACGTTTGGACAGGCGAATGCCTTCGGTGCTAGCAGTTGCGTGAGGGTCTGTCATGGATTGCCTGGTGGCATGGACTGAATGCGGTCCACATGCGCTTGCAAAGATCGTGCAGCCACGGGCCACAGACGTTCATGGACGTCGTCGTAAGCGTGTGCCACCCAGTCTTCAAGTGTGCCATGTGGCAAGGCGCGCATGGCGGCGATCACTTTGGCTTCGCGCTTTAAACGATGTGCTTTGAGTTGGGCGATGGCTTGTTCCGCAAAGCCCAGCACATAGCCGTGTGCTGGCAAGATGAATTCGAGTTGATGGGTGCGGCATTCGGCGGCCAACAAATCAAGCGAATCGAGGTAATCGGTCATGCCGCCATCGGGCGGATTGACCACCGTGGTGCTGCCATTGAGCACGTGATCGCCAGAAAACAAGAGGCCATCTTCGAGCAAGGCCAAACAAAGGTGGTTGGCCGCATGGCCGGGGGTGTGCAGCACCTTGAGGCTGTGCTCGCCCACTTTCAAAATTTCACCGTGGGCCAATGAACGATCGGGCGTGAATTGGCTTTGTGCGTTGGCCGTGCTGGCAGAAGGCAAGCCCAGCACAGGTGGCAAGCCATGCGAGGCCCCTTGGCAAAGCGCCTGCAGAGGCTTGGCGCCGGGTGAGTGATCGGGGTGTGAATGCGTGCACACAATCATGCGAATTTGGCCGCTGGTGGCACGCCAAATTTTGTCCAAGTGATCGGGGTCGGCTGGGCCTGGATCGATCACGATGTAGCCGCTGTGGGGATCGCCCACCCAATAGGTGTTGGTGCCGGGGCCTGTCATCACGCCGGGGTTGGGCGCAGTCAGGCGTTGCACATTTTTGAGCAAAGCCACGGGGTGATCGGACTGCCAATCGAGGTGGTGCACGATTTGGCCATCGGGGCTGGTGAGGGCCAATTCGCCATAGGGCGATTCGTGTTCCATGTAGCGCTCTTCTTTGCCTGCCAACCAGCCTGCGCGCGGGCAGCTGGTCCACAAGGGTTCGTCATTGACGGCGCAGGCGTCCAACACGGCTTGCACATTGGCAAAGGGCGTGAGGCGCTGCAAAGTGCGAATGGTGGGGAAGATGATGAAAAAGTCGCCAGCTTCGTGGCGTTTGAGGGCGTCAGAGGGCCTCACCCACACAGGCTCAAATTGTTCCGATTCGTCGGCCACGGGCGTTTGATCTTCTGGCATGCGTGCCACCAAAAAGGGCACATCAAAGCGTTTGGGCAAATCGCGGTCGGTGATCCAATGGGCCAACACATAGACCTGATCGGCGGCCAATTGCAAGCCCAGCGCGGTGCATTGGGCGGCAAAGGGCTGGCTGCGATCGAGCAAGGCAATGTCTTGCGCGGTGGCCATGCTGTGGTCGGCGCGGTAAGCCAGCAAAATGCCCAGTTCCTCAAAGCTTTCCCGAATGGCGGCAATCGCTTGGGTGAGGTGCAGGTCACTTTGGGTGGGTCGTCGCAGGGCCTGCGCATGAGAAGCTGCGTCCAGTGCGTCAATGCCGCCACCTGGAAAGACATAAGCGCCAGGTGCAAAGCTGGCTGTCAACGAGCGCCGTGTCATGAGCACTTCGATGCCTTGCGCACTGTCGCGCAGCAACAGCACCGTGGCAGCCGGCCTTGTGGCGGCAGGTTCTCGCTGGGGATGCAATAGTTGTTGAGGTCTCACCATGGATGGATTATCGGTCCTAGTGCGAGGCTTGTCGCATTGGCGTGCTGGCATTGTTCAAACAATGCGCCGAACAGACGATAATTCGGCCATGCGAATTCGCTTTACCAAAATGCAGGGTGCGGGCAACGATTTTGTGGTGCTCGATGAAACCCGTGCGCGTTTCAACCTCAGCACGGCTCAATACCGTTTCTTGGCCGACCGTCATTTTGGGGTGGGCGCCGATCAAATTCTGACGGTGCGCCCCGCGCCCAACGACACGCTGGATTTTGAATATGTGATTCACAACGCCGATGGTGGCGAGGTGGAGCACTGCGGCAATGGCGCGCGTTGTTTCGTGCGTTATGTGCGCGACAAAGGCCTCACCACCAAAGACCGCGTTCGTGTGAAAGTTCAGCAAGGCGAAATTGAATTGCAAATGAACGCCGATGGCCGCGTCACCGTCAACATGGGTGCGCCCATACTGGATTTGCTCAAAGTGCCGTTCAAAGCAGATGGTTTGAAGCACGCGCTGGTCAATGGCTGCGAAGTTTGGCAATTGCCGTTGAAAGCTGCGAAGACAGACGCTGAAGCGCATGTGGCCGTGGTCTCGATGGGCAATCCTCATGCCGTTCAGGTGGTCGACAACGTGGACACAGCGTCCGTTCTCACCCATGGCCCCTTGATTGAACACCACCCTTCCTTTCCCAATCGCGTCAATGCAGGCTTCATGCAAATTGTGAGCCGCGATGTCGTGCGCTTGCGCGTTTACGAACGTGGCGCCGGCGAAACTTTGGCCTGCGGCACAGGCGCTTGCGCCGCCGTGGTGGCCGGTATTCGCATGGGCCTGCTCAACCCCAAAGTGGACGTGCAAACCCATGGCGGCACCCTCACCATTGAATGGCAAGGCCTTGCCAAAAACGATCTGTCGCAAGCCGTCTTCATGACAGGCCCTGCCACATCGGTGTTTGAAGGCGAGATTGACGTTCCCAACTTACCTTGATTTGAAAGACCGGCATGACCCCCACCTCTATCAATCCGATGAACCCCATCACCGAAGATGACATCGCTGATTTTTTGGCCAACACGCCTGATTTTTTTGAGCGTCATGCGCAGTTGCTCGCCTCCGTGCAATTGCTCAGCCCCGACAACCACCGTTCGGTGAGCTTGCAAGAGCGCCAAGCGCAAATGCTGCGCGACAAAATTCGTGCACTGGAAATGCGCATCATGGAAATGATTCGCCATGGCAACGAAAACATGATCATCACCGAGAAGCTGCAAAAGTGGGCTTGTGAGTTGTTGCAGACGCCTGCGGCTGAGCGTGTGCCGTCTGCTTTGAAAAACATTGAAGCACGATTTCAAGTGCCGCAAGTCGGCGTGCGTTTGTGGGGGGTGTCAGAAGCCTTTGCGAATGCAGCGTACAGCCAAAGTGTGAGCGATGAAGTCAAGCAAGCTGCCGCCAGTTTTACAGCGCCATTTGTCGGTGCAAGTTCAGGTGTGGAAGCTGTGCAGTGGTTACAAGAGCCCGCACAAGCGGCATCGGTGGCTTTGTTGCCCTTGCGTTTGAGCAAAGACCAAGCGCCGTTTGGTTTGTTGGTGTTGGCTTCGCCCGATGCACAACGCTTTCACAGTGGCATGGGCACAGACTTCCTGGAGCACTTGGGTGAGTTGTGCAGTGCGGCACTGTCGGCTTTGTTGCCCACGAAAGACTGAGGTTTAAAGCATGGACGAGCGCGTTGCTCGTTACCTCGACCATGTGCGTTTTGAAAAACGCCTGGCCGAGCGAACCACGACGCTGTATGCCTTAGACCTGCAAAAACTGACTGATTTGGCGCAGGCCGCCAACGTCGATTTGGCACAAGTTCAAACCCTGCATGTGCGCCGGTGGGTGGCGCAAATGCACAGCGGCGGCCGCACGGGCCGCGGCATTGCCCTCATCTTGTCGGGCTGGCGTGGCTTCTACCATTGGCTGGCGCGCGAAAGTCTTATTTCGCACAATCCCGTTGAAGGCGTGCGCGCGCCCAAAGTGGCCAAGCCCTTGCCCAAAGCCTTGGGGGTGGACGAAGCCGTGCAGTTGGCCGAGCACACCGAAGAAGCAGACGATCCTTGGTTAGAAGCGCGGGATGCCGCCATGGTGGAACTGTTGTACGGCTGTGGCTTGCGTGTGGCCGAGCTCACGGGTTTGGATGTGGTGGCTAGTACGGAAGCTTCCAACAAGGGCCGCGGCTGGATTGACTTGCAAGGTGCCGAAGTGATGGTGCAGGGCAAGGGCGGCAAGCGCAGAACGGTGCCTTTGGGGCAAGCGGCCATCAAGGCGTTAGAAAACTGGTTGCCCTTGCGCAGCCAAGCCATGGGCATGATGACGCAATCGGTGCCCGGTTTGTCGGACGCAGCGCTGGCGCTGTTTCCGGGCAAGCATGGCACGCGCCTAACAGCGCAGTCGGTTTGGCAGCGCCTCAAGCGCCGCAGTTTGTTGGCGGGCTTGGCCACCCCTGTGCACCCCCACATGTTGCGTCATTCGTTTGCCAGCCATGTGCTGCAGTCGAGCAGCGATTTGCGCGCGGTGCAAGAACTTCTGGGCCATGCCAACATCAGCACCACGCAGGTCTACACACGTTTGGACTTTCAGCATTTGGCCAAGGCTTATGACGCGGCGCACCCACGCGCCAAGCGCGGTACTGGCAAAGCAGAGAAAAAATAATCGGCGGCACCGGCATCTGTTTTGAACCACCGAGAGTGGGACAATGGCAGTATGAAAACGATTCGACTCAAAGCTGGCAAAGAGCGCTCTTTGCAACGCCAACACCCCTGGATTTTTGAATCGGCCATTGCCAAGGGCAGTGCCGATGCCGGTGAAACCGTGCGCGTGGAGTCACATGAAGGTGAGTTTTTGGCGTGGGCGGCTTTCAGCCCCACCTCGCGAATTCGCGCAAGGGTTTGGAGTTTTGATGAAGCGCAGCGCATTAATGCAGCCTTCATCGAAGGGCTGATTCACAAATCGGTGCAAGCGCGCAGTTTGTTTGACATTCAAAGCAATGGGATGCGATTGGTGCATGGTGAGTCTGATGGACTGCCTGGTTTGGTGGTTGACCGCTATGACGACACTTTGGTGGCGCAATTTACCTCTTGCGGCACGGAGCGTTTCAAGGATGTGATGGCCGATGCGCTGCTCAAAGCCACAGGCTTGACCAAGCTTTACGAACGCTCAGACGCCAATGTGCGTTCACTCGAAGGTTTGCCTGAGGTGACGGGTTGGCTGCGCGGGGAGGGGCCCACAGAGATCACGCTGCAAGAGCATCAGTGGCAGCTGTTGCTGAACATTGCCGAAGGCCACAAGACTGGTTTTTATTTGGACCAACGCGACAGTCGTTACCGCTTTTATCAACACACGCTGTTTCGCAAGTTTCAAAGTGTGCTCAACTGCTATTGCTACACGGGTGGGTTCAGTGTGGCGGCTTTGGCGGGTGGCGCAGTCCATGTAACGTCGATTGATTCGTCGGGGCCTGCTTTGGAAAAGGCCAAGGCAAATGTGTTGCTGAATGGTTTTGAGTTGTCGCGCACCACGTTCATGGATGCGGATGTCAATGCGTCGCTGCGGTCTTTCATTGAACAAGGTGTGCAGTTTGATGCCATCGTGCTGGATCCGCCTAAGTTTGCGCCGACTGCAGCGCATGCCGATCGGGCTGCGCGGGCGTACAAAGACATCAATCGCTTGGCGTTTAAGTTGTTGGCACCGGGGGGTGAGTTGTTCACTTACTCTTGCTCGGGTGGGATCAGCGCCGATTTGTTTCACAAGATTGTGGCGTCTGCGGGGACGGATGCAGGGGTGGATGGGTACATCAGTGAGCGGCTGCAAGGGGCGCCGGACCATCCTATGACTGTTTATTTTCCTGAGGGGGAGTACCTTAAGGGCTTAGTGGTGGTTAAGAAGATTTGAACTTCACTTCACACGCTTCCTGGACAATGACGCCTTGTGCGGGTGCCTCATACTGGGGTACCAGAAATCGTTACCCGCACAAGTCATCCTTGCCCAGGAATGACCATTGGTAGCCGATTCCAACCTCTTTCTGCTGAGTTTTTTCTGGGGTGGGTACACTTCAGTCCTCTTTTGTTTTCTGTCTCTCGGAGTATTTCCATGGCTTTGATTCCTGCAACCATCCTGACGGGCTTTTTGGGTTCGGGTAAGACGACGCTGCTCAAGCGGGTGTTGACGGAGGCGCATGGCCAGAAGATTGCCATCATTGAGAATGAGTTTGGTGAAGAGAACATTGACAACGACATTCTGGTGTCGGACACGAATGAGCAAATCATTCAAATGAGCAATGGGTGCATTTGCTGCACGATTCGGGAAGATTTGCGGACGACCTTGCAGACGCTGGCGGCTCAGAAGCGCAAGGGTGAGCTCGACTTTGAGCGCGTGGTCATTGAGACCACGGGGCTGGCTGATCCTGGGCCTGTGGCGCAAACGTTTTTCATGGACGATGAGATTGCGGAAAGCTTTTTGTTGGACTCGATCCTGACCTTGGTGGATGCCAAGCATGCGGCGCAGCAATTGAACGATCGCCAGGAAGCGCGTCGACAAGTGGGTTTTGCCGATCAGATCTTCATCAGCAAAGCGGATTTGGTTTCCAAGCCTGAACTTGAGGCTTTGCAGCACCGTTTGGCACACATGAACCCCCGTGCGCCTCAGAAGGTGGTGCATTTTGGTGAGGTGTCATTGGCAGAAGTGTTTGATTTGCGTGGTTTCAACTTGAATGCCAAATTGGACATTGATCCTGACTTTTTGAAAGAAGAAGCGCCGCATGTGCACGATGAGCACTGCGGGCACGATCATGGCCATGAGCACCATGAACACCATGACCACGAACATGGCGAGCACTGCAATCACCCCTCGCATCAAGGGGAGGGGCATGGCCACCACCATCACTTTGACGATGATGTGAAGAGCTTTGTCTTCAAATCAGACAAAGCTTTTGAGCCAGCCAAGTTGGAAGACTTTTTGGGCGCCATCGTGAATGTTTACGGTCCCCGCATGCTGCGTTACAAGGGTGTTTTGAACATGAAGGGCACCGAGCGGAAAGTTATTTTCCAAGGCGTTCACCAGCTGATGGGCAGCGATTTGGGGCCACTTTGGGCTGAAAACGAGGCCAAAGTCAGCAAAATGGTGTTCATCGGCATTGACCTGCCCAAAGACATTTTGTTGCAAGGTTTGGAGCAATGCTTGGTTTAGTTTTCCAGAAAGCGTTTTGAGGGCTTTCAGTCGCTACAATCTGCGCCCTGACGGGGTCCCTTAATTGGGGTTCCGATGCGCCCAGAAGGTCGAAAAATATGGGTTTTGACGCAAATGAGCCGATGACCACAATTCATTTGCAAATGGCTGGTGCCTTGAGGGGCACGTAAGCCGCCACGGCTAGGAGACAGGACGTGAAAAAGCCCCTTAAAACGAGCTCAAAAACCGCAGTGAAAAAAACCAGCACAGCAGCGAGTGCCAAAGCCAAATCGGCTGCACCGGCCAAAAAACTGAGCAAACCCGCACCTGCGAAAGCAGTCAAAACTGCTGTCACCAAAGTCGTGTCCAAGGGCAAACCTGTTGTGAAGAAGGCTGCGCCTAAAGCGTCGGCCAAGCCTGCAGCCAAACCCGTGACCAAAACCAACAAAGCGTCTGCCAAGCCTGTGGTTCAAACCAAGGCCAAAACAGCGTCTAAGACGCCTGTCAAAGCCCCTGCTAAAGTCAATGTCAAAGCCAGCGCTAAAGTGGTGGCCAAGCCCGCTGCCAAGCCTGTTGCAAAGGCCAAACCTGCTGCAAAACCCGTGGTGAAAAGTGCGGCCAAAACAGTTGCCAAGCCCACACCGAAAGTTGCGCCAAAAGCAGCCGCCAAAGTGGCTGCCAAGCCAACGGCCAAGCCATCTGCAGCCGCCAAAGCGCCAGTCAAAGCACCGGCCAAAGTCGCACCCAAAGGTGCAAGCAAAGCGCCTGAAAAAGCCTCAGCCAAACCGGTCGCCAAGACAGAAACCAAACCCGTCACTAAACCTGTCACGAAACCCGTCGCCAAGCCTGTCGCCCCTGCCAAAGCAGAAAAGCCGGCCAAGCCTGCAAAAGCTGAAAAAGTCGTCACTCCGCCTGCAGCACCCGTTGCTGCGCCTGTGGCCACGGGTGATGTACCCGCACGTGCGGTTCGTCCTTCAGCGCGACTTGCCCAAATTACAGTGCCATCGATGGCCCAATCGGTGGCTTCTACGGCTGCAAAAGCCAGTTATCTCCAAAACATGCCTTCACAAGTTCTCACACCTCCCCCCTTTGTTGCCGTTAAAAAAGACCCTAAGTTGGCCAATAACTGGAAAAAGAAGACGCCTGATCAACTCACCGACGCAGAAGTCATGGCCATGTCCGACAACGACTACATGAACGATGCGCAAATGGCATTTTTCCGCCTCAAATTGGTGGCTTTAAAGCAAGGCATCTTGGCCAACGCTGGCGAAACCACTGAACATTTGCGTGAAGACACTGTGGTGGTGCCCGATCCCGCAGACCGCGCCACCATTGAGGAAGAGCATGCGCTGGAGTTGCGTACGCGCGATCGTGAACGCAAGCTATTGAAGAAAATCGAGCAATCCATTCAACGCATTGATGCGGGCGATTACGGTTATTGCGATGAAACAGGCGAACCCATTGGTGTGGGCCGTTTGTTGGCGCGCCCCACAGCCAATTTGTCCCTGGAAGCTCAGCAACGCCGCGAACTCAAACAGAAAATGTTTGGTGATTGAAAAGGCATTTTCTTTTCATTTCAAAAAGGCTCCATCAGGAGCCTTTTTTCTTGAATTGAAAGAAAACAAAGTGGACAGAAAAAAAAGTGAAAAAAATGTCAATTTTTTTTGACGCATGAAAAGTCTCAGAAGTTACTTGCAGACAAACTTCTAAGTGCCTAATTTTCAACATCTTTTTCTGTTAAATTCTGATGCAAAGAGCGTTCTAAGCCCTTGATTTCATTGAAAAAAACTCGAAAACCCCCTTGCGAGGTGGTGAATTCCTGATACAGTGCAAAAAAGTGCAATTAAGTGGGAGAAATGCCCAAATTGCGTGTGTATCGATCAGGAATTGAGAATCAAGTGTTTCAAGGTGCATCTTCGTTGAGTTTGGACGCCAAAGGCCGCCTGTCGGTGCCTACGCGTCACCGCGAGGTTTTGAGCGCCACAGCGGGTGGTCAATTGACCATCACGAAACACCCTCATGGCTGTTTGATGGTCTTCCCCAGAACCGAGTGGGAGCGATTCCGTGAGCGCATTGCCCAACTGCCCATGGAAGCGCAATGGTGGAAACGTATTTTCTTGGGCAACGCCATGGATGTGGAGATGGATGGCACGGGTCGCGTGTTGATCTCCCCTGAGTTGCGAGCTGCCGCGGGCATTGCCAAAGACACCATCTTGCTGGGTATGGGCAATCACTTTGAGTTGTGGGACAAAACAGCCTACGACACCCAAGAGGCGAAAGCCATGCAGGGCGACATGCCCGATGTCTTTAAGGACTTTTCGTTCTGAGGCCTGCGTGACGACTACTTGGCAACACACCACCGTCTTGCTCACTGAAGCGGTTGATGCATTGTTAGGCAATGCAGGCTTAACCGCCGAAAAAAATATTTATGTGGATGCAACCTTTGGTCGTGGTGGTCATTCACGTTTGATTTTGTCGCGTCTGCCAGAAGGTGCGGCCTTGATTGCTTTTGACAAAGATGTCGAAGCCATTGCTGAAGCTGCCAGCATCAAGGATGCACGTTTCTCCATTCGACATGAAGGTTTTCGCAACCTGGGCGAATTGCCCGCAGGCAGCATTGCCGGTGTATTGATGGACCTGGGGATCAGCTCCCCCCAAATTGACAACCCCGACAGGGGTTTTTCTTTTCGTTTCGATGGCCCCTTAGACATGCGCATGGACACCACGCGCGGTCAGAGTGTGGCCGAGTGGCTGGCCACTGCCAGTGTGGATCAGATCACGGAGGTTGTGCGTGACTATGGCGAAGAACGGTTTGCTTTTCCGATTGCAAAGGCGATTGTGGCTCGCAGACAAGAGCGGGGCCCAATTTCATCCACCGCCGATTTGGCCGGGATCGTGGCTAACACGGTCAAAACCCGCGAGCCGGGCAAGGACCCTGCAACGCGGACATTTCAGGCTCTTCGGATTTTCATCAACGCCGAGCTTGAGGAGCTTGAACAAGCGCTAGAAGCCAGCCTGGAAGTTCTCAAGCCAGGTGGCCGTTTGGTGGTGATCAGTTTTCATTCTTTGGAAGATCGCATCGTGAAGCAATTCATTGCGAAGCACTCCAAAGAGGTCTATGACCGCCGCGCACCTTTTGCAGTGCCTCAGGCCATGAAGTTGAAATCCTTGGAGCGCATTCGCCCAAGTGATGCGGAGGTATCAGCCAATCCGCGTGCACGCAGCGCCATCATGCGCGTGGCTGAAAGAACCGAGGTGACTGCATGACACGCCTCAATGTGTTCTTGGTCATTGCCATTATTTTCTCGGCCATGTTTTTGGTGCACAGCCATTACGAAGCACGCCGCTCATTCATGGCCTTGGAAGCTGCGACCAAAGAAGCGACACGCCTTGAGTTGGAGCACGAGCGTCTGCAAGTTGAGCGACGTGCGCAAGCGTCGCCTTTGCGCATTGAGCAAATTGCCAAACAGCAATTGCAGATGCGTTTGGTCACGCCTGGCATCACGCAATACGTGAAGCAACCTGCAGATGTGCAAGTGCCTGCGGCCAAGGCAGAAGAGAAGACATCGGGGGCAAAGCCATGAGCCGAAGTGTTCAGCTTTCATCCAGCCCTTTGCTTGCAAGCAAGACGCCTGTATGGCGCAGTAAATTGATTGTGGCCGCTATGGCCTTGGCCTTTGTAGGCTTGGCAGTGCGTGCATCGTATGTACAAGTTTTTGACAATGCATTTTTCAAGCGCCAGGGTGAAGTTCGCTTTGCACGCACACTGACATTGCCCGCCAATCGCGGCCGTATTTTGGATCGCAACGGATTGATTTTGGCATCCAGCGTGCCAGCGCCCAGTGTATGGGCCAATCCGGAAGAGATTGACCGCTCGCCAGAAGGTTTGCGTCAGTTGGGCAAGTTGCTGGAAATGTCGCCTGTCGAGTTGGCCAAAAAATTAGAAAACGAAGACAAGACCTTTGTGTGGCTACGTCGCCAAATGGACGAGTCGGTGGTGAAGGAAATTTTGGCCTTGAACATCAAAGGCATCTACACCATCAAAGAATACAAGCGCTTGTACCCCGAAGGTGAAGCGGCAGCCCACATTGTGGGCTTTACCAATGTCGAGGACAAAGGCCAAGAGGGCATTGAGTTGATTTTCCAAAATCAACTGTCAGGTAAACCGGGCGCACGTCGTGTCATCAAAGATCGCTTGGGTCGTGTGGTGGAAGATGTGGGCCAGATGACCTTGCCCGTTGATGGCGAGGATTTGCAGTTGAGCATCGACAGCAAAGTTCAGTTTTTTGCGTATCAAAAGTTACGCGAAGCGGTCCTAGACAACAAAGCCAAAGCGGGCAGTGTGGTGGTCCTAGATGCACAGTCGGGTGAAATTTTGGCTTTGGCCAATTACCCCAGCTATTCGCCCGATAAGCGTGTCAATTTGAGTGGTGAACAGCTGCGCAATCGCGCGTTGACTGACAGTTTTGAGCCTGGCTCCACCATGAAGCCTTTCACCATTGCGTTGGCCTTGGAGAGGGGTTTGGTTAAACCTGAAACCATCATTCAAACAGCCCCAGGCCGTATCAACATCACGGGCTCCACCATCACCGATGCGCATCCTCACGGTGCCTTGTCTGTGAATGAAGTGATTCAAAAGTCCAGCAACGTGGGCACGGTCAAAATTGCCATGCAAACCCAGCCACGTGAAATGTGGGAGATGTTCACTGCAGTCGGCTTGGGACAAAAACCGCAATTGCCTTTCCCTGGTGTGGTCAGTGGCCGCCTGCGCGCCGCCAAAACGTGGCGACCTGTTGAGCAAGCCACCATGAGCTATGGCTATGGTGTGTCGGTCAGTTTGTTCCAAATGGCGCGTGCGTACACCATCTTCGCAAGTGATGGCAAATCACTGCCTGCCACTCTGATTAAAAATGGCCAAGTCCCGGTGGGCGTTCCCGTGATCAGTCCAGAACATGCAGCGGCCATGCGCCACATGCTGAACATGGCTGCTGGCCCTGGTGGTACAGCGCAAAAAGCTCAAACAGTGGGTTACTCTGTAGGTGGCAAAACAGGTACGGCGCACAAGCAAGAAGGCAAGGGCTACGCCACTAAAAAATACCGCGGTTTGTTTGTTGGCATTGCGCCAATCGACAAGCCCCGTATCGTGGTGGCAGTGATGATTGATGAGCCTACCAATGGCCGCTATTACGGCGGTGACGTGGCTGCACCCGTTTTCAGTCAAACCGTGCAACAAAGTTTGCGCTTGTTGGGTGTGCAACCGGACATGAGCGTGAAGCCGCAAATTGTGGCCAATGGTGTGGAGGAGACGTTCTGATGCAAACCTTGCACAGTCCCTCTCAAGCCGCACAGTGGTTGCGTCAAAACGTGTCAGGTGTTTTGTGCACCGACAGTCGTGTCGTCAAAGCGGGTGATGCTTTCATTGCATGGCCCGGTGCTGCCACCGATGGTCGTGCTTATGTGGTGTCAGCTTTGGCCCAAGGTGCTGCGGCTTGTTTGGTGGAAGCTCAAGGCAGTGAGCAATGGACTGCAGAGTGGCTGAAAGCAGATGCTGATACACAGACAAAAATGGCCGCCTACCCAGGTCTGAAAGCAGACACCGGTTGGATTGCCGACGCCTATTACGAACAACCCAGCCAAGACTTGAAAGTCATGGCGGTGACCGGCACCAATGGCAAAACCTCCACCACCTGGTGGTTGGCACAAGCTTTGAATGCCCTCAACAACACAGCACGTTGCGCGGTGGTCGGAACTTTGGGTGTTGGCGAGCCACCTGCGTTGATGTCGACGGGCATGACCACCCCCGATCCGGTCTTGTTGCAAGCGCAATTGAGGAATTTTGTGGCAGCAGGTGTGACCCATTGCGCCATAGAAGCCAGCTCCATTGGCATTGCAGAACAGCGCTTGGCAGGCACACGCATTCAAGTGGCCATTTTTACCAATTTCACGCAAGACCATTTGGACTATCACGGCACCATGGCTGCTTATTGGCAAGCCAAACAAGCCTTGTTTGCTTGGCCTGATTTGCAAGTGGCCGTTGTCAATGTGGACGATGCGCAAGGCGCTGAGTTAGCCGTGCAACTGCAATCGCAAAAAAACCTCGACCTTTGGACCTGCTCAAGCCAAGGTAAACCAGCGCGTTTACAAGCTTTGAACTTAGAGCGCACAGCCCATGGCATGGCCTTTGATGTGCAAGAAGATCAGCAGCGTGTGCATTTGCAAACCCATTTGATGGGTGACTACAACGTCGACAATGTGCTGGGTGTGATGGCTGCGTTGCGTGCATTGCAATTGCCCTTGAACCAGGTGATCGAGGTCTGTGCACGTTTGCAAGCTGTGCCTGGTCGCATGGAAAAAGTGGTCGGTGTTGAAGGCATTGAACTGCCCTTGACCGTGGTGGACTACGCACACACGCCCGATGCAGTGATGCAAACTTTGTCCAATTTGAAGCGCGTTACGCAAAGCTTGAACACCAAACTGTGGTGTGTCTTGGGTTGTGGCGGAGATCGCGATGTTAGCAAGCGTCCCTTGATGGCGGCTGCCGCAGAAGCTGCGGCCGATCATGTGGTGCTCACCAGCGACAACCCACGCACAGAGTCACCTGCCGCCATTGTGCAAGACATGCTTCAAGGCATGAAGATGCCGCAGGCAGCCTACCAAGAACTTGATCGCGCCAAAGCCATTGCCTACGCGGTGATGCATGCGGACAAGCGTGATGTCATTTTGATTGCTGGCAAAGGCCACGAAGACACGCAAGAGATTGCGGGTGTGAAACACCCCTTCGACGACCGACTGCATGCGCACGAAGCCTTGGTCAGCCGTGCCAACACCATGGCTTCTATGGAGGTTCGCTCATGAACTTCACATTGGCCCAATTGCAAACTTGGCTGCCCATGGCTGTGCCAGTAGTAGGCACCTTGAAGGCTGATCAATTGAAATCCGTCTGCATTCAAGCAGTTCGCACGGACAGCCGCAGTGTGGTGGCTGGCGATTTGTTTGTAGCATTGAAGGGCGAGAACTTTGATGGCGCAGCTTTCTTGCTGCAAGCGCAAGCGCAGGGTGCTGTCGCCGTTTTGTTTGAAGCTGCCCAAGTCCAAAGTCCCGAGACCCAAAAGCACTTGGATGGTGTTCGCATTCCTGCCTTTTGTGTGCCGAATGCTCGCGCGGCCTTGGGCGAGTTGTCTGCGCAGTGGCGTCGGCAGTTTGACGTGTCCCTCATTGGTGTGACTGGCAGCAATGGCAAAACCACAGTGACGCAGATGATTGCGGCTGTGTTGCGCGCCGATGCCGCACACCCTTCGATGTCGACACAAGGTAACTTGAATAATGAGATCGGCGTCCCATTGACCTTGTTCAACTTGCGTGCGTCACATCAGCGTGCCGTGATTGAACTGGGCATGAACCATCCTGGTGAAATTGAAGTGCTGGCGCGTTATGCCCAGCCAACTGTTGGCTTGGTCAACAACGCGCAGCGTGAACATCAAGAATTCATGGCCACCGTGGAGGCCGTTGCGCGTGAGAATGGCGAAGTGATTCGCGCCTTGCCTGCACATGGTGTAGCCGTGTTTCCCGCTGTCGACGACTACACACCCTTGTGGCGCGAGTTGGCTGGCAACCGTCAGACCCTCACATTTGGATTTGAAGCCGGTGATGTTCAAGCCCACAACATTGCCTGGACCCACGGCGCTTGGCAATTCACCCTGGTGACCAAGGCTCAGTCCTTGCCATGTCGTTTGAACATTGCAGGCCGCCACAACGTCCTCAACGCTTTGGCCGCTACGGCATGCGCCTTGGCAGCTGGCATGAAGTTGGTCGACATTGTCAAAGGACTTGAGTCCTTTGAGCCTGTCAAAGGTCGCTCTAAATCATGCCAATGGCAAATTGCGGGGCACGCCTACACCTTGGTAGATGACACCTACAACGCCAATCCCGACTCTGTGCGTGCTGCCATTGACGTGCTCGCTGAATTGCCCGCACCGCGCTTGTTGGTGTTGGGGGACATGGGTGAGGTGGGTCAACAAGGACCTGAGTTCCATACCGAGGTGGGCGCTTATGCCCAATCGCGCGGCATTGATGCTTTGTTCACCTTGGGCAATTTGTGCGTGCACAGCAGCCGTGCCTTTGTGGGTGCGCGTCATTTTGAAACGATGGAAGCTTTGCAAGCGGCAGTTGTGTTGCACATGCCTGCGTGCAAAAGCGTGGTGATCAAAGGATCCCGATTTATGAAAATGGAGCGCGTGGTGGAAAGCTTGCGCGTGCTGACCGAGTCAGCTCAAGCAACCGAAAGAGAGTCCTTACATGCTGCTTAATTTGGCGCAGTGGTTGCAAACCTTGTCCCCTGAGTGGGGCTTTTTGCGGGTGTTTCAGTACATCACGTTCAGGGCGGTGATGGCCGCTTTGACCTCGCTCTTGATTGGCTTGATTGCAGGTCCCGCTGTGATTCGCCATTTGACATCTTTGAAAATTGGTCAGCCTGTGCGCGGCTATGGCATGGAAAGTCACTTGGCCAAAAGTGGCACACCCACCATGGGCGGTGTACTGATTTTGCTGTCGATTGCCATCAGTACCTTGTTGTGGTTCGACTGGACCAATCGCTTTGTCTGGATTGTGCTCGTCGTCACTTTGGGATTTGGTGCCATTGGTTGGGTTGACGATTGGCGCAAGGTGGTGAACAAAGATCCTGAAGGCATGCGTTCACGCGAAAAATATTTCTGGCAATCTGTGATTGGATTGCTGGCTGCGTTCTATTTGGTTTTCAGCATTTCTGAGAGCTCCAATTTGCGCGTGCTCGATTTGTTTGTGAAGTGGGTCATCTCCGGATTTGATGTGAACTTGCCCCCCAAGGCCGGCTTGCTGGTGCCTTTCTTCAAAGAGATCAGCTACCCCTTGGGTGTGTTTGGTTTCATGGTCATGACCTATTTGGTCATTGTGGGTTCAAGCAATGCGGTGAATTTGACCGATGGTTTGGATGGTTTGGCCATCATGCCTGTGGTGATGGTGGGCTCTGCCTTGGGCGTGTTTGCCTATGTGACCGGCAGCTCTGTGTATGCCAAGTACTTGTTCTTGCCTTACATCCCAGGCACAGGTGAGTTGATGATTTTTTGCGCTGCCATGGCTGGTGCAGGTTTGGCCTTCTTGTGGTTCAACACCCATCCTGCACAAGTCTTCATGGGTGATGTCGGTGCGTTGGCTTTGGGCGGTGCATTGGGCACCATTGCCGTCATCGTGCGTCAAGAAATTGTGTTGGCCATCATGGGCGGTATTTTTGTGGTGGAAGCTTTGTCGGTGATGCTGCAAGTGACTTACTTCAAGTACACCAAAAAGAAATATGGCGAGGGTCGTCGCATTTTGAAGATGGCGCCTTTGCACCATCACTTTGAAAAGAGTGGTTGGAAAGAAACCCAAGTGGTTGTGCGTTTTTGGATCATCACCATGCTGCTGTGCTTGGTGGGTCTGTCGACTTTGAAGCTGAGATAAGCATGAACTATCTTCAAGGCCAACACATTTTGATTTTGGGGCTAGGCGCTTCAGGCCTGGCCATGGCGCGCTGGTGCGCGTTCGCAGGTGCAGAAATCACCGTGGCAGATACGCGTGAAGCACCGGCCAATTTGGCCATCTTACAAAGCGATTTGCCCCAAGTGCATTGGGTTTCGGGTCCTTTCAGTGCCAGTCTGGTTGAAGGCAGCGCCATTCGTGCTGTGTTTGCAAGCCCTGGTTTGGCACCTGCCGATACAGCCCCTGTGTTGGATGCTGCCAAGTCCATGGGGCTGTGGACGGGTGGCGAGCTGACCTTGTTTGTGCAAGCCCTCGAGAAACTCAAGGCCACACTCGACTACACCCCCAAAGTCTTGGCCATCACGGGCACCAACGGCAAAACCACGGTGACCGCATTGACCGGCCAATTGATTGAGCGCGCTGGCAAAACAGTCAAGGTGGCCGGCAACATTGGCCCCACCTTGTTGGACACCTTGCGTGAATGTGTGGACGACGCCTTGCCTGAAGTGTGGGTGCTCGAGTTGTCGAGTTTCCAATTGGACAACGCAGGACCGTTTGAGCCAACTGCGGCCACCGTGCTGAACGTCACCCAAGACCATTTGGATTGGCACGGCAGCATGGACGCCTACGCTGCTGCCAAAGAAAAGATTTTTGGTGAACAGTCTTTGATGCTGTTGAACCGCGACGATGCGCGTGTCATGGCCATGCTGCCAGACCCCATCCGCGCTAAGCTGCAAAAACCCATTGTTCGAGAACACATCACCTACGGTGCTGGTATGCCCGAGCGGCCAGGTGACTTTGGTTTGGAAACCGTCAACGGCATGACCTGGTTGGTGCGGGCTTTGGAATCTGATGAAACACGTCGCCTGCGCAAAGGGGAAGTGGAAGAGATTCACATTCAACGCCTGATGCCAGCCGATGCATTGCGCATTCGCGGTCGTCACAATGCCGTGAATGCTTTGGCTGCTTTGGCTTTGGCCAGTAGCACGGGAAGCAGCTTGGCTTCGATGTTGTTTGGTTTGCGTGAATACAAGGGCGAGCCGCACCGAGTGGAATCAGTCGCCATCGTCAATGACATTGAATATTTTGACGACAGCAAAGGCACCAATGTGGGCGCCACCGTGGCTGCGTTGGTGGGCTTGGGTTCTGAGCGCCGCGTGGTGGTGATTTTGGGTGGCGATGGCAAAGGCCAAGATTTCTCGCCACTGGCCGAACCCGTCTCTCGTTACACGCGTGCCGTGATCTTGATCGGCCGCGATGCTCCCCTTATCCGTGACGCGTTGTCACTGTGTGGTGTGCCCTTGATCGATGCCGCCACATTGCCCGAGGCTGTCAACGCAGCCAAAGAGGTGGCCCAAGCAGGCGACGCTGTGTTGCTGTCGCCCGCTTGTGCAAGTTTTGACATGTTCCGTGACTACCCTCACCGCGCGCAAGTCTTCTGCCAAGCTGTGGCAGAGATTGCAGAGGCAGCCGGCCAAATTGTGGAGACCTCTCAATGAGTGAATGGATGGCACGTTTCACTGCTTGGAGCGCTGGCTTGTTCAGCCGCGCCGGCGGTGGTGCGTCCGTTCAGGCCGCAGGTGATGGCGGCTTGCCAGTTAATTTGGGCAGCTATGACTACGCCAAAAATGGTGCTGCGCAAGGCAAGATTCAGAACATTGACCAAGCCTTGGTGTGGGTGGTGGTGGCCTTGCTGATGTGGGGCATGATCATGGTGTACTCGGCCAGCATTGCCATGCCAGACAACCCCAAGTTTGCGCGCTACTCCCAAACGCATTTCCTGGTCCGTCATGTCATTTCCATCGTGATTGGATTTGGTGTGGCTTTGTTGGCTTTCCAAGTGCCTTTGGAAATGTGGGAAAAAAATGCGCGGCCTCTGTTCATTTTGTCTTTGGTCTTGCTGGCAGCCGTGTTGCTGCCTTTCATTGGCAAAGGTGTGAATGGCGCACGCCGTTGGATTTCCTTGGGGGTGATGAACTTTCAGCCCTCTGAATTTGCCAAGCTGGCCGTCATCATTTACGCATCCGATTACATGGTGCGCAAGATGGAAGTGAAAGAGCGCTTCTTCCGCGCGGTGTTGCCAATGGGCGCTGCTGTTGGCTTGGCCGGTATATTTTTGTTGGCCGAACCCGACATGGGCGCTTTCTTGGTGATCGCCATCATTGCCATGGGCATTTTGTTCTTGGGCGGTGTGAATGCCCGCATGTTCTTCTTGATCTTGGCGATCTTGGTGTTTGCATTTGCCATGATCATTGCCGCATCGCCCTGGCGCCGTGAACGCATTTTTGCGTACCTCGATCCTTGGGATCCCACGCATGCCTTGGGCAAAGGTTATCAGTTGTCGCATTCACTCATTGCCATTGGCCGCGGCGAAATCTTTGGCGTGGGATTGGGGGGCAGCGTAGAAAAACTGCACTGGCTGCCCGAAGCGCACACCGATTTCTTGTTGGCTGTGATTGGCGAAGAGTTTGGACTGGTGGGCGTGATTGCCGTGATTGGCATGTTCTTGTGGCTCAGCCGCCGCATCATGGTGATTGGCCGTCAAGCTCTGGCTTTGGACCGCACATTCCCAGGTTTGGTGGCACAAGGTGTGGGCATCTGGATTGGATTCCAGTCCTTCATCAACATGGGCGTGAACTTGGGCGCGCTGCCGACCAAAGGTTTGACTTTGCCCTTGATGAGTTATGGCGGCTCGGCCATTTTGCTCAACATGGTGGCCATTGCCATCGTGCTTCGCATCGACGCCGAAAACAAACAGATGATGCGAGGGGGTCGTTCATGACGCGCTGCGCACTCATCATGGCTGGCGGTACCGGTGGGCATATTTTCCCAGGCTTGGCCGTGGCCGAGTCTTTGCGTGATGCGGGTTGGCGCGTGCATTGGTTGGGCGTACCCGGCAACATGGAAAGTCAATATGTACCGCAACGTGGCTTTGCATTTGAGCCTGTTGAATTTGGTGGTGTGCGCGGCAAAGGTCTGCTCAGTTTGGCATTGCTGCCTATGCGTCTGCTCAAGGCATTTTGGCAAAGTCTGCAAGTGGTTCGCCGTGTGCAGCCCCACGTGGTGGTGGGCTTGGGTGGCTACATCACTTTCCCAGGCGGCATGATGTCTGTTCTGATGGGCAAGCCCTTGGTCTTGCATGAGCAAAACTCGGTCGCGGGCTTGGCCAACAAAGTGTTGGCCGGTGTGGCCGATCGCATCTACTGCGCATTTCCAGACGTGCTGAAAAAAGGCGTGTGGGTGGGCAATCCCTTGCGTCAGAATTTCTTGAACAAACCTGCACCTGCAGCCCGATTTGCGGGCCGCACGGGTCCTTTGAAAATTTGGGTGGTGGGTGGCAGTTTGGGTGCACAGGCCCTGAATGAAATCGTGCCTCAAGCGCTGGCCTTGATGCCTGCAGATCAGCGGCCCGTGGTGGTGCATCAAAGTGGGGCCAAACAAATTGAGGCCTTGCGCAACCATTACCAACAAGCTGGCGTGCAAGCAGAACTGACGCCTTTCATTGATGACACCGCACAAGCCTTTGCCGATGCCGATCTGGTCATTTGCCGTTCTGGGGCCAGCACCGTGACCGAAATTGCGGCGGTAGGTGCGGCTGCCATTTATGTGCCATTCCCATTTGCGGTGGACGATCACCAAACGACCAATGCGAATTTCTTGGTTCAACAGGGTGCGGGCTGGCTGATGCCACAAGCCCAGCTCACGCCTGAAACTTTGGCGGCCCGTTTGGCCAGCCTGACACGTGAAGAATTGTTGGCCTGTGCCGAAAAAGCATGGGCTTTGAAGAAGACACAAGCCACTCAAGAAGTGGTGGCAGCTTGCGAGGCATTGGCCGCATGAAACACGCCATTCGTCATATCCACTTCATAGGCGTCGGTGGCGCCGGTATGAGCGGCATTGCAGAAGTATTGTTGAATTTGGGTTACACCATCTCGGGCTCTGATCTGTCCGACAGCAGCACCTTGCGCCGTTTGGCTGCATTGGGCATCCAAACGCATGTAGGCCACAGTGCAGACAACGTTCAGGGCGCTGACGCCGTGGTCACTTCAACGGCCGTCAAAGCCGACAACCCTGAAGTGCTGGTGGCCAAGGCACGCCACATTCCAGTGGTGCCACGCGCCGTCATGCTCGCTGAGTTGATGCGCATGAAGCAAGGTGTGGCCATTGCGGGCACCCACGGCAAAACCACCACCACCAGCTTGGTGGCCAGCGTGTTGGCAGAAGGCGGACTCGATCCCACGTTTGTGATTGGCGGTCGCTTGAACAGTGCGGGCACCAATGCCAAGCTCGGAACGGGTGACTACATCGTGGTGGAAGCAGACGAATCGGACGCTTCTTTCTTGAATTTATTGCCTGTGATGGCGGTGGTGACCAACATCGATGCCGACCACATGGAGACCTACGGCCACGACTTTGAAAAATTGAAGTCGGCATTTGTTGAATTTTTGCACCGCATGCCCTTCTACGGCACGGCCATTTTGTGCAGCGATGACCCTGGCGTGCGCAGCATCCAAGACAAGCTGGCCAGGCCTGTGACCACCTACGGCATGAAAGAAGGCGCACAAGTCCGCGCGGTGGATGTTCGGGCCGAAAACGGTCAAATGCATTTCACCGTCCAACGCCGCAACGGTGTGGTTTTGCCCGATTTGCCCATCGTGCTGAACTTGCCGGGTGATCACAATGTGCTGAATGCCTTGGCCGCCATCTCGGTGGCCGTTGAATTGGGTGTGGACGACGCGGCGGTTCAGCGTGCCTTGGCCCACTTCAAAGGTGTGGGTCGCCGCTTCCAGCGCTATGGCGAAGTGAAGCTGTTGAACCAAGCCGGAAGCTTCACGTTGATCGACGATTACGGTCACCATCCAGTTGAGATGGCCGCCACTTTGGCAGCGGCCCGCGGCGCCTTTCCAGGCCGTCGTTTGGTGCTGGCATTTCAGCCGCATCGCTACAGCCGAACACGCGATTGCTTTGAAGATTTTGTGCGCGTGATCAGCCACGGTGCCGACCACGTTTTGTTGTCCGAAGTTTATGCAGCAGGTGAGGCGCCCATCGTTGCAGCGGACGGTCGATCTTTATCTCGTGCTTTACGCATCGCAGGCAAAATTGAACCCGTTTTTGTCGATAAAATTGAAGGCATGGCGCAGGCTATTTTTGACAATGCAAAAGACGGTGACATCGTCATTTGCATGGGTGCCGGCTCCATCGGCGCAGTGCCTGCCCAAGTTCAAAAAATGGGAGGTGTTGCATGAGCAACGCACCAGCCCATTTCGGTAAAGTGGCCGTGCTGATGGGCGGTCAATCAGCCGAGCGCGAAGTCTCCTTCATGTCTGGCAATGGTGTGCTCAATGCGCTGCGCAGTCGCGGTGTCGACGCCCATGCTTTCGACCCTGCCGAACGCAATTTGGCCGATCTCAAAAAAGAAGGTTTCCAGCGCTGCTTCATTGCATTGCATGGCCGCTTCGGTGAAGACGGCACAGTGCAAGGCGCACTCGAATTGCTGGGCATCCCCTACACCGGCTCTGGCGTCATGGCCTCTAGCATCGCCATCGACAAAACCATGACCAAACGCGTGTGGTTGTCTGAGGATGTTCCCACCCCTCGTTATGTCTTGCTCAAGCAAGACAATTTGGGTGAGCAGGCGCAAGCCCATGTGATTCAAACTTTGGGCTTGCCCCTCATCGTGAAACCAGCGAGAGAAGGCTCGTCGATTGGTGTGGCCAAAGTTACGCAGGCCAGCGAATTGCCTCAAGCCCTGAAGGCTGCCGCAGCATGCGATACCGATGTGCTGTGCGAGCAGTTCATTGCTGGCGATGAGGTCACGTGCCCTGTGTTGGGTGAAGGCGAAACAGCCCAGGCCTTGCCCGTGATCCGCATTGTGGCGCCCGCCGGTAATTACGATTACCAAAACAAATATTTCACCGACGACACGCAGTACTTGGTGCCGTCTGGTTTGCCCGAATCTGAAGAAAAGGCCATTCAAGCCCTTGTGGTGAAGGCCTACCAAGTGCTGGGCTGCAAAGGATGGGGCCGTGTCGATGTGATGATCGATGCGCAAAGTCGCAAGCCTTATTTGCTAGAAATTAACACCTCACCCGGCATGACGGGTCACTCTTTGGTGCCCATGTCAGCCAAAGCTGCGGGCATGGATTACGAAAGCCTGTGCATGCACTTGTTGGCCCATGCGGGTCTTGAGCACTCTTCATCAGCTGGGGGCTTGGCATGAAAAAGCCGCTGGTCTTGCCCATGGATGTGCGCTTGATGCAATGGACGTCAGGATTGATGTTTGCCCTGGCCCTCATCATGTGCGTGGCCAGTGGCATTGGCTGGTTGCTGCGCCATCCGGCTTTCTCCATTCAAGGCATCACGGTGCGCGGCAATGTGACACACAGCAATGCGGTGACATTGCGTGCCAATGTGTTGCCGCAACTGACAGGCAACTTCTTCACTTTGAATTTGCTGCAAGCCCGTCAAGCCTTTGAGCAAATTCCTTGGATTCGTTCGGCACTGGTTCGCCGCGAATTTCCCAACCGTTTGTCGGTCACCTTGGATGAATTCCAGCCTGTGGCGCAATGGGGCACTGAAGGTGATGGCAAGTTTTTAAGTGCCGAAGGTGCCGTGTTTGAAGTCAATGCCGACGATGTGGACAGCGATGCATTGCCCACCCTGAAAGGGCCCGAGTCGCAGGCGAAAACGGTGTGGGAAATGTTCCAGTACCTCAAGCCTTTGATGGCCAAGATGGACATGCCACTGGATAAGTTGGAGCTCAGTCAGCGCGGCAGTTGGTCTGCGCAACTTGAGTCGGGTGCCAGCTTGGAATTGGGGCAAGGCACGCAACAAGAGTTGGGTGACAGATTGAAACTGTTTTCGAAAACATTGACCCAGGTGGCGTCACGCTACGGCCGCACCACTACGTCATTGTTGTCGGCAGATTTGCGTTATGAAAGTGGTTACGCCTTGAGGTTGCGGGGCGTCAGCACTTTGGCGGTAGATGGTTTGAAAAAACCTTGATCGATTGAAGATATAGACAAGAACGGTTGGACATATGGCAAAAGAATACAAAGATTTGGTGGTCGGTCTCGACATTGGCACGTCCAAGGTCATGGTCGTCGTGGCCGAGGTCATGCCAGGTGGAGAATTGAAACTGGCAGGCATGGGCGTGGCCCCAGGTAATGGTTTGAAACGCGGCGTGGTGGTCAACATCGACGCCACGGTGCAAAGTATTCAGCAAGCTTTGAAAGAAGCCGAGTTGATGGCGGATTGCAAAATCACACGCGTCAACACCGGCATCACTGGAAGCCACATTCGCGGTTTGAATTCAAGTGGCATGGTGGCGGTTAAAGACAAAGAAGTAACGCCAGCCGATGTGGCGCGCGTGGTTGAAACAGCGCGTGCCATCAACATCTCCACGGACCAGCGTTTGTTGTTGGTCGCACCGCAAGAATTTGTGATTGATGGCCAAGATGTGAAAGAGCCCATTGGCATGAGCGGCATGCGCCTTGAAGCCAAGGTGCACATCGTGACCGGCGCTCAAAGCGCCGCAGAAAACATCATCAAGTGCGTGCGTCGGTGCGGCTTGGAAGTGGACCAGTTGCTGCTCAATCCTTTGTCTTCCAGCTTGGCGGTGTTGACCGAAGACGAGCGTGAGTTGGGTGTGGCCTGCGTAGACATTGGCGCTGGCACCACCGACGTGGCCATTTTCACCAACGGCGCCATTCGCCACACGGCGGTGATCCCGATTGCAGGCGATTTGATCACCAGCGACATTGCCATGGCTTTGCGCACCCCTACCAAAGATGCAGAAGACATCAAGGTCGAAAGCGGTTGTGCCAAACAATTGTTGGCCGATCCCGAAGCTCAAGTGGAAGTGCCCGGCTTGGGCGATCGCGCACCGCGCATGTTGTCTAAGCAAGCTTTGGCCGGCGTGATTGAACCCCGCGTTGAAGAAATCTTCTCGCTGGTTCAGCAAGTCATTCGCGAATCTGGTTACGAAGAGGTCTTGTCGTCCGGCATTGTGCTCACTGGCGGAAGCGCAGTGATGCCCGGCATGGTGGAACTGGGCGAAGACATTTTCTTGAAGCCCGTTCGCCGCGGCGTTCCCAAATACAACGGCGCGCTGTCTGACATGGTCAGCCAGCCCCGCGTGGCCACCGTGATGGGCCTGATGGAAGAAGCCCGTTTGGCCCGCTTGCGTGGCTTCAAAGTTTCGCAGAAGAAGGGTTCGATGAACAACGCCTTCACTCGCTTCAAAGATTTCATCGTGGGTAACTTCTGATGGATTGGCGCAAACTTTACTTGGCAAGGGGGAGTCCACATCAGCGATGTTGAAACCCTTTTAAACCCATAAAAATAAAATTTTCAAAATTAAATATTCAGGCAACTGCAACAGTTTTAGGAGAGCACCATGAGCATTGAAATGATCCAAGTCGAAGAGTTCAATCAAGGAACGCAAATCAAAGTGATCGGCGTGGGCGGCGGCGGCGGCAACGCTGTTGAGCACATGATCGAGCGCAACGTTCAAGGCGTTGAATTCATTTGCGCCAACACCGATGCACAAGCATTGGCACGCAGCGCAGCGCACCGCTTTATCCAGCTGGGTCATACCGGTTTGGGTGCAGGTAGCAAACCAGAAAAAGGCCGTGATGCAGCAGAAGAGGCTGTGGAAGACATTCGCGCGGCCATCGAAGGTGCACACATGTTGTTCATCACAGCCGGTATGGGCGGCGGCACAGGCACTGGCGCTGCACCAGTGATCGCACGTGTTGCTAAAGAGATGGGCATCCTGACCGTGGGTGTGGTCACCAAGCCTTTCGACTTTGAAGGCGGTCGCCGCATGCAAAGCGCCGAAGCAGGTTTGGCCGAACTCGAAGCCAACGTCGATTCATTGATCGTGGTGCTCAATGAAAAGCTGATGGAATTGCCAGGCGGCGAAGACATGACCCAAGACGAAGCTTTTGCGCACGCCAATGACGTGCTCAAAAATGCGGTGGGCGGTATTGCAGAAATCATCAACGTACCTGGCCACGTGAACGTCGACTTTGAAGACGTGCGCACTGTCATGGGCGAACCCGGCAAAGCCATGATGGGTACGGCTTCTGCCAGTGGCCCAGACCGTGCACGCATTGCTTCTGAGCAAGCGGTGGCTTGCCCATTGCTCGAAGGCATCGACTTGTCTGGCGCCAAAGGCGTGTTGGTGTTGATCAGTGCGGCCAAAGGCTCCCTCAAATTGAGCGAGTCCAAGCAAGCCATGAACACCATCCGTGCCTATGCTTCTGAAAGCGCACACGTCATTTACGGTACAGCTTATGACGAAAGCCTCGGCGACGAAATTCGCGTGACCGTGGTGGCCACTGGCTTGTCAAGCCAAGGTGCTCGCCGTACAGCGCCTCCATTGCAAGTTTTGCGCACAGGTACCGACAACGTGCCTTTCACTGTAGACACTGGCGATGCTGTGTCCCCCACACTGGGTGGTCAAAACGCCGCCTTGGGTGGTGACTATGGCCGTTTGAACACACCAAGCGTGTGGCGCACCAACCGCACGCAGGCTGCTGCCAAAGTCGACGGTATGGCCTCTGCTGGCATGGACGACATTGAAATTCCAGCCTTCTTGCGCAAGCAAGCTGACTGATTTTCAATTGGCATCGCGTCAGAGTGGGTCTGCAAAACCCTCTTTGTGCAAGCTTGGGCTTGAGAATTTAAAATCAACCCATGCTTGCTCAAAGAACCCTTAAAACCCTCACCCAGGCCGTGGGTGTGGGTTTGCACAGCGGTCAACGGGTTGAGCTGACCCTGAGGCCTGCGCCAGTCGACACCGGCATTGTGTTTCGGCGTGTCGATTTGGCCGAACCTGTCGACATCCACATCAATGCACTCAGCGTCACAGACACGCGATTGGCCTCCACCATTTCCAGTGGCCAAGCCAAGGTGCACACGGTTGAACATTTGATGTCTGCCTGCGCAGGCTTGGGCATTGACAACCTGATCATCGACATCACGGCTGAAGAAGTGCCCATCTTGGATGGCTCGGCTTCTTCCTTTGTGTTTTTGTTGCAAAGCGCTGGCATCGAACTTCAAAAAGCACCGAAAAAATTCATCCGCGTGCTCAAAACCGTTGAAGTGCGTGAAGGTCAAGGCGAGAACGTCAAGTGGGCCAAACTAGAACCCTACGACGGTTATCGCCTGAGCTTTGAAATTGAATTTAAGCATCCCGCAGTCGACTCCACAGGTCAGCAAGTGGTGTTTGACATGGGGCGCGATGTCTATGCCCGCGACATTGCACGGGCCCGCACTTTTGGTTTCACCAAAGACGTTGAAATGCTGCGCTCCAATGGCTTGGCCTTGGGTGGTGGCTTGGACAATGCCATTGTGATGGACGACTACAAGGTCTTGAACAGCGATGGTTTGCGTTACGACGACGAGTTCGTGAAGCACAAAATTTTGGACGCCATGGGGGACCTGTACATCATTGGCAAACCTTTCATTGCCAGCTACACCGCTTTCCGTTCTGGCCATGCCATGAACAACCAATTGCTTCGCGCCTTGCTCGATCAACCCGATGCCTATGAAATCGTCAGCTTTGACGATGTCAAAAAAGCACCCGAAGGATTTGCCTTGCCTGTGCGTGCTTGGTAATTGCAAGGCATGAACACGGCTGCCCAGTCTTCTTTGCGCGATTTGCTGTCGCACCAACCCTTCTTGCGTTTTTGGCTGGCGCGTTTGGCCGGTATCTTGGCCACGCAAATGTTGATGGTGGCTTTGGCCTGGCACATGTACGAAATCACGGGCAGTGCCTGGGACCTGGGTTTGGTGGGATTGTTTCAATTTGTGCCCGCGCTGATCTTGACATTGCCTGCTGGGCAAATTGTGGACCGTGTTCACAAGGTCCACATCTACGCCACGTGCATGCTGGTCCAAACAGCCGTAGCCGGTTTGTTGGTTTGGGGCACCGCCACCGATCAAGTCACGCGCGAGTTGGTGTTGTTCATCTCAGCTGTGCTGGGCATGGTGCGCTCTTTTCAAATGCCCACACAACAAGCACTTACGCCGCACTTGGTGCCCAGTCATCTTTTGCAACGCGCAGTGGCCTTGAGTTCCACAGGCGTACAAACAGCCGTCATTGGCGGGCCTGCGCTGGGCGGTATTTTGTACGCCATGCATGTGAATGCGGTGTATGTCACATGTGCAGCCTGTTTGTTCATTGCTTTTTTATTGGCCTTGACCGTTCGCTACGACCACAAGCCTTCCAAAGCAGCCGCTGATTTGCGCAGCGTGTTGGCAGGTGCTCACTTTGTGTGGCATCACAAGGTCTTGTTGGGCGCCATTGCCTTGGATTTATTTGCTGTGCTGCTGGGAGGCGTCACAGCGCTCTTGCCCATTTATGCCAAAGACATTTTGCACACAGGCCCTGAAGGCTTAGGACTCTTGCGTTCATCACCTGCTGTGGGTGCTTTGTTGATGGCGGTCGTTTTAACGCAGTGGCCCATCGAGCGGCGCGTGGGCCGTTGGATGTTGATTGCCGTGGGCGTGTTTGGTTTGGCCAATTTTGTATTTGGCATCTCAACGCACTTTGTGTTGTCGATGGCGGCTTTGATGGTGGCCGGCGCTGCAGACAACGTCAGCGTGGTGACGCGCCTGACGTTGCTGCAACTGGAAACACCCGATGACATGCGCGGCCGTGTTGCCGCCGTCAACTCGATTTTCATTGGTGCTTCCAATCAGTTGGGCGAGTTTGAGTCGGGTACGACAGCAGCCATGTGGGGGCCCGTTGGCTCTGCGATTTTTGGGGGCTTGGCCACAGTGGGTGTGGCCGTGGCTGCAGTGAAGTTCTTCCCCGAGTTGGCCAAGCGCGACCGCATGGTCATGCCCAAGTAAAACAGCTCTGACAGATAGCCTTCAAGCGGACTTGCGCAATGAGGCAACTGCTAATGGGTTCAGTTGCTGAATGGCTGGGCTGCTTAATGGCTTCGCCCATCACGGTACATGCCGTGGGTCTTGCGATTGAGCACATCCAATGCCGCCAGCTTGTTCATGGACGGACTGGCATGCGCATGCGTGATGGCCAAACCCAGCGCATCGGCTGCATCGGGACCCGGCACCGAAGGCAACTTCAGCATGCGTTTCACCATCTCTTGAATTTGTGACTTGGCGGCACGGCCATGTCCGGTGATGGCCTTTTTCATTTGCAAAGCGGTGTACTCGGCCACAGGCAAATTGCACGTCACCAAAGCTGTGACGCAACAACCGCGCGCTTGTCCCAGTAGCAAGGTGGCTTGCGGATTGACGTTGACGAACACAATTTCGACCGAGGCTGCGTTGGGTTGGTAGCGCTGGTTGATTTCGACAATGCCGTCGTAAATCACCTTCAAGCGATTGGGCAAGTTGCCTTGCTGAACTTTGTCCGTGCGAATGACGCCACTGGCCACATAGGTCAGTTTGGAGCCGTCCACATCAATCACACCAAAACCAGTGGTTTGAAGGCCGGGGTCAATGCCAAGAATTCTCATGGGTGGATTGTGATGGCTAGAGGGTGAGAGGTGACTCAGGGTACCGCAACATCGTTCATGCGCGCCATGATGGTTTGCGCACGGTCGCTGAGGTAGACCGATTGCGGCAGCTTTTCAAAGTAGCGGGGTCGCGGCAGCATCACGGCCAAGCGGGCAGCCTCCCATTCGGTGAGCTGGCTGGCAGACTTTTGAAAATAATGCCGCGCTGCTGCTTCTGCGCCAAACACGCCGTTGCCCCATTCCACATGGTTCAGGTAGAGCGTGAGGATTTTCTTTTTGGACAAGAAGCTTTCCAAGGCCACCGTGATGACCCATTCTTGGCCTTTGCGAATCAGGGTTCGCTCGCCACTGAGCAATAGATTTTTGGCCAATTGCTGGGTGATGGTAGAGCCGCCCACAATTTTGGGGGCCGCCACTTTGCCATTTTTCTTTTGCGCAGCCTGCGCTTCTAGTTTGGCTTGGGCTTTGGCATTTTTGCTCCACGCTTTTTCCACAGCATCCCACCACACGCCGTTGTGGCTGGTGAAGGCGCTGTCTTCGGAGGCCAGCACGGCGCGTTTGAGCGGTTTGGCGATTTGCTCAGAAGGCATCCAAGTTTGGCGCCACAACAAGCGACCTTGGCTGCTCACAATTTGCCAGGCTTGTGAACGTTCAAATGCGGTAGAGGAGGGATCGACCACCGCCATGAAACCCACGCGTCCAATGAAAAACAATTGCAACAAGACGAAGCCAGCCAATAGCAACAAAAGCCATTGTTTGAATGCGTAGAGTGCGTAGCGCATGAATGACGTTGTTGAAAGAGAAGATCAGGACTGCGCCAACAAGGCGCGCAGCTCGGCCAAAACAGGTGCTGTAGGTGGGCGGACGCCACGCCAGACATAGAAGGATTCGGCGGCTTGCTCGACCAGCATGCCCAGCCCATCACGCGCTTGTGCGCCGTGTGCAGTGGCCCATTGCATGAAGCTTTGTGCCGCAGGACCGTACATCAAATCGCAAGCCATACCGCCTTGTTTGAGAACGCTGTGAGGCACGGGCACTTCGCCTTGATGCAAGCTACTGCTGGACGCATTGATCACCACATCAAAGGACTGACTGAACAGCCCTTCGTGTTGCAAACTCAAGGCCTGGCACTCGACCCCTTGCTCAGAGGCCAATGTGGTATGCCGTTGCACCAGTTCCGTGGCTTTCTCGGCCGTTCGATTGGTGACCCAGAGTTGGCGCGGTTTTTCGCACAGCAGGGGCCCCAAGACGCCTGCTGCGGCACCGCCCGCACCAATCAACAAAACGCTTTTGCCTTGAAGCTGACAGCCCGCGTTGCGGACCAAGTCGGTGACCAAGCCTAAGCCGTCGGTGTTCTCGCCATAGATGGTTTGTCCGTCAAATTTCAAGGTGTTGCAAGCTTGCGCCAGAAGCACACGGGGACTGCAGTGGGTGGCCAATGCCGCAGCTTCTGTTTTGAAGGGCAAGGTGACGTTGCAACCTTTGCCGCCTTGGTGTTGGAAGGCATGCAAGCTGTTGGCAAATCCGTCCAGCGGCGCTTTTGTCTTGTGATACACCATACTTTGATCGGTCAGCTGTGCAAAACGTGCGTGAATCCACGGCGATTTGCTGTGTTCAATGGGGTGGCCGAAAACGCAGTACGTGTCCATGCAATTCAATCGCTTATGGGGTTCGTTGAATGGGTGTTGAGCGAGCTGAAGCGGCACTGTTTTGAGGTGCCAACATGTTGGTTTCTAGGGTTTCATCGCGCGCAAAGTGAAAGCGTGACACCACCACCAATTGGTCCGCTTGACGTTTCATCTCTGGCGTGAATGCATCAAAGGGTGAGGCACCGCGCACGATGGCTTGCGCGCGTTTGTCTAGCAGGGGTTTGCCAGATGCACTGGCAATTTCAGTTTCAAGCACACGGCCTTTGGCATCGAGGGTGATGACCATGGTGAGGCTGCCGTAGAGTTTTTCGCCGCCCGCTTGCGGAAAATTTTCTGTCCCTGTGAGTTCGATGGTGCGACGCATCTTGTCGTAGTAACGCGCAAAGGAAACTTCTTGGGTGGCAGGGCCAATGTAGCGTTTTTTGGGACCGCCTTGCAGAGCTTGTGATTGCTTTTCAATTTGCGCCAACTGGCTGGCGAGCTGGTGTTTGCGCTCAATCACGGCATCGGTCTTGCCGTCACTGGCCGCGCTTGGCGCTTGGTTGCTGAGCTGTGACAACTCTTGCTTGAGTTGTTCGATGAGCCGCACTTGTTCGTTTTTCAGCGTCTCAATTTTTTTCTCAACTTGCTGCAACTCTTGGCCGTTTTGATCTTGCACATTGGCACTGAAAGGGCTGCTTTGGATCGCGGTTCCTGGCACTTGACCACCGCCTGCCAAATTGACCTGCGCCAATGCCAAGGGTGCATCGGGCGCGTTGGTGCTGCGTGAATTGACCAACACCACTTCCAAAGTGTTGGTTTCAAACATGCGATCAAAGGTGGCAGGCGAGACCCATTTCAAGGTGAGCAGTGCCGCATGCACCAGCACCGAAACACCCAAAGCCCACACCAAGGTGCGGTGCGAAGTGCTTGCAGAAAAAGGTGCGGTTGACGTCGACATGAATTATTCTTCGGCGGGCGCCTCGTTGACGTTCAGCGCAATGGCAATGGGGCCTGTGGCCGCTTCATCCAGATCTTCCATGGCCTCATCCAAACTTGCCTCGCTGTCCTCGGCTTCAGAATGTTCGCTGATGATTTTCTCGATGACGGTGCCACTGACGTCCAGCGCCATGGCATCGATGGCGCCCAATTGAACCTTGACCTTGTCACCCCGCGTCAAGCCTGATGCGCCCATGACAGTGAGCATCAGTGGCAGGTGGTCTGCGCGCACCAACCAACTGCCACCCGCCATTTCTTTGACCAAACTGGCCACCACTTCCGTGATGTTTTCTTGCTTCAGGTATTGCAATGTCCAAAAGCGCTCCATGCCGGATTGGTAGCCGTTGTAAGCGGTGTAGGCCGCATCAAAGGCACTGATGATGGCAAACAGTTGTGCATCCTTCGGTTTGAAGGGGGCGGCCAATGCCGCTGTGGCGCCGTGTTGGGCGCAGGCAATGATTTGCCATTGATTAACCAAGTCGGTGTAACGGCGCAAGGGTGAAGTGCTCCACGCATACGCAGGCACGCCAATGCCAGCATGCGGCAGGGCCTTGGTGCCCATGCGCACTTTGACGCCGGGTGCCATGCTGGCTTGGCTGCGGTAGATGGCTGGAACGCCCAAACTGGCCAGCCATTGGCCCCATGTGCTGTTGGCCAAGATCATGGCCTCGGCCACGATCAAGTCGAGGGGCGCGCCGCGTTGGCGTACCGAAATCTGCACCGACTCTTGACCTGTGGGCGGCGTGTCTTTGTTGTCACGGACCAAACGGAAGTTGTAGTCGGGGCGGTTGAAATTCTCGGGCTTGCCGCGCACCACTTCGCGGCCCGCCTTGAGGTGTTGTGCCAAGCGCCAGAAAAATGCCAATTCGCTGTGCGCAATCGGCAGTTGGGGTTCACCTTCACGGGCTGCGGGTGCAGCATCCTCTAACCAAGCTTGTGTCACCCATTGATCGAGTTGATCGTGGCGCAAATTGGCGTTGATGGGCACGCGCTCCAATTTGGTTTCGGTGTGTTGAATGCTGAGCGTGGCTTCGTCCAACGTGACGTACAGCGACACCGCTGGGCAGGCCTGGCCTTCGGCCAAGGTGTAGCTTTGCACCACTTCATCAGGCAGCATGGTGATTTTGTAGCCCGGCATGTAGACGGTGGACAAACGGTTGCGGCCCACGTTGTCGATGGCGCTGTTGGGCGCGATGGCCAAGCCAGGGGCGGCAATGTGAATGCCCACCACCACTTGGCCGGAGCCCAGCCCTTGCAAAGACAAGGCATCGTCGATTTCAGTGGTTTGTGAATCGTCGATGGAGTAGGCCTGTACGTTGGCCAATGGCAATTCCTGCGCAATGGCAGGCGCCTCCAATTTGGGAAAGCCAGTGCCCTTGGGGAAGTTGTCAAACAAAAAGCGTTGCCAATGAAAGTCATAGGCGCTGGCAATGGCACCGGCGTTTTGCAGCAAAGTCAGCGGCGCCGTTTGGCTGGCACGACTGGCCTCGACCACCGCTTTGTATTCGGGTGCATTCTTGTCGGGGCGGAACAAAATTTTGTAGAGCTGCTCTTTGATGGGGGCAGGGCATTGACCCGCCATCAGTTCGTGCGACCAACTTTCAATCTGCGCTTGAATTTGTTTTTTCTTCTCTATCCCTGCCAAAGCCAATTGCACTGTTTCGGCAGAGGCCTTTTTGAATCGGCCTTTGCCAGCACGGCGAAAATAATGTGGCGCTTCGTAGAGGCGAATGAGGGCCCCCACCTGCTGCGCGGTGGTGGCATCTGCATTGAAATACTCGCGGGCCACTTCGGCAAAACCGAACTCGGTGTCGGGCGCGAATTCCCACGCCAAATCAAGCTCAATGCTTTGGCTGATGGTGGCAGCGTCTGCCAAGAGTTGGGCTGGTGCTGGCTTGTCAAATTTCAAAAGCACATTGGCGCCTTTGACTTTGACCCGCTTGCCGCTGTCCAATTCCACTTGCACCGAGGCTTCTGCCTCTGACAAGACGCGTCCGGCAACAAATTTGCCAGCTTCTTCAAACAATAAAAACATGAGCGCAATTGTCCCATGCGCAGGCCCTTGGGCAAGCCTGAGGTGGTTCAAATTTAGGGTGAAAGCGCCTAAATCTGCCGAAGCAAAGGATAATTCGGCCATGTCCCGTGTCATCGAAAAACCCAGTTGGTCGTCTCGCTTCCTTCATTTGTTTGAAGGTTTTGACGGGCCATTGGCCTTTGCGGTCTTTGTGCTGGCCTGCGCGGGCATGCTCATCATGTACTCCTCGGGCTACGACCATGGCACGCGTTTTGTCGACCATGGGCGCAACATGCTGATTGCCGGCACCATCATGTTTGTGGTGGCGCAAATTCCACCGCAGCGGCTAATGACCTTGGCGGTGCCCATTTATACGGCGGGCGTGCTGCTGTTGATTGCCGTGGCCATTTTTGGTATCACCAAGAAGGGTGCGCGGCGCTGGCTCAACGTCGGTGTGGTCATTCAGCCCAGCGAAATTCTCAAAATTGCCATGCCCCTGATGCTGTCTTGGTGGTTCCAAAAGCGGGAAGGCCAACTTCGACCGCTTGATTTCTTGGTGGCAGCTTTGTTGTTGATGGTGCCAGTGGGACTGATCATGCGTCAGCCCGATTTGGGAACTGCTTTGCTGGTGCTCAGCACGGGTGTGGCCGTGCTGTTTTTTGCAGGTTTGAGTTGGCGCTTGATCTTGCCGCCGGTCTTGCTGGGCTTGATTGGATTGAGTTTGCTGGTGGCGTTTGAAACGCAGTTGTGCGCTGAAGGGGTAGATTGGAAGGTTTTGCACGAGTACCAACGGCAGCGCGTTTGCACCTTGCTCGACCCAGCGCGAGACCCCTTGGGCAAAGGCTTTCACATCATTCAAGGCATGATTGCCATTGGTTCGGGCGGCTTTTGGGGCAAGGGGTTCATGCAGGGCACGCAAACCCACTTGGAGTTCATTCCCGAGCGCACCACCGACTTTATCTTTGCGGCTTTTTCGGAAGAGTTTGGCCTGCTCGGCACCTTCCTTTTAATCATCTGCTTCTTCTTTTTGGTGTTCCGCGGTTTGGTCATTGCCAAAGAGGCGCCCACCTTGTTCACCCGTTTGTTGGCCGGCAGTGTCAGCATGATTTTCTTCACCTATGCCTTTGTCAACATGGGCATGGTCAGTGGCATCCTGCCTGTGGTGGGCGTGCCTTTGCCTTTCATCAGCTATGGCGGCACCGCCATGGTCACATTGGGTTTGGGCTTGGGCATTTTGATGTCCATTGCCAAAGCCAAACGTCTGGTTCAAACCTAAGCGCGTGAAACTCACAAGGCCAGCTGACCGGTGTTCAGCAGGGCCTTCTGAGCTTGCCTACAATGGCAGCATGATTTCACGTGAACCCACTCTTGAACGTCTGGCCACAGCCAGGTCCTTGTTGCTCGAGCCTTTTGGCTTGGACGAAACCCATTTGGCCAAGGCCTTGAACGCCATTCAGGCCCACAAGGTTGACGACGCCGATTTGTATTTCCAATACACCCGTGCAGAAGGCTGGAGCCTTGAAGAGGGCATTGTGAAAACGGGCAGTTTCAGCATCGACCAAGGCGTGGGTGTTCGCGCCGTTGCGGGTGAAAAAACGGCCTTTGCATACTCTGATGACATTTCAGAAGCTTCCTTGATGGATGCTGCGCAAACGGTGCGTGCCATTGCACAGGCCAACCAAAATAAAAAAGCCAAAGTGACCCCGCGCAAAATTGCGGGCATGCGCTCGCTGTACCCCTCTCTTGACCCCATCAGCTCGCTCAACAGCACTGACAAAGTCCAGTTGCTAGAAAAAGTAGAGCAATTGGCGCGTGCCAAAGACCCCCGCGTAGTGCAAGTCATGGCGGGTTTGGCCAGTGAATACGATGTGGTCATGGTGGCGCGTGCCGATGGCACCTTGGCCGCCGATGTGCGACCCTTGGTCCGCTTGTCGGTCACGGTCATTGCTGAACAAAATGGCCGACGCGAGGTTGGCAGTGGCGGTGGCGGTGGCCGATTTGGCATGGCTTATTTTGACGATGCCATGGTCAATGCTTATGTGGACGATGCCGTGCATGCAGCCCTCACCAACTTGGACGCACGACCTGCGCCTGCTGGCGTGATGACCGTCGTCTTGGGCCCAGGTTGGCCTGGTGTCTTGTTGCACGAGGCCATTGGTCATGGCTTAGAAGGCGATTTCAACCGCAAAGGCTCCAGCGCTTTCAGTGGCATGATTGGCAAACGCGTGGCAGCCAAAGGCGTCACCGTGCTGGACGATGGCACCATTTCTGATCGCCGTGGCTCTTTGAATGTGGACGATGAAGGCTGCGCTAGCCAGCGCAATGTGCTGATCGAAGACGGCATTTTGAAAGGCTACATCCAAGACGCCATGAACGCGCGCTTGATGGGTGTGAAGCCTACAGGCAACGGTCGCCGTGAAAGCTATGCGCACATTCCCATGCCGCGCATGACCAACACCTACATGTTGGGTGGCGACAAAGCGCCTGAAGAAATTGTGGCCAGCATCAAGAAAGGCTTGTACGCCACCAACTTTGGCGGTGGCCAAGTGGACATCACCAGCGGCAAGTTTGTGTTCTCTGCCAGTGAAGCCTATTGGGTTGAAAACGGCAAGATTCAATACCCTGTGAAGGGCGCGACCTTGGTGGGCAGTGGCCCCGAATGCCTGAAACACGTCAGCATGATTGGCAACGACATGCGCCTTGACTCGGGTGTGGGTGTGTGTGGCAAAGAAGGTCAAAGTGTGCCTGTTGGCGTGGGCCAACCCACCTTGCGAATTGAAGGTTTGACCGTGGGCGGCACGGCTTAAGAGGGTTTTTCTTAGATTTCTTGTCAGAAAACTGCCAAAAACTTGTGCTACATTCCAAACCAATGAATACGCGCTTGAGCTTTTTTAGCTTTTATTTTGCATTCTCAGTCCTAGGCGGACGAGAGGCCAGCGCATAAGTCACTGAACCCCTCTACCAACCGCCGGACTCAACCCCCGGCGGTTTTTTTTTGCATCTCACCGAAACCATTTTTATTTTTGAACAGGAGCACACGATGAACACCAAAGCCAAAGCCAATTCGGAGCCTCGTTATGCGAACCCCACAGATCGCACTGGGCAAACCGATGACGAACGCATCAAGGACATCACCGTGTTGCCGCCGCCTGAGCATTTGATGCGCTTTTTCCCGATCACGGGAACGGCGGTGGAAACGCTCATTTCACAAACGCGTCGCAAGATTCACAACATCATGGCCGGCAAAGACGACCGTCTGCTGGTGGTCATTGGTCCTTGCTCGATTCACGACCCCGCAGCCGCTTTGGATTACGCACGTCGTCTGAAGCCTTTGCGCGACAAATACCAAGACACCTTGGAAATTGTGATGCGTGTCTACTTTGAAAAGCCCCGTACCACAGTGGGTTGGAAGGGTTTGATCAATGACCCCTACTTGGACGAGAGCTTCCGCATTGACGAAGGTTTGCGCATTGCACGTCAGTTGCTGATTGAAATCAACCGCCAAGGCTTGCCTGCAGGCAGTGAGTTCTTGGATGTGATTTCGCCTCAGTACATTGGCGATTTGATCAGCTGGGGCGCCATCGGCGCACGCACCACCGAAAGCCAAGTGCACCGCGAATTGGCTTCGGGTTTGTCGGCACCCATCGGCTTTAAAAATGGCACCGATGGCAACATCAAAATTGCCACCGACGCCATTCAAGCCGCCGAGCGTGGCCACCACTTTTTGTCGGTTCACAAGAACGGTCAAGTGGCGATTGTGCAAACCCAAGGCAATCCCGATTGCCATGTGATTTTGCGCGGCGGCAAAGCGCCCAATTACGATGAAGCCAGTGTCAATGCAGCTTGCAAAGACTTGGTGGCAGCCAAACTGAAGCCCACCTTGATGATCGATTGCAGCCATGCCAACAGCAGCAAGCAGCATGAGCGTCAAGTGGATGTGACGAATGACATTTCAGCGCAAATCAGCAAAGGCTCACATCAGATTTTTGGTGTGATGGTGGAAAGCCACTTAGAAGGGGGTGCGCAAAAATTCACGCCTGGCAAAGACGACCCCAGCGCATTGAAGTACGCGCAAAGCATCACCGATGCGTGCATTGGTTGGCCTGACAGCGAGAAGGTGTTGGAGACGCTGTCCAAAGCCGTGTTGGCACGTCGACAAAAATAAATGCAAAGGACGCGGAACTTTTAGACAAGGACCGTGCCAATGCTTCAAAAGCGCCTGTGTTCAGGCGCTTTTTTTATGCAGACTTCAATGCCTTCAAGAGCTTGTCGTGAATACCGCCAAAGCCGCCATTGCTCATGCACAGCAAATGGTCGCCAGGTTTCGCAGCGGCAAGCACTTGTTTGACCAAGTCCTCAATGGTGCTGGCCACTTGTGCTTTGGCCCCCATCTCGGCCAAGGCCGCGTGGGCATCCCAGTCCAAGCCACCGCTGTGACAAAAGGACAAATCGGCTTGTTCCAAGCTCCAAGGCAGTTGCGATTTCATGGTGCCCAGTTTCATGGTGTTGCTGCGCGGCTCGAAGATGGCCAGGATGCGCGCTTGACCGACTTGTCGGCGCAAGCCATCGAGGGTGGTGCGAATGGCGGTGGGGTGATGCGCAAAGTCATCGTAGACCGTCACACCCGCCACGGTACCGCGCACTTCCATGCGGCGCTTCACATTTTGAAAACTCGACAAAGCTTTGGCGGCCACATCGGGTGAGACACCTGCATGTTCGGCCGCTGCAATGGCGGCCAATGCGTTGTGCTGGTTGTGCACGCCGCCCAGCGACCATTGCACGTGCGCTACTTTGTGACCTTGGTGCAAGACTTCAAAATCACTGGGTTCGCCCAGCGCTGAAAAGTCACTGACGGCCGTGCCAAAGCTGCGGACCTCACTCCAGCAACCTTGCGCCAAGACACGCGTCAAACTCTCTTCCAGACCATTGACCACCAAGCGACCTTGACCTGGCACCGTGCGCACCAAGTGGTGAAACTGACGTTCAATGGCTTGGAGGTTGTCAAAGATATCGGCGTGGTCAAACTCCAAATTGTTCAAGATGGCGGTGCGAGGACGGTAGTGCACGAACTTGCTGCGCTTGTCGAAAAAAGCTGTGTCGTATTCATCTGCTTCGATCACGAAGTAGGGGCGCGAGTGGCCGTTGGCCAGTTGGCCAAGGCGTGCTGACACACCAAAGTTCAAGGGCACGCCACCCACCAAGAAGCCTGGCGTGAGACCGGCAGCTTCCAAGATCCATGTCAGCATGGAGGTGGTGGAGGTTTTGCCGTGGGTGCCAGCAACAGCCAGCACATGGCGACCTTGCAGCACGTGTTCTGCCAACCACTGGGGGCCACTGGTGTAGGGAGCGCCAGATTCCAAAATGGCTTCCATCAAGGGAAACTTGGGCTCGCCCGAGGGTAATCGGCTGCGGCTGACCACGTTGCCGACCACGTACAAATCGGGTTGAAGGCGCATTTGCTCAGCCCCAAAGCCTTCAATCAACTCAATGCCCAAGGCTTCCAGTTGGTCGCTCATGGGGGGATAGACGCCAGCGTCACAGCCTGTGACGCGATGTCCCGCTTCTCTTGCCAAGGCGGCCAAGCCTCCCATGAAGGTGCCGCAAATGCCCAATATATGTATATGCATAGGGAGATTTTAGGCGGTGCACAATGGCGTCATGGCAGATTTAACAGATGAAATTGCAGCCTCGGCTGCGCAATGTGTGGTGGAGGAGGGCTTGGAGTACGGGCCTGCCAAACGCCGCGCCTTGAAAATGCTGGGCTTGCCGCCAAGAACACCCCTGCCCAACAACGATCAAGTTGAAGCGCAGGTGCATGAATACATTGCCGTGTTTTGCGCGGACACCCAAGCTGCCGAATTGTTGGCATTGCGTCAGCACGCTTTGATGTGGATGAAGCGCTTGCAAGATTTCAGACCCTATTTGGGGGGTGCGGTGTGGCATGGCACGGCCACCCGGTTGTCAGACATTTACTTGCAGTTGTTTTGCGATGATGAGAAATCGTGCGAAATTGAGCTCATCAACCAGGGTGTTGACTTTGAAGCGCGAACGGTCAATGGCCTGCATGGTGATCCTGTGGAAGCCTTGAGCATCCACAGTTACTGCAAAGAGTTGGGTGAAGAAATTGGCGTGCACTTGCTGATCAATGAATACGACGATGTCCGAGGTGCCTTGAAGCTTGATTCCCAGGGCCGCTCGCCACGTGGTGATGCCTTGGCTGTGCAGCGCTTGATTGATGCATGATCCGGTTAAATGAACGAAGTTGATGGAAAAAGAATGTCAGATCAAGAAAATTTAAAGAAACAAGCCGTTCTCACCGAAGATTTGCAGGACAGTGGCATGGCGCGCCGTCACTGGATCACGGCAGGTGTGGCGGCGGCAGCCGGTTTGGCGGGTTCTTTTGTGGCTTGGCAAAAATACCAACCACAAGGTGTGATGGATGTGGCTGTCCAGAATTTCTGGAGTCAGACCTTCGAAAAGCCTGAAGGGGGTACTTTGGAGATGAAGGCGTTTCGAGGCAAACCCCTGTTGGTGAATTTTTGGGCCACCTGGTGTCCGCCTTGTATTGAAGAACTTCCTTTAATTGATGCCTTTTATAAGGCAAATCAATCTAAATCCTTTCAAGTTGTTGGTTTGGCTGTGGATCAACCTAGTCAGGTTCGACGCTTCTTGACGCAAAAGCCTTTGCAGTTCCCCAACGGTTTGGCGGGCATGGTGGGCACTGAGTTGGGGGTTAGCCTTGGCAACGCGCAAAGCGCTTTGCCCTACAGCGTACTTTTCGATGCAAAAGGTAGGCTTTTAGCGCAAAAAGCCGGCAAATTAGACCAAAAGGATTTGGACAGCTGGTTGCAAAAAGTGGCCTGAGCCCGGCATTTGCAAAGCGGACCTGCATCCTTGCCCCTTAAAAACTGGCTTCTTTCGGCCTTTAAGCTTGGAAATGAGTGCATTTGTAGCTATTTAAGAGGATTTTTAGTGTAAATTCCACGTTTTCGACAGCAAACACAGGGGGTAACATGGATTTGCGCAAATTGAAAACCTTGATCGACTTGGTTTCCGACTCCAACGTCACAGAACTGGAAATCACCGAGGCAGAAGGCAAGGTTCGAATTGTCAAAGGTGCTGTCGCTTCTGGCGCACCTGTCCACACGCATCAAGTCATGGTGCCAGCCGCTGCACCTGTTGCTGCTCCCGCCGCTGCGCCTTCGGTGTCAGAAATTGCAGAAGCTGCCGCTGTCACTGCGGCTGCCGTAGCCGCCGAGGCTGCTGCTGCAGGCCATACTGTCAAATCTCCCATGGTTGGCACGTTCTACAGATCGTCCAGTCCAGGTGCTGCCCCATTTGTTCAGGTGGGCGACACCGTCAAAGAAGGCGACACGCTGTGCATCATTGAAGCCATGAAGATTTTGAATGAAATCGAATCTGACAAGTCTGGCGTTGTGAAGCAAGTCTTGTGTGAAAACGGTCAGGCTGTTGAGTACGGCCAAGCTTTGTACATCATCGAATAAACCACCGGGATTCTCATGTTCAAGAAAATTCTGGTTGCCAATCGCGGGGAAATTGCCCTGCGAATTCAGCGTGCATGCCGCGAGCTCGGCATCAAAGCTGTCATGGTTTATTCCGAAGCCGATCGCGAAGCCAAGTACGTCAAACTGGCCGAAGAGGCCGTTTGCATTGGGCCCGCCGCGTCCAACCTCAGCTACCTCAACATGCCGGCCATCATTTCGGCAGCAGAAGTCACCGATGCTGAAGCCATTCACCCAGGCTACGGTTTTCTGAGCGAAAACGCCGACTTTGCCGAGCGTGTCGAAAAGAGCGGTTTCCAATTCATTGGACCTACGCCCGAGTCCATCCGCATCATGGGTGACAAAGTGTCGGCCAAACAAGCCATGATCAAGGCGGGCGTGCCCTGTGTGCCCGGCTCTGAAGGCGAGTTGCCCGATGATCCCGTCATCATCCGCCGCACGGCCAAAAGCATTGGCTACCCGGTCATCATCAAAGCTGCCGGTGGTGGTGGTGGGCGCGGTATGCGTGTGGTCCACACCGAAGCAGCCCTGATCAATGCGGTGCAAATGACCAAGGCCGAAGCGGGCGCTGCGTTTGGCAATCCTGCGGTGTACATGGAAAAGTACCTGCAGAATCCACGCCACATTGAAATTCAAATCTTGGCGGACAAACACAAGAACGCGGTTTACTTGGGTGAGCGCGATTGCTCCATGCAGCGCCGTCACCAAAAAGTGGTCGAAGAAGCACCAGCGCCTGGCATTCCCCGCAAACTGATCGACAAGATCGGCGAACGCTGTGTGGCTGCTTGCAAAAAAATCAATTACCGTGGTGCTGGCACCTTCGAGTTTTTGTATGAAAACGGAGAGTTCTATTTCATTGAAATGAACACCCGCGTCCAAGTTGAGCACCCCGTGACCGAGTGGATCACTGGCATCGACATTGTCAAAACACAAATTATGGTGGCCGCAGGTGAGAAGTTGCCATTCTCACAACGCCAAATTGAAATTCGAGGCCATGCCATCGAATGCCGTGTGAATGCTGAAGATCCCTTCAAGTTCACGCCTTCTCCTGGCCGAATTACCACTTGGCATGCACCAGGCGGTCCTGGTATTCGCGTGGACTCGCATGTCTACAACAATTACTTTGTGCCACCTAACTACGACTCCATGATTGGCAAAATCATTGCACATGGCGACACGCGCGAACAAGCCATTGCACGCATGCAAACTGCTTTGGGTGAAATGGTGGTGGAGGGCATCAGCACCAACATTCCATTGCACCGAGAAATTTTGCGTGATTCCAAATTCGTCTCAGGCGGCACCAACATCCATTACTTGGAAGAGTGGTTGCGTCAACGCAAAAGCTGACCTATGTATGAACTGAACTTGTTGTGCCCCGAGGCACGTGTGGATGTCTTGAGTGAAGCACTGGATGCATTGGATGCTTTGAGTGTGTCTGTGGAAGACGCCGACGCGGAAACCGAGCACGAACAAGCTTTGTTCGGCGAACCTGGCATGCCGCCCCCCAAAGACGGTTGGCAGCGTTCCAAGATGGTGGCCTTGTTTGCCAAAGAAGAACAAGCCCAAGAAGCAGCTGTCTTGTTGGCAGCGCAAGATTTTTTTGAGTCCTGCCAAATCTTGTCCATCGCGGCGGTGCCCGATCAAGATTGGGTTCGCCTCACACAGTCTCAATTTGCGCCCGTCGAAATCACGCCTGAGTTTTGGATCGTGCCCACATGGCATGAGCCTCCCGCCCAAGCGCGTGAAGTGATTCGCCTCGATCCAGGCCTGGCCTTTGGCACCGGAACGCATCCCACCACACGCATGTGTTTGCGTTGGATTGCCACGCACGAGGTGACATCGCAGCGGGTCTTGGATTACGGTTGTGGTTCTGGCATTTTGGCCATTGGTGCGGCCAAGTTTGGCGCGTCACACATTGATGCAGTCGACATTGATGAGGCCGCTGTCACGTCCACCGAACTCAATGCGCAAGCCAACGGCGTTCAGCTCAACGCGGGCTTGCCCGAATTGGCGCAAGGCACTTACAACACCGTTTTGGCCAATATTTTGGCCACGCCCTTGAAGGTGCTCGCCCCTCTGCTTTGCAGTCATGTGCATGCAGGCGGTCATTTGGTATTGGCAGGTATCTTGGAGCGCCAAGAAGAAGAACTCATCCAAGCCTATGCGCCCCACATCACCTTGAAGGTGGCGGATCGCGAAGATGGCTGGATTTTGATGACAGCGCAACGCAATTAAGCAATGACCAACGCTGGCTTGATCGCCTGGGCCTTCTTGGGTGTTTTGGGATTGGTGTTTCAGGCCAGCTTGTTTTTCAAAGATGAGTTGGCGGCGCATCAACCTGATTTGCGGCCAGCACTTGCCCAGTTGTGTTTGTGGGCGGATTGCAAAGTGGGCCCTCTGAAGCAAGCCGATGCGGTGGTCATTGATCATGCAGCCATTGACCAAGTGTCCTCCAGTTTGGATGCCTTGGACACGGCAGTCTCTTTGCATTGGGCCTTTGAAGTTCACCTGAGGAATTCGGCCAAAGTGCCTGTGGCAACGCCTTGGATCGAACTGACCCTCACGGATGCGCAAGACCAAGCGGTGATGCGCAAGGTCTTGGATTTGTCGCAGTGGGGCGGACCGCCAGTCATGGCTGCAGGCGACATTTTGCCCATGTCACTTCAACTTAGCTTGGTGAACCCCGAGGTCAATTTCGTCGGTTACCGTTTGCTGACTTTTTACCCCTGAATTTGGCCATGCCATGAAAAAAGCCCGACGCTTTTCAGCATCGGGCTTTTGCTTTCGCTAACGTATCAACGTTGAATCAAGGCTTGGCGGCCGAAGGAAACGGCCATGCAGCTTGAGGATTCAGTGCTGTCGAAGCGGGAGCAGGGGCAGCGGGTGCTTTCGCTGCTTTCTTAGCTACTTTTTTTTTAGCAGCTTTTTTGGGAGCTGCTTTTTTAGGAGCAGCTTTCTTTACAGCTTTCTTAGCAACGGCTTTTTTAGCGGCTTTTTTAGGAGCTGCTTTTTTAGCTGCTGCTTTTTTAGGAGCTGCTTTTTTAGCTGCGGCTTTTTTAGGAGCTGCTTTTTTAGGAGCTGCTGCCTTTTTTGCTACGGCCTTCTTAGGAGCTGCCTTTTTAGGAGCTGCTGCCTTTTTCGCTACGGCCTTCTTAGGAGCTGCTTTTTTAGGAGCTGCTGCCTTCTTAGGAGCTGCCTTTTTGGGAGCAGCGGCTTTTTTCACTACGGCCTTTTTAGGGGCTGCTTTTTTTGCTGCGACTTTTTTTGGTGCCGCTTTTTTTGCAGTTGCCATGATTTTTTTCTCCTTGATCAATTAGAAAAATCAACAGGGTGAAACACTTTGCAAATGTTGGAGTCGCAAAGCGATTCAAGGTGCTGAGAGTGAATCTCAACACCTTGAATGGGGAAAAACCTCACCCCAGCGCCGCTGAGCGCGGTCGTGGTGTGAGGTTTAAACAGGAACGTCATGTAGAAAGGTTCAGTCCCAAGACAGGGCGCCGCCCGACTGGTATTCAATGACGCGGGTCTCGAAGAAATTACGTTCTTTCTTCAAGTCAATCATTTCGCTCATCCATGGGAAGGGGTTCTCTTCGTTGGGGAAGAGGGCTTCCAAGCCAATTTGGGTGGCACGGCGGTTGGCGATGTAGCGCAAGTAACCTTTGAACATGGAAGCGTTAAGACCGAGCACGCCGCGGGGCATGGTGTCTTCGGCATAACGATATTCCAATTCAACAGCTTTCAAGAACAAAGCATTGATTTCGGCTTTGAATTCGGCCGTCCACAACTGGGGGTTTTCGAGTTTGATCTGGTTGATCAAGTCGATGCCGAAGTTGCAGTGCATGGATTCGTCGCGCAGGATGTACTGGTACTGCTCGGCAGCGCCAGTCATCTTGTTTTGACGGCCTAAAGCCAAAATTTGGGTAAAGCCCACGTAGAAGAACAAGCCTTCCATGAGGCAAGCAAACACGATGAGCGACTTCAAGAGGGTTTGGTCAGTTTCCTGCGTACCCGTTTTGAAGTTGGGGTCCATGATGGCGTGAATGAACGGAATCAGGAACTCGTCTTTGTCGCGAATGGACTGAACTTCGTTGTAGGCATTGAAGATTTCGCTTTCGTCCAGGCCCAAGGACTCAGTGATGTACTGGTAGGCGTGGGTGTGAATGGCTTCTTCAAAAGCCTGACGGAGCAAGAACTGACGGCACTCGGGCGCTGTGATGTGACGGTAAGTGCCCAGCGTGATGTTGTTGGCAGCCAATGAGTCGGCCGTGACGAAGAAGCCCAAGTTGCGCTTGACCAAGCGGCGCTCGTCTTCGGTCAAACCGTTGGGGTCTTTCCAGAGAGCGATGTCGCGTGTCATGTTGACTTCTTGCGGCATCCAGTGGTTGGCGCAAGTGGCGAGGTATTTTTCCCAAGCCCATTTGTATTTGAAAGGCACCAACTGGTTGACGTCGGTCTGGCCATTGATGATACGTTTGTCGGCGGCGTTGACGCGCTTTGAAGTGCCAGTGGCAGCGGTCATGACGGGAGAGGGTGCTGCAGTTACTGTGTTGACAGGTGAGCCGCTGAATGAAGACAGATCAGCGAAGCGGTCGGCAGATGGACCGCTTGGGGGAAAGCTTGGCATTGCAGGTTGCAACGCAGGTTTAGATGAATCGTCCCAGGACAACATAGAAATTTCCAATGAGTGAATTATGAAAGCTTGCGGACGAAATGCAAAGCAATGTTTTGAAATGAAATGAAATCACGCGAAGAAGTGTTGCGTTTTTGCATTGTATTTCTTCGTCGTGATTTTGAAATTGAGAAAAAGAATTTCCTGACGCTTGAAAAGTTATTGGCAAGCTTCGCAGCCAACATCGTCGATGGCTGTGAACTTCACATCGGTTGCAGGCACACCTGAGAACTGTGCGGGTGCAGATGCACTCGATGCAGATACGCCGCCAGTTGAAGAGCCAGAAGACACCGCATTCATCTGGTTGTTTGACACAGTTGATTTCTCGGCGTGTGTGGCGCTGATGGTGCGCAGGTAGTAAGTGGTTTTAAGACCGCGCAACCAAGCCAGCTTGTAGGTGTCGTCCAATTTTTTACCCGACGCGCCCGACATGTAGATGTTGAGCGACTGGGCTTGGTCAATCCATTTTTGGCGACGTGCAGCAGCTTCCACAATCCATGTGGTTTCCACTTCGAAGGCCGTGGCGTACAAGGCCTTGATTTCTTGTGGCACACGGTCGATGGGGCGCAATGAGCCGTCGAAGTGCTTCAAGTCCATGACCATGACATCGTCCCACAGACCGAGGCGCTTCAAATCGCGAACCAGGTAGCTGTTGATGATGGTGAACTCGCCAGACAAGTTGGACTTGACGGACAAATTGCCGAAGCAAGGCTCGATACAAGCGTCGACACCAATGATGTTGGAGATGGTGGCGGTAGGCGCAATGGCCACGCAGTTGGAGTTGCGCATGCCGTCTTTGGCAATCTTCTTGCGCAAAGCATCCCAGTCCATGGTGCTGCTGCGGTCGACTTCAACGTAACCACCGCGGGCTTTTTCCAGCAGGTTGAGGGTGTCCAAAGGCAAGATGCCTTGGTCCCACAAAGAACCTTTGTAACTAGAGTACTTGCCACGCTCGGCAGCCAACTCGGTAGAAGCCCAGTAAGCGTAGTAGCAGATGGCTTCCATGGACGTGTCGGCAAATTGCACGGCTTCTTGGGAGGCATAAGGCACACGCATTTGGTACAGCGCGTCTTGGAAGCCCATGAGACCCAAGCCCACGGGGCGGTGACGCATATTAGAGTCACGCGCTTTTTTGACCGCGTAGTAGTTGATGTCGATCACGTTGTCGAGCATGCGCATGGCCGTTTTAATGGTGCGCTGCAATTTGGCGTGGTCGATTTGCTTGCCGTTGGGGCCGTCCATCAAGTGCTGTGGCAAGTTGACCGAACCCAAATTGCACACCGCTGTTTCGGTGTCGCTGGTGTTCAAAGTGATTTCAGTGCACAGGTTGGAAGAGTGAACCACACCGGCGTGCTGCTGAGGTGAGCGCACGTTGCAAGCATCTTTGAAAGTGATCCAAGGATGGCCTGTTTCAAACAGCATGGACAACATCTTGCGCCACAGGTCATTGGCCTGAATGGTGCGGCTGGGCTTGATTTCGCCGGCTGCGGCTTTTTGCTCGTAAGCCACGTAGGCTTTTTCGAACTCAACACCAAACTTGTCGTGCAAATCGGGGCAATCGGAGGGCGAGAACAAAGTCCAAGTGCCTTTTTCCATCACGCGGCGCATGAACAAGTCGGGGATCCAGTTGGCGGTGTTCATGTCGTGCGTGCGGCGGCGGTCGTCGCCGGTGTTTTTGCGCAGTTCCAGGAACTCTTCAATGTCGAGGTGCCAAGTTTCTAGGTAAGTACAGACCGCACCTTTCCGCTTGCCGCCTTGGTTCACGGCCACAGCGGTGTCGTTGACCACTTTGAGGAAAGGCACCACGCCTTGTGATTCGCCGTTGGTGCCCTTGATGTGGCTGCCCAAAGCACGAACGCGGGTCCAGTCATTGCCCAAGCCGCCTGCAAATTTAGACAGCAAAGCGTTTTCTTTGATGGACTCGTAGATGCCGTCGAGGTCGTCGGGCACCGTGGTGAGGTAGCAGCTGGACAGCTGTGAGCGCAAACCTGCACTGTTAAACAGTGTGGGGGTGCTGGACATGAAGTCGAATGAAGACAGGACTTCGTAGAACTCGATGGCGCGGGCTTCGCGGTCGGCTTCGTTCAGGGCCAGGCCCATGGCGACGCGCATGAAGAAAGACTGGGGCAACTCGATGCGTGTTTTGCGAACGTGCAAGAAGTAGCGGTCGTACAAAGTTTGCAGGCCGAGGTAATCGAACTGCAGATCGCGCTCGGCTTTCAGGGCTGTGGCCAGCTTGCGCAGGTCAAATTGCAGGAGTTTTTCGTCGAGCAAGCCGTTGTCGACACCCTTTTTGATGTAGCCAGGGAAGTAGTCCACATAGTGAGAAGCCATGTCCTTCAAGAGCACCTCTTGGCCCAAAACTTCTTTGGCAATGGTGTGCATTAAGAGACGGGCTGTGACGTAGGTGTAGTCAGGATCCTTTTCGATCAGGGTGCGAGACGCCAAGATGGACGCCTTGTAAACCTCTTCCATGGGCACGCCGTCGTAGAGGTTGCGCATGGTTTCGGCCACGATGGGATCGGGATGGACGTCTTGGCCCAAACCGTGGCAAGCATTGACGATGAGGCCTTGCAAATAGTTGACGTCGAGGGGCACGCGCTGGCCGCCGTCCAAAACGTGCAAGGTGGGGTGGGCACTGACCGCGGCTTTTTCTTCTTTGACTTGGGCGCGTTCTTGGGTGCGACGTTCACGGTAGAGCACATAGGCACGAGCGACTTCGTGGTTGCTGCTGCGCATCAGGCCCAGCTCAACTTGGTCTTGCACGTCTTCAATGTGGAAGGTGCCGCCACCAGGACGTGAGCGCATCAGGGCGCGCACCACGTTTTGGGTGAGGCCGTCCACCACTTCTCGCACGCTGGCAGAAGCCGCACCTTGCGTACCGTGAACCGCCAAAAAGGCTTTCATCAAGGCAACCGCAATTTTGTTCGGCTCGAAGGGCACCACAGCGCCATTGCGGCGAATGATTTGGTAGTTGGCCAAAGCATGGGGTGCCGCAGCCGATGCGGTGGATGCATCGTTGGCACCCAAGAAGCCTTGGGGGTTCGATGTCGGATTTAGCTCAATTTGCATAGCGTTCTCTGTGGTCAGTGTCGGTTCAAAATTCTGGTTGGCTGCAGCCTTGCGGGGGCTTGGTTGAGCAGTCAAACGGGGTCGTCAAAGTGGTTTGTTTTCTGGTATTTCACCGAACAGTGTCTTTGGCGTTGGGACACTATATCTGGGGTCTGGGGTGAATTCAAGCCACTAGGGGTAGTGTACAGGCTAGCTTGGGTGCCTACAAACTTCTTGACAAAGGAGAGCGCATTTGTCCAACAAAAAAAGAGCAAATTTGGGGCATCAAAACGATGCCTTGAAATGCGCATCAAATCAGTCTGTTTGAATGGCCAATGAGGGCTGGCGTGCTTTGGCTTGCATTTGCTTGCGCAAAGCCTTGCAAATTCAAGGATTTGAGAATTCCCCTGATTTCACAAGTGACAAGCATGCGCCTGCTTGGTGCAAAAAAAAGTGCCTCAAGGGCACTCCAAATATTTTTGGATATTCAAAAATATTTTCAAAATTCGGGAAAGTACTGAGGCGGCCACGCGACATTTTTTTGCAACAGTGCCCAATCAAATCCAGGTCCTGGATCTTTTTTGCGACCCGGCGCGATGTGTTCGTGACCGGCCAGATACGCGATGGGGTATTGTTGTTTCAAGGCTTGGCATAGCTGCGTCAAACTGTCGTATTGGGCGGCTTCAAAAGTTTCACCTTCCAGGCCCTCCAGTTCAATGCCAATGGAGTCGTCGTTGCAGTTGCCGCGGCCACGGTAATGTGAAGCGCCGGCATGCCATGCACGGTCGTCACAACTGACGAACTGCCAGACTTTGCCTTGCCGCTCAATGAAGAAATGCGCAGACACTTCCAGGCCGCGAATGCTTTGAAAGTAAGGGTGTGCGTCCCAATCCAGTTGGTTGGTGAACAACTGTTGCACGGCTTGTGTGCCGTACTCACCCGGTGGCAAGCTGATGGAGTGAACCACGATCAAATCGATCTGGGCTTGCGCTGGCCGCGCGCCATGGTTGGGTGACACACATTTCTCAGCCGCTTGGCACCAGCCGTTTTGCCATTGATCGAAGCGCATGGTGTGGGCCTTGCGAGGGAAGAAGGGCGGTTTAGACCCGGGTGTCCGAGGCGGCTTGGCAATGCGCCTGAGAGCAGTAAATGCCGCGCTGCCCTTGCACCATGTCAGCCGCGGGCATGTGCACACCGCATTGTGTGCATGCCTGCATGGGGCTGGGCTCTGAGGTGGGGGGAGTGGGGGCTGGATGGGTTTCGGCGGACTTGGACTTGCGCTCGTTCAAGGCATTCAAGCGGTTTCTGCGCCACAGCCAAACCGCAAACAAAATCGTCAGCAGGAACAGCAGAATTTTCAAAGGCTGCGCCCCAAAACGACTTCCAGCACAAAACGCGAGCCCGCATAAGCCAACAGCAGCAGCGCGGCGCCCGAGTAAAGTACGCGAACAGCACGTCGGCCGCGCCAGCCAAATTGATGTCTGCCCAGCAGCAAGGCGCCAAAGGTGAGCCAGGACAGGATGGAGAAGACAGTTTTATGGTCCCATTTCCAATGCGCGCCCGCTGCACCATAGAGCTGCTCGCCAAAAGCAAAGCCCGCAATGAGGGTGAGGGTGAGCAGAACAAAGCCCAGCATCACAAATCGGAACATGAGCCGCTCTAGCGTGAGCAAGGGCAAGCCACTTTGGTTTTCATTGCCTTGTCGGATTTCAATTTCGGCGCTGGTCATGAGTGCTGCATGAATGACGGCCGCGGCAAACATGCCATAGGAGGCAATGCCCAAAGCCCAGTGCAGGGGTAGCCAAATGGAGGCGGTGACTTGAAGTGCATGACCAGGAAACACCCAAGCCAGTGCCACAGCGGCGCTGCCCAAGGCCGCCATGGTCCAACGCGCTTTCAATTGCGGAAAATATTGGGATTCGACGGCGTAGGCCGTCAGGACCCACCAGACCGTGACGGACAAAGCGGGGGCAAAGCCAAAGCGCGGTGTTTCACCCAAGAGACCAATGCCAATGGTGGCGCCATGCAAGAACCAAGCGAGCCACAAATAGCGGCGTGCCAAGCTGGGGCCCATTCGATCTGCCGTGATGGCGGGAATGGCATAAGCGATGGCAGTTAAAAGCGTCAACCACATCGCCAAATCAGATGGACTGGCTAAAATCATGCTTCCTAGTTTAGCGTTTTGAGCCCTTGCAATCTGGCAATCGGCGCAAAACCTAGCGGTTTATGAGAAATTTTCCCTATGGCTTCCGCCCTCACCGACAAACTCTCGCAACTTGTTAAGCAAATCAGTGGTCAAGCGCGGATCACGGAGTCCAATGTCACTGACATGCTGCGCGAGGTTCGCATGGCCTTGCTGGAGGCTGATGTGGCCTTGCCGGTGGTGCGCGATTTCATTGCCCGTGTGAAAGAAAAAGCCTTGGGGCAAGAGGTGCTGGGCTCTTTAAAGCCTGGCCAAGCCTTGGTGGCCATCGTGAACCGCGAGTTGGCTGCCACCATGGGCGAAGGTGTGGCCGATATCAACTTGGCAGCGCAACCGCCTGCTGTCATTTTGATGGCAGGTTTGCAAGGTGCCGGTAAAACCACCACCACCGCCAAGTTGGCCAAGCACCTGATTGAAAAGCGCAAGAAAAAAGTGCTGACCGTGTCGGGCGACGTGTACCGACCTGCGGCCATTGAGCAGCTGAAAACCGTCACAGCACAAGCCGGCGCCGAATGGTTCCCCAGTTCGCCTGACCAAAAGCCTTTGGACATTGCACGTGCTGCCATCGATTACGCACGCAAGCATTTCTTTGATGTGTTGCTGGTCGACACGGCAGGTCGTTTGGCCATTGACGAAGCCCTGATGGCTGAAATTCGGGAGTTGCATGCGGCTTTGAACCCTGTGGAAACTTTGTTTGTGGTTGATGCCATGCAAGGTCAGGATGCGGCCAACACCGCCAAAGCTTTTAAAGATGCTTTGCCTCTGACCGGCATTGTTCTGACCAAGATGGATGGCGACTCCCGAGGTGGCGCGGCTTTGTCTGTGCGTCAAATCACGGGTGCGCCCATCAAGTTTGCAGGTACCAGCGAAAAAATTGACGGCCTCGAAGTTTTTGATGCCGAGCGACATGCAGGCCGTATCTTGGGCATGGGCGATATCTTGGCCTTGGTGGAGCAAGTCACTGCCGGCGTGGACATGGAAGCCGCGCAAAAGTTGGCGGCCAAAGTCAAGAGCGGCAGCGGTTTTGATTTGAATGATTTTTTGGCGCAAATTCAGCAAATGAAGCAAATGGGTGGCTTGTCCAGTTTGATGGACAAATTGCCCACGCAGTTGGCGGCCAAGGCTGGCAGCATGGATTTGGGCAAAGCCGAAAAAGACATCGCGCGCAAGCAAGGCATCATTCACAGCATGACACCGCGTGAGCGCAGCAAACCTGAACTCATCAAAGCCACGCGCAAGCGCCGCATCGCCATGGGCGCAGGCGTTCAAGTGCAGGATGTGAACCGCTTGCTCAAAGAGTTTGAGCAAATGCAAGACATGATGAAAAAAATGTCCGGCGGCGGCATGATGAAGATGATGAAGCGCTTGGGTGCCATGAAGGGCATGGGCGGCTTTGGCGGCATGGGCGGTGGCGGTTTCCCTGGCATGAAACGCTAAGGGTTCAGCCTTTGGGCCTGATTCATCAAATGCGGCTGAAATACTCTCGCCGCTGAAATTCCACCTTGTCTTCCGCGTCATTGAAACGCGTTTGCTCTGACTGTTTGATGCGCTGGTAATAGCGCACAAAGTCAGCGCCCAAACCCGCGCTCAAAATTGGGTCATCGCCCAATCGCGCTAAGGCATCACCCAAAGTCAAGGGCAAACGCTCGGCACTTTCTGCGTAAGGTGCTTCTGTGGCGAATGGCGCCGTCAGATCGTTTTCAATGCCATCCAAGCCCGCCAAAATTTGCGAGGCCATGTACAGGTAGGGATTGGCAGCAGGCTCGCCCATTCTGTTTTCAATGCGCGTGCCAGCATCGCCGGGGCCACCCACCACGCGGAGCATGGCGCCGCGATTGTCGCGGCCCCACAAAATGCTTTGGGGTGCCAAAGCGTTGGGCTTGAAGCGACCAAAGCCATTGACTGTGGTGGTGCACAAAGACGTCATGCCTTGACCGTGGGCCAACAAGCCGGCCAGATACGTTGCACCGATCTTGGAGAGAGCGTGACAGGCATCGTCTGCACGCAGCGATTGCGCCTCTTGAATGTCTTGCGCAGTGGTGCGCGCAAACAGGTTCTGACCTGTTTGCAAGTCGTAGAGAGATTGATGCAAATGCCAGCCACTGCTCATGATGTTCTCAAACGGCGGTCGGCACATGAACGTGGCGTGATAGCCGGCGCGTCTCAAGGCTTGTTTGATGGCGCTTCTAAAAAGCACCATGTTGTCGGCTGCCGTCATGGCATCGGTGGCTTTGAACACGGCTTCAACTTGACTGGGGCCCAGTTCAATTTCCAGGGACAACAATGGCAAACCCAAATCTTGGGCTGTTTGTTTGACGATGCGCAGCGCAGGTTCTGCGCGGTCAAACCACAACTCATTGAGCAAGTTGTAGCCGGGATGAATCATGCTGACCTCGGGCGCTGGTCCTGGCCATGCGGCTTGCGCAGGGTCGGCATCGTCACCGTGCTCGGCGTCTTTGAGTTTGTAAATGTGAAACTCAACTTCTAGGCCGCATCGCATGCCCCAGCCTTTGGTGGCCAACTTTTCCAAGGCAGTTTGCAAAATACGACGCGAGTCGTAGGTTACAACTTGGCCATTCGGGAACCAAGGCTGACACATCAGCCAGCCTGTTTTTTCGGCCCAAGGCAAAATTTTGAAGGTGCTGGGGTCGGGCAACAACATCACATTGCTGGCGCCTTCAAAACCAGGCAATTCATGTTTGACATCGGCTTCAAACACCTTGTAGACGGTGCGATCTGAAGTGTCTTTGAGCATCAAGGTGCTGACCATGCCCATGCCTTGCGCAAAGGCAGTGGCCAACTCGGAAGTGACCCACGTTTTGCCGCGCAAGCTGCCGTGCACATCACACCAAACCAAGCGGATCCACGCCAGGCCAGAGGCTTGCGCCAAGGCCAGTACGCGTTGCACCTCGGCTTGTCGGGCCTGGGTGTTGATGCCGCATTGGTCCGCGAAAGAAGGGATGACTGTTGAGCGCATGTCGCAGAACTCAGGGCGAATTGGGTGTGGCTGCATCCCACGGCGCGCCATCGCGCTTGGCTTGCATGGTTTGCTGTGACCACGTGGACCAATCTTGGGCGGGCGCAATGCCGTCGACGGTATCGGGGCCAAATCGGGTGGCTGCAACTTCGGCCTTGGCAAATCCGGGAGGCAATGCGCCTGCAGCCACATCGTCAATGGCTTTGGCCAACATGCGGCGATTGGCAATGATCACTTTGTCGGAGGTGCCCAAATGTTCGCGAGTTCTGTTTTGAATGGCCCCCATGCTTTCGCAGGCCCATTGATCGTGCACATTGATGTCGTCCTCGCCCATGCCCAAAAACGTGCGCGTCATTTGTTCTTCGGGGTTGAAGCCCCAGTTGTTGTGACGTCCTGATTTGGGGATGTAGTCGGGCAAGCTGACGGCCTCAAGCCGTTGATTGCGCATGGCAACTTTGTTGACAGGATCGGCAAAACTCGTGAAGACGGCATACCAGTAGGTGCGCGTGTCGTCCACCGGCACATGCATCTGCGTGATGGTCATGGTTTCTGACAAAGGAATCACAAAAGTGTTGGGGAACAGCGAATTGGTGATGCGCACATGCGTCAGCTTGTCTGTCATGTGCCGGAGTGTGGTCAGTTGGAGGCCATAAGCTTTTTCGGTGAAGGCAATGTCGGGTTGGTCAAACTCGCGCATGACGCGGGTCATGGGCCATTTTTCACCATCGATTTCACCTGCACTGGCGCCGCGAAATTGTTTGCCGTAGGTGTCTTCCAAGGAGGCGTCGTTGAAGAAACGGTGCAAGAAAGATGCGTGCGCAGGGTCGATGCCCACTTCAAAGGCCTGGAGCCAATTGCAGTTCCACAAACCTTTGAAGGCAAAGGTGTGGGTGCCAGGCGCTTCAAAACAATCGATGGCCGGAAGTGGCGGTGGTGTGCTGCCCTCAGGCCCCATCCACGCAAACAAAATACCGCTGCGTTCTTGAATGGGGTAATTGCGTTGCTTGATGCGGGTGCACAAAACACTGCCTTGGGGTTCGGCGGGGGTTTCGAGGCATTGGCCCGTGACGTCAAATTTCCAGCCGTGAAAGGGACAGCGCAGGCCATCGCCTTCATTGCGACCAAAGGCCAGGTCGGCGCCGCGATGCGGACAGTCGCGATCGAGCAATCCAAACTGGCCCTGCGCATTTTTGAACAAGACCAAGTCTTGGCCGAGCAAGCGAACCGCTTTGACAGGTCGGATGGCCATGCGGGGATCGAGTTGGGGGTCGAATTCGTCCATCAAAGCCACAGGGTGCCAGTAATGGCGTAGCATTTCGCCACAGGGTGTACCTTGGCCAATGCGCGTGAAGCGCTCGTTTTGTTCTGCTCTCATGAATTCACTTTAACGCAAAAACCAGAGGATGAAAATGATTTCGCGCAAGCCACCCTTTGCTGAAAACGAATTGCTTTTTGTCTACGGTACTTTGTTGTCTGGCCTCAGCAATCACCACCACATGCAAGGTGCAACTTGCCTTGGACCGGCCACGATGCAGGGTGCTTTGTTCGATTTGGGGGACTACCCGGCCATGAAGTTGCTGGGTGACAGGGCTGCGCCGCTGGGAACAGTGCTGGGGGAGTTGTACAAAATTGAAGCGTCTCAGTGGCAGCGGTTGGACGATCTAGAAGAAGTTGATCCTGAATCGATGGCGAACTCCATGTACTTGCGCGTCACAGCCGATGTGACTTGGCTCGCAACTGAATCGCCCCAAGCAGTGCGCGCGCAAGTCTATGTCTACAACTGGTCCTTAGAGGGCAGACCTCCAATCAAAAATGGCGACTTTCGTCGCCATATCTCACTCAAAAAAGCTTAGGCTTTATTCAGGCAACACCAAGTCGCCGCGCAAAGAATGTGACAGCGCCGTGTTGATGCGCACATCCACCATCTGACCCACCAAGCGCATGCCATTGGGGCCGGCAGGGAAGTTGACCACGCGATTGCATTCGGTGCGTCCCGCCATCTCAGTGGCGTCTTTGCGCGCAGGGCGCTCGACCAAAATGCGTTGCACCGTGTTCAAGCGGCTGTCGCCAATGCGTTTGACGTTGGCTTCAATGGTGGCTTGCAAATGGTGCAGACGTTTGAGCTTCACATCGTGCGGGGTGTCGTCAGGTAAGTTGGCTGCAGGTGTGCCGGGACGTGGGCTGAAGATGAAACTGAAACTGGTGTCGTAGCCTACATCGTCAATCAACTTCATCATCTTGTTGAAGTCTTCCTCGGTTTCGCCAGGGAAGCCCACAATGAAGTCGCTGCTCATGGCCATGTCGGGGCGAATGGCGCGCAGTTTGCGAATGGTGCTTTTGTATTCCATCGCGGTGTAGCCGCGTTTCATGGCCATCAAAATTTTGTCAGAGCCGTGTTGCACGGGCAGGTGCAAATGGCTGACCAACTTGGGCACCTTGTCGTACACATCAATGAGGCGCTGTGTGAATTCGTTGGGATGGCTGGTGGTGTAGCGAATGCGCTCAATGCCGGGAATGTCGGCCACGTATTCAATCAGCAGCGCAAAGTCGGCAATCTCGGCGGTGTCGCCCATCTTGCCGCGGTAGGCATTGACGTTTTGACCCAGCAAGGTAATTTCGCGCACGCCTTGCTCAGCCAAGCCGGCGACTTCGACCAACACGTCTTCAAAGGGTCGGCTGACTTCTTCACCGCGGGTGTAAGGCACCACGCAATAGCTGCAATATTTGCTGCAACCTTCCATGATGGACACGAAAGCGGTGGGGCCGTCCATCTTGGCGGGTGGCAAGTGATCGAACTTTTCAATTTCAGGAAAGGTGATGTCCACTTGCGGACGTTTTTTGGCGCTGCGTGCCGCCAAAAGTTCGGGCAGGCGGTGCAAAGTTTGCGGGCCAAACACCACGTCGACATAAGGCGCGCGTTTGATGATGTCGGCGCCTTCTTGGCTGGCCACACAGCCGCCTACGCCAATCAGCACACCCCGTTCTTTGAGGTGCTTGACGCGACCTAAATCGCTGAAGACTTTTTCTTGGGCGCGTTCACGCACCGAGCAAGTGTTGAACAAAATGAGGTCGGCTTCTTCGACGTCTTGGGTGGGTTCGTAGCCTTCGGCTGCCTTCATGACGTCGGCCATTTTGTCCGAGTCGTACTCGTTCATTTGGCAACCGAAGGTTTTGATAAATACTTTTTTGCTCACAAGAGACTCCAAGCGGTGACTGGTTTATATCCAGGGGCTGATGGAAGGTGCGCGTCGTGCAGACGGGCGGATTAGCCCCCAATTATCGCAGGGACTGAAGCGCAAACAGCGTTACCACTGAAGGGCGCTTGTTGCAATGTGGCTCAGGTCGCTTCGGATTTTCTGTAAAACATAGGGTAGTAACGCTCGACCACCGGGCCATCAAAGGCCCATGACATGCACTTGCCCACGTGCGGCGGCGGCGTGGTGGGCACATGCTCTGGCAGTCCTGCTTGTTGCGCTCTGAATTGGCGTGCCGAAGGGATGGTTTGATAAGCCGCAGTGGCCATGTTGAACAACATTTCACGCAAATGGGTGCAGCCTGCAACGCCCCCCAGATGGGCTTCAATGGTTTTGCGCCAACCAGAACCCAAGGTGCAGCCCACCAGCTTGTGCATGTTGAGAGGGGCTCGGTCACATTCTGGATGGGGAATGTGTGCCATGTCGGTGATCACTTCGTGAATTTTGAATTGGTCGTCCACTGTCAAGCGGATGTTCAAACCATGGATCGGCTGTCCTGCTTCCAAGGGGCCTTGGCTGGGGATGACGAAGTTGTAGGTTTTGACATCGGTCAGGGCGGCTTCGATGTCCCACAAGCCATCTTCCCGCTCAAAGCCTGAATAGACCACGGTTCGAGTGTGTGACAGTTTGCGGGGTGCAGGAGATGGCAGTGCCAATGTTGGCCTCTTTGGTAACAAGTTCAATTCACTGATTATCGATTTGATTTGCCTGATTGAATGACCTCAACGACTTCTACCGTCACACACTCATTGGGGAAACTGCGCATTTGTCCTAACAAATGTCCTATTGACAGGTCATTAGGAGTAATGAAACATATCACCCATGAACCAAAACCTGCCATTGCCCAAGTACCACCAGATTTATCTGGTGTTGTGCGAGCAATTGCAAGAAGGCAAATTCGACGAGGGTTTGCCTGGCGAGTTAGCGCTGATGAAGCAGTTTTCTGTGGCACGCGTCACGGTGCGTCGTGCGCTTCAGCAGATGGCTGAAGAAGGACTCATCAAACGTGAACCAGGTCGCGGCACGCGTCCCGTGAAACGCAATGAAGTCAGTGCCTCCAAACTCGGTGGTGATGTATCAGGTCAGGGCGCTCAACAAGCTCGCTTGACGGGATTGCTGGAAAACCTGGTCACCATGGGTTTGCGCACCTCCGTGAAGGTGTTGTCCGTGCAAACCTTGCTGGCGCCAAAAGAAATCCAAGACAAACTCAAACTTTCAGCCACAGACTGGGTGCAAAAAGCCGAGCGGGTTCGAAGCACGCGAGAAGGGCCGTTGTCGCACATGACCACCTGGGTACCTTCTGAGATTGCCCAAGGTTTTGGCCAGCGAGAATTGGCTCAAAAACCCATTTTGGTGTTGTTGGAAGAGGCGGGCGTCAAAGTGGGCCGCGCTGAGCAAACCATTTCTGCGCGCCTGGCCGATGCCGACATGGCGCGCCACTTGGATGTGCCGGTAGGATCCGCCTTGTTGTCCGTGCGCCGCTTGATTTATGACCAGCAAGACAAACCTGTTCAGTGGTTGCTGGGCTTGTACCGGCCCGACCGTTACGAATACCAAATGCAGTTGTCCCGTGTTGGCAGCATTGACGCCCAAATTTGGGTGGACAAAGAGCTGTCGGCGAATTTTCATTGACCGTCCCTTGATTTTCCCTTGACCTTTTAAAGGAGCTTCCCATGACCACACGTCGTCACTTTATGAGCCAGACCGCTGCAGCGGCTTCTGTCATGTCCTTCCCTTTGATTGCTGGCGCGCAAGCCAAGACAGTCAAAGTGGGTGTGTTGCATCCTGTCACAGGTGCACTGGCGTACTCAGGACAGCAGTGCCGTTTGGGCGCACTGATGGCCATTGAAGACATCAACAAAGCGGGCGGCATCAAGTCATTGGGCGGCGCCAAAATTGAAGCGGTGTTGGGTGATGCCCAATCGAGCCCACAAGCCGGTACTGCAGAAATTGAAAAGATGAACGAAGCAGGCGTGAGCGCTGTGGTGGGTGCCTTTGCATCGGCCATTTGCTTGGCGACAACGCAAGCAGCGGCCAAGTACAACTTGCCCCACGTGGTGGATGTCGGTGTGGCCGATCAAATTGTGGAACGCGGTTTGAAAAACACCTTCCGCTTCGGTCCTGGTTACAAAAAATGTGCGGAAGTGGCTGTGGCCAATTTGCACGTGCTCAACACAGCCGCTGGCAAACCAGCTCGCAGCGTGATGATCATTCACGAAGAGTCTTTGTTTGGCACAGGTACCGCCAACTTGTTGTCTAAAGAATTGCCTGGCTACGGCTACGACGTGAAAGAAGTGATCAAGCACGCCAACCCCACGCGCGACTTCAACAACATTGCCTTGCGCATCAAGCAAGTCAACCCTGACATCGTGATTCCTGCCAACTACTACAACGAGTATGCTTTGTTGGTTCGCACGATGCAGCAGCAAAAAATCACACCCAAAGCCATTTACTCGGTCTTGGGCGGCGCAGCTTCCAGCTACAAGTTTGTCAAAGAATTCCCAGAAGCCGCCAACGGCATCATCGATTGCAACCACTGGTTCAACCCCCGCGACAAGCGTTCTTTGGAATTGAAAAAACGTGTGGAAGCGCAAGGTCAGTTCTTCAGCTACGAGGTGTTCATGACCTACACCGCCATGACTTTGTTGGCCGATGCCATTGAGCGCGCCAAGTCAACAGACCGTGCGGCCATCATCGATGCTTTGAGCAAGAGCACTTTCTCCAATCACATCATGCCTTACGGCGCGACACAGTTTGTGAACGGCCAGAACATGGGTGCACAACCTTTGATGACGCAAGTGGTCAAGGGTGACATCAAGGTGATCGTGCCTCGCGACTACCGCGAAGTGGAACCGATCTTCCCTTTGAAGGCTTAAGCCTTGAGACCACGCCTTGAACCTTAATTTGAATGGGTCACGATGATGTTTGACGCCAGCATTTTGCTGTCCGCTTTGCTCAACGGTTTAACCACCGGCGCAGTCTATGCTTTGATTGCGCTGGGGTTGACCTTGATCTATGGTGTGTTGCACATCATTAACTTTGCGCACGGGGCCTCGCTCATGATGGCGCTGTATGGCGTGTATGCGCTCAAAGAAAGGTGGGGTGTGGACCCTTATGTGGCTTTGCCTTTCATGGTGCCTGCCATGTTTGTGCTGGGCTACGGCATGCAGCGTTTGATCATCAACCGGGCCAGTCACGGCAAAGATGAAAACATCTTGCTGGTGACTTTGGGTTTGTCCATCGTGATGGAAAACTTGGCCTTGTTGTTTTTCAAATCAGACACGCGCACCATCGACACGGCCTACACCTTGAGCACAGTGGCCATTGGGCCGGAGGCTGTGCAGGTGATGGTGTCCTTGCCTAAATTGGTGGCCTTTGCAGGTGCGCTGGTGGTGTCTGCATTGCTGATCGTGATTTTGCAGCGCACGGATTTAGGCCGTGCCATACGTGCTGTGGCCAAAGAAAAACAAGGCGCACGTTTGATGGGCATTGATGTGGAACACGTCTATGCCATGTGCTTTGGTTTGGGCTTGGCCTGTTTGGGCGCCGCTGCATGCTTCTTGTTGCCCGCTTATTACGTCAACCCCCAAGTCGGCAACGGCTTTGTGTTGGTGGCCTTTACGGTGGTGGTGTTGGGTGGCATGGGCAGTTTTGCGGGCGCCTTGTTGGGCGGGCTGCTGATTGGTGTGGTGGAGTCTTTTGGCGGTTTGTTCTTGGGCGAGTCCTTGGGGCAGGTCGGTATTTTTGTGATCTTCATCGCCGTGTTGTTGTTGCGACCTCAAGGTCTGTTTGGGGCGAAGACATGAGGTTGACACCATGAATCAATTGTTCAAAGACTTGTTGAGCATTGCCCTGTTTGTAGCGCTGGTGGCGGTGATCCCTGTGTTGACTGAATCGGGGGTCACGCTGAACTTTGTGATGATGGCGCTTTTTGCTTGTTTGATTGCCCAAGCTTGGAATGTGCTGGGTGGCTTTGGCGGACAGTTTTCATTTGGTCACGCCTTGTTTTTTGGCACGGGCGCTTACTTCCAAGCCATTGCACAAATGAGTTGGGGGTGGAACCCTTGGTTGGCTTTGCCTTGTGCCATGTTGGCTGCAGGTTTGGTGGGCGCCTGGGTTGGCGCACTGTCTTTCAGGTATGGCTTGAAGGGCTCTTACTTTGCCTTGATCACCTTGGCTTTTGCCGAAGTCTTTCGCATTGTGTCGCTGTCGGTGCCTTTCACGGGCGCAGGTGTTGGTTTGATGTTGCCTTTGCAAGAGTCTTGGGCCAACATGCAATTCGGTTCACGCGCTGGTTTTGTTTGGTTAATTTTGGGTTTGGTGACTTTGGCTTTGTGCGTCACCGCGTATTTGCGCAACTCGAGGTTCGGTGCTTATTTGCAGGCCGTGCGTGACAACGAAGATGCAGCGCGGGCTGTGGGGGTCAACCCCTTTCATGTCAAAACCTGGGCCACGGTCATGTCAGGTGCCTTGATGGGCTCAGCGGGTGCTTTTTATGTTCAAGTGTTTCAGTACATCGATCCCGGCATTGGCTTTGGCTCGCACACGTCTGTCGAGGCTTTGGTGGGTGCCATTGTGGGCGGTATGGGCACCTTGTGGGGCCCTGTTTTAGGTGCAGTGGTTTTGCATGTGCTGGCCGATGTGACGCGCAACTTGTTTGGCCAGATGCCTGGCATCAACATGGTGATCTACGGCGCGGTGTTGATTGTGATTGTGATGTTCTTACCGCGCGGCATTGCCGGTTTGAGCGAGTACTTGCCCAAGTCTTGGAGACGTCATGACTAAGCCAAATGCCTTGTTAGAAGTGCAGGGCGTGAGCCGCTCCTTTGGTGGCTTGAAGGCGGTTCAAAACGTCAGCCTGCAAGTGCCTCAAGGCTCGTTGACGGCCTTGATCGGCCCCAACGGTGCCGGCAAAACCACCTTGTTTGCTTTGCTGTCAGGCTTTTTAACGCCGGACACGGGTCGTGTGATTTTCAAGGGGCAGGACATTACGGGTCAAGCGCCGCACTTGAATGCCAAATTGGGCATGACGCGCACCTTCCAAATTGTGCAACCCTTTGCCGCACAAACAGTGCGAGAAAACATTGCAGTTGGCGCGCATTTGCACACGGCATCTCGCGAGCACGCACTGGCAACGGCAGAGCAAGTGGCGCAGCGTGTTGGCTTGGCCGATCAACTCGACAAGCTGGCCAGTGATTTGACAGTAGCGGGACGCAAACGCCTAGAGCTAGCACGTGCCTTGGCCACAGCGCCACAATTGTTGCTCCTCGATGAAGTGTTGGCGGGTTTGAACCCCCAAGAAATTGCAGAAATGATTCCAGTGGTGCGCGCCATTGCAGCATCGGGTGTGACCGTGCTGATGATTGAACACGTGATGCAAGCCGTCATGAGTTTGGCTGAGCATGTGTGGGTGTTGGCGCAAGGGCAATTGATTGCCGAAGGCTCGCCCGCCGAAGTGACACGCCATCCGCAAGTGATTGAAGCCTATTTGGGCCATGGCACGGCAGCTCGCTTGCGCCAAGCGGAGGTGTCAGCATGAGTGAAATTTTGAACGTGTCACAACTGCGCGCTGGCTATGGTGCGGTTGAGGTGTTGCGAGGCGTTGACCTGACGGTGAATGCCGGCGAAACGGTTGCCTTGCTGGGCAGCAATGGGGCGGGTAAGACCACCTTGAATGGCGTGTTGAGTGGTTTGGTCAAAGCGCGCAGCGGACACGTGAACTTTGAAGGCCAAGACATCACAGGTTGGCATGCTCGCAAAGTGGTGCAAGCTGGTTTGATTCATGTGCCAGAAGGACGCAAAGTATTTCCCAACTTAAGCGTGTTGGAAAACTTGTCTTTGGGGGCCTTCACCCGCGGCCGTGAAAGACGTGACGCCAACTTGGAAAAAATCTTTGGCATCTTTCCGCGCCTTCGTGAACGAGTGAAACAACTGGCCGGTACTTTGAGCGGTGGCGAGCAACAAATGTTGGCCATTGGCCGTGGCTTGATGGCCGAGCCGCAACTCTTGATTTTGGACGAGCCTTCCTTGGGTCTTTCGCCTTTGTTGGTGGAAGAGATGTTCACCTTGATTGGCCAACTCAAAGCCAACGGCTTGGCAGTGTTGCTGGTGGAGCAAAACGTGGGGCAGTCGCTTGAGATTGCAGACCGTGCTTATGTGATGGAAAACGGTGCGATCCGTTTCAGCGGCAAGCCCGCAGAGTTGTTGGCCAGTGACACATTGCGACAAGCCTACTTGGGCATGTGAGCAGGACTTTCCCATGAAAAAATTTTTCTTGAAACTGAAATTCTGTGTGTTGGCGTGCGCTGTGGTCTTGGGCAGTGCCCATGCGCAAACCTCTGCTACGGCACCCATTCGCATCTTGGTGGGCGCACCTGCAGGCGGCACCACCGACACCATGGCACGCACCTTGGCGCAGGCGATGGGACAACAATTGGGCCGCGTGGTGGTGGTCGAAAACAAACCGGGCGCAGGCGGTAACTTGGCCGCAGACATGGTGGCAAAAGCGGCACCAGATGGCAATACCTTGTTGATGAGTTTCACCAGCCACGCCATCAATGCGTCACTCTATCCCAGCTTGCCCTTTGACCCCATCAAAGACTTCACACCTTTGACCATGGTCTCCACCTCGCCTTCCGTGTTGGTGGCGCATCCCTCTTTGCCTGTGAAGAATGTGGCGGACTTGGTGAAGTTGGCCAAAGAAAAACCAGGACAGCTGAACTTTGCCATTGGCGCGCTGGGCTCATCTCTTCACTTGGCAGGCGACTCGTTCAAAATGAAAGCAGGGGTCTTCATTGTCAACATTCCTTATCGCGGTACAGCCCCTGCGGTTCAAGATGTGTTGGCGGGTCAAGTGGAATTGATGTTTGCGGCCGTGGGCAACGCGCAAGCGCACATCAAAGCGGGCAAGTTGCGTGCGTTGGGTGTGACCAGTCCCAAACGCTTGCCAGCCTTCCCCGATGTGCAGGCCATTGGCGAAACACTGCCAGGCTATGAGTCGAGTGCATGGTTTGGTTTGTTTGCACCAGGTCGCATGAACCCCGACTTGGCCAAGCGTTTGAGCGATGCAGCACGCGTGGCGATTCAAACACCCGACGTGAAGCGTCGCATTGAATCTGAAGGCGCCATTCCCGCAGGCAACAGCCCACAAGAATTCTCCAAATTTGTTGAAGCCGAAATTGTGCGCTGGCGTGCAGTGGTGCAGTACGCCGGAGCTAAACCAGAATGAGTGCTGCCAACATTTCTACCAGCTTGATTGCCAAGCCGACTGGCGCCACTTTGGCGCAAAAGTTGATTGCGCGCGCAGCAGGTCGTGAACAGGTCAGTGTGGGGGAGGTGCTGACGTGCCAAGTGGATTTGGCCATGTTCCACGATTCATCTGGGCCTCGTCGCCTCAAGCCGATGCTGACCGACATCGGTGCGCAAATTTGGGACCGCAACAAAGTGGTCTTGGTGCTGGACCACTATGTGCCCGCCCAAGATGCAGACTCGCAAAAAATTGTTCAAGTCACACGTGACGTGGCCAAAGAATGGCAACTGCCCCACGTGATTGACTCTGAAGGCATCTGCCATGTGGTGTTGCCAGAGCGTGGTCATTTGAAACCTGGTTACTTTTGTGTGGGCGGCGATTCGCATTCACCAACTGGCGGCGCCTTTGGCACTTACATGTTTGGCATCGGTGCAACCGAAATGTTGGGCGTGGTGGCCACCGGCGAAATCTGGGTGCAAGTACCGCAAACGCTGCGCATGGTGTGGTCAGGTGCTTTGCAAAAAGGCGTCTGTGCCAAAGACATGATGCTGCACATGATTGGCAAGTTTGGTATGAACGGTGGCAACTACCAGGCGGTAGAGTTTGCCGGTGATACGGTGCGAGGTTTGGGCATGCAAGAGCGCATGACCCTTTCCAACATGAGCGCAGAAATGGGCGCGCAAGTGGGCCTGATAGCAGCCGATGACGTGACCACAAACTACTTGAAGTCGGTGGGCGTGACAGATGCACAGTTGGAGGCCAGTCATTTTTTTCAAACCGATGAAGATGCCGACTGTCAGCGTTTTGAGTTTGATGCGTCGCAACTCAGCCCTCAGGTGGCCGCGCCGCACAGTCCAGAAAACACGAAGCCAGTGGCCGCATTTGCCAACATCAAACCCACAGTGGCTTACATCGGCGCCTGCACTGGCGCCAAGTTGGCCGATTTGCGTGCCGCCGCTGAAGTCTTGAAAGGCCGCAAAGTTGCGGCTGGTGTTCAATTGCTGGTCGCCCCCGCCAGTGCCCGTGATCAAGCGCAAGCAGCACGCGAAGGTGTGATGCAAATTTTGACCGATGCGGGCGCCAGTGTGCTCCCCAATGCCTGCGGTGCCTGTGCAGGCTACGGCGGTACGTTTCAGGAAGGTGCCACGGTCATTTCCAGTACGGCGCGTAACTTTCAAGGTCGCATGGGTCCCGCCAGTGTGCAAGTGTATTTGGCCTCGCCTTGGTCTGTGGCTGCTGCGGCAGTGACGGGTCACATCTCTGATGTGCGCGAGGTGTTGTCATGAGCCAAAACGCCATCACAAGCCACAAGGTTTGGCGCGTGGGTGCCAACATCGACACCGATGCCTTGGCGCCAGGTGCCTACATGAAGCACGGCATTGAGGTGATTGCCGCCCATTGCTTGGAAGTGCACCGCACAGATTTTGCAAATGAAGTGAAACCTGGCGATGTTTTGGTGGCCGGTCCCAACTTCGGCATTGGCTCTTCCAGAGAGCAAGCGGCAGGCGCATTGAAATACTTGGGTCTTGCGGCCGTCATTGCCCCTTCTTACAGTGGCTTGTTTTTCAGAAACGCTTTCAACTTAGGTCTCTTGCTGTTGACATGCCCAGAGGCCGACAGTTTGCAAGAAAACGAACACGTGCAATTGACCTACGAAGGCACAACACCTCAAGTACTGACCTCTTCAGGGCGCTTGTTGGCTTGTGCGCCTGTGCCTTCCTTTTTGATGGACATGGTGAAGGCGGGCGGCTTGGTCAATGTGTTGAAACAGCGCATGACCTTGAAGTCTCAGCCGCCATTGAGCGCCCATCTGTCCTCCTGAATTTTTCGCAATGAATGGAAATCCAATGAGTGAGCGAAAGCTTTCCAATTCAACGGCCCTTGATCCCGTCACCCTGGCGGTTTTAAAAGGTCGTTTAGAACAAGTGGCCGACGAGATGGACGCCACGTTGTACCGCAGCGCCTTCAACCCTATCATTGCGGAAGCGCATGATGCGTGTCACGGTATTTATGATGGCGTGTCTGGCGACACACTGGTTCAAGGCAAATCTGGCCTGCCCGTGTTTGTGGGGGCGATGGCCTTTGCAGTGCGCGCTGCGGCCAAAGCTGCTGCCACGCGCGGTGGCATGCAAGACGGCGACATTTGGTTGTTCAACGATCCGTATGAAGGTGGCACTCACGCCAATGACTTCAAATTGGTTCGTCCGTTTTTCCGCAATGGCCAATTGTTTTGCTTCTTGGCTTCAGCGGCGCATTGGCACGATGTGGGCGGCGCTGTACCGGGCAACTACAACCCTGCAGCCACCGAGTGCTGGCAAGAGGCGGTGCAAATTCCGCCCGTTCGCATTTTGCGGGCTGGTGTGTTGGATGAAGATGTATTGGCCATTCTGCGCGCCAACACCCGTTTGCCCGACAGCCTCTGGGGCGACCTGAATGGTCAACTCGCAGCGCTGGAGTTGGGTGCCAAGCGCTTGAATGGTTTGCTCGATGAATATGGCGACGCCAAAGTGGCGCAAGCCATGGTGGAGTTGCGCTCACGCGCAGTGCGCTTGATGCGCTCGCACATTGCCAGCTTGCCCGACGGTTGCTACAGCTTCGAAGACCTGCTGGACAACGACGGTGTGGTCGACACACCACTCACCATTGCCTTGGACATGACTGTCAAGGGTGATCGTTTGACCTTGGATTTTTCTCGCACGTCTGCGCAGTGTGCCGGCCCTGTGAACATTTCCAAAGCGACTGCCGTAGCGGCTTGTTATGTGGCCTTGAAGCACGTATTTCCGGATGTACCCGCCAATGCGGGTGTGCTTGATGCCGTCGATTTCATCATTCCCGATCGCTTGGTGATCAGTGCAGAACGTCCACGCCCCGTGGGTGGCTATACCGAAACCATCTTGCGCATGATCGATGTGATTTTCAGTGCCACGGCACTGGCCGATCCCAAACGTGCTGTGGCGCATGCCTACGGCACCATCAATGCGTTGTCGATTGCAGGCCATCGCACCGATGAAAAACGCAAAGGCCAGCGCTGGGTGATGTTCAGTTTCTTTGGCGGTGGCCATGGCGGTCACTCTGATGCCGATGGTTTGTCGCACAGCAATGCGCCTATTTCGACAGCCACCATTCCACCTTTGGAAATTTTGGAAGCGGCTTACCCTGTGCGCTTTACGCAATGGGCCTTGCGTGCCAACTCCGGTGGCGATGGCCAACACCGCGGTGGTTTGGGAGCCGTCTACGAAATTGAATTGCTAGAAGAATCGGCCGAAGCCTTTATCTTTGGTGAGCGCGGCAAAGCCTCGCCCAAAGGCATTGCGGGTGGGCAGCCTGCCTTGCCCAATGTGTTTGAGTACGAAAACGAGGGCGTGTGGAAAACACCGCCCATGGTCTCCAAGATGCTGGGCATTCGTTTGAAGAAAGGCGAGCGCGTGCGTTTGCAAACGCCCGGCGGCGGCGGTTGGGGCAAGCCCAGCGATCGCAGCGCCGAAGCGCGCGCCAAAGACATTGAAGCAGCCTACGTTTCAAAGGAAAAATCATGAGCCAGAAACGCTGGGTGGTCGGTGTGGACGTGGGCGGCACGTTCACCGATTTGTTTGTGCTCGATGAGCAAACGGGAACCGCACGCATTGTGAAAGTGCCTTCAACACGCGGCGAAGAAGCGCGTGGTTTCATGAATGGCATTCAGAAAATTTCTGAGGATGGTTCTGCTTCGGGTGTGGCCAGCATTGTGCATGGCACCACGGTGGGTACCAATGCTTTGCTAGAACGCAAAGTAGCCCGCACCGGCATCATCACCACACGCGGTTTCCGTGATGTGTTGGAAATGCGACGCCGTGATCGGCCTCAAACTTGGGGTTTGCGCGGCAGCTTCACGCCCATCGTCCCACGTGCTTTGCGTTTGGAAGTGGACGAGCGCGTGTTGGCCGATGGTCAAATCCACACGCCTGTCGACATCGATCAAGTGAGAGCGCAAGCGCAAGCTTTGCTGGACGCTGGTTGCGAAGCGGTGTGCGTATTCTTCATCAATGCCTATGCCAACATGGCCAATGAACAAGCCGCCGTGGCGGCCGTGCGCGCCATGTGGCCCAACCCTCACGTGACCGCGGCCAGCGAAGTCTTGCCCGAAATTCGCGAGTTTGAGCGCTGCTCTACAGCCACCTTGAATGCGGCTTTACAGCCCGTGGTGGGCAGTTATTTGACGCGTTTGGAATCTGATTTGCGCGGTCAAGGCTTTGAAGGTGAACTGCTGATTGTGCAAAGCAATGGCGGCGTGATGTCGCGTCAAACTGCGTGTGATGTTCCGGTTCGCACAGCCTTGTCAGGCCCTGCAGCAGGTGTCATGGCCTGTGCGGCCATTGCGCGCGCAGCCGGTTATCCCAATGTGATGACCGGCGACATGGGTGGCACTTCGTTTGATGTGTCCTTGGTGGCGCAAGGCGAGGCAGCCTTGGCAGCGCAGACGTCCATTGAGTTTGGCTTGGTGGTGCGCTCCCCCATGATTCAAATTGAAACCATTGGCGCAGGCGGTGGCTCCATTGCTTCTGTAGATGCCAGTGGCATGTTGCAAGTAGGTCCCGAGTCGGCCGGCAGTGTGCCAGGCCCGGCTTGCTACGACCGTGGCAACACACGACCTACCGTGACCGATGCCAATGTGTTCTTGGGCCGCATCGCTGCCGACCGTCCTTTGGGTGGTGGCTTGTTGCAAGCCTTGCGTGCGGACCTGTCGGAGCAGGCCATTCAAAAGCATGTGGCAGAGCCTTTGGGTCTCAGCACTTTGGAAGCAGCCGAAGCCATTTTGACGGTTGCCAATGCCAAGATGGCCGGTGCTGTGCGCGTGGTGTCGATTGAAAAAGGTCACGACCCCCGTCAATTTGCTTATATGCCCTTTGGTGGCGGTGGTGGCTTGCATGTGTGCGCCATGATGCGAGAAGTGGGCGTGGCCACCGGTATCGTGCCACGTTACCCCGGCGTGACTTCAGCCTTGGGTTGTGTGATGGCCGACATGCGCCATGACGCCGTGCAAACTTTGAACCAAGCTTTGAGTGATGTGAACTTCACAGAGGTGCTGGCGCGCATCGACCAATTGGCAGAGGCTTGCCAAGCTCGCCTTGATTCTGCGGGGGTGCGCTTTGTCGCGGTAGATGAAAACATTGCGCTCGACATGCTGTTTACCGGCCAAACCCACACACTGCAAGTGAACGTGCAACGTTCGCAGTTGTCAGCCGAGGGTTTGCGCCAAGCGTTCACTGAAGCGTATCAAAACGCCTTTGGCCGTGTGCTTGAAGGCCCCGTGATTCGCGTCATGAACTTGCGCTATGCCCGAATTGGCCGTCGCCCCAAATTTGACTTGTCAGTGTTAGCGCCTGTGGGTGCCGGCAGTACGCAGCCTTTGGGTGTGGAGCGCGTGTATCACCAAGGACAGTGGTGGAATGCCCAGCGCTATGCCCGTTTGGAATTGCCGATTGGCGCCAAGGTAAATGGCCCGGCCATTTTGGAACAGGCCGACACCACCGTGTGGTTGGAGCCAGGCTTTGAAGCCAAAGTGGATGACATGGGCAATCTGCTGGTCACCGCACAAGTTTGAATTCAGCGCACGCTTCCATGAAGAAAGTTTTGTCATGACCCAGCACTCAAAAATCGCAGCGGCACGCACAGCCTTGATCATTGTGGATTTGCAAAACGACTTTTTGTCGCCCCAAGGCGCTTATGCGCGTGGCAATACCGTCAGTGCAGAAGCCTTGTTGTTGCCTGCCCGTGTTGCACCTGTTGCTAAAGCCTTGAAGGCTCAGGGGGGCTATGTGGCGGCCAGCCAATTTACCTTGTGGCCCGATGCCAAAGGTGAACCGATGGTGTCACCTCATTTGCTGGAAAAGCGACCCTTCTTGCGCAAAGGCGACTTTGCACCTGGCAGTGTGGGTCAAGCCAATGTGCCAGAACTTCAAGATTGCGTGGACTTGGTGGTTTGCAAAGTGGCCTACTCTGCATTTTTCAACACCCAACTCGATTGGGTGTTGCGCAAAGCCGGTATTGAAACCGTGGTGGTGTGCGGCATTGTGACCAATGGCGGTGTGGCCAGCACTGCACGTGACGCTCACTTGCGCGATTACAACGTGGTGGTGTTGAGCGATGCTTGCGCCGCGTTCAGCGATGCTTTGCACCAAGCTTCATTGGCCGACTTGGCCTCGATTGGCAAAGTCACAACTTGCCGTGAATTTGTCAGCAGCCTGGCATGAGCGTCATGGAAGAAACCATCCACACACCTGTGGCCATTGTGGGAGCAGGTGCCTGCGGCCTGACAGCGGCATTGGCTTTGCACCGACAAGGCATTGAATGTGTGGTGCTAGAGCGCGACGCGGTACCGGCAGGATCGACCGCCTTGTCCTCAGGTTTTGTGCCTGCACCCGCAACTCGTGTGCAAAAAGCTGCCAAAGTTGAAGACTCGCCTGAATTGTTTGCTCAAGACATTCAACACAAAGCCCATGGCCAAGCCGCGCCTGTTTTGGTCAAGGCCTACAGCGAGGCCATAGGCCCTGCAATGGACGCATTGGAGGCGCATCATCACATCCCTTGGCAATTGCTGGACCAGTTTTTGTACCCTGGTCACAGCGTGCACCGCATGCATGCTGTACCTGAAAAAACAGGCGAAGGTTTGATGACACGTTTGCGCGCAGCCGCCGATGCGGCCGGTGTGGTCGTGTTAACGCAGGCGCAAGTGACGGCGCTGCATGCCGATGACACGGGCCGCATCAACAGCCTCAGCTATTCACAACCGGATGGCGTGACCGGCCACTTAAATTGCGACGCCGTCATCTTGGCTTGCAACGGATTTGGCGGCAATGCCGACATGGTGAAGCAACACTTGCCCGCCATGAAAGATGCGCAGTATGCCGGCCACGTGGGCAACGACGGGAGTGCCGTTGCCTGGGGCTTGCAGTTGGGCGCTGCCTTGGCCGACATGGGGGCCTACCAAGGCCATGGCTCTTGGGCCATTCCGCAAGGCAGTCTCATTTCGTGGGCCCTGATGATGGAGGGCGGCGTGCAGATCAACGCCTTGGGTCAGCGTTTTCACGATGAGACCCAAGGTTACTCAGAAGCGGCTGTTCAAGTTTTGAATCAGCCGGAGGGTGTCGCATGGAATGTATTCGACAACCAGCTGCTGCGTTTTGCGCAAGACTTTCCAGATTTTGTGGCAGCGCAAGCGGCCGGTGCCGTGAAGTCGGCTGCCGATGTCGCGTCTTTGGCGGCCATTGTGGGGTGCCCTGTTGAGACCCTGGCAAACACCTTGTCTGCAGTGAATCCAAACAATGCAAAAGATGCTTGGGGCCGCACTTTCAAGCGCGCCTTAGAAGCCCCCTTTCATGCCATCAAAGTCACCGGTGCCTTGTTTCACACACAGGGTGGCTTGAACATCAATGGACAGTGCCAAGTGCTGAAACCCCATGGCGAGCCATTGCCCAATTTGTATGCTGCCGGTGGTGCCGCACGGGGCGTTTCTGGCGCTGAGGTGTGGGGCTATTTATCAGGCAATGGCCTGCTCAGTGCCATTGCAGGTGGCCACATAGCAGCACTTGCCGTTGCACAAACCATTTCGGAGAAAACAAGATGACGTCCAAAGCCACCCACCCTGCCAACTTGGCCCAAAGACTGACGCAACAAAAGGCTTTGTTGGCCCCGGGTGTCTATGATGCCTTCAGTGCGTTGATTGCAGAGCAAGCTGGTTTTGAAGCCTTGTATTTGTCGGGTGCGTCCATCGCTTACACCCGCTTGGGTCGCTCAGACATTGGGCTCACCACGGCAACCGAAGTGGCACAAACTTTGGCGCACATCACCGATCGCATTCGCGTGCCCGTGATCGTGGACGCTGATACGGGTTTTGGCAATGCCCTCAACACGCAGCGCACTGTGCGAGATTTTGAACGTGCGGGTGCTGCAATGATTCAAATTGAAGATCAAACCTTTCCCAAGCGCTGTGGTCATTTGGATGGCAAGGGTGTGGTGCTTGTGTCAGAGATGCAAGGCAAGTTGAAAGCGGCACTGGACGCACGTCACAGCAGCAACACCTTGATTTTGGCGCGCACGGATGCACTGGCTGTGGAAGGTTTAGAGGCTGCCCTAGAACGAGCTGAAGCCTATTTGGCTTGCGGTGTCGATGCATTGTTCATTGAAGCTTTGCGCACCCCCGAACAAATGGACCAAGCTTGTGCCCAATTTGCGCACCGCATTCCATTGCTGGCCAACATGGTGGAAGGCGGCCAAACACCCATTCAAAGCGCCCATGAATTGGGTGAGCGTGGTTTCAGAATTGTGATTTTTCCGGGTGGTACGGCACGCGCAGTAGCCCATACTTTGCAGGGCTACTACGGCAGTTTGCATGCGCACCAAACCACCACGCCTTGGCGCTATCAGATGCTCAATTTTGATGACCTGAATCAAGTGATTGGCACACCGGAATTATTGGCACACGGAAAACAGTACGATGGCAAGTCATGAATCCGCAAACTAAACACGTCTGTGTCATCGGTGCTGGCATTGTGGGCTTGTCCACGGCTTGGCGCTTGATGCAAGACGGTTGGCAAGTCAGTGTGATTGAAGAAAGCGCTGCACCTGGCCTGGTCACCAGCTATGCCAATGGTGCCCAACTTTCTTACAGCTATGTGGCCCCATTGGCCGAACCTTCTGCGCTCAGCAACTTACCCAAGTGGTTGCTGAAAAAAGACGGCCCCTTGCGAATTCATCCCTCTTTGTCGCCTGAGTTTTTGCGCTGGGGTTTGAGTTTTGCTTCGCATTGCACCACGGCCCGCGCCCATCAAACCACCCGCGATTTGCTGGGTCTGGGTTATTTGTCTCGTCGCATCTTGCGAAAGTGGTTAGCCGATGTACCCGCCAGTTGGGCCGCCTCAGCAGGTTTGGATTACCGTACCAATGGCAAGTTGGTGGTGTTTCGCGATCCAGCAGCCTTGGCCACGGCCAGCACTCAAGTGGCCTATCAACGCAGTTTGGACGTGGGCTGCGAGCAGTATGTCCTTTCGGCAGCCGAGTGTGTCGACAAAGAACCTGCGTTAGCGGACATGCAAAGCAAGTTGGTGGGCGGCATTTACACACCTTCCGAAGATGTGGTCGACAGCCACGGCCTGTGCATGTACTTGGAGCGCTTGATTGTGTCCCGCGGCGGTGAGCTGCGCTACGACACACGCATCACAGATGCCGTGATCGAAGGCCAACGCTGCGTGGCATTGAAACTCAAATCACAAAGCGCTGCGCTAGACGAAGGGGATGCGTCTGCGCAAGTCGAAGAATACAAAGCAGATTTTTTTGTGGTCGCTGCGGGTCTCAGCAGCCGCGAGTTGCTTCAAAAATTCGGCACCCGCGCGCCCTTGTTGGGGCTCAAAGGGTTCTCTATCACGCTCGATTGTGAACATGGCATCGCACCGTCAGTGTCCATCACAGACAGCCATCACAAAATTGTGTTTGCCAAACTTGGACATCGCTTGCGGGTGGCGGGCATGGTTGATTTGGGACGCGAAAACCGCGACATCGAGGCCCCTCGCATTGCGGCTTTGATCAAGCAATCACAAGACAATTTTCCTGAGGCAGGGGACTACAGCAAAGTCCAAACTTGGGCGGGTCTGCGCCCTGCAACACCATCGGGGCGTCCGATCGTTGATCAAACTGTTTGCGAAAACGTGTATGCCAACATCGGGCATGGCACCCTGGGGCTAACCTTGGCTGCCGGATCGGCCGATTTGTTGGCCGACAAAATGGCAGGCCGCCCTAGCAGCCTGCCAATGATGCCTTTCTCCTTCAAAGCCGCTCAGGAATTTTCTACGGCCGCTTCTTGAATTCGAAGCGTTAACAAAGCCGCAATGCACAGCAAAACACCAGCAAAAACAATGACATTCGTTGGGTTGCTGTCCAGCCAATGGGTGTAGATGAAGGGCAAGGTGATCATTTGGAAAATCATGGGCAACACAATGAACATGTTGAAGATGCCCATGTAAACACCCGCCCGCTCTTTGGGAATGCTACCGGCCAGCAAAATGTAGGGGTTGCCCATGATGCTGGCCCAAGCCAAGCCAACACCCACCATGGGCACAAACAGCAGCCAAGTTTGTTGCACCGAGGGCAAGAGCATCATGCTGATGCCTGCCAAGCTGAGGCACAAGGCATGAACGTATTTAGGGCCCCATTTGCGAATCAAGGGCATCAATGCAAACGCAGCAATGAAGGCCACGAAATTGTAGAAGCCACCAATTTGGCCATTCAACAAACTGGCATCTCTGAAGGCACTGGTATTGGGGTCGCGGGTGCCAAAGATCGACAAGGCCAGAGCAGGCACGATGTAAATCCAGTAGCACATCATGGCGTACCACTGAAACAGCTTCATCCACCAAAGTTGGCGCATGGTGCTTGGCATGTTGCGAATCGCATCCACAATTTCAGCCAGCGTTGCTTGGATGCCTGTCTTTTGCGACTTGATGTGCGCAATCTCTTCCTCCGTCAGAGGCAATTCGGGGGTTGATTTCACGGACCATGCCACCGTGCTGATGGAGAACACAGCGCCAATCATGAACGCAATGACGGTGAGATGCGGGATGTTGCTGCTGTTGACGGCGTCTTTGTCAATGCCCATCAAGAACAGCAGCGTAGGCGTGAGGTAGGCAAATGTTTGCGCCAGACCCGTGAAAGCACTTTGCGTTAAAAATCCCAATGCATGTTGATCCTTGTTGAGTCGATCGCTCACGTAAGCGCGGTAAGGCTCCATCGTGACGTTATTGGCAGCGTCCAAAATCCAAAGCAGACTGGCGGCAAACCAGAGTGCAGGGCTGAAGGGCATGACCAACAAACAAATGCTGCACAGCAACGCCCCAATCAAGAAGTAAGGTGTTCGGCGTCCCCATTTGCTCAGCGTTCGATCGCTCATGGCGCCAATCAAAGGCTGGACCAACAAACCTGTCATTGGCCCTGCCAGCCACAGGTAAGGCAAGCTGGCTTCATCTGCGCCCAAGTACTGATAGATGGGACTCATGTTGGCTTGTTGCAAGCCAAAGCTGTATTGAATTCCGAAGAACCCAAAATTCATTTGCAAGATTTGCCAGAGCGACAGGTGTGGTTTCAGCAAGTTCATGGGTTGTCCAATCAATGACAAACGAGTCAGTCAATCAATGTGCGAAGTGGGGCGCTGGAACTGCTTTGCAGCCAAACAAAGCCATAGGGTTTTATCGCAAGGGTTTGACCATTGCCTACATCTTGATCAACAGGCAGGCGTGAGAAATTGAAGAAGCCCTTCAATTCTGCACCGCGTTGCAATGCCAAGACGGTGGGATGTTTCGACTCAATGGCATTGACCGGTACATCACCATGAAAGGCTGTCAGTGACTTTCGCAGTTGCGCAAAGGCCTGCAGCTTGGAGAAGATGCGGTGTTGAACCGAGCCCTCTTGCTTGCGCAATTGCGCCAGGGCCTCTTGCCAATTGGGGCGGTGCAACTCGCGGCCATCTGGGCCTTGACGGGCTGCAAGTACCTCTGCGGAGGTGTTGCCCATGCCCAATTCATCGCCCATGTACAGAAGCGGTAAGCCACCGGTGAAATAAGACAAGCTTTGCAACAAGAGCAAGCGATCCAGTGCGAGCTGGGAATCGGCAGGCGTTGAGGCCGAGTACATGCCTACCAGCGCAGAGGCCATGCCATTGGTGCCGTGTGCGGTTTGCAAGTCGGTGGTTTGAAATGACGCCCCTTGCGCATAACTGCCAGGCGCAATGCCTGCAAAGAAATGCGAAGCGTTTAGCAGTCGTTGATAGCGGGTATCACCCAGTGCTTGCGCTTCGGGACGCAAGACGTTCCAGCCGATGTCGTCGTGGCATCGCACATAAGTTAACCAAGAGCTGCCTTGGGGTACGGCGGGTGTGTTTTGCATGACGGCTTGAAGAATGCTGACATTCTCTTCTGCCAGGGCCACCCAACTGGCGGCCATCATGCTGGAGTGATACGCCAAGTGACACTCGGGTCCTGGCGTTTCGCCCAAGCCGAAATAGGGGGGCAGCTGATGCGTGGGCATGATGGCCTCGGCCTTCAAGAGCACGCCTGGGCAGGCAATTTCCATCAGCGCGCGCATGGCCTGCAAAAGCCAATGCACTTCCGGTTGGTTTTGACAGTTGGTGCCTTCGCGTTTCCACAAGAAGCCCGTGGAGTCCAAGCGGAATGCCTCAACCCCCATGTTGGCCACGCGCATCATGGCGCTGACCACTTCAAAAAACACTTTGGGATTGGCGTAGTTCAAATCCCATTGGTAAGGGTAGAAAGTGGTCCAGACCCAAGCTTTCAAACTGGGCTGGTAGGTGAAATTGCCTGGCGCTGTGTCAGGAAAAATATGAGGCAGGTTTTTTTCCCAGCCATCGACCTCTGCTTGGCTGTGCGCCATGCAGAAAAAATTCTGAAATTCTGGATTGCCATTGCGCGCTTCGACGGCCCATTCGTGGTCGTGTGCCACATGGTTCAAAACAAAGTCGCTGCACAAACTGATGCCTGCTGCTCGCAGGGCTTGCGTTAACAATTGCAGATCGGCCTGCGTGCCCAAGCGCGGCTCAACAACTTCGAAGTTGGCCACTGCAAAGCCACCATCGTTGGGGCCTTCCGCTGCTTTGAAAAAAGGCAACAGGTGCAAGTAAGTCACACCCAGTGACTTCAAGTAATCAATGCGATCCACCACACCTCGCAGATTACCTGCAAAGTGATCCACGTAAGCGGTGTAACCCACAGCACCTTGTTGGTGCCAATGCGGCTGTGATTGACGTGATAAATCCAAATCCCAAAGTGCTTGGGAGCGTTTCAGTGCGATATCGACTGCTGCTGCAAGCAATTGCTCGGTCAGTTCTTCGACTTGATGCCCTTCGCCGTAGGTGCGACTTAAACGGTTTTGAAGGATGGGAAGTTGTTGGGCAATACGCTTGGCCAATTCGTCTGCACGATCTGGCGATGCATTCATCAATGCCCTGCGCCAAGCTGAAGCTTTTGGCACAGAGACTGAGCTTGACATGGTTGGCATCGGGGACAGTGTAAGGGACATAAAAAACCAAAAAAAAGGCTGCCGACCGAAGTCGGCAGCCCAAACCTCAGATTAGAAGTTGTACTTCAGACCTGCTTTGATGGAGCGACCATTGATGGCACGTGCAGCCATGCGGCCGTCGTTGCTCTCTGTGTAGCCCAAAACATTGGTCAGGTTGTTCACACCCAAAGATGCCACTGCGTTTTTGCCGATGTTGAAGTTGGCAAATGCATTGATCACTGTGTAGGCAGGCAATGTCACGTCATAGCCAGAACCTTGAGCATCTTTCGAGCTCGAAGTTCCAACGATGGCGGCACCGATTGTGGCGTCACCCAAAACATAAGAGGGGCTCAATTGGTAAACCACTTTGGCTTGACGGTTAGGTGTCAAACCGGTGGCCACAATTTTGGCATCGGTCACGGTCACGCCACCGTTGATACGGAACGCGCCCATTTTGTAACCGGCTTCCACTTCCACACCGGAGGCATCGTATTTGTTGGATGTGCTCTTTTGTGTGGTTGCGTCGTAGTTGCTCTCGTCAGTTTTAGCGTTGAACAATGTCACGAATGTGCTCAAGTTGCCGTTGCGCAATTTCACGCCACCTTCAACTTGTTTAACTTCGTTGATGGGCACCACACCTGAACCGTCCAAAGGCATTTTCTTAGGGTCGAACATGATGCGGTCTGCATTGAAGGCAGCACCTTTGCTGACACGTGCGAACAAGGCAGTGTCTTTGTCCAACTGGTAGTTACCACCGAATGAATAAGAATTGAAGTTCTTGGTGTAGTTGATGGCTTGTGTGTTCTCTGGCTTGAACTGGTTGTTCGAAGCTTGGTTGTAAGAACCTGTGGCCACTTGTTGGTCGGCGCGCAAGCTACCGTCCAAGCTCAAAGCACCTTTTTCCCAACCCAAAACAGCGTAGGGAGATGTTGTACGGTAGGTGCCATCGATGGCACGTGTGCAGCAACCGCCCCAAACGTTGGTGCCCAAATCAATGGCGCCATAAGAATTGGTTTTGGAATTGGCCAACAACGCGGGGTTGTTGTCTGTGGCTTCCATCAAGTACTGGTTGAAGTTCCATGTCAGCGCTACTTTTTGCACGTTCACAAACAAACCAGCTGTGGTGGTGATCTTGGAACCATCGGCTTGCGCAAATGTTTTGCTCAATTTAACGTCGTTGGTGGTTGAACCCATGTCATCCATGGACGTGTTGAACACGGTCGCTGTGAAAGACTTGCCTGTGTAGGCTTGGCCTTTCTTGGGGCCAGTTGCGTACTTGGTGCCAGATGCAGCGTTGGCCACATCGTCGCCAGGGAAGATGCTGATGAAGCGGCCGCTGTTTTCTGAAGTGCGGAACTTTTCGCTCAATTTCCAGCCACCTGCCAATTTCAATTCGGTTTCAACACCGAATGAATCGCTCTTCACGCGCAAACCATCGTTCACGTTGGAGTTCACGAGGGTGTTGTTCTTAGACAGCGTGGCATCTTGCACCCAGTAAGGTGAGTAGAAAGTCGCTTTGCGGGGGTCAATGCCAGGCAACTCGCTCAACACGCCGTTCTTGATGCTGACGGGTGCGGGCATGAACAAAGGCGACTTGTCGTCCAATGTCTTGAAGTTCAAGCGAACAAAACCATTGTCAACGTCTTGTGTGATGTTGGCTTTGATCTGGTGACCTTGCACGCCGTTGGCAGATGCATTGCGGGGACCTTGGCCCATGTTGGCGTAACCGCCCACGAAGAAGCGAGTCTTCTCGCCCAATTTGCCGCTGTAGTCAAAGTCGAAACGCTTTTCGTCGTAGCCCAAACCGGTGGTCACACCCATAGAGCCGCCTGGTTCTTCACCTGTTTTGGAGATGAAGTTGATGATGCCGCCAGGTGCGTTGGTGCCCAATGTGGAGGCAGAGCCACCACGAACCACTTCCAACCGCTCCAGGCTGCCATCGGCGCGCAAGAACATGTCGGGTGTCGCGAAGGCCACATCGCCGAACAGCAAAACGGGCAGACCGTCTTCTTGGAATTGCACATAGCGTGCGCCACCAGCAGAGATGGGCAAGCCACGAACGGTCACGTTGGCGTTACCGCCGCCGCCGCTGGATTCAGCGCGAACACCAGGAATGGTGCGCAGAATGTCAGAAGAGTTGGTGGGCTGTGCTTGCAAAATTTGATCCACACCCACGGTTGAAATGGAGTTGGATTGCTTCATTTTGCTGGCGCCAGAAGCGGTGCCAGTCACCACCAATTCGTCCAACTTCAAAGTGTCGTTGTTAGCGGCTGTTTGCGCCCATGCGCTGCCCATGTGGGCAACTGTTAAGGCGCAGGCCAATGCAACTGCATTGGGAACGATTGCATTCATTCGTTTGGACATTGAAAGTCTCCAGAAAAAATATTGAATTACTTAAGTGTATGAATTTATTGAATATTTTCAATAAAATTCGAGAATGGATACTTCTTGGCAATCCCGAATGCCTAGATTCTCTGAAAAATTGCAATCGTTTGCAATTGGAATTTCCTCAAATTGGGGCACTGACCGCCATACGAGACCCGTTCCGCATAGCTAAGTCATTGAATCTTTTGAAAAAAAGCCTTCTTTAGGTGCTTTCCCTAGGTTGGTGCGTTAAAAACCATGTCGATTTCATGGCGATTGAAGTTTTTCAAACGTTTGCATTCATTTCTTATACTTGGGTCAAGCAACCGGAGTCATTGCAGTTTTTATGGCCAAAGCAGACGCAGACAACAAGAAGATTCAGATGGTCGACATTGCCCGATTGGCGGGTGTGTCGACCTCGACGGTCTCGCGCGCGCTCAATGGCAGCCCACTGATCAATGAAGAAACGCGCCAACGCATTGCCGACTTGGCCAAGTCGCTCAGCTACACCATCAACCTGAGCGCTAAAAATTTACGCTCTGGCGAGAATCGAACCATTGGTGTGGTGATTCCTTACCAAGACCAAATTCGCCAAGATGTGACCGATCCGTTCTTCATGACCATGCTCGGTCATTTGGCGGACCAACTGACCAAGCAAAATTTTGATTTGCTTTTCTCCCGCATTTCAGCAGATCACTTGGAAGACTTGGCACAGCTTTATGAATCAGGCCGCGTGGGCGGTTTGATTGTGGTGGGCCAGTGGGACCAACACGAAAAACTCAATGAGCTGGCGCGCCGACAAATTCCCTTCGTGGTGTGGGGCGGTCAGTTGCCAAGGCAGTTGTATTGCACGGTGGGTGGCGACAATTTCAACGGCGGCTTTTTGGCCGCCAACCATTTGCTGAGTCTGGGCCGCAAACGAATTGTTTTCATGGGCGACAAACATGCAACAGAAACGCAGCAACGCTATGCGGGCTATGTGCAGGCTCATCAAGCGCACAAAGTGCCCATCGCGCCAGAGCTCTACATTCCATCCCCCTTCACAGTGGCGGAGGCCAGAGAAGACATCAAAGTTTTCTTGCAAAAGAAATTAGCCTTTGATGCGCTGTTCGCAGCCAGTGATTTGTTGGCGATCACCGCCATGGGCGCCTTCACCCAAGCGGGCCTGCGCATTCCGCAAGATGTGAGCGTGGTGGGCTATGACGACATTGGCATGGCCGAGCACACCTACCCGCCACTCACCACTATTCGTCAGCCGATGGATTTGGCGGGGGCTGCCTTGGTGCAAAACCTCATGCGAGTGTTCAGCGAAGGTCACTCCGACTCTGAAGTGGTCAGCACCGATTTGATCATTCGAGGTTCAACTTGCCGGGTTTGAAAAAAAGCTTTGTTGCGAGTGCATTGCACATAGCCCCGCAAGACTGTCTTTAAGGGTAACCGTTGGGATTTTGTGATTGCCAACGCCAGGTGTCTTGGCACATGTCGTCGATGGTTTTTTCAACTTGCCAACCCAGCGTGTTGAGCGCGTGTTGCGGGTCCGCCCAATAGGCATCGAGGTCGCCCGACCTACGCGGCGCGAAGTTGTAAGGCAAATCCCGGCCACAAGCTTTTCCAAAGGCATGCAACATGTCCAACACACTGTGGCCGATGCCACTGCCCAAGTTGAACACGTGATGGCCAGGGCGTTCATGCGAATAGGCCAAGGCTGCCACATGGCCTTTTGCCAAATCGTTCACGTGAATGTAATCACGTACGCCAGTGCCATCTGGGGTGTTGTAGTCCTTGCCATAAATTTGGAGCGCCTCACGGCGGCCAACGGCCACTTGTGACAAATAGGGCATGAGGTTGTTGGGAACACCTTGCGGGTCTTCGCCCATTTGCCCACTGGGATGGGCCCCTACTGGATTGAAATACCGTAAAGAAGTCATGGCGCATGTTGCGTCAGCCGCAGCCACATCGGCCATGATGTGGTCCACCATGAGTTTGCTTCGGCCATACGGATTGGCTGGCGAGGTGGGCACTTGTTCGTTCCAAGGTGGCGCAGATGAATGGCCATAGACCGTGGCCGATGAACTGAAGACCATCGTTTTAACGCCGCACTGTTGCATGACTTGCATCAGCACCACGCTGCCGTGCACATTGTTGTCGTAATAGCGCAGGGGTTGCGCAACAGATTCACCAACGGCTTTCAAACCAGCGAAGTGAATCACAGCCTCGATGCCGTGTTCTAAAAGAAGCTTGCCGAGCAAGTCAGCATCACGCACATCGCCCTGAATGAAGGGCGGGCGATGCCCAGTGATGCTTTCAATTCGATCAATGACACTGACTTTGGAATTGACCAGTGAATCCAAGATGACGGGTTGCCAGCCTTTGTCGATCAACTGCACGCAAGTGTGGCTGCCAATGTAACCGGTGCCACCCGTCACCAAAATCTTCATGCATCAATTCCAGGAAACAGCCGCCATGTCGTTGGCAAAAATAGGCGAGCTGGACCACAAGCCCTTCAAGCCTTTTTTGTACACCGCGGTGTTGGTGGCGTTGAACAAGAAGACGTTGACAGCGTCGTTGGCAATCATGCGCTGCATGTCGCCAAACAACTTGGTACGGTCTTTGGCGCCTGTGGTGGCGGAGTGCTTGGCAGCCAAGTCACGGAAGGCCTTGCTGTCGTAGCCCCAGTAGTAATTGGGGTTGGCATAGGCCATGTAATCGAGCGGCTCGACGTGGTTGATGACGGTGAGGTCAAAGTTGCCTTTGAAGGTGCCGCCAAGCCACTGTGCCCATTCCACGTTTTCAATTTTGGCCACGATGCCCACCTTGGCCAGTTGGGCGGCCAAGATTTCGCCGCCTTTACGGGCGTAGGGTGGGGGAGGCAGGGTGAGTGTGACGTTCAGAGGCGTTTGAACGCCAGCTTCTTTCAGCAAAGCCTTGGCTTTTTCTGGATCGAAAGCATATTGGCCTGTGAGGTCCACATAACCCGCATCGGTGGGTGCCATGTGGCTGCCAATGGGTTTGGCCAAGCCTTCGAACACGCCGTCAATGAATGCCTTCTTGTCGATGGCATGTGACAAGGCGCGACGAACACGCACATCATCAAACGGTTTCTTTTTGTTGTTGATGGTCATGATGCCCTTGCCGGCCGTGCTGCCCAACTCGACCACAAAGCGCTTGTCGGTTTGGAACTGCTTCAAGCTTTGGGGCGATTGGAAGCGGGGCATGCCATCGATGTCACCGGCCAACAAAGCAGCCACTTGTGCAGACGAATCGTTGATGAAACGGAAGGTGACTTTTTTCAGTTTGACGTTGGCCGCATCGCGGTAGCCATCCCACTTGGTCAAAGTCACAGCAGTGCCCTTGGCCCAGTTGTCCAATTTGTAAGGGCCAGTGCCGATGGGCTTGGTGGCCGCCGCATCGGCTGAGTTGGGGTGCAAGATGACGGCAGTATTCTCGCCCATGCGGAACAAGAAATTGCCATCGGGATTGGTGAGAACTAACACTACCGTGTGGGCATCGGGTGTAGAAATGTGCGAAATGTTGTTAAAGACAGCACCCTTGGCTTTGTTGGTGCTCTTTTCGGCTTTGGCGCGCTCAAAGCTGAATTTCACAGCCGATGAATCAAAGGGTGAGCCGTCTTGAAACTTGACGCCTTTGCGCAATTTGAAGGTGAAGGCTTTGCCGTCAGCGTCCATCGTCCAACTTTCGGCCAGTAATGGCGTGACGGAACCGTCGACATTGATTTTGGTGAGGCCTTCCAAGATGTTGTAGTGCACCACTTCACCAATGGCCGCAGCAGGCGCAGTGGTGGGGTCAAGGCTGGTGGGCTCCAAAATCATGCCAATCACGGCGCTGTCTTTTTTGGACTGGGCCTGTGCCGCAGGGTTGACGAGAATCATGCTGGCCGCAGCAATCAGGGCCAGGCCAAATTGGCCCAACTGACGACGCGTTGAACGAGGTGCTTGTGTCATGAAAAACTCCTTCATCAAAAATTAGGCGGAATGCAAATGGGCGGATGCTGCATGGCCAGGGATGGCCGCAAGCAATGCTTGCGTGTAGGGATGCTGTGCATGTTGAAAGATGGCTTCGGATGCACCGGCTTCCACCACGTGACCGTGCTGCAAAACGAGCACATCGTCGCACATCAGGTTCACAACCGCAAGATCATGGCTGACAAATAGGTAACTCAAACCAAGCCGGTCTTGCAGGTCCATCATGAGGTTCAAAACCTGGGCTTGCACGGACACGTCCAAGGCGCTGACCGGTTCGTCGGCCACAATCAAAGAGGGCCTGGTGATGAGTGCCCGGGCAATGGCAATGCGTTGACGCTGGCCGCCCGAGAATTCATGGGGGTATTTGTCGAGGTCAGAGGCGCGCAAACCCACTTCGGTCAGTGCTTGCGCCGCCCGGTCTTTCAAATCTTGCGAGCTCAGTGATTTCCCTGAGCCGCTGTTCAAGGTGCTGTGCAGCGGCTCGGACACAATGCGCAAAACCTTTTGACGTGGATCGAGCGAGCCATAGGGGTCTTGAAAGACCATTTGAAAATCACTGCGCGCTGCGCGCAATTGATCGGCACTCAAGGCGTTCAGATCTTGCCCTTTGAAGACCACCTTGCCCTGCGTTGGTTTTTCCAAGGCCATGACCAAACGGGCCAGCGTCGATTTGCCAGAACCCGACTCGCCCACAATGCCCAAACTTTGGCCAGCCCGGAGTTGAAAACTCACATCGTTCAAGGCTTGAATGTGGCCCGCTTTGGCAAACAAAGAAGGCTTGGGCAATGTGTATTGTTGGCTGACGTGTTGAACGTCTAACAACAAGGATGACGGGTTGCTCATACGGCCACCTCCAAGTGTTGCCATTGGGGGCAGCGCACCCAGTGTGCAGACGCAGCAGGCAAACCTTCTGCTTGCGTTGGGTTGGGGACCTGTTCAAGCTGCGGCAACGACTGGCGGCAGCTGGTTTGCACATAAGGGCAACGGTCTGCAAATGCACAGCCTTGCGGCCAATTGAAAATATCAGGCACATTGCCTGGAATGGTTTGAAGCCTTGTGCCGCGTTTTAAGCCCAGCTGCGGACGTGCTGCAAACAGACCTTGCGTGTAGGGATGCGCACGTTTTTCAAACAGAGCCTCCGTGCTGGCGCTTTCAACCACCGCACCGCCATACATCACCATGACACGGTCCACTTGATCACGCATGAGGCCCAAGTCGTGGCTGATCAACAGCAAGCCCATACCGTCTTCAGCCACCAGTTGGCGAATCAAATTCAGCACTTCTTTTTGCACTGTGACATCAAGTGCTGTGGTGGGTTCGTCGGCAATCAAGAGATCGGGTTGACATGCGAGTGCAATGGAAATCATCACGCGTTGCCGCTGGCCACCCGAGAGTTGGTGCGGGTAAGCGTCGAGCCGCTCTTTGGCGCGTGGCAATTGCACACGTTCTAGCAATTCAAGGGCACGTGCTTTCGCGCGGCTTAAGTCCATGCCTTGATGTAATTGAAGGGGCTCGGCAATTTGCTTCCAAATGGGATGCAATGGATTGAGCGCTGTCATGGGCTCCTGAAAAATCATGGCCATGCGCGCACCGCGCATTTCGCACAAGTCGGATTCGTTCAGTTGTGTGAGGTCGGTGCCATTCAAATGGATGGCGCCCGAAACTTTGGCGCGCTCTGGCAACAAGCCCATCACCGCCAAGGCGGTGAGCGATTTTCCGCAGCCGCTCTCGCCAATCAAACCGAGCGTGTCGCCCCTTTGCATTTCAAAATTTACACCGCGCAAAGCTTCGACATGGCCATGCGAGGTTTGCAGGGCCACGCGCAAATCGCGGACAGACAGCAAAGGGGGGGCGTTGCGAGACATGTTCATGTGAATGGCTTATCGCGCCCTCGACAAACGTGGATCGAGCAGGTCACGCAGACCGTCGCCCATCAAGTTCAGACCCAACACGGCCAAGGCAATGGCCACGCCTGGGTACACCGCCAACATGGGGGCTTGGAACATTTGCGATTGCGCTTCGTTCAGCATGCGACCCCAGCTGGGATTGGGGGGCTGCGTGCCCAAACCCAAATACGACAAAGCCGCTTCGGCCAAGATGGCGATGGCAAATTGCACCGTGACTTGCACAATCAGCACGCTGGCCACATTGGGCAGCACATGCTCCCACGTGATGGCCCATTTGGTTTTGCCGGCGGCTCTAGCGGCCAAGGTGTAGTCGCGTGACCACACTGCGTTGGCAGCACCGCGCGTGATGCGTGCAAACACTGGAATGTTGAAGATGCCGATGGCTGTGATGCTGACCACCAAGCCTGGGCCATAAATGGACGTTAGCAAAATGGCCGAAAGCAAGGCGGGAAATGCAAACGTAAAGTCGGCAGCGCGCATCACCACTTCTTCAGTCCAGCCGCGCTTGGCAGAGGCCAAAAGGCCCAGTGGAACGCCAAAACCCAGGCCAATGCCCACGGCGATGAAACCCACCAACAAAGAGTTTTGACTGCCCACCAACAACAGCGAAGCGATGTCGCGGCCTAAGCTGTCTGTGCCAAACCAATGCTGCGCGCTGGCTTTGGCCAATTTGTTGGGAATGTCGATGTCGCCCACCGGGTAGGGCGACCAGAACAAAGAAACGATGGCGCTCGTCACCAAGAGCGTGACCAAAATGGCGCCTGCCACAAAGCTGGGATGCTTGAATGCACGCTTCATGCGTCAGCCCCGCCTGACTTCAAACGCGGATCAATCCAGGCATACAACAAGTCAATTAAAAAATTGATCAAGATGACCATGGCCGATAGCAGCATGACCACATCGCGCACCACAATCAAATCGCGGTTGGCAATGGCTTGGAAAATCAAGCGGCCAATACCTGGCAACACAAACACGTTTTCAATCACGATGGCGCTGGTGATCAGGTTGCCAAACTGCAAACCCATCACGGTGACCACGGGAATCATGGCATTGCGCAGCACATGGCCCCACAGAACTTGTTGTTTGGACAAGCCTTTGGCCCTTGCAGTGCGGACATAGTCTTCCGACATGGCCTCAATCACGGCCGAACGGGTCACGCGCGTCAGAATGGCGGTTTGCACTGCGGCCAGCGCCATGGCGGGCAAAAGCAATGCAGAAAATCCAGCCCACAAACCTCCGCCATCTTCTTCCGACCATCCCGGAAATCCGCCAGCACTGACCCATTGCAATTGCACCGCAAACAGCAAGATGAGCAAAATGGCCAACCAAAAATTGGGCAAAGCCAAACCGATTTGGCTGAGGGTCATCACGCCCACATCACCCGCGGTGTTTTGTTTGGAGGCGGCATAAAGTCCCAGGCACAAAGCCATCAGCACCGTCAGGCTCATGGCCATCACGGCCAAGGGCAAAGTGACGTGCATGCGCTCCATCATGAGCACGGCGGTGGGTGTGTCGTAGGAAATGCTGATGCCTGATTGGCCTTGCAGCAAACCGCCTGTCCATTGCAGATAGCGGTTGAGGGCGGGTTGGTTCAATCCCAACTTTTCTTCCATGGCCGCCAAAGATTCGGGGGTGGCTGTTTCGCCCAAAATGACCTGTGCCGCATTGCCGGGCAACCATTCCAGCACCCCGAACACCACGACCGAGGTAACCGCCAACGTGACGAAAAAACTGAGCAAGCGTTGGAGCACAAATGACGACACGCGTTATCCTTGTGTCTTCAGAGTCTGTGTTTCATTTGCCGTGTCGGCAAGCAAGAACAGGGGCATTGATAAAAGGGTTTCAAATGACATCTCAGAACATTGTAATCACCCGTTTGAGTGAAAGAGCCAACCCGCATTACGGCAGCATTGCAGACATTGCCGGATTGCACATTGGCCACTTTACCTCCGGCCAGCGCTTAACGGGTTGTTCCGTGGTTCTGGCGCCGCAAGGTGCCATTGGGGGGGTGGACGTGCGCGGTGCGGCACCCGGCACCCGCGAAACCGATTTACTCGACCCCAGCAACCTGGTCGACAAAGTGCATGCGGTCTTGCTGTCGGGCGGCAGTGCCTTTGGTTTGGACGCAGCCAGTGGTGTCATGCGCTGGCTAGATGAGCGCAACATGGGCTTTCAAACGGGTCATGGCTGTGTGCCCATTGTGCCGGCTGCGGTGTTGTTCGATTTGCCCATGGTGCGCGAAGGTGACAACGCCAAAATTCGACCTGATGCGGCGGCAGGCTATGCCGCTTGTGAAGACGCCCTGTATCAAAAACCTTTGACAGCCAGCGCCATGCGTTCCATGGTGCCGCCTATGTCGGGCAATGTGGGCGCGGGCGCGGGCGCAGCAGTGGGAAAGTTGTTTGGATTACAGCGTGCCATGAAAGGCGGCATCGGTCATGCGCTGGTGCGGGTGGGGCCTTGGCAAGTGGGTGCCATGGTGGCCTGCAATGCGGTGGGCGATGTGATCGATCCTGCAACAGGACAAGTATTGGCAGGCGCTAGAACTGCAGATGGCACCCGTTTGTTGAACACGCAGCAAGCCTTGTTGGCGGGTCAAACAGCCGCCACGCCCATGCCCGGCACCAACACCAGCATTGGCATCGTGGCCACCAATGCCACGTTGACCAAAGCCCAAGCCAAGCGTTTGGCCATGAGTGCCCACGACGGCTTTGCCCGAAGCATCAGGCCAGCCCACACCACCTTGGATGGCGACACCTTGTTCGCCATGGCCACTTGCGCAGAAACTGGTCCCGCCGACATGATGCTGCTGACAGTGATGGCGGCTGAGGCCACGGCCCAAGCCACTGTCAATGCCATCTTGTTTGCCACAGGCGTTCACAGCTTGAAGGGATTTTTACCTTCGGCCATGGAACTCAACCCTTAAGCAGAATATGCGTGACCTCATCACGCAAGTCCTTGTGGTGTGGCGCTTATTCCACGCTAAATGTCAGGCCCGCATGCGACTGCAAACGTGCGATGAGTGCGTGCCCCATCGCTGATGCGGGCGTCCAGAATCCGCCCTTGGTTTCAGTGGCATCTTTCAACAAACAGATGGCGGCCTCAGCAATCATTTTGGAGGTGCTACCGTAGCCGGGGTCACGGTCGCCTTTCACGCCAACCTGCACCGATTGGCCTTGTTCGTTGGTGGCAATGAACAACACGTCGTAGCTGCCTGCTTCGCGCTCGGCTTTGGACGGGCCTTCGCCGGGTTTGAGTTTGTCTTCGCTCATGCTCTTGTCTTGCGCAATGGCGTTGGCAATGGCTTCGCCTTTTTCGCCAGGGCCCGTCACGATCATTTCGTCGTACACAAAGTCGGAGCCCCACACATGGTTCAACAAAAAGTTGGAGCGGTGCACGTTGCGGGTGTTGATGGTGGCCATGATGAAGGGCGCAACCCATACGCCCATCACTTCGTCCAACATAGGCTTGTGACCAGTGGGTTGTTTAGGACCTTCAAAACCAGGCGTGAGTGAGAATGGGTTCTTGAGCAAGTCAATGACGCCAGGCTGTGTGGCAGCAGCAGCCATGGTGGCCTTGAAGCTGGCTGCCGTACCGCCGGAGAATGTGCCCTTCATTTTGCGAACACGGCCGCGCACACGCGGTGCAGGTTTACCAAAGCGTTTGGTCATTTCGTCTTGCGCCATGAACACACCCAAGTCGAAAGGGCTGGAGTCGAAGCCGCAAGAGAAGACCAGTCGTGCGCCACTTTTTTCGGCAGCTGCTTGGTACTGGTCAATCATGTGACGCATCCATGCAGGCTCGCCGCACAAGTCGACATAGTCCACCCCCGATTCGGCGCAGGCTTTGACCAATTCGTTGCCATACAGTTGGTAGGGGCCGACAGCAGAGATGACCAAACGCGTGCGAGACATCAGTGATTTCAAAGACGCTTCGTCGCTGCTTTCAATCACCACCAAAGGCGTGGAAGCGGGTGCGCCAATTTCGTCGCGCACGGCTTGAAGCTTGTCTAAACTGCGACCGCCCATGGCCCACGTGAGACCTGTTTCAGCGCGGGTTAACAAATACTCGGCGATGAGGCGGCCTGTAAAGCCAGTGGCGCCGTGCACCACGATGTCAAATTCTTTGGTCATGCGATACCTGTAGGGGAAAACGGCAGAGATTAACGCTGGAATCGAGAGTTTGCTGTCGCCTTGGAGATGTATCCTATAACCACAGTTTGATGAGAATACCAAGAAGGCCACAAACACCAATGACATGCATCACATTGCGTTTGTATTTAAAAAGCGCAATGGCGGCAACCAGTGCAATGAGCGCAGAAGCAATGTCCAGTGATCCAGCAAATCCTTGCTGCCACAACGTGTGATAGCCAAAGAACAAGGCTAAATTCAAGATCACACCCACCACTGCGGCTGTGATGGCCGTCAATGGTGCGGTGAATTTCAAATCGTTGTGCGTACTTTCCACAAAAGGGCCACCCGCCAAAATGAAAACGAAGGAGGGCAAAAACGTAAACCATGTGACCAGTGTTGCGGCCAGTGCACCTGCTAAGAACAAACTGTCGGGCCCTAAGATTGCTTTGACATAGCCGCCCACAAAACCTACGAAAGCCACCACCATGATGAGCGGCCCCGGGGTGGTTTCACCTAAGGCCAAGCCATCCATCATTTGCGTGGCAGTCACCCAGCCAAACTGTTCGACGGCACCTTGGTACACATACGGTAGTACTGCATAGGCACCGCCAAATGTCAGCAGGGCGGCTTTGGTGAAGAACCAACTCATCTGCGTCCAGGTGTGATCCCAACCGTGTTGCATCGCCATAAAAGCCATGGGCAATGCCCACAGCGCAGCACCGACCCACATCACCTTCATCAGGCGATTCCAAGTGAACAACGCATGTGGTGGTGTGGGCGTGTCATCGTCAATCAAGGCAGGGCCAAAGGATGATTGCACGGTGGCGTGTCCACCACTTGCACTGAAAGAAGTGGGAGACATGCGACCGCCGATCAAGCCAACAAGCGCTGCAAATAAAACGATGATTGGGAAGGGTACATTCAGTGCAAAGATGGCCACAAAGCTGGCAGCCGCAATGGCAATTAAAAAATTATTTTTCAAGGCTCTTGAACCAATGCGATGCGCCGCCTGCACCACGATGGCCGTCACAGCAGGCTTGATACCGTAGAACATACCTGCCACCCACGTGACGTGGCCAAACGCAATATAGAGCCAAGACAAGCCGATCATCATGAACAGCGAAGGCAAAACAAACAACGCGCCGGCAGCGATGCCACCGCGTGTCTTGTGCATCAACCAGCCGATGTAGGTGGCCAGCTGTTGAGCTTCGGGGCCGGGCAGGACCATGCAGTAGTTGAGGGCGTGCAGAAAGCGTTTTTCTGACAACCAACGCCTGCGTACCACCAGCTCTTCGTGCATGATGGCTATTTGGCCTGCTGGCCCGCCAAAGCTGATGAAGCCCAACTTGAACCAGAACCTCAGAGCCTGCCAAAAGCTCACGGCTTGTGGTGCCTCTGAAGTTACTTCCGGATGTGTTGTGTTCATCCGAAGAGTTTAGCGTGCGATTGCAAATGACTTAACTGAGAATGCCTGCAAAGTAGGCCGACAGCTCGTCATACGCATCGAGTGGTAAAACGTTCGCCACATATTGGTCAGGCCGCACCACAATCATGCAGCCTTTTTCACGGTTGATGCCGCGCATGTCAAAGATGTCGCCCAGTCCTTTGTGGTCCACACAGAAGACTTTTTCGTAGTCTTGCAAACCCAGCTTGCCTGTTTTGGGCTTCAGCAAAGAAGGCATCTTTTCGTAAGCCATTTGGTCAAAGGTTTGTTGAAACACTGCGCGGAAATCAATCACGGCGTCAATGTCTTCCCCTTTGCGGGTGTGCTTCAGTACAGGCGAATTGGGATTGGTTTCTAGCCAATCTGACAATTTGTGAATGGCCGAACCTGCAGTGGATGTGTCTGCCTTGCCTGCAAACGCGTAAATGCGCCAACGCGCATCGGCTTCCGCCACGTGGCCCAATTGCATTTGCTTGGCATCGGACACGCGCACCACAGGTGCTGAGTGAAAGCGACGGCCAATTTCCTCGCCGGTGGCCAGCGCTTGGTGCGGGCTGTCGGCAAAGAGATATGACTTGTCGTACTTCACCGCTGTGCCGCCTGTGAACTCCAAGTTGTCCTTGAACTGGCGAATGATGCGTGGCTCTTCCGTGCCATCACGTTCGGCTTGTGTGGTGGGCGCCGACATCACGCGCGACCATTTGTGATCGGTATCGACCAAGCGCTTGGCTTCGGTCATGCGTTCATAGGAGTAGCTGCGCAACAAGCTTGGATTCGCACGGCCCTGCAACACATGAATCAGTTTCCATCCCAGGTTGAACGTGTCTTGCATCGACACGTTCATGCCTTGACCTGCTTTGGGGGAGTGGGTGTGGCATGCGTCACCCGCCACAAACACGTGGGGGTTGCGGCCAGTGTCATCGCCAACATCGTCAAATTTATCGGTCAGGCTGTGGCCAATGTCATAAATTGACCACCACACCACTTCTTTCACGTCCAGTGAGTAAGGCTTGATGATGCGATTGGCCGCAGCAATCATGTCGTCTTGCGTGAATTTTTTCTGCGCTGCTTTTTCGTCAGGGCGCAATTTGTCGAGCTCTACATACATGCGGAACACATAGCCACCTTCGCGTGGCAAGACCAAAATATTGCCTTCGTTGGCAGAAGAGATCAAACACTTTTGACGGATGTCCGGAAAATCGGTATTGGCCAGAATGTCCATCACGCCCCAAGCTTGGTGCGCCGCATCGCCATGCAACACACCGCCAATGGCTTTGCGCACAGAAGAGTGTGCGCCGTCGCAGCCCACCACATAGTTGGCGCGGACAGTTTTGGTGGCGCCCCAATTCAGGCCGGTAGAATCTTTCAGCACAACCGTGACGGGGTGGTCTTCTGTGGTGGGGTCTACGGTCAAGCTTAAAACTTCCCAGCCATAGTCGGGCGCCAAGCGAGAGGGTGAGTTTTGCATCACTTCTAAAAACAACTCGTGCAAACGCGCTTGGTTGATCAAGATGTGGGGCATTTCCGAGCTGTCATCGGCCACGTCTTGCACGCGCCCTACGCGCTTGATGTGCGCAGGGTTGGCAGGGTCGGGCATCCAGAAAGCCGTCTGATTGACCCAATAAGTTTCGCGCTTGACCTTGTCGGCAAAGCCAAAGGCTTGGAACATTTCCATGGTGCGCGTGTTGATGCCGTCGGCTTTGCCCTTGATGATGTTGGCGGGCATGCGCTCCACAATCATGGTGTCAATTTCAGGGAACTGGGCCAGTTGGGCGGCCAAGCAGAGGCCTGCAGGGCCGGTGCCAGAAATCAGCACATCGACTTTTTCCGGCATGGGCTCGTTAGCACCTCGGTTTCGGCGGTTGGGGGCTGCTTGCTTGATATCGGGGCTGCCGCCTCTGAAACCATCTTTGTAAAACTGCATTCTGGTGCTCCTAAATTGCAAATTTGTCTGGCCAGTCGAGGCCACAGCCGAAATAATAACTGTGCTTATTAATTTCTGTCAAGATAGTAAGCATGCTTATTAAATGGACTTTTCCCCCCTTCAACAGGGCCCCTTTGCCTATACTCAAGGTCCGCGTGGAGGAGAAAGTTCGCTCTTGTTCTTCATATTTACAGACAAGTGCAAATGCTGCCAACGCCTCTCTCGCCATGGAAATCAAGGTCAATTTTCTCGACAAACTTCGCCTAGAAGCCAAGTTTGATGATTTCACGGTCATCGCCGACCAGCCCATTCGCTACAAAGGTGATGGCTCAGCACCTGGCCCGTTCGACTACTTTCTGGCTTCCTCTGCTTTGTGCGCTGCCTACTTTGTGAAGCTGTATTGCGACACCCGCAACATTTCCACTGAGCACATGCGACTTTCGCAAAACAACATTGTTGATCCCGAAAACCGCTACAAGCAAATCTTCAAAATTCAGGTGCAGCTGCCACCTGACATTTCGGAAGTAGACCGACGTGGCATCCTTAATTCCATTGAGCGCTGTACCGTTAAAAAAGTGGTGCAAGAAGGCCCTGAATTTGTCATCGAAGAAGTGGCCAACTTGGATGAAGACGCTCAAGCCTTGCTCAGCCTCAAGCCTGATGCCCAAAGCTGCACCTTCATTTTGGGCAAAGATCTGCCCTTGGAGCAAACCATTGCCAACATGTCGGGCGTCTTGGCCGACCTCGGCATCAAGATTGAAATTGCCTCGTGGCGCAACATCATTCCCAATGTGTGGTCGTTGCACATTCGCGATGCGCATTCACCTATGTGCTTTACCAATGGCAAAGGCGCTACCAAAGAAAGCGCATTGGCTTCTGCCTTGGGCGAGTACATCGAGCGTCTGAACAACAACCATTTTTACGCGGGTGCTTTTTGGGGCGAAGAATTGGCCAATGCAGAGTTTGTGCATTACCCGAACGAGAAATGGTTCAAACCCGGTAAGAAGGATGCGCTGCCCAAAGAAATTCTGGACCCGTACTGTCTCAGCATTTACAACCCCGATGGCGAACTCAAGGGCTCGCACTTGATCGACACCAATTCTGGCAATGTGGCGCGCGGTATTTGTTCGCTGCCTTTCGTTAGGCAATCAGACCAGCAAATGGTGTACTTCCCATCCAACTTGGTCGAGAACCTGTTTGTCAGCAACGGCATGAGCGCAGGCAACACTTTGGCCGAAGCGCAAGTGCAATGCTTGTCGGAAATTATTGAACGCGCGGTGAAGAAAGAAATTTTGGAAGGCGAAATTTGCTTGCCCGATGTGCCCCCTGAAGTGCTGGCCAAATATCCCAGCATCATGGCGGGCATTCAAGGCCTTGAAGCGCAAGGCTTTCCCGTGTTGGTGAAAGACGCCTCACTGGGCGGTGTGTATCCCGTGATGTGCGTTACTTTGATGAACCCTCGCACAGGCGGTGTGTTTGCCTCCTTTGGCGCACATCCCAGCATGGAAGTGGCCTTGGAGCGCAGTCTGACAGAGCTCCTTCAAGGCCGCAGCTTTGAAGGCTTGAACGATTTGCCACCGCCCACCTTTGAGAGCAATGCCGTGACCGAGCCCTACAACTTTGTAGAGCACTTCATCGACTCTAGCGGCATTGTGTCTTGGCGCTTCTTTAGTGCTAAGCCAGATTACGAATTTGTAGAGTGGAACTTTGCAGGCCAGGGCGCCACAGCCAATGCCGACGAAGCTGCCAGCTTGTTTGGCATCTTGCAAAGCATGGGCAAAGAGGTTTACACCACCGTGCATGATCAACTGGGCTCGATGGCGTGTCGAATTTTGGTGCCAGGGTATTCTGAAATCTATCCCATCGAGGATTTGATTTGGGACAACACCAACAAAGCCTTGTTGTTTCGTGAAGATATTTTGAACCTGCACCGCTTGAGCGACAAAAGCTTGGCTGCGCTGCTAGACCGTTTGGAAAACAACGAGCTGGACGAGTACGCCGACATTGCCACGCTCATTGGCATTGAGTTTGATGAAAACACTGAATGGGGTCAGCTGACGGTGCTGGAGCTAAAGCTGCTGATCAACTTGGCCTTGAAACAACTGGATGCCGCGCAGGAGTTGGTGGGTGCTTTCTTGCAGTACAACGACAACACCGTTGAACGCAAGCTGTTTTACCAAGCCCTGAATGTGGCGCTAGAAGTGTCTCTGGACCCAGACCTTGAAATGGCCAACTACGAACACAACTTTCGCCGCATGTTTGGCGATGCGCGCATGGATGCCGTCTTGGGTTCAGTGAACGGCAGTGTGCGTTTCAATGGCCTGACACCCACCAGCATGAAACTGGAAGGCTTAGACAGACATCACCGCTTGATGGACAGTTTGAGGAAATTGCATGCGGCTAGAAATTTGTTGGGCCAGCAAAGGCCGTAAATTGGCGTGAATGAATTGACCAAAATACGTGGATTGTTGGCCTTGCCGCAACTCAATCAGTTCATTTTTGAGACTGTCAGTGTCCACACGGGTTAAGTACCTTGCCATCTGAACTTGTTTGGTTTGAAGTCCTATTTTGCTTTCGATGTGAACAAAGTTGTCAGACAAAATCAAGGACTCGTAGTCGTTGGCATGAATGGCGTTGTAGATGAATGCGATGAGCAGAGCCGCAATTTCAACCATCGAAAAAGGCAGGATGTAATGGGCGCCCGCCCAAAAGAAGGCGGTTCCAATCAGCAGCGTCACCAGGCCCAAGACCCCAAAAATGCGCGCAATTTGAGACGGCGCCATGGAGATGTTCCTTTTCAGGTGCCACCGCCAAGTTGAGCCATCACCACTGCCAAGAACATTTTGGGTCAGGTGTCCACTGTCCATTTGATGCAAAGTTCGTCAAAAACCCATTATCAGAAAAGACCGAAGACACGAACCTCAGTAAGGTAATTGGCTGACAAGCAGAATGGCAAACTTATCTGCAGAAGATCGCCACACCATCTCTATGCCCCAAAGAATTTCAATTTACGTGCTGTTGCTGGTCACTTTGGGTGTCTTCCTCAACCACTTTTCGCTTGAGCACAAAGAAAACGGCTACCTGCTGATGGTGGACGGTCGAGAAGTGGATGCCATTGGCGTCGCCCAAGACAAGTGGGTGAAACTGACGCGAAACTGCAGCCGTGTCAGGTCTGTCGATGCACAGACACCTGAGCTTTTAACTTTGCTGCAATTGATTCGAGACTACAGTCCGCCGGCTTCCGAAACAGCGCATGTCATCCAAGCGGCCACGACGGGGAATTGGACCTTGGTTGAGGTCAAATTCAAAGACTTGCTACCCGCTGTGGTGCTTATCGACCAAACAGTTCAGCCACCTCAAATTGTGCCCAATGCCATTTGGAGTGGTGAAACCCACCCTTGGCGACCTGCGCCTTTTGTTCGACAATACATTTCAAGCAAAGCCCCTCAAGCGCCTTCAGACTTGTTGGACTGCTTCGAGCCACAATTGAAAAAATTGTAAGCACCTTCTTGGTTGGTCGCATCATTGAAGGTCAAGCTTATCTGTATAAAACTGAAACTACCGCGTTGCCAATCGCGGCATGTATTCAAGAGGCAATTCAAAATAACCAAGAAAGTCGAACAGTTCCGTTAACTGACCTTTCAATAACTGTATTTCACCTCGTTCTAAAAGAGCCGTCATGTCCGGCCAACCCAAGGCCATTTGTCGTACCCAGATAGACCAATTGGTCCGCAAGTGAATCGTTACTGAATTGCCCTCAAACACACTGCTGCTCATTGAGATTTGAAGGACACCCTGACGGACTTCAAGGGCTACAAACATTTGACGGTCTGTCAATTCCAAGGTCAGGGTTTTGTGAGTCGACAGGCAACATTCAGCTTTCAATCTCACACCCAAGTTTCTGAGCAATTGTTTGGGTTCAACGGCCATCCAAATATCGCGCACTGCCAAGCCGTTGCCTTTGAAGGGTAAATTCGCATAGCGACCTTCAAGTTCCAGTGCTGAACTGAGGTACCAATGTCGCCAATTGGTATTCAATGTGTGAAAACCCAGCTGTCGTAAAGCATTTGCTTTGAATTTCAGTGCTTTTTCGTCCTTGGAATCCAGTCGCAATAACTGGCCCGCCAATTCAGCTATCCAACGGTAATCATCAAGTGCATCAATCGTGACTGTTTCTGGTGACTGCGCACGTGCTTCACATTCTTTAAGTTCTGACAGAACGACTTCTCGACCCCCTGCCAGTCGAACCCAGCGTTCAGCCCGTTTTCGAGGCGAAAGTGGATCGAGTGTGGTTGGGTCACCGTCGAACCAACCGAGCAATCCCGCAAAGACTTGACGAACACTGTGTTTCACAGTGCCGTAGTATTCTCCCAGCCAAGCATGTTGCGCCAAATGCGGTGGCAGGGCAGGCAGCCAGTCTGCCAATTCATCGGGTGTGGCACCATGGTTGATGAATCGCACTGCTTGATCGTGTATGAAGGCAATTGCATCGCGGTAGGCTGTTAGCAATTCTGAGATGGCGTGTGCACCGCCCACTGGGCGACCATGCGCGGGAACCAGCCATTCAACAGCTTGTGCAGAATGCTTGCGTCGCATCTCATCCAAGGTGTCGACCCATTGAGTTGGATCACGGTATCGGGTGCCCCGAATGGTGTGAACGTTCGCCAAACATTCGCCTTGAATGACCTCAGCACTGAGCAGAGTTTTTTCATCGGGTAGCCAAGCAATGATCTCATCGTCCGTCTCGCTGGGTGCATGCCTGAGTTCAAAACGCACACCAGCCAAGGTGATGTCGAGTTGATTGTCAAAAGTCAGTGTGGGAGGTAAAAAACTAACGCTGCTGTTGATGATGCGTGGACCGATTCCCGCATTCACACTGCCCTTAGGACCTTGTGGCAGCAATGCACCAAAAGAGTAGGCGCTGCGTGTGGCCAGAATGGGCGCCACCACAGAGGCATTGTCACTGATCGCCTTCATCAAGGTGCTGTGCGCAATGATTTGAACCTTGCCACTGTGCAACTCATCTTCGTCCACAAACGCGCGTGCGCCATTGATGTGATCGCTGTGATTGTGGGTGTATATCAATGCTTCTATGGGCCAATTGGCGCACTCTGGTACAGCGACTCTGAAGTCTTGCAAAATTTGCGCGGCACTTTGGTGCGATTCCGTCGTGTCCAATACCACCAAGGCCTGATCACCTTTCACGATGATCACATTGGCCAGGGCATATCCAACTGCGCAGTACACCCGCTCGCCTGCTCGGTAAATGCGTTGGCGCATTCGCTTTGCATGTGCTGCCAGCTGTGCTGGCACATCGGGGTGATCCCCTTCAAATGCCAATTGAACACCTGGATCGTGCACCACCACCAAGCCGTCTTGATAATGTGGTGCCTCGCACAGCTCAGGTCGCTTGCGCAAGACCTCGCGCAGGTGTTTTCCTGAAAACGCAGGATCGTTCAGCGAACTCATTGGGCTTCAAGTTTGGCCGATTTCATCATTCGCTCTGTGATGCCAATCTCGGCAAAAAGAGTATCACGATACTCATCGGACGTCGATGTTGCCACCATGCCGCCTTGTGCCTCTAATTTGGTACGAACTTCGGGCATGCCTAAAGCTTGTGTCAGTGCATCTGACAAACGTTTGACGATAGGTGCAGGGGTGGCCGCAGGTACTGACAAACCGCCAAAGGAGCTGACATGCAAGCCTGTCCAGCCAGACTCTGCCAGCGTTGGCGTATTGGGTAGCCTGCTGTTGCGATGTGCGCCGGTCACTGCCAATGCTTGCAAACGACCCGCAGTAATGTGTGGGATAGCCACTGAACTGATGGCCAATGCAAAGTCGACTTGTTTACCAATGACGGCTGTGGATGATTCTGAAGCGCCTTTGTAGGGGACATGCAGTGCATTGCCATTGCCCATGCTCAGCATTAACTCAGCACCCATGTGTGCGGGGGAACCTACGCCGCCTGAGGCATAACTCAGTTTGCCAGGCTCTTTGCGTGCACGCTCTATTAAGTCCTTGACAGATTTAAAGCCTGAATCTGGACTCACCACGACGGTTAAATCGGAGATGGCAATGCGGCCCACATGTGTGAAATCTTTCATCACATCGAAGCCCGGCTTTTTGTACATGCGCATGTTGGCAGCCATGGGCGTGGCCGAATAGATCCAGGTATAGCCATCTGCAGGTGCACGAGCAACCAATTGAGCCCCTAAGTTGCCGGCTGCACCAGGTTTGTTGTCAACGATCACGGGCTGCTTAAGAATGCCACTCATGGCGTCTGCCACCACACGCACGGTGTTGTCGGGTGCCGTGCCGGCAAGGTAGGGAACCACCCAACGAATGGCGCGGGTTGGGTAATCTTGCGCTTGAGCGCTGAAGGCGAAGCAAGACAACACCAGTGTCAATGTGCTCAAAATGATTTGATGTGAGTTCATTTTTGTCTCCGAATCCAAATAGTTTGTTAACGGCCAGTTGCTTGCAGCAGTTCTTTGGCGATCGTGTTGCGTTGAATTTCGCTGGTGCCCGTGAGGATGCGGTACATGCGAAGCATGCGGAATAAAAACTCAACGCGACGTCCTTGCACAATGCCTTCACCACCATGAATTTGAACGGCACGGTCTGCGATGCGGAAGGCCGTTTCAGAGCAATACAACTTGGCCATGGAGGCCTGCGCGCGGGCATCAATACCCAGGTCAAGGCTGCGTGCCACAGACAGCATCAGCGCGCGTGCTGCGGCCAATTCTGTGGCCATGTCGGCCAACATGTGTTGAATGGCTTGAAACGCGCCAATGGGTTTGCCAAACTGTTGCCGCTGTCTTGCATAGTCCAAACTGTCTTGCAAAGCCAACTGTGCCAAGCCCAACATGGCAGGGCAGTGCAATAAGCGGTTGACCGTGATGCGGCCCAAGGCCAAACCTAAGCCTTTGCCACGTTCGCCAATTTGGTTGCTGGCGGGTATGACGCAATCTTTCAACACAATATTGGCCGTGTGCGACTGACCTGCCATGGTTTTGTAGCCACCTTCAATCGAGAAGCCTGGTCGGTTGCGTTCAACAAAGAAAGCGGTGGTCTCGCGCACCGCAGGATCCTCGCTGGTCGAGGCAATGATGACGGCAAAGTCACAGAAAGGTGAGCCTGAAATGAACTTTTTGGTGCCATTCAAAACAAAGTTGTCACCTTGTTGCACGGCTGAGGTTTGCAATGCCCCCGCATCAGACCCTGCGTCGGGTTCAGTGATGGCAAAGCAGACGGCTTTCTCTGCGCGCGCTACAGGCAAGATGAAGCGCTGCATCTGTGCAGGCGTAGATTGACGTACCAAGGCGCCCAGTCTAGGTGGGCCGGTCAGCTCACCCAGAATATGGGGTGCAAAGGGCGTGCCACTGGCATAAATAAACTCTTTCACCAACGCATGGTCGTGCACGGAAAAACCTGCACCGCCCATGGGTTCGGGCAAAGTCATGCCGTAGAAGCCCTTGGCTTGTGAGCGTTTCCAAACTTGTTGCAGCAATTCTTTAGAAGGTGAATGGTCATGATCAATACCATGCTCTTGCGCCATAGGGTGAAGTTCTTGTTGAATGAATTCATCGAGGCGAGCGATGAAGTCGCGGGCTTTGTCGGAGCCTTCAAAAGCGTTAGGTGTTGTGGTGGTATTCATGCTCAATTGACCTTTCTGTCACGGCCTTGCCAATACCTTTCACGCACTTCTTTGCGTGAGAGTTTGCCGTTGCTGTTTTTCGGAAGTTCTTTCACAAAGTCCACTGATCGCGGTTTTTTGAAATCGGCCAGACGTTCTTTGCAAAAATCAATGATGTCTTGCGCTTGAACTTGTGCACCTTGGCGTAAAACTACCACCGCCTTGACCACCTCACCCCAGCGATCATCGGGAACACCAATGACACACACTTCGTAAATGGCAGGGTGTTGTGACAACACCGCTTCAATTTCACTGGGATAGATATTGAAGCCACCAGAAACCAACATCTCTTTTCTTCTATCGACGATGTAGATGTAGCCCTCATTGTCAATGCGAGCCAGATCGCCTGTTCTGAGCCAACCCTGTGAATCGATGGCTGCTGCACTCAAGTCGGGGGCGCGCCAATAGCCTGCAAACACATCAGGACCACGCACGCAAATCTCGCCAATGGCCTCGCCTTGCACGGGTTGTCCTTGATCGTCCAGTACTTGCACTTCAGACTCGCATGTGACGCGCCCACACGAAGACAGCAGTTCAGGTTTCTCGCCGCTGATGGCGCGTGCATGGTCGGCAATCGACAGGCTGATCACGCCACCCGTGGTTTCTCCTGCGCCATAACCTTGTGCCAGAACAGGACCAAATGCTTCCCAAGCTTCTCGAATGCGAGCCGGTGACATGGGGGCCGCGCCGTAACTCACTAAGCGAAGACTAGAGAGGTCACGGGATTTCAAGCTGGGTTCGGCCAGCAGCGCATGGATCATGGCGGGCACCATGAATGTCATGGTAACGCGGTGCTTCTCGATGGCTTGCAACAGCTCTGCAGGATGAAATCGGTCCAGTAACAAAATACTCACACCTTGGTACAACAAGGCTTGAATGAACATACCACTGGCGTGCGTGATGGGCCCGACTAAAAGCATCACATCGTCGCCGTTGCTTTGCATTCGACCCATGATGACCTTGCGCAATGAGGTCATGCGGTTACCCATGGTTTGCATTGCAGCTTTGAGCTTGCCGGTTGAACCCGATGTGTAATGCAACACAGCCAAATCGTCTGGTGTGAGATCGATGTGAATGTGTTCAATGGATGCGTTGGCCAGCAGTGCTTGGGCATCAAGCCATCCCTCTGCTTGATCGACTGGCGTGCATTCCCATGCAATGGCGTGTTGCAAGCTGGGCAGTCGTTGACGCATGCCTTGAACCATGGTGCGGTGCGTGGGTGCAACCAGACAGGCTATAGGCTCTGCATTGGTCAGTGCGTCTTCCAGTTCTTGGGCCGACAGCCGAGAGTTCAGTGCCACTTTGACCAAGCCGAGTTTGTAAAACGCGCATTCGGCTACCACGATGTCGGGACGGTTGGGCGAAACGATGGCCACGCGATCACCTTTCTTCAAGCCCAAGGCTTGAAGTGCATGGGCCATTTGGTTGGACTGTGTTTCCAATTCCCTGAAACTCAAGCGCTGATCGCGAAAAATGACAGCGGGTTTGTCAGGCCAGTGCAGGGCACTGCGTGCGGTGTAAATGCCAAAGTTCATGTCTTCTCCATTGAGAACGAAGGTCAGTATAGGAACCCTGTCCAATCTGTTGGATAATCGAAAAGGCTATCTTGATAACTTTTGGTTATTCAATAAAAGGCAAAAATATGGGCATCCAGTTAGACGACATTGATTACTTTTTGGCCGTGGTGGAGGAGGGGCAGGTGCGCAAAGCTGCTCAGCGTTTGGGCATCTCGCAACCCGCCGTGACCAAAGCCCTTCAGCGCTTAGAAAAATCTTTGGGCTTTGAGCTATTTGAGCGAAGCGTCAAGGGCATGGTGCCCACCAAAGTGGCTGAGCAGTTTCGCCAGCGCACCAGTGTTTTGCGAGGCGTGTTGCGAGACGCGGTGAAAGAAGCCACAGACATGCACTTGGGTGCTTTGGGCTTGCTGCGGGTGGGGGTGTCGCCTCTCTATGCGCAAAAGCTGTTTGTGCCCGCCTTCGTTCAGTTGCATCAACAACGCCCGGCTGCCACAGTCCGTGCTTCCGTGCATTTGAATGATGAGCTGTGGCGACTGCTTCGGCAAGGGGAGTTGGACATGACATTGAGCTCATTGCCCAGTGTCGTGCCTGATGACTTGCAAACCATCGAGTTGATGCAAGACGATTTGTGCATGGTGACACGAGAGGGTCATCCACTGCAAAGCGGCAAGCGTGTGAAATTGGCCGATTTGAAAGAGGTTCAATGGATGTTGCCGGGACCCGATGTAATGGCCCGACGCCATGTTGAAGCGCGTTTGGCACAAGCGGGATTGCCGGCGCCACGCATTGCTCTAGAGGTAAGCAATGCTGCCGGACAAATGCGACAAATATTGCGTGAAACCGATTTGGTTTCCTTGATGAGTGAATCGATGTTGGCGGGTGAGTCAGGTGAGGGGCTTGCCGTTTTACCTCTGCCACAAGCGCGAGTGCGCAGAGCCGTTGGCATTACGTTACTGAAAGAGATGAAGCATTCACCCTTGTCATTGCGGTTTTTGGAGTTGTTGATTCAGGCAGGTCGTGGAGACATTTGATTTTGTTCGACAATACATTTCAAATAAAGCCCCTCAAGCGCCTTCAGACTTGCTGGACTGCTTCGAGCCGCAATTGAAAAACTTGTAACCACCGTCTTGGAGATTGCATCATGCAAGAACTCGAACTGCTGGGTGTGCCAGGCTCTCCCTACACCCGCAAGATGCTGGCGCTGCTTCGATACCGCCGCATACCCCATCGAATGATTTGGGGGTCTCATTTTGAGCCGCTTGCCAACTACCCCGCGCCCAAGGTCAAGCTTTTACCGACGTTTTACTTTCCTACCGCCAATGGCAAAGAAGCTGTCGTTGACTCTACCCCCATCATTCAGCGATTGGAACGTGAGCATGCCGACAGAAATGTCGTGCCCGACGATCCTTTGCTACGCTTTCTGACCCACTTGATCGAAGACTTTGCAGATGAGTGGGTCACCAAGGCGATGTTTCACTACCGTTGGCATTTCTCCGAAGATGCTGCCAATGCAGGTCCTTTGCTGGCATTCTGGCAAAACCTGCACCTGGAGGAAGGACCGGCCAGGGCTTCAAGTCAAGCCTTTGCTTCAAGGCAAATTTCTCGGCTTTATGTGGTGGGTTCGAGCCACCAAACAGCACGCATCATTGAGTCCAGCTTTGAGCGCTTGGTGGGCATCATGGACCGCATCATTGAGCGTCAAGGCTTTGTGTTGGGAACTCGCCCTTCAGCCGGCGACTTTGCTATCTATGGTCAATTGACGCAACTCGTTTGGGTCGATCCCACGCCGGCGCGTTTTGTGGCAAAGCATTCACCCCGTTTGCGTGCTTGGATTGATCGAACCGACGATCTGTCTGGCCATCAGGGTCATCAATGGCTGCCTCGCTCTGAACTTCGCATTCATCTAGGTGAATTGATTCAAGAAATTGGACGTGTCTATGTGCCGTTTTTGATCGCCAATGCAAAAGCCATTCAAGAGGGACGCGAAGAATTTGAAACGCTCATCGATGGACAAGCATGGGCTCAGCCCGTGTTTCCTTACCAAGCTAAATGCCTTGAACTATTGCGACGAGAAGCTATTTCATTGCCGGCGGATGTCCATCATGAATTGAGGTGTTTGTTCAATGGCACAGGGTGTGAGAAATTACTGCCTTGATTCAAAAAAAGGGTCAAATTCGAAATGAATTTGACCCTTCGGGTATGTGGTGGTGGCTGCGGACCCGGGTTCAATTCCGTGCAAGTGTAGGCCTGCTAAACCTTACCTGACGCATCCAAGTCCTGCGGATAGTAGCGGAAGTCTGGACCTGTTTAGGTCTCACCCTCATTTGTCCGCAGGATTCCGAATCCGTTCAAGTCACCATTTCGAGTCGTCATCTTCGAAAGTGGCGCCTCTACCGGTCGCAAAGTCTCCCATGCGGAAGCTGCCGTCGGAACTCGTTGAACCTCCCATACTGGTAAACAAGCTCCCATCGCTACCGACCACCGTGGAGCCAGTTCTCGTGTAAGTGGTCCCTTTCGAGGAAATGCTGATGTCGTCGCTGACTTTGTTGATGGTCTCGCCCGTTTGACCTGCCCCCTCCCGCCCGTAAATCGGTATGTCTTCGCAATGAACGTTGTGCAGCGGTACGCGCTGTAGTCAACCAGAGAAAGCACCTGAAGACCGGACGGCCAAGCCGCTCTCAGCAAGCTGGAAATCACGCAATTGCACGAAGTGCGGCTCGTCAACCTCGGACGATCAGATGCGTGGGCACCATCTTGCGGATCTCACGCCGCGCGTGGTCGATGAAAGGCTTGAGAACCAGGGTCGAGGAGTTTCTCGGTGAGATGACCATCGAGTAATCGGTCACGATATCTGGCTTGAAGGGGATGAACCTGACCTGGTCACCGGTGTAGCCAGTGGCCGTCAGCGGATCGATGATAGAAATTCCTGCGCCCGCTTCGACTAATCGGATCACGACTGACGAGATTTGCGTTTCGACATTGATCCTTCTGTTCACGCCGTAGGAAAGCATCAAGGAGTCGATCTTCATGCGTGTCTCCATCAGCGGCGCCATGGAGATGAAGCTTTCTCCCTCGAAATCTTCCGGGTTCAGGACCTTGCGGGTCGCCAGTCGATGCCCGACAGGAATCACTCCAACCATCTTGGCCGAAACAAGGGTCTCACTATTGCCATGCCTCGTCGCATGAACGGGCACCATGGCGAATCCCAGATGGCAGCGTCCGCTCTGGACCATATCCAGAACGGTTGAAGAGCTATGCATGTGCATTGTGATTAAGGTCTCTGGACGCTCCAGGCTGAAGCTGGCGATGGCGCGTGGCAGGAAGGACAAGGCCATGTTGGGGGCCGCGGCGATCTCCAGGTGGCCCAGCTTCAGTGCCTTGATGCCGCTTGCCGCATTCGCGATCCGCTCGATCTCCATCAATGACTGATTGACGTCGGCAAAAAGCAGTGTGGCCTCTGGCGTTGGAGCGAGGCGTCCCTTGTCTCGGGTAAACAGCGCAATCGCGATGCGCTGCTCCAGGTCGGCAATCAGGCGGGTGACGACGGGTTGAGTCACCCCAAGCATCTCGGCGGCACCGGTGACGGTCCTGCGCACCATGACCGCCCGAAAAGCCTCCAAGTGGCGCAGCGTGATTTTCATGCTCATAGTATTTAGACATGGTTTTATTTCAAGATGCTATTTTAATGACATTTTCTAGATAAAATGTTAAATAAAAACAATGATTTAGCATCGAAGCAAAGAGGTATTGCATAAAAACATTGACTATGGTTTTTACCCTGGCGACCTGAGGTGATCTTGCTTACGATGAAGGCTATGTTGAAGCAAACGTCAGACGGTTCGCAGCCATCGCAACTCACCTCTCGGTCAATGAATCCTCATTTCCATTCACCCCAGGCGATCCACTTGACGGCGCTGCTGAACCCTGGTGGTTCTGGCACTGCGGGGACCGCGCGCAGCCTGCGCATCGCCCCGAAGAAGAAAGGTCTTTGAACATGCAGCGTGAATATGACGTGATCGTTGCGGGCGCCGGAATCGTGGGTGCCGCCATTGCATACGGCCTGGCCGGGTACGACAAGCGGGTCTTGATGCTCGATGGGGCCGACAGGGACTACCGGGCGGCAAAGGCCAACTTCGGCTTGGTCTGGGTCCAAGGAAAGGGTTACCGCTACCCCGAGTACCACCGGCTGTCGGCGGCGGCAGCTGATGCATGGCCGGAGTTTGCTGCGGGACTGGAGGCAGAGACGGGAATTTCACTTGACTACCAAACCGGCTCCGGTCTGAAGTTCTGCCTGAGCGACGACGAGTTGTCTGCTCGCGCCAAGATGCTGGATGCTTGGGAAGCTGAGACGCCAGAACTGGCCCCCTCCGTGCGGATTCTTGATCGCAGCGAACTGGCGCGTCGTTACCCCACGATGCGACTCGGCCCTGACGTCGTGGGCGCGAGCCTGGGGGAGCAGGACGGTCAGGCGAACCCGCTTCGACTCCTGGCTGCGCTCCAAGCCGCCTTCCAGCGCCGGGGCGGCATGGTGCGCAACGGGCACCCTGTGACCTCGATCAAGCCCTTGGCAGGCGGCGGCTTTGAGGTTAAGACCAGTGAGCAAACGGCCCGAGCCGAACGTGTCGTGATCGCTGCCGGCCTTGGGTCGGTGGCGCTCGGGAGAATGATCGGACTGGACGTCCCCTTGCATCCCGAGCGAGGACAGATCCTCGTGACCGAGCGCCTGGCGCCTGTTCTGCCTGTACCCGCAAGCGGGCTGCGTCAAACCGGCGAGGGCACAGTGATGATCGGCGTGACTCAGGAGGACGTGGGGTATGACCTAAGTACCACTTCCGCCGCAGCTGTGAGGATGACCCGAAAAGCACTTCGCATCCTCCCTGAATTGGGCAAAGCGCGCCTGGTGCGCCAATGGTCCTGCCTGCGAGTGATGACGCCGGATGGGTACCCCGTCTATGCCAGCTCCCAGATGTACCCAGGCGCGGAGATCGCAACTTGCCACTCTGGGGTGACGCTCGCGTCATTCCACGCTGGCCCCTACGCGCAGGCACTGGCCAGCGGCCGTCATCTCCAGACTCTCAATGCCTTTCCTCTCGAGCGATTCAATGTTTCGAAAAATCAGTCCCCCCAGCACACCACCGCTGACGCTCTCCATTGATGGGAAGTCAGTCACTGCCGAGCGCGGTGAAACGGTGGCATCCGTGATGATGCGTCAGGCGGATCCCAGCTGCCGCCACACGCCCGTTCACGGCAGTTCGCGTGCACCGTTTTGCATGATGGGCGTGTGCTTCGACTGCCTGGCAATCGTCGACGGTGCGTCGTCAACCCAGACCTGTCTGGTCCCGGTCGCCGAAGGCATGTGCGTTGAGCGTCAACTCGGCCGGCCGAAGGTGGCGTCATGAGATCCTTTAATGCGGTGGTGGTGGGCGCGGGCCCGGCCGGAATGAGCGCAGCGATTGGACTGCGGGCTCAGGGCCTGTCCGTTCTGGTCGTGGACGAGCAGCCGACGCCTGGCGGGCAGATCTGGCGTGCAGTGGAGGCGGTGGCACCGACAACAACTGGCGCCCTGTTGGGCAAGGAGTACCTTGCCGGTGCTGATCTCACCTCGCGCTTTCGATCCTGTGGCGCCAGCTATGAGCCTGAGACCAGGGTTTGGCAGGTTGAGCCCGAATGGAAGGTCTACATGACCCGCAGCGGTCAGGCGGAATCGGTGGCCGCCGGCCACGTGATCTTGACAATGGGCGCGCAGGAGCGACCCGCGCCATTCCCGGGTTGGACTTTGCCTGGTGTCATGACCGTCGGATCGGCCCAGATTCTGCTCAAGACATCGCGACAAATCCCCTCGGAGCCCGTCTGGGTCGTTGGCAGCGGGCCACTACCCCTGCTTTACATGGCTCAATTGGTCCGAGCTGGCGGCAAGATCGCCGGGTGGTTGGATACGTCGCCCGCTGGCGGCTGGCGCCGTGCGTTGCCCTGGATCGGTGCGGCCATGGCCAGCTCTAAGGACCTCCTCAAGGGGTTGGCCTGGATGCGGGAAATTCAAGCCGCCGGAGTCAAGCGCGTGCGCGGCGTCACGGCTGTCCGTGCCCTGGGCCAGGATCGCCTGCAGGAGATTGAATACATCCAGGCCAATGGCAAAACCATGCGCGTGCCGGCCAGCTTGCTTCTGTCCCATGAAGGCGTCGTGCCTTCGATTCACATGACGCAGGCGCTCGGGTGTGCCCACGAGTGGAGCTCGCAGCAGGCGTGTCTGGCGCCGGTTCTCGACGAATGGGGGCAAACCGACAAGCCAGGCATTTACGTGGCTGGCGACGGCGCCGGGATTGGCGGCGCCTATGCAGCCTGTGTACGCGGGGAGCTGGTGGCGCTTGGAGTAGCTCAGCGAGCTGGCCGCCTGTCGGGAGAGGCAGCGTCGGTGCAAGCGGCCCCCCTTCGCGAAAAACTGAAGAAGTTATTGCGACTGCGCCCCATGCTGGACGCCCTGTACCCACCGCGCGCAAACATCGCCACGCCAACCGACGACACCATCGTCTGCCGGTGCGAGGAACTAACGGCCGGCGACATCCGCAAAGCCGCTGCCATCGGTCAGCCCGGTCCGAACCAGCTTAAGGCATATACCCGTGCGGGCATGGGACCCTGCCAAGGCCGTCAATGCGGCTACACCGTCGCGCACATCCTTGCCCAGGAGCAAGGCCGAACGGTCGCCGAGGTGGGGTTTTATCGCATCCGGCCGCCGCTCAAGCCGGTGACGCTTGCGGAACTGGCAACGTTGAACATGGACGAGCAATAGGCATGAACACGGCAAACCACGTGGTCGTCTCAGTGAGGGCCTGCTGCACAGGCCCAAGGCTTCAGGGCGGGTATCAAGACAAGAGGGGCTTGTCCCTCACCATTCGTAAAGGAAATATTTATGCGACTGAACATCTCGACCATGCGACGTAAGAGCGCCTTGCTGGTACTTTGCTTCGCCGGTACGCTCCAGACGGTGCACGCGGCGTACCCTGAAAAGCCCGTCCGATGGATCATCCCGGGGGCTGCGGGCGGCGCGGCCGATGCCATCGCCCGCATCGTTGCCAATGCGGTGAGCGCGCGCTGGGGACAGCCGATCGTCATCGATAACCGTCCGGGGGCCACCGGGACGATCGCCAATGACGCGACGGCGAAAGCCACACCGGACGGTTACACCTTGGGTCAGGCGACCATGTCGACCTACGTGATGTCCAACCATGTGCTTCCCCGCCTTCCCTACAAACCCGCAGAAGATTTCACCAACATCGCCAAGCTGTGCACCAGCCCTTACCTCCTGGGGGTGACGCAGAGCCTGCCGGTGAACTCGGTGTCCGAACTGGTCGCCCGCGCCAAGGCCCGGCCCACCGAGTTGAACTATGGTTCCTCCGGTAACGGATCAGCCCTGCATGTGGCGACGGAGCTTTTCCGCTCGAGCGCGGGCATCAAGATCACCCACGTGCCCTACAAGAGCGTTCCGGCATCGGAGATGGACCTGATTGGCGGCCAGATCCAAATGATGATCGGCAACTTCGCCACGATGGCCACCCATGTGCAGTCCGGCAAGATTCGTGCGCTCGCCATCACCAGCCCCAAGCGCTCGCCCCTGTTGCCCAACGTGCCGACGATGGCCGAAGCCGGCATTCCTGCCGCCGAGGTCACGACCTGGATTGGCGTGATGGCGCCTGCGAAGCTGCCGCCTGCCATTGCCAAGAAGATCCATGAGGAGTTCACTGCCGCAGTGAAGGACCCGAAGGTCATCAAACAGCTTGCCGATATCGGGTGCGATGTCGACCCGACGACTATGGAAAACTTCGACCGCCTGGTCCAGTCGGAAAACGCGCGCTGGGGCGCCGTTGTCCGTCAAAACAACATCACAGCAGACTGATGCAGGCAAGTCGGGGGCCCCATCATCTCCCGCTGCCGCTGTTTTCATCCGGGGCACGGCACACGGCGCTGGCTCGGGATTTTCTTGTGCCGCTCGGTGGGTGAATCCCTAAAAGCCGAAAGGGCTGAGCGTATGCGAAACGAAGATGGAAGAAAAGTGAATCGGATCAAAGTAGGAATTGTAGGTGCCGGGGGCATTGGCTTGGCGAGTGCGGCCTGGGCCGCCCATCGCGGTCATGGGGTTTCAGTGTGGGCACCTAGTGGTAGCGCAAATGCGCTGCGAAACGAGCCGTTGAGCGCAACGGGCGCATTGGAAGCGACGCTTGCCGTGGGGGTCTCCGATAGCGCGCAGACGCTGGCGGATCAGGCCGACGTGATCCTGATTGCTGTTCCACTCAATGCCCATAAGGCAGTGATGGACGCACTGTTGCCGAATCTGCGTTCCGGACATCTGGTGATTGTCAGCTCAATGGGATCGTTGTCGTCGCTGTACTTGTATGAGCGCGCCGTCGCGCGCGGCATTGACCTTTGTGTTGCGAGCTTCGGCACGACCGCTCTCACGGCGCGGCGCAAGGGGCCGACTCAGGTGAACATCATGACTCGGCGTAGCCAGGTCGCGATCTCATGTCTGCCACAGACGGCCGCACCTCAGGCGCTCGCTGCTTGTGAGGCGCTGTTTGGCGACGGGTTCAACGAGGAAAAAGACCCGCTTGTCTCAAGCCTTGCGAATACCAGCGCTATCACACACGTGCCGCTCGCATTGTTCAATTGGACGAGGATTGAGCGAGCAGAAAACTGGCCCCAGTATCACTACATGACGCCTCGCGTGTCCTCCGCCATTGAGGCCATCGACGCTGAACGCCTGGCCGTTGCCGGTGCATTCGGTATCGAGGTGCGCAGCGTCAAGAAACACTTCTCGCAATCGTTCAAGGCCGAAGGGGATCGTCTAGAGGACATAGCCGCCGAGCTGCATAAGAAGCGTGGCGGACCGCCCGGGCCGACCCGGATCGATACCCGATACCTGTCGGAAGACGTGCCATATGGGCTCGTATTCCTCCTGGCACTTGGACGTGTGGCCAACGTCAATATGCCCTACACGCAGGCCATGATCAGCATGGCAGAACTGATCGTTGGAGAGGATTTTCTAGCGGGCAATGATTTGGTCGTTCATCTGGAACTCGCATCATCGTCCGTCGAAGGACTCCTGTCTCGTGTGCGAGTCTCTAGCGTCGTAATTTGAATTCATTGTCGGGGCAATGCCGTGGTACTCAAGTTGAGACAAATCGAGGCGTTCCGCTCCGTCATGCGCGAGGGAAGCATGGTGCGCGCCAGTTCGGCGATGGCGATCACGCAACCCGCTATTAGCTACCTGATCAGTGGTCTCGAAAAAGAGGTGGGGTTCGAGCTTTTCAGTCGACGCGGTGGCAAGCTGACACCGACGCCGGAGGCTCTGCAACTCATGGCAGAGGTCAACAGGCTCTACGACGGCCTGGATGGCATCAAGGCTGCCGCGCAACAGATCGCCAACCATGAGCGGGCTACTGTTCGCGTCCTCCTCACACAGGCTCTTGCGAGCGGCCGCATCATGAATGCGATCGGGCAATTTGCAGTCGCTCATCCGGGGCTAAAACTGGATGTCGATGTGGACCATCGGCTGACCATCATGCATCGGATCAGCTCTGCCCAAGCGGATTTGGGTATTCTTTCGTTGCCGCCGGTAATGGAAGGGGCTATTGCGACGAAGCTATTCGACAGCGAGCTCCTGTGTGTCGCGTCCGCGCCTGGCTTCCTTCATGGCGGAGTGAATGTCTCGCCCGCTGACCTTGATGGCATACCTGTCGTCGGGATCAAACCTGGGGGCGTGATCCGGCCGATGGTCGAAAACTGGTTTGCCACGGCGGGCGTCAGTCCAAAGTTCGTGATTGAGGTCGGTGATGCGGGGGCTGCCATCGAGCTGGTTCGTGCTGGCCTGGGTGTGACGATCGTCACCAGCATCAGCTTGCCTGAACATCAACGGGCAGGTCTGATTACGCTACCTCTCGATCCCATACAAAATTTTGAAATCGGAGCCATTGTTCCGTTGATGCAGCACCCAAATCGAGCGGCGCAAGCCCTTGTCGAATCCCTTCGGGTCAGCCTAAAAAACTAGCCTGTGCCGGCAGACAGGACTGCCCTATCAAAGGGACTTATAGACCGGCCGGATCTTTTGATGGGCTTATTTCACGGTTTCGAAAGACAATCGATTCGGCTTCCAAGTCCACTGAAATTACCCCAAAAAAGCAGTTGGTTGCGGCATAAAGGGTGACATCAGCGGGGTGTCCAAATGAATCGGAGAAATGAATGAATCGGTATCTCAAAAATCTTCTGGGAATTTGCATAGCTGTTGGCGCCGTCTTTAGCGCACATGCGCAATGGCCGGATCGCGCCATCAAGATCGTGGTGCCTTACCCAGCAGCAAACTCCTCAGACGTTGCAGCTCGACTGATCGGTGAAAAACTGGCAGCGCAGCTTGGTCAACCGGTGATCGTCGAAAACCGTGCGGGTGCAAGCGGGACACTCGGCACCGCCTATGCGGCCAAACAGCCTGCAGACGGTTACACCCTGGCCATCGGTGCGCCCGGCCCCCTCAGTGTTGGTCCCTGGACAACTGTGAGACCCCTCCCGTATGACCCGGTTAACGATTTCGTGGTGGTCGGCGCCATCGCCTGGGCGCCGCAGGTGCTCGTCGCGAAAAAGGACCTGCCTGTCAAGAACTTCCAGGAGTTTCTGGCCTACGCCAAGAAGCCCGGCGCCACACTGAGTTACGGCTCATCCGGCGTGGGAACGGTGCCGCAACTCATCGTGGCCCAAATGCTGAAGCAAACGGGTGTCAAGGCCGAACACGTCCCCTACCGAGGCGGTGCGGCGGCAATCACTGATCTGCGAGGCGGCGTCATCGACTTCATGTCGGACACCGTGCCCGTTGTGAGGGGCATGATTGCCGAAGGCACGATCAAGGCGTTGGGTGTGAGTACAGCCGAGCGGATTCCATCGCTTCCGGACGTTCCGACTCTCCAGGAGCAAGGCGTCAAAGACTTCAACCTGCAGGGCTACATCTTGTTGGTGGTGCCGGCCAAGACACCGGACCAGATCGTCTTCCGCCTGAGGAATGCGATGGACTCTATCGTCAAAGAATCAGATGTGCGCAAGCGTCTGCTTGAGATGGGGCTGACCCCGATGGATTTGCCGCGGGAGCGCTTTGCCACTTTCCTCCAGACCGAGTCGGCCCGCTGGAAGGCTGCAGTTGATGCCGCAGGCGCGGCAAAGACCATGGAGTGATCGTTTGTGTAGTGAAGCCGGAAGTGCTCATGGCATGCAAGGCTGATCACACAGCTTGAGCCTACTTGCTGGTTTCTGGAGATATTGGGGCGCATGCCGCCGATGGCTCCAGAAGGCCAAGCGAATGCCTCCGGCCCACCTTGCAGCGTCAGGCGGCATGCAGCCTTCCAGGCACATGGTCGTGCCAATCTCCTAAGCTGATCTGTTGGGCGTAGACGCCGCAACCTCATCACCTTTGCTCAACCAACGTAGGCAGATTGTCTGCTTGCGTCTCTTTCCCGCAGTGAGAGGTCGTCATGCAAATAAATGTGACTTATTGGCCGGTCTTGAATATTGATTTGCTTGATGGGATGGCGGCAGGAAAAATCAGACCTGCTTGATTGATCGGCGTGAATCGCGCTCCTTACTGGGAGAACTACATCAACACGACCGAGTCATGAGCATGGGCTATGGCCGCAATAGATCTTCAGGTTCCGGTGATATCAACGGCCTGGCAAAGATCCCTTGCGTAGCCTGGCGTTAGAGCTTCTGCACTGAGAAACGACTAAAGGATTTTTACAATGATTCGCATCGGCGTTGACATAGGCGGCACCTTCACAGACTTCTGTGGGTGGCGAGAAGGCAGTGGCACTGAAGTCATCAGCTTGAAGGTTCCCTCTACGCCTCCGGCTTTCGAGGAGGGCTTTCGCCAGGGCTTCGAGTTATTGCTAGAGCGATTGGGACCCCAGGACGGCGAGCCGGCGGTCGTCATGCACGGCACGACCGTGAGCACGAATGCCGTGATCGAGCGCAAGGGGCCGAAGGTCGCTTTCATCGTGACCAAAGGCTACCGCGACCTGCTGGAGCTACAGCGAATGGGGGTTCGCAATCCGCTGAACATCTTTGAGACGCGGACCAAGCCACTGGTGGAACGCGCGATGGTCTTTGAGGTGGACGAGCGGCTTTTGCACGGGGGGACGGTTCGAACCCCAATTCGTCAAGAGGCGATTCAGGAACTGGTCAAGCAGGCCAAGGATGCAGGCGCGAACGGTTACGCGGTGGCACTGCTTCACAGCTACGCCAATCCAGCGCACGAACGGGCTGTCGAAGAAGCCATTCGCACCGTGGTGGGTGCCGATGCGGAAGTCAGTCTTTCCAGCGAAATCTGGCCGCGTGTCGGTGAGTATGAGCGGGCGATCGTGAGCGTGCTCAACGCGTTTGTTAGAAAGCGCATGAATGAATACATCGGCGCCGTTGAGCGGTATGTTGAGAGCCGGCTGCCGGGTTCGCAGTTGTTTGTCACGCGCTCCAACGGCGGCGCCATGGCGGCCGCTGAAGCGCGGCGCTTCCCGGTGCACACGCTGCTTTCCGGTCCGGCCTCTGGCGTCACCGCCGTCCAATACCTAGCCCGAGCGGCTGGTGAGCGCAACATCCTCACGATGGACATGGGCGGTACGAGTACCGATATCTCGCTGCTGCGAGATGGCCAAGCCATGACATCGAATGCCGCCGAGGTCGGCGACTTCCCTGTCGTGATGCCGGTCACAGGCATCGAGGCTATCGGTGCGGGCGGAGGATCCATCGCCATGATCGATGATGGTGTGCTGCGGATTGGGCCGCAAAGCGCGGGTTCGTATCCGGGGCCAGCCTGTTTTTCTCGCGGCGGAACGGCACCCACGCTGACTGATGCCTACCTGCTAGCCGGATATCTTCCTGAAGCTCTCCTGGGCGGGAAGATGGGGCTTGATCGAACTGCCTCTGAGCGTGCGATGGCTCCCGTCGCCAGTGGGCTGAAGGCTGATGTATTCGGCGCGGCCGATATGTGCGTGGCGGTAGCGAGTTCAAACATGGTGGCTGGCGTGCTTCCCTACCTGGCGCGCCAGGGGGTCGACCCCGAAGACCTGACACTGCTCGTGTACGGCGGCGGTGGCGGCATTCACGGCCCCCTCCTTGCCGCTGAACTCGGCATCAATCGCGTGCTTGTGCCCACAAGCCCTTCAACATTCTGCGCATTCGGCGGGCTTGTCTCCGAACTCAGTCACGACGTGATGGAAACGGTGCATGGGCAACGTGTGGATGGGACCGCACTCTCCGAAAAGTACAAAGCACTTCGCCAGGAGGCAGGTGAATGGCTGTCCCGGCAGGCACCGCCTGAGCGCTTGGTATCGACCGGCTTCGAGTGCTGGGCCGAGATGCGCTACACCGGCCAGTCCTTCCAGGTCGATGTGCGCTTGCCGGATTCTGCGGTCGAGTCTGCAGACCTCAGCGCAATGCATGCGATCTTCCATAAGGAGCACGAGCGAATTTACAACCACTGCGATCCCGAAGCGCCAGTTGAATTTGTCGACCTGCGCGTCCGGATCCGGGGGGCCATGTCGATACCAGAGCCCGCTGCACCATCTTCATCGGCCGTCGGGGATGCATTCAAGGGCTCGCGGTCGATGCGTTTCCAGGGAGAGATTTTTCCTGAGGCGCCTGTCTTTGAGAGGTCTCGCCTCACCCATTCCGACGAAGTGCCCGGTCCCGCCGTGATCGAGCAATCTGACGCCACCCTCGTAGTGCCACCCGGCTTTGTGGCCCGCGTGGGCGCCTACGGCACCATTCTCATGACCCGGAGTTGACCCATGGATGCAGTTCGTACCGCCATTATGAGCAATCGCTTTAACGCGATTGTTGAAGAAGCGTCTGCAGCGGTGTACCGCACCGCTCATACAACGTTCGTCAAGCTTGTCCAAGACTATCAGTGCGCAGTCGCGACCGTCGATGGCGACATGTTTGCCTATCCCATGCTCTCGGGGGTGAATGTCTTTGTCGGCTCGCCTCTGAAGCCGACCCTTGACGCCATCGGGCGAGAAAACCTGAAGCCGGGCGACATCGTGATCACCAATGACCCGTTCACAACAGACGGCCTGGTTACGCACCTGATGGACATCACGCTGCTTTATCCGATTTTTCGGGATGATCGGTTGATTGCCATTGGCTGGGCCTTCGTGCATGCGTCGGATATCGGCGGAGCCGTGCCGGGCAGCATTTCTCCCGCCTTCACTGAAGTATTCCAGGAGGGGCTCAGACTCAGGCCCGTCAAGCTCTATGAGGGCGGCGTGCTCAACACCACGGTCAAGGCGATTCTTGCCGACAACAGTCGCATCCCCGGCGAAGTATGGGGAGACATCCAGGCCATGATCTCCGGCCTCAAGAGCATTGACCGTCGAGTCAATGAGTTGTGTGGCCGATATGGCGGTCAAGCCGTTGAGCAGGCGATGCAGGATGTCATTTCCTACGCGGAATCCAAGGCTCGCACAGCCATTGCATCCATCCCGGACGGCGTCTACGACTTCTCCGACTACTTGGAGGGAATCAATGACCGCCAGATTGCTTTCTTCTCGGCGCGGATGACCGTAAGCAAGGGAGAGATCCACCTCGATTTCTCAGGGACAGACCCACAACTTCCGGCTGCGTACAACCTGGTGAGCGGCGCATCAACGCACCCCTATGTTGTTCAATGCCTTTACGCGTTCATCCTGACGATGGACCCGTTAACCCCACGCAACGCCGGAATCCTGCGTGCCATCTATTCGTACACGCCGCGCGGTACGGTATTGAATGCCGTTTTCCCTGCATCCGGCGGATCCCGCGCGGCATCTGCAACGCGTGCCTACGACGTTCTCCTGGGGTGCATCAACCAGGCCCTGCCGGAGGGACTCGCTGCCGCCGACTCGGGCAATGCGGGCGTGATTGTCGTCGCAGCCCCAGATCCGCGCACCGGGCGTGATCGCGTGAACGTCATCAACACGATTCATGGCGGTGGCGGAGCGCGTCGCAGTCGCGACGGCGTCGATGGAACAGCAGTCCGGTACTCGCAGCGCAGCGTTCCTGTGGAAATCATTGAGGTGGAGACTGCGATGATCATGCGGGCCATTCGGATCGTTCCCGACAGCCGGCGTGCGGGTCGCTATGTCAGCGGCGCCGCCCTCCAGATGGAGATTGAAAATACCGCCCACCGCGCAGTCATGACTGTGCGCAACATGAATCGCTTTGTCTTTTCGGCCTGGGGCTTCAGAGGCGGAGAACACGGCGTCAAAGGCACTGCTGTCCTGAACCCAGGCCGTCCTGATGAACGTTCCATCGGCAAGATCTCCGTGCTCGAACTCAATCGAGGTGATGTGATCCAGATCACAAGCCCGACGGGCGGTGGATTCGGTGACCCGATGGAACGAGACCTTGCTGCGATTGCCAGCGAAATCCGCAACGGGATGCTGTCAACCGAACGGGCCAGTCAGGTCTATGCGGTTGTTTTTGATGAGCATGGCCAGATCGACGAGGTGGCGACTGCCGCCAGGCGACGGGAGAGAACCAGGGCGGACACTCCGGAATTCACTTTCTGCGATGAGCGCTTGCGGCAAGACCAAGTCTGGCCCCAAGACATGAGGCGTCAACTTGCGGCCATGGCCCTGACCTACGATCAGCGTATCCGCAGCCAGCTGGTAGGAACAGTCCACCATCGCATGATGAACGATGGGCATCAGGTCGATACAAAGATCATCCAGCAGATGGTTGACGACGAGGCGGCGAACATGACAGGTGTTCGGCGCTTGTCCGTGTAGATCCGACGGGATCGATCGTCAGCAGTCATTCAAGCCTTGGAATCAAAGTGGCAGTCAGTGTTCTCGAAATTTTCAAAGTAGGTATTGGTCCCTCCAGTTCACATACGGTGGGGCCGATGCGCGCGGCACGCATGTTCACCCTTGCTCTGGCCTAGCAGGGAGTTATGACTTCGGTCACGCGCGTCCTTTCCGAGATGTTCGGATCGCTGGGTGCCACTGGTAAGGGCCATGGCACTGACTCGGCGGTGTTGCTCGGACTTTCGGGTCACGAGCCCGATACCGTCGATGTCGACCAGGTACCCGCAATTCTGGAGGGCATACGAGGCTCAAGTTCCCTGCTCCTCCAGGGAGCGCATCGAATCGCTCTTGACGAAGAAGCGGACCTGATGCTCAGTGGTCTCCAGACGCTGGCGTTTCACTCAAATGGAATGAGGTTCACTGCCTTCGATGCTAGCGGAAGCACACTACTTGAGAAGACCTACTACTCGGTCGGTGGGGGATTTGTCCTGAGTTCCGAGGAAGCCGAAAAAGGGGCCAGTCCCATGGCCACAGTGCCGGGTGGAACAAACTTGCCGTTTCAATTCCACAGCGCTGTGAACGGCCCCGGGAATCGAGGAGGCTCCAACCTTTAAGAGAATGGAGCCATGAACAAGTCACCCAAGTTTTCACCAGAAGTCCGCGAGCGGGCCGTTCGCATGGTGCAGGAGCACCGAGAGGAATACCCATCGTTGTGGGCGGCGGTGGAATCGCTGGCACCCAAGATCGGATGTGTGCCCCATACGCTGTACGAATGGATGCGCAAGCACGAGGTTGACAGCGGGGTACGTCAAGGCACGACCACGGTAGACAAAGATCGGCTCAAGGAACTTGAACGTGAGAATCGCGAGCTGCGCAAGGCCAATGAAATCCTCAAGCTGGCCAGTGCGTTTTTTGCCCAGGCGGAGCTCGACCGCCGTTTGAAGAACTGAAACGATTCGTGGACCTGCACCGTGACACCTACGGGGTCGAGACCATCTGCAAGGTGCTGCAGATGGCCCCATCGTGTTACTGGCGCCACGCAGCGCGCAAGTGCAATCCTGGGTTGCGCAGTGCCAGAGCCAAGCGAGACGAGCAGCTCATGGCTGACGTCCAGCGTGTCTGGCATGCCAACTGGCAGGTCTATGGTGCCGACAAGGTCTGGTTGCAAATGAACCGTGAAGGCATCCAGGTGGCGCGCTGCACCGTCGAAAGGCTGATGCGCAAGGCGGGGCTGCAAGGCGTGCGCAGGGGCAAATCGGTGCGGACCACGACACCGGATGCTTCGGTGCCGTGCCCGCTCGATCGGGTCAACCGGGTCTTCAAGGCCGACAGACCCAATCAGCTGTGGGTGTCGGACTTCACCTACGTGAGTACTTGGCAGGGCTGGCTGTACGTGGCCTTTGTCATCGATGTGTTTGCCCGCCGCATCGTGGGCTGGCGAGTCAGCCGCACCATGCAGACTGACTTTGTTTTGGATGCGCTGGAGCAGGCTTTGTACGAACGCCAGCCTGCAGCCAACGATTTGATCCACCATTCGGACAGGGGCTCGCAATACGTGAGCATCCGCTACACCGAGCGACTGGACCAGTCCGGTATCAAACCATCGGTCGGCAGCAAGGGCGATTCCTACGACAACGCGCTGGCCGAAACCATCAACGGGCTGTACAAGGCCGAGTTGATTCACCGCCGGGGACCCTGGAAAAACAGGGAATCCGTGGAACTGGCCAACCTGCAGTGGGTGCACTGGTTCAACCACATCCGACTGCTCAAGCCGATTGGGGGCATCCCTCCGGCAGAAGCTGAGGCAAACTACTGGCGCCAGCTTGCTGCTGCCAGCACCTCGACAGAGGTATCAACTTAAGCCAACCAGCCTCCTTGATACCCGGGGCCGTTCACAAGTACCCATTCCGCCAACCCAAAGGCGACATTAAAAATGTGTCAGTGGGCGTCTGCTTCTGGCCGGCTCCTGCCTTTCTCAGTCCACCACATCCGAAACCGCTTGGTTGTGATTTTTGGTCACCTACCAATGCCGCAAATAAACCGATCGATTCGTCCACTCGTAAGTTGTTGATCTTCTTGGCCATAGACAAAGAGCCTTGTGGACTTCGGCCCATTTCCGGGGGCCTGGGGTACTGAGAGAAATGGCCGGAAGAGAGAGAGTCAGGCGCAGAACCGGTCTGACCGCGCAGAGGGCGAAGTCCGCAAGTTTCCGCACGAACCCGCAACAACACGGGGCAACTCGCACCAACGGACGAAAAAAATCCCCAACTCAGACGAGTTGGGGATTGGGTATTGGTGGTGGGTGCGG
>NZ_NESE01000004.1:0-294701 GCF_003063605.1 Limnohabitans sp. Hippo4 | reverse complement strand
CATTTCTCTGAGTGGCCTGCCTGCAGCTGTGTACCATCTCTACGCCGTTGACTTGGCGGGTAATGTCTCGGTGCGCAGTGCTGAATCCTTTGAAGTCACAGCAGACCCCACACCCACGCCGCCGCCCCCGCCCCCTCCACCTCCTAAGAATTTGCCGCCCCCACCGCCCGCGTACGTTCCCCCCGTGGAAGTGGCCGTCGCTGCACCAACACCTGTGAACGCCATTGCTGCGGTGTCCAATACGCCCCAGCCCGTTGCGCCACCTTCGCCTATGCCTGTTGCCGCTGCGGCGCCAGTGGTAACAGCCGCGGTGATCAGCGCATCTAGCTGCGAAAAGCCTGAGTACCCCAGTGCCTCCAAGCGCCTGGAAGAAGAGGGCACGGTGACGCTGAAGTTCTTGGTGGGCGCAGATGGCAAGGTGATCGAGTCTGCCGTTGAAAAGTCCTCAGGCTTTAGGCGCCTGGACGAAGCCGCACGTGCGGGCTTGTCCAAGTGCCAATTCAAGCCTGGCACGGTGGACGGTAAGCCTCAGCAAACCTGGGCCAGCATGAAATACACCTGGCGCTTGGAATAAGCCCATCACCATCCAACACATTTGTTGAACATTTTTTAAATTTAATTGAATTCGTTTCAGAGGAGTCTTTCCATGATCAAGCAACTCAAAACTCTCGTCCTGGCCATCGGTTTGGTGGCAGGCCTTGGCCTGGCCAGCGCCAGTTTCGCAGCCAAGCCCAAGGAGGCTGCACCTGCTGCTCCCGCCGCTGCAGCCCCAGCGCCAGAAGCGGCTGCACCTGCTGCCGCCCCCGCACCTGCAGCGCCTGCTGAAGCAACGGCCGCACCCGCTGCTGGCGCGCATGACGAAAATCCTTATGGCTTGGGCGCTTTGTGGGCCCAAGGCGACATCGTGGCCAAAGGCACTTTGCTGATCTTGGTGCTGATGTCCATGGGTTCTTGGTACGTGATCATCACCAAGTTCTTTGAGCAGTCCAAAGCTGCCAAGTTTGCAACAGAAGCCAAAGACAACTTCTGGACTGCTTCTTCTTTGCGTCAAGGCGCTGACGGCTTGGCCGAAGACAGCCCCTTCCGTTTTATTGCAGAAAAAGGCCTTGAGAGCGCCAACAAGCACACGGGTTTGCTCGGTGCCGTTGACTTCAACACATGGACCACACAAAGCATTCAGCGCGCCATTGGCAACGTTCAAAGCCGCATGCAAGACGGCTTGGCTGTGCTCGCCACAGTGGGCTCTACTTCTCCCTTCGTCGGTTTGTTCGGCACGGTTTGGGGTATCTACAACGCGCTCGTGAAAATCGGCATGTCCGGTCAAGCTTCCATTGACAAAGTGGCCGGCCCCGTGGGCGAGTCTTTGATCATGACCGCCATCGGTTTGGCTGTGGCCGTGCCTGCAGTGCTGGGTTACAACTGGCTGGTTCGCCGCAACAAAGCTGTGATGGAAGACGTGAACGCATTTGGTTCTGACTTGCACTCTGTGTTGCTGGCTTCTAGCAACAAGTAATTCGAAACTTGTTGTGTAGACAAACCAAGATTCACTCAAACTCAAAATACTGAGAGGCCAATTATGGCAATGAGCGTCGGTTCAGACAAAGACGATGAGATCATGAACGAGATCAACACCACGCCCCTGGTGGACGTGATGTTGGTTTTGCTGATCATCTTCTTGATCACGATTCCGGTGGTGACAACGTCCATCAAGGTGGACTTGCCCAAAGAGAAAAACATGGTGCGGGAGACCAAGCCAGAAAACGTGATCATCTCTGTGGATGTGAAGGGCAAGATCTTCTTGTACGACACGCCCATTAAAAATTCAGACGACTTGCTCCAGCGCATGAAGAAGTTTGCGGTCATGAAACCCCAGCCTGAAGTTCAGATCCGGGGCGATGGCAAGAGCGACTTTGAGTCGGTGGGCCGAGTGATGTATGCGGTGCAGCGCGCCGGCATCACCAAGGTCGGGTTCATCACTGAGCCACAATAAAGGAACAAGATCATGGGAATGAACGTCGGTTCAGGCTCTGGCAGCGACGAGCCAGAAGTCATGATGGAGATCAACACCACGCCATTGATTGACGTGATGTTGGTGCTGTTGATCATGTTGATCATCACCATCCCTGCACAGTTGCACTCTGTGAATTTGGACATGCCGGTGTCCACACCGCCCACAAAAAAAGTGGAACCTGTGGTGATCAAGATTGATGTGGACGCCAACAGCGTGATCAATTGGAACGGTCGACCCGTAGCTGGCCGCGCCGATTTGGAAGCGAAGTTGACAGAAGCCTCTGGTCTTCAGCCGCAACCTGAGTTGCACATTCGCTCACACGCCAAGGCCAAGTACGAATCTGTGGCACTGGTGATGGCCAGTGCACAGCGATTGGGCTTGAACAAACTGGGCATCGTGGGATCCGAGCAGTTTGTGAATTGAGCTTTTGAAGATTTGATTTGTGACTGATACGTTTCCGCGTTTATTGGGAGATGTGGGCGGTACCAACGCCCGATTTGGATGGCAAGCCAGCGCGCACACCGGCATCGAACATGTTTTGGTCTTGCCGTGTGCGGCCTACGACACCCTGGAAGCCGCCATCCGCACGTACCTTGAATTAAAAAACTTGCCCATGCCACGCGTCGGCGCCTTGGGCATTGCCAATCCCATCACCGGCGATGTGATTCGCATGACCAATCACCATTGGTCTTTCTCAATTTCTGACATGCAGCGCAGTTTGGGCCTGGCGCAACTGAAGATCATCAATGACTTCACCGCTTTGGCCTTGGCTCTGCCCTCCATTCCGCCTGAAAACTTGGTGCAAGTGGGTGGCACGGTGGCGCAAGCCTTCGCACCCAAAGCGCTGATTGGTGCGGGAACAGGTTTGGGCGTTTCAGGCTTGCTACCCACCGATGCCAATGACCACTGGGTGGCCATTGCGGGGGAAGGCGGCCATGTCACCTTGGCCGCTCAAAACGACACCGAGTACCGCGTGATTGAACTCATTCGCCAGCGCTATGGACATGTGTCTGCCGAGCGCGTGCTGTCGGGTCAAGGTTTGGTGGACTTGTATTTGGCGATGCGGCAGCTTCAAGGACACCCGCCCACGGAAGTGACCAGTGCTGCCGACATTACCCATTTGGCCTTGAAAAACAAAGATCCATTGGCCTTGCAGAGTCTCCAAATGTTTGCAGGTTTTTTAGGGTCCGTCTCGGGTGATTTAGCACTCACCTTGGGTGCCTTGGGTGGCGTATATTTAGGCGGCGGCGTTGTACCGCGGTGGCTGGGCTGGTTTGAGTCTTCTGTATTTAGAGAACGTTTTGAAGCCAAGGGCCGATTTCGCGAGTACCTCAAAGACATTCCGGTTTACGTGATCAATGCAGCCGAATCCCCTGCTTTATTAGGTGCTTCCAGATCTTTGAACTGAGTAGGCACCATGCGCTACGCCCACTCGCTCATCGCATTTTTCACATCTGTTCTCACGCTTCTGGCAAGTGCACTGGTACCCTTAGGTGGCCATGCTCAGCAAAGTGCTCAGGTGTTACCGCAAGCTGAAACTGGGCGCATCGAAAGATTGGCTCATTTCCCGTCCCAGCATGTGGATGCGCGACATGTGGATGTTTGGTTGCCTGACAATTTTGAGTCGCTGAAAGCTTCAGGGCAGCGTTTCAATGTGATTTACATGCACGATGGGCAGATGCTTTTCGATGCAAAAATGACTTGGAACCAACAAGCTTGGCGGGTAGACAAAACCATCACACGGCTGATGCAGTCTGGGCAAATTGGCCCCACATTGGTGGTGGGCGTTTGGAACAATGGCAAGTACAGGCACAGCGAGTATTTTCCTCAAAAGTTTTTGCAACATCTCCTGCCTGGTCCACGCCAATTGCAGTTGGAAGCTAATTTACAAAACAAACCACAAGCGGATGCGTATCTGCGCTTTTTGGTGGAAGAACTCAAGCCCGTCATTGACCGTCATTACCCCACCTTGGTAGGGCCAGCCCATACAGTGGTGATGGGCTCAAGCATGGGCGGCCTCATTTCTGTTTATGCCTTGAACGAATACCCGCACGTTTTTGGCGGTGCTGCAGGGCTATCAACACATTGGATCGGTCGCTATGAAGCCAATTCACACATTCCACTGGCGGCCTATGTATACCTGCGCGATCACTTGGCACCACCTCAAGGCCACAAAATTTACCAAGATCACGGCACCACAGAGTTGGACGCGCTTTATGCGCCCTATCAAAACTTTGTCAATCAAATCATTCGGGACAAAGGCTATGTAGAGCAAGGCGCACAGACTAATTTCATGACTCGGGTTTTCGACGGCACTGGCCACAATGAAAATGCATGGGCCGCGCGACTTGAAATACCTGTGTTATTTTTATTGGGCAAATGACCACGGCAAGCAGCAGCTGAACCTGCGCCCATCCAACGCCGCCCCCTATCGACTGCATTCCATGAACACCACTGAGATTTATCTAATCGCCATGGGCATCGTGTTTACAGTGCCCTACTTGATTTGGCGCTTGGGTCGTACCGAACAGGTCGCGCCTTTGGTTGTCGTCCAAATCATCACGGGCATTCTGTTGGGACCAGGCGTGTTGGGGAATTTGTTTCCAGCGTATTACCAATTTGTCTTCAACCCTTCTGTGGTTCAGTCCTTGAACGGCGTGGCCTGGTGGGCGGTGATGCTGTTTGTTTTCCTAGCGGGCATTGAACTCGACTTGAGCCAAGCGTGGGTCGCCAAAAAAGAGAGCGCACTGACTGCAGGCTTGGCTTTGTTGGTGCCTTTGATTTTTGGCGCAGCTGCAGCGAGTTTCATCAACTCGGGACAGATGGGTGCAGGGTGGACAGGGCCCTTGGCCAAAGACTGGCAGTTCACCACGGGCGTGGCCATGTCTTGCGCAGTGACTGCCTTGCCCATTCTCATTTTGCTGATGGAAAAACTTGAAATTTTGAGGCAACCCCTGGGCCAGAGAATTTTGCGTTATGCAAGCTTGGATGACATTGCCATTTGGGGCGTGCTGGCACTGATTCTGATGGACTGGGAGCGCATGGGCAAACAGGTCTTTTTCTTGCTGGCCTTTGGCGTGTTGAGCTGGGTTCTGCGTCGCTTGATGAAAGCCATACCTGCAGCAGATCGATGGTACGTGGCCTTGATTTGGCTCATTGTGTGTGCTTTGGGCGCCGATTGGTCGGGCCTGCATTTCATGGTAGGGGCATTTTTGGCAGGGGTGGTGATTGATGCCAAATGGTTTGATCAAGCACAAATGGACCTGCTGCGAAAGCATGTCTTGTTGGTCATGATGCCCGTGTTCTTTTTAAGCACGGGGCTGAAGACCAACTGGGCCATCGGCGGCACCTTGGTTTTTGTTGCGGCAGCTTTGTTGCTGCTGGCTTCTGTCGCTGGTAAGTTGCTAGGGGTTCGATTGGCTGGCCGTATTTTGGGTTGGCCCGCTGGCGAGGCGTCTGTGATTGGATGGTTGCTTCAAACCAAAGCCTTGATCATGATTATTTTTGCCAACATCTTGCTCGACAAACAAATCATTTCTTCCGCCACCTTCACAGCGCTGCTGCTGATGGCCGTTGCAAGTACGATGCTCACCACCCCCGTGGTGAGCCCGAAGCTAATGCGAATGAAGAATCAGTCGGCGTAAACACCTGCTGCTTTGATGATGGGGCTCCATTTTGCAATTTCAGCCGCCACGAATTTCTTGTGCTCTGCAGGTTCTACGCGTTTGTCGGTGACAACCACAGCACCCAAGCCTTCTTGCTTCTTGATGAACTCAGGATCTTTCAAAGCCACTTTGAGCGCCGCATTGATCTTGGCGAGAACATCGGGCGGTGTGCCTTTGGGCGCATACAAACCGTGCCAAATGGTGACTTCAAAACCTTTGAGACCTGCTTCTTGCATGGTGGGCAAATCTTTCAGTGCAGGCGTGGTCAGGTGCTTGCTGGTGGTCACCGCATAGGCTTTGACTTTTTTGCCTTCGATTTGGCTGGTGGTGTTGGTGGTTTGATCGCACATCAAATCAATTTGGCCACCCATCAAATCGGTCATGGCAGGCGCGGTGCCTTTGTAAGGCACTGTGGTCATGTCGACTTGAACGGCATTTTGATACAGCAAACCGCACAGGTGTGAGGCTGAGCCTACACCCGCATTGCCCAAATTGATTTTGCCTTTGTTGGCGGTTACCCAAGCGCTCAACTCTTTGAAGTTGTTGGCGGGCAAGCTGGGCTTGCCAATCAGCGTCATGGGCACGTCATTGACCATGCCAACGTATTCGAAGTCGCTGTCAACTTTGAAGGGAATGTTGCGAACCAATGTGGGCATGGTGGCCATGCCGATGTGGTGCAAGAGCAAGGTGTGACCATCGGGGGCTGCTTTGGCAACTTTGTTAGCGCCAATGGAACCACCGGCACCGGCAGCGTTGTCGACCAACAGCACAGCGCCGCCCAAAGGCGCGCGCATGGCTTCTGCCAAATCGCGGGCGACGCGATCGGTTGGACCGCCTGCAGCAAATGGCACCACGAAGGTGATGGGCTTAGAGCCCGGGAAATTTTGAGCGTGTGCCACCAGCGACAAAGCTGCGGCTGCAATTACCAGGATGCGTTTCATCTAAAACTCCTTATCTAGAACCTTTAGTGTAGTGTGCCATAGCAGCCCCCTTACCCCGCGGAAACACTAACTCCTGTAACAGAAAAGGGCTTCATTCTTGACAAATGAAGCCCTTTTGCGTCAGATCAAGGTCATCGCCAGCCTGGCCAGCCACCACGCGATAGCAGCTTACTGATAACTGCGCGCATCCTCAATGACTTTGCCGTCATTGGCCAAGGTCCCTGGGGCCACCAACAGGACGTCACTGCGCAACTTAGTGATGTCGCGAATGGCTTCTGCAATTTGCGCTTTGAGTTCGGCCTCGCCTTGGCCAGCCGCCTGGGTTTCGACATGCAAGGCCATGCTGTCATTGGCCATTTCGCCTTGCACCACCAAACGGGCCTTCAAGGCCGCCGGAAAGCGCTTGACCACTTCGGCCACTTGACCAGGGTGCACAAACATACCGCGCACCTTGGTGGTTTGATCTGCACGTCCCATCCAACCCTTGATGCGCTGGTTGGTACGGCCGGTAGGGCAAGGGCCACTCAAGATGGCCGACAAATCGCCGGTGCCAAAACGAATCAAAGGATAGTCGGGGTTCAAGCTGGTAATGACCAGTTCGCCCACTTCACCTTCAGGCACAGGATCGCCGGTACCGGGGCGCACAATTTCAACGATCACACCCTCATCGACGATCAAACCTTGTCGGGCGCTGGTTTCGTAGGCAATCAAGCCCACATCGGCGGTGGCGTAGCACTGATAAGCATTGACACCACGCTCGGTCATCCAATCGCGCAGGCTCGGTGGAAAGGCTTCCCCAGACACCAAGGCCTTTTTCACAGAAGGCAAGGCCACGCCCATTTCCGCCGCTTTTTCGATGATGATTTTCAAGAAGCTAGGCGTACCGATGTAGCCCGCAGGCTGCAACTCGGCCATGGCTTGGACTTGCTGTTCGGTTTGACCAATGCCGCCGGGAAACACGGTACAGCCCAAAGCATGTGCACCCGACTCCATCATGGATCCTGCTGGCGTGAAGTGGTAGCTGAAACAGTTGTGAATCAGTTCACCCGATTTGAAACCGGCTGCCGCAATGGCGCGGGCCATGCGCCAGTAATCGGCGCGCGCACCTTCTGGCTCGTAAATCGGGCCTGGGCTAGAGAACACGCGAGGCATGTTCTTGCCATAAGCAATGGCACTGAACCCACCGAACACACTGTGGCCTGCAGCACGTGAGGCTTTTTGTCTTTCCAACAGTTCGTATTTGCGAACTACTGGCAACGCGGCCAAAGCTGCGCGTGAGGTGATGTCTGCTGCGTTGATGCCTTTGAGGGCATCTGCAAAGGCAGGTGCATTCTTTTGAGCATGCGCGATTTGGGTCGGCAACGCTGCCAACAAAGCCGCTTCGCGTTCTGCAGGCGCGCGCGTTTCCAATGCATCCAGGTGCGTATTCATAAAATTCCTTTGAATGTTTGGAAAATTAAGCCAGCCAGCGCTTGCGACGTTTGTAGCTCTTCACATCTTTGAAGCTCTTGCGCTCGCCACCGCCCATGCCCAGGTAAAATTCTTTCACGTCTTCATTCGTGGCCAAATCTTTTGCCGCACCATCCATCACAATGCGGCCGCTTTCCATGATGTAGCCGTAGTCTGAGTACTTCAAAGCCATGTTGGTGTTTTGCTCAGCCAACAAGAAGGTCACTTTTTCTTTGGTGTTCAGATCGCGAACAATGTTGAACACTTCTTCCACGATTTGAGGCGCCAAGCCCATAGAGGGCTCGTCGAGCAACACCATGCTGGGGTTGGTCATGATGGCACGGCCAATGGCACACATTTGTTGTTCACCCCCGGAGGTGTAAGCGGCCTGTGACGTGCGACGTGTTTTGAGGCGGGGAAAGTAGGTGTAGACCTTTTCCAAATTAGCCGCAATTTCGCCTTTGTCTTTGCGCGTGTAAGAACCCGTGAGCAGGTTCTCTTCAATGGTCAAGTGCGCAAAGCAGTGACGGCCTTCCATGACCTGCACCACGCCGCGCTGCACCAAATCTGCGGGCGACAAATTCTCAATACGCTCACCGCGCAACTCAATCGAGCCCTTGGTGACCGCACCACGCTCGCCTTGCAACAAGTTGGACACGGCGCGCAAAGTGGTGGTTTTACCTGCACCATTACCGCCAAGCAAAGCCACGATGCTGCCTTCTGGCACTTGCAAAGACACGCCCTTTAAAACCAAGATGACGTGGTTGTAAATGACTTCAATGCCGTTGACGTTGAGAACAATATTTTTAGCGTCCATGATGACCCTGCTCAATGAATTTGAAACTCCACCTCAAACCTGCACGCAGGTCTGAAGAAGAGGGGCGGCATTTGAAAATGCCACCCGCTCCTGTGTCAGATTAAGACTGGCAGTCCGCAGGTGTGCGGCGTGTCAGTTTTTTCTCTGCAGCGTACTTGTCAGCAAATTGCTTCACGAGTGGCTTGATGATGGAGGTGTCAGCTTCGATCCAATCAGAGCTGTAGTTCCATTTTTTGCCGTCCCATGTGTGCAAGCGAGCCGTGCGTGAACCTTCGTGGTCGAGGCATGAAGTGCTCAGGGGCTTCATGACTGTGTCTAGGCCAAGTTTCTTCAGGGCTTTGTCGTCCATGTTCAAGTTTTCCAGACCCCAACGGATTTGGTCGCCATTGACCACTTTGCCTTTGCCGAAGCGCTCTTGCGCAGCGCGCACGCCTTCAACCGCCAGGGCAGCACTCACCAAACCACGGTTGTACAAAGTGGTGCCCACTTCGTCAGCGGGGCCGGTGCCTTGCTTCTTGTCATGCACGTGCTTCTTGATGTCTTCCAACACTTTTCCACCAGGGCCAGTGGCTACCAAGCCAGAGTAACCTTTGGCAGCTTCGCCCACGTCTTTGACGTCGGGTTCAGCAGCAGACCACCATACACCGTACATCTTGTCGCGGGGGTAACCTGTGGCCACGGCTTCTTTCAAAGCAGCAGAGTTCATCACACCCCAGCCCCACAACAACACGTAGTCGGGGCGGGATTGACGAATTTGCAACCACGTGGCTTTTTGCTCCACGCCTGGTGCTGTCACGGGCAACAATTGCAAGTCATAACCTTGCATCTTGGCGCGCTCTTGCAACAAAGGAATAGGCTCTTTGCCGTAGGGGCTGTCGTGGTAAACCAGGGCAATCTTCTTGCCCTTCAAGTTGCCGTTTTCTTTCTTGGTAAGGTGCTGCATGATGATGTCAGCGCCAGACCAATAGGTGCCCATTAAAGGGAAGTTCCACTTGAACACACCACCGTCGCTAGACTCTGAACGGCCATAGCCGCCAGTGATCAAAGGGTTCTTATCGGCCGGTGCTTTTTCAGTCAAAGCGAATGTGATGCCAGTTGACAAGGGTTGGAAGATGCCGCCTTGTGCTTTGCCTTTCAGGCGCTCGTAGCATTCAACACCGCGGTCGGTGGCGTAGGCTGTGTCGCACTCTTCAAAAGTGATCTTCACGCCGTTGATGCCGCCATCACGGGCATTGATCAACTTGAGGTAGTCGGCATAGCCGTTGGCCCATGGCACACCGTTGGGTGCATATGCACCTGTACGGTAAGGCAGCACGGGGAAGAATTGTTCTTTGGCTTGTGCATAGGCAGCAGTGCTGACCAATGCGCTGGAAGCAGCCGCAGCCACCACCGATGCAGCTAGAACGAGTTGACGAAGCTTCATGGTTTGTCTCCTGTTGAAAATTAAAAAGAAGCAGTGAAAAAACTTAGATGGACATCTGCAACGAACTTAGTGAGGGAACGGCCAAACGCGCATTTTTTGCTTACCCACACTCCACAATTTGGCCAAGCCGTGGGGCTCCACAATCAAGAACCACACAATCAAAGCGCCAAAAATAATTTGTTCCGCGTGCGTCAGCGCAGCCGTGCTGACCTCAACACCCACCAACGAGCCTAGAACTGGCAAAACAATGTTGATGGCAATGGGCAAAATCACAATGAAGGCTGCACCAAAGAAGCTGCCCATGATGGAGCCCATACCGCCCAAAATGACCATGAACAACAGTTGGAATGAACGGTCGACTGAGAAGGCCGCTGGCTCCCAAGAGCCCAAATGAACAAATGCCCACAATGCACCCGCCACACCCACAATGAATGAGCTGACCGCAAACGCGCTGAGCTTGGCGTACATGGGGCGAATGCCAATGACGGCAGCAGCAACGTCCATGTCACGAATGGCCATCCACTCACGACCAATGGCACCACGCACCAGGTTTTTGGCCAACAAGCCAAACACCACCAAGACACTTAAACAGAAAATGTATTTCTGCAAAGGCGTGACCACATCAAAGCCAAAGGCTGTGAGGTTGGCCACCGATGCTGTGCCAGAAGCAGAGTCGTTGGTAAACCACTTGATGCGCAAGAAAGCCCAGTCGCAAAAGAACTGTGCAGCCAAGGTGGCCACAGACAAATACAAACCCTTTACGCGCAAGCTGGGAATGCCAAAGAAGATGCCCACCAGCGTGGCAAAGAAGCCACCGACCAACAAGGCCGCCACCAACGGAATGCCCTCTAAGCGAACCCAGCAGTTAAAGGCAGCATAAGCACCCACCGCCATGAAAGCGCCTGAACCCAAAGAAATCTGGCCGCAGTAACCCACCAAGATGTTCACGCCCAAAGCGGCCAGCGACAAAATGAGGAAAGGGATCAGAATGGCGCGCATCATGTACTCGTCGGCCAAGAAAGGCACCGCGAGAAATGCAAACGCAACGATGAGCAAAACACCCCAGCGGTCTTGCGCGATGGGGAAAATTTGCTGGTCAGCTTTGTAGCTGGTTTTGAATTGGCCGTTTTCTCTGTAAAACATAAATTCTTTCTGCGATCGTGAATGTTCAGTGCTTGCGTTTGGGTTTAAACGCGATCGATGATCTTTTCACCAAACAAACCTTGAGGGCGGACGAGCAAGAAACCCAAGGCCAGCACATAGGCAAACCAGATTTCAATGCCGCCACCTACATAAGGGCCCAAGAAAACTTCAGACAACTTTTCGCCCACACCGATGATGAGGCCACCAATGATGGCGCCAGGGACAGAAGTCAAACCGCCCAAAATCACCACAGGCAGTGCGCGCAACGCGACCGTCGACAGTGAGAATTGCACGCCCAATTTAGAACCCCAAATCATGCCGGCCACCAAGGCCACAATGCCTGCCACACACCACACAATGACCCAGATGCGGTTCAAAGGAATACCAATCGATTGCGCCGCTTGGTGATCATCGGCCACAGCGCGCAAGGCGCGACCAGTGGTGGTTTTTTGGAAGAACACGCTGAGGCCTGCCACCAAAACTGCCGCAATGGCCGCTGCCACCAGGTCTTCTTGGTTGATCATGATGCCGCCTTCAAAGGCTTTCTCAAATGCCATCAAAGGTTCTTTGGGCATGCCAATGTCGATCTTGTAAATGTCGCTGCCAAAAATGGATTGGCCCACACCGTCCAAGAAATAGGTAATGCCCAAAGTGGCCATCAACAAGGTGGTGCCTTCTTGATTGACCAAATGACGCAACACCAAATACTCAATGACCCACGCCACGATGAACATGACGGCTGCAGCCAATGCAAAGGCAATCAGGTTGGCCGCCACAGAACTGGTGATGCCTGCATACGCAGGAATCCATTCAGCAAAACGCGCCATGGCCAAGGCTGCAAACAACACCATCGCGCCTTGCGCAAAGTTGAACACACCCGAGGCTTTGTAAATGAGCACGAAGCCCAAGGCCACCAAGGAATAGAGCATGCCGGCCATCAGACCGCCAATCAAGGTTTCAAGAAAAAATCCCATTTTGCTGTCCTTGTGCTTAGTGTGAAGTGCCCAAATAGGCACTGATCACTTCTTCGTTGTTGCGTACTTCTTCGGGGGTGCCGTCGCCAATTTTTTTGCCGTAGTCGAGCACCACCACGCGGTCGGAAATGTCCATCACCACGCCCATGTCGTGCTCAATCAAAACAATGGTGCAACCAAACTCATCGTTGACGTCCAAGATGAAACGGCACATGTCTTGTTTTTCTTCGACGTTCATGCCGGCCATCGGCTCATCGAGCAACAAGACTTGCGGCTCCATGGCCAAGGCGCGACCCAAGTCGACGCGCTTTTGCAAACCGTAGGGCAGCTGGCCCACTGGCGTTTTGCGATAGGCCTGAATTTCCAAGAAATCGATGATCTCTTCCACACGCTCGCGGTGTTTCATTTCTTCGTTTTCGGCAGGGCCGATGCGCAAGGCTTGCAAGAGCAAATTGCTCTTCATGCGCAAGTTGCGGCCTGTCATGATGTTGTCGATCACGCTCATGCCCTTGAACAAGGCCAAATTTTGGAAAGTGCGTGCCACGCCCATCTCGGCCACTTGGCGGCTGTTCATGTGGTCAAAGGTTTGACCGCGGAATGTGATGCTGCCCTCTTGCGGGGTGTACACACCATTGATGCAGTTGAGCATGGAGCTTTTGCCGGCACCGTTGGGGCCAATGATGGCGCGTATTTCATGTTCTTTCACATTGAAAGAAATGTCGGTCAGCGCCTTCACGCCACCAAATCGGAGGCTGATGTTTTGAACGTCGAGGATGACGTCGCCAATGTGTTTTGTCATGCTGCTGCCTTCACGGGGGCAAATGTTTTAGCGTCAGAAATTTTGAGGGTGGCACTGACACTGCCAGTGCGACCGTCTTCAAACTTCACAACCGTTTCAATGAACTGCGTGGTCAAACCGCCATACAAGGCATCGACCAAGGGCTGGTATTTTTCTGCAATGAAGCCACGGCGAACTTTGTTGGTGCGGGTGAGTTCACCATCATCGGCATCCAGTTCTTTGTGCAAGACCAAATAGCGACTGACCTGGCTACCAGCGAGCAATTCGTCTTCTGCCAAGTCGGCATTGACTTGCTCTACACACTCTTTGATCAACTCATAAACTTCTGGCTTTTGAGCTAAGTCGGTGTAACCGGCATAAGGCAAGTTGCGACGCTCGGCCCAGTTGCCCACCGCATCAAAGTCGATGTTGATCATGACGCACACTTTTTCACGCTGGTCGCCATAGGCCACCACTTCTTTGATGTGCGGGAAGAACTTGAGCTTGTTCTCGACGTACTTGGGTGCGAACATGGCGCCGTCATTGCTGCCGCCTTTGATGCGACCCACGTCTTTCACACGGTCGATGATTTTGAGGTGGCCATGGCTGTCCAAGAAGCCGGCATCGCTGGTGTGGTACCAACCATCGGCCGTCAACACTTCGGCTGTGGCTTCTGGGTTTTTGTAATAGCCCTTGAGCAAGCCTGGCGACTTCACCAAGATCTCGCCGTTGTCGGCCACCTTGATTTCAACACCACGGCAAGGCACGCCCACCGTGTCGGCGCGCGCTTGGTTGTCGGGCTGCAAGCAGACAAACACCGCGGTTTCGGTGGAGCCGTACAACTGTTTCAAGTTCACGCCAATGGAGCGATAAAAGGTGAACAAATCGGGACCGATGGCTTCACCGGCGGTGTAGGCCACTCGCACACGGCTAAAGCCGAGGTTGTTGCGCAAGGGACCGTAGACCAACAAGTTGCCAAGGCCATACATGAGGCTGTTGAACAAACCAATCGACTCGCCATCCATGCGCTTGGGTCCGACTTTTTTGGCCAAGCTCATGAAGTACTTGTACATGTTGCGCTTGAGACTGCTGGCATCTTCCATGCGAATGCTCACGCTGGTGAGCATGCCTTCAAACACGCGGGGTGGTGCGAAGTAATAGGTTGGGCCAATTTCTTTCAAGTCGATGGTGACCGTGGCGGCCGACTCGGGGCAATTGACCACATAACCGGCCACCAACCACTGTGCATAACTGAAAATGTTTTGACCAATCCAAGCGGGTGGCAAATAGGCCAGCACGTCTTCGTTGGAGGTGAGGTGATCGAACTCGGCGCCCGCTTGTGCGCGGTCAATCAAAGTACCGTGCGTGTGCACCACACCCTTGGGATTGCCTGTGGTGCCCGATGTGAAGAACATGGCGGCCACGTCTTCTTTAGCGCCCATCTCCACTTGCTCTTTGTAGAAGTTGGGGTGCTGTTTTGCAAATACGGCACCTGCAGCCAACAACTCATCCACAGAACCAAGGCCAGGCTCGTCGTACTTGCGCAAACCTCTTGGGTCATCGTAATAAATGTGCTCGAGCGCGGTGTAGGTTTCGCGCACTTCCAGCATTTTGTCGACTTGCTCTTGGTCTTCCACCACGCACAAGCGCACTTCGGCGTTGGTCATGGGGAACACACACTCAGCAGCCACCGCATCTTGGTACAAAGGCACAGGAATTGCGCCCAAAGACTGTGCAGCCAACATGGTGGCGTACAAACGGGGACGGTTGGAGCCCACCACAATCATGTGCTCACCGCGCTTCAGGCCGGCTTGGTGCAGGCCACAGGCCATGTGGGTCACCATGGTGGCCATGTCTTGCCAGCTGATGGTTTGCCAAATGCCATATTCTTTTTCACGCATGGCCGGCGCAGTGGGGCGCTGGGCGGCATGTGCCAGAAGCAATTGAGGAAAGGTCGTCTGCATACGGGTCCTGGTTAGGTCACCGTCTCTTCCAAAAAGAAGAGACTTGTTGATTTCTTGGACTGGATGCTAGACTTTGATTTGACGTCAAGTTGTCGTTTCGACGACAATCTAAGGTATCGCCCACTAGGATTTTCCCTAGGATTTTCAACGTCTTACATGAAGTTGACATGACATCTGACCTGCATCAAAGAAGACGCCCCCCAACCGACGAGGAATTGGCCAACATCCCTTGGTTGCCCTTGCTCTTGCCAAAAGAACGTGAGCGCGCCATCAACGCCTTGCGTGTGGGCGACGCCGAAAAAGGTGATTTTGTGTGCCGCGTGGGTCGCCCTGTCACTTACTGGTTTGGCACGGTGTCTGGCCTGCTCAAGATGAGCAGCGACAACGAGGATGGCCAAACCATGACCTTCACGGGTGTGCCGCCAGGCGGCTGGTTTGGCGAGGGGACCGCCTTGAAGCGCGAGGTTTACCGATACAACATTCAAGCCTTGCGGGCCAGTGTGGTGGCGGGTTTGCCCCTGGAGACCTTCCATTGGCTGATCGACAATTCTCTGGGCTTTAACCGCTTTGTGATGAACCAACTGAATGAGCGTTTAGGTCAGTTCATTGCTGCGCGGGAATTTGACCGTTTGAACAACCCCGACTTGCGCGTGGCGCGCAACTTGGCCGCCTTGTTCAATCCTGTGCTGTTTTCTGGGGTGGGCGATTTGCTGCGCATCACCCAACAAGAACTGGCTTATCTGGTCGGCTTGTCCAGACAGCGCGTGAACGAGGCCTTGATCCACCTGCAAGAAGAAGAACTGATCCGCGTGGAATATGGGGGCTTGAGAATTTTGGATTTGCAGGGCTTGCGCACGCGCATGATTGACCGCAGAAACAGAGACAATCAGCTCACAGAAAAGATTCTATGAACCAGCCACCCGCCAAACCCACTTTTACCCGTGCGCCTCGACCTGCCAACGCGGTGTCAACCGCTCACCCGAGCGCGACCGGCGCGACCACCGTGCGCCTGAACAAGCGCATGGCAGAGCTAGGAATGTGCTCTCGCCGCGAAGCCGATGCATGGATTGAACAAGGCTGGGTCTTGGTAAACGGCAAAGTGGCAGAAATGGGCATGCAAGTGGGCTCTGTCGATCGCATCACGATCGAACGCGCTGCACAAGCGCATCAAGAACAACAAGTGACCGTGCTGCTGCACAAACCCATGGGCTATGTGAGCGGTCAAGCGGAAGACGGACACGAGCCCGCCATGGTGCTGTTTCAAGCGCGCAATCAATGGTCGGGCGACACCACGAACATTCGGTTCAGTCCTGCACAGTTCAAAGGACTGGCGCCTGCAGGTCGCTTGGACATTGACTCTGTGGGCTTGCTGGTCATGACGCAAGATGGCCGCGTGGCGCGTCAACTGATTGGCGAAGACTCGGGCATGGAGAAAGAGTATTTGGTGCGCGTCACCTGTGCCGGCCCGCAGGGCGATATCACGGTGAACGTGCAGGCCCACTTCCCTGCCGCACAAATGCAAAAACTGCGACACGGCTTGAGCTTAGATGGCAAGCCCTTGAAACCCGCGCAAGTGGAATGGCAAAACCCCGAACAACTTCGCTTTGTGTTGAAGGAAGGCAAGAAGCGTCAAATTCGCCGCATGTGCGAGCAAGTGGGCTTAAAGGTGGTGGGCCTCAAGCGCATTCGCATGGGCCGTGTTCATTTAGGTGCCTTGCCTGTGGGGCAATGGCGTTATCTGGGTCCCAAAGAAAGTTTTTAAGATTGAATGCTTGCACTGCATTCCTATTTCGAGCGCACAAACATCATGAACACAAAGCCATGAAAACTTTGAAACACAACCTCACCTGGATCTTGGCCAGCGGCCTAATGGCCATCAACGCACAAGCGGCTACCGTCAACGCCATCTGCAGCACCGACCAAAGCTGGTGTGAGATGGCGGCGCAAGCTTTCACCAAAGCCACCGGCGTCACGGTCTTGCAAACCCGCAAAGCCACTGGCGAAGCCTTGGCGCAAATTCGCGCAGAGGCCGCCAATCCCAAAACCGACATCTGGTGGGGCGGCACTGGCGATCCGTTCTTGCAAGCGGCCGAAATGGGTTTGCTGGCTCCCTATCGCCCCGCCTACATCAATGATTTGTATGGCTGGAGCGTGCGCCAATACGCCATGTCTGAAAACAAAGTGGGCGGCTTCTACACCAGCGCCATCGGCTTTGGATGGAACACGGAGTTGTTGAAAAAGAAAAACTTACCTGCGCCCAAATGCTGGTCCGATTTGCTCAAGCCCATTTACAAAGGCGAAATCGAAACCTCTCACCCCGCCTCCAGTGGCACGGCTTACACCATCTTGGCAGGCTTGGTGCAGTTGATGGGCGAAGAGGCTGCCTTCGATTACATGAAGAAGCTGAACGCCAACGTGACGCAATACACCCGCAGTGGCACCGCCCAAGCGCCCAATGTAGCCAAAGGCGAAGTGGCCGTGGGTGTCAGCTTTATCTTCGGCTTCGATCTTTGGAAACACAACAAATACCCCGTCCAATCCGGCGCTCCTTGCGAAGGCACCAGCTACGAAATTGGCGGCATTGCATTGATCAAAGGCGCACGCAACGCCGAAGCCGCCAAGCAGTATTACGACTGGTTGATGAGCCCTGAAGGTCAAAAAATTGGCGGCTTGTCGGGCAGCTTGCAGTTTCCGGCCAACAAGACCTTCAAGCCCGACCCACGCATCCCCAGCTTAGACGATGTGCGCTTGATCAAGTACGACTTTGAAAAATACGGCAAAGCTGCTGAGCGCAAACGCCTGCTAGACCGTTGGAACAAAGAAGTGGGCGCCCAAGCCCGCTAATTCTCAACCCCCTTGAAATTTCAAAAGCTATCCCCAACTCAGGGGGTGGTGGGTTGTTTCAACCCTGCGCTTGCCTCTTTATTTGCAAAGGCAAACACTCTTTTTTAACCGCTTTGTATCGATTTGAAGATGACCAAAAAGACCCATGCCTTTCAGGCCGAAGTAGCCCAGCTGCTCCATTTGGTAACGCATTCGCTGTATTCCAACCCCGAAATTTTTGTTCGCGAGTTGGTGTCCAACGCTTCTGACGCTTGCGACAAGCTGCGCTTTGAAGCGCTCAACAACGATGCGCTTTATGAGAACCAACCCAACTTGGAAGTTCGTTTGTCATTTGACACCGAAGCCAAGACCTTGACCATTGCCGACAACGGCATTGGCATGACGGCGCAAGAAGCCATCGACAACTTGGGCACCATTGCCAAGAGCGGCACCAAAGACTTCATGAGCAAACTATCGGGCGATCAAAAGTCTGATGCGCAACTGATTGGCCAGTTTGGTGTGGGCTTTTACTCTGGCTTCATCGTGGCCGACAAGATCACAGTTGAGACTCGCCGGGCAGGCGCGCCTGCGTCCGAAGGTGTGCGCTGGATCAGCGGCGGCACCGGCGACTTTGAAGTTGAAAACATTGAACGCGCACAACGCGGCACCAGCATCATCTTGCATTTGCGCGAAGACGCCTTGCAATACGCCAACACTTGGAAACTGAAAGAAATCGTTGGCAAATACTCCGACCACATCAGCTTGCCCATCTTGATGGAAAAAGAAGAGTGGAAAGACGGCGAACTGATTGGCAAGGACGAGAGCGAAGGCCGTAAGCCCGGCGGCATGGTCAAGACTGGCGAATGGGAAGCCATCAACAAAGCCACCGCTTTGTGGACCCGCCCCAAAAAAGACGTCACCGACGATCAGTACAAAGACTTCTACAAGCAAATCAGCAAAGACTTTGCCGAGCCGCTCACCTGGACACACAACCGCGTGGAAGGCAGCACCGAGTACACACAACTTTTGTACATTCCCTCACAAGCCCCGCATGACCTGTGGAACCGTGACAAAAAAGCGGGCATCAAGTTGTACGTCAAGCGCGTGTTCATCATGGACGATGCCGAAGCGCTCATGCCCAGCTACTTGCGCTTTGTCAAAGGCGTGGTCGACTCTGCGGACTTGCCTTTGAACGTGAGCCGTGAGTTGCTGCAAGAAAGCCGTGACGTCAAAGCCATTCGCGAAGGTTGTACCAAGCGCGTGTTGTCCATGTTGGAAGACTTGGCCAAACACAACGAAGCGCCTAAGGCATCTGAAGATGGTGTGACCGATGTGGTGAGTGAAGAAGACAAAGCCAAACAAGGTCAATACACCCGCTTCTACAAAGAGTTTGGTGCGGTGCTGAAAGAAGGTTTGGGCGAAGACTTTGGCAACCGCGAGCGCTTGGCCAAACTCTTGCGCTTCGCCTCCACGTCTTCTGACGAAGTGAGCGTGTCCTTGGCCGACTACAAAGCGCGCATGAAAGAAGGCCAAGAAGCCATCTACTACATCACCGCCGACACCCTGGCTGCTGCCAAACACAGCCCACAACTCGAAGTGTTCAAGAAAAAGGGCATTGAAGTCTTGCTCATGACCGACCGCGTAGACGAGTGGGCCTTGAACTTCATGCACGAGTTTGATGGCACCCCCATGCAAAGCGTGGCCAAGGGCGCCTTTGACTTGGGCAGCTTGCAAGACGAAGAAGAAAAGAAAGCAGCTGAAGAAGCCGCTGAAACCTTCAAGCCTTTGCTGGCCAAATTGAAAGAAGCTTTGAAAGACAAAGCCGAAGACGTGCGCGTCACCAGCCGCTTGGTGGACTCACCTGCTTGCCTGGTGGTGACCGATAACGGGATGAGCATGCAGCTGGCACGCATGTTGAAGCAAGCGGGTCAGCAAGCGCCTGAATCGAAGCCTGTGTTGGAGGTGAATCCCGAACACGCCTTGGTGAAGAAGCTTGAGGGCTCTGTGCACTTCCATGACTTGGCCAACATTTTGTTTGACCAAGCTTTGTTGGCTGAAGGCGGCATGCCAGATGATCCAGCAGCTTATGTGCGCCGTGTGAATGCGCTGTTGGTTTAATTCAAACCATTTGCATTTCAATGAACAAGCCGCCTTCGGGCGGCTTGTTCGTTTCTGCTCAAACCACCAACAGCGGTTCTTGCATTTGCTCGATCTGCTCTTCCAACATTTGAACTTGGCCGCGCCAATAGTCGGGCGTGCCAAACCACGGAAAGTTGATCGGGAAAATGGGGTCATCCCATCGGCGGGCTAGCCACGCGCTGTAGTGCACCAAGCGCAGTGTTCGCAGCGGCTCAATCAAGGCCAGTTCACGTCGATCAAAATCACGTACTTGCTCATACCCCTCCAGCAACATGATCAGTTGACCTGAGCGCTGCTTGCGATCTCCCGACAAGAGCATCCACAAGTCTTGCACAGCAGGTCCCATGCGCGCATCGTCTAAGTCCACAAAGTGCGGACCACCGCCTGGCAGGTCTGCAGGTGTCCACAAAATATTGCCTGGATGGCAATCGCCATGCAAACGCAACATTTGAAAATGCGGCCAATCGCTGCCATGCGCAGACCCTAAGCCAGCGGCATGCATCACGTCCATGGCCTGTTGCCACGCGTCTTGCCATGCGCGCTCGACTTCCATGGGAATCGCTTTGTGCTTGAACAACCAATCCTTGGGCTCTTGCATGAAGGTGTCGATGCTGAGGGCGGGTCGATTGTGAAAGGGCTTGGCAGCCCCCACGGTATGAATGCGCGCTAGAAAACGGCCAATCCACTCCAACACTTCGTCATCGTCCAACTCAGGCGGACGACCGCCGCGTCGTTCACTGACGGAAAAAGAGAAACCTTGAAACGCCTGACCCTGCAAAGCAAGCTTCGCAGAATTTTCTGCAAACGCTTTGTGATGCAAGGTGTGGCCTTGCAAATTGAGCGGCGGCACCACGGGCACTTCTGCAGCGACCAACTCCGCCGCAAAGTCATGCTCTTCTTGAATCTGCGCATCCGTCCAACGGCCGGGCCGGTAAAACTTAGCGACCACACTGGTGGGCACAGGCGTGCCATCGGTTTGCGTGGGTGTGCGCTCCGACTCCAATTGAATTTGATAGACGCGGTTTTCGTAGGAACTGAGCGCCGTCAGGCGACCATCGCCCATCAAGCCGATGTCGGCCAATGCATCGAGAACGGCATCAGGCGTGAGTGAAGCATATGGATGCAAAGCGTCCCACTCGGATGGCCCTTGGGGGACTTCATTTGTCATTCAATGTTCCTAAAAATTCAAACGGCACATCTTGCTTGACCAAGATGACGGTGCATGGTGCGTTCATGGCCACCTTGATGGGTACAGTGGCTACAAAGCGCTGCATTTGCAGACCATGCGTGGCCGCACCCATGATCACCATGCCAACCTCATTGCTTTTAGCATACGTCACCAGTGCATGCGCCACATCGCTGGCTTCCAGAACGTGAAACGAAACTTGATGATCATGCAAATCCAAGCCTTGTGACCATTGCTGCATGCGCGCCAAGTGCATGCGATGCACACTGCTTTCGCTTTTGCTTGAATCGGTGCTGCTAGTGTCATTGGGCGATATGACCGTCACGCATGCCAAACGCGCACCCGGTCGAATGCCCAAAGATCGGTCGACCGCTTCGCGCAGCGAATACCACGTGGCATCGCTCACATCGGCATGTGGCAAGGCCACCATCAAGATCGGTACTTCTTTGATCTGTTTGGAAGGCAAGGGGCTGGGCTGGTAATGCATGCCCGCAGCTTTCAGCCATCGCTTGAAATGCTCTTTGAAGCCAGTGCCCTTGATTTGTTGACCGCGCTCTGTGATGCGAATTTGATCGGGGTTGCCCAAGTCCATGGCCAAGTGCGCCGCCGAGGGGTAGCGCTTGGCAGCCTCAGGATGCAGGCACTTCAAAATCACTTCTTGCAACCACTCCGGCACCTGGGGGTTGCGCTTGCGAGGTGGCACAGGGTCCATCCACAAACGCTGACGCATGCCGCCTGCTGTGGCAGGCTCGCCAAACGGCAATTCGCCAGTTGCCAGCTCGTAAAGCATCACACCGATGGCAAAAATATCCGAGCGGGGATCACCGCGCACACCCACCACTTGTTCAGGTGCAATCCACGCAGGTGAACCCACCGCTTTGCGCATTTCTTCAGCCAGCAGATCAGGGTAATGTGCATGGCATGACAAACCAAAATCTAACAACACCACTTTGCCGTTGGGGCGGATCAAGACATTGGCTGGCTTGAGGTCTAAGTGACACACGTTTTGTTTATGCAAACTGTGCGCTGCATGCGCCAACTCAGCACCGACGCGAGCAATGGCCCTGTCGTGTAAACCTGCTTGAAATGATTCTTTGTGAAAATTCTCGCGCCAGGTTTCAAGTGTCGACCCCTGCACATACTCCATGACCAAATAGGGTGTGCGAGACAAATCACCGGCTGCCACAAAGCGCGGCACATGGGAGCCCGAAAGTGCGGGCAAGATTTGATGCTCAACCTCAAAGCTCACAATGTTTTCTGCACCATCGCCAGCCGTCATGCGCGGAATCTTCATGGCCATCGGGAACTCTGATTCGCGGCGTGTGCCGTCTTCGCTCAAAGCGTACTGAACGGTGTAAATGTGCGCCATGCCACCGGCATGCAAACAAGCTTGAATTTCAAAGCCATCGATCACATGGCCAGGATTGAGAAGTTTCATCGCCCTAGCGCCAATCGTTCAGCAAAAAATTCGGGCAGCCCTGCTTCGCGGATGGCCTTAGCGGCGGCTTGATGATCGTAGGACACGCGGTGAAAAGTCATGCGCCCGGCCGACTCATCGTAGAGCGCATACATGGCTTGCGGTTTGTGATCGCGAGGTTGTCCGACCGAACCCACCGTCGCCACCCATCGGCGGTGCGAAGGCATGGGCACCTGCACACCCGCTGTGGGTTCAAACTTCATCATGTTGTGCCCCGTGCCACGGTAATAAACCGTTTGGTGATGCACATGGCCCACCACCACATGGCGTGCGTCGAAGTGTTGCAAGGCATGGTCTGCGCACAAATCGGCAGCGCGTTCAGAGTCGACGTAATGCCAACGCTCGGGCGCATGGGCGCTGGCATGGACCAACAACAATGGCCCCGATAAGACGGTCAAAGGCAAGGCCTTTAAAAAGCCACGCTGCGAAGCACCCAATTGTTCAAACGTCCATTGGGCCGAGCTGCTGCCCAAGCTGTCATCGCCAACGGGCGGTTTCACCGCCATCGCGTCGTGGTTACCTTGCAGCACCCATGCACCTTCGTCGGCCAACTGCATGGCCATGTCGACCACCTCCTGCGGATTGCCACCGTAGCCCACCAAGTCACCCAGCAAGGCCCAGCGGTCAACGCCCTGCGCTCTGGCATGTGCCATGCAAGCATTCAGCGCTTGCAGGTTGGCATGAATGTCTGAGAGCAGCGCAATTCTCACAACGTCATTTTCCAGTGAAGCGTGCGTCGCGTTTTTCGATGAAGGACTGCACGCCTTCTTTGGCGTCTTCACTGTTGGACAGTGTTTTTTGAACCGAGATGAATTCGTGCATGGCCACCAAAGGACCTTGCTCCACTGCTTTTAAAACACTTTGGCGTGTGGCTACGACGGCCAAGGGTGCTTGTGCGGCAATGGCTTGTGCAATCTTCAGTGCCTCATTCAACTGCTCACCGACAGGCACCACGCGTTGCACAAAATTCAATCGCAAAGCTTCTGCACTGTTGAACTCATCCCCCGTGAGCAAATGCAGCAAGGCATTGCCCATGCCCGCACGCTCGGACATGCGCAAGGTGGCGCCGCCCGTGGCCATGATGCCGCGCTTCACTTCGAGCTGCGAGAAGCGGCAATTGTCGGCGGCCACCACGATGTCGGCTGCCAGCATCAACTCAATGCCCAAGGTGTAGGTAATGCCCTGCACGGCCACCACCATGGGCTTGGTGCGGCGGCGATAGCCCTCCATGCCCAAGTTAAGCGGATCGACCAAACCCAAGGGCACGGCTTTTTCGCCGCGCTGCATGAGCGGTGCGATGGTGGGCAAATCAAGGCCCGCCGTGAAGTGATCGCCCATGGCGTGCAAGACGCCCACCCTTAAAGCAGGCTCATCGTCTAGGCGTGTGTAGGCCTCGCCCAACTCGCGGTACATCTTGGGGGTGAAACCGTTGCGCTTGTTGGGTCGGTTGATACCGATCAACAGCACGCCGTCACGCACTTCCAAGTCAATGCTGCCTTCAGGATGAATGTTTGTCATAAATCGCCTTGCACTCAGAATAAAGACAAGTGCACCCCGTGCACTTGACCCACATCAATATTGGTAAACGCCGTGACCGGTCTTGCGACCCAAACGGCCTGCAGCCACCAACTCTTTCAGCAAGGGGCAAGGACGGTATTTGCTGTCGCCAAATTCTTTGAGGTACACCTCCATCACGGCCAAGCACACGTCCAGGCCAATCATGTCGGCCAAGGCCAGCGGGCCAATGGGTTGGTTGCAACCGAGCTTCATGCCAGCATCGATGTCGTCGGGTGTGGCCAAGCCTTCTGACAACACAAACAGCGCTTCGTTGATCATGGGCACCAAGATGCGATTGACCACAAAGCCCGGCGCATTCTTCACCGTGATGGGGGTTTTGCCCAAAGCGGTGGCCAAGGCATGCACGGCATCGTGGGTGGCATCGCTGGTTTGCAAACCGCGAATGATTTCCACCAAAGCCATCATGGGCACGGGATTGAAAAAGTGCATGCCAATGAAACGATCGGCGCGGCTTGTGACAGCGGCCAATTGGGTGATCGAAATCGAAGAGGTGTTGGAAGCGATGATCACATCAGGCGCCAGCATGCCGTCGAGTTGCTTCAGAATTTTGACTTTAAGGTCTTGGTTTTCAGTAGCCGCCTCAATCACCAAGTCGGCTTGCTTTAAATCCTCATAGTGCGTGCTGCCCTGAATTTTGGCCAAGGCAGCGGCTTTGTCAGCCTCTGTGATTTTTTCTTTTTTAAGCAAGCGGTCCAAACTACCAGACACTGTGGCGATGCCCTTGGCCACTGCCGCTTCAGAAATGTCCACCATCACCACGGGAATGCCTGCGACGGCGCATGCTTGTGCAATGCCGTTGCCCATGGTGCCCGCGCCAATGATGCCTACTTTTTGAATGATCATGATTTGAAAAATGAAAAGTTAAGAAAAAGAAAATGACAACCGGGCATCAAGCCCTGAAACGTTTGCGCGTTAAGGCCAGTGCCACCCAAAACGCAGCCGCCGCTACACCCACCAGCAAACACACGTTGCCCACAAAGTGTTGGGGCCATTGGTCGAGGAAAAGTGGCCGCACCATTTCAACGGCGGCCGTCAATGGCAAATACGAGGTGATGGTTTGCAACCACTCAGGCAATTGCGTGCGCGGAAAATAAATGCCCGACAAAAACATCATGGGCGTGAGAAACAAGGTGAAGTAATACGTGAAAAAGTCGTAGCCTTTTGCCAATGCATTGAAGATCAAGGCAATGCAGCTGAAGGTCACCCCCACCAACCACAAAATGGGCCACGCCAACAACAATTTCCAGCTGTGCGTGATGCCCAACACCAACATGACGCCCAAAATGGCGGTCACTGTGAAGATCGCTTTGTAAGCGGCCCACAGCATTTCGGCCATCACCACATCGTCGAGGCGAACCGGTGCGTTCATGATGCCGTCCCACGTCTTTTGCATGTGCATGCGAGAGAAGGCTGAATACAAAGCTTCAAAAGACGCCGCATTCATGGCACTCATGCAAATACTACCGCTGGCCAAGAACAAGATGTAGGGCACTTGCTGCCCGCCGGTGTTCACCTCGCCCACCAAAGCACCCAGGCCATAGCCAAAGGCCACCAACCACATGAGGGGTTCGGCAATGTTGCCCACCAAACTGGGAATGGCCAACTTGCGCCACACCAACAGATTGCGCAAGAACACAGGCCACCAGCGCATTGAGAGTTGCGGCGGCGCCCATACTGAAGGGATGACATGCTGTGTGTTCATCATGCGTTCTCCCTGATTTGACGGCCGGTGAGTTTCAAAAATAAATCCTCCAAATTGGCAGGGCGGTGCAGACTGCGAATGTGCGGCCAAGCATGCAATGCCAGCAGCAAAGGCTCAGCTTGTGAGGTATAGAAAAAGACCGTTTCGCCACTAACTTCAACACGCGCCGCATGTTGTCTGAGTGGCGAGTCTTTGGCGGCCAAAGCCAAGGCGCCTTGGCCATACAACTCCACCACATCGGGCTCGAGGTGCTGTGCAATCAAATCGCGCGGCTTGCCTTCTGCAATTTTTTGGCCATGGTCAATCACCAACAAGCGATCGCACAAGCGCTCTGCTTCGTCCATGAAATGCGTCGTGAGCAAAATCGATTTGCCTTCTTGCATCAGCATTTGCAAACGCTCCCACATCAAATGGCGCGCTTGTGGATCGAGACCTGTGGTGGGCTCGTCCAACATCAGCATTTGTGGTTGGTTGATGAGGGCCCGCGCCAAACTCAAGCGGCGCTTCATGCCACCCGACAATTCACCCGGCTTGGCTTTGGCCTTGCTGGTCAAGGCGCCAAACTCAAGCAGCGGTGAAATGCGCGCTTTGATGTCACGGTCTTTCATGCCGAAATAGCGGCCATAGACCAACAGGTTTTCTTCGGCCGTGAAGTCGGGGTCTAAGGTGTCCATTTGCGCCACCACACCCAAGCGCGATTTGATGGCCAGCGCATCTTGGGGCATCGACAAATTGTCGAAGTAAGTGATGCTGCCTGTATCGGGTGTGGTGAGCCCCAAACACATGCGCAAGGTGGTGGTCTTGCCAGCACCGTTCGGACCAATCACGCCCAAGCATTCGCCAGGGGCGATGTGAAACGACAAATCGTTCACCACGGTGTTGTCGCCAAAGCGTTTAACGAGGTTTTTTACGTTCAATAAATCTGTCATCCCTCGATTGTGCCTCGCAGACCCTTAGGCCAGACTGACCCAAGCCATCAGCGCCTTTAGAAATCTGCGAGAACTTGGTGAAGCGCCCATCAATATGTATACTTATTAAAACCCTCCAATGAGACTTTAAGAACACCATGAACCCCGCCAACCACTCTGACGCTTTGGGCCGCTTGGAAGATTTGCCAGCCGACTACATCGCCGACATGACCGCCCTGTCCATTGCACCGCTGTGGCCGCAATTGCGCGGGCTGTTGCCGCGCGGTAAACCAGCGCGGGCCACCCAGCCTTTTGTTTGGCACTATGCAGAGGTCCGACCTCAACTCATGCGCGCTGGCGAGTTGACACCGATTGAAAAAGCCGAGCGCCGTGTCTTGGTCTTGTGCAATCCGGGCCATGGCATTGAAAAATTGGTGGCCACACCCAACATTTACGTGGGCATGCAATTGATTTTGCCCGGAGAGGTTGCCCCCAACCACCGCCACACACCCAGCGCCGTGCGCTTTGTGGTGGAGGGTGAAGGCGGCTTCACCACTGTGCAAGGCGAAAAATGCCCCATGCACAAAGGCGATTTGATCCTCACACCGGCAGGTCTGTGGCACGAGCATGGCCACGAAGGCAAGGGCCCCGTAGTCTGGCTGGATGCCTTGGATTTGCCCATGGTTTACAGCATGGAGGCCTCGTACGCCATTGAAGGTCCATCGCAAAATGCCCGCGCAGATTTGGACGCCTCGCAAACCAAGTACCGCCGTGCAGGCCTGGTGCCCTTTGAGTCTCTCAGTTTGAAGACACGCGCCGCATACCCCCAAATTCGTTACCCCTGGGTCGATGTGCGAGAGGCCTTGAATGCCCTCGACAAAGGTACCCCCAAAGACGCTGCGGTTCAACTGGCGTATGTCAACCCCGAAACTGGCGCGCCCTGTTTGCCCACGCTGGGCTTCTCTGCGCAGTTGCTGCGGGATGGCTTGGACTTCAGCCCTCGTCCGCGCTCGGCCAGCTCGGTGATGCACGTCATTGAAGGCCGCGGTGAATCGGAGATCGACGGTGTCACCCTGAAATGGTCAGAAGGCGATACCGTGGCCATCCCCACCCACGCACAGATCAAGCACCGCGCCAGCAACGGCAACGCTTACCTGTTCCATGTGGACGACGCCCCCACCCAGCGCGCCTTGGGCTTTTACCAAGAGTTTTAAGCTGGACATCGCGTCCCATCGCGTCTTGTTGGCAGGCAGCAGGGATCCGGCCTGCAAGCCTCCTACAATAAGCTCCCAAGTGAAACGAGGGAGCCCCTGTGTCCGATCAATTGGCAGTATTGCCGCAATACCTCATGCCCAAGCAGGCCATGACCCAACTGGCGGGCCGTTTGGCCAGCGCCGAGTGGGGCAGTTTCACCACTTGGGTGATCAAACGCTTTGTCAAGCGTTACCAAGTCAACATGGACGAAGCCGTTCACGCTGATCCTGCGCACTACAAAAGCTTCAACGAATTTTTCACGCGGCCCTTGAGAGACGGTGTACGTCCCATGGCGGCCAGTAGCTGGGTCTGCCCTGTGGACGGTGCCATCAGCCAATGCGGCCCCATCGACAAAGATCAAATTTTTCAGGCCAAGGGTCATCACTACAGCACGCGTGCTTTGGTGGGCGGCGATGAAAAGCTGGCTGCGCAATTTCAAAATGGCCATTTCGCCACTTTGTATTTAAGCCCACGCGACTATCACCGCATTCACATGCCCATTGGAGGTAAGTTGCTGCGCATGATTCATGTGCCTGGCGATTTGTTTTCGGTCAACCCCACCACGGCGCGAGGTGTGCCAGGTTTATTTGCGCGCAACGAGCGCGTGGTGTGCGAGTTTGAAACTGAAAAAGGACCGATGGTCTTGGTCTTGGTGGGTGCCACCATCGTAGGCAGCATGGCCACCGTGTGGCATGGCCAAGTGAACCCACCGCGTCCTGGCATGGTGCGCGAATGGCGCTACGACACGCAAGATGTGCAACTGCAAAAAGGCGAAGAGATGGGCCGGTTTTTATTGGGCTCAACGGTGGTGATGCTGTTTCCGCAAAACAGCATTCAATTTCCAGCCGATTGGCTCAGCACTCGCCCACTTCGCATGGGCGAGGCGATGAGCAGCATTTAAGCTTCCGTTAAATCTCGATCTTGGAGCCCAACTCCACCACAGAGTTGTTGGGCAATTTCAAGAACTCGGCCGCCGCACTGGCATTCAAGTGCATTTGCGCAAACAACTTTTCACGCCATGTGGCCATGCCGCCACCGATGGTGGGAATGACAATGTCGCGTGACAAGAAGTAACTGGTCGTCATGGGATCCAAATCAGCGCCATGTACTTTCAACTGCTCCAAGGCCTTGGGCAAATCAGGATCATTTTTGAAGCCATAGTTGACGATCACTTGCCAGCAATCGTGATGCAAGGATTCAATTTCCAAGCGCTTGTTCAAACCAATCCAAGGCACCTCATGGCTTCGCACCGTCACAAACAAATTTTGTCGGTGCAACACTTTGTTGTGTTTGAGGTTGTGCAACAGCGCGTTGGGCACGCTGCCAATTTCGGCAGTTAAAAACACAGCCGTGCCTTCCACGCGGGCAGGTGGCGCTACAAAAATAGCTTCCAAGAAATCGACCAAGCCAAATGAATCGGCCTTCATGGATTCGTTCAACAAACGTCGGCCATCGCTCCAAGTGACCATGAGCAAGAAAATGCCGCCGGCAATGACCAGTGGGAACCAACCGCCTTCAAAGAGCTTCATCAAGTTGGAGGCCCAGAATGCAAAGTCAACCACAAAGAAAAACCCGGTGGCGCCAATGCAAAGTGACAGCGGCAATTTCCAGCCGTAACGAATCACAAAGAAAGTGAGCGTGGTGGTGATCAACATGTCGGTACACACCGCAATGCCATAAGCCGCCGCCAAATTGCTGGAAGATTTGAACAAGGCCACCGCCAACACAATCAAAACAAACAAGCCCCAGTTCACAAAGGGAATGTAGATTTGACCCAATTCCTTCACGCTGGTGTGAAGCACTTGTAAGCGGGGCAAGTAACCCAATTGAATCACTTGTTTGGTGACGCTGAAGGCCCCGGTGATCAAGGCTTGCGATGCAATCACCGTGGCCATGGTGGCCAAGCAGACCAAGGGGATGAGCGCCCATTCAGGGGCCATCATGTAAAAAGGATTCTTGACAGCCTCGGGGTTGGACAACAACAACGCACCCTGGCCAAAATAATTCAAAGTCAACGCAGGCATCACGGTGGTAAACCAAGCCAGTCGAATGGGCTGTTTGCCGAAGTGGCCCATGTCGGCATACAGCGCCTCGCCGCCGGTGACACACAAGACCACAGCGCCCAAAATGATGAAGGTCGTACCTGGGTTTTCCCAGATGAACATCACGGCATAGTGCGGGCTGATGGCCCACAAAATTTCAGGGTGCGATGCGATGTGGTACAGACCCAAGACGGCAATGGCCGCAAACCAAACCAAAGTGATAGGGCCAAAAAATTTGCCAATGCCCGCAGTGCCGCGTTTTTGCACCACAAACAGAACAAACAAAATCAACAAGGTCAGCGGAATGACCGCCTTCTTAAAGGCAGGCGACACAATCTCCAAACCTTCAACGGCAGAGAGCACCGAAATGGCAGGTGTGATCACGCCATCGCCATAAAACAGACATGTGCCAAAAATGCCAACCATCAAGAGCACTTTGCGCAAACGCGGCTTGTCCTTAACGGACTGTGAGGCCAAGGCCAACATGGCCACCAAGCCACCTTCGCCGTGATTGTCAGCACGCAGCACCAAGGTCACATACTTGACCGACACAATGGTGGTGAGCGTCCAGAAGAAAATAGAAAGGATGCCGTAGATGTTCTCTGGTGTGAAAGCCACATGACCAGAGCCAAAGACCTCCTTCAACGCATACAAAACACTGGTACCGATGTCACCATAGACCACGCCGATGGCGCCAACGGTCAGGGCCATTAAAGAAGATTTGCTTGAAGACACAAAAAATTAGCCCAGCAACCAGTCTGGGCCTTAGTTCAGAATGACCGCGATTTTGCGCCTGTTTTCAAAAGATTGCCATGGAGTCTGCGCTCTAAAAGACAGCGCTGTCCCCAGTTGTTGCAGTGCAGCAACTGGAGATCATTTACGCATACTTTAGTCGTAAACTTCGGCTTCTGGGTCGGTGGCTTCCAGCTCGTAACTGGCCGCCAACATGGCCAAACGGCCAATCACACCGTACATGTAGAAGCGGTTGGGCACACTGGCACCGGGCTTCATGCCAGGCTGTGGCAAATGCGGTGTATCTGCAAAGGCCAACGGCACAAAGCTGGCACCTGGTGCATTCAGGTTCTCGTCCACACCGCGCTCGGCATGCACGCGGTAGAAACCGCCCACCACATAGCGGTCCATCATGTAGACCACAGGTTCGGCCACGGCATCGTTCATGCGCTCATTGGTGAGCACACCTTCTTGGATGATGACGTCGCTGACCACCTGACCATCTTTGATGACGCTCATCTTGTTGCGCGTTTTGCGGTTGAGCACATCGAGGTCGGCCACATCCCGCACGGTCATGATGCCCATGCCATAGGTGCCGTTGTCGGCTTTGACCACCACAAAAGGCTTTTCGTTGATGCCGTACTCTTTGTACTTGCGCTTGATTTTGGTCAGCAAGGCGTCGACGTTGCTGCGCAGTGCCTCAATGCCAAGGCCCTCTGCAAAGTTCACATCGCCACATTGGTTGAACATGGGATTGATGAGCCAGGGGTCAATGCCCAACAGCTTGCCAAAACGCTTTGAGACTTCTTCGTAGCTTTGGAAGTGCAAAGTTTTGCGACGCACGCTCCAACCTGCGTGCAAAGGTGGCAAGAGATGCTGCTCGTGCAAGTCTTCCAAAATACCAGGCGCACCGGCCGACAAATCGTTGTTCAGCAAAATGGTGCAGGGGTCAAAGTCTTTCAAACCCACACGGTGCTTGGAGCGCAAGACGGGCTCAAGGGTCACTTGATCGCCGCCTGGCAAATCAATCGTCGTCAACTCTTTGATCTCGGGATTGATCGAACCAATGCGCACATTCAAACCGGCCATGTGGAAGATGCGCTGAAGTTGCGCCACATTGCTCAAGTAGAACGTATTGCGCGTGTGGTTCTCGGGAATGATCAGCAGGTTTTTGGCCTCGGGGCAGATCTTTTCAATGGCCGCCTGTGCCGCTTGCACGGCCAAAGGCAGCATTTCTTGCGACAGATTGTTCCAGCCGCCAGGAAACAAGTTGGTGTCCACGGGCGCCAGCTTGAAGCCGGCGTTTCGAATGTCGACCGAGGTGTAAATGGGCGGTGTGTGCTCCATCCACTCCAAGCGAAACCAACGCTCGATGGCGGGCATGGAGTCGAGCACGCGCTGCTCGAGTTCGTTGATGGGCCCGTTGAGGGCAGTGACTAAATGCGGAACCATAGCAGCCTTTGTTAATTTCTCACTTCACCTTCACCCAGTACGACGTACTTGAGTGATGTGAGGCCTTCGATCCCCACAGGACCTCGGGCGTGAAACTTGTCGGTTGAGATGCCGATTTCGGCACCCAGTCCAAATTCAAAACCATCGGCAAAACGCGTGCTGGCATTGACCATGACGCTGGCCGAATCGACCTCGCGCAAGAAACGCTGCGCATGCATGTGGTTGCGCGTGAGGATGGCATCGGTGTGATGGCTTGAATAATGATTGATGTGGGCAATGGCTTGGTCGAGACCGTCCACCACCTTGATGCTGATGATGGGCGCCAAGTACTCTTCAAACCAATCTTGCTCGGTGGCTTCCACCAGTTTGGCGCCAGCCACTTGCGACAAGATGGCCTTGGATTTGGGGCAGCAGCGCATTTCAACGCCTTTGTCGGCATACACCTTGCCAATGAGTGGCAAAAATTCAGCGGCCACGCCTTGGGCCACCAACAAGCCTTCGCTGGCATTGCAGGGGCTGTACTTTTGCGTTTTGGCGTTGTCGGCTACTTTGACGGCCATGGCCACATCGCAAGGGTCGTCCACATACGTATGGCAATTGCCATCGAGGTGCTTGATGACGGGCACTTTGGCATCACGGCTGATGCGCTCGATCAAGCCTTTGCCGCCGCGAGGAATGATGACGTCGACATACTCGGGCATGGTGATCAGTTGACCCACAGCTTCACGGTCGGTGGTTTGCACCAACTGCACCGCATCGGCTGGCAAACCTGACTCTTGCAGGGCTTGCTGCACCAACAAGGCCAGCGCTTTGTTGGACTCAATGGCTTCAGAGCCGCCGCGCAAGATGCAAGCGTTGCCGCTCTTGATCGACAAGCTGGCAGCTTCAATGGTGACGTTGGGACGGCTTTCGAAAATCATGCCGAACACACCAATGGGCACACGCATTTGACCCACCCGAATGCCGCTGGGTTGTTGTTTCATGCCCAAAATTTCGCCAATGACATCGGGCATGGCGGCCAGCTGTTCGCAACCTTCTGCACACGTTTCAAGGACCTTGGGCGTGAGGCGCAAGCGATCGACCATGGGGGCAGACAATCCGGCAGACTCTGCGCGAGACAAGTCTTTGGCATTGTCGATTTGCAAAGCAGCCGTACTCTCGCGCAGCAAGGCTGCCAAGCGTTTCAAGGCTTTGTTTTTTGATGCCGTAGAGGCTTTGGCCATCAAGGCGGAGGCAACTTTGGCCTGTTGCCCGAGGGTCTGCATGGATGCGTTCATGCCCCTATTTTCGCACTCTTGTGCTCAAACGGGGAACTGACGCTCCCAATTCTCAACTTCTGGCAGCCCTAAACAGTCGTTGTACTCTTTGGAAGTGAGCTGACGCGGCTTGGCCGCCAGGGTGTGGCCGTCGGTATGCAAGTGCTGCAAGGCCTCACGCATGGCAAAACCCACCGCATTGCGCAGCAAGGCGGGGTAAATGGCCAAGGCCACGCCATGGGTGTGCAACTGGGTTGCGGGCAAGCCGAGCAAAGGGCCACCGGCATCGATGTTGACGGTGCAAGGAATGGTCAAAGCAGCTGAGATTTGCTTCAGATCGTCCAGCAAGCCGGGATGGGCTTTCAGCTCGACGAACACCGCATCGGCGCCTGCTTTTTGAAAGGCTTGCGCACGGGCAATGCCTGCTGCCAGGCCTTCGGCGCCCACGCTGTCGGTGCGGGCAATGATCATGAACTGATCGTCTTTGCGCGCCGCCACGGCCGCTTCAATTTTGGCAACAGCCTCGCGGAACGGCAACACACTGCGATCGCCTGGCAATTGGGCGCAGCGTTTGGGCGAAATTTGGTCTTCCATGTGGATGGCCGCCACCCCTGCCGCTTCAAATTCTTCAATGGTGCGGCGCACGCCCACCACGTTGCCATAACCGGTATCGGCATCGCAAATGAGGGGCAAGTTGACGCACGCGGCCACGCGGCGGGCATGACCGGACATCAAAGACAAGTCGACCAAACCCACATCGGGGCGGCCCAACAAGGAGGCCGACACGCCGTTGCCTGTCATGTAGACCGCTTCAAATCCGAGTTGCTGCACCATGCGCGCGCCATAGCCGTCGTACACGCCAGGCGCCACCACCGCGGGGCCGCCCTGCTGTGCTTGCTTGAGCTTGGCCCGCAACTGTTGACGCAACTGAGTCGGCGTAAGTGCGCGCTGACTTTCTGCAGGGATTGGCGTTGCGCTCATGCTGTGATTTTCCAATCAGGGTATTTTTTCAAAAATGGAATGAGGCCGCCTTCGGCCAAAATGGCCAGGATGGCTTCAGGCACTGCGCCCAAAGGTCGCACCACATGGCGGTTGGTGACTTCTAGTTTTTGGCCAGCCATGTCGATGCGCAGCGTGTCACCTTCTTCAATACCGGCCACATCGCACTCAATCACGGGCAGGCCATTGTTGATGGCGTTGCGGAAAAATTGGCGGCCAATCGAGGGCGCCACAATGACTGCCACACCCATGCGACGCAAGATGTGAACAGCTTGTTCACGCGAAGAGTTGATGCCAAAGTGCGTGCCCGCCACGATGACGCTGCCCGCGACAAAGCGAGACGCAAAACCGGGTGACACCGCATCAAAGGCTTGCGCAGCAATAAAGGCTTCGTCTTTGCCTGGCAGGTACTTGCCCGAGCAATTAAGGTCAGTGTTGACGTCGTCACCCAAACGGTAAACACGTCCTTGAAGGGTGTGATCAAGCATGTGAAGCCTCCCACTGGCCGCCCGCCACAGTGCGGGGATCGGTGATGTAGCCGGTCAATGCCGAGGCCGCCACGGTGGCTGCAGAGCCCAACCAAATGTCGGCATCGTGGTTGCCCAAGCGGCCTTGGAAATTGCGATTGGCACTGGAGATGACCACTTCGCGGTCGCCTGGAATCAGGTGATTGGTAATGCCAACGCAGGTGCCGCAGCCGGCGGCTTCGACGGACGCACCGGCTTCGGTCAAAGCTTCGATCAGGCCTTCACGCGCAGCCGCCAAATAAATTTGGCGTGAAGCGGGCGTGATGATCATGCGCACGCCTTTGGCCACGCGCTTGCCTTTGAGCACCGCAGCGGCTTGACGGATGTCGTCCAAGCGGCCGTTGGTACAAGTGCCAATCAAAGCGAAATTGATTTTTTGGCCCACCACCTCGTGCGCCGGCACGATGTCGTCGACGGAATGTTTGCGCGCCACTTGCGGGGCCAGTTGCGAAGCATCGATCTCAAAGTGATCGGCGTAATGCGCATCGGCATCGGCACTCAAAGGCGCGGGCGTTTTGGCGCCATGGGCTTTGAGCCAGGCAAAGGTTTTTTCGTCGGCCTCGAGCAATGCAGCTTTGGCCCCCAGCTCGGCGGCGTGGTTGCACAGCGTCATGCGGTCGTCGATTTCCATGGCCTGTACAGCCGTACCGACGTATTCAATGGCGCGGTAGTTCAAACCTTCTGCGCCAAATTTGCCCAGCATGTGCAAGGTCACATCTTTGGCCCAGACGCCAGGCTGCAAGCGACCCTTAAGGGTGACGCGCACAGACTCGGGAACTCGCAACCACACTTTGCCTGTGGCCATCACGGCACTGACGTCGGTGCCCTCGATGCCTGTGCCAAACGCATTGAAAGCGCCATACGTCACAGAGTGCGTGTCGGTTCCGACAATCAAATCACCGCATGTGAGGTGGCCACCTTCGGGCATCACTTGGTGGCAAATGCCATCGCCAATGTCGTACAACACGCTGCCGTGTTCGTCGGCAAATTTGCGCATGGCCGTGTGGCCTTGTGCCGCCTCCACCGTGGGCGGTGGTGAAAAGTGATCGAGCACCCAAGCCGTTTTGTTGGCAAAGGGCAAAGATTTGGCGCCCATTTTTTCGACCATGCGAATGGCATTGGGCGCACGTGCATCGTGCACCATGGCGAAGCTGACGTTGGCCACCACCAGGTCACCCGCGCGGGTGCTTGGCAAACCGGCATGGCGCGCCAATAGTTTTTCTGCGAGGGTCAAACCCATGATGTGCTTTCTGAAAAATTAACTGCCTTTGATGTTCGCTTTACGAACCACACTGCCCCACTTGTCGCTCTCGGCCTTGATGTAACGGGCCGCTTCAGCTGGCGTGGTGGGCGTAGGCTCTAAGCCCAGCTTGCGCAATTGCGCCACCACACCGGGATCTTTCAAAGTGGCCACCAAGGCCGCGTTCAAACGCTTGATGACTTCAGGTGAAGTTTTGGCAGGTGCCGCAAAGGCATACCAATTGGTTGCTTCAAAACCAGGATAGCCTGACTCTGCAATGGTGGGCACATTGGGCAAAGCCTCTAAGCGCTTGGCACCGGTGGTGGCCAGCGGGCGCAACTTGCCTGTTTGAATGTGCTGCACTGCATCGGTGGGGCTCGAGAAGATGGAGGGCAACACGCCACCGAGCAAATCGTTCATGGCAGGCGCACCCCCGCGATAGGCCACGTGCTGGTTGTTCAAGTTGGCCGCAATTTTGAGCAATTCACCGGCCAAATGACCGCCGCCGCCAATGCCAGATGAGCCGAAGGACATCTTGGAATTTTCTTGACGTGCTTGTTTCAGGTAGTCGTCAAAGGTTTTGACATCGCTGGCCGAGTTGACCACCAACACATTGCTGAACACCACGCACAAGGTCAAGGCTGCCGTGTCGGCAACGGGGTCGTAGTTCAACTTGTTCAAGTGCTGGTTCACAGACAAAGAACCCACGGTACCCAGCATGATGGTGTGACCATCGGGCGTCGCCTTGGTTAACAAGTCGGTGGCAATGTTGCCGCCAGCACCGGGCTTGTTGTCGATCACCACGTTTTGCTTGAACAACTCTGTCAACTTGGGCACCATGATGCGGGCCACCGTGTCGGAGCTGCCACCGGGGGCAAAGCCCACCAATATTTTGATGCTCTGTGAAGGGAAGTTGCTGTCTGCTGCCGTTTGGGCTTGCACAGAACACAAAGTTTGGGCACCGAGCAGTGCCACAGTCAATAAGGCTTGACGGCGCAACGACGAAAAAGCAAATGGCATGGCTTGTCTCTCCTGAATTGGGATGCGGTGAGTGTAGGCCCAAGCCCCCTCTTTGCAAGCAAATGACTGGGGTTTGAGCTTGCGTCTGTGAGTTGCCCTCACAGCGCGCCACAAGTCAAATGACTTTAGTTTTTGGCAGCACAAGCGCTGGCTACGCGCAAGGCCAGACGGTGCAATGCTTGCCAGGGGTCGGTAGGCCAATCTGCTACTTTCAAACCTTTGACAATGCCATCCACTTGGTGGGCGTTTTGCAGCAATTGCGCCAGGCGGCTGGCCGACAAACGTGGCAAGACCCGCTCAAATTGTTTTTCACGAACGCCCCAAATGCGTTGCTCGCGCAAGGCCATGGGCAAGGGCTTTCCTTCGGCCATCGCGTCTTTGACGCGCTTAAGCGCTCGAATGTCTTCGGCCAAGGTGTAGTGCACCAACACCGCAGCTTCGCCTTCAGCTTGTAAGCCATCGAGCATGCGCTGCACACGTGCCACTTGCCCCGACAACACTGACTCTGAGAGTTTGAACACATCGTAGCGCGCCACATTGAGCACTGCGCTTTCAACTTGGGACTGCGTCAGCTCGCCTGCCGGATACAGCAATCCCAGTTTTTGAATTTCTTGGTGGGCCGCCAACAAGTTGCCCTCAACACGGTCGGCAAAAAATTGCAAACAATTTTGGCCATCTTGGCCTGCCACCACGCTTTGCCCTTGCAACTTCAAGCGCTGCGCAATCCATTGCGGCAACTGCGCACGGTCGAGTGAATCAATCTGCACCGTGACGCCGTACTGATCGAGTGCACCAAACCAAGCACCTTTCTTGGTGGCATTGTCCAATCGCGGCAAGATGAACAAGGTCAAGGTGCTGTCATTGCCTTCTGCGGTTTGTGCCAGCTGCTGAATCATGGGGCTGCCTTCTTTGCCAGGCTTGCCCGTGGGAATGCGAATCTCCAACAGTTGCTTGTCGGCAAACAAGCTCATCGAGCCGCCGGCTGCCAACACTTCGCTCCAATCAAAATGCGCACCCGACACCACATGCACACTGCGCTCGGTAAAGCCTTGGCTGCGTGCTGCGGCGCGAATGGCGTCTGCGGCCTCTTGCACCAACAGAGCCTCATCGCCATGCAAGGTGTACAAGCTGCGCAAACCTTTTTGCAAATGCGCTTGGATTTGAGGCAGGGCCAGTTGCATGGGAGAAAACTTTAATCGCGCAACAAGTGCAGGCTTGTCAAAGCGACTTCACGGCGGCCAAGCGTCGCAACATTTGCTGCACGATGTCCACTTGCATGTCGCGGTACATCATGGCTTCTTCAATTTCTTTGGACAAAGCCGCAGACTCCAAGAAGCTCAGGTCGCGCTGCTGCTGCAACTCCACTTCGGGAATCAAATTTTTGCCATGCGGTGTGCGCAAGCGAAATTTCACTTTCAAGCGCAGTTGCAATTCACGCACTTGACCCGATGCGTTGAGGCCGACCACTACGCGCTCACGAACTTCAGACATCACGTCCAGCACCACCTCACTGGCCGCCATGTCTTTGGCTTCGGTGAAGACGGTCAAGTTGGCATTGCTGGCCAAATGACGGCGCAGGTCTACGCCCAATGCCGATTGACGCGGCAAGATCAGGAACAAAGACTTGAAGGGCAAGTCGGCACTTTGGCGCAATTGAAAACCGCAGCCCGACAAGCCTGCAGCGGCCACGCCACTCAACAGCACGCCACCCGCCAATCTGCGCCCCAAGGTTTGCAGCGATTGGCGACGGGTTAGCAACTGTGGGGCTTTGTTCATGGTGTGTGCTTTGAAGCGATTGGCGTGCGGCAGTGTGCTTACAACACCACGTTGACCAATCGGCCCGGCACCACAATGATTTTCTTGGGCTGCGTGCCTTGCTTGGTCACTTGCTCATGCGCCGCCGCCGCTTGTTCAATGGCGGCTTTGTCAGCATTCGCAGGCACCGTGAGCGAGCCACGCAGCTTGCCGTTGATTTGCAACATGAGTTCAATTTCGTCACGTTGCAAAGCCGTTTCGTCCACACCAGGCCAAGCCACATCGAGCAAATCGCCGCAGCAAGTGCCGTAGCCCAACTCGTTCCACAACTGGAAGGCCAAGTGTGGGCAGGCGGGGTACATCACGCGCAGCAAAACGGAATAGCACTCGGCCAAAGCGGCGTTGTCGTTCACATCTTTGGAAGTCGACAGCGGAGAGTCTTCCAACGTGTTGAGCATCTTCATCAGCGCCGACACCACCGTGTTGTATTGCATGCGCTCGTAGTCGTAATTGGCTTGGCGCAGCACCGAGTGAATTTCGAGGCGCAACTTCTTGGCCTCGGCACTGAAGGTGATGGGCTGAGAACGGTCGACTGTGAGACCCACTTTCAAAGCGCTTTCCACTTTGACCGCGTAGTTCCACACACGGCGCACAAAACGGTAGCTGCCTTCCACGGCCGCGTCGTTCCACTCCAAAGTGGCTTCGGGCGGTGCCGTGAACATGGTGTACAGACGCGCAGTGTCTGCGCCGTATTTTTCAATCAGGTCTTGTGGATCGACGCCATTGTTTTTGGACTTGGACATGGTGCCCACGCCTTCGTAATCGATGGCGGTGCCCACAGGCAAATCGCCCACGGCATTTTTCAAACGCGCGCCGATCACTTTGCCGTCGTCGGCCAACACATGCTCGACATCGTGGGGCCAGAAATAATCCTTGCCACCTTTGTCGGTGCGGCGAGAGTAAATGTGGTTCAGCACCATGCCTTGCGTGAGCAACTTGGTGAAAGGCTCGTCCACTTTGACCAAGCCCAAATCGCGCATCACTTTGGTCCAGAAGCGCGCATAGAGCAAGTGCAAAATGGCGTGTTCAATGCCGCCAATGTACTGGTCCATCGGCATCCAGTAGTCGGCGCCTTCGGCCACCATTTGCTCGGTGTTCTTGGGATCGCAATAGCGCATGAAGTACCAAGACGAATCGACAAACGTGTCCATGGTGTCGGTTTCGCGGCGCGCGGGTTTGCCGCACACGGGACACACCACACCGGCGTGGAAGCCTTCGTGTTTGTTGAGCGGATTGCCAGAGCCATCGGGGATGCAATCTTGCGGCAGCACCACAGGCAAATCTTTTTCGGGCACGGGCACGGCGCCGTGTTCATCGCAATGGATGATGGGAATGGGAGTGCCCCAATAACGCTGACGGCTGATGCCCCAGTCACGCAAACGCCAAGTGGTTTTCTTCTCGCCCAAACCTTTGGCAGCCAAGTCGGCGGCCACGGCTTCTAAGGCGTCTTTGAAATTCAAGCCATCGTATTTGCCGGAGTTGACCAGCACGCCGTTGACCTTGTCGCCAAAACCATCGTGCCACTCGGTGTGGCTGAAAGTGACGCCTTTGGAGGCCACCACTTGTTGAATGGGCAATTGGTACTTCAACGCAAACGCAAAGTCGCGCTCGTCGTGCGCCGGCACACCCATCACGGCGCCATCGCCATAGCTCATGAGCACATAGTTGCCCACCCACACTTCCACAGGCTTGCCTGTCAGTGGATGCGTCACCGTCAAGCCCGTGCGCATGCCTTCTTTTTCTTTGACCGCCATCTCGGCTTCGGTGGTGCCGCCCTTTTGGCAGGTCTCAATGAAGGCCGCCAAAGCAGGTTGCGTAAGGGCTGCATGCGCAGCCAATGGATGCTCCGGGGCCACAGCGCAGAAGGTCACGCCCATGATGGTGTCGGGTCGTGTGGTGAACACATACATCTTGCCGTCTTGAATCAGCTGACCATCGGCTCCACGAATGTCGTGCGGGAAGGCAAAACGCACACCAGTGGATTTGCCAATCCAGTTTTCTTGCATGAGCTTCACGCGCTCGGGCCAACCGGGCAACTTGTCGCCGGTGACAAAGTCGAGCAACTCTTCAGCGTAATCGGTGATCTTCAAGTAGTAGCCAGGGATCTCGCGCTTCTCAACCACCGCACCTGTGCGCCAGCCTTTGCCGTCAATCACTTGCTCGTTGGCCAACACGGTTTGATCAATCGGGTCCCAATTGACAACCTGAGTCTTGCGATAGGCCACGCCCTTCTCGAGCATCTTCAAGAACAACCATTGGTTCCACTTGTAGTAGCTGGCATCACAGGTGGCCACTTCGCGGCTCCAGTCGATGGCCAAGCCCATGGCCTGCATCTGCTTCTTCATGTAAGCGATGTTTTCGTAGGTCCACTTGGCGGGCGGCACGCCGTTTTTAAGTGCGGCGTTTTCAGCGGGCAAACCAAACGCATCCCAGCCCATGGGCATGAGCACGTTGTAGCCGTTCATGCGCAAATAGCGCGTGAGCATGTCGTTGATGGTGTAGTTGCGCACGTGGCCCATGTGCAGCTTGCCGCTGGGGTAGGGCAGCATGGAGCAGGCGTAAAACTTCTTTTTGCTGGCGTCTTCGGTAACGCGGTAGGCATCGCGAGCGTTCCACTGGCTTTGCGCCGCGGGCTCAACTTCGAGGTGGTTGTACTTGTCTTGCATGATGGTGCAAATTGTAGGTGTTTGGCGGGGTGAATTCCCCGTCAAGGCAGGCACAGGGCCATTAGCGTGCAGGACTGTTGCCCGATCCTGGCGCCGCCACGAAGCCAATGCGGCTCAACCCAGCTTGCTGGGCCAGGCTCATCAGTTCTAAAACCTGGCCATAGGGCACCGATTGGTCTACCCGAAGCTGCACCTCGAGCTGCGGCTTTTGCGTGGCCATGCGCTGCAGGGCCTCGGGCAAGGCGGTCAGGGCAATGGGTTGGTCGTTTAAGAACAGCTCTTGCGCCTGATTCAGGCTGAGCGTGAGCGATTCAGGCGCTTCACCTGCTTGGGCCGCCTTGGCTTGTGGCAAATCCAAGCGAATGGCGCTGGTGAGCAAGGGCGCCGTGAGGATGAAAATGACCAACAAGACCAGCATCACATCCACCAAAGGCGTGACATTGATGTCACTGAAGGGTTTGGCGGGGGTGGGGCGGGGAAAGCGACCGAAGGCCATGGCGGGTGGGGGGGTGGAAGCGCTGCGTTAACGCTGACGACCTGTGAGCAAGTTCAACAGGTCTTGGGCAAAACCTTCCAACTCAATTTCAATGTGGGCAACTTTGCGGCCCAACACGTTGTAGGCCAGCACGGCAGGAATGGCCACTGCCAAACCCGCAGCGGTCATGACCAGCGCTTCACCCACAGGGCCCGCGACGCGGTCGAGGGTAATTTGTCCGGCTTCCGCCATGCCACTGAGGGCGTTGAAAATGCCCCACACCGTGCCCAACAAACCCACGAAGGGAGAGATGGCGCCTGCAGTGGCCAACATCAATTGGCCCCATTGCAGGCGACGAACCGTGGCCTGCATGCTGTCGCGCAGTACACGGGTGAGTTGGTGGTCGCGCTCGCCCGCAGCGGCCAAAGTGCCGCCCAACGGCAAGACCGTGGCGTCCAGCATGGGTTTGACGCACTGGTCGCGGTCAAATTGCGCCACTTTTTGCAAGGCGTCATCGAACTGCGCTGCTTGCCAAAATGCCGCAATGCTTTGAGGCACGTCGTGCTGCACACGTTGCAACACTGCCCACTTCCAAACAATGACGACCCAGGTGCTGACCGACAGCGCCAGCAGCGCCACAGCCACGAGACGGATGACAAAGTCGCCTTGCAGCCAAAAGGTAAGCAAGCTCATGGGCAGACTTAACGAAGGGAGAGCACGTCAAACATGTCGAACAGGCCGGTTTGTTGGCCTGCCAAGAAACGCACCGCCCGCAAGCTGCCCTGGGCATAGGTGGCACGGCTGGAAGACTTGTGCGTCACTTCGATTCGCTCGCCCGTGCCGGCAAACAACACCGTGTGATCGCCCACAATGTCGCCACCGCGAATGGTGGCAAAGCCTATGCTGGAAGGATCGCGTTCACCGGTGACGCCTTCGCGGGCATAAACGGCGCAATCTTTGAGATCGCGGCCCAAGGCGTCCGCAATGACCTCGCCCATTTTGAGGGCGGTGCCCGAGGGCGCATCGACCTTGTGGCGATGGTGCGCCTCGATGATTTCGATGTCGTAGCCTGTGGCCAAAGCTTTGGCAGCCATTTCAAGCAGCTTGAGCGTGACGTTGACACCTACGCTCATGTTGGGCGCCATGACGATGGCGATGTCTTTGGAGATGGCTTTGATTTCGGCTTTTTCGGCATCGGAAAAACCGGTGGTGCCAATCACCGCCTTAACGCCCAAGGCTTGACACACTTTGAGGTGCGCCAAGGTGCCTTCGGGTCGTGTGAAGTCAATCAGGTAATGAGAGTTTTGCAAGCCCGCCTTGAGATCGCCTGTGACCAAAACGCCACTGGCTTTGCCCAAAGACGCGCCGGCATCTGTGCCCACAGCAGGGCTGGTGGGCAGGTCCAATGCGCCCGACAAGCGGCAGTCGTCAGATTGGGTGATGGCTTCAATGAGCATGTGGCCCATTCGGCCAGAGGCGCCAGCCACGGCAATGGCGTGCATCGCAGCGCCTGAAGAATGTGTAGAAACTGTGGTCATGGGGTTCATCAACGCGAAGCGGGTTCTAGCGGAGGATAAGAAGAGGGCAAGGGCGCAGCAGGCGCAGCGGCAGACTCGGCTTTGCGAACGGGCACAGGGTATTTGCGCAAGTCTTCGTCTTTGGCTTCGAGCGTGGGCACTTTGAGGTTGGGCTTTTGCGTCACCAATTTGGTGACAAACTCGTTTTCGCTAGGCAACTCATCGCCAGTGATCCGGTCTAAGAGCTCGCCTTTGAACCAAACACTCAAGCTGAAGTTTTGGGGTGGGACACCTTGCCGGCGGATGGTGAACACGTAGTCCCAGCGGTCTTCGTGGAACACGCTGGACACCAAGGGGGTGCCCAAAACTTCACGCACTTGCAAGCGGGACATGCCTGGCTTGAGAAAGTCTTTTTGCTCTTTGGACACAAAGTTGCCTTGAACCACCTCAGGGATGTACAAAACCGCATCGGCGGCCACATTCAAGCGGGGGACACTGCAGGCACTGAGCAAGCCCAACAGCAAGGGCATGACAAGACCCAAGGTCCAGGGAGAGCGCAAAGGATGACGAATTTGTTTTTTCATGGATGCTTGGCAGGCCATATGATCGGGTCATTGTAGCGGTAGCATCTGGCTCTGGCACATTTGCCCGGGCCAATCCCCTCTCACTTTCAATTGCAACCGAAAAGACATGGACGAACTCAAAAGTACAGGCTTGAAAGCCACCGTGCCCCGGCAGAAAATTTTGGAAATCTTCCAAAAAGGCATGCAGCGGCACATGACCGCCGAGGATGTGTACAAGCAGTTGCTCAAGGACAATGCCGACATTGGCTTGGCCACCGTCTACCGGGTCCTGACACAGTTTGAACAAGCGGGCCTGCTCAGCCGCAACCACTTTGAAAGCGGCAAGGCGGTCTACGAGTTGAACGAAGGTCAGCACCACGACCACATGGTCTGCCTAGACTGCGGCAAAGTGGAAGAGTTTTACGATGCCGAAATTGAAAAGCGACAGCACGATGTGGCCTTGGCGAAAGGCTTTGTCATTGCCGACCATGCCCTGAGCTTGTATGCCCATTGCACGCGCAACCCCTGCCCCCATCGGGAACGAGGCTAGCACGCAAGGGCTTTATCCCATGGCGGCGCGTTGCCGCGCCATGAAGTCTTGGTAGGTGTCAATGCCGCGCATTTGCAAAATGGTGTTGCGCACTGCAGCCTCCACCAACACCGCAATGTTGCGACCGGCCACCACCTGAATCACCACCTTGCGCACGGGAATGCCCAACACGTCTTGGGTGAGTGGTTCTGTGGGAATGCGCTCGTAATCACGTTCAAAGTTTTCACGGCGGACCAAGTGCACGATGAGTTTCAAGCGCATTTTTCGGCGCACTGCGGTTTCGCCAAAAATACCGCGAATGTCGAGCAGGCCAATGCCGCGAACTTCCAACAAGTTCTGCAGCAACTCTGGGCATCGGGCTTCAATGTTGGTTTGGTTGATGCGGAACAAATCGACCGCGTCATCGGCCACCAAGCCATTGCCACGCGAAATCAACTCCAAACCCAACTCGCTTTTGCCCAAGCCTGACTCGCCTGTGATCAGCACGCCCAGGCCCAAAATGTCCATGAACACGCCGTGCATGGTGGTGCGATCGGCAAAGTGTTTGGACAAATACGCCCGCAGCACATCGATCACAAAAGCCGACGACTCGGGTGTGGCAAACATCGGTATTTGGGCTCGTTCGCAAACGCGGTACAAAGCTTCAGGCGCCGTTTGGCCATCGGCGAGCACCAAGACCGGTGGCTCGAGGGTCACAATGCGCGACACCCGGCGGACGCAATCCTCTTCCGTGCCACGCGTCAAATAGGCCACTTCGCGTTCACCCAAAATTTGCACGCGGTAAGGATGGATGTAGTTCAGGTAACCCACCAAGTCGGCGCCCGAACGCGCAGCGCGCACGGCCACTTCATCGAAGCGGCGCTCTGAAGCACCCAAGCCTGCAATCCACTGCCACTTGAGTTTGCCTCGGTGGTCTTCAAACAGCGCATCAGCGCTGACAGCGGTAGGCTTCATCGCAACCTCGTCTCGTTAGGAACTGTAGGGCGCCTTAGCTGGCAGGAGACCAGCGGGCAATGAGGCTGTGCAAGGCATCTGCGCTGGGGCTGCCTAGCAAACCATCGCGCAAACTGCCATTGCTCAGCAACTCGGCAATTTCAGACAAAATTTCCAAATGCTTTTGGGTGGCCGCTTCGGGCACCAACAAAAAGATCAGCAGCTTCACGGGCTGCTCGTCGGGGGCATCAAAGCCAATGGACTGGGCCAGCTGAAACACAGCGGCCATGGGGGCTTTGAGACCCTTGATCCGGCCATGCGGAATGGCCACGCCATGGCCGAGGCCTGTGGAGCCCAAGCGCTCGCGTGCAAACAAACTGTCGGTGACCAGCGCTCGCGACAGACCATGCAAATTCTCGAACAACAAGCCCGCCTCTTCAAAAGCACGCTTCTTGCTGGTGGCATCAACGCCAACCAGCACTTGTTCAACAGGGAGGATGGCTGCAAGTCTGTTCATATCGAGGGCGGATTATGCACCCTTGGCAAGGGACCGACGAAAAAAAACCGCACCGATGAAGGTGCGGCAGGGCCCAGCTAAAGGAAATGGCAATGAAATTTCACATCATGCGCTTGGGTGCGCTGTGATGATGGTCCGTGATGCGGTCTTTGTGCTTCATCACTTGGCGGTCTAATTTGTCGACCAGCTCATCGACTGCGGCATACAAGTCTTCGTGGGCACTTTCTGCAAACAGATCGTTGCCTTTCACATGAATATTGCATTCAGCGCGCTGGCGTTTTTCCTTTTCTTTTTGCTTTTCAACAGTGAGCAAGACTTTGACATCAACCACTTGGTCAAAATGTCGCGTGATGCGGTCCAATTTACCCGTCACATATGTTCGCAAGGCGGGTGTCACTTCAAGATGATGACCGCTGATCGTGAGATTCATAAATAGCCTCCTGATGCTCTCTTTGTTGAACAACCACCACCCTGCAAAAGGGGGTGGGGTGAAGCCACTATGCGCCCCACCTTTCAGAAAAGCAAGCCAGCGGGGCTAAGCCCTCGAACTTGGTCGGGAGTTCGGTTTTTCAGCCAAAAAGCTGATAGATTCCCATCTTGAAGCCAAACCCTAAGGCGCCGTGGTCCCATGCAGGCGCAGCTTAGACGAGAGCACAAAGCTCAACACACTGGCACTTCCCCCCACCAAAGCCGCCACCCAATAATGGGTCAGGTGACCGTTGCCGTCTCGGCCCAAGATCAGGCCGCCCACCAAGGCTGCGCTGCCCATGGCCAGAGATTGCACCGCGGAGTTCAAGGTCATGAAACTGCCACGCCTTTGCGGGTCAGCAGATGCGCCGATCAGCGCCATGCCCGGAATCATGCGACCGCTCATCACGACAAACAAGATCGACGAGACCACCAAAACGCCCGCTTTCGGCAGTTCGGCAGACAGGGTCATGCCCAACAAAGGCAAAGGCATCAGCAAAGCCAAGCGGCGAAAGGCATAGGCCTTGCCTGCGCGATCTGACCAGTGGCCAATCCAGCGTGCCGTGGCCAAGGTGCTGATACCCCCAAACAAGTAGACATAAGGGATTTGCTCAGCCTGAAAGCCTGCATTGGCCTGCAAATACAAAGTGATGTAGGGGATGACGGCGAATCCGGCAAACACCATGCTGGCGGACATGGCAAAGGCGCGCAAGTGATTGGGGTCAACCACCACTGCCCGCAAATTGGCCAAGATCACACGCAATGCGTTGCCATCAGCGTGCGTTTGCAAATGGCCTTTGAGACTGGGCAAAATTTGGCTGGCCACTGTGGCCACCACAGCGACCATGATGGCGATGGCCACAAAGGGCGCATGCCAATTGAAGTGCGACACCAAGAACAAGGCCAGAGGCACACCGGCCACCGTGGCCACCGAGAAAGATGTCATGACCACGCCCATGGCCCGGCCGCGTCGTTCGAATGGAATCACCTCGGCCACAATGGTTTGCGACAAAGCCATTAATACGCCGCCAAAGAAACCAGATGCCACTCGCGCCACCATCAACCAACCAAAGGAAGGTGCCAAGCTGCAAGCCAAGGCGGCAAGGCCAAACAAGGGGTAGAAGGTCAGCATCATGCGCTTGCGACCCAAGCGGTCAATGTAGGTGGAGGCCAAAAATCCTGACAAACCCGCTGAGAAGGTATAGGCAGACACCAAGAAGCCAAATTGACCCGCCGAAATGCCAAACAACTGCGTCAGTTGGGGCCCCAGTGGCATCATGATCATGAAGTCGAGCACGCTGGTAAATTGGATGCTGGCCAAAGTCAGCAAGAGCCAGCGCTCTCGTTGGGGCGTCAAAAGTGTCGTCATCTATGGTGTTCCTGAACCACTGACTCTATCATTCGACCATGCATTTGAATGACTTGACACGCAATGCCCCTTTGGGTGGGCCATCGCAACACAGCCCTCCAAATTCAACGCGCGGCTTGGTGCTCATGGGCGGCGGCGCACGCACGGCTTATCAAGCAGGGGCCTTGCAGGCCTTGGCCCAATTGTTGGCTGCTGAGCAAACGTCAGGGCCTTCTGCCTCGGCCCTGAAAGCGGGTGCAACACGTTTTCCTTTTCAAATTTTGGTCGGCACCTCCGCCGGTGCATTGAATGCCACGTACCTGGCCAGTCGCGCCATAGATGGGCTGGACGCCTTGAATGGCTTGGGTGAGTTCTGGCATGGTCTGCATTCGCACTTGGTGTACCACCTGCCCGACACACCATTGGCCAAGTTCAGCCGATGGGCCACCGCCTTAGGCGTTTCCTTGTCGGTGAGGCGGCAAGGTGCCGCATTGGACAGCATGCCCTTGGTCGACACCCTGCATCGCCGCATTGCACTGAACAACATTGCACAAGCTTTGGACAGCGGCCATTTGAAAGCCTTGGCCGTGACGGCCTCCAGTTACACCACAGGTGTGCACTGGACCTTTTGCCAGACCCACGCGCAAATTGAACCCACGGCTTGGAGCCGGCCGGGTCGCCGCGCTGAACTGCAAGACATCACCATCGAACACCTGATGGCGTCCAGTGCCATCCCTTTTTTGTTTCCGGCCACACCCCTTTGGGTCGATGGCAACATGGAATACTTTGGCGATGGCTCGATGCGGCAAAGCTCACCTTTGTCGCCCGCCGTTCACTTGGGCGCCAACAAAATATTGGCCATTGGGGTGGGGCAACCCCAACGCGGGCGCCTGGGTCAAGCCCATGAAAGCCCCACGGCCAGTCGGCGCCCCAGCCTCGGCAACATTGCAGGGCACGCCATGGCCAGCGTCTTCAACGACACCTTGCTGGCCGATGTGGAGCAGGTGCAACGCGTGAACCAAAGCATCCAGCAACTCAAGCACCATTTAAGTGACCATCACAGCCCCGCCTTGGCGCAATCTTTGCCATTTCATGAAGTGGAGGTGCTGGCACTGCAACCCAGCGCTTCCTTGGATGCCTTGGCACAGGCCCATGTGCACGAACTGCCTCGCCCCGTGCGCCGAGTCTTAGAAGGCTTGGGAGCCTTGAAAGGCTCGGGTGCATCGCTCTCCAGTTACTTGCTGTTTGAGCCTGGCTTCTTACGCGCCTTGATGGCCTTGGGCGCACACGATGTGATGCAGCGAAAAGAAGAGCTTCTGGCTTTTTTTGCCGACTAAACCAAGACCAGGGTTTCATTGCCGACGATGCGGTGCCATAATCGCACCCATCATTATTTTGGAGTTTGCTCCGTGGAAAGCCACCCTAGTTGGTAGCTTTCGAATGATATGGTCTCTTCGCTGCACCTAGCGCCACTTCAGCGCTCTGCAGCCCTGCCAGTCGTTCGAAAGCTGCTTCATCACACTGCCGCCTTATCGAACACCTGGCTCCCCGTTTTTTTGGGGGCTGAAGGAGATCTGCCATGCTCAACATTTTCACATTGGCCAACGGCCGCCTCGTCCAAGAAGAGATTGAATCTCTGGAAGAGTTGTCCAAGTTCCAGCCTATTTGGGTGGACCTGGAGTCACCCACCGTTGAAGAAAAACGCTGGATCAAACAATACTATGGCCTGTCCATTCCAGAAGATGCGATGGACGAGGACATTGAGGAATCGGCGCGCTTTTACGAAGAAGACAACGGCGAGTTGCACATTCGCTCTGACTTTTTGATTGCCGACGAAGACGAACCTCGCACCGTGCGTTGTGCGTTCATCTTGAACCAACACAATGCCGACTTGCGCAGCCGCGGTGTCTTGTTTTCCATTCACGACGAAGACGTGCCCGTGTTTCGTTTGCTGCGTTTGCGCGCGCGCCGTGCACCGGGCTTGTTGGAAGACGCCAAAGAAGTGTTGCTGAAGTTGTTTGACGCCGACGCCGAGTACTCCGCCGACACGCTAGAAAACATTTACGACAAATTGGAAATTGCCGGCAAGCTGGTGCTGTCAGGCGACGTGACCGACGCCATGGCCGGCGAAGTGCTGGGCGCCATTGCGCGACAAGAAGATTTGAATGGCCGCATTCGCCGCAATGTCATGGACACCCGCCGTGCGGTGAGCTTCATGATGCGAAGCAAGATGCTAAATGCCGAACAGTTTGAAGAAGCGCGTCAAATTTTGCGCGACATCGACTCGCTCGACTCACACACCGAGTTCTTGTTTGAAAAGATCAACTTCTTGATGGACGCCACCGTCGGTTTCATCAACATCAACCAGAACAAGATCATCAAGATCTTCTCGGTGGCCAGCGTGGCTTTGCTGCCGCCAACACTCATTGCCAGCTTGTACGGCATGAACTTTCAGTACATGCCTGAGCTGTCGCAAACCTGGGGCTATCCGTATGCGCTTTGCCTGATGGTGGCCAGTGCGGTGGTGCCGATGTGGTATTTCCGCAGACGCGGTTGGTTGAAATAATCGCATGGGATTCGCCGCCGTATGGCGGCGCTTCACGTTGTGGGCAATCGCTTTAAAAACGCCGACACAATGGCGGCGCTGAAGGGACTGGCCACAGCCTTCACGAACTGGACGAAGTCCGTGTGCGCATCGTCATCTGCGCGATCTGACAAAGTTCGCACCACAGCCATCGGAATGCCGTACGCATGGCAAACCTGCGCCAGTGCGGCACCCTCCATCTCAACCGCCAATGCATCAGGGATGTGAGATTGCAAGCGTTGGCTTTCAGATGCACTTGAGACAAACTGATCGCCACTGATGATGAGGCCTGTATGCACTTGAGCGTGCGGCAAGGCCAGCGCTGCACTTTCAATCAAGCACTGCGTCATGACATCGTCAGTCTGAAATCTTGCGCGTCCCAACAAGGGCACTTCGTAGGGAGGAAACAAGGGTGAGGCGTTCATGTCGTGTTGAAGCAATTCTTTGCCAACGACCACATCACCTACTTTCACATGTGACGCCAAACCACCGGCCACACCGGTGAACAAAATTCTATTGACTTGGAATTTTTCAATCAGCACGGTGGCCGTGATGGCCGCCGCCACTTTGCCAATGCCAGACAACACCGCCACAACCGCATGACCGTGCAAATGGCCTTGCCAAAATTGACGCCCGGCCACCGTTTGGCAACTTGCATCTGGCATCAGTGCCAGCACGGCCGACAACTCTTCCTGCATGGCCCCGATCAGGGCCATGCGCGGCACACTGTCACTTGGGGGCATCGCGCAACTCACGTCGCAGAATTTTTCCAACTGCGGTTTTGGGCAGCTCGGTTTTGAACTCGATCACTTTGGGCTGTTTGTAGCCTGTCATGTTGGCGCGGCAATAAACGCGCACTTGATCTTCAGTGAGCTTGGGGTCTTTTTTGACAATGACCAATTTGACCGCTTCGCCCGTCTTCTCGTCGGGCACACCGACCGCGGCACATTCAAGCACACCGGGGCACAAAGACACGGTTTCTTCAACATCGTTGGGGTAGACGTTGAAGCCACTGACCAAAATCATGTCTTTCTTGCGGTCCACAATTTTGAAGAAACCTTTCGCATCGCGAATGCCAATGTCGCCGGATTTGAAATAACCATCCGTCGTCATGCAACGTGCTGTTTCATCGGGGCGCTGCCAATAGCCGGCCATCACTTGCGGGCCCTTGATGGCAATTTCACCAGGTTGGCCTAGCTCTGTCACTTCGTTGCCTTCATCGTCCAACAACTTCATGAAGGTGCTGGGCAAGGGCACGCCAATGGTGCCGGTGAATTGGGTGCTGGTGGTGGGATTACAGCTGGCCGAAGGGCTGGTCTCTGACAAGCCATAACCTTCGCAAATGGGGCATCCTGTTTTCTCAAGCCACAGCGCAGCCACTGCGCTGGTGACAGCCATACCGCCGCCCACCGACACCTTCAAATTGGACCAATTCACTTTGCCAAAGTCGGGGTGATTGGCCAGCCCATTGAACAAGGTGTTGACCGCCGGAAAACTGTGAAAGGTGTGCTGAGACAACTCTTTCAACAACGCTGGTAAATCACGGGGATTGGGAATCAAAATGTTTTTGCCGCCCGTGCGCAAGCCCAGCATCATGTTCACAGTGAAAGCGAAGATGTGATACAGCGGTAGTGCGCACACCGAGGTGGGCTGCTCGTTGGCCGGCACACGCTTCATGACGGGATCGTTCCACGCCTCCGATTGCAACAAGTTGGCAATCACGTTGCGATGCAGAAGCACGGCCCCTTTTGACACACCGGTGGTGCCGCCGGTGTATTGCAACACCGCGATGTCATCGCTTTTGACCACCGGTTTGACAAACGAGGCGTCCTTGCCGCGATGCACAGCTTGATTGAATTTGATGGCACCCGGTAAGTCAAAGCTAGGCACCAAGTTTTTGACATTGCGAACCACAAAATTCACCAAGGCGCCTTTGGGCCAGCCGAGCATATCGCCCATGGCGCACAGCACCACATGTTTGACTTGCGTTTCTGCAATGCACTTCTGCAAAGTGATGGCAAAGTTTTCAATGATGACTATGGCTTTAGCGCCAGAGTCTTTGAGTTGGTGTTCAAGTTCACGGGGGGTGTACAGCGGATTGACGTTGACCACCACCAAGCCGGCACGCAAGATGGCGGCCACAGCCACCGGGTATTGCGGCACGTTGGGCATCATGATGGCCACGCGGTCGCCTTTTTCTAAACCCAAGGATTGGAAATAGGCCGCCAATGCTTGGCTTGTGACATCAGTCTTCGAATAACTGATGTCTTGCCCCATGTAACTGTAGGCGGTGCGGTCGGCATATTTGGCAAAGCTGTCTGCCATCAAGCCCACCAATGAATCGTATTGAGAGGCGTCTATGTCAGTCGGTACGCCCTCAGGGTAACTGTCTAACCAAACGCGCGCTGCATTCATCATGGGGTCGCTTTAATCATGTCTTCTGAAAACTTACAAAACTTACAGGTTTCTGTATTGTGCTCGATATCACACGAAAAGGGATGCAAGGGGTTTAAATCCACTTACAAGGTCAGAGAATGCCAGGCCAACAGTCGGTTCAGGGCTGGGTGCTGACTTTGATGCCTGCGGCGACTTGGTCCAACCTGGCCTGTTCGGCCAAGACTTTGGCGACGTAATCGGTTTCGCCCTGGATGCTGTCACCGCCCAAATAGAACAACAAGCCTTGCTCGACCGAGCCGCCTTTGAGTCGGATGTACTCTTGCAAGACCGCCACCCCCACGCGCATGTTGGTCAAAGGATCGAAAGCGGCCAGCTTGCCACCGTACTTTTGGTATTTTTGGGCATGGATCTCGGTCATGACTTGCATCAGACCTTGCGCGCCGGCCTGGCTTTGCACATAAGGGTGAAAGCTCGACTCGATGGCCATGACCGCCAAAATCAAGTGGGGTTTTAAACGTGAGGTTTCAGACAGCGCATAAGCCTCCGACACCAAGGCGGCAATGGGCTCAGGCGCCACCTTGTATTTCTTGGCCAGCCAGGCTGCCACCGCAGCTTGCCTGCTGGGGATGTCTTTCAAATCGGTCGCTGTGGCGCGATCGGCCGTATTTTGAGGCTCCCACCACAAACTCAATTGACGCTCACGCAGAAACGCATAGACCGAGGTTTCGGCTTGACTGAGCAAATCGGGGCGAAAGACGGCGCCACCCAGCCCCACCACCAAAACCAAGCCCAACATGGCCAAGCCACTGTGGGTCAGCGTCAGCACGCCGCGGGCCACATCGCGCACAAAAGTGCTGATGGCCACTCGCAGTTTGTGCATGGCGGTCGGGCTGCTTGGCGGGTTCATGATTCGCCCAAGTATAGATTCTTCATCGCCAGGGGGTTGATCAAGAGATAATTGAAGCCATGAAGCATCACCGTATCGTTGTGGGATTGTCTGGCGGCGTCGACTCCGCCGTCACCGCCCATTTGTTGAAAAAGCAAGGCCACGAAGTGGTCGGCATTTTCATGAAAAACTGGGAAGACGATGACGACAGTGAGTTTTGTTCGTCCAACATCGACTTTGTCGATGCCGCGGCCGTGGCCGATGTGGTGGGCATTGAGATTGAGCATGTCAATTTTGCCGCTGACTACAAAGACCGTGTGTTTGCCGAATTTTTGCGCGAATACCAAGCAGGCCGCACGCCCAACCCCGACATCCTGTGCAATGCCGAGATCAAGTTCAAATCCTTTTTAGACCACGCCATGCACGTGGGGGCCGAAAAAATTGCAACGGGACACTATGCGCGTGTGCGATTGAACGAAGCCACGGGCTTGCATGAATTACTTAAAGGACTGGACAACAGCAAAGACCAAAGCTACTTTTTGCACCGCTTGAACCAAGCGCAGTTGTCCAAAACTTTGTTCCCTGTGGGCGAGTTACTTAAAACGCAAGTGCGCCAAATTGCGGAAGAGATTGGCTTGCCCAATGCCAAGAAAAAAGACTCGACGGGCATTTGCTTTATTGGCGAACGACCTTTTCGTGAGTTTTTAAATCGCTATATTTCGAAAGAGCCAGGTCCTATTAAAGATCCAACGGGTCGCACCATCGGCAAACATGTGGGCTTGAGTTTTTACACACTGGGTCAACGCCAAGGTTTAGGGATTGGCGGCATCAAAGAAAAAGGCGCGCAGCGCGGCGGCGGTGAACACACGCCTTGGTTTGTGGCGCGCAAAGACATGGCGAAGAATATTTTGTGGGTGGTGCAAGGGCATGACCATCCATGGCTCTTGTCGCCGCAGTTGGATGCGGCCGATGCCAGTTGGTGCGCAGGCACTGCACCCGTTGCAGGACGCTATGCCGCCAAGACACGCTATCGCCAAGCGGATGCCGCTTGTCACTTGACGTCGTCGCAAGTGGCCGAGTTTTCACTGGCCTTTGATGAGCACCAATGGGCTGTGACGCCCGGACAAAGTGCAGTGCTGTACGACGGCGAAGTGTGCTTGGGCGGAGGCGTGATCAACGCCGCCACCACGCTGGCCTGAACAAACTCAGTCGTTGCCCAGCGCCAATTTGCTAGGCTGACGTTTCTCCACAGAGAAACGCAGCAACGACGCCGTTCTGAAAATGCCGTGTGCAAATTTGCCGTAAGGCAAAGTCAAAAACAAGGCCATCACCAAGCCCAAATGCAGTGCCAACAATGAAGGCATGGCGGCGGTGTTTCTGGACAGCATCAAGGTCAAGCCTGTGACACTGATCAAGAACAACAGAGCAATGAAGCCACGGTCCATCGGGCGTTGTTGGACATCGCCGTGCTTGGGGTCGCGTGCCAAATTAAGACGCCACAAGCCCAAGGTGCCAAGCGCCAAAGAAATGCCGCCGATGGTGCCCAAGATTTTGGGCAGGCTGGTGAAATCGTAAGGCGCTGGCCAGCCAAAAGCATAGTGGTACAGGGTGGCCACACTGGTCGCAGCAAAGCACAACATGAACCCGTAAAACGTGAGGTGGTGCGTGCGTTTGCGCGCCAAGGTGAAGGCGTCGTCTTCGTTGTTGCAACCATCGCCATGACCACCACCCAAGTACTTCAACTTCAGCGCATCGTGCGTGGCCTCGGCTGCTGCAGGTGTACTCAAAGGCGCGCCACTGGTGGCAGGGGTCACATCTTTCCAAAACTTGCGCACGCCCATGCCCAGCGCAAACACAGCCCACAAGAAAACAGGCGCAAACAAACTCACCATGAGGTTGTGCGGAAAGATGGCGTAGAAACCTTGTTGGCCGTTTTGCACCAACGGACCCCACAAGGTGCCATTGCTTTGCAACGCCAGCAACATGAACAAAGTCAAACTGGCCGCCAAGGCCAAAGACAGTGTCAAACCATTGCGTTGGTAAAGCGTGCCAAGCGCTGGCGGCCACGCGTAATCGGCATAGGTTTGTCCGCGCACGGTGGCCATGGCCTTGGGCACATTGATGGCAAATTCATGCGGCGGTGCGTACTGACAGGCGTGCAAACACGCGCCGCAGTTGTGGCACAAATTGGCCAAGTAATGAATGTCGGCTTTGCCAAATTCCAAGCGCCGCGTCATGGCCGGAAATACCGCACAGAAGCCTTCGCAATAACGGCAGCCATTGCAAATTTGAAGTTGACGGGCAACCTCTTTTTCAGAACCCGTTAAAACGATTTCGCCACGCGCCAAAGCTTGTGCTTCTTGTGTCAATTGCTGAAGTGTTTGCATTGTTGTTCTTCTCATGCAGACACGAAAGTGTCTAAGTCGGCAGTGCCTTGCATGACACGCTGTGCCAAGGTGGGCACTGAAGCGGGTGTGCCCAAGGCAGCACGCGCAGCCTGTTCACCGGAGATGCGTCCAAAAGCGGTGCCAATGGTCATGCCCACACCGGCGGTATAGCCCTTGCCCAACACGTTGCCGGCCATCATCTCACCCGCCACAAACAAGTTGGGGCTGGCTTGGTCTTGAAACCTGACAGCGGTGGTCTCGTCGGTCTTCAAACCAAGGTACGTGAAAGTGACGCCAGGTTTGACGGGATACGCATAAAAAGGAGCGGTATCGAGCGGCAAGGCCCAGTGTGTTTTGGCCGGCGTCACGCCTTCGGTATGGCAATCGTCCAGCACGGTGTGGTCAAAATGACCGGGCACGCAAGCTTGGTTATAGGCATTCAAGGTGGCCATGAAGGTGTCAACACTCAAGCCCAACTTCTGCGCCAAATCGGGCAGTGTTTGCGCCACAGTGCCTTCAAACACGGGCGGCATGAAGCGGCCTACGGCTTTGGCATCCGTGATGGAGTAACCAACTTGACCAGGTTGCTGCGCCACCAAGCGGCCCCAAATGGCATAACGCTTGGGCCAAAAATCTTCGCCTTCGTCGTAGAAGCGTTCGGCATTTTTGTTCACCACCACACCCAAGGAAACGCAATCAATGCGGGTACAAATGCCGCCGTCGTACAAAGGCGCACGCGCATCAATGGCCACCATGTGGGCTTGTGTGGGATCGCCAATTTGGTCAGCACCTTTGTCAAGCAAATGCTTGAGCAAAGTACCCTGGTTGAATTTGGTGCCGCGAATGAGGAAGTTGTCCGCCGGAAATTCGCCTTGCGCGTTTTGACCCCATGCCTCTTTCAGCCAAGGAATATTGGATTCAAAACCACCCGCCGCCATGACACAGGCTTTGGCCGTGATGCGCTCGGTGCGCAAGACCTCGCCTTGGGGTGACTTGTGCTTCACCAACGCGGCTTTGAAGACACCGTTTTCCAACTCGAGTTCGTTGACTTCAGCGTTGTAGTGAATTTGAATGCCGAGTTTTTCGGCGCTGCGGTAATACGCATTGATCAGCGCTTTGCCACCACCCATGAAAAACGCATTGGTTCGCGCTGTGTGCAAGGCACCCGACAAAGAGGGCTGAAAGCGCACACCATGTTTGACCATCCAAGGGCGGCAATGGTGGGAGTGGCGAATGGCCAATCGCGCCATGTGCTCGTCGGTGAGGCCGCCAGTCACTTTGAGCAAGTCTTGCCAAAACTCTTCTTCTGGGTAGGCGTCAACCAACACATCTTGCGGTGCATCGTGCATGCAGCGCAAATTGCGTGTGTGCATCGAGTTGCCACCACGCCATTCACGCGGCGCAGATTCGAGCACCATGACACTGGCGCCAGCTTCTCTGGCCATCAACGCCGCACTCAACGCGGCGTTTCCACCTCCAATGACCAAGACATCCAAACTCATGCCAACTCCAACTTAGCTTGCATTGACATCAATCGGCCTTGATGTCTGCGCGTTTAACGATGTCGCTCCAAATGCGCTGCTCATTTTTAATGAAAGCGGCAAATTCCGTCGCAGGGCCGCCACCGCCCACCGCGTTGTCAGTCGCGAAGCGTTCTGTGACTGCACTTGATTTGAGCGCTTTGTAAGACTCCTCTTGCAAGCGCTTCACAATCTCAGGCGGTGTGCCAGCGGGGGCCATGATGCCGTACCACTGTGAGGTTTCGAAATCCTTAAAGCCCAACTCAGCCACTGTGGGCACATCGGGCAATGCAGGAATGCGCTGCTGCGTACCCACCGCAATGGCGCGCAATTTGCCGCTGCGAATGTGCGCACCCAATGCGGGCATGCCCGCAGAAGAAGCTTGTGTGCGTCCGGCCAACAAATCCGTCAACTGAGGGCCCGTGCCGCGGTAAGGAATGTGCGTGATGTACATGCCGGTCACCAACTTCAAATACTCCATGGCCAAATGACCTGCGCTGGCATTGCCTGCAGAACCATAATTGAGTTGACCTGGATTTTTCTTGGCATAGGCCACAAACTCTTTGAAGTTTTTGGCGGGCACATCGGGGTGAATCACAAACACATTGGGCACTTTGGCCAGCAATGTGACCGGCATGAAGTCTTTGTTGACGTCGTAGGGTTGGTTTTTCAGCATGTATGGATTGACCGCCAAGGTGCCCACGTGACCCAAGATGATGGTGTGTCCATCGGGTGCAGCCTTGGACACGTCCACCATGGCCGTTACGCCAGCACCGCCGGGTTTGTTCTCAACATAGACACTGACACCCAATTGCTTGGTGAGCTCGGCCGCCACGGAGCGCGCCACAATTTCGCTGGTGCCGCCAGGGGCAAAGGGCACTACAAAGCGAATGGCTTTGCTGGGCCAATTGCTTTGCGCTTGGGCACTGGATGTTGCCAGGCCTAAACCACCCGTTGCCAATGCAGCGCCCATCGCCAAGGTACCGACTTCGCGGCGGTTGTACTTTTTTTCTTGTGTCATGTGTGTCTCCTTTGATGCAAACAGTTTAGTCACATCTTGCGTTATTTGCCTTTTAGAACTGATAGCGGCGCAAACCACCGTCCACAGGAATCACGGCACCTGTGATGTAGCTGGCCAAGGGGGACGACAAGAAGGTCACCAAGTTGGCCATGTCTTCAGGTTCGCCATAGCGGCCCATGGGAATTTCGTTTTCGCATTGCCACTGACGGTATTCAGGGGTGTAGTTGCGGAAAATTTGTTCGGAGTGAATGCGGCCAGGCGGTATGCAGTTCACGGTGATGCCGTGGGGTCCCACCATGCGCGACAAGCCTTTGGCCCAACTGTGAATACCCGCTTTGGCACAGAAAGCACCATTCACGTGATCGGGTTCGCTCTTGCCTGTGATGTTGATGATGCGGCCCCACTTGCGTGCAATCATCTGATCAATCAAGGCATCGGCCACTTGGCGGGGGCGGTGAAAGTTCAAAGTGATGGCTTCTTGCCAGGCTTCCTCGCTCACATGCAAATCTTTGAAGCTGCGTGAACCGCCAGCGTTGTTGACCAAAATGTCGACATGGCCCAAGCCTTGAATGGCAGCTGATGTGAGTTGGGCAGCGGCGTCTTCAGCATACAAGTCCGATTCAATGATCACTGGCGGCAAGCCACCAGAGGCCACAATTTCTTGCGCCAATTCCTCCAACTTTTCTTTGCGCCGTGCAGAGATGGCAACCCTCACACCTTCGGCAGCCAATGCTTTCGCAATACCGCGGCCAATGCCCACACTGGCGCCCGTGACCAGTGCTGTTTTGTTCTTGAGTTGCAAATCCATGATGCGATTCCGTCGATTGAAAGTTGGTGGATAAAAAGCGTTGCAAGCTTACCTAATTTTGAAAATATTCAAGCTGCTTGGCAGCAATAAGCCTAGGCCAATTGTTTTTTTCTGCGCAGTGCAGATGATAAATGCTCATGGAACATGGCTGCGGCGGGTCGCAACGCAGCGCCTTGCTTGCGCAACAGACCCAAACTTCTAGAAATGGTGGGCTGCCGTAAGGGAAGGCCAATCACAGCGGCATGGTTCACGGGCAGGGCCATGCGTGGCACCGCTGCCAACCCAAGGCCAGCCTCTACCATGCCCAACAAAGTACCAATGTGACTGACCTCAAAGGCAAAGTCGGGGTGCATGCCCGATTTGGTCATGGCATCGTCCAACAATTGACGGTTGCCGCTGCTGCGAGAAACAGAAATCAGTTGTTCTCCCTCGATCGCCGACCAGCTGATGGTTTTTTGCTTGGCCAGCGGATGGTCCCTTCTCATCGCCAAGACAAATGGATCGCTGTGAATGGCTTCAAACGTGATTTCTGGCATGAGATTGCTCATGAAGCCGATGCCGAAATCTGATTCACCCGTTAAAACACTTTGCAAAGTCTGGTTCATCGACTCGTCAATTACACGAATGCGGATGGACGGGTATTTGGCAGAAAAACTGCGAATAACCTGTGGCAAAAAATAAAGTGCAGCAGAAGGCACACAGGCGACCGTCACGCGACCACTTCGGGTGGCCGCAATGTCAGAAATACCCAGCATGGCCGATTCAAGGTCATCAATGGCCGAGCGTGCCCGGTCTAGAAAAACCCGACCCAAACTGGTCAACTCCACTTCCCGCGTGGTGCGATTGAACAAGCGAGTTCCGATGATGGACTCCAACTTTTCAATCCGTCGGCTGAGCGCAGGGGGCGACAAATGGATGTGATCGGCAGCTGAGCGAAAGCTACCGCGTTCGGCCACAGCGATGAAGGCTTGCAACTGCTGCAAATCGAAATTGATGCGTTTCATGCATCAATCATATTAAAAATTGCACTTCAACAAAACAATTTTTTTCGCGAAGATCGGGGTCATTCGCTGAGCAGTGTTTGCATTCAGCGCCACCAAGGACCTCACATGATGACAATGAAAAAATGGATCGCAGCAATCTGTTTGCTGCCTGCAATGGCCGTTTGGGCTCAAACCGACAAACCGATCACCATCGTCGTGCCGACAGCGGCCGGCGGTGGCAACGATGCCATGGCACGCACGGTTGGACAAAAAATGAGTGTGCTGCTGGGTCGAACCGTGATTGTGGAAAACAAAGCAGGCGCCAACGGCGCTTTGGCGGCCGAGTACGTTGCACGCGCAGCACCCGACGGCAACACCTTGATGTTTGGTTACATTGCGACGCACAGCATGAACCCTGCCTTGCAAAAATTGCGTTACGACCCCATCAAAGACTTTGAGCCAGTGGGCCTGGTCGGTTACTCCCCCACTGTTTTGGTCGTCAACCCCACAGTGAAGGCCAAAGATGTCAAGGAATTGGTCAAGTTGCTTAAGGACAAGCCTGACGCTTACAGCTTTGCCTCTGCTGGCAATGGCACAGCACCCCACTTCACGGCAGAGTTGTTCAAACTGACCACCCAAACGCAACCCCTGCATGTGCCCTACAAAGGCTCAGCACCAGCCATTACAGACACCATTGGAGGTCAAACCCAATTGATGTTCCCCAGTCTTTTTACAGCCTTGCCTTACATCAAATCAGGCAAACTCAACGGCCTGGCCATTGCGGGCGCGAAACGCTCAAGTGTCTTGCCTAACGTTCCCACTCTGAAAGAGCAGGGCATTGACGGCGTCGATGTAGAACAGTGGTACGGTTTTTTTGCACCCGCTAAAACGCCCAAAGAAACCATTGCCAAACTGAATCAAAGCTTGAACAAAGCGCTGGCCGATCCTGAAATCATCAAACGTTTGGAAGGCCATGGTGCCGACGTTGAGTCGGGCACCCCCGAGCAGCTGGGTGATTTGGTTAAAAAAGATCTGGCCAAATGGCGAAGCGTCGTTCAACGCGCCAAACTGCAAGCGGATTGATGATGACCCATCGCAACATCCCATGCGTGTTGATGCGCGCAGGAACGTCTCGTGGGCCTTTCTTTCTTCGTGAATGGCTACCAGACAACGATGCTGAACGCGATCAAGCCTTGATTGGCGCGATTGGCGCCTCCGATCCTTTGCAACTGGATGGACTGGGCGGAGGCAGCACTTTGAACAGCAAAGTCGCCATCGTCTCTCCTTCCCAAAAGCCCGGCTGTGACTTGGATTATTTGTTTGCGCAAGTTGGCGTAGGTCACCAGTCTGTCGACACACGGCCTAATTGCGGCAACATGTTGGCCGGCGTCGCACCCTTTGCAATTGAGCAAGGACTGATTGAAGCGCAAGAAGGCACCACCACCGTTCGCATTCACAACGTCAACACGGGCGCCACCATTGAGTCAACGGTTTGCACGCCAGGTCGCAAAGTCACTTACGAAGGCGACGCACGCATTGACGGTGTTGCTGGTACCGCTGCACCCATCTTGCTGAATTTCTTGGACGCCTGGGGCGCAGTGACTGGCAAAGTTTTCCCAACAGGCAATCGCATTGATGTTGTCGATGGCTTAGAAATCACTTGCATTGATGCCGCCATGCCTTTGATGATTTTGCGTGCGAAAGACATGGGCGTGACGGGGCGGGAACGTCCTGCTGAATTGGACGCCAACCGCCCCCTCTTAGAGCGCATTGAAAAACTCCGACTTGAAATGGGGCGGCGCATGGGCTTGGGCGATGTCACAAACAGCGTGATTCCCAAACCTGTCTTGGTGAGTGAGGGGGATCAAGCTGACAGCATTGTTTCCAGATATTTCACGCCGCACAAATGCCACATGTCACACGCGGTCACAGGGGCCATTGGCGTGGTGACCGCTTTTGCCATGCCCGGCACTGTGGCCAGTGGCATCACGCGCATAGCAGGCCGGCATCCATTGTCAGTGGTGCACCCGCAAGGACAAATTGATTTGGACGTTGAACTCACAGGCGAAGGCGTCAACCTCAATGTGGTGCGTGCAGCCTTGGTCCGAACTGCTCGAAAAATCATGCAAGGCGAATTGCATTTGCCGCAGTACGTGTTTCCAAGTCCAAGCTCAGAAAAAATTGAAGCACAGAAATTGGCAGACCATTACCCACAGCACGAGGTCAAAATCATTGTGCCCACCAGTGCTGGGGGCGGTAACGACACCATGGCGCGCATCATCACGCGCAAAATTGGCCCCTTGTTGGGCAATGTGGTGAGCGTGGACAACCGAACAGGCGCTAACGGCAGTGTGGCCGCAGAGTATGTTGCGGCTTCTCAGCCCGATGGTCACACACTGATGTTTGGCTACATCGCAACGCATGGCATCAACCCGGTGATGCAATCGCTGCGCTACAACCCTGAGCAAGACTTTGCACCTGTCGGCATGGTCGGTTACTCGCCCACACTGCTGATAGTGAATGCGGCCTTGCCTGTTCGGAATTTTCAAGACTTCATGGACCTGATGAGGACCACTGACAAGCCCTTGAACTATGCCTCCGCAGGCGAAGGCACCATTCCGCACTTGGCCGCGGAAATGCTACGCAGAACACTGTCAGTTGAAGGCTCAAGCTTGACTGCGGGTGAACACCATGCAGGCGCAGCGCCAGCCATCAATGCCTTGGTGCGCGGCCAAGCCCAATGGATGTTTCCTAGTTTGTTCAGTGCCTTGCCTTACCTGAAGAGTGGCAAGGTCAAAGCGCTGGCCATTGCCACACCCAACCGCCTCACAGAATGGCCAGACATTCCCACCTTGTCAGAATGGGGTTTGGACGATTTCGACCTGACGCAGTGGTACGCCTTGTTTGCCCCAAGCGGCACCTCACCTGAGATTGTGGACAAGATCAATCAAACACTGAATGAAGTGCTGAACGATCCTGAAGTGCGGGCCCGAATGGCGCAAGATGGTGCGCAGGTGAAGCCAGGTACACCGCAACAACTCTCACGACATGTGCAGACTGAAATTCAACGATGGCGAAAAGTCATTGCCAGCACGGGCTTGTCGACACACAGTCAAGTTGAGACAGCGGAAGCCTGAGTTTTCAAACCGTTTCTTTTTGTCGCTTTACTCTGAAGCGGAACAAGGGGCGGCATCAGGCACGCCCAACTTGCGCAAAATCCAGCCCATCGGACACACATTGCTGAAACCAAACTGAAACAAGTTAGCGCCCACAAAAGCTGTAAAGGCCAAGGCCCACGAGCTGACAAACAGCGGGCTCCCCTCAATGCCCAGGGCCAGTGAGGTCAAGATAAATAAACCAGCAATGATGCGGATGTAGCGTTCAACAGTCATACAGACTCCTTCGGTTGGAACAATGAAAAATAGAGCACAGGAATCACCACCAAGGTGAGCAAGGTGGACACCAAAATGCCAAAGATGAGGGACACCGCCAAGCCATTGAAGATGGGGTCGTCCAGAATAAAAAACGCACCAATCATGGCGGCCAAGCCGGTGAGCACAATGGGCTGGGCGCGCACTGCGGCCGATTGAATGACGGCTTCTTTGAAGGCCATGCCCTGCGCCACTTGCAGCTCAATAAAGTCCACCAACAAGATGGAGTTGCGCACGATGATGCCGGCCAAGGCAATCATGCCAATCATGCTGGTTGCGGTGAACTGAGCGTTGAGTAAAGCGTGACCTGGCATCACACCGATCAGGGTGAGCGGAATGGGCGCCATGATCACCAAGGGGGTGAGGTAGCTCTTGAACTGCGCCACCACCAAGAGATAAATCAGAATCAAACCGACGCCATAGGCTGCACCCATGTCACGGAATGTTTCGTACGTGATTTGCGATTCACCATCCCATTTGATGGCGTACTCACGGTAGGAGTCGCTAGGCTGCTGCGTCCAGTACTCGCCCAATGCGCCTTGACCTGGCAGTGCGGCATCCTTGAGATGAGAACGAATGCCAAACAAACCATACAAAGGCGAGTCTTGTGAGCCTGCCATGTCACCCATGACATAGCTCACGGGCAGCAAGTCTTTGGTGAACAGCGGCTTTTGAATCACGCCCGATTTGACTTCCACCAATTCAGACAAAGGCACCAGCTGACCATTGGCGGCACGCAGGGGCAAGGCCAACAGATCTTTCAAACCTACTTGTGATTGAATCGGCAATTGCAACCTGACAGGCACAGGCATTTTGCTGATGCCATCGTGCAAGTATGTGGCATCGACACCTTGCAGTGCACCTTGCACCGTTTGAGCAATGGCACCACCAGAGATGCCCAGGGTTTCGGCGCGCTGTCTGCGCACTTGCAACCATTGCCGAGGTGCATCTGCTTTCAGTGAGGTGTCCACACCCACAATGCCAGGCGATTGCGCAAAGATTTTTGCCACATGGGCCGCCAAGGCCTGACGACCCGCTTCATCGGGACCATAGATTTCAGCCACGAGGGGACTGAGCACGGGCGGGCCGGGTGGTACTTCAACCACCTTGATGTTGGCACCATGTTCGGCTGCAATTTTTTCCAAAGCAGGACGCAAGCGCTGTGCAATGGCATGGCTCTTTTCTGAGCGTTGGTGTTTGTCGACCAAATTGACTTGCAAGTCACCTTGCTCGGCATCGGCACGCAAATAGTATTGGCGAACCAAACCGTTGAAGGTGATGGGGCTGGCGGTACCCGCATAGGTTTGCACGTCCAACACTTCTTTTTGCTGCGACAAATAGGCGCCCAAGTCTTGCAATGCAGCGGCGGTGTTTTCCAAGGGCGTGCCAGCAGGCATGTCGACCACCACTTGGAATTCGCTCTTGTTGTCAAAGGGCAGCATCTTCATGATGACCCACTGCATGCCAGCCAAACCCACCGACAAGAACATGGCCAACACAATGCCGCCCAAGAGCTTCCAGCGTTGACGGCTGCTGTTCAAGAAGGGGCGCAAGATGCGACCAAACAAATCTGGCAAGCGCGCGGCAAAGCCTGTGACGGGGGCATGCAAAGTTGTGTGTGCGGCTTCATGGTCGTGACGGCCATGGTGTGACTTCATCCACTTCAGGGCCAACCATGGCGTGACTGTGAAGGCAATCAACAAAGACAGCGCCATGCCTAAACTGGCGTTGATGGGAATGGGACTCATGTAGGGGCCCATGAGGCCCGACACAAAAGCCATGGGCAGCAGGGCGGCGATCACCGTGAGCGTGGCCAAGATGGTGGGGCCACCCACTTCGTCCACCGCCGCTGGAATGATGTCTTTCAATGACTTGTTGGGGTACAACTGTTGATGGCGGTGAATGTTTTCCACCACCACAATGGCATCGTCGACCAAAATGCCGATGGAGAAAATCAAGGCAAACAAGCTCACCCGATTCAGGGTGAAGCCCCATGCCCAGCTGGCAAACAAAGTGGCGGTCAAGGTCAAAATGACTGCGCCGCCCACAATGATGGCTTCCCGTTTGCCTAGTGCCAAACCCACCAACAAAATCACCGAGGCGGTGGCAAAGGCCAACTTCTGAATCAGCTTGTTGGCTTTTTCTGCAGCGGTTTCGCCGTAGTCGCGTGTGATGGTGGCTTCAATGCCTTGGGGCAATACGGTGTTGCGCATTTGCTCAACACGTGCACGAGCAGCACGCGCCACATCGACCGCATTTTCACCCGGCTTCTTGGTCACGGTCATCGTCACAGCGGGGTACATCTGACCCTTCAAATCAGCCTGTGAAGCGCCAGGCATGTAGCTCACAAATTGCTGGGCTTGCTGCGCACCTTCTTCAATTTGCGCCACTTCTTTCAAATAGATGGGTTTGCCTGCGTGCACACCCACCACCACATCGGCAACGTCTTGGGCCGACTCAAAAAAGTAACCCGTTTCAATGTGGATGCGTTGGCCAGCTGATTGATCGGGGTTCATCACATACCCCGATAGTGCGCCCACGTTGGCACCCGCCAAGGCGCTTTGCACACTGCGCATGTCCAAACCTCGCTCACGCATGCGTGTCGGGTTCAAGTTCACTTGAACGGCTCGGCCTGGGCCGCCGATGGTTTGCACTTCACGTGTGCCCTTCACCTGCTTCAAATCCATCTCCAAACTGCGAGCCACACGCTCAAGCTCTAGCGCTGACGGTGCATCTTTGCCCCACAGAGTGACCGCCAACACCGGCACATCGTCGATGCCTTTGGGTTTGACGATGGGCGCCAAGGTGCCCAGGTCACGCGGCAACCAGTTTTGATTGGCATTCAGCACGTCATACAAACGCACCAAAGCTTCTGTGCGCGGAACACCCACTTTGAATTGCACCGTGAGCACGGCCATGCCCGGACGCGACACCGAATAAGTGTGTTCAATGCCGGCAATTTGTCCAAGCACTTGTTCGGCAGGTCGGGCCACTTTGCTTTGCACGTCTTCACTGCTCGCGCCGGGAAACGGAATCAGCACATTGGCCATGGTCACATTGATTTGCGGCTCTTCTTCACGGGGTGTGACCATCACGGCAAACAAGCCCATCAGCAATGCCACGATGGCCAACAAAGGCGTGAGTGCGTTGTTTTGAAACTTGGCGGCCAGCTGACCGGCAAAGCCAAACTTGCTGGGGTCAGGCCGCTGATCCTGATGTTTATCGTGCGACATGTGCGCCTTTCATGCCGGCTTGAATGGCATCCACGGCAATCAACTCACCCTCTTTCAAGCCAGCCCAAATTTCAACGCCTGCACTGCCATGGTTTGCCCCAATGCGCACCAGTTTCATGGCGAAGCCGTTTTCTTGGGCCACATACACGGCCGTGATTTCGCCGCGTCGCAAGATGGCAGAGGCGGGCACCAAGCCCTTGGCTTGCGAGGTGCCAGTTGTGCGTACGCGCACTTGCATGCCAGGCGCTGCTTGAAGGGCCACACCGGTGCGCGGCAAATCCAACTTGATGCCAATGGTTTGACTCACGCCGTCTGCATTGGGCATGACTTGCATGGCCACGGGCTTGATGGCTTCAGCGCCCATTTGAATTTGAATGTCTTGCAATTTGGGCAGGTTGTTTTTTTCAGAAGCGGGCCACTGCATCACCACCCGCAGGGGTTGCGGTGCATACACCGTCATCAATGGTTTGCCGGGCAATGCCAAGTCGCCTGCTTGTGCCGATGTTTCCAACACCCATGCGTCATACGGAGCCGTTACTTTTGAAAAAGACTGCGTCACTTTGGCCTGGTCAGTTGCTGCACCCGCACTGTCACGCCCGGCTTTGGCCGCTTTGTATTGCGCCTCGGCCAGGTCCAGTGCCGCAGAACTGACAAAGCCTTGTGTTTTTAAATCTTGGGTACGCTTTAAAGCGATTTGCAACTGACGAAGTTCGGCATCACTTTGCTGCAATTGCGCTTGGCTTCTCAACACGCCTGTTTGGGTTTCTCTGTCGTCAATCGTGGCCAAGACTTGGCCAGCTTTGACGCGGTCACCGGCTTTGACATTCAAGCTGAGCACGCGACCCGCAATTTGAGAGGACAAAGTGCTTTGCATCACCGCTTCCACCACGCCGTCAATGTCGTTGATGTTGGCAACTGATTTTTTCCCAGCGGTGATGACCTTCACAGCAGGCCCTGTTTGCACGCCCTGTGCATAGGCATGGCTGCAACCCAATACCAAGCCAACAGCCAACACGGCGCCTTTGAGTCCAGATGAAATTTCAAAGCTCTTTTTCATGTCGTCTCCAACGAAAGCGTCATCTTATCATATACCCCATGGGGTATACAAGTGCTGACAAAAAAGCCTGTTGCAAAGAACAGGCTCGTGGTGTTTAAGGGCTGCGAATGCGGCTTAAAACGGAATGTCGTCGTCCATGTCATCAAAACCACTGGCAGGCTTGGCGGCGGGTCGGCTAGCAGGCGCACTGGCCGCTGGACGGGGTGCGGCTGAAGGACGGCGAGCAGGCGCGCCACCGTCTTCGTCGCCACCGCTGGGGCCGCCCATGCCTTCACGGCCGCCGAGCAATTGCATTTCGGTGGCGATGATGTCGACGGTGTTTTTCTCAACGCCGGCTTGGTCGGTGTACTTGCCGTACTTCAGACGACCTTCGACATAAATGGGGCGGCCTTTTTTGACGTACTCGCCAGCAATCTCGGCCAGGCGGTCGTAAAAAGTGACGCGGTGCCATTGGGTGTCTTCAACCGTTTCGCCAGAGGTGCGGTCTTTGCGGCGGCTGGTGGTGGCAATGCTGATGTTGGCCACGGCCTGGCCAGAAGGCAAGTAGCGAATTTCGGGGTCACGGCCACAGTTGCCGATCAGAATGACTTTGTTGACGGATGCCATGTTTATTTCCTTGAAATCTCTTGAAGTGAACAGTCGCAATTATGCTTGTTAGCGGGCCGGTGCCTCAATGGGTGCCATGAACCATGCAACCAAAAGCCAGACCAAAGTGGCCAGGCCACACACCCCGAATAAAACCTGCGCGCCGCCTGCTTTCATGAGGGCGCCACCTGCAGCACCGCCCGCAAAAAAGCCCAAAGACTGCAAGGTGTTGTAAAAGCCCATGGCTGTACCTCGGGCATGAGGAGGCGCCGCACGGGATGCAATGCTGGGCTGGCAGGCCTCCAAAATGTTGGAGCCGCAGAAAAAAACAAACAAGATAGCGGCAAGGCACCCTAAATCAGGCTTGCCACCAGCGACCAGCGCCAGGCTGAACATGACCAAGGCAATGACCATGGCCGAAGCTAAAAACACCGCTCTGAGATACCCTTTGCGCTCTAGCGGAAAAAGGGTTTTGCCCATGACCAAAAAGCCAAAAGACACAGCAGGCAAATAGACCCACCAATGGTGCTCTTTGGACAAGCCAGCGTCTACCAACATTTGCGGCACAGCCACCCACATGGCTAACATCACGGCATGCAATACAAACACACCTAAATTGTTGCGAAGGGAGGGCACATGCGTCAGGACTTCCTTCAAACTGCCCTTGGGTACTGCAATTTGGTGGGGAGGCTCAGGCGGCACCCACCAAATGGCCACCACCACCCCGCCCAAGGCCAACACGCCTGTGAGGGTGAACAAGCCGGGCAAACCAGCCACTGTGTTCAAAGCGGGCGCCAAAATCAGAGACAAAGCGAACATCAAACCAATGCTGGCACCAATCAAGGCCATGGCCTTGGTGCGAACCACGTCACGTGTTTGGTCGGCCAACAAAGCTGTGACCACCGCAGAGACAGCCCCTGCACCCTGCAAGGATCGGCCCAAAATCAGGCCCGACAAAGAGTCGGCGGCGGCGGCAACAAAACTGCCGCCGGCATAGACCAACAAGCCAAAGACAATGACTTTTTTGCGGCCCAATTTATCGGAGGCCGCGCCGAAAACCAGCTGCAAGGCTCCCTGAGTCAGTCCATAAATGCCCATGGCCAAACCCACCAGGGCCGCATCGGTCCCGCCAGGGTATTTGGCAGCTTCGATGGCAAAAACGGGCAGCACCACAAACAAGCCCAACATCCGCAAGGCGTAAATGGACGCCAAAGAGAAGCTGGAACGCTTTTCAAGGCCGGTCATGAGCGCGTCAGCACCGCCGTGAGAAGGCGTCACTGTCGGGTTGGAAACTGGGGAAGGGGTTACATGCATAAGGGTTATTCTGAGCCCTGATTGTCCCTGATTCAGGGAGCATTCCCTGTCAGACGCAATTCCTTGACTAAATCAATCAAGTTGTTGGCCGAGGGCAGAGACGACAATTCATTTTTGACGTTAATATTCGTCCGGATTAATTTTTTGCAACTTCACTGGAGATTTTATGAAACAAACCAATCGTCGCGTTTTCATGATGCAAGTGGCTTTAGGCGGTACAGCCTTGGCAGCTACCCAAGCCATGGCTCAAGCCATGGTCAACGAAAAAGACCCACAGGCTACAGCATTGGCTTACGCCGCTGACGCCTCCAAAGTGAAGAACCCCAAGTACGCTGCTGGCCAAAAATGCAGCAATTGCGCTCTGTACACAGGCAAACCTTCCGACGCAGCGGGTGGTTGCCCTCTGTTTGCAGGCAAGCAAGTGGCCGGCAATGGCTGGTGCTCTGCCTACGCCAAAAAGGCCTAAGCTCAGGGCCTTCAGCCCGCCAAGCCACCTTGAGGGGTGGCTCACAAAAAGCCAGCGTCAGCTGGCTTTTTTGTTGCCCAACGAAACCGCCTTTCGAGTGCTGACTGGCAGATCAAGACAGGACGGTCTGAACTGGCGATAATCGAGGGTTTTGTTTGGCACTCCGATTTTGAACGCTCCCAACGCCCCCGCTAGTTTGACCACCTTGGCAACGCCACTTAGTGCCATGGACAAAGTTCGTCAGTTGGAAGCTGAGCTGGCGGCTGCGCGGCAAGAGGCCGCCCTGGCTGCCCACAATTCAGACGATGGTGCCTACCTCGCCAGCGCCCTGCGCCAAACGCACATCAGCGTGCGCGGCGCCCGTACCCACAACCTCAAAAACATCGACCTGGACATTCCGCGCAACCAACTGGTGGTGATCACGGGGCTGAGCGGTTCTGGCAAATCCAGCTTGGCCTTTGACACTTTGTATGCAGAAGGCCAGCGCCGATACGTTGAAAGTTTGTCGGCTTATGCGCGCCAGTTTTTGCAACTGATGGACAAGCCCGATGTGGATTTGATTGAGGGCCTGTCGCCCGCCATCTCCATCGAGCAAAAAGCCACCAGCCACAACCCGCGCTCCACTGTGGGCACCGTGACCGAAATTCACGACTACCTGCGCTTGTTGTTTGCCCGCGCAGGCACACCGTATTGCCCCGATCACAACTTGGCACTGCAAGCGCAAACCGTGAGCCAAATGGTCGATGCCGTTTTGGAATTACCCGAAGACACGCGCCTCATGATCGTGGCGCCCATTGCGCGCGAGCGCAAAGGTGAGTTTGAAAAAGTCTTTGAGCAAATGCAAGCCCTCGGATATGTGCGCTTTCGCATCAACGGCGAAACCTTCGAAGTGGAAAACTTGCCCACCTTGAAGAAAACCGAAAAGCACGACATCGATGTGGTGGTCGACCGTCTCAAAATTCGCCATGAAGCCGAAGCGCCAGCACGCGATGCACTGCGCCAGCGCATTGCCGAAAGTTTTGAAGCGGCTTTGCGCTTGGCAGAGCAACGCGCGGTCGCGGTTGAAATGGACACGGGCAAAGAGCATCTGTTCAACGCCAAGTTTGCGTGTCCTGTGTGCCACTATTCCATTGCGGAACTTGAGCCACGCTTGTTCTCGTTCAACTCACCCATGGGCGCTTGCACCACGTGTGATGGCTTGGGTACCACCGAGGTGTTTGACATTGACCGTGTTGTGGCCTTTCCTTCTTTGAGCTTGGCCAGTGGCGCGATCAAAGGTTGGGACCGTCGCAATGGTTTTTATTTCAGCATGCTGGAAAGCTTGGCCAAGCATTACGCATTTGATGTGGAAGCTTCCTTCGAATCTTTGCCCGACAACGTGCGTCACGTGATCTTGTGGGGCTCCGGTGAAGAAGACATCAAGTTCAGTTACATCGTCGAGTCGGGTGCGTCACAAGGCAAACGCGTCAGCAAGAAGCATCCGTTTGAGGGCATCATCCCCAACCTCACGCGACGTTTTAAAGAAACCGATTCAAGTGTGGTGCGCGAAGACTTGGCGCGCATGCGCAGTCACCATGCTTGTTCAGATTGCAAGGGCACACGCTTGCGCCGCGAAGCGCGTCATGTGCGCGTAGGCGAGGGCGATCAAGCGCGCGCCATTTACGAAGTGAACCATGTCACCCTGGGCGAAGCCCAAACGTATTTCCAAAGCTTGAAGCTGCGTGGCGCCAAAGCCGAAATTGCCGACAAAGTGGTGCGCGAAATTGGCTCGCGCTTAAAGTTCTTGAACGACGTTGGCTTGAACTATTTGAGCCTCGACCGCAGTGCCGACACCCTGTCGGGCGGCGAAGCCCAACGCATTCGCTTGGCAAGCCAAATTGGCTCTGGCCTCACAGGCGTGATGTATGTGCTCGATGAACCCAGCATTGGTTTGCACCAGCGCGACAACGACCGCCTCATTGGCACTCTCCAACATTTGCGTGACATTGGCAACAGCGTGCTGGTGGTAGAACACGACGAAGACATGATCCGCATTGCCGACCATGTGATCGACATGGGCCCAGGCGCAGGCGTGCATGGCGGCCGCGTGATGGCGCAAGGCACTTGCGCAGACATTTTGTTGGCACCCGATTCTTTGACAGGGCAATATTTGTCTGGCCGCAAAGCCATTGAAGTGCCTGCCCAGCGTCACGCGCCCGGCAAAGACTTCATCGAAATCATTGGCGCCACAGGCCACAACTTGAAAGATGTGCGCGTTGCATTTCCTGTGGGCTTGCTGACTTGCGTTACAGGTGTGTCGGGTTCTGGCAAGTCAACACTGGTCAACGAAACTTTGTACACCGCGGCAGCGCGCAGCATTCACCGTGCGCATGATGAACCTGCCGCACACGAAGACATTTTGGGTCTGTACCACTTTGACAAAGTGATCAACGTGGACCAGTCGCCGATTGGCCGCACACCCCGCAGCAACCCCGCCACTTACACCGGCTTGTTCACCCACATTCGCGATTTGATGACGGAAGTGCCTGCTGCACGCGAACGCGGTTATGGCCCGGGCCGCTTCAGCTTCAACGTCAATGCCTCCAATGGCGGCGGCCGCTGCGAAGCGTGTCAAGGCGACGGCATGGTCAAGGTGGAAATGCATTTCTTGCCCGACGTGTATGTGCCTTGCGACGTGTGTCACGGCCAACGCTACAACCGCGAAACTTTGGAAATTTTGTACAAAGGCAAGAACATTGCCCAAGTGCTCGACATGACGGTTGAAGCGGCATACGAATTCTTCAGCGCCGTGCCCGCCATTGCGCGCAAGCTGCAAACTTTGCTCGATGTGGGTTTGAGCTACATCCGCTTAGGGCAAGCGGCTACCACCTTGTCGGGTGGTGAAGCGCAGCGTGTGAAGTTGGCACTCGAATTGTCCAAGCGCGACACCGGCCGCACTTTGTACATCTTGGATGAGCCCACCACAGGTTTGCACTTTGCCGACATTGCATTGCTGCTGAAAGTGTTGCACCAACTGCGCGACGCTGGCAACACCATCGTGGTAATTGAGCACAACTTGGATGTGATCAAAACCGCCGATTGGTTGATTGACATGGGCCCTGAAGGCGGCTCCGGTGGTGGTACGGTTGTGGGCATTGGCACGCCCGAAACTCTGGCAGAGAATCCAGACAGTTTCACAGGTCGTTACTTAAAGCGATTGCTCCAAAAATAAAGCGCCCTGCACGCGGCTAGGCGTGAGGACGCTGAACACCATTGTGTGACCCGAAGCCGCTTAGCCTTGCGCTGCGGCTTTTAGGACATCCCGTGTCCGCATGGCTTCTTTGCGCGCGGCTTGAGCAAAGTCATCACCTGATGAGGCATACAAAATAGCGCGTGATGAATTCACAATGACCGCACCTGTCGTGGCGCCATGGCTTTGGCGGTAACCCGCTTTGATGGTGGCCACCGCATCGCCACCTTGCGCACCCACACCTGGAATGAGCAAAGGCAAGGTGGGCGCCAAGCTGCGCACACGTTCAATTTCTGCAGGGTAAGTTGCGCCCACCACCAAGCCCAATTGACCGTTCAAATTCCAAGGGCCTTGCGCCAGCTTGGCAATGTGTTCGTACATCAGCGGCTGGCCTTCTACAGAAGCCAAACGTTGGTTCTGCAAATCATCGCCGCCAGGGTTGGACGTGCGGCACAACAAGAACGCGCCTTTGCCGTGGTATTTCAAATAAGGCTGCACAGAGTCAAAGCCCATGAAGGGCGACAAGGTGACCGCGTCGGCACCATAGCGCTCAAAGGCTTCTTTGGCGTATTGCTCGGCAGTCGAGCCAATGTCGCCGCGTTTGGCATCCAAAATGACAGGTACATGCGGCGCATTGCGGCGCATGTGTTCCATCAGTTTTTCCAATTGGTCTTCGGCGCGGTAGGCCGCAAAGTACGCAATTTGGGGCTTGAACGAAATGGCCAAATCGGCCGTAGCATCGACAATCTGCGCGCAAAAATCAAAGATCTTGCTGGCGTCGCCCTTCATGCCCGCAGGGAATTTGCTGGGTTCGGGGTCCAAGCCCACACACAACAGGGAGCCGTTTTGGCGCTCGGCGCCTTGCAGTTGTTCTAAGAAGGTCATGCCCTGATTTTAAAGGCTTCAAACGACCAGCCTCAAGCAGACGGCCCCAGATAAAGCAATGCCAGCCGTTTGCCTCTAAGATCGCCCCATGCACTCACTCACCACGCGCCAATGGCTGGTCTTGGCACTTCTCACCGTTGTCTGGGGCCTGAACTGGCCCATCATGAAAATGGGAGTGACGGGCTTTCCACCCCTCACTTTTCGTTTCATCTGCTTGCTGATTGGCACCCCGGTGCTGGGCCTGGGCCTGTGGGCCATGAAAGTGCCTTTCCAAATTCCAAGGCGCTATTGGCGTGAACTCTTGGTGCTGGCCATTTTCAACATGTTCATTTGGCATGCCTTGATCATTTTGGCTGTGCAGTATTTGTCCAGCGGCCGTTCGGCCATTTTGGGATACACCATGCCCATTTTTTCTGCGCTCATTGGCGCTTGGGTGTTCAAGAATCAATTGGCGCAACGCGCATGGGGCGGCGTTGCAGCTGCGGCATTGGGCGTGGTCTTGCTGCTTTGGCACGAGTTGTCCAACCTGTCAGGCAAGCCCATTGGCGTGGTGTTAGCCCTGGTGGCCGCCAGTACTTGGGCCTTGGGCACGCAATTGCTCCGTCGCACCAGCATCCCCTTGCCCACACTCACTTTGTCTTTTTGGATGACGGCCATGACCACCGTGGTGATGGGCCTCTTGTCGTTTGCGTTTGAGTTCGATCGCTGGCAAGAACCGAGCGCCACGCACTGGGCCTCCATTGTGTACAACGCCGTGTTGGTCTTTGGCTTTGCCCACGCCGCTTGGTTTTACTTGGCCCGTAGTTTGCCGCCCGTGGCCTCCACCTTGAGTGTGATGATGATTCCCATCTTGGGCGTGTTCAGTGGCGCTTGGGCTTTGAATGAAACCCTGCATTGGCAAGACTGGGCCGCCATGGGTTTGATGGTGGTGTCGATTGCCAGCGTGCTGTGGCCAGCCAAGCCCGCGCCAGCGCAGGACTGATTAAGACTGCACCAGGCTGGCAGCCAGGCACAAATCGGCCCAAGCCTTGGCCTTGTCGGCCTGATTGCGCAGCAAATAAGCTGGCGGATAAGTGACCACCACAGGCACGCCGTGGAAACTTTGCACTTCTGCGCGCAACTTGCCCAAGGGCTCGGTGCTTTGCAGCAAAGCCAAGGCCGCCGTTCGGCCCATTGCCAAAATCACTTTGGGCTGCACCAAGGCCACTTGCCTGGCCAAGTAAGACGCGCAATGCGACACCTCAACTTGGCTGGCGCTGCGGCCCACAGGCGTGCGGCATTTGAGGGCATGCGTGATGTAAACGTCAGCGCGCGTCAGACTCAAAGCCTTCAACATGTTGTCTAGCAGTTGACCTGCGGGACCGGCAAAGCTGGTCCCTGCTTTGTCTTCATCCTCGCCAGGCGCATCGCCCACCACCATCCAGTCAGCGGTGGCAGGACCTTCTCCCGGAATGGCTTGTTGACGGCCTTGGCTTAAGCCGCACCCCGTGCACGACGACACCGCTGTTTGCAGGGCCGCCCAATCCATCTGCGCAATGCCTTCGGGCAATGCCGAAATGTCCACCACGGGCACCGTGACCATTTTGGGCGGTGGCGTTGTGGACCGAACAGGCTCTGCCGCAGACGCAGGCGCGGACACAGGCGCAGCAACTGCTGATGAGGCAGGTGCAGTGACAGGTGCACTTGCAGGTGTCTGTACAGCTTCTTCTGCAAGGGGTGTGGCCTGAGGCTTCGACTTGGGCATCCACACACGCACGCCCATCTCGGCCAGCATCGCGCGTTGGCGATCGTCCAATTCAAAACGGGTGTCAATGTCAGTGTGGTCGGTCATTGGGTAGAGTTTAGTGCCATGCGCATCACCACGGCAGCTTCGCGGCTGCTTCTGCCCACAGGGTAGTAGTCTTTTCGCAATCCCACTTGTTCAAAGCCAAAGGCTTGATAGAGCTTGAGCGCGCGCGCATTGCTTTCGCGAACCTCCAACCACAAACTGCTGGCCTGATGCACTTGCGACCACAAACTCAAGGATTGCAGCAAACAACGCGCCCAACCTTGGCGCTGAAACGTGGGCGCCACGGTGATGTTCAGCAAGTGCACTTCATCGAGCACTTGCATGGCCACGAAGTAGCCCACCCATTGATCGCCGGCCTTCAAGCCTTGTGCCAAATTGCCGGCTTTGAATGCGTCTCTGAAATTGCCCAATGACCAAGGATGAGAGTAAGCCAACTTCTCCACAGCCACCAAGGCCTCCACATCGGCCTCTGTCAAGGTGGTCAACGCCACCGTGAGTTGCTCGGTTTCAAGTGTTTGGCCCAGGGTCAGCGCCGTCATGACCCCTCCGGTGCCAGCCCTGCCAATTTGGCCGCCTTGATGGCTTCACGCTCGGCGGTGGTTTGGGCAACTTTGTCACGGATGTAAAGCGGCTGCACAGCTTCAGGGTCAACCGCTTTGCCTGCAGTCCAGAGTGCAGGCGCCAAACGCAGCAAAGCCAAAGCATGGGGCACGGCGGGCACGCACACCACAGGTGTATCGCTGCGCTTTGCCAAGGCTTCAGAAAAAGCTTCTGGGTAAACTTCAAAACCATTGCCTGCCAAGACACCCGACACCTCATGCGCGGTGATCAGGGCTTGCGCTACTTGCGCCGGCGGTCCTACTTGCAAAGGCACTGTGGCGTGCCACTGCGCACTGTCGGCGTGCCACGCATAGGCACCGCCATAGACCTCGCCCATGCGGGCATCCATCACCACACTGACTTGCGATGTGAGCGCTGTTGACAAACTGGCGCGGGCATCTTCGGCCACCGCCATCAAGGTGTCGACGGGTATCACTTTCAGTTTGGCCCCCATGGCCAAACCTTGCGCCACTGAACAGGCGGTTCGAAGGCCTGTGAACGACCCAGGCCCATGACCGATGACCAACGCACTGAGGTCAGACAGGCGAAGTTGCGCTTGCGCCAGCAAGTTGTGAATGCTGGGAATCAATTGCGCTGACGCGTTGGCGCCGCCTTGCGTGTGCAGGTGCCACGTTTGATCGCCCACCCCTAGCGCCACCGACATCATGTCAGTGCTGGTTTCAAACGCTATAAATTTCAAAGGATGCGGCATGAAAGTTCAGGTCGATTGTTTCACCAAAGCTTGGCGTACACCAAACAAAATGCCACCAGTGACCAGGGCCAAACCAGCCCACAAATTCCAAGACAAGGGCTCACCCAAAAACACCACGGCGCCCAGAGCCGACAAACCCGGGACCAAGGCTGTGATCATGGTGGATTTAACCGGCCCATAAGCGCGAATCATTTGTGTGAAGGTAATGCCCGAAATCACCACCGAGCCCACGCCTTGAAAGACCGCTTGAAACACGATCTCCGACCAAGAGGCTTGCGCCATGTGGCTTGGCAACACATCCAAACTCACCAACACCGCGTAGCCTGGCACAAAGCAGACCAAGGCAAACGCCGTGATGGCCATGGTGGCACGCACGGCATCTAAACCATAGCGGCGCACCGTGACGCTGTAGGCCGACCAACAAAACGCGGCCGTCATGAACAGCACGTCGCCAATCCACACTTCGCCACCCTCAAATGCCTTGAGCAAGCTCATGCCACCCACCAACACATCACCGCACACAATCATGAGCAAACCGATGGCGCGGTTCAAGCCAATTTGCTCGCGCAAAAAGAGCCACATCAACAGCGTGGTCCACAGAGGCAAACTGCCAGGCATCAACACCGAGGCGTGCCCTGCAGGCGCATAAAAGAAACCGATGTACGCCAACACGGCATACAAAAATCCGCCAAAAAATCCGGCTTGAACGGTGATGCGCAAGGGCAAAGGTGACAAGCCCAACAAAGAGCCCACCTTCTGACCGCTTTGACGTTCAGCGCGCATCAACCACCAAGCCCAAGGCAACAAGATGCTGCTGGCGCCGATGATGCGCGCACAGGCAATGTCCAGGGGCAACAAAACATGCGATGCCGAGGCGCGCGCCACAATGATGAAAGACGTCCAAATCAGGACCGTGATGACAGCAGCCAGACGGCCAACAGTTTGGGAAGAAAAAGCCATGTCCCAATGATACGTCCTGCTTGGGCCTTTCAATTTGCATGCACGTCTGGCTTTGACAGAGCCGGCTAGACTTCAGGGATGCGCAAGACCTTTTCTTTCTGGGTTGACCTATCGACGAGTGGCCGCTCCATGGGGTGTGTTTTGGCCTGTGTCTGCCTGTGCCTAACGGCTGCCGCCAAACCCAACAGCCCACCCGCTGCCAAAGACAGCTTGCCACCCAGTGTGAGTGTTGCTTTGAAGCAAGCCAACATTCCCCGCGAAGCCATCAGCATCTTGGTCAGACCCGTTCAGGCCACACCCGATGCACCCTTGCCCATGGCCCGTCTCAGCCATCGCGCCAGCGCAGAGATGAACCCCGCGTCCGTCATGAAGTTGATCACCACCTCAGCGGCTTTGTCGATGCTGGGCCCCGACTTCACTTGGCGCAACCGTGTCTTCATCGACGGCCCGGTCAAAGACAGTGTGCTGCAAGGCAACCTCTACCTCAAGGGCAGCGGCGATCCCAAACTGGTGGTCGAGCGCTTGCAAGCTTTGATCGAAGCCATCCAACAAAAAGGGGTGCGCGAGATTCGAGGGGACATCATTTTGGATGGCAGCGTGTTTGACTTGCCTGCACGCAACCCGGCCAGTTTCGATGACGAACCTTTGCGGCCTTACAACGTGGCCCCTCAAGGCTTGTTGCTGAACTTCAATGCGTTGCTGTTCAAATTCACACCGAACCCTGCGCGCGGTGAAGTTCAGATCGACAGCGAGCCACCCCTGCGCAACTTGCAATGGTCGACAACGGTGCCCTTGTCGCAAGCGCCCTGTCAAGATTGGCGCACGCAACTCAAGGCTGACTTCTCCAACCCCGACTTCGTTCGTTTTAACGGCACCTACCCCGTCGCTTGTGGCGAACAAAAATGGCCCGTGGCTTATGTTCAACCACAAAGTTTTGCGCCGCGCATGGTCCACGCCTTGTGGCAACAAGCAGGTGGCAAACTGGTGGGCCAAGTGCGCGATGGCATCACACCTGCCCGCGCCAGCCTTTGGCTAGAGGCGCCCTCCTTGCCCTTGTCCGACATCGTGGCCGACATCAACAAGTTTTCGAACAACGTGATGGCGCAGCAGCTTTTCTTAAGTTTGTCGAGCCAACAAAGGCCTGGTCAATTTGAATCTTCGCGCGCCATGGTCTTGCAGTGGTGGCGACAGAACTTGAAAGATCATGCACTGCCTGTGCTGGAAAATGGTTCTGGCTTGTCTCGCGAGGAACGCAGCAACGCACAAGCGCTCGGTGCCTTGCTGCAGTCGGGTCTGCACAGTTCATACGCCAGTGCGCTGCAAAACTCATTGGCCATTGCAGGTGTGGATGGCACCGTGGCGCGCTTGAAAGATCGCTTGCCCCAGTCTGTTGCGATTGGCAGAGCCCAGCTCAAATCTGGCAGCCTGCGCGATGTGGCGTCATTGGCAGGCTATGTGGAAGGTCTCAGCGGCCAACGCTATGTGCTGGTGGTGATCGTGAACCACCCCAATGCGAATGCGGCGCGCCCCGCTTTGGACAAACTTCTGGAGTGGGTGGTCAAGGATGACAAAAAGTCATAGCCCACTGGTACTTACCCCATCACTTCCTCCTGCACCTCTGCTTAAGATCATCTGAAAAGAACGGGCGTTCTTTTTTTTAATACGTCTCAGAGACAAGCAAAGAGGTGAACGATGACATCCAAGAAATGGAAAATAGCACTGCTCAGCACGGCAGTGGTTGCCTTGCTGGCCGCATGCGGCGGCGGGGGCGGTGACCAAACCAGCCGGCTGGCGGGCATTTCATCTGTCAAAGTCATGGGCGACAGCCTGGCAGACAGTGGAGTGTTCAAAGGCATTCCCACCAATGGCCGTATTTTCTCGGTACAAGACAGCCCCAGCGAACCCAATACCGTCTGGACCGAGCGCATTGCAGCGCTCTTGGGCACACCCCAGTTGTGTAACTTCTTCAAGTACACCGGCGCTGCAGCATCACCTTTTGCTGTGGTGCCTGGTTGCACCAGCTATGCAGTGGGCGGCGGACGCATCAACAACATCAACCCCCAAACTGGCGCGGGTGCATCACCTTTCTCCATCACTTACCAATTGCAAGTGGCCAGTTCTGCCGGCAATTACAGCAGCTCTGATTTGTTGCTGATTGATGGCGGCGGCAATGACGCTGCCGATTTGGTGGGTGCTTATCTGGGTGCCGCCAAAGATGGTGGCGCCAGCTTTGCAGCCATGGCCGGCACGCTCATTCCAGCCACCACACTCGGCCCCATGTTGGCTGGTGGTCAAGCTGGCATGGCCCAAGTGGGCGGCACCTACATGGTGGCCTTGGCCGATAAGTTTTACAACAGCATCAAAGCCAACGCATTGGACAAGGGCGCTCAACGCGTTGCTGTGCTTAACATGCCCGGCATCACCAACACGCCTCGCTTCCAAATGGTGCTGAGTGGCATTGCTGCCGCCTATGGTGGTGGTGCCACTGGTGCTGGTGCACGTGCTCAGTCAGAAGCTCTGTTCAAGTCTTGGATCGAAGCCTTCAACTCACGCTTGGCAACTTTGGTGGCCAACGACAAACGCGTGGTGTTGGTTGATTTCTACACAGCCTTCAATGACCAAGTGGCCAACCCTGCGCAGTACGGTCTGACCAATGTCACCACGCCCGCGTGTCCTATCACCGGTGTAGGCGCAGATGGCTTGCCCACTTACAACTTCCAAACTTGTACAGCGGCGAATTTGTCGGCCATGACACCGCCTGCAGGCGCCACAGGCGGCGCCAACTGGTGGCAAACCTACGCCTTCTCAGATGGCTTCCACCCCACACCCTTGGGCTATCAGTTGCTAAGCCAATTGGTTGCCAAATCATTGGCCACTGCTGGTTGGCTGTAACACGTTGCAAAGGAGAACCCTCATGACTTCAAAATTCTGCTTTGCTCTGTCTGCCTTGGCAGCAGTCGCCTCACTCACGATGTCAAGCAATGCGCTCGCCCAATCGCAGGGCAGCTGGTTGGTTCGCGGTGGCATCATGCAACTGGCGCCCCAAGTCACCAGCGGCAACTTGTCAGCACCTTCTTTGCCAGGCGCGCAATCTGGCGTGAGCAACAGCACACAAATTGCCGGCGGCATCACCTACATGCTCAGCAACAGTGTGGCCATTGACTTGCCTTTGGCATTGCCCTTCAAGCACAACTTGTATGGCGCTGGCACCATCGCTGGCGTAGGCAAAATTGGTGACACCAAAGCCATTCCCGCCACCGTCATGGTGCAGTACCGTTTTGGAGAAGCCAATGGCATGTTCCGCCCCTATTTGGGCTTAGGCGTCACCTATGCCAAGTTTGATGGCGAGCACACCACTGCAGCCTTGTCAGGCCTGACGGGCGGCACGCCCTTAACGCCCACCACCTTGTCGATTCAATCGAAGTTGGCCGCCACCATGCAAGTGGGTGCGTCATACAAAATTGACGAGCGTTGGTTTGTGGATGGGTCCATCACCAAGACACCCCTCAAGACACGCAACACCTTGTCAACAGGCCAAACCTTGGACATCACACTCAACCCCATTGGTGTGAGCTTGGGTGTCGGCATGAAGTTTTAATCGCATTCAATGCGCCACAAAAAAACACCCTTCGGGGTGTTTTTTTGTGGGCGGTGCTCAAGCCGCAGCGCGCTGAATCCGGTCGCGCACACCTTCCCACTCGGGCGTGTCTGGCGGCATTTCAATCCAAATGGTGCGCACGCCTCGGGCATCAAAATCTCTGAGCACACTGAACAAATCATGCGCAGCTTGGTTTGCATCAGCAGGCAGAGCACGCCAAACCAAGCCAGCACCCATCAGTTCATTGGCAGGTTTCTCAACAGACCACAAGGCCAGGTTTTGAGTGTGCGGACCTAAGGCTGCCAATGCTTTTTGCCACTCGGCTGTCTGCATCAAACGCACCTTGGCCGATGGCGCGTAATGCGACGCCAATGTGCCGGATGCACGCGGTGCCGCAGTAGGCAATGCATCTGGGTTGTGCAATTTCAAACCGCAAGCTTGTTCGATTTGCGTGCGGCTGATTTGTCCAGGGCGCAACAACACGGGCACACCGCGGGTGCAGTCAACGATGGTGGACTCAATGCCCACATCACATTCACCGCCATCCAAAATCAAAAGTGCATCGCCAAATTCTGCTTGCACATGCGCCGCCGAAGTAGGGCTGACGCGGCCAAACATGTTGGCACTGGGTGCGGCCACACCCCACACGCCTTTGTCTGCACAAGCCTTGAGCACTGCCAGCGCTAAAGGATGGGAGGGGCAACGCAAGCCCACCGAGTTTTGCCCGCCTGCCGCTGCTGCTGCGGTGTCTGGCAACCGGGGCAAGATGAGGGTGAGAGGGCCTGGCCAAAATTGCGTCATTAGTGCTTGTGCAAACGCAGGCACTTCGCTGACGAAGTTGTTGACAGATGCTGAAGAGGCCACATGAACAATTAAGGGGTGATTGGCGGGCCGGCCTTTGGCTTTGAAAATTTTGGCGACAGCCGTTTCGTTGTTGGCGTCTGCTGCCAAACCATAGACTGTTTCGGTGGGCAAACCCAAGAGCTCACCTGCACACAAAGCGTCAGCCGCTTGTTGCACATGGGCGGGGTTGTTGCCAGAGATGATCATGTGCAAATGTTGAAAAACAGGGTTCGAACAACTTAAAAAGCGTCGATGCCCAAGATGGCCGCCGCCTTCAAGGCCACGTCGCGAACTTGCGCAGGCGAATTGCCGGTAACGTTGAGGTGACCCATCTTGCGTGCTTTGCGTGCTTCGGTTTTGCCATACAAATGCAAGTGGGTGCCAGGCAAGGCCAGCACGGCAGCCCAATCGGGCAAACGCAGGGTGTTGTTTGCATCAAACCACACATCCCCCAACAAGTTGAGCATGATGGCGGCGCTGTGTTGACGCGGCTGTGTCAAAGGCAAGCCCGCCAAAGTTCGCACTTGCAAATCAAATTGCGATTGATCGCAAGCGTCCAAGGTGTAGTGACCGCTGTTGTGGGGACGGGGCGCCATTTCATTGACCACCATGCTGCCATCTTGCAGCACAAAAAACTCGACGCACAACACGCCAACATAGTTCACGCCTTCAGCAATCGAGCGCGCAGCTGCCACGGCTTGCTGTTGCAAATCTGCGGGCAAATGACCTTCGTAAACTTCCGTGACGGCCAAGATGCCCTCGCGGTGTAAATTGCGTTGCACCGGAAAATTCACCATTTGGCCATCACGGCCACGCGCCACAATGACCGAGCATTCCAATTGCAAGGGCAACATTTTTTCAAGCACGCAGGGCACTTGCTTCAAGTCTTGCCAAGCTGCACGCAAGGCCTCAGCGTCTTTCACACGCACTTGACCTTTGCCGTCGTAGCCCAAGCGCGCAGTTTTCAAAATACCCGGCAGCAAGTTGTGCAGCACAGCGTCTTCCAACTGGGCGGTCGTTTCAATCACGGCATAAGGTGCACAAGGCACGCCACATGAATCGAAGTGCGCCTTTTCGGCAGCGCGGTCTTGCGCAATGGCCACGGCATCCGCGCCTGGTGACACGGGTCGCAACTGGGCCAATGCCTGCAAAGCTGGCGCAGGCACGTTTTCAAATTCGGTGGTGATGGCGGCACTGCACGCAGCCAACTGCTGCAGGCCTGCGGGGTCGGAGTAGTCGGTTTGAATGTGGCGATGGCTCACGCGGCCAGCAGGGCTGTTGGCATCGGGGTCGAGCACAGCCGTGAAATAGCCCATGGTTTGAGCGGCATGCACAAACATGCGGCCCAATTGACCGCCGCCCATCACACCCAAAGTGAGCGGCTCAGCCACATCCGTGGCGCCTTGGGCAGCACTGCCGCCGGGCAACAAAGACACTGAATTGGTCATGCCGTTCACGCAGCGCCCACTGGCGGCAATGTCATCGCTTGCGCCAAGGCGGTCTGGTCTTTTCTGAATTGCGCCAGCTTGGCTTGCAAGGCGGCGTCGTGTTGCGCCAGCATGGCCACGGCAAACAAAGCGGCGTTGGCCGCGCCTGCTGCGCCAATGGCAAAGGTGGCCACGGGAATGCCTTTGGGCATTTGCACAATGCTGTGCAAAGAATCAACGCCCTGCAAATGCTTGCTGGCCACTGGCACACCCAAGACGGGCACCACGGTCTTTGCCGCCAACATGCCTGGCAAGTGCGCCGCGCCACCCGCCCCAGCAATGATGGCCATCAAGCCGCGTTCCAGCGCAGTTTCGGCATAAGTGAACATTTCATCGGGCATTCTGTGCGCCGAGACCACTTTGGCTTCGTGATCGATGCCAAACTGTTGGAGAATCTGGACTGCGTGTTGCATCGTGTCCCAGTCGGAACTGGAACCCATGACCACGCCGATGCGTGTTTTGGCTTTGGATGCAGTAGATGTCATGTTTGGCTTTGCTGAAGCGTCAAGACGCAGTCGTTGAAAATTGAACAATTGTCTCAGCTGAGACTTCCATTTCAGCTGAATCCTTGAATTTTAAGGTTTAGCCCCAAGGTCTTGTAAATATGATCGATGTCACCGTAGAAACTTTTGAAGCCGAGGTCATTGCAGCCTCTATGACCACCCCTGTTTTGGTGGACTTTTGGGCCCCTTGGTGCGGTCCTTGCAAAACCTTGGGCCCACTTCTTGAAAAAATGGAAGAAGCCTATGGCGGCCGCTTCAAACTGGTCAAAATCGACTCCGACCAAGAACAACAACTGGCCGCCGCCTTTGGCATTCGCAGCATCCCCACCTGCGTGATGCTGAAAAACGGCCAACCCGTCGACGGCTTTATGGGCGCCGTGCCCGAAGGCAAGCTGCGCGAATTCCTCGACAAGCACGTCCCCGGCGAGAACGAAGTCTTGGCCGAAGCCGAAGTGCAAGAAGCGGAAGCCTTGTTGGAATCGGGCGACTTGGAAACTGCCCAAAGCAAGTTGCTCGAAGCCTTGGAAGCCAACCCCGAAAACGACGACGCCCGATTTGACCTCGTTAAGCTGCTGATCAGCATGGGCCAACTCGACACGGCAGGTACGGTGCTCCAACCCTGCTTGTCGCAAATACCTCTCAAAATGCGCTTTGAAGCATTGAAGCAATGGCTCGACGCATTGAACTTCGTCACCACCGACCCCATGGGCCAATGGCCCCTGGAAAAGTTTGACGAATTGATCGCCGCCAACAAGCGCGACTTCGACGCACGCTTTGCCAAAGCCCGCGTGCTGTTGGCCAGCGACGACTGGACGGGCGCCATGGACGAGCTCTTAGAGATCATCATGCGCGACAAAAAATGGAACGACGAAGCACCGCGCAAAACCATGGTGGGCTTGCTGGAGTTGCTCACCCCAGTGATCCCCAAAGGCGGTGCCGATCACACTGGCAAATCGGCTGGCGGCATTGAACTGATGGGCAAGAGTGCGGTGCAAGAAGACCCTCAAGCGGCCATGGTGTCGAGCTATCGCCGCAAGCTCAGCATGATGCTGAACTGATTCTGTGTAAGCTCAGCGGGTTGCGCCCGCTTGAGACTCTATCAAGCCGTGCATGCTGCGAAGCATGCCGGCCATCATCAAGACCTCACCGACCACGAACATTGGGCCAACCAACAGGCCCACCACATCGTCGACAAACGCAGGTTTGCGACCTTCAAAAATGTGGCCCACAAACTGAATGATCCAACCGATCACAAACACGGCCAAACCAGGAAACCAGGCAGCATCCCAAAGCGCACCGAGGCCCCAACCTGTGGCGGCCTCTGGGGTGTGGGCCAAGGCAATCAAAGCACCGTTGACGGCGCTGGTGGCCAAGCCCAACAACAAGTTGCCGCGGGTGAGATACCACGCTGTTGAAAGCACCCACAGCACCGCCGCCAAGCTGATGATGTTGCCGCCAATGTCGAAGGACACCAGTGACAGCAACATGCCAATCGACAACACGATCAAAGGAATGCCCACCAGATGCGTGACGATGTTGCGACGATCACGGTGATAGTGCGCGTACTGCACCATGAGTTCGGGGGCCGAGCGAAACAAACTGATCATGAAAGACACTTCAACATTGAGTGCGCTGGCGAATTAACGCGTCAATCGCTGCAGCGCTTCTTCGTATTTTGCCGAGGTCTTTTCAATCACATCACGGGGTAAACGAGGGGCTGGCGGGGTTTTGTCCCAGGGTTTGCCATTGACCAAGGTGCTCTCGAGCCAGTCGCGCAAATACTGTTTGTCGTAGCTGGGAGGGTTCACACCCTCCATGTAGCTTTCAGCAGGCCAGTAGCGAGATGAATCGGGCGTGAGCACCTCGTCCATCAAGACCAAGGTGCCATCGGCGTCCAAACCAAATTCAAATTTGGTGTCGGCAATGATGATGCCCTTTTGGGCCGCAATGTCGCTGGCCGCTTTGTAGATGGCAATGCTGATGTCTTTGATGCGTGTGGCCAAATCGAGGCCAATCATCTCGACCGTTTTTTCAAAGGTGATGTTTTCGTCGTGATCGCCCACAGCGGCTTTGGCAGCCGGCGTGTAAATGGGCTCGGGCAACTTGCTGGCATTTTTCAAACCAGCAGGCAACTTCACGCCGCAAACTTGCTGGCCCTCTTGGTATTCTTTCCAGCCACTGCCCGCCAAATAACCGCGCACCACGGCTTCAACCGGAATGGGTTTCAGGCGCTTGACCAGCATGGAGCGGCCTTTGACTTGAGGCACTTCAGCTGCACTGACCACGCTTTCGGGGGCATCCCCTGTGAGGTGAATGGGACACAAGTTCAAGCCATTGGGGCCCAACTTGTCAAACCAATACAAAGCCATTTGCGTCAGCAAGACGCCTTTGCCTGGAATGGGCTCACCCATGATGACGTCGAAGGCGCTGATGCGGTCGGAGGCCACCATCAGGATGCGGTCGGTGCCTACAGCATAGTTGTCACGCACCTTGCCGCGAGCGAGCAAGGTGAGGGATGTCAAAGCGGAGGTGTGCAAAGCGGAATTGTGGATGGCAGCAGTGTTCATGTTGCTGCGATTATCTCGCCAATTTCAGTGAACGACTTGCGCCAACTCACCTTTTGCGTACTGCGCCGCCACCACTTGCAAGCTGTGGCCTTTGATTTTGGACGCTTGGCCTTCACAGCCAAACTCGATGTAGCGCTGCTTGCAAATTTGTTTGGCCGCTTCACGGGCTGGCTTGAGCCATTCGCGGGGGTCAAACTTCTCTGGGTTTTGCACCATGAACTTTCGGACCGCTGCGGTCATGGCCAAACGGATGTCGGTGTCGATGTTGACTTTGCGAACGCCAAACTTGATGGCCTTTTGAATTTCTTCCACGGGCACGCCGTAGGTTTCTTTCATGTTGCCGCCAAATTCACGAATGATGGCCAACAAGTCTTGGGGCACGCTAGACGAGCCGTGCATCACCAAATGGGTGTTGGGGATGCGCTTGTGAATGGCTTGGATGCGGTCAATGGCCAAAATGTCGCCCGTGGGCTTGCGGGTGAACTTGTAGGCGCCGTGGCTGGTGCCGATGGCAATGGCCAAGGCATCGAGCTGGGTGCGCTTCACAAAGTCAGCCGCCTGTTCAGGATCGGTCAGGAGCTGTTCGCGGGTCATCACGGCGTCGGTACCGTGGCCGTCTTCTTTGTCACCTTGCATGGTTTCCAAAGAACCCAAGCAGCCCAATTCACCCTCCACGGTGATACCCAGCTTGTGGGCCATGGCCACCACTTTTTGGGTCACTTCCAGGTTGTATTCGTAACTGGCAATGGTTTTGCCATCAGCTTCCAAGCTGCCATCCATCATGACGGAGCTGAAACCCAAATTGATGGCGCCTTGGCACACATCGGGGCTTTGACCGTGGTCTTGGTGCATCACCACCGGAATTTCAGGATAAGTCTCGACAGCGGCTTGAATCAACAACTTCAAGAAACCTTCACCGGCATATTTGCGGGCACCAGCGGAGGCTTGCATGATGACGGGGGCGCCAGTCTCTTTGGCCGCCTCCATGATGGCCTGAACTTGTTCCAGGTTGTTGACGTTGAAAGCTGGAATGCCGTAGCCGTTGGCGGCCGCATGGTCCAGCAGCTCGCGCATTGAAACGAGTGCCATGGTGAAATCCCAAAGTTAAAAAATCTTTTGCAAGCAACCAGGTTGCGACGCCGCCAAGATGATGAACTTCATTTGGCGACATGTAACCGGCTTGTAACTGGCAAGGATTTTAGCAACTGGAAGCCTTGTTGACCGTTTTTTTAGCAAGTCAGACTATGATTTCGGCCATGTTCAAAGACCGCCCCCTTTTTTCAAGCCTTCACTCGCAAGCGTCCTGGCGGCCCGATGCGGTGATCAGTTTGATCGGCCTGTTGATCCTGCTGGCGTGGGACTTCTCAGGCGGTGACATGCAAATGGCGCAGTGGTGGGGAGAGTCGACCGGTTTTGCGCTGCGCGACAACTGGTGGATGGTCAAGGTGATGCACGAAGGCATGCGCAATGCCGGCTGGGTGCTGCTGCTGGCCTTGGCTGCTGGCATTTGGCGGCCCTGGGGCAGCTTGCGCCATCTGGCCACCGGCGATCGAGCTGGCCTGTTTTTATCGGTGGTGTGCGCCCTTTTGGCAGTGACGCTGATCAAAGGCATCAGCAAAACCAGCTGCCCATGGGACCTGCAAGTGTTTGGCGGCACGGCCAGTTACATCTCCCACTGGAATGTGTTTGAAATGGATGGCGGCGGCGGGCATTGTTTTCCAGCAGGCCATGCCTCCACCGGATTCGCCTTCATGGCCGCCTACTTCGGCCTGCGTCAAAATGGCGCGCCCAGCGCTCGCATTTGGTTGGTTTGCGCCTTGTTGGCGGGCTTGGTCTTGGGCGTGTCTCAGCAAATGCGCGGCGCCCACTTCATGAGCCACACTCTTTGGACCGCTTGGCTAAGCTGGTCCGTGGGCTGGCTGAGCCATGGGTTGTTCAGTCGCTTGCGCGGCAAATCTTGAGCATGTTGGTGCCGCCTGGCGCGCCCATGGGCTCGCCGCAGGTGATGGCATAAATGTCACCGCCCGACACAATGCCGCGGCTCTTCAAATGATTTTCAGCCTGAACCAAGGCGGTATCGCGATCGGCACTGGTGTCCATCAACAAGGGGCGCACATTGCGGTACAGCGCCATTTTGCGCTGTGAAGACAATTTGGTGGTCACCGCATAAATGGGAATGTTAACGCGGTGACGGCTCATCCACAAAGCGGTAGAGCCTGAATCGGTGAGCGCCACAATGGCTTTGGCATTGAGGTGGTGCGCCGTGAACAAAGCGCCCATGGCAATAGACTGGTCAATGCGGCTGAAGGTTTGGCCACTGAAGTCACCATCGAGTTCAAACTCTTCAGCATTTTCTGCCGCCAAACAGATCTTGGCCATTTCTTCCACAGTTTCGAGCGGGTACTTGCCGGCGGCTGTTTCTGCGCTCAGCATGACGGCATCGGTGCCATCCAGCACCGCATTGGCCACGTCACTCACCTCGGCGCGTGTGGGCACGGGGTTGGTGATCATGCTCTCCATCATTTGCGTGGCCGTGATCACGACTTTGTCGTGCTGACGCGCCAACTTGATCATGCGTTTTTGCAAAGCCGGCACCACTGCGTTGCCGACCTCAACGGCCAAGTCGCCACGGGCCACCATGATGCCGTCGCTGGCCAGCAAAATTTCTTCCAAACGGGGGATGGCTTCTGCGCGTTCAATCTTGGCAATCAAGCCAGGCTTGTGGTTGTATTGGGCAGCCGCAACATTGGCCAACTGACGTGCCATTTCCATGTCGGTGGCGTTTTTGGGGAAACTCACCGCCACGTAGTCGGCTTGGAAGCTCATCGCTGTTTTGATGTCTTCCATGTCTTTGCCGGTGAGGGCAGGCGCCGTTAAGCCGCCACCTTGTTTGTTGATGCCTTTGTTGTTGGACAACTCACCGCCCAACTTGACGGTGGTGTGCACTTGCTCGCCCTTCACCGAATCGACGGTGAGCACAATCAAGCCATCGTTGAGCAATAACACATCGCCAGCCTTCACATCGCGGGGCAATTCTTTGTAGTCCAAGCCAACGCCCGACAAATCACCGAGTTCGGTGCGCGATGCGTCCAGCACAAACTTGGCGCCGGGCTCGAGCATCACTTTGCCTTCTGCAAACTTGCCAACGCGAATTTTGGGGCCTTGCAAATCGGCCATGATGGCCACTTCGCGACCTGCGCGTGCAGCAGCTTCGCGAACCAAACGCGCACGGTCAATGTGGTCTTGCGCTTTGCCGTGGCTGAAGTTCAAACGAACCACATTCACACCCGCCCGAATCATGGCTTCGAGCAATGCGGGTTCGCTGGATGCAGGGCCTAAGGTGGCAACAATTTTGGTAGCGCGACTGGGCATGAGGACTTGTCTCCGGTGTAATTTAATTTCAATTTTCCCACGGAATTGGTTACATGCGGAGAACAAATGATCAGTTCTCGGCCTTGATGCCTGCTTTTTCAACCACCCGCGCCCAACGACTCAGTTCGTTCTTGGCCAAGTCACCCATGCGCTCGGGCTTGCCGCCCACAACGACCATGCCTTGCTTGTTCATGGTTTCTTTCACATCGGGCAATTGCAACAAGCTGTTGAAATCGGCATTGAGTTTGGCCACCACGTCCGCGGGTGTGGCCGCGGGGACGAACACCCCGTACCAAGTTTCAACCACACCATTGGCCACGCCCAATTCTTTCAAGGTGGGCACGTTGGGAAATGCGGGTGAACGTTCAGCACTCATCAAAGCCAGCATGCGCAGAGCGCCGTTTTGCAAATGCGGGGCTGCGGTCTGCAGCGCCACAATGCTGGCGTCTACGTGACCCCCCATCAAGTCGGTCAAAGCACCTGCTGTCCCTTTGTAGGGCACGTGAAGCAGTTTGATGTTGGTTTCTTGGGCCATCAACTCCATGGCCAAGTGTTGCGGCGAACCTGTTCCAGGTGATGAGTAATTCAACACACCGGGTTGTTTCTTTGCGCTGTCTTGAAATTCTTTGAAATCTTTGAAGGGCGATTTGGCAGACGTTGCCACACCCAACGCACTGGTGCCCAACAAAATCACGGGTGAGAATGCTTGTTGTGGATTGAAGGGAAGTTTGGGCATCAAGGCTGGGAAGGTTCCGTGAGCCGTGGCCGTCACCAGCACCGTCAACCCATTGGGCGCAGCCTTGGCGGCCACACCTGTGCCAATCGAGCCACTGGCACCGGCTTTGTTGTCGGTGACCACCGATACTTTCCACTTGTCAGCCAACTTGGGACCGAGCAGTCGCGCCAACAGGTCGGCACCTGTGCCAGTTGTGAAGGGCACCAACAAGGTGACGGGACCTGAAGGATAAGCATTGCTTGCGTTTTGCGCGCTGACTTGGGTGCTCCACAAAGTGCTGCACAAAGCCAGGGCCGCGCAACACAAAGTCCCTCGGCGAGTGAAGGCAGAAGCTTGGGCGATGAGGTGAGACATGCTGAATTTCTTTCAATGAGTTTGCTTGGGCAGTTTGCTTTTCCAAACATTCCAAGGACGCTCAACTTGACCTGCATTGGTCTCTGCAGAGTTGCGCGCTTCCTCTTCCGACAAATACACAGGCTCGCCCAATCCCATGCCAAAACTCATTCGCATGGCATCGGCTTGCAGCTTGGCATTGCCTTCTGTGTAATAGGCTCGGAACACGGCCAGTTGAATGGAGTTGGCCACCACCACGTTGCCATGACCGCGCAACAAGGCCACGGTGTTGTTGCCCAAGGTATCGGCCAAGGACTCACCAATGCTTTGGTTGCGAATCAACATGTCCGATGTTTCGCCCAACGTGTTGCGAATTTCAAAGGTCGGCACATTGCTGCCCAAGAAGCCACTCATGTGGCAAATGGGTCGCAGTCGCGCACCGGTGACGCCAAAGGGAATGATGGCAGGCGAATGGCTGTGCACCACCGAATTGACATCCGGACGCTTTTTGAAAATAGCGCTGTGAATGAAGCGCTCCAAATACGACTTGCGTCCCTGTGCATCGTGCACATCGCCGTTCAAGTCGCACTCCACAATGTCTTGCACCGTCACAGAGGCGGGCGCCATGCTTCGGGCAATGAAGAAGCGCTCAGGGTTGTCAGGATGGCGCACGCTGATGTGACCAAAGCCATCGAAAACGCCTTCATTGGCCAATATTTGGTTGGCAATGGCCAAGTCTTCTTTCAGTTGGGAGATAGATGTGCTCATGTCGATTTTGCTCAGGCAGGTGAATTTATTTGGTTAAAAAAAGCCGTGTCCAATGTTGGTTCCACTTTTCAGCCTCGTCCACCACAATGCCAGGATCGGTGAGGACGTAATTGAAATTGTTCAAATTGGATTTCACTTTTTGATTGGCAGGCGGGCGGCCCATGCTGTTCAGCAAAGCCTGGGCCTCTGGCGAAATAATAAAGTCGGCAAACAAAGCGGCTGCGTGGGGATGCGGTGCTTGACGCACAACGCCAACACCTTGCGGTCTTGCCAAAGTTGGCTCCATCGGCACCCAGTCGATGGGCGCGCCGCGCTGTTTCAAAGACTGCGCATTGGCGTTGTAGATGGTCAGGCCTACATCGGTTTCGCCTGCTGCCACCATTTGAGCCAACAAAATGTGACCCTTGCGCACATCTGGTTTTTGATCAGACAGTTTTTTAAAAAATGCCATGCCGCGTTGCTCACCCAGCGAATTCACCAAGCCACCCATCCACTCGGCATCGGTGGCTTCTATGGCGATGCGGCCTTTCCACTTGGCTTCGGTAAAGCCTTCATAGTGTTTGGGCAACTCTTCTGGCTTCACTTTTTGGGTGTTGTAAGCCACCACAAAAAAGTTCACACGGTCGGGCATCCACAGTCGGTGCTTGGGAATCATGCCCTGCGGCAAGTCGGCAATGTGCGGGCTGTAGAACTCACTCAACATTTTTTCGCGGGCCAAAATTTCCATTTCTGGGCCGTTGGTTTCCACCACATCCACCACATGGCGCTTGGCGCGGCTTTCATTCACCACGCGTTGCACCACGCCGTCACTCAGTCCGCGCCAAATCGTCAACTTGATGCCGTATTTTTTCTCAAACATCGCCGACAACGGGCCTGACTCTGTGGGCGACAAAGAGGTGTAAAGCGTCAGTCCACCCTCTTTTTTGGCGCGCTCCAACAGCCAAGCTTCTCGATCGGCTGATTTGTACATGTAGATGGCTTCATGGGGATTGGCCAATGCAGCAGCGGCCGGCTGTGCACGCAATGGCGTGACAGCACAAAGCCCCCAAACCACGGCCGCCATCAAAGGCGCCCATTTGGTTTTCAAAGACATTTCAAAGCGTTTCACAAGCTTTTGCATGAGCGGCTCCTTTAGGTTTTGCTCAACAATTTTTTGATGCGCGCTGGGTTCAGCGGTGCTTCACGCATGCGAACGCCTGTCGCATCAAAGAAGGCGTTGGCAATGGCTGCAGGCACCACACGGCATGTGGCTTCGCCAGCCCCTGTCGGCGCCGCCTCGGGGCGATTGATCAGCACAATGTCGATGGTCTCAGGCGTGTCTTTGATTTCCAGAATGGGGTAGCTGTTCCAATCGACACTCTTGACTTTGTCGGGAGAGAACTGAACCTCTTCATAGAGTGTTCTCGACAGTGCTTGAACCAAACCGCCTTCAATGGTGTAACGCAAACCTTGTGGGTTGACGATCAATCCGCAGTCGTGCGCCACCGTGAATTTGCGGCCCCAAATGCGGCCTGTTTTGCGGTCCACTTCAATTTCGGCTACCACCGCCACGATGGTGCCCGCGCGTTGCGCATACGCGATGCCACGGCCTGTCAGCACAGCGCCCGAGCGATCGCGCTTGGCCTTGCCGCGTGGCTCCCAGCCCGCTTTTTCGGCTGCGGCTTTGAGGACGGCAATGTCGCGCGGCGCCTTGGCGTATTTCACACGGAAGGCAATGGGGTCTTCGCCCGTGGCATAGGCCAATTCGTCAATGAACTGCTCGCTGGCAAATTGAATTTGCAAACCCACTGGGTCGCGCATGTGCGATGTGCGCATAGGGGATGCGCTGTCGATCAAATCAGGAATGACTTCCCAGGCCAACAACTTGTTGTCAAAGGCGTAACTTTCTTCGGGGATGCCGAAGGTGATACCGCCCTTGGGCGGCAGACCCAATTCCATGCCCACCAAGCTGTCGCGGGGATCAGACTCGTTGCTGTCAATGGTGGCCCTGGAGAATGCGCGCGTGGTGAAGTCATAAGCCACCACTTTGCCATCGGCATCGATCGCAGCGCGCGCACGGTGCACCGATGCAGGCGCTTTGGGATCCCATGCCGTACCGTCGTGGCGCATGCCTTGCACACGCACAGGCTGACCCACTTTGGAGGAAATGAAAGCCGCGTCCATGACGGCATCACCGGCGTCATTGCGCCCGTAAGAACCTGGACCTTGCACCCAAATGGCTTCCACTTTGTCGACCGGCACTTTGAGCAAAGCGGCAACGCCGTCACGGGCATAGTGTGGTTTTTGTGAACCTGTCCAAATGGTGATTTTGTCAGCCTTCACATCGGCCACAGCACTGGCAGGACCCATGCTGGCATGCGATTGGAAAGGCCACAAGTACTCAGCCTCCACCACTTTCACGCCAGACTTGAGGGCTGCTGTGACATCGCCTGTTTTCTGTTCTTCTGTGCGCTTGCGTGTCGGTGCCTGACGAATGTGTGCGTGCAGTTTTTCAAACTCCGGAAAGGGTTTGGGTGAGGCACTCCAAGTCACCTTCAGTTCTTTGGCTGCGCGCACAGCATCCCACTCACGCTCGGCCACCACAGCCAAAAAGTTTTTCTCGCGGACCACGCGAGCGCCGGCAATGTGCTTGATCGATGCTTCGTCGACTTTCTCTGCCAAGCCGCCAGCAACGGGCGTGCGAATGACACGCGCATGCAACATGCCAGGTACTTTGACGTCGGCAATGTTGCCGCTGGTGCCAAACACTTTCCAAGCTACATCGTTGCGTGGAATAGACAAACCCACCACTTTGTACTCTGAAGGTGATTTAGGCTTGGCCAGGCCTTTCACATCCAGTGGATTGCCAATCCGTTTGTTCCATTCCACTTTGGAATTGAAGTATTTGCCGCCGATCAATTCAGCATACGTGACCTTCTGCGCACTGTTGCCTTTGACCGAGATTTCACCATCGTCCACCACCAAGTTGGCGACTGGCACACCTAGTTTTTCGCTGGCCAAGTTCAGCAAGATGCGACGCGCTTCTGCGGCCGCATTGCGCAGTGGTTTGGCGCCGGCTTGGATGCCCAGTGCACTGGAGGCGCCACCTTGGTTCAAAGAACTGGCGGTGTTGCCCATCACAATTTTGACTTTGCGATACGACACGTCCAATTCTTCGGCCACGATTTGCCCAATGGCCACTTCCAAGCTTTGGCCCAAGTCGACTTTGCCGTAATAAGCGACCACCGAGCCATCAGGCTGAATGGCCACCCATGAATCGAGTTCATCGGCTTTGAGTGCAGGCTTGATGGCACTGATGGTGGCCAAGGTCGTGCCCACCGCAGTGGCAGAAGCAGAACCCGCCATCGTTGCACTTGCGGATTGTGCGAAGGCCTGCGTTGACACACCGCCACTGGCCACTGACACCACCAAGGCGCCCGCAGCACTGAGAAAATCTCGGCGCGATGTGCCGCTGAGCTTGTCACTGTGGTTTGTTGTCGTCACCTCGGAGGTGTTCACGTCTGAATTTGAAGGATTGTGCATGGTGTGCTCCTCAAGCCATCAAAGTTTGTGCGCGCTTGATGGCGCGCAAAATGGACACATGCGTACCGCAACGGCACTTCAAACCTTCCAAGGCCGTTTTGATTTCGGCGTCGGTGGCTTTGGGGTTGCGTTTTAAAAATGCGGCCGAGGTCATGGCCCAGCCATTGATGCAGTGACCACATTGCGGCACTTGCTCTTCTAAAAATGCCACCTGAATGGGGTGTGGATTTTCGGGTGTTCCCAAACCCGCCAAGGTGGTCACTTTTTTGCCCTTCACGGCCGACACAGGCAACACGCAAGAGCGCACCGCTTGCCCATCCAGATGCACGGTGCAAGCGCCGCATTGCGCCAAACCACAGCCGAATTTCGGATTGTTCAATTTCAAATCATCGCGCAATGCATAAAGCAAAGGCATCTGTGGATCGCTGTCAATTTGGACGGACTTGCCGTCCACCATGAAAGGGGTCAAAGCCATGTTGTCTCCTGTTGATTGTTCAAACTTCTGTCAGCATGTCGTCCAGTGCCGTCACCAGCGCACTTTGCAATTCTGGATCTTGACTGGAATGACCTGCCGTATGCACCACACGCAACTGCGCCAAAGGCCACACTTGCTTTAACTGCCAAGCCGTCTCTGCCGGCGTGACCATGTCAAACTGACCCTGCACGATGATGCCGGGTATGTTTTTTAAGAAATCATTGGCCGTGGCCGGCACGATGTGGCCCCGACTGCCCAGCTCGGGATCGTGTGCAAACATGTGCGCTGAAATTCGGGCCATGGCCAAACACTTCAAATCTTCTTCAGGGCCTGCATGCGCAGCATGCACCGGGTCGCTGGGGTACACGCTGCTGAGCGCATCCTCCCAAGTGCACCACGCACGCGCCATGGCCAAAACTTGTGCCGATGTCCCCTCTTGCAAGACCTTGTCATAAGCATTCAAAAGCACGCTGTGTTGGCCACTGCGCACGGTCAAATCATCTGCATCGAGGTGTGCATGATTTTGAATGGCCGACACATAGTCTTGCCACTCAGCTCGAAAAACGCGACTAGCGCCACCGGGTTTGTAAAGCCAGTCCAGCTCATGGTCTTGCGCCGCAAACACGCCGCGCAGCACCATGCCCGACACATGCTGTGTGTATTGCTTGGCATACGCCAAGGCCAAGGTACAGCCCCAAGAACCTCCACACAACAGCCACTTGTCCACGTTCATGAGCAGGCGCAATTGCTCAAGGTCGGACACCAAATTGGCCAAGAAGTTATGCGCTGTTTCGGCATGCGGGGTGGAGCGACCGCAACCACGCTGGTCCATCAAAATGATGCGATAGCGATGCGGGTCAAACAATCGCCTGGCCGTGGGCGAACAAGCACCACCCGGCCCGCCATGCAAAAACACAACGGGACGGCCCATTGGATTGCCGCATTCTTCCCAGTAAACCGAATGCCCATGCCCCACCGCCATATGACCTGAGCGATGCGGTGAGAGAAACGGATACAAATGGCTCATGCTTTCAACGCCGTTCGGCCTAGGCCCGCCGAGCCCGGAAACACCAAACTCTTGATCACCACCGGCACGGCGCCTGAGGTTTCCAGCATGGTGCCAATGTCAATGAAATCCAATTCCTTCAGTGTGATGCCATCGATCGACAAGACGGGGCTTTTCAAATGCAATTCTTCATGGCAATGAATCCCAATCAGGCCGCCACAATCGGCTTCGCCCACCAACAGCAAAGGATGTCCCTGCGCCAGGACAGCCGACATGCCCTCGGCCACCGCACGACAAAACGCGTCCAAGCGGTGAAACGTGGCTGAACCTTGCCAGCGATAGCACACCGCCACAGCTTGATGGCCTTCGTGCAAATCCAATCGACGCAATGCGCGGCGAATGTTGTCGGCAATTTCAGCAACGTTCAAATCATCTGCGGCCAAATCCAATTGCGGTGCAATCACCGGCACGTTGCGCACCGGCAAAATATTGACGGGCTCAACGTAAATAGTGCTGCCACTCACCTGCACGGTGTATTGCGAGGCACCAATCACAGTGGCACGTATGCCCTGATCGGGCACTTCTAAACGAGGCCCCCAAGCTTGCGCTTTGCGCCTGACAGCTGCGGCCAACAGTGGGCCCAAATCGCCATAGGCCTGTGCTTCGCGGCCATACACATACTCCGACACACCGCCCGAAAAGGTGAGCACGTCGGGCAACTGGCTGGCACGCAAGGGCTCTAAACGCAGCAAAGATTGGCTGATGGCATCGGGCGCTGCATTGCCTGCCACATCGAAAATTCGCTCGGCCATGCGATCGACCATGCGCGCCAAATCTTCGGGTGCGACAGGCTGACCCAAGGTCAGTGTCACGCCCACTTCTTCGGCAAATTTGCGACCCGCTTCTTCCAAACGCACCAAGCGGCCTTCGGTGTCCAAGGCCACGATGCGAGCGCCAATGTCAACCGCTGTTAAATCGACCAACTCGCCGTTTTCGCACACTGCAATTTTGGTGGTGCCACCGCCAATGTCGATGTTCATGACGCGCGCCGTTTCACGCACAGAACGTGCGGCGGCGCCAGAACCAAATGCGGCCAAGGTGGTCTCAAGCGCATCGCCCGCACTCACCGACACAAACTTACCCGCTTGGGCAGCAAACAAATCGGCAATGGCGCGCGAGTTGGTGCGGCGCACGGCCACACCGGTGAGGATCAAAGCACCGGTGTCAATTTTGTCGGGCGCAATGCCTGCCTGCGCGTATTGCGCTTCGATGAAGGCACCCAATGCCGCCGCATCAATGCTTTGATCGGCTGCATAAGGCGTGAGCAAGACATCCGACTCGTGCAACACGGTGCGCTCACTGACGATGTAGCGGTTGTCCAAGCGCTCCAACACCAAGCGTGAAAACACCAAGTGCGAGGTGGACGAACCAATGTCAACGCCCACGCTGACCAAAATGATTTCGTCTTCACCCTCTAGGCTGCGACGCACGTTGCTGAAAAAAACGCGGCCCCCTACGGGCGCTTCTTGCGCCGTTGCGGAGGTCGTGGTTTCGTTCATTATTTCTTCGGTCCAAACTTCTCCATGAACTCAGCCGGAATGTTGTACCAATCTGGGTCCATGCGATCGGGCACGCTGTTTTTCTTCAAGAGGGCTTGATACTCTTTGCGAATGTGCGGATCTTCCAACCAATAAGGAATGGTGGTGCCGCCTTCAGTGACATCTTGTGCGGTGTAGTCAGTGTGCTTGGAGCCAGGCGCACCAGGATCACGGCCTGGGTTGTGCGGGCCAAACCAAGCCGTCAATCGCAAGGCTTCTTCACCGGCACTGAAGTGCTGGTGATACCAGCGTGCGCCACCAGGGGCTGCAGAAACCAATCCGACGGGCTCGTAATCGATGCGTCGCACCAAATGTTCTTTGCCATCTTTCCAAGGCGTTTCACCTTCGTCTTCGGGCCAGGTGTAGGTGTAGCCTTTGCCGTTCAAGCAAATGAGCACCGCCGCGGATGTGTGGGCGTGTGCGCGGGAGTAGCGGCCATTTTCGTGTTGACCAATCCAAAAGTAGAAACAGTTGTTGGTCATGAAAGGCTCAATGCGGCGATAGCCTGGTGAGCGGCGATTGTCCAATGGCAATTCGCACTTCATCACATCGGGAATGAAGTTGGTTTTGCGCATGGCCAAGCCGCGCACGGGATCGGCTTCTACTTCGTCGCGGGCTTGGTAAAAATCGTCTGCGCCATTGAAGCGGTCACGGAACACGAAGGGGTTGTTGAACACCGCCTCTGTGCTTTGCAACATGTTCAGCACATTCGGTGCTGTGGTACCCGCCAACAACAGTGCGCCACTGGAGGTGGCATTCACAATGCGGTGCCAAGCATTGATAGGGATCGAGAACATCGAACCTGCTTGCCACTCAAACACGTGCTTCTTGGTGTCGCCTTCTTGCCAAACTTCCGTGGTGCCGCGTCCCTCTACAACCAAGTAGATTTCTTCGTACATGTGCTTTTCGGGGTGCAATGCACCCGCGCCAGGCACCTCCACCACATAACAACCCCACTTGGTTTCGGTACCGTAGAGTTGAATGAAGTGACCTTTGCCGCCAGTGCGCTTCCAGGGCACCAAGGGCAAGTTTTGCACCTTGTTGATGCCCACATCACGAAACACGGGCAGACCCTCTGCTTCCATGTAGGCGTCGTAAGGCGTTGGCTGTTTTTTGAACACGCCGTAACCGGCCTTTTTGTTGCCTGCTGGCTCATGCCAGTGGCTGGTGTCTTTATCGTGTGGCATTCAAGGGGTCCATCTAAAAAGCAATTGGAGGGGCTGTTCAGTGCGTTCTTCTATAATGAACAGCGTTCTACTATGCTAAACCACCCCCTCAGGAGCGTCAACAGGGTTCACCTTGTGAAGGCCCCTCAAGGCTGTGGCTTTTTCTCACAAGTCGCTCGACTAAAAAGTGTTGTTCTGACGCAAATCCAAAAGGTGGCTAGGGTATTCACGAATGTGGGTTTTCACCGATTTTTCGCTTAATAACACCACTGTCTTTCAAAAGAGAACAGTGTTCTTCATGCCGGAACAGGCGGCTGAACCACCCAGACCACTGGGCTCAACGATTTCACTTTTTATCACTTGGAGATACACATGACTTTCAAATACCGTGCACTGACATTGGGTTGCTTCGCAGCCATGGGCTTGGTGGGCAATGCCCACGCTGTTAAATTGGCTGGCGACCTGCTCGAGGTTTATGGCAACCTTTACCCACAGTACCAAACTGTGACATTTGGTGACTCATCTGCAACTGGCGCCGAAGTCAGCACGATGACAAAAGGCAAGACTGGCGCACAAACCAACACATTCACAGCGGGTGCAGTTAGCGCCACCAAGTTCACACCCGTCAACTCTTACATTGGCTTCAAAGGTCAAAAAACTGTTGGCGACTTGACATTGGGTTATGACGTGCAAGGCGTGGTCAACATTGACAGCTCCAATGGTTCTTCTTTCTTGTCCGAGCCACGCGATGCTTTCGTATTTGTTGAACACAAATCCTTCGGCTCTTTGACAGCTGGTCAACAAGACACTTATTACAAGCAAAACGGCGACAAGGTTCGCATGTTGGGCGTCTCTTCTAGCAACTTCGTGTCCAGCGCCAACGTTGCCTCCAATCCAACATGGGGTAACAAAGGTGTTTCTACATCTTTCAACACACGCATCAATGGTCAGCTGTTGTGGGCAAGCCCACGCATCAATGGCTTCGAAGTGGGTTACTCTTTGCGCCAAGACCCTTCTAAAACAGCGACAAAGAACGCAAGCTTGTCGTCCGTAGGTATCAACTGGACTGACAAAAAATACTACGTTGGTTTGGCTCAAGAGACTCACAATGATTACTTTGCAGTTTCCGGCACAGCTTCCACAGCAACCGCTGGCTCAATTTACAACGCAGCTGCAGGCTTGCGCTCCAAAGACACTGCTACACGCTTGTCTTTTGGATACCGCGTCTCCGGCATGCGCATCGGCGCTGACACCTCCACTTTGAAGTACACAGAAACTTCCGCGCAAGTTAATGGCTTCCAAAGCTACAAAACCACCACTTACCAAGTGACTGGCGAGTACGATTTGAACAGCCAAATCACAGTGGCCGCACAATACGCCAACAATGCTGCAGGCAATTGCACATTGAACGGCACCATCGCTTGCTCCACAGCAGGCTTGGGTGGCAATTTGGTCGGTTTCGGCGCCAAGTACAACTTGGACAAGAACTTCGCCATCTTCGCATTGGCTGCTAAAGGTTCTGCCAACTCTGGCGCTGTGATTTCTTTGGGCAGTGGCGCTGGCAAAACAGCAGTTGGTGGCACCATCAACGCTGCAGCAGTTGGTATCCAAGCTCGCTTCTAATCAAAGCACTTTGGTGCAATGACCAGGCAGGTGTTCTGAAAAGAGCACCTGCTTTTTTTTGGGGACTAGAGGAATCTGAAATGAAGTCAATGATTGCAGGTGTGCTCTCGCTGTTCAGCTTGTGCGCCCATTCCGCCGATGCAGATGCCATTCAAAGGGGCAAAGGCCTTTTCATGCAGCACCAATGCTACAGCTGCCATGGCACTGAAGGCCAAGGCGGGGAGCGCAACGCAGGCCCTAAAATTTTCCCCAACCCAACGCCCTTCGTTGCGTTTGAATTGCAACTGCGAACACCACGCAACCTCATGCCCCGCTACGCAGTGCAGAGCATCAACGATGTGCAGTTGAAAGATTTGTATGCGTATGTAGAGAACATGCGCTCCAGCCCTGCTGTAGCGCAAATTCCCTTGATCAACAACGCAATGCGCTGATGCTTCAGTGCGCTGTTCAAGCGCACTGCTGCCACTTGGCTCAACGCGCTTGGCAAACCACGTCCAACAAAGCTGGACGTCCTTGTTTCACCTCGGCCAGTGCGCGTTGCAACGCATCTTTGAGTTGCGAGGGGTCTTTGATGGGGCCTTCTGCCCACACGCCCATGCCTTGGGCAATCTTGGCAAAGTCAATGTCGGGGTTGCGCAAACTGTTGCCAATCCAAGCTTGGTCGGTGCGTCTGTTGTGCAATGAGGCCATGCGCTGTAAGTGCATTACCTCTTGGTAATAGCCTCCGTTGTTGTGCATCACCATCAACAACGGAATTTTGTGGTGCGCAGCGGTCCACAAGGCGCCGGGCGCGTAAAGCAAATCGCCATCGGGCTGAAACGTCACCGTCATTCGGCCCAATGATTTGTTGGCCAAGGCTGCACCCACAGATGCAGGCAAGCCATAACCCACACCTTGTCCGCCCGAGCCCCCTAACATTTGGTGATATTGCGTGGTGGGCCAGAGTTTGCGCGCCCACGCAATGCGATCGCTGACCGCCAAGCACCAGGGTTCGTTTTTGATCACTTCAAAAGTTTCCATGGCCAAGCGCGCTGTGCTGATTGGCGAGGCGTCCCAGCCTAAGGCTGCGCCTTCTTTGGCATCTTGAAGTTGCTTTTCCCAGCGCTTCTTCATCAACTCGCGACGGGCTTCGAAACTTGTCTTTTGTGCAGACGTGGTATTTTTCAAGATGTAGTCGGTGAGCACAGGCATCGAGGCTTGTGCTTCACCGGGTATGGCCATCTCTACTGACAAGAAGCGTTGGAAGTCTTGGTAGTTGGAACGGATGGACACATCGTTCATGCCAATGGTGATGATCTTCACATCGGCTTTGGCTTCTGGGCGAACTGTTTTGAAAGGATCGCTGAGGCCATTGACCTGACCCCAGGGGTCGTACACCTCCAACATCAAGATCACATCGGCATCACGCACCAGCGCACGCTTTTGATCGCTCAGGCACAAGTGATGGGTATTGGGAAAATTCATGCGCCCACCCAAATCAACCACGGGTGCTTGCAAACTTTCAGCCAATTTCACCAGCGCCTTGACGCCCTCTTGGTTGCGCGTTGCACGGTCTGCCAAGATGACGGGGTTCTTGGCATTCAGCAACAGTTTGGCAGCTTCTTGAAGTGCGCCTGTATCGCCTTGCAGTGGCAAGGTGGGGCGCAGTTTGGGAATGGTAGGCGTTTTGCCATGAATGGCGTCTTCTTGCAAATCAATGTCGGCCATGATGACCACCGGACCCATTTGGCCGGTGGTGGCCACGCGGTAAGCGCGCACAGTAGATTCAGCAAAATGCTGCAACGAACCTGGTGCATCGTCCCATTTCAAATAATCACGAAGCAACAATGCGGGGTCTTGCACCGAATGGGACCACTCTGTGCCTGGCCTGCGCTTGTCGGCATCAATGCCGTTGCCACCAAACATGATGAGCGGTACACGGTCGCACCAGGCGTTGTAAACGGCCATAGCTGCATGTTGAAAGCCCACACTGCCGTGCGCCATCACGGCCATCGGTTTGCCAGCAGCTTTGGCATAACCATGTGCGATGGCCACAGACGATTCCTCGTGCAAACAGGTGATCAATTCTGGCGCTTTGTTGCCGCCATAGTTCACGACAGACTCATGCAAACTTCTAAAACTGGAGCCCGGGTTGGCAGCAACATATTCCAAATTCAAACTCTTGATCACATCGACCATGAAGTCGGAGCCAGGCCGTGGAATGAGACGTCCACTTTCTACGGCTTTGGCATCAACATCACTGAGCTTGGCTGCGCCAGCATTGACAGCGGGGGCAGCCGCTTGGGCTTGCTGAACCATGGCCACACCTGCAGCCGAAGCCGTAGCAACGCCTTTGAGAAAATCACGACGGCCAGAAGTGGCAGCTGATTGATGAGATGTTGTGTCAGCGCTAGAAGGCTTATTCTGATCATGCATGTGAGGCATCCTTTGATTGAGCTGGAATCCAAACCACCAGGATGTTGGCGACGATGATGGTGGCTGCCAACAAATAGAAAGCGGCTAGGAGGCCATACTGGTCGGCCACAATTCCGCCCAAGATGGGCGCGATGGCTTGCGCACCGGATTGCATGCCAAACATCAAACCGATGGCGGTGCCGCCCATGTTTTTGGGTGTGGCATCTAGCATCCAAGCCTGCATGATGGGCCGGGCTGCGTATAGGAAAAATCCCAACACAGCGATGAGGAACACAAACCAAGGCGAGCCGCCTGCAAAGGTCATGAGCAACAAGACCACGCCGCTCATGCCAAACGACACCATCAAAATGTTCTTGCGGCCCATGGTGTCAGACAAATGGCCTGCAATGGGCGCGGCAATGAAGCCTGTCAATTGCAACAAGGCCATGCCAACGCCGACCCAAAACACGTTGTAGTGCATTTCATTGGCCAAATACAAAGGCAGGAAGGTGAGCAAGGTGCCCTGCGTCATCGATCTAAAACCTGAGCTGAGGGTGAGCAAGAACAAACCTGGCGTTTGCATCAAGGTGCGCAGTCCTGCAACATAGCTGCGCATACTTTGACCTTTTGAATCTGCCACATTGACGGCATTTGATGAGTTTGCCTCACTCACTTCAACTGGCGTTTTTGCTTTTTGCTTGGGTGCAAAAGTCATGGTGCCCAAGAAAAACAAAATGAGCATCGACATGGCAGCGCCTGGCACCACATTGAGCACCACAATTTCGCGCCAAGACAAAGTGGTCAAAAGTGCACCAACCGCCAAGGGCGCCAAAGCATCACCCACATTGCCACCCATGCCATGCAACGACAGCGCCAAACCCTTGCGTTTGGGGAACATGCTGCCCAACAAAGGAATGGCGGTGGGATGCCACAAATTGTTGCCAATGCCCACCAGCATTACGCAAATGAGCAACATCCAATACTGCGAACTGAAGCCCATCATGAGGTAGGGAAAGCCCACCCAAAAAAGCGAAAGGGCCATCAACTGGCCCTTCTTTCCCCACACGTCTACCAGCATGCCGCCCGGCACGTTGGAGATGGCGCCTGCAGCATATTGACACGTCATGATGAAGCCAATTTGACTGTAGGTCAGGCCCATTTCGTTGCCAATGAGCGGCAACAACATGAAAAATGTAGCGGGATACCAATGCGTCAGCGAATGACCCAAGGTAATGAGGCCCATGTTGCGAATGTCCAGTTTGGACATTGGCATGGCTTGCTCAGCCGTGACTTGTGTAGTACTCATGGTTTGGCACCGCGCATGATAATTTCATCGTACAGCTTGCGCCACTTGTCGCGGCCGTCCAAACTTTCTTGAGGGTCGACCACCAACATTTTGTAATTGCGCAGCGATGAGTTAATTTTGGTGTTGGCGGGCAAGTAAGCCAAGTCTGCATAAGCTTGCTGACCTTCACCCAACAAATAATCCATGAACAATGCAGCAGCAGCGGGGTTTTTGGCATTCTTCATGACGCCCACCGCATTGCCTCGAACCACCGCAGGCTGTAGCACCAACCAATCAATGGGTGCGCCTTTTTTCTTGAGCTGCTCGGGCATGTAGTTGTATACCGTGAGGGCTACGGGGACTTCACCCGCGGCCACCATGTTGGTTAAATTGGTATGGCCCTTGCGCACTGAAATGCCATTGCCACTGGCCAAATCGCGAAAGTACTGAAGGCCTTTGGCTTCACCCATGGACTTAACCACCGTGACAAACCAATCGATGTTTTCAACTTCATAGCCCAAACGACCTTTCCATTTGGGATCGAGCAGGTCTTCGTAGGTTTTGGGCAATTCAGCGGCTTTGACCGACCCAGTGTTGTAAGCCTGAACCCACATGGAATAAATGGTGGTGGCGTATTCTTTGTGAGCGGGCACGCTTCCGGGCATCAGTTCTGTGAAATGCGGTGAAGCCACTGCCTGCAACATTTTTTCGCGGTGCAACACTTCAAGCTCAACTGTGCCGGCATGCACCAAATCGACGTTGTAACGTTTAGCCCGCGTTTCATTGATGGTGCGGTTCATGACGCTGTCGCCACTGGCACGCCAGGTGGTGACTTTCACGCCATATTTTTTTTCAAAAGGATCGATCAGCGGCTTCAGATCTTTTTCTGCAATGGAGGTGTACAGCGTGATGCCGCCTTCCAATTTGGCCGCGGCAGCCAACTTGGCTGCACGGTCGGGTGCCGTGCTTTTGAGCAAGGTCACATCGGTTGCACTTTGGGCCAGAGCCAAGCCGGCCAAACCGCCACTCAAACACACGCAAAATGCCGCCAATTGCACGAGGCGACGCACCGGGGTGACAGTCAAACGTTTGGAATTCAGCATGCTGTGATCCTTTGTTGTAGGCACCCGAGGTGCTGGGAATGGGTTGCGCGTCAAGCTTTGCGGTTGAAAATATCGTCGTAAAGTTTGTTCCACTTATGGCCATCGTCCAAGGTTGTTTTGGGGTTGGCAAAGGTGAGGGGCATCTTGTTCAGTGTAGAGGGCACTTTGGTACTTGTCGGGATGAAATCCCGTTTGCCCAAAATGACTTGGCCTTCTGTCAATTCAAAATCTTGGAACAACAGTGCAGCATGAGGGTGCGGCGCATTGCGTGCCACGCCGTTGGCGTTGGGCCTTGCAATGGTAGGGTCTAAAGCAAACCAATCGACCGGCGCGCCAGAGTTTTTCATCTGCTCAATTTTGTAGTTGTAAACCGTCAGCGCCATGGGCACTTCACCAGATGCCACCAAGTTAGACAACAAGGTATGTCCTTTGCGAACCGACACTGCGTTCTTGCGCGCAATTTCTTTGAACAACGCAATGCCTTTTTCTTCGCCCATTTTCATGACGGTTTCGGCCAACCAGTCGCTGTCGTCTGCCTCAACTGACAACTTGCCTTTCCATTTAGGGTCAAGCAGGTCTTGATACGTTTTAGGCAATTCCTCTTTTTTAACCAGCTTGGTGTTGTAGGCGCAAGTGAAAATATTCAAACGCGTGGCAATCCACTCTTTGTGTGCGGGAATGGCCTGTGGAATGAGCTCGCTCAAAAAGGGGGAATTGCCCGCAATCAAAACTTTCTCACGCGACAACACTTCCATTTCAGGGCTGTTGGTTTCAAAGACATCGACCTCAAAGCGACTGGCTTTGGCTTCTAACAGGCCGCGTTGCAAGATTTTTTCTGAACCACTTCGCCATACTTTGGCCTTCACGCCGTACTTCGCTTCGAAAGCTGTTGTGAGGGCGGCCATGTCGTCTTGCGGCATGGATGTGTAGATGCTCACAACGCCTTCTTTTTTGGCACCTTCTGCCAAGCGCTTTTGGCGCTCAGCACCCGTCAAGGCAGCAAGAGCTGCTGTTGTGGCGGCTGAAGGTTGTGCCATCAACGAACCCAAACTGGCAGCACCTAAAGTAGCGGCACCGGCTTGAATCAGTTGTCGACGTGAAAAATGAGCATGGTTCATTCAAGATCTCCAATTAGGTTTTAGGGGGGAGTGTTGGCAATTCCGCCTCGTAAGCCTCTTCCATGCGCGGCGACATGCCATGCTTGGCCAAGGACTCCGCAAAGCGCGTGCGAATTGCCTGACTTTCATCAGCATAATCAATTTGATCTCCTCCCACACGGCGGCTGATCCAAGCCTTAGGCACACCTTGGGCATTTCGAACAGACACCACTTCATGTTTGAAAGCAAGGTATCGTGCGGGAGTTTGGCCCGTGTTGAAGTGCTGATGGAACCACATGTTGGGCGGCACAACCATGGCGCCAACTTCCCAGTCGTACTGACGGGGCTCTTCGCCTTCTGGCCACATCAAGCTGTAGCCTTCGCCACTCAAAATAATCACGTGGGCACCAGGGCCGTGGCAATGCGCCTTTTTGTAAGTACCCACCGGGAATTGAGAAATGTGGCTGTTCATGGAACCGCGTGCCATGTTGAAACGAATGTGTCCACCACCTGCACCGCGCTCTTTGGCGCTGATCAGGGGCAAGTTGACGGCATCAGCCACGAAATTGGTTTCGAGCAGCAAGCCTTTTTGTTCACCCTTGCCGCTGAAATAATCTGGCTCGCCGTTGAAACGGTTGGCAAAGTCGTGTTTTGTATTAAAGACAAAATTCAAGTCTTCGTACAAGTTGATGACCGGTGGGCCGTTGGTGACGGCCACAAAACGCGCAGCATCTTTGCCCGAACCATTGAAGTGCTGGTGCATGCAGTTCAAAGGAATGGCGAACAAGGCGCCGGCTTGCCACTCAAACGTGATGCGATGGCCTTCGTCGTTCCAAACCGTGGTGGAACCACGGCCTGACAACACATAAATCATCTCTTCGAAAATTTGACGCTGTGGCTCCAACTGTTTGCCTGGCGCAATTTCGCACACATAACAATCGTTGGAAGTGCGGGATGCCTCGTGATTGATGTACACACCCTTGCCACCGCGGCGTGCCCAAGGTTTCAAATCAACCGTGTTCAGGCTGCGAATGTAATGGGCACTGATGATGTCCAAACCTTCGTTCTTCACCCAACGGGTATAGGGTGTTTCTTTTTCAGTTGCGAATTTGGAAGCGAGGTCTTCCGATACGAGTGCGTCTTTTGCCATGTGCTGCTCTGTTTTATTTGTAATGAGTCAAAGCGGGCGCATGTGCGCCCGCAAGATTTTTATTTGCGAAGGTATTTGAGAATGGACTCGCCGTCCAATTTGACGGAAGGATCAAACTCTGGCGCATTCTCAATTTGCTCCAAATCATTCAAACCGCAATATTTGAAAATGCGGTTGATTGAAGAGATCAAGCGCACTGGGCGATCGGGATCTGCATTGAAGTGTTGGTGAATGGTATTTGGTGGAATGTAGATCACGTCACCGGCTTCCCACTCATAACGTTTGATTTCGTCTTGGGGCTTCCAGTGGTACGTGTCGGTAATTTCCACGTCGCAATCTTGGTGCAAATCGTAGCCACGGCCTTCGAGTACATAAACGCACTCTTCAGCCAAGTGGCGATGTTTGCCCGACTTGCTGCCGGGTGGAATGATTTGCATGTAAGCATCGACCGTTTCGATGCGCGTGTTCATCGATTCATTCAGCAAGTGCTTCAGCAAACCTTGACGCGCCATTTCCCATGGCATGTCTTCAGGGCGTACCACTTTGTGACGCTTGGAATTACGCACAGGCATTTGCTCTGCGTCGTCCAACAGACCTTGGTAATACTTGCCTTGTTGGTTACCTTGCAACCATGATTTTGATTCGTCCCAAGCCATCTCAGTAGCCTCCCTTTGGATGATTGAAGTCTTCTTCGTCGTTGCGGGCCACAAAGCCTTCACCGCCAGGTGCGGGCTCACTTGGCCGGGGTTCCACTTGGTGTTGGAACAACATGTTCATGAACATGTACATGGGTTTGGTCTTGATCACCAAAGCGCGAGCAGGTCGTTCGCTGCTGGCGTTGAAGTGTTGGTGAACGCAGTTGTTGTGCACCACGGCAATATCGCCAGCTTTCCAGTCGTAGCGAATGCCATCGTGAATTTCGTAGCCAGTACCATCCAAAATGTAGAAGGCCGCCTCGTTCACATGGCCGTGCTTTTGTGAATTGCCACCAGGGCCGTATTCTTCCAAGTGCATGTGGAAGGTTTGGGTAATGCCATCTTTGGGCTCTACATAGTGACGGCTGAACGCTTGTGGGCCATCGTTGAATTTGATGTCCTTGCCTTTGCGAACGCGTGGCATGGCACGCAGGCGCTTTAGCTCATCACCCAAGTTGTAGGGGCCGGCAATGGCGCGTACAAAGGTGCGATCTTTTTTACTGTGATAGTGCGACTCATTGGGAACGAATTCCGTAGAGGGCGCTTTTTTGTCATCAGCACTCATGGTTTTCCTTTTGGATTTAAAAATTAATTTTCTTTTTTCAGAACAATGCAGTCGGAAGGGTCCAACACAATGTGAATGGGTGCACCGACGGGTGTTTTTTGACTAGGGTGAACGCGGGCCAGCATGACTTTCTCATTCACTTGCACTTGAAAATCAAGCACATCACCTAAGAAGATTTTGGCAAATACAGTACCCAAATAGTGGTTGGTGTGGTTGACCGGCGGGGTTGAGTCGCTCAGGTGTACGTCTTCGGGGCGGATACACACCTGCACCTCTTCACCCACCTTGAAGTCGTTGATCATGGGAACTTGAATGGTGCCAATTTCTGAATCGACCACCATGGCATTGGCTGCGGAATCAATTGATCTCACAGTGGCCTTGATGAAATTGATGGTGCCCACAAAGTCAGCCACAAACTCACTGTTAGGCGTTTCGTAAATTTGGCGAGGCGTGCCTACTTGCATAATTCGCCCATTGCGCATCACTGCAATTTCATGCGACAAAGCCAGCGCTTCAGATTGATCGTGCGTGACATAAATGGTGGTAATGCCCAGCTCGCGTTGAATTTTCTTCAACTCAAAGCGCATCTTCTCGCGCAGCTTGGCGTCCAAATTGGACAGCGGCTCGTCAAGCAACAACAATTTAGGCTCCATGACCAAGGCGCGCGCCAAAGCCAAACGCTGCTGTTGTCCACCAGAAAGTCGGGTGGCGTCGCGGTCCGCATATTGCGCCAATTCGACCGACTCCAAAACCCGCATCACTTTGGTTTCAATCTCTTTGCGTGAATAATTTTTCTGACCCACTTCCAAAGGGAAGCTGGCATTTTGAAACACCGTCATGTGGGGCCAAATGGCGTAGGACTGAAACACCATGCCAAAGCCACGCTTGTTCGGCGGCACAAAAACTTTATGCGCGGAGCTGTAGACCGTGGTGCCGCTGACAGTGATGACACCTTCGGTTGGCTTTTCCAAACCAGCAATCGATCGCAAGGTGGTCGTTTTACCGCAGCCACTGGGACCGAGCAAGGTAAACAATTGGCCCTCAGGCACTTCAAAGCTCACATCTTGCGCAGCCTTGACGACGACGCCTTTGTCGCTCACATATTCTGTATGCAATCCACTGACATTTAACACATTAATTCCTTGTTTTAAATGAAGTTAGGCAAAGCCGCTTTGGCCTTGCCCACCTGCAATTTCCTTAGCTCTCTTTGACACCAAAGCGTTTACCAGCCATCTGCGCCATGCCCACCAAGACCAGCAAAAGCAAAATGAAGAGCACGCTCAAAGCAGACAACTCGACATACTGTCCGTTCTCCCACAACTCCCAAATGACGATGGAGATCACCTCATTGCCAGGGCTGTACAAAAGAATAGAAGTTGACAGTTCGCGAATCGAAACGATCATGACGTAGATCCAACCGGCGACCAAACCTGGCTTGAGCAAAGGCAAGATGATGCGGCGGAAAACGGTAAACCAACTGGCGCCACTCATGCCCGCCGACTCTTCCAAGTCTTTGTGAATTTGCAACATGGACGTGGTGCTGTAGCGCAAACCATAAGGCAAGAAACGCGTGACATAGGCCAGCAAAATGATCCAGAAGGTGCCATAAATACCGATGTCAAATGTGAGATAAAAAATCATGATAGAGACACCGAGCACCAAGCCAGGAAACACCATGGGCAATGAAGCCAAGTTGTCTAGCAACCAGCGCCCACGTATCTTTGTCTTCACCACTATCCAGCACACCACAGATGCCAGCAACATCACCGCAGTTGCAGTGGCAAACGACATCCACAAACTATTTAACACTGCATTGCGAATGGGGTCGGAACTCAAAATGTAACGGTAGCCATCTAATGTGATGCGCGACAAAGCTTCCAGTGAAGGGGGCGCATAGAATTTTTGCAAAGATGACCACAAAAGAACCAAGAAGGGCAGGATCACAATCAGCAAGAAATAGAGAATGAAAATGGCCATGGTGAAGTAGCGCCACATGCCCAAATCAATGGTGCGCGGGCGGAAGCCCTTACCCGTTACGGTGGCGTATTTGCTGCCTGTAGAAGAAATACGGGACTGCACATAAATACCGCCCGTGGTGAGCAACAACAAAATAACCGAATAGCTAGCCGCCAAGCCAATTTGACTGGGATACTGGTGAATGGCTTGGTAAATGGCTGAGGTGAACACCTGAATGCCTGCAGGCAAACCCAACAAGGCAGGCACCTCAAACGATGCGATGGTGTTGACAAACAAGGTGAGAACAGTGGCCATGATGGCCGGATACGCCAGCTTCAAGGTAATGCGGCGCAGTGTGTTCAGAATGCTGGAGCCACTCATGACAGCCGACTCTTCTAGCGATGGGTCCATGGCCTTGAAGGCCGACGACATGAGCAAGAAAGCCATGGGCGAGCAATGCAATGCATCGACCCAAATCATGCCCCACATGGAGTAAATGTTGAATGGCGGCGAATCAAGGCCAAAGATGGCCATGGCCCATGTATTCAACAAACCAATTTTGGGGCTGGCCAGCATGATCCAAGAAATGGTGAACAAAATGCCTGGAATGATGAGGGGCACGATGGACAAGGCGAAAAACAAACGGCGCAATGGCGTGTTGGTTCGCTCGTTCATCCAAGCCAACGCGGTGCCAATCACAAACGCCAACAAAGAAGTCCCCAAGGCAAATTGGACGGAGTTCCAAAAAATGGCCACTGTTTCGGGGTTGGTGTAGGCAGTGACGTAATTGCCCAACGTGAAAGTAGAAGGCGAGGAGGCCGTTTCAGGGGTGTGAAAGCTCTGCCAAATCATGAAACAGAAAGGGACAAGGGCCAAAACGGCCACGATGACCAGGCTGACGCCAATGACCAACCACTTGGCATCGAATGCCGACCCAAATTTGGGACTTGCAGTTTCTGCGACTGAGTTTTGCACGAATGAGTTCTCCAGAATTATTCAGATCAAAACTGAATCATTTGATCGTTCCTTTATGTGGAACTACAGTCCATATAAAGGCACAATTCGCATTAGGCTAGATTCAATTCAAAGTGTCAAGCAAAGGGGGTGTGGGTTTTCCCTATCAAGAGTTTTCCTCCGGCATTTTGAGAAATCAGCTCTTAGGCTGCACTTTTCATATTCCTTAATTTCTTACATCATTCTTTTATAAGGAACGATGTTCTTTTTAGCGGAAACTAGATATGATGCGCCCAAAGCCGTCGTTGCCAAAGGCTGACGGAACTTTTCAGTCGCTAGCGCTGAAATAAATCCTGACCTTAGGCTCACAAAGCGGGCTTCCTTTTTAGCTACCCTTTGAAATTGCTCAATGAAAATGACTTCTGACACCAACACTTCCAAAAGCTCACGACTGTCTTCCGTGGCAGCGGCTGTTCGCGTGCTGAAATGCTTCTCTGAAGTTGAGCCCGAAATTGGCATCAGCAGTTTGGCCAAACGTTTGTCATTGGCCAAAAGCACAGTGCACCGGTTGGCCGTCACACTGACCAGTGAAGGGCTTTTAGAACAAAGTCCCGAAACAGGCCGCTACAGGTTGGGTATCAATTTGTTCGTCATGGGCGCTCTGGTCCGCCGTCGTTTGGATGTGTCCAACATGGCCCAGCCCTTCCTGAATGTGCTGCGCGAACGCACGGGTGAAACCATTCACTTGGCCGTGATGAATGAAACCAACATTTTGTACCTCTACAACTTAGAGAGCCGGCAAGCCATTCGCATGAAAAGCTACATCGGCACCATCAAACCGGCTTTCTGCACCTGCGAGGGTCGAGCCATTGTGGCTTTTGGCGGCACTGAGTTGATGAACAAGGTTCTGAACGCCCCTCTTTTAGCGCGCACACCAGGCACCCAAACCGATCCCGCGCAACTGATGAAGATGTTTGCTGAAATCCGCGCTCATGGTTACGCCATCGACGACGAAGAGTCAGAACAAGGCATGCGCGGCATCAGCGCACCCCTTCGAGACATCACGGGACAGGTCATAGCCGCCATTGGAATTGGCGGTCCAAGCCAACGTTTGACCCTCAAAAAATTGCGCGGCTTAGCGCCTGTTTTGCTCAGCACTGCTGAAGCCATCTCTACTCAATTGGGCTATCGCGCATAAAGTCATGTCTCAAGCAGTACACCTCATTCAACTGGCTGGATCCGATCAGTCCTTTCCTTGCGCAGAAAACGACACCTTGTTGCGCGCCGCACTTCGAAGCGGTATTGCATTTCCTTACGAGTGCAATGTCGGTTCTTGCGGCAATTGCAAATTTGAATTGCTTGACGGCGTCATGACTTCTTGCTGGCCTGAAGCTCCCGGCCTGTCCGACAAAGATCGCGCTAGAAACAGAGGCCTTGGCTGCCAAAGCAAGCCCACAGGGCCTCTGCAAATTAAACTGCGCACCAGCGACAAATATGCCCCTCAGCATCGCCCTGTTCGCACGGCAGCCACCTTCATTTCTGCGCGCGCTATCACGCATGATTTGTCTGAGTTCAAATTTGAAACCGCTGTACCTGTTGCATTTTTAAGTGGGCAATACGCATTGGTTCAGATGGCTGGCATTGCGGGCCCACGCGCCTATTCCATGAGCAATGTCGGCTTGATTCATGGCCACCAACAAGCCAGCCAACTGATGGAATTTCAAGTTCGACGTGTCCCTGGCGGTCAAGGCAGTGCCCATTTATTCGACCAATTGGCGCCCGGCGATCAAGTTGAAATAGATGGCCCCTACGGCATGGCCTATCTGCGTGAAGATGTTGAACGAGACATTTTGTGTGTGGCAGGTGGTTCTGGTTTAGCGCCCATGGTTTCCATTGCACGTGGCGCATTCAACAGTCCCAAAATGCAGGGAAGAAAATTGCATTTCTACTACGGCGCACGCTCTTTGCAAGACGTTTGCGGCTTGGACATGCTGCAATCCCTTCCAGATTGGTCTTCAAAAGGACATTATCAAGCTGTCATTTCTGGTGAGCCAGAAGACCGCCATTTGCCCAACCCCTATTTGCGTGGCTTTGCTCACGATGCGGTGGCACAAAACTTTGGCGAAGCTTTGCAACAAATGGAAATTTATTTTGCAGGCCCCGCACTGATGGGCCAATCTCTTTTAAAAACTTTGATTGATCTGAAAGTGCCCATGGACCAAGTGCACTTTGATCAGTTTTATTGAACGGCAAGCATGAGCAGCGAAGACATTAAAAACAAACACAGCGTGCAAGACCACCAGTACGGCGCTGACACGTACCACACCCACGATGGCGAAGCCGATCACGACCATGATCATGACTTTGCGGGTGATGATCCTTCTCAAGAATCTTTGTGGCGCCAAGACAATGTGATTCTGCACAGCGTTGGCATTGATGTGGGCTCGTCTGGCACCCAGGTGGTCTTCTCACGCATCCACCTTAGGCGCATTGCAGAAGACTTGTCGAGTCGCTACACAGTGGTTGAGCGCACAGCGCTATACCAATCTCCTATTTCGCTCACGCCCTATTTGAACGACAGCCTGATGGATGCCCAAGCACTGGGCGCCATCATTGACAAAGCCTACCAAGACTCAGGTTTGCACCCCGACGAAATTGACGCGGGCGCAGTCATCTTGACCGGTGAAGCGCTGCGACGCGAGAACAGCGAATCGATTGCAGCCGTTTTAGCCGAACAAGGCGGCGAATTTGTGTGTGCCACTGCAGGCCACCACATGGAAGCCATGTTGGCGGTGTACGGCTCAGGTGCAGCCAAACGCTCGTACGATGAAAAGCATCGCATTTTGAACATCGACATTGGAGGGGGCACCACCAAACTCGGACTTGTTCAAAATGGTGAACTGGTTGCCACAGCGGCCGTGCACTTGGGTGGCCGACTCATGGTGGTCAACGAAAAGAACGTGCTCACGCGCCTTGACCCTGCGGGTGCCTACCTGGCCAAGCAAGCTGGCTTTGATTGGAAATTGGGCGATCAAGTGACGCGTCAAGATTTGGCCAAAGTGGCACAGTGGATGGCCGATGCGTTGGTGCGCGTTTTAACCCAAACTTTTTCACGCGAAGATTTGTCCAACTTGTATTTAACCGATCCTGTGAATGACTGGGGCCCATTGGACGGCATCATGTTCTCGGGCGGTGTGGGCGAGTATGTGTACCGCCGCGAGATGCGCGACTTTGGCGATCTGGGCAAATTGTTTGGTGAAGCAGTGCGCCAGCGACTAGACCAAAATGCCGTGCCAGTTCCTTTGCTTCCAGCGGGCGAATGCATTCGCGCCACCGTTTTGGGGGCATCCGAGTACAGTGTCCAGTTAAGTGGCAACACCACCTTCATTTCTGAGCCAGCGGCCTTGCTGCCCAGAAAAAACCTTCAAGTCATTCCACTGAATCTTGAGCTCACAGACATCATTGACCCTGCAGAAATTGCAGAAGCACTTGGCAAATCTTTCCGCAGGCACGATTTGGTAGAAGGCGCACAAGATGTGGCCATTTCGCTGCGTTGGTTAGGCGCTCCTTCGTTTACTCGCTTGAACGCTTTGTCGCAAGGTATCTTGAATGGCTTGCCCGAAACCTTGAAGCAGCAACGCCATTTGTACATTGTGACCGATGGCGACATTGCCCATAACTTAGGACATCTTTTCAAAGAAGACGAGCGCGTGAAGTGCGAAGTCTTGGTCATTGATGGCGTCACGCTTTGGGGCTTTGACTTTGTCGATCTTGGCCGCATTCGCATGCCATCGTGGACCGTGCCCGTCACCGTCAAATCGCTTGTCTTCAACGAAGACCCGCGCGCCCATGGCAAATCTGATCCTGGTGAATGGCATGCCCATGAAGACGGCAAGATGCACCGGCACGATCACAACAAGGCGCATTCGCATGGGCATGGACACACGCATGAACATGGTCATGGTCACACCCACGATCATTCACATGGGCACTCTCACGAGAACTCTCACGGCCATTCACATGACCATCCTCATGAGCACGATCACGACCATATCCATGAGACAAAACACGCCCTGAATTTGGCACACAAGGTCAAACCATAAAACGGCTTTGCTACTAAAAAGCGCAGCCCCTGTGCTTTTTTTTCGCAAGCAAGTATGACAAATTAGAAGAAAATCACACCATGGATTTGAACACCACTTCACTGCTCGCAACGTCCGGTTTGCTGCTTGCTTTGGGCTTTCGGCATGGCCTTGACCCAGACCACATCGCTGTGGTCGATGGCATGACTCGTCTGCGCCACAACGGCAGTGCTTATTGGAAAGCTCGCCTCACTGGTTTTCAATTCGCAGCCGGTCACAGCCTCACCATTTTGCTGGCCACCTTTGTGTTCTTTCTGTACGGCGTTCAGCTGCCCGAATGGTTAGATGCCACGGGCCTTTGGATTTCAACGTTTTTCTTGTTGTGGCTGGCCTACCGGAACTTTAAGTTTTGCTTTTCTGGCCACGAAACACATCACCACGCTGGCAGTCCTGTTCAGCGCAAAATTCTGCAAGCCATGGGGCCCTTTGCGCACCCCATGGGTGTTGGTTTCGGATTTGCCATTTCATTTGACTCTTTGGCGCAAGCTGGTTTGATGGCGGCCAAGGGTCATGAGTTGGGTGGGTTTTTTGCCATCGTGGCCATGGCCTTAAGTTTTGGTGCCGGCATGATGCTGGCCGACACCAGCAATGGCTTGCTCATGCATTGGCTGGTCAATCGAAGCCACCATTTGGCCCACCAGGCGGGTCGCATCATGAGTGGTGTGGTAGCCACACTGTCGCTCTTGGTTGTGGCCGTTGGCCACAGCAGCCAACACTTCACGCAACTTGAAGAAATTTGGGATGCCTGGGGTGGCTACATTGGCGTGGGTGTTACAGGCATTGCCTTGTTGGTTTACGTGGTCAGCGCCCGAATTTACAAATCAAAGAATCTCAACTGGCAGGTTGTAGATGCACATGGTGAACACCATCGCCGTGGTCGTGCCCCTTCGCTCCTTTTTCCAAAGTGACCGGCACAATTTGAACCGAACCGTGTCGCACGCCTGTTTGGGCCACGATGCGGTGCGCAAACTGTCTCACCTCTTTGGTTTTGCCTCTTAAAAATGCCACTTCCAAACAGTTGTCGTGGTCTAAGTGCAAGTGCATGCTCGACACTGTGAGGTCATGATGGTCATGCTGCAAGTTGGCAATGCGCTCTGCCATGGTGCGGTCGTGGTGGTTGTACACATAACCTAAATGCGCAATGCAATGCTCGCTTTCGTTTTGACGCAAAGTTTCTTGTGAGTGCCATCCTCGAATCAAATCACGAATGGCCTCCGAGCGCGAGGCATAGCCATTTTTATCGGCCAATTGGTCCAAAATGGCAGCCAATTCCGTTTCCAGTGAGATCGTGATGCGTTCCATGAATGTGCCTTGCAGAAATAGTCAGCGAATGGCAGGATGATACGCAGAACAAAAACACCTGTCTCATGAACGCCCCCATCCTCGACAAACGCATTCCAGTCTATTTGCTCACAGGCTATTTGGGCAGTGGCAAAACCAGTCTACTCAAATCGTGGCTGGCGCAAGATGAATTTAAAGAAGCCGCACTCGTCATCAATGAGTTGGGCGAGGTGGGCTTGGACAACCAACTCTTGAGTGGTGCCACCGAAAGCAGCGCACTGGTGGCCAATGCTTGCGTTTGCTGCACGGGTTTACCGGGCTTGGCCGAAGCGCTTGAAGACTTGTTTTGGGCGCGCCTAGAAAGACGCATGCCTCGCTTTCCCAACTTGGTCATTGAAACCACTGGCCTTGCAGAGCCTGGCCCCGTGGCCGAGGCCTTGCGAAGCAGCGACTTGCTGAAAGAGCGCTATCGATTGGCTGGCGTCATCACATGCCTTAGCGCCAGCACGGCCGATGCGGTTCTCAAACAACACGCCGAAGCACGGGCGCAATTGGCGGGTGCAGACGTCTTGATCATGACCAAAACAGATTTGGTCAGTTCAGCGCGTTTGGAAGCACTGCATTTGCGCGTGCTACATCAGTTGGCGCATTTAGAACTTGAAAAACCACCCTCCCTGTTGACTTCTGCGCGGGCCAATTTGTCTGCAGAAGATTTAATCAACAGTTTGGCTCGACGGTTCATTTCCGAAAAAGAAGTGGTCCCTTCATCGGCCCACGCTCTTGCATTGCAAGTTGTCACAACGCCTTCGCACGCTTTGCATTTGCACACGCCGGCCGAGCACTGTGCAATCTGCGAGCACGAACATGCACATGCACATGTTCATTCTGCACAGGCTTTGTGGTGGCCCATTGCTTCCAGCACTGCGATCGAAGCGCTGCAAGCGCAAGTGGGTGAATTGCAGCAGAACTTGGGGGCAGAACTTCTGCGCTTAAAAGGCCGCGTTCAAACAACCGAAGGTCGGTATGTGATTCAGCTGGCGCCTTTTGAGACACACGCAGAAGTGCGTCCAGATGAATTGGCTTGTACAGACAACACGCGCAGTGGTCTGACCGTGATCGTTAGCAGCCCCTTGTCTGAGGCTTCAGCGCAATACCTTGTGCAACAAGGTATTTCAAGCCTTGGCATTGACGCCAAGGTTTGAAGATTTTCAAGGTTTATTTCCAAGGATCGATGGTCATGTGAATGGCGTCTTCTGCGCCTTCACCGACCAATGAGCGAATGGCGTATTCGGTTTGATCCAAACCAAACATGTGGGTGCTCATTGATCGCACATTGTGGCGATTGCCCGCGATCAACTGAAGTGCGAGCTCGACAGATTCATAACTGTGGCCACGCATGCCTTTGACGGTCAGGAACTTGGCAATGATCATGTCGCTGTCAAACTGCGGCACTTTCTGGCGCTTGATGCCACCCAAAATCACACGGCCTTTTTTGCGCGCCAATTGAATGGCACTGATCACTGAGGCTGGACCACCCGAGGCACAGTCAATCACCAAGTCGGCCATTTGACCGCCGGTGATTTCGGCCACAGATTCAAGCAAGTCTTCATCGCCAATGGCCACCGTGTGGCTGGCACCCAGGTGCTTGGCCATGGCCAAACGTTTTTTGTCGGAAGGCGTGTTCAAACCCGTCACAATGATTTTGTCGACGCCCGCTTCGCGCGCCGCCACCACACAGGACAAGCCTTGTTGGCCAGGGCCTTGAATCAACACCGTCTGGCCAGGGCCCGCACCGCCGTGCAGGTAAGTCCACTCAATGCCATTGGACATGGGCAAAGCCAAAGCCGCGTACTTGGGCTCGAGGCCTGCGGGCACTTTGTGAAATACCGTGTTCATGTGCAGCTCTTGGTACTGGGCAAAACCGCCCCACAAACCCGAGCCACGGTTCAATCCCGTCGCGCCATATCGCGGACCGCCCAAGCGCCAATCGGTGGCATTGCACAAACGGAAATCACCGCTGCGGCAAAAGTCACAGTGACCACACGGCAGGTACTCTTCCAAGGCCACCAAGTCGCCTTCTTTCACGCCCCACTTGGGCCCCGCAATGGCGCCCACTTCCTGAACATAGCCCACTGTCTCGTGGCCCAAAATGGCAGGGCCTTGAATTTTGGGGAAGTCTTGGAAGAACATCCAATCGCTGCCGCAGACACCGGTGACTGCCACCTTCAACAATCCCGCATCCGGTTTGGGCTCGGGTGTTTGAAAGTTTTGAATCTCGATGGTACCGTTGGGCATGGCCACGGCGGCCTTGAATGTTTGTCCCATGAGTAACCTTTTTTAGACGCTAGAGTGTGGCTTGCCAGGTGCAGACTTGAAGTGCTCTTTGGCACCTTCTTTGTAATGCACATCGCGCTTCAACAAAACGGCCACTGAGCGAACTTTTTGATGCTCAGGGTTCAATCCGGGCAATTCAAAATCTGGGTTCTCAGCCAAAGCACGTGCCGCTTTGATCAAACGCTGACGCGCCATGATGATGCCGTTGTCGGTGGACACCAAGTTCTCTTTGGTACGGTCTTGAATGCTGCCCATGCTTTCTTGCAATGACGCGTCTTGCATGCCAATGCCTTCAATGCCGCTGTACAACAAACCTTCTTTTTGAGCCTTGCGGTCCATCAAGTAGTCGTTGTCCATGCGCTGCAAAGGCACATAGTCTTTGTCGACCTTCACGTGAATGCTGGCACCGCCCTTCATGGCGTCCACTTCTTCCTTGGTCAATGCGCGTGTGGGATGGTAGTCAAAGCTCCATGTCCAGCACGCGTGGTCATTGATAGGCACCCAGAAGTGACCGTGCACAGGGTGATCACCGCGGGGTGGCACCATGGTGAAGCAAGGCATGATCCAGGGTGTGATGCGCCAGTAGTACTGGTCGTCTTCAGCATTGCGACGTGCACCGACCAACAAACCACCATCGGCCTCAACCACTTCAAAGACAGGGCTCAAGTCATTCAAGTTGTATTGGTTGCCTTTGGCGCCTTTGAACAAGGGGTCACGGCTGAGTGACGCGCTGTGCAAGAAAGACACGTGGCTGGAATCAATGCCGCCTTCCAAGGCTTGCAACCAGTTGCTAGCTTGCAAACGCTTGGACATGTAAGAGTGCTCGCGTGGCAAGGTGGCAAATTCCCACTCTGGCAGCGGCGGTTGCTTGTCTGCAGGGCCCATGTACACCCAGATCACGCCACCGCGCTCTACCATGGGGTAAGACTTCAACTTGATGCGTTCACAGTAGCCAGATGTAGGCTCAGAAGGCACTTCCGTGCAATTGCCGTTCACGTCGTATTTCCAACCGTGGTAAGGGCAACGAATGCCGTTCTCTTCATTGCGACCAAACCACAGAGACACGCCGCGGTGGGCGCAAAACTCATCGATCAAGCCCAACTTGCCGTCGGTGTCGCGGAATGCGAGCATTTTTTCTGACAACAGTTCTAAGCGCACGGGATCGCAATCGGGACCTGGCAATTGTTCGGACAACAAAGCAGGCAACCAATAACGACGGAACAAATTGCCCATGGCCGTGCCAGGACCCGTTTGCGTCACCAAATCATTGAGTTCTTTTTTCAACATGCACGTTTCTCCTCGAGTGCCTTCGCACGGCGTCCTAAAATGATCGATATTTCTGTGTGAAATTTCCGCTAATGAAACCGTTCCCTATAAAGGAACAATGTTCTTTCATTGGAAACGAGGTTATCATCAGCGACTTGTCATTGTCAACTGGAGATTCTTTATGTCGGGTGCGTGCCGTTTTCTCTCTTTGTGCAAAGCCGCCGAGGTTGCAGAAGGTAAAGCCATCAAGGTCGAAAAAGACGGCCTGACCTTGGCTGTGTTCAACATTGAGGGTGAATACTTCGTCACAGACGACACCTGCACACACGGCCCAGGCTCTCTTTCAGAAGGCCCCATCGAGGGTGATGTGGTGGAATGTGATTTTCACAATGGCGCCTTTAACATCAAAACAGGCGCGGTGGTGGCTGCCCCCTGCATGATTCCTTTGAAAACCTACAAAGCCCGTTTGCAAGGCGATGAGATCGCCATTGAGACCTGACACAGTGCGCAGACTTTATAGTTTTTCTCACACCAGCGTGACAAAAAAGGCCCTTCAAAGGGCCTTTTTTGTGGGTGCTTGAAGCTGTCTCAAAAAGTCAATTGTCAGGCTTGACGGTTTTGATCATGGGCGCCCACTGCTTTAACTCTTCGCCCACATACTGGGTGAATTTTGCAGAATCCCAATCAAAGGTTTCCATCGATTGTTTGGCCAACATGTCCTTGGCGGCCTGGCTTTGCATGATCTTGCGTACTTCCTTGTTCAACTTGTCAACCACACCACTGGGCATGCCTGCGGGGCCAGACAATGAAAACCATGTGAGCGCCACCAATTGGGGATAGCCTAACTCTGCAAAGGTCGGCACATTGGGAAACTCAGGCATGCGCTTGGATGACGTGATGGCCAAAGCGCGCAGTTTACCGGCTTGAATTTGCGCGCTGGCGGTGGACAGCGTAGTGAACAAAGCTGGAATGTGCCCCGCAATCGTATCGGCCACAGCAGGGCTACCACCCTTGTAGGCGACATGCTGCATGGGCGTTTTGGACATCACCTCAAAGGCTTCGCCAATCAAGTACCCATGCGTTCCCTTGCCAGGTGAACCCCAACTCACTTGATTGGCTTTGGCATATGCCATGAAGCTTTTCAGATCTGGGATGGGCAACTGCGCATTCACCGCCAACACAATGGGTGGGCCACCCAGCATGGCAATGTGCGTGAAGTCTTTGATGGGATCGTATGTTTTTGGATTTTCTGTGGGCGCAATCACATGCGACGCAACACCGGAAATGACCAGGTTGTAGCCATCAGGCGCAGACTTGGCAACTTGCTGGGACCCAATCATGCCGCCCGCACCCCCCTTGTTTTCAATCACAAAGGGTTGCTTGAAAGTCTCGGTCAGGCCCACAGAAATAAGACGCCCCAAACTGTCAGAGCTGCCACCTGCCGCGTAGGGCACCACAATTTTGACGGCCCTTTGTGGCCAAGCGGTATCTTGCGCAGCGGCGTTGCCCGCAGCAAAAGAACATATGCACAAGAGACTGGCCCCCACGGCCGCAACACGGCTGTGTGTCTGGATGATTCTGTGAATCAAAGAAAAGCGTTTCAAGTTCAAGTCCCTCTTAATGCAGATGTGTGAATGCCCCGAACTGTCTTCGAAACACTTGGCCCTGTCAAGCATAGAGAACCGCCGTTCCTTATGTGGGAACGAGCAATTCTCACAGCGCGTTAGCTCATGGCTTGACCCAACCCGAAGACATCATTTTTTCTGACACCGGTTTGGTCAAAAAGATGGTGGTCAGAATGCGCGTCAAATGAAACGCGGTCACGATCGGTGCGCCCAAACCAAAGGCCTTGGACAAGATGCCCATCTCGGTCATGCCGCCAGGCGCCATCGACAGGAATGCCGTCATGATGGCAATGTTGGCGCCTTGCGAAATGAACCAAGCCGCCACCATGCAAACACTCAAGATGCCCAAAGTGACAACTGCCACAGAGGCCAAGGTGCGTGGCGCGCGCGTGAAGAAAGCACGGTTGATGTGCTGACCCAAGCCCCAACCAATGACGACCTGCGCCGCAATCAAGCCCAAATCTGGCAAACGTCCAGTCACATCGTTGTTGGCGCAAATTGCAGCAATCAACAAGGCCCCTAAAACCCACGGATTGGGGGTGCGCATTTTTTGAAAACACCAACCCACCACTGTGGCCGTCCCTAGCAAACCCAAAGTTAAAGGCCAGCTCAATACGCCCACACCTGGCGTTGGCATGATGGGCGTTGCACCACTGGCCCAAGCAATGTAAGACGCGGTGGAAGTGACCATCATGATGCGCACAGCATGTGCAGAAGCCACCACAGCACCGTCTGCCCCTGCACGCTGCGCCTGCACCGACATTTCAGAGGAAGCGCCAAGCGCCACAGAATAGATGGCGGTGGGTCCGTCCACTTTGGCCAGCATTTGCAAAGCCCTGGCCGACATCACCGACATGAAAATGCCGACAAACGCACCCAACACCATCCACGGCGCCAAGCCACCAATCATGGCCAAGACGGCAGGCGTGAAATACAAGCCAATCGAAGCACCAATGTAGATTTGCGCCGACTTGCGTGCCAACACTGGTTGTTTGTGAACGCGGTTGGCCATGCTGACACAAGCCACCGCCACCATCGGACCCAACACCCAAGGCAGCGGCACGTGCAAATGAAACGCACCCCAACCGCCGAGCACGGCAAAGCCAATGGTCAGTGCCAAGCGGCCCCATCGATCGAGATCAAAGGCCATCAAGAACCTAAATAAGTGCCGCCGTTGACGTGCATCACTTGGCCCGTCACAAACCTGGCCTGATCGCTTGCCAAAAACGCCACCATGGCAGCCACTTCATCCACCGTGCCACGACGTTCAATCAGGGGATGACGCTTGGCGTGGTGGTTGGGCTCTGCAGAAGCGGCACTGTTGTTGCGGTTGGTTGAAATCATGCCTGGCGAGACACAGTTGACGGTGATGCCGGGCGCCAAGTCGTGGGCCAACGCACGCGTCAAGCCGACCAATCCTGATTTGGCTGTGACCACATGGGGACGGTTCATGGCGCCTGTGTGCGCGGTCAGACCGCCTATGTTGATGACGGCCCCCATAGGCGACTGACGCAACATGGGCAGTGCGGCTTGGCTGCAATAAAACGCGCCGTCCAACACCACGGCCAAAGTGTTGCGCCAATCTTCTACCGACACTTCTTCAATGGGTGCTTCGCGCCGAATGGCCGCGTTGTTGACCAACACATCCAGACGGCCCCATGTCGACTGAATCAAATCCATCATGCCCTGAACACGCTGCCTGTCGGTCACATCGGCCACACACAACAAAGCCGGTGTGCCCAGCGCCAGCAATTCATCAACCACTGCTTGGCCTTCACTGACTGATGCACGCACATTGATGGCCAAAGCAAAACCTTGCTTGGCCAAAGTGTGCGCAATACCACGGCCAATGTTGCGGCCTGCGCCAGTGACCAGCGCCACTTTTTGATCTGGCTTGAGAGTTGTCATGTTGAACTTCTGCTACTTCTTGATTGAGATTGCCGTGGGTGGCTTACTTCACTGACAAGCTGCTCAAAGACACCTTGCTGGCTTTGAACAGGCCCTGCACCTGCGCCAAAATGCTTTGCGTTTGCTCGGCATCCAAGCCACCGAACTTGCAATTGGCTTTGAACTTTTGCAACAGGTCGGCATCCGACATAGGATGGTCCACACCGCCTTTGAAAAAGCCTTGTCGCTGCTCTAGCACTTGGCCGTTTTTCAGGTGCACACGAACATGGCCTGTGAACTGCTTGGGGTAAGGGTTCTGAGGATCGACGATGTAGCGGACCTTGGCGGCCAACGCACGAATGTCTGCGCCTTGCACCACCTCTTCGGTATAGGCCTCGAGGCCGGCATCGTCCAACATCAAACCTGCAGCAATGGCATAGGGAATGCTGAACTTGGCAGCATAGGCATTGGGCGGTGAATGCTTGAGCGACAAAGGCTCCCACAAACGATGCACGATGCCCTCTGCGGTATCGCACTCAATGCGATCGATCTCTGTCAGGGCCACACCTTGCGCAGTCAGGTCCTGACGAATCAGTCGGGCGCAATCAATGAAGGGGTGCGCCATGGTGCCGCAAGCATAGGGCTTGAATGCAATGGTGGTCCAAATCCAAGCTTGGCCAAAATCTTTGAGCATGGCGTCAAAGTTGCCGTCGGTGGTGTTTGCAAAACCATGGAACAAACCATGGTGGCCTTCAAACACAGTGGCAGGTCCTTTGAAGCCGGCTTGCGCCATGCGCACCGCGCGATATGCTGACTGCGCAGCCCAACCTGGGTGCATGCGCTTGGTCCATGAACCGTCGGCCAAATATTCAATGATGCCGCCAGCCATACTGCCTGCAATGCCAAAGGCGTTGACCAATTGTTGTTCAGTCAACTTAAGCGCAGCGCCTAAGCCGGCCACACCGCCCATCACACCAAACACAGCGGTTGGGTGAAAGCCCGCTTTGTGCACGCGCGTTGGTGCCACGGCACACAAACGGCACATCACTTCAACGCCAATGGCCACACCACGCAACACATCTTCGCCCGACAAAGCGTGACGCTCGGCGGCAGCTAGCAAAGCCGGCACAATGACCACGCCAGCATGCACAGGACCACCTTCGTAAGTGTCGTCGAAGTCTTCGCCGTGAGCCGCAATGCCGTTCACAAATGCAGCACCCTCAACCCCACACTTTTGCTCGAAACCGAAGACTGTGCAATTGCCTTCTTGCTCGAAAGCGCTAAGGGCTGCTTTCACATAAAACTCATGGCGTGCGGCAATGCAAATGCCAAGCACATCGGTGATCAATCGCTGGCCAACTTGTTGGCCAAGTGCCTCTTTCTCTGGTCGAGCATTGACAATGCCATGCGCCAATTGTTGGGCAACTGTCACGCTGGACGAAGTTTGTTCTTGTTTCATTTCGCAGACTTTCGACGATCCGAAATTTCTTTCCAAAGAGAATAAGCCGACAAGGCTGCCGACAACCCCAACAAAATGGCAGACACCGTGTCAGTGACAAAAATGCTGTGATCGCCGCCAGAGATCAACAGACTGCGGCGGTAATTTGACTCCACCATGTAACCCAAAACCATGCCCAAGACCATGGGCAAAACGGGCAGCTTCAACAAGCGCATGACATAGCCCAACAAACCAATGAGCAACACCAAGCCACAGTCAAACAAACTCTGATGAATTGCGAACACACCCGCCATGACCAAGGCCAAAATAAAGGCAATCAAATAGGGCTTGGGTCGATTGACCAGCCACATGCAGGGCGACAAGATCACGAGGCCAATGAGCAACATGGCAATGTTGGCAATCAACAAGCCCCCATAAAGACCATAAACCACTTCAGGTGCTTTTTGAAACAGCATGGGGCCGGGCTGCAAACCATGAATCAAAAATCCGCCGAGCAAAATGGCGGCAGAGTTAGAGCCGGGAATGCCCAAACTGAGCAGCGGCACCAAGGCGGTTGCTGTGACCACATTGTTGGCAGCTTCAGGTGCCGCCACACCCTCTGGCGAGCCCTTGCCAAATTCTTCTGGATGCTTAGACCAACGCTTGGCTTCTGTGTAAGCCATGAACGCAGCAACAGTACCGCCGGCACCTGGCGTCACACCTTCAAAAGTACCAATGGCAGCGCCAATGGCTTGAGGCTTGAACAACCGTTTGCTCATGGCCCAGTTGGGTAATTTCAACCGTGTTGAACCACTGCCGCCACGAGCCCATGGCGGCTCCCCAATTTGAACCAACATTTCTGTGACCGCAAACAAGCCCACCATGACCAAAATAGGTTTGACCCCATCGAGCAAGTCTTCTGATCCAAAGGTAAAGCGCTGAACACCCGAGACAGGATCGCTGCCGATGAACGCAATCATCAAGCCCATGCACGCAGCAATCAAACCACGCAACAAAGAACCACCGGACAGGCCGGCAATGACAGACAAGCCCAAGATGCCCAAGGAGAAGTAAGCTGCAGGCGTGAAAGCGAGCGCAACTTGCGCCAAGCTTTCTGTGCACAGCACCAAGACCACTAAGCCAAATAAACCACCATAGAGACCCGACATCAAAGAAATGCCCAAGGCTTCGCCCGCTTGACCGCGCTTGGCCATTTCGTTGCCATCGATCACCGTGGCGGATGCAGAGTTGGTACCTGGGGTTCGAATCAAGATGGCAGGAATCGAGCCGCCGTATTCAGCGCCTACGTACACACTGGCCAACAAGACCAATGCATTGGTGGCTTCCATGCCAACCGTGAAAGGCAAGAGCAAGGCCATTGCAATAGAGGGCGAAATGCCAGGCAAAGCGCCGCCAAAGATCCCCCACAACACACCTGCAAACGCACACAAAATAACCCAGCCAGAGGCCAGGTTGGAAAGTGCTAACAAAAAACTTTCCATGATTTATTTTCCAATCCACTGTGACCACATACCCGTTGGCAAGTGAATTTCCAAGGCGTAGTCAAACGACAGCCACAAGGCGGGGCCGGTGATCAAAGCGCACCAAAGCAAAGTTTTGAGTTGCCGAGCGCCACCAAAATAGGCCACAGCGGCCACCATGACGCCAATCGAGACAATGAAACCAAAAATAGTCACCAACAACAAAAAGCCAAGCAACAGCGCCAACAAACCCATCGCCTTCCAGTGCGGATGCGCACTGCCACCGGGCTCGACTTCTTCTACTTCAGCACTTGCTTCCGCTTTTGATTTCAACCAAGACTTCATGAACAGCAACGCCGAGGCCAAGCACATCAGGTAGCCGATGCCAATGGGCACACCGGCAACGCCCACCGCATCGGCCAGCAAACTGTCTTCAATCAAACTGGCTTGGTACACATAGACGCTGGAGACGGCCATTCCCAACAAGCCCGTTAAACGATCTGTTTGTTGGGCGTTCATTTAATCAGGCCCATCTCTTTAAAATCTTGTGCTGTTTCTTGGGCAACCTCTTGAATGAACTTGCGTGCCGCTTCACGGCCCAGCAACATGGGCGTCAGGTGATCCTTGGTGTACTCGCTTTTGTAGGCTGGCAACTCCAGCGCTTTGCGAGCTGCATCTTCCCAAGCTTTGGCAATATTGTCTGGCACACCCTTGGGGCTGGCCAAGCCTCTGAACTTGCGAATTACCACGTTGTAGCCTTGCTCTTTGGCTGTGGGCAACTGCGGCAAACCGGCCAAACGGTTTTCTGACAGCGTGGCCAACAACCGCACCTTGCCGGCCTCTAGTTGTCCTTGCAACTCTTGAATTTCACCAATGCCAATGTCGTAGGTGCCGTTCAACACACCAATCATTTGATCGCCGCCGCCTTCATGGCTAACGATGGGCACTTTGACGCCTGCAGCTCGCGCCAATTTTTCCATGCCAATGCGCTCTAGTGACGCTGGATTTGAAGCGCCCCAACGTGATTTTCCTGGATTGGCTTTGGCATGCGCCATCACATCTTGCAATGACTTGAAGGGTGAATCGGCGCGCGTGAAAATAACCTCAGGGTCAATGAAGACGATCAGCATCGGGTCTAAGCCGTCATAGCCCACAGAAGGCTTAGACAACAGCGTGGTTTGAATGTAAGTGGGCGTTGTGCCATAAAACATCGAGCCATCTGTTGGCCCTTTGGCCACATGCGCCACCGCTTTGGCACCACTGCCGCCGCGAATGTTTTCTACCGCCAAATTTGTTTTCATGATGGGCGAGATGTACTTGGCCAAGTCACGCAAAAACACATCGGAGCCACCACCAGGGCTAGAGTGCGTCACCAAGGTCACTCGGTTGACGGGATAAGCCTGCGTGGTTTGTGCCACTGCACTGCTGAGGCCAACCATGACCATGCCCAATGCCAAGACGTTTTTCAAAACAAATTTGCGGTTCATGTGAGTCTCCGTTTGATGAAAAAATCCCGAGGTTTGCACCTTCGGGATGGGGGTTTTGCCAACTTACTGCGTCATGCTCTTGAGCAAGGCTTTCAAATCTTTTTGCGCCGCCAAGCTCATGCACAAGTTCCAAGCCTCTTCCGTTTTGGCGGCGCCCAAAATAGGCGTGCTTTGATCGACAAACTTGGCCTTGAGTTGCTCGTTGCTCATGGGCTTTTCCAAACTGCCAATGGCGCGCTCAATGTAGATGTGGTGCTTTTGGCCGTCGGTGGTTTCCAAGGTCACATCGACAGAAGCTTCGTGGATGCTGCGGTCCACAATCAATTCCACTTTGTCGCGCACGCCAATCACCAGCGGTGAGCGCACCACGTCGTCGGCGTACTCGTGTTCGCCGGCGCGGCCGTAGATCAATGCCACGGCGCATGAATGAAAGACACTGAACTTGGCCAACAAGCCATCGGTCGGTGTTTTCTTTCCCGTGAGTTCTTGCACCAAGGGGTGCGCCTTCAAAGTCACTTTGGCCACTTGTTCGGGCTTCAAGTTGTGCTTCTCACGCAATTGCACGCACGCGTCGATGGCGGGGTGAATCACGATGCCGCAAGCAAATGGCTTGTACGTGTTGAGTTCAATTTCCCAAGACTTGCCCAGGTTCTCCGTGACTTCTTTCCAATCGGTTTTGTCAGAGAACACTTGCATCAAACCGCGCGGTGCTTCCAAAGCGCGGGGTGATGCGGTGTAACCGTGCTTGGCCATCAAAGCAGACATCAGGCCCACTTTGGCTGCACCACCGGGGTGGAAAGGCTTGGTCATGGTGCCAAATTGTTCACGCAGGCCCACAGGTTGTGACGCGGCAATGCCCAAAGCCATTTGCGTTTGTTTGGCATTCAGGCCGAGCAAACGAGAGCAGGCAGCCGCACTGCCCAACATGCCGGTCGAACCCGTGATGTGCCAACCGCGGTCGTAGTGGTTGGGGTACACCGCATTGCCCACTCGGCAAGACACTTCCACACCAATCACCAAGGCGTCGATCAATTGACGGCCGGTAGAGCCCAAATGCTCACCCAAAGCCAAGATGGCAGAAGCCACAGGACCGGCGGGGTGAATGATGGTTTTCAGGTGCGTGTCATCAAAGTCAAAGGTGTGCGAGCTGATGCCATTGAGCAAAGCGGCATTGGCCATGTCAACGCGATCGCTGCGGCCCAAGACGGAGGCTTGCGCAGAAGGGGCCAACTCTTTCACGGCGCCCAAGGCGGCTTCAATGGTTTCATGGGTGCTTGGACCCACAGCACAGCCCGCCCAGTTGGCAAAGGTGCGGTGGGCTTGGGCTTCAACCGCGTCCGACCAGCCCTTGGAGGGGTGGTTGGCCACAAATTCGGCCAGCAGTTGGGTAATGGCGGGGGCGTTGGCGTCGGCAACGACGGTCGTATTGCGTGCAGTCATGTCAAAAAAGGGCTTTTCGCCTCAAATTAGGGAAATCAAATGGAGAGCTGATCATAGGTGAATCGAGAATTTTTCGCAGACTTGCTCACAGAGTACATAGCGAAAAGCGCCTAATGCGCACATTCTTGCTAGAGATTTCCTCACATTATTTGGCGCCTGAGCCTGGGTGTGGCTTGGGCCCGACGTTCAGTGACTCATTGACCCATGTCAGTCACAGGAAAAGTCTCTCGGTTTAGACTCGGGGTATTCGATTTGATGGCCAACCAGCACTGCTGCTGCGCCCTGTTTATGACTACACAAACCACACCTGAAAACGCCCCGATCCCTCTGGATCAAGAAATGCCGCACCGCAAAGTCATCCGCCAATGGCTGTTGCCTTTGTCTGAGCGCTCTACCTTGCGCGCGTTCGTGCTGTTGTTGATTGACACGGCTCTGTTTGTTGGGCTGATCGCAGGCACGGTTGCGCTTGAGTCTGTATGGCTTAAGTTGCTCTGCGGCTTGGCGGCTGGTTTTGTCATTGGCCGCCTCTTCATCATTGGCCATGACGCATGCCACCAAAGCCTCACGCCCCACCGCGAGTTGAACAAATGGATTGGCCGTTACGCATTCTTGTACTCGCTCACGCCCTACAGCTTGTGGGACACCGGTCACAACGTGGTGCACCACGGTTACACCAACTTGAAGGGCGTTGACTTTGTCTGGACGCCCCTCACAGCCGAAGAGTTTGCAGCACTCGGCCCCATAGATCGTTTGCTGCAATACCTTTATCGCAGTGGATGGGCGCCCGGTCTGTACTACCTGATTGAAATTTGGTGGAAGCGTGAATTTTTCCCCAACAAAACACACATGCCCACACGCCGTCCTATTTTCTTCAAGGACAGTTTGTTGGTCACCGTGTTTGGTGTCTTGTGGGTCGGTGTGATGGCCTATGCAGCAGGCGCCACAGGCCAGTCCGTCTGGCTCACATTGCTGATGGGCGTGCTGGTGCCTTTCTTGTTCTGGAACACCATGATTGGTTTTGTGGTCTATGTTCACCACACCCATGTGCGTGTGTCTTGGCACAACGAAAAATCGGCTTGGACCAAAGCACAACCCTTTGTGTCCACCACCGTGCACCTCACCTTCCCCATGAAAATTGGCAACATGGTTCACCACATCATGGAGCACACCGCGCACCACGTGGACATGAGCATTCCGCTTTACCGCTTGAAGCAAGCGCAAGCTAAGCTGGAAGAAATGCTGCCAGGTCGCATCATTGTTCAGCCCTTCTCTTGGAGCTGGTATTTCAAAACAGCCAAGGCCTGCAAGCTTTACGACTTCACACGTGAATGCTGGACTGACTTTCAAGGACAGATGACGAGCCCTGTTCGCGGCAATTTGCCCGCCAAAACTTAAAGCTGTCCGAGCATCTGCTCCAACCGCGCAAGCAAAAAGGCCGCTGACATCAGCGGCCTTTTTTGTGGTGCCGACCGCATTGCGCGGGCTGGGGCAAGCGGTGTTTACTGCGCGCGCTTCGTCAAAATTTCCAATGCTGGCAAAGTCTTGCCTTCCAGCATTTCCAAGAAAGCGCCGCCACCAGTCGAGATGTAGCCCACTTGTTTCTCAATGCCGTACTTGGCAATGGCAGCCAAGGTGTCACCACCGCCCGCAATGCTGAAAGCTTTCGATTCGGCAATGGCCTGTGCAATGACGCGTGTGCCGTTTGCAAACGCGTCAAACTCAAACACGCCAACGGGGCCATTCCACACAATGGTGCCCGCCGCTTTGAGTTGCGTGGCCAATTTGGCCGCCGTCTCTGGGCCAATGTCCAAAATCAAATCGTCATCGGCCACGTCAGTCGCTTTCTTTACGGTGGCCACGGCATCCGCTGAAAAAGTTTTGGCGGTGACAACATCGGTGGGGATCGGCACTTCGGCGCCGCGCGCTTTCATGATGTCGATCACGGCTTTGGCTTCTGCCAACAAATCGGGTTCAGCCAAGCTCTTGCCTATTTTCAAACCAGCGGCCAGCATGAAGGTGTTGGCAATGCCGCCGCCCACAATCAGTTGGTCCACCTTGTCGGCCAAGCTCTTCAAAATGGTGAGCTTGGTCGACACTTTGCTGCCCGCCACAATGGCGGCCAAGGGACGTGCAGGATGGGCCAAGGCTTTGTTAATGGCGTCAATTTCGGCTGCCAACAAAGGGCCTGCGCACGCCACTTTGGCGTATTCGGCAATGCCGTAGGTGGTGCCTTCTGCGCGGTGCGCCGTGCCAAACGCATCGTTCACAAAAATGTCGCAAAGTGCGGCCATTTTTTGCGCCAACTCGGGGTTGTTCTTTTTCTCGCCTTTGTTCACGCGGCAGTTTTCAAGCAGCACCAATTGGCCTGCCGCCACGTCCACACCGTCCACCCAATTGGCTTTGAGCACCACATCACGGTCCAGCAATTCAGCCAAGCGTTTGGCAACGGGCGCCAAAGAATCTTCGGCCTTGAATTCGCCTTCGGTGGGACGACCCAAATGACTGGTGACCATGACGGCAGCGCCAGCATCGAGTGCCATTTGAATGCAAGGCACAGAGGCCCGGATGCGCGTGTCTTCGGTGATGTCGCCCGCATCGTTTTGCGGCACGTTCAAATCGGCACGGATGAAAACACGTTGGCCTTTGACTTTGCCTTGTTGGCACAAATCAGAAAAACGAATGACGTTCATGGAAATTCTCTTGAATAACAAAAATGAATGAGCCGTCTTCTGATCCCTCAGAGACTTTTCACAACAAACAGAATTTTAGTCGGGCAAGCTTGCGCAAACCTAACCACCGCTTTTGTAACAAGGCGTGACTTACCAACCTGCGAGCAAGTGCAAGGGCAAGAAAGTCAGCATGCCCACCACAATGGTCAAGAGCACGTTGCGGCGCCAAAAGTAAACGGCGGCGCCCACTGCGGCGCCCATCCACCGGGCGTCCATCCAGGTGTGCAAAAACTCGCCTTGTTGCATCAAAATTTCAGGCAAGACCACAGCCGCCATGGCCGCAATGGGCGCATATTGCAAACCCCGCTGCGCCCAATCGGGCAAGGCCCATTCTTCACTTGAGAAGAAAAAGAAACTGCGCGTCAAAATGGTCACGCCAGTCAAACCCACAATCACAGCCAAGGTCCACAGATCGGTGCCTTCAAAGAAATTCATGCCGGCGCTCCTGCACGTTTTGATTGAAAGCTTTCAAGCGACATGCTCAACACCACGGCCACACCGATCGCCAACACAATGTTCAACTTCAACGGCAAGTGATAGGCCATGATGGCCGTTGCCGCAGCCACAGCTGCTGCAAAGATGCGCATCCGTGTGCTGGCCAAAGAGCACAAAATGCCCACCAAGCACAAGGTGCCAGCAAAGCCCAAGCCCCAAGACGTTGGAATGATCTTGGCCAAAAAGATGCCAAAGAAACTGGCCACCATCCAACTCACCCACACGATGAAGGTGTTGCCCGCCAAGGATGCAGCTTGCGTCATTTGCTCTGCCGGCTCTTCACTCGGTTTGGCAAATCGGCGGGTGAACAACACATAACTGATGTCGGTGGTCAGATACCCGTGCACCATTCGTTCAAGACGTGGCAAATGCATCAAGTAAGGACGCAAGTGCAGACTGAACACCATGAAGCGCAAGTTGACGCAAAAGCCGGTGGCCAAAATCACCCAGACCGGCGCACCCGCCACAATCAAAGGCAATGCCGCCAATTGCGAACTGCCGGCATACACAAAGAGTGTCATGGCAATGGCCTCGAACACACTCATGCCCGAGTTGACCATGGCCACGCCCGTCATCAAACCCCAAGCGGCAACACCCGGTGCTTGCGGTGCCAAATCGCGCAGGCCTTCCATGAAGGCAGGGTGACGGTAATTTTCAGCTTTGAAAAACATCGCCCACCGTGCCCTTGAAATGGCGAACGAAATCGGCCACCGGTTGACGCTTACCGCCTGGTTTTTGCAATTGCGTGAGGCACAGCACACCTGCGCCACAAGCTACCTGCAAGCCAGACTCATCGATGGCCAGCAAGGTTCCTGGCTTGGCAAGGCTTGCATGAACAGACACATCTGCAAGCACATGGGCTTGCCACACCTTGACCGTTTCACCGGCCATCTGAGCAGTCATGCCAGGAAATGGGTCGAAGGCTCGAATGCGTTGTGACAGCTGTTGCGCACTCAATGTCCAGTCGATGGCCGCTTCGGCTTTTTCAATTTTGTGTGCGTACGTCACGCCTTCAGTGGGCTGCGCCACAGGTTTGAACTGGCCCACTTGTGTGAGCGCTTTGACAATCAAAGCGGCGCCCATGGTGGCCAGCTTGTCGTGCAAGGAGGCTGTCGTGTCTTGCGTCAAGATGGGCAATGTTTCTTCGAGCAACATGTCGCCCGTGTCCAAGCCCGCATCCATCTGCATGATGGTGACGCCTGTTTGTGCATCACCCGCCTCAATGGCGCGGTGAATGGGGGCTGCGCCGCGCCAGCGAGGCAACAAGGAGGCGTGAATGTTGAGGCAACCGTGCTTGGGTGCATCGAGCACCCATTGCGGCAAGATCAAACCATAAGCCGCCACCACCATCACAACGGCTTGCGCTTGCGCAATGAAGGCTTGTGCTGCAGCGGCTTCTTCGGGGTATTTGCCATCCAGCTTCAAACTGTGCGGCTGCACCACCGGCAAGTTGTGCGCGAGTGCAAATTGTTTGACAGCGGAGGCCTGCAACTTCATGCCGCGGCCGGCTGGACGATCAGGCTGCGTGAAAACGCCCACGATCTCATGGCCCGCTGCATGCAAAGCAGCCAATGCGCTGCGGGCAAATTCGGGAGTGCCCGCAAAAATCACGCGCATGGAACTTCTTTCTGTTGGAACAATTAAGCGTCGTCTCTTTGCGCTTTGAGCATTTTGGTTTTGATGCGGTTGCGTTTCAAGGGGGACAAATATTCCACAAACACTTTGCCCATCAAGTGGTCCAATTCGTGCTGAACGCAAACCGCCATCAAACCTTCTGCTTCCAACTCACGCACCTGACCCTGCGCGTCTGCCGCTTTGACTTTCACTGCAACCGCACGCTCCACACCATCGTAAATGCCGGGCACGGACAAGCAGCCCTCTTCGCCCTTCACGCGCTCTTCACTGAACCAGGTGATTTCAGGATTGATCAAGACCACGGGCTGGTTGCGTTCTTCTGACGTGTCCATCACCACCAAGCGTTGGTGCACATCCACTTGGGTGGCAGCCAGGCCCACACCCTGCGACTCGTACATGGTTTCGAGCATGTCTGCGATCAGTGCGCGCAACTTGTCATCAAACTCGGTGACGGGTTTGGCCACCTTGTGCAGGCGGGGGTCGGGATAGCAAAGAATGTTTAAAAGTGCCATGGTGATCTGTATTCAGCAATACCTCTATTTTCGCCAATTTAAAGAAGCCTTGCCGAAGTCAGCGGTAGGTTCTCAAAATCAAGCCATTGTCCAACCCTCTGCCTCAAGGATAAGCCATGGTTTCTACGCGCGAAAGTTTGCAAGCTTGGCTGCGCCTCAGCCTCACGCCAGGGGTTGGCAACACGACGGCACGCGCTCTGCTGCAGGGCTTTGGCTTGCCTGAACGTATTTTTCAGCAAAGCCCCGCCAAACTGCAAACCCTGGTCAGCCCCGCCATCAGCCAGCAATTGTGTACCTTGCCCGCTGAATTGGAAGCCTTGCTCGATGTCACATGGGAATGGCTGAACACACAGGCACCTTTGCGCATGGCCTCTTACAAGCCCCGGCAAACCGAAGGCGTTGTCATCGGCAAAAGGCTGCTGACGCTGGCCGACCCAGACTACCCCCAAAGCCTCATGCTCACCCCCGATCCACCCTTGATGTTGTATGCCATGGGCCAAACGCAGCACCTGCATTGGCTCAGCCCACCACCCTTGCAAGCCCCGCGTGCTGTGGCCATTGTGGGCAGCCGCAACCCCACCCCCCAAGGCAGTTTGAACGCACAAGACTTTGCACACAGTCTGTCTCAAGCCGGCCTCACCGTCATCTCCGGCCTGGCGCTGGGCATTGACACAGCGGCCCACAAGGGCGCGTTGGCGGGTGGCACTTTGGCCAACCCTTTGCACACCGTGGCCGTGGTCGGCACGGGCCTTGACCGTGTGTACCCGCATCAAAACCATGCCTTGGCGCAGCACATTGCACAACAAGGCTTGTTGCTCAGCGAGTACCCCTTGAACACGCCGCCCGTGATGGCCAACTTTCCAAAGCGCAATCGCCTCATTGCTGGTTTGTCCCAAGGGTGCTTGGTGGTCGAAGCAGCCCTGCGCTCTGGCTCACTCATCACCGCCAAGCAAGCCGTCGACATGGGCAAGGAGGTGTTTGCCATTCCAGGCTCCATTCACACCACGGTGGCCAAAGGATGCCATGACCTCATCAAACAAGGCGCCAAGCTGGTTGACAGTGCACACGACATCTTGGAAGAAATGAAAGACTTGCCCAGCCCAAGCATGGCTTTAAATAAATCTAGCCCAAGTGATATCGCCACATCTGCCACAGACAACAAAGACCGCCGCCATTCAAGCCCGTCCCATGCACAAGCCATCGCAGTGCACTTGGACCATGTGCCCGTTGGCTTAGACGAGTTGCAGCGTCGAAGTGGCTTGCCCACCTCGCAACTGCAAGCAGAATTGTTTCAAATGGAATTGGCGGGCACCTTGGGGCGATTGCCTGGCGGCCTCTACCAGCAACTGACTAGGAAGTGAACCTCAACTGAGCCACAACTAAGCCACCACTGATTAGCAACTGAGCAGGCAGGGCACGCGTGGCTAGCTTAGCCAGCGTGCCTGCCACTTTGTTTTAGACCACAGCGCCAGCGTTGGGGTCGTCTGGGTCTTCGTCTTTTTTGGGTGCGGCTTTGATCAGGTCTTCGCGCTGAATGCCCAACCACATGGCAATGGCGGCTGCCACAAACACCGACGAATAAATGCCAAACAAAATGCCGATGGTCAGGGCCATGGCGAAGTAGTGCAAGGTCTCGCCACCAAACAAGAGCATGGAGAGCACCATGATCTGCGTTGAACCGTGCGTGATGATGGTCCGGCTGATGGTGGAGGTGATGGCGTTGTCGATGATTTCAACCGTGTTCATCTTGCGGTAGCGGCGGAAGTTCTCGCGAATTCGGTCAAAAATCACCACCGATTCGTTCACCGAATACCCCAACACGGCCAGCACAGCAGCCAACACCGCCAATGAAAACTCCCACTGGAAGAATGCAAAGAAGCCCAAGATGATGATGACGTCGTGCAAGTTTGCAATGATGGCTGCCACCGAGAATTTCCACTCGAAGCGCACTGCCAAATAAAGCATGATGCCGGCCACCACAAAGGCCAAAGCCTTCAGGCCATCGGCTGCCAATTCTTCACCGACCTGCGGGCCCACAAATTCTGTGCGGCGCAAAGTGGCTTCAGCGTTTTGCGTTTTCAACGCGGCCATCAAGGTGTCGCTTTGCTGCGCAGAACTCACGCCCTTTTGCGCTGGCAAGCGAATCATCACATCGCGTGCGGTGCCAAAGTTTTGCACTTGCACATCGGTGTAGCCCAAACCCGAAACGACACTGCGCACTTGCTTCAAGTCGGCGGGTTGGCTGTAGCTCACTTCCATCACGGTACCGCCGGTGAACTCCACCGACAAATGCAAACCGCGGCTGAACAAAAAGAACACGGCCAACAAGAAAGTCACGAGCGAGATCACGTTGAAGATCAACGCGTGCTTCATGAAGGGAATGTCTTTGCGGATTTTGAAAAATTCCATGATGCTGCTCCGCTTTATGCTTTGTCGTCGGTTGTGGCAGGCACTGCCGCACCTTCAGGGCGCCAGACCGTGCCAATCGACACCGATTTGAGTTTCTTTTGACGGCCATACCAAAGGTTGACCAAGCCACGTGAGAAGAACACGGCAGAGAACATGCTGGTCAAAATGCCCAAGCAATGCACCACCGCAAAACCACGCACAGGGCCAGAACCAAATGCCAACAAGGCCACACCTGCAATCAGGGTGGTGATGTTGGAGTCCAAGATGGTGGCCCATGCACGGTCGTAGCCTGCATGAATGGCGGCTTGCGGTGAAGCACCCAAGCGCAACTCTTCACGCACACGCTCATTGATCAGCACGTTGGAGTCAATGGCCATGCCCAGCGCCAAGGCCATCGCGGCCATGCCAGGCAAGGTCAGGGTGGCTTGCAACATCGAGAGAACAGCCACCAACAGCAACAAGTTCACACCCAGGGCGATGCTGGAGAAAACGCCAAACACCATGTAATAAATGCACATGAACGCCACGATCACCAAGAAACCCCAAGTGACGCTGTTGAAGCCTTTGGCAATGTTTTCTGCGCCAAGGCTTGGGCCAATGGTGCGCTCTTCAATGATTTCCATGGGCGCAGCCAGAGAACCTGCACGCAACAACAAAGCGGTGTCGTTGGCTTCGCTGGTGGTCATGCGACCCGAGATTTGCACGCGACCGCCGCCAATTTCAGTGCGGATGACAGGTGCTGTCACCACTTCGCCTTTGCCTTTTTCAAACAGCAAAATGGCCATGCGCTTGCCCACGTTTTCACGAGTCACATCTTTGAAGATGCGTGCGCCTTTGCCATCGAGTGACAAGTTGACGACGGGCTCTTGAGTTTGATTGTCAAAGCCAGGCTGTGCATCTGTCAGGTTGTCACCCGTCAAAATCACTTGCTTCTTCACAATCACAGGCTGCCCGTTGCGTTCTAAATAACGCTCAGAACCAAAAGGCACCATGCCATTGGTTTGCTCAGCTGAACGGGCTTCGCTGCTCTCGTCGACCAAGCGCACTTCCAAGGTGGCCGTGCGGCCCAAAATGTCTTTGGCTTTGGCCGTGTCTTGCACGCCTGGCAACTGAACCACAATGCGGTCCAAACCTTGCTGCTGAATCACAGGCTCGGCCACACCCAATTCATTGATGCGGTTGTGCAGGGTGGTGATGTTTTGTTTCAAGGCCTGCTCTTGCACGCGGCGTGCAGCTTCAGGTTTGATGGTGGCTGTGATTTTGAACTCAGTGCCTTCGGCCGCATCCACCGCTTGCAAATCTGCAAATTGATCGGTCAGCACGCGGCGCGCCGCATTCAACTGCGCTTGATCGCGCATGCGAATCTCAATGCTTTGCCCATTGCGTGCAATGCCGCCATGACGCACATCTTTTTCACGCAGAGCGGTGCGGATGTCGCCGGCCAATGAATCGGTTTTTTGTGTGAGGGCTGCTTTCATGTCGACTTGCAACATGAAGTGCACACCACCGCGCAAGTCCAAGCCCAAATACATGGGCGCTGCATGCAAGGACGTGAGCCAAGCTGGCGAGCGTGACAGCAAATTCAAAGCCACCACATAACCATTCTCTGTGCCTTCTGGAATCAGCGCCTTTTGAATGGCGTCCTTGGCTTTGAGTTGTTGTTCGGTGCTTTCAAATCGAGCCTTGATGGAGTTGCCTTCCAGCGTTAAAGCTGCTGCCGGCACATTGGCGGCTTTGATCGCCTCGGCAACGCGCGCCAAAGTGGCGTCGTCAACTTTGGCGCTCATCTTGGACGATGACACCTGCACCGCCGGTGCTTCACCAAAAAAGTTGGGCAATGTGTAGACCACGCCCAACAACAAAGCGATCACGATGATCGCAAATTTCCACACCGGATAACGGTTCATGATGGCAGCCGCTTCAAAGAAGAAAAGAAAGCACTGAAGGAAAGTACCGAGGGCCCGCGCTTGAGCCTTTCGGACCCTTACTTGATCGTGCCTTTAGGCAAGACTTGCACCACGGCGGAACGTTGCATTTGAACTTCCACGCCATTGGCAATCTCAATGCTCAAAAAGCTGTCGCCCAGCTTGCTGACTTTGCCCAAAAAGCCGCCGGCTGTGATGATTTCATCGCCCTTGGCGAGCGCATCGATCATGGCCTTGTGTTCTTTTTGCTTCTTCATTTGGGGGCGAATCATGACGAAATACAGCACCACAAACATCAAGAGCAAGGGCAGCATGCTCATCAAAGAAGATTGCATGTCTCCACCAGCTGCGGCAGCTGCTGGGGCGGTTTGGGCAAATGCGGATGAAATGAACATCATCGAACTCCACTGATCTATCAATAAAAAATCCCTTGATGGCGGCATGAAAGCAGCCATTTGGGCCAACCATGGATTGTATGCGGGGCTATGATGAGGCCCAAAGACCTTGTCCAACTCGGGAGACGACCATGGCCAGCCATTCTCATGATCACGATCACGACCATTCCACCCTCAGTGAGATGGACGTCAGAGTTCGGGCCCTCGAAACCTTGCTGACCCAAAAAGGCTACATCGACACGGCGGCCATTGACCGCATCATCGAAACGTACGAAACCGAAGTTGGCCCTCACAACGGCGCCCAAGTGGTGGCCAAGGCTTGGGCCGAGCCAGACTTCAAAGCCTGGCTGCTGGAAGATGCCACGGCGGCCATCGCCTCATTGGGCTTTACAGGTCGCCAAGGCGAACACATGGTGGCTGTTGAAAACACCCCCGAGCTGCACAACATGGTGGTTTGCACCCTGTGCAGTTGCTACCCCTGGACGGTCTTGGGCTTGCCACCGGTTTGGTACAAAAGTGCGGCTTATCGGTCGCGTGCCGTGCTGGAGCCGCGCAAAGTCTTGGCCGACTTTGGCGTGACATTGCCCCAAAGCACCCGCATACGGGTTTGGGATTCCACCGCTGAAGTCCGCTATTTGGTCTTGCCCCGACGCCCCGCAGGAACGGAGAATTTGTCGCAAGCAGAATTGACCAAGATGGTCACGCGCGACGCCATGATTGGGACGGCACTGGTATGAACGGCGTCCATGACATGGGTGGCCAACAAGGCTTTGGCCCCGTACACGTCGAAAAAAACGAGCCCCTTTTTCACGCTGACTGGGAAAGCCGGGCCATGGCAGTCACAGTGGCCATGGGCGCCAGCGGTCAGTGGAACATTGACCTGAGCCGCTCGGCACGCGAATCCTTGCCACCGGCCGTCTACTTGTCCAGCAGCTATTACGAAATATGGATTCGGGCCCTGGAGCAACTCATGCTGGCGCGCGGCATGGTGACGCAAGCAGAGCTTGTCAGTGGTCAGATGACCCAAGCGCCCGTCAAAGTGAACCGCGTCCTCACCCGAGACACCGTCGATGCCGCATTGAAAGCAGGTAGCCCCACCGAGCGGCCCATCGACCAAGCTGCCTTGTTCAAGGTGGGCCAACAAGTTCGCGCACGCAACATGCACCCCCAGGGTCATACCCGCTTGCCTCGCTATGTTCGTGGCCACACAGGGACAGTGGTCCGCGTGCATGGCGGCCATGTCTTCCCCGATGGTCACACCTTGCGCGCCACCCCGCCTTTCAACGTGCCCGTGCAATGGCTGTACACCGTGGTGTTTAAGGGCACCACCCTGTGGGGCGAGCAGAGCGATACCAGCGTGGAGGTGACGGTGGACGCATGGGAGTCTTATTTAGAAGCCGTGGCCTAAAGCCTTTGCAAGCACCCACCTGAACACAAGCAGTATGCAAAACACCCACCTGACACTTGAAGAGATTGCCCAACTCTGCGGCGGTCAAATGCCGCTGCCAGTGCAAGACAGCCAAGGGGCGGTGTTTTCAGAGCCTTGGCAAGCGCATGCTTTTGCCATGACTTTGCAATTGCACGAAAAAGGTTTGTTCACATGGCCCGAATGGGCCGCGGCCCTGACGCAGGAAATTCGCAATGCCCAAGCGGCAGGCGACGCCGACACCGGCGCCACTTATTACACCCATTGGCTCAATGCATTGGAGGCCATGGTGCTGACCAAGCAATTGGGCACAGCCGAGCAGATTCATGACCTGGAACATGCTTGGGAAGATGCCGCGGCGCGCACGCCGCACGGACAGCCCATCGTTTTGGACGTTCAAGGCTCGGGTGTATCGGTGTCCAACTGACCCCGCACCAGTTGCTGCCGTGCCAATTCGGCGAGGGCTTGGTACTTGCGCTTGAACGCATCGAGGTTGTCTTCCTCTAACTCTTCCAAATCCAGCAAGGCATTGTGGGCTCCTTGCGTGGCCCTGATCAATTCGTCCAACTTCAACTGAATGGCTTCCGTGTCGCGGTTCTGTGTGTTTTGAATCAAGAACACCATGAGAAACGTGACGATGGTGGTCCCTGTGTTGATGACCAATTGCCACGTGTCGCTGAAGGCAAACAAAGGCCCCGTGAGAATCCACACCACGATCACGGCCACGGCCAAAGAAAACGTGCGCGGCTTGCCGCAGATGTGCGCCACTTTTTTGGCGAAATTGGCATAGGCATTGTTTTGCAACATGGCTTTGAACTTTCAAAAAACTAACACCCCGTTATGATGCCCCCATCTTTCGGAAAATAAAACTTGCGATTTCCATTTCTACCTGTTGCCGCCCTCATGGGCAGTTTGATCACCTTGTGCGCAGGCACATCGCTGGCCAAAAGCTTGTTTCCATTTGTAGGCGCCGAAGGCACCACCACCTACCGACTGATTTTTTCCACGCTGTTGCTGATGGCCTTTTGGCGGCCTTGGCGGCGCGCCTGGACCTGGGCCGATGCACCACCCTTGGTGATGTTTGGCGCCACCTTGGGGGTCATGAACTTGCTGTTTTACAGCGCCATCAAAACTGTGCCCTTTGGATTGGCCATTGCCATTGAATTCACGGGCCCCTTGGCCGTCGCCTTGTGGTCTTCCAAAAAGCCGCTTGATTTTGTTTGGATTGTGTTGGCCGTCGTGGGAATGGGTTTGATCTTGCCTTTGTCCCAAACCATGGACGCGGGCAGCGCAAGCGCACTGGACCCGGTCGGCATTGCCTTCGCTTTGGGCGCTGGATTCTGCTGGGCCATGTACATCGTGTTGGGTCAGCGTGTGGCCGATCGCATTGGTGCCTTTGCCACCCCCATGGGCATGTTGGTGGCGGCCATGGTGGTCACGCCTTTTGGTATCAGCGTGGCCGGTACTTCTTTGTTGAATGTGGAATGGATGCTGACAGGTTTGGGCATTGCCTTGCTGTCAAGCGCCATCCCCTACAGCTTGGAAATGTATTCGCTCAAACACTTGCCCAAACAAACTTTCAGCATCTTGTTGAGTTTGGAGCCAGCCGTGGGAGCTTTGGCAGGTTGGTTGGTGCTGTCTGAGCAACTGACTGCACAGCAACTCAGTGCCATCGGACTGATCATGGCCGCTTCGATGGGAAGCGCCATGACCGCTGGTCAAAGAAACATCAAGGATTGATTCGGTACATCAAATGTCGATGTTGCCAGCGCGCAGCGCATTGCCTTCAATGAAGTTACGGCGTGGTTCGACCTCGTCGCCCATCAACATGGTGAACACGCGATCGGCTTCAATGGCGTCGTCAATTTGCACACGCAACAAACGGCGAACAGTGGGGTCCATGGTGGTTTCCCAAAGCTGTGCAGGGTTCATCTCGCCCAAGCCTTTGTAACGCTGGCGGCTGGTGGTGCGCTCGGCTTCGCCAATGAGCCACTGCATGGCTTGGCGGAAGTCGTTGGTCTTCTCTTCTTTTTGCTTGTCGCCTTCACCGCGCATGACCTTGGCACCTTCGCCGAGCAAACCGCGGAAGGTATTGGCCGCCTCGGCCAATGCGCCGTAATCCGCACCGTGCACAAAGTCTTGCGTGATCACGCTGCTCTTGATGTTGCCATGGTGGCGACGGCTGATGCGAAGCAAGGGCTTGTCGGTGCGCGCATCAAACTCTGCGGTCACTTCGGCAGGCACACCAGTGGTGTTGAGTTCGCGCAGTTTGGCTTGCAAAGCAGGCGCGCATTCAGCGGCGTTGTCGAGGTTGTCGAGGTTGAGGGCCACACCATCGGCAATGGCGCGCAATGCTTCGGCATCCATGAAATTGGACAAGCGGTGAATGACGGCTTCGGCCACTTGGTGCTTACGCGCCAAAGACTCGAGTGTGTCGCCACTGAGCACCTGAGGTGATGCACCACCGGTGGCAATGCTGGCGTCTTTCAAAGCGATGCGGAGCAAGAAGCCATCAAGTGCGGGCGCATCTTTCAAATACAACTCTTCTTTGCCAGCCTTCACTTTGTAGAGGGGTGGCTGCGCAATGTAGATGTGGCCGCGTTCAACCAGGTCGGGCATTTGACGATAGAAGAACGTGAGCAGCAAGGTGCGAATGTGCGCGCCGTCCACGTCGGCGTCGGTCATGATGATGATGCGGTGGTATCGCAATTTGTCGACGTTGAAGTCATCGGTACCGCTCTTGCCCGATTCGGCAGAAGCTTTGCCAATACCCGTCCCAAGCGCTGTGATGAGCGTGACGATTTCGTTGCTGGTGAGCAATTTTTCGTAACGTGCTTTTTCAACGTTCAAGATCTTGCCGCGCAGTGGCAAGATGGCTTGGAATTTGCGGTCGCGGCCCTGCTTGGCAGAACCACCGGCGGAGTCACCCTCCACGATGTAGATTTCGCACAGCGCAGGATCTTTTTCTTGGCAGTCGGCCAACTTGCCTGGCAAGCCCATGCCATCGAGCACACCTTTGCGACGTGTCATTTCGCGAGCTTTGCGCGCAGCTTCACGAGCACGTGCAGCCTCGACAATCTTGCCGCACAAAATTTTGGCGTCGTTGGGGCGCTCTTCCAAAAAGTCACCCAAGGCTTTGGCCACGATGTCCTCTACGGGTGCACGCACCTCGCTAGAAACCAACTTGTCTTTGGTCTGGCTAGAGAACTTTGGCTCGGGCACTTTGACGCTGAGCACGCAGCACAAACCTTCGCGCATGTCGTCGCCACTGACTTCGACTTTTTGCTTTTTGGCAATTTCGTTTTTCTCGATGTACTTGCCAATGACACGTGTCATGGCCGCACGCAAACCTGTGAGGTGAGTGCCGCCATCACGTTGTGGAATGTTGTTGGTGAAGCACAAAACGCTTTCGTTGTAACCATCGTTCCACTGCATGGCCACTTCCACACCGATGCTGGTGCCGGGAATGCCGCCGTAGGAATCGGCAGGGCGCTCGCCCATGGCGATGAACGCATTAGGGTGCAAGACTTTTTTGTTGGCGTTGATGAAATCAACGAAGCCCTTCACGCCACCAGCGCCAGAGAAGTCGTCCTCTTTGCCTGTGCGTTCGTCTTTCAAACGAATGCGCACACCGTTGTTCAAGAAGCTCAGTTCGCGCAAACGCTTGGCCAAAATTTCGTAATGGAAATCGTTGTTCTGCGTGAAGATGTCGGTGTCGGGCAAGAAGTGAACTTCGGTACCGCGCTTTTCGGTGGCACCCGTGATCTTCATGGGCGACACTTCAACACCGTCCACCATTTCGAGCAAACGGTTTTGTACAAAGCCTTTGGCAAATTCGATTTGATGCACTTTGCCTTCGCGGCGCACCGTGAGGCGCAACCATTTGCTGAGTGCGTTCACGCAGCTTACGCCCACGCCGTGCAAACCACCGGACACTTTGTAGCTGTTTTGGTTGAACTTGCCGCCTGCGTGCAATTCTGTCAAAGCAATTTCTGAAGCCGAACGCTTGGGCTCGTGCTTGTCGTCCATCTTCACACCGGTGGGAATGCCGCGGCCGTTGTCGGTCACGCTGATGGAGTTGTCGGAGTGAATGGTCACCACGATGTCATCGCAATGACCGGCCAAAGCTTCGTCGATGGAGTTGTCGACCACCTCAAACACCAAGTGGTGCAAGCCGGTGCCATCGGACGTATCGCCGATGTACATACCAGGGCGCTTGCGAACCGCTTCTAAGCCTTCCAAAATTTGAATCGAACCTTCGCCATAACCCTCAGAGGCGCCGGCTTGGTTGGTGTCGATGATGGGCTGAATGGTTGTGAACTCTTCGGCGCTTGGCTTGTTTTCTTCGGTCATTTTTACTTTTCTCAATCTCTCGAATGGCCGAAACCCGCGAATCAACGCGGGTTTCGAAAGGCTGTACTTGGGGTGTTTTTAGGTCACCGTCAATCAGTTCAGGCCTTAAATGCGCATGGGCATCACCACGTATTTGAACTGGTCGTTTTCTGGAATGGTGATGAGTGCAGAGCTGTTGGCATCGGCCAAATCAATGCGCACCATGTCTTGGCCCATGTTGGTGAGCACATCGATGATGTAGGTCACGTTGAAGCCAATTTCAATGCTGTCACCGCCGTAATCAATGTCGAGCTCGTCCACGGCTTCTTCTTGCTCGGCATTGGTCGACGCCACACGCAATGTGCCAGGATCCAAATTGAGGCGGACGCCTTTGAATTTGTCGCTGGTCAAAATTGCGGTGCGCTGCAAGCATGACAACAAAGCTTGACGACCCAGCGTCAAATTGTTGCGATGGCCTTTGGGGATGACACGGTTGTAATCTGGGAACTTGCCTTCAACGAGTTTGGTCACAAACTCCATGCCACCAAAACTGAACTTGGCTTGGTTGTTGGCAAACTGCATGTCGATGGCGCCTTCGGCGTCGCTGAGCAAGCGCTGCATTTCGAGCACCGTTTTACGCGGCAAGATGACTTCTTGTTTGTTGGGCACATCGGTGTCCAAAGTGGCAGAAGCAAATGCCAAACGGTGACCATCGGTGGAGACCAAAGACAACTGCTTGCCTTCAGCCACAAACAATATGCCGTTGAGGTAGTAACGAATGTCGTGCACGGCCATGGCAAAAGAAACTTGACTGAGCAGTTGCTTCAAGGTCTTTTGTGGAATGCTGAACACAGGGCCAAAGCTGGCGGCCTCTTGCACCAAAGGAAAATCTTCGGCGGGCAAAGTTTGCAAAGTGAATTTGGATTTGCCACCCTTCAAAATCAATTTGCTTTGGCTGGATTCCAAGCTCACAGTTTGATCGGAAGGCATGGTGCGCAAAATGTCGATCAGTTTGCGTGCGCCCACCGTGGTGGTGAAGTCGCCAGCATCGCCATCCATTTCAGCGGTGGTGCGAATTTGAATTTCAAGATCGCTGGTGGTCAACTGCAATGCTTTGCCAGTTTTGCGAATCAACACATTGGCCAAAACAGGCAATGTGTGACGACGTTCCACAATGCCAGAAACGGATTGCAAAACAGACAGCAATTTGTCTTGGGTGGCCTTCAGTACGATCATGTCTTCCTCTGTTTTCGGGGGGCCCCAATTTGGAATTTGGGAGCCCCTAGATTTTCGCTGATTTTTAGCCCTAAATTGCGCTTCGGGCCGCCTTAATTCAGCATTCTTTGGGGGGGCTTGCCCACCCCCTGGTTGGCGCCCATTTCAAAGGCTGTTTGTTGAGCCAGAAGGCTTAGCCCTTGAGGGTTTGCTCCAGAACGTGCAATTGCTGGTTCAGCTCGGTCAGTTGTTGGCGTTCGGCACTGATTTTGCGCACGGCATGCAACACTGTGGTGTGGTCACGCCCGCCGAACAATTCCCCAATTTCGGGCAAGCTTTTTTGGGTCAACTCTTTGGCCAAGTACATGGCAATTTGGCGTGGCCGCGCAATGCTGGCCGGGCGCTTTTTGGAATACATGTCGGCGACCTTGATCTTGTAGTAATCAGCCACCGTTTTTTGGATGTTTTCAACGCTGATCTGTCGGTTTTGGATGGACAGCAAGTCGCGCAGGGCCTCACGCGCCAGTTGGATGGAGATTTCTTTCTGGTTAAAGCGCGAATAAGCCAAGATTTTGCGCAAGGCGCCTTCCAGTTCGCGCACGTTGGAGCGCACATTCTTGGCAACAAAGAAGGCCACTTCTTCGGGCATGACGCTGCCCTCGCTGATGGCTTTGTTGATCAAAATGGCCACCCGCATTTCAAGTTCAGGGGGCTCGATGGCCACCGTCAGGCCTGAATCAAAACGCGAGACCAAGCGTTCGTGAATGTCGGCCAAGCCTTTGGGATAGGTGTCGCTGGTCATCACGATGTGTGATTTTTTGGCCAGCAAAGCTTCGAAGGCATTGAAGAACTCTTCTTGGGTGCGGTCTTTGTTGGCAAAGAACTGCACATCGTCAATCAACAGCAAATCCAGCGAGTGGTAGCGATGCTTGAATTCATCAAAAGTTTTGCGCTGGTAGGCCTTAACCACATCTGACACAAATTGTTCGGCGTGAATGTAGAGAACTTTGGCATCGGGGCGATCGGCCAGCAATTTATTGCCTACCGCATGCACCAGGTGAGTCTTGCCCAAACCCACGCCACCATAAATGAACAAGGGGTTGTAGAGATGCCCGGGCATGGTGGCCACGTGCATGGCCGCTGCGCGGGCCATGCGGTTGGCGGAACCTTCCACCAAGGTATCAAACGTCAAGGCCGTGTTCAAGCGGTGGCGATGGCCATCGCTGGGCGCTTCGTCGGGCAAGTCTGCTGGTTCTGGTCGCGCCTCCAAGGCGGCCTTGGCCATTGAAAATGCTGTTTTTCCTTGAGATTCTCTGGTAGCAAGCGCTAACTCAATTTGAATTTTTTGTCCGTGCAAGCGCGACAAAACATCGGCCAGCTTGGCACTGTATTGCGCACGAATCCAATCCAATTTGAAACGGTTGGCCACGTACAAAGTGACCTTGGAGAAGTCTTCCGAGACCTGCGCGGTGAGGGGTTTGATCCACGTATTGAACTGCTGCTCGGGCATTTCCTGCGAGAGTTCATCAAGGCAAACTTGCCAAAGTGCTTGGCCTGCTTCGTCGCCGTCGTGGGGGTGCTGTCCATTGCTCATGCGGGCATGCCTTGGGTGTGGACAGTTTGAAGAATCATGACGTTCAAAATAACTTTATCAAGAGTTTATCCACATCCAAAAAGATGGGTTTGGGGCATCATAAACCAGAAAATTTGAACTGAAACTTGGTTTTTTTCAAGAAGCGCCAGACTTAGGGTTTGCCAGCCCCCAGAAAGTTTGCGATAATCGCCGGTTTCCTCCAAAAATAACCATGTGGTTTTGGAGGGTCTGTCATCAGGAACGTCAAAAATGAAACGCACATACCAACCTTCTAAAACACGCCGCGCACGTACTCACGGCTTTTTGGTTCGCATGAAAACTCGCGGCGGCCGTGCTGTGATCAACGCACGCCGCGCCAAAGGCCGTAAACGCCTGGCAGCTTAATTTAAGCGAGAGCAGCCGCGTGAGCCCAGCCCCTCAATGGCTTGGCTGCTGAGCAATTCCATGACTCGGCAGTGGTGTGCAGCGTTTAAAAACCCGCCCTCAATTCCAGGCCGCCCTTGCCGGCGGCACGGTTTCTCGCACCCCGCATTTCGCTTTGCACCGTCTTAACCTGCCCGAAGCCAAGCCCTTGGCCTCGGCCGAAGACTCGCACATCGCACCCCTCTTTCAGACCCAAGAAGTTTGGCTTGGCGCCATGGTCCCCAAACGGTGGGCCAAGCGTGCCGTCACGCGCAACGCCATCAAACGCCAAATCTACAACGTCAGCGCACAATTTGAAGTGCGCTTGCCTTGCGCTGCGCACGTGGTTCGCTTGCGCTCGGGCTTTGATCGCCAACAATTCATCAGCGCCACCTCACCGATGCTCAAACTGGCCGTTCGGCAAGAACTTGAGCAATTGTTTGAGCGCGCAGCCAACAAGCCATGATCCAACAACTATTGATCGGCATTGTGAAAGGTTATCGCCTTTTTCTCAGCCCTTGGTTAGGATCGGCATGTCGGTTTGAGCCCACCTGCTCTGTTTATGCATTGGATGCCCTCCAGCAGCATGGCGCAGGCGTTGGCAGCTACCTCACTCTCAAACGCTTAGGCCGTTGCCACCCTTGGTGCAATGGCGGCCACGATCCGGTGCCCGAACAGGCACCCCAGTGGCTTTCCCGTTTGTTGCAACACCCGTTAACTCACACCTCTTCGAAGAAGTCTTCATGAACGATATTCGCCGCACCTTTTTATGGGTCATCTTTGGCTTCTCCATGGTTCTGCTTTGGGACCAATGGCAAATTTACAACGGCCACAAAGCCACCTTCTTCCCTAAACCCACAACGGCCACCGCACCTGCAGTGAATGCGGCAGCACCTGATGGTGTCCCTGTGGCCAGCACACCGGCAGCCGCTGCACCCGCAGGCCCCGCGCAAGTTCCTGGCGTCACAGCGCCTGTTGCGGACTCAGCGCGTGAACGCATTGATGTCAGCACCGATGTCCTGAAGCTCAGCTTCGACACAGAAGGTGGCAGCTTGGTGCGTTCTGAATTCGTCAAATTTGGTGACATCCAAGACGACAAAAAACCGTTCGTTTTGCTCGACGAAAGCAAAGCCCGCGTGTATGTCGCTCAAACTGGTTTGATCGGCGGCGCCTTTGCATCACACAAAACGCCTATGAAATTCACAGGCGAGCGCGCGCTGAAAGAAGGTCAAAACGAATTGGCCTTGAAGTTTGAATCTGGCGATGTGGGCGGTTTCAAGTTGGTCAAAACTTACACCCTCACCCGTGGCAGCTATGCGGTGAAAGTGGCGCATCAAGTCATCAACACAGGCAGCGTGGCCGCATCGCCACAGCTTTACGTTCAGTTGGTCCGCGATGGCAACAAGCCAGAAGGCGAGTCCTCTTTTTACTCCACCTTCACGGGTCCTGCGATTTACACCGATGCCAAGAAGTATCAAAAAATCGAATTCACTGACATCGAAAAGAACAAAGCTGACTTCGAGAAAACCACGCAACAAGGCTATGTGGCCATGGTTCAGCATTACTTTGCATCTGCATGGGTCTTGCCTGCCAACACAGCTCGAGAAAACTTTGCACGCAAAGTCGACAACAACTTGTACGCCGTTGGCATGATCACACCCTTCAGCGAAGTGGCCCCAGGTCAAACCAAAACATTGGACGCCACTTTGTTTGTGGGTCCTCAAGAAGAAAAAATGCTGGAAGTGATCACGCCTGGCCTTGAGTTGGTCAAAGATTACGGCTGGCTCACGGTTTTGGCCAAGCCTTTGTACTGGCTGCTTGACCGCCTGTTCGGCTTCTTGCACAACTGGGGTTGGTCCATCGTCGCCTTGGTGGTCTTGCTGAAGCTCGCCTTCTACTGGCTCAATGCCAAGGCCTATGCGAGCATGGCCAAAATGAAAGCCATCAATCCCAAAATCATGGAGATGCGCGAACGCCTCAAAGACAACCCACAGCAAATGCAGCAAGAGATGATGCGCATTTACCGCGAAGAGAAAGTCAACCCAATGGGTGGTTGCTTCCCCATCATGGTTCAAATTCCAGTGTTCATTGCTTTGTACTGGGTGCTGTTGTCTTCTGTTGAAATGCGCAACGCACCTTGGATCGGTTGGATTCACGATTTGTCAGCGCCCGATCCTTACTTCATCTTGCCCGTGGTCATGACACTGTCCACCTTGCTGCAAACGGCGCTCAACCCCGCACCACCAGATCCCTTGCAGGCCAAGATGATGTGGTTCATGCCGCTCATCTTCAGCGTGATGTTCTTCTTCTTCCCATCTGGCTTGGTGCTGTATTGGATTACCAACAACATCTTGTCGATTGCACAGCAATGGGTGATCAATACACGCATGGGTGTACCGCCGCAGTTCAATCTGCCAAAATTCAATTGAGCCCATTCAACTTAACTGAGCCCATGCTGAGTTAAACCATCCACAACAGGGCCGCGCATGCGGCCCTGTTGCTTTGAAAACAAACCTGCACCACCATGTTGTCGCGCCACCAGGATCCCATCATTGCCATTGCGACGGCCCCTGGCCGAGGCGCGGTTGGCATCGTGCGCATTTCAGGCCCTAAGCTCAAAGCATGGGCCGACATGTTGTGCGGAAAAAATTTACAAGCGCGACAAGCCCATTACTTGCCATTCAAGGACGACCAAGGTGAGCCCATCGACCAAGGTTTGGCCATCTTTTTTCCAGGACCCCACTCCTACACGGGCGAAGACGTGCTCGAGTTGCAAGCGCACGGTGGCCCTGTGGTGCTGCAACTGTTGTTGGCGCGTTGCATGCAAGCAGCCAGTCAACTGGACACCGCAACAGGCATGCCGTTGTTGCAAGGTTTGCGTTTGGCCGCACCGGGCGAGTTCACCCAGCGCGCATTTCTGAACGACAAAATTGATTTGGCCCAAGCCGAGGCCATCGCTGATTTGATCGATGCCTCTACGGGTGCTGCAGCCCGAAGCGCCAGCAGATCCTTGGCGGGAGACTTCTCCAAAGAGATTCACGTCTTACGCGACAAGCTGATTCACCTGCGCATGCTGGTCGAAGCCACGCTGGATTTTCCAGAAGAAGAAATTGACTTCTTGCAAAAAGCCGATGCACAAGGACAGCTTGAGCGCTTGCAATCGCAGCTGTCCAAAGTACTCGAGCGCACACAACAAGGCGCCTTGCTGCGCGAAGGCATCAAAGTGGTGATTGCGGGCCAGCCCAACGCTGGCAAGAGCTCGCTGCTCAATGCCTTGGCCGGCGCAGAGTTGGCCATCGTCACGCCCATTGCCGGCACCACACGCGATGTGGTGCAACAAACCATCCAAATTGAAGGCGTGCCTGTGCATGTTATCGACACCGCTGGTTTGCGCGAAGGCGATGGCATTGATGAGGTGGAAAAAATCGGCATTCAACGCGCTTGGGACCAAATTGCCGCCGCCGATGCCGTTTTGTTTTTACACGACCTCACACGGCAACACTTGCCTGAATACGCGCAGGCCGACTTACAAATTCAAAACGCCTTGTCTACTCAATTGCCAGCAGGTGTTACCTTGATTCACGTTTGGAACAAGTGCGATCTGGCGCAAGTCGCTGAGCCCATCAGTGCACAAACCAGAGCCGCCACATCCGATGTACGCAAGGTGCAACATGACATTCACTTGTCAGCCAAAACAGGGCAAGGCATTGATGTGCTGCGTGCACAATTGCTGGCCGCCGCAGGTTGGCAACCTGCCACTGAAGGTTTGTACTTGGCGCGTGAGCGCCACGTTCAAGCACTCAAGCGGGTGCAGTCGCATCTCGAAGTGGCCGACGCACATTTGCGTGCACAAGCACAATCTCTTGATTTGTTGGCGGAAGAGTTGCGCTTGTCTCAATCGGCCTTGAACGAGATCACCGGCGAATTCAGCGCTGACGATTTGCTCGGCGTTATTTTCTCTAGCTTTTGTATCGGTAAATAAACCCATGGCCAAGTCCGCTGTCATCGATCGACCTGCACCTCAAAGCCCTAAATCTTTGAGCGGCCTGTTGCCATTCTTAAAACCTTACCGTTTGCAAATTGGTTTGGCTTTTGTGTTTTTGGTGATGGCGGCAGCCTCGACCTTGGTGTTTCCAGTGGCTTTGCGACAGTTGATCGACAACGGTTTGCAGCACCCCGATCCCGGCGCACAAGCCATGGCACTGCGTGGCAACTTCCTCATGCTGTTTGGCGTGGCGGTGGCTCTGGGCTTGTTTTCAGCCGCACGTTTTTACACGGTCAGTTGGCTGGGTGAACGTGTCACCACCGACTTGCGCAATGCCGTTTACAGCCACGTCCTGCAACAAAGCCCGGCCTTCTTTGAAACCACACCCACTGGCGAAGTGATCAGCCGATTGGTCGCCGACACCACCCTGGTTCAAACGGTGGTGGGCAGTTCTTTGTCGATGGGTCTTCGCAATGCGGTGATGGGCGTGGGCGCCTTGGCCATGTTGGTGTGGGCTCATCCCACCGTCATGCTGCAATTGGTCGTCACGGTGGTCTTGGTGGTTTGGCCTGCCACGATGTATGGCCGCCGCGTGCGCCGCTTGTCGCGCGCCAGCCAAGACCGTGTGGCCGATGCCAGCAGCATCGCCACTGAAATCCTCAACGCCATGCCCGTGGTGCAAAGCTACACCGCCGAAGCACGCGAAGCTGGCCGCTTTGCCAGCGCTACAGAACAAGGTTTCCAAACAGCCATTCGCCGCACGCGTGCGCGCTCCGTACTGGTAGCTTTCATCATCATTGCCAATGCGGCATTCTTGTTGTGGGGCTTGTACCAAGGCACACAAGCCGTGATCGCCGGTGAGCTGTCAGCCGGCCAATTGGGCCAAGCTGTTTTGTACGTGATTATTTTTGCAGGCGCAGTGGCAGTGTTGGGCGAAACCTACGGTGACTTGCTGCGCGCGGCAGGCGCAACCGAACGCCTGATGGAATTGCTGGGCAGCACATCGCCCGTTCAATCGCCTGCGCATCCCGTCACTTCTGTTCCACCAGCGACTGGCAGCACCGTGGCATTTGAAGGCCTTCAGTTTCATTACCCTTCGCGGCCGCTTCAAGCTGCTTTAGAAAACTTCTCGGTCCAAATTCAAGCGGGTCAAACAGTGGCCTTGGTGGGCCCCAGCGGTGCTGGCAAAACCACCTTGTTTGGCTTGTTGCTGCGCTACTACGATCCACAGCATGGGCAAATTGTGCTGGACGGTGTGCCCATCCAAAACCTCAGCCTGCATGATTTAAGACAACGCATCGGCATCGTGCCGCAAGAGCCCGTGCTGTTCTCTAGCAGCGCCATGGACAACATTCGCTATGGCAAGCCCGACGCCACCGATGAAGAAGTACGCGCAGCAGCACGCGCTGCGTTTGCAGAAGAATTCATTGTGGATTTGCCGGAAGGCTACAACACCTTCTTAGGTGAGCGGGGTGTGCGCTTGTCAGGCGGCCAACGTCAACGCATTGCGATTGCGCGCGCCATGCTCAAAAACCCTCCCTTGTTGCTACTCGACGAGGCCACCAGTGCGCTGGATGCACACAGCGAGCGCATGGTGCAAGCGGCGCTTGAATCGGCCATGCGCGGTCGCACCACGCTGGTCATTGCGCACCGCTTGGCCACCGTGCAACAAGCCGATCAAATTTTGGTGCTCGAGCACGGCCGCTTGGTCGAGCAAGGCAAGCATGCCGAATTGGTGCAAATGGGCGGCGTCTACGCCGGTTTGGCTGCGCTGCAATTCAACGCCTAAGCACACCGCGGTGCAAGTCTCAATGACCGTCAAAGTTCACCAAGGTGAACAGCGGCAAACCTGCATCGCGTAATTTGGCAGAGCCGCCCAACTCGGGCAAGTCAACAATGGCGGCGCCTTCAATCACTTGGGCGCCCAGTTTTTCCAACAGCTTCATGCCCGCCATCATGGTGCCGCCCGTGGCAATCAAGTCATCGATCAACAGCACCTTTTGACCCGGTTTGACGGCATCGGTGTGCAACTCGACGGTGGCTGTGCCGTATTCCAGTTCATAAGTCTCTTCGACCGTGGTGAAGGGCAGTTTGCCTTTTTTGCGAATGGGCACAAAACCCACATTCAATTCATAAGCGACCACCGCACCCAGAATGAAGCCTCGCGCATCCAGGCCCGCCACCACATCTGGTCGCATCTCCGGCGCCATGTAGCGGTGGACAAACGCATCAATCAGCACACGAAAAACCCTGGGGTTTTGCAGCAAAGGCGTGATGTCACGAAACTGAACCCCAGCGGCGGGCCAATCGGGCACTGTGCGAATGTTGTTTTTCAAATAATCGTTCACGGACAAAGCAACTTCGCTCATTTCGACAACTCCCATCGGGCTTTCTGACTTAGATCGTCATCATAGTCACGCTTTCTGCCTTCCCTCGCTAAAATAAGCCCCATGTCATTCAACCCTGAACAAGCCCTCCAACTCGCACGCGAGACTTTGGACATTGAAGCGGCTGCCCTGGTGGGCCTCAAATCTCGCTTGGACGCTCGTTTCACACAAGCCGTTCAAATGATGCTCAACGTCAAAGGCCGCGTGGTTGTCACCGGCATGGGCAAGAGCGGGCACATCGGCTCCAAAATTGCCGCCACCTTGGCGTCGACAGGCACCCCCGCCATGTTTGTGCATCCAGGGGAAGCCAGCCACGGCGATTTGGGCATGATCAAAGCGGTTGACGTCGTCTTGGCCATCTCCAACAGTGGCGAGAGCGATGAATTGGTGTCCATCTTGCCCGTGCTTAAGCGTCAGGGTGTGCCCCTCATCGCCATGACGGGCGGCATGAGTTCTGCGTTGGCCAAGCATGCCGATGTGGTGCTCGACAGCAGTGTTGAAAAAGAAGCATGTCCTTTGAACTTGGCACCCACGGCCAGCACCACGGCGCAACTGGCCTTGGGTGATGCATTGGCCGTTGCCCTGCTGGATGCTCGCGGCTTCAAAGCCGAAGACTTTGCGCGCTCGCACCCGGGCGGTTCCTTGGGCCGTCGTTTGCTCACCCATGTCAGCGATGTGATGCGCAAAGGCGATCAAGTGCCCCACGTGTCTGCCAACGCCAGCTTCTCTGAACTGATGCGCGAGATGAGCCACAAAGGCTTGGGCGCCTCGGCCATCGTGGATGAACAGCGTCACATTCTGGGCATCTTCACCGACGGCGATCTGCGCCGACTGATTGAGAAAGGCGTGGACCTGCGCGCCTTGTTGGCCAAAGATGTGATGCACGCCAATCCACGCACCGTCAACGAAGATGCCTTGGCAGTTGAAGCCGCCGAGCTCATGGAGCAATTCAAAATTACCAGCGTGCTGGTGGTCAATGCGCAAGGCCTCTTGAGTGGCGCACTGAACAGCAATGACTTGATGCGCGCCAAAGTGATTTAAGCCATGCGACCCATTGAACCCGCCTTGAATTTTCCACCCGAGTTGCTGCTCCAAGCGCAAGGTGTGAAAGTGGCGTTCTTGGATGTTGATGGGGTGCTCACGGATGGTGGTTTGTACTTTTCTGAACAGGGCGAAACCCTCAAGCGTTTCAGCACCTTGGATGGTCACGGCTTGAAACTCTTGAAGCATGCAGGCATCACGCCCGTCATCATCACTGGCCGTGACTCGGCACCTCTGCGCGTGCGACTCAAAGCCTTAGGCATAGAGCATGCGCGTTTTGGCACAGAAGACAAGTTACCCGCGGCAGAAGACTATTTAAAAAGCTTAGGGCTGGGTTGGCATCAAGCCGCGGCCATGGGCGATGACTGGCCCGATTTGCCTGTGATGCAACGCGCAGCTTTTGCATGCGCGCCGCGCAATGCCCATGCGCAAGCATTGGCACTGGCACATTACGTGACTGCGCGCCAGGGCGGCGACGGCGCTGCGCGTGAGCTCTGCGATTTGTTGGTGGTGGCCAGCGGCCACTACGGCCAACTGTTGGCTCGTGTTGGTTCTTCTTCCGCTGCATGATGAATGGCATTCGGCGCCTGCTAGACCGCTTGGCACTCTACCTGCCAGCTGTGTTGATGGCGCTTTTTGCCTTGGGCAGTTGGTGGCTGGTGCGCAGCCTGCCCAGTTTGTTAGCAGAGCCTAAGAGCAAACAAGTTCGGTACGAACCCGACTACTTTCTTTCAGGATTTTCCGTGAAATCCTTCGACAGCACCGGCCGCCTCACGCGCGAACTCAGTGGCGATCGTGCACAGCATTTCCCTGACATCGACACGCTCGATATCAGTCAAGTGCAAATGCGTGGACAAAATCAAGAAGGCAAACGCGTCATAGCGCGCTCCGATCGCGCCATTGCAAAAGGCGATGGCTCGCTGGTCACGTTCATCGGCAATGTTCAATTCACACAACCAGCCAGCATGAAGGCTGACAAACCTCAAGCCGCTATCGAATTGCGCAGTCAAGAAATTCAGGCCTTTGTCAAAGAAGAGCGTTTGGTCAGCCACGTGCCTGTTGAAATTCGCCGAGGTCAAGATGTGTTCACTGCTGAGCGCATGGCGATGAACAGCAAAACAGGTGAATACGAGTTGAGCGGCAAAGTTCGCGGCGTGGTCAATCCTGCAAAGCGTTAAACCTTCGCGCCACAACACCTTCGAAAGTTTTTATGCGTCCCTTGGTTTTCATCACCGGTGCCTCCAGTGGCATTGGTCAAGCACTGGCCTTGAAATTTCACCAAGCTGGTTGGCGTTTGGCGCTGGCAGCGCGCAGACAAGCAGAGATGCAAACGTGGCTGGCCGCGCAAGGCATTGGCAGCGATGATGCACAGTGTTACAGCGCCGACGTCAGTGAGGCCAACAGCATCATCGCAGCAGCGCAGGCCTGCATGGCCGCGCAAGGTGTGCCCCATGTGGTGATTGCCAACGCAGGCATCAGCATTGGCATGGACACCAGCGTGCGCAACGACTTGGACGTGTTTGACCAAGTGATGAGCACCAATGTGATCGGCATGGCGGCCACCTTTCATCCCTTCATTGAAGCCATGAAGTCGCGCGACATCACGTCGATGCGCAATGGCCATGTGGGCACCTTGGTCGGCATTGCCAGTGTGGCGGGCATTCGCGGTCTGCCTGGGCACGCAGCTTACTGCGCCAGCAAAGCGGCCACCATCAGTTATTGCGAAAGCTTGCGCGGTGAACTCAATCCGCAGGGCTTCAAAGTGGTGACCTTGGCACCGGGTTACATCAAGACGCCTTTGACGCAAAAGAACAAATTTCCGATGCCCTTTTTAATGACGGCTGATGCGTTTGCAGACCAAGCCTTGAAAGCCATTGAGAGGGGCACCAGCTTTCAGGTGATCCCCTGGCAGATGGCATGGGTGACACGCTTGCTGCGCATCTTGCCCGATGCTTTACTCGACAGGGCCTTTAAGAACCAACCCCGTAAACACCGCGCCCCATGAAAAAAGCCCTGCAATGCAGGGCTTCTTTTTTGACTGACACCCTAGAGTGCCAGTGAGGTGGGAAAGCGATTAATAACCGCCGCCGTAGCCACCGCCGCCGCCTTCGCGACGACCGCCACCACCGTTACCGCCGCCACGTGGGCCAGAGCCGTAAGGGCTGCGGAAACCGGACTCGCCACCGCCTTCGCGACGACCACCACCACCGCCGTAGCCGCCACCGCCGCCGCCGTAACCGCCGCCGCCTTCACGACGACCGCCGCCACCGAAGCCACCGCCACCGGAACGGGGAGGACGCTCTTCCATGGGACGTGCTTCGTTCACAACAACACTGCGACCGCCCAAAGGCTGGCCGTTCATGCCGTTGATGGCAGATTGAGCTTCTTCATCAGTGCCCATTTCCACAAAGCCAAAGCCTTTGGAGCGACCTGTGTCGCGTTCCATCATGACTTTAGCGCTGGTCACGGAACCGAACTGGCCGAAAGCCTGCTCTAAATCACCGTCACGAACCGAGTACGGCAGGTTGCCGACGTATAGTTTTTTGCCCATTGAAAGGGACTCCTCTAAACACAGAAACAAAAGCGATGGAGCCCCAAAAACGCATCAACAAACCTAAAAAACTCTGGAAGGAAGCGAAACTGACACCTGTACACCGCGAACTAAACACACGCTCTTGGAACGTGTGTTAAGCCATTATGGGCCATAAAACAAAGGGTTTGGCAAGTTAATTCTTTGAAAGCCCTTTAAATACTTGATATTCGACGTGTATTTGTCTCTTTACCAACTGACTTCGCGGTCTGGCGTTGCGCTGATTTTGTGAACTGTCAGATCCGCGCCTTCGTATTCTTCTTCGGGGCTCATCTTCAAACCCACGGTCAACTTCAACGCGCCGTAGACCACGATGCCGCCCAACAAGGCCCATGCAATGCCCATGAAGGTGCCAATGAGTTGGGCTGTGAAAGACACACCACCCAAGCCACCGAAGGATTGCAAGCCAAAGATGCCAGCTGCAACACCGCCCCAGGCACCACACAAACCGTGCAGTGGCCAAACACCCAACACGTCATCGATCTGCCACTTGTTTTGGGTCAAGGTAAACATCACCACAAACAAAGCGCCTGCAACGGCACCCACAGCCAAGGCGCCAAAGGGATGCATCAAATCAGAACCTGCGCACACGGCCACCAAACCCGCCAAAGGGCCGTTGTGCACAAAGCCGGGGTCGTTCTTGCCCAAGAGCAAAGCGGTCAAGGTGCCGCCCACCATGGCCATCAAAGAGTTCACGGCCACCAAGCCAGAAATCTTGTCGAGCGTTTGGGCGCTCATTACGTTAAAGCCGAACCAACCCACAATCAAAATCCATGCGCCTAAGGCCAAAAAGGGAATGTTGGAGGGTGGGTGTGCGGACACAGCGCCATCTTTGCGATAACGGTTGTAACGTGCGCCCAACAAAATGACGGCTGGCAATGCGATCCAGCCACCCATGGCGTGGACCACCACCGAACCTGCAAAATCGTGGAACTCTTCGCCAGTGGTGGCTTTGATCCAAGCCTGCACGCCAAAGTGCTGGTTCCAAGCAATGCCCTCAAAGAAGGGGTACACAAAGCCCACAATACACGCGGTGGCGATCAGCTGAGGCCAAAACTTGGCGCGTTCGGCAATACCGCCAGAAACGATAGCTGGAATGGCCGCGGCAAAGGTGAGTAAAAAGAAAAACTTCACCAGGTCGTAACCATTTTTGGCAGCCAAGGTTTCGGCGCCGACAAAAAATCCTGTGCCATAGGCCACGGTGTAGCCCACCACAAAATAAACCACAGTGGACACGGAAAAGTCCACCAAGATTTTGACCAAGGCATTGACTTGGTTTTTCTTGCGAACCGTACCCAACTCCAAGAAGGCGAAACCCGCGTGCATGGCCAAAACCATGATGCCGCCCAACAAAATAAAGAGCGCATCCGCGCCCTGTTTTAGTGCTTCCATGTCTATCTCTGCTTATTTTTGAATTAATTTGGTGCGCAAAATCCATCATTGGGCGTTGCGCACCAAAAGCAAGCAAAAAACACGCCAAATTTACAAGTCATGCCCGACTATGATCGGGGGCATGGAAGCATTTCTCGTCTCAACAGGTATTGTGGCTCTCGCCGAAATGGGAGACAAAACCCAGCTGCTGTCTTTGGTGTTGGCCGCACGTTTTCGCAAACCTTGGCCCATCGTTTGGGGCATCTTGGTGGCCACGCTGGTCAATCACGGCTTGGCAGGTGCAGTGGGCAGCTGGGTCACTACCCAACTCGGCCCCGAAGCTTTGCGATGGGTCTTGGGCGGCTCTTTCCTCGGCATGGCGGTTTGGATTTTGATCCCCGACAAATTGGACGATGAAGACGAGCAAGCCAACCCACGCTGGGGCATCTTTGCCACCACCGTGGTCGCCTTCTTCTTGGCCGAAATGGGGGATAAGACGCAAATTGCCACGGTGATGTTGGCCGCACAATTTCAAAGCTGGTTTTGGGTGGTGGCTGGTACCACCTTGGGCATGATGCTGGCCAACGCCCCTGTCGTTTGGCTGGGCGACGCCATCACGCGCAAAATTTCACTGACCTGGGTGCACCGAATTTCTGCCGTCATTTTTGCCATTTTGGGACTCTTGGCTTTGTGGGGCGGCCCTCAAGATGAAGCACCCAAGGCACCCCTTGAAGACAAACCCTTGACAGCTGCGACGACTTGAGTGACTTTTTAATTGCAGAGCCTTTATACTGTGCCTGCGCCGATTTGCTCCAGCTTGCGGGCGCGCAAACCTCTGGGTTTGTAAATTCAGCTAAAGAGAGAACCTGGTCTACCGGTTTTGCTTTTGAAGCTGAACCGGTTTTTTTTCGGGTTCAATTTGGGCTCATTTCAGCTTGATGGATTCATGCCTTTGATCGCTACGCCACAGTCGATGTTTTTTGAAGCACCGCTTGCCTTGCAAAGTGGCGCCGCCATTCGCGCCTATCACCTGGCCTATGAAACCTACGGCACCTTGAATGCCGACAAGTCCAACGCCGTGCTGATTTGCCATGCATTGAATGCATCGCACCATGTGGCGGGTGTTTATGAAGGTCAAGACAAAAGCGAGGGCTGGTGGGACAACATGATTGGTCCAGGCAAAGCCGTCGACACCAACCGCTTCTTCGTCATTGGCGTCAACAACTTGGGCTCTTGCTTTGGCTCCACTGGACCCATGCATGCCAACCCTGACACGGGTGAAATCTATGGCGCTGATTTTCCAGTGGTCACCGTTGAAGACTGGGTCGATGCACAAGCGCGCTTGCTAGATGCCTTGGGCATTCAAACCCTGGCCGCTGTCATGGGCGGCAGCTTGGGCGGCATGCAAGCCTTGTCTTGGACTTTGCGCTACCCAGACCGCGTGGCGCATGCGGTGGTGGTAGCCAGCGCACCCAACCTCACGGCGGAGAACATCGCCTTCAACGAAGTGGCGCGTCGCGCCATCGTCACCGATCCTGATTTTCATGGGGGCCATTTTTACAAGCATGGCGTGGTGCCCCAGCGCGGCTTGCGCATCGCACGCATGATTGGGCACATCACCTACCTCAGTGATGACGTCATGAATGAAAAATTTGGCCGCGAACTGCGTGATGCGGTTACACACAATGCAACGGGCTATCGTTACTCAACTCAGGAAGTTGAATTTCAAATTGAAAGTTACTTGCGATATCAAGGCGACAAATTCAGCGAATACTTTGATGCCAACACGTATCTCTTGATCACAAGGGCTTTGGATTATTTTGATCCTGCACGCACGTTGGGCGGCGACCTGACTGCGGCACTGTCGCATGCTACGTGCAAATTTTTGCTGGTCAGTTTCACCACCGACTGGCGCTTTTCACCTGCGCGCAGTCGCGAAATGGTTCGTGCGTTGCTCGACAACAAACGTGATGTCAGCTATGCAGAAATCGATGCGCCACATGGGCACGACGCCTTTTTGCTCAACGACGCACGCTATATGAATGTGGTGAGCTCGTATTTCGACAACATTGCCAAGACCTTGCCAGCGGGAGGTGCCGCATGAGTGAGCATGTCAACTTGCAGGCCATCGCCCGCTTGGTCCCTCAAGGTGCGCGCGTCTTGGACTTGGGCTGTGGTGATGGCGCACTCTTAGATTACTTGCAAAAGAACAGAGGCTGCACAGGCTACGGCGTTGAGTTGGATGACGCCAACATTCAAGCTTGCGTGAAACGCGGCGTGAATGTCATTCAACTTAACTTGGATGAAGGTCTCACCATGTTTGCAGACCAGTCCTTTGACGTGGTCTTGCAAATTGACACGCTTCAGCACTTGCGCAATGCCGAAGTGATGTTGCGCGAAACGGTGCGCGTCGGTCGCACGGGCATTTTGGCCTTTCCCAATTTTGCACACTGGCCCAATCGCTTGAGCATCCTCACAGGACGCATGCCTGTCACCAAACGCTTGCCTTATCAGTGGTACGACACCCCCAACATTCGGGTCGGCACCTACGCAGATTTTGCGCAACTGGCCACACAAAATCAATTGAAAATCATCGACAGCTTTGGCTTGCAAGAAGGTCAAGAAGTCAGAGGCTGGCCTAACCTGATGGCAGGCACAGCGGTTTTCAAGCTACAACGTTAACGCTGTTTCATCAGCCACTCAAAGGACTTCCATGACGCTTCCATCCACCATGAAATTTGTTGACCATGGCACTGGCGGGGGGCCAGAGGTTTTACGCCCCAGCACCTGCGCGCTGCCGACGCCACAAGCAGGCGAGGTCTTGGTCAAGGTGGCGTTTGCCGGCGTCAATCGACCCGACTGTTTGCAACGCAGTGGCAAATACCCACCACCGCCCGGTGCGTCGTCCATCGTGGGCTTGGAAGTTTCTGGCGAAGTGGTGGCCTTGGGTGAAGGTGCGACGCGTTGGAAATTGGGCGACAAAATTTGCGCGCTGACCAATGGGGGTGCCTACGCCGAATACGTCACGGTGCCAGAAGGGCAAGCACTGCCCATCCCCTCGGGCTACTCAATGTTGCAAGCAGCTGCCTTGCCAGAAAACTACTTCACCGTGTGGACCAATGTGTTTCAGCGAGGCAAGTTAAAAGCAGGTGAAAGCATTTTGATTCACGGCGGCTCTTCTGGCATTGGTCTGACAGCCATTCAGTTGGCGCATGCCTTTGGCGCCAAAGTTTTTTGCACAGTAGGCAATGCAGACAAAGTGGCCGCTTGCAAGAAGGTGGGCGCTGATGTGGCCATTGATTACAAAACACAAGACTATGTTGAAGAAGTCTTGAAGTTCACGGATCAAAAAGGTGTCAACGCCATTTTGGACATGGTGGGCGGCAGTTACATGCAGCGCAATTTGAGAGCGCTGGCCATTGAAGGTCGCTTGTTGCAAATTGCGTTTTTGCAACCTTCCAAGGTCGAAGTCGATTGGGTCTCTTTGATGGCCAAGCGGCTAACCTTTACAGGCTCCACATTGCGGCCACGCAGTGCCGCCGACAAAGCGCAAATTGCCAACGAACTTCATGCGCAGGTTTGGCCTTTACTGGCCGCAGGCACGGTAGCCCCCGTGATTTACAAAGTGTTTGATTTGAACGAGGCTGCACAAGCCCATGCGCTGATGGAATCCTCACAGCACATTGGCAAGATCATGCTCACCGTCGCAGGAGAATAATTCATGAGCAACACACTTAGCGTAGGCGTCATTGGCTTGGGTGCCATGGGCATGGGCATGGCGCAGTCTTTGCGACGTGCCGGCCATGTGGTCAATGTGTTTGATGTGCGCGCCGAAGTGGCGCAAAAATTTGCCGCTGAAGGCGGCGTGGCATGCGCCAGTTTGGCAGACATTGCCAAGGCGTCCGATGTCTTGGTGTCGGTGGTGGTCAATGCCGCACAAACTGAATCGGTGTTGATGGGCGACGGTACTGCGCAGTCTGGTTGTATCCATCACCTCAAACCTGGCAGTGTGTTTGTGATGTGCTCCACGGTCGATCCCGCATTTTCTGTGGGCTTAGAAAAAACTCTCAATGCCAAAGGCTTGCTCTACATCGACGCCCCCATCTCTGGTGGTGCAGCCAAAGCAGCTTCTGGTCAGATGACGATGATGACCGCTGGCACGCCCGAAGCGTACGCCAAAGCCGAGCCCTTCTTGAATGCAATGGCTGCCAAGGTTTACAAACTGGGTGACAGTGCTGGCGCGGGCAGCAAAGTGAAAATCATCAACCAGCTTTTAGCAGGCGTGCACATTGCTGCGGCCGCAGAAGCCATGGCGCTGGGTTTGCGTGAAGGCGTTGATCCCGATGCGCTTTATGAAGTGATCACGCACAGCGCTGGCAACAGTTGGATGTTTGAGAACCGCATGGCCCATGTGCTTGCAGCTGACTACACACCTCTTTCTGCTGTCGATATTTTTGTGAAAGATTTGGGCTTGGTTTTGGACATGGCACGCGCCAGCAAATTTCCATTGCCGCTTTCCAGCACCGCGCATCAAATGTTCATGCAAGCCAGCACGGCCGGCTTTGCCAAAGAAGATGACAGTGCGGTGATCAAGATTTTCCCTGGCATTGAATTGCCCAAAGCAAAGTAAAACCCAAACCTGAGAGCATTCACCATGAAATTAGGTTGCATTGCGGACGACTTCACAGGTGCCACCGACCTGGCCAACAACTTGGTTCGCTCGGGTATGCGGGTGATGCAAACCTTTGGCGTGCCGACAGCGCCACTGTCCTCCGATGTTGATGCCGTGGTGGTCGCTTTAAAGTCTCGCACCATTCCTGCACAGGACGCCATTGCACAATCTTTGGATGCCTTGAAATGGTTACAAGCACAAGGCGCTGAACAAATTTATTTCAAATACTGCTCGACGTTTGACAGCACACCTGAAGGCAACATTGGTCCCGTCACAGAAGCTTTGATGGACGCGCTTAACTGCAAGTTCACCATCGCCACACCCGCTTTCCCCGACAACGGTCGCACGGTGTTCAAGGGCTATTTGTTTGCTGGCGCGGTGCTGTTGAATGAAAGCGGCATGCAAAACCATCCACTCACGCCCATGACCGATGCCAACTTGGTGCGCGTGATGCAAGCGCAAACCCAACGCAAGGTGGGCTTGATCGATCACACCGTCCTAGCCAAAGGCACACAGGCCATTGCCGACAAAATCAAACAACTTGAAGCCGACGGTGTGGGTGTCGCTATTGTGGACGCCACCAGCAACGAGGATTTGAAAACCTTGGGCCCTGCGCTCAAAGGCATGCCCTTGTTGACAGCTGGCTCCGGCGTGGCCATTGGCCTGCCTGGCAACTGGGGCTTGGAATCTTCTGCGCAAGCGGCCGCCTTGCCGGCACCCACTGGCTTCCAAGCCATTGTGTCGGGCAGCTGTTCGTTGGCCACACAAGCGCAAGTGGCGAACTACATTTCAACGGGCCTGCCCAGTTGGCAATTCAAGCCTCTGAATTGGTCACCGCATGATGTGCCTGCACAAATCAAAGCGGATGTAGACGCTGCATTGGCATGGGCCAAGCCTTTGTTGGCGCAAGGCCCAGTGCTGGTGTATGCCACCACCGATGCCGACACCTTGCAACAAGTGCAAGCCCAATTTGGACGCGAACAAGCCGGCGAATGGATGGAGTCGGCCTTGGCACAAGTTTGTCTCGGTCTCCAAGCAATGGGGGTCAAGCAATGGGTGATTGCTGGAGGCGAAACCTCGGGCGCCTGTGTGCAAGCTTTGAACATCACGCAAATGCAAATCGGCCCGCAAATTGATCCGGGCGTACCATGGTGCTTTGCGCCGCAACACATGGCAGGTCACCTCACTTTAAAGTCTGGCAACTTTGGCACACCCGACTTTTTCACAAAGGCCCTGAAGGTGTTGGCGGAGACCGCCGCATGACCGCCGTTTTGAACATGAGCGAAGCCCAGGCGCGAGAAGAAATTTGCCGTGTGGGTGAAAGCCTATTTCAACGAGGCTATGTGCATGCTACCGCTGGCAACATCAGCGTGCGTTTGGACCACGGTTTTTTAATCACCCCCACAGATGCCTGCTTGGGATTTTTAGATCCAGCAGATCTGGCCTTGCTGGATCACGATGGTCACCAACTGAGCGGCAACCGCGCCAGCAAAACCATTGCCTTGCACCGCAAAATTTACGAAGCCTCCGATCACGCACCCGGCAGCTGGCCAGCCCACTGCGTCATTCACACCCACAGCACCCACTGCGTGGGTCTCAGTTTGCGCGCCAAAGGGCCTGAGCTGTTGCCCCCCATCACGCCTTACTTTGTGATGAAGGTCGGCCACGTGCCCTTGATTCCGTATTTCCGTCCGGGTGATGTGCTGGCGGCTGATGCGGTGGCCGATGCCATTCTTCACTATGCCAAAGTCGACACACCCATTCGCGCCGTCATGTTGTCGCGTTTGGGGCCCAATGTATGGCACCAAGATTTAACGCAGGCCATGGCCACCCTGGAAGAGTTAGAAGAAACCGCGAAACTGGTTCAAAACCTGGCACCTCATCTGCCCGAAAATTTATCGGATGCACAGATTGAAGAATTGCGTCAGAATTTTGGAGCCGCTTGGTGATCTTGCACTGAGCACCCACACAACACAAACAGTGCACATCGCACCTGCGATTTTCTTGAAAGCTTCTCATGCCTCAATTTGCCGCCAACCTGTCCATGATGTACCCCGACATGGATTTTCTGGACCGTTTCGAAGCAGCGGCCAAGGATGGTTTCAAGGCGGTTGAGTATTTGTTCCCCTACGCGTATGCCGCCGAAGAACTGGCTGCTCGCCTCAAAAACAACGGCCTGCAACAAGTCTTGTTCAACATGCCGCCTGGCGGCATCGATGACGCCAGCACCTTGAGCGCCTGGGACAAAGGTGATCGCGGCACAGCATGCAGTCCCGGTCGCGAAGCTGAGTACCAAGCCGGCGTGCACCGTGCCATGCGTTATGCAGAGGTGTTGGGTTGCCCCCGCATTCACTCCATGGCCGGCGTGTTGCCAACGGGCGTCTCGCGTGAGCAAGCGCAAAAAACCTTGGTGGCCAATTTGAAGTGGGCCTGCCAACAGGCCAAAACAGCTGGCTTGGACGTTTTGCTGGAACCCATCAACCCCCGCGGCATTCCCGGATTTTTTGTCAATCGCCAAGACCATGCCCACGAGATCTTGGCCGAGGTGAACGAGCCCAATCTGAAAGTGCAGATGGATTTGTTCCACTGCCAAATTGTGGAAGGCGACGTCACCACCAAAATTGAGCGCTATTTGCCCACAGGCAAGGTCGGTCACTTTCAAATTGCCGATGTGCCTTTGCGCCATGAACCTGGCACCGGTGAATTGAACTGGCCCTATCTGTTTGACCTGATTGACCGTCTGTCGGCAGAATGTGATTGGCAAGGTTGGGTGGGCTGCGAGTATGTGCCCGCAGACATCACCCAGGGTGGCACCTCACGCGGTTTGTCGTGGTTGAAATCTGTTTGAATTTTTGGAGTCCCTCATGAACGCACCTCTTCACAAAGAAATGCCCGCTGGTTTGCTCAATGCAGAAACCGCTTTGCGCGACGTCACACAGGCTTGGGATTCCAAGATTTTGAAAGAACTCACGCAGTACATTGAAATTCCTGCCAAGTCGCCTTCCTTTGATGCCAACTGGGAAGCCAATGGCTATCTCGACACGGTGCTGCGCCAAACAGCTGCATGGATTGAAGCGCAAAAGGTGGCGGGTCTCACCTTGGAGATCATTCGCTTGCCAGGCCGCACGCCGGTTTTGTACTTCGACATTCCCGCCACACGCGCGCAATCGAAAGGCTCTGGCCAAACCGTGTTGATGTACGGCCACTTGGATAAACAACCCGAGTTCAGCGGCTGGCGCAACGATTTGGGTCCGTGGACACCCAAATACGAAGAAGGCAAGTTGTATGGGCGCGGCGGCGCCGACGATGGCTACGCTGCTTACGCCAGCATTGCCGCCGTCCAGGCGCTCAAAAATCAAAACACACCCCATCCACGCATCGTGGGTTTGATTGAAACTTGCGAAGAGTCTGGCTCTTACGATTTGTTGCCTTACATCGACAGCTTGCGTCCCCGTTTGGGCGATGTGGGTCTGGTCATTTGCTTGGACAGTGGCGCAGGCAACTATGACCAGTTGTGGCTCACCACCAGCCTGCGCGGCATGGCCAGTGGCACCTTGAAGGTTGAAATTCTGACCGAAGGCATTCACTCGGGCGATGCATCAGGCTTGGTGCCTTCCAGTTTCCGCATCATGCGCCAAGTGCTTGACCGCCTGGAAGACAGCAAGTCAGGTCGCTTACTGCCCGACAGCTTTCACTGCGAAGTGCCAGCCGACCGCTTGGCACAAGCCAAAGCCACGGCCAGCATCTTGGGCGAAGAGGTTTACAAACGTTTTCCATGGGCGCATTACGACTGCGGTGGTTCCACCACCTTTGCACTGCCCACCACCACCGATCCGCTGCAAGCTTTGCTCAATCGCACATGGACACCCACCTTGAGCGTAACCGGTGCGGAAGGTTTCCCTACTTTGGAGAATGCAGGCAACGTTCTGCGTCCCTACACCGCGTTCAAGCTCAGCTTGCGTTTGCCACCGCTGGTCGATGCAGCCTCTGCCGTGGCAGAAATGAAAACCTTGCTGGAAGACAACGCCCCCTACCAAGCCCGCGTCACGTTTGAATCCAATGGCGGCGCCACGGGTTGGAACGCTCCCAGCAGCACACCTTGGTTTGAAAAGGCCCTGCAAACCGCCAGCCAATCGCACTTTGGTGCGTCGGTGGGTTACATCGGTCAAGGGGGCACCATCCCCTTGATGAACATGCTCAGCCAAGGTTTCCCAACAGCGCAAATGATGGTGTGTGGCGTACTGGGCCCCAAGAGCAATGCCCACGGCCCCAACGAGTTCTTGCATGTGCCCTATGCGAAAAAACTCACGGCCTCCGTGGCCGAGGTGATGGCGTCGTTGCCTTAAGTCAGGTGCTTTGTTTGCGAACCCAAACCATCCATGCCAAAGACAAGGCAATCAAGGCCACGGGGATCAGTGAGCCGTAGTTCAACCACGTCCATCCTTGTGTAGTCACCAAAGCGCCTGAAGCAAACGACGTGACGGCCATGGTGGCAAACACGCAGAAATTGATCGCGGCTTGACCGCGGTCTTTTTCTTCAGGGCGCCATGCCGTCATCGACAAGGTGGTGCTGCCCGTGAACACAAAGTTCCAACCGACGCCCAACAAGAAGAGGGCCACCAAGAACTGATTCAAGTCGGTGCCCGACAATGCCACGGCAATGCAAACAAAATTCAAGAGCACGCCCACGCCCATGATTTGCAAGGTGCCAAATTTCTTGATCAAGTGACCCGTGAAGAAGCCGGGCGCAAACATGCCGATCACATGCCATTCCAGCACCAGCGCAGCGTCACTGAATTGGTAACCGCACACTTGCATGGCCAAAGGTGTGGCGGCCATCAACAAGTTCATCACGCCATAACTCATGGCCGAGGACACCGCCGCCACGATGAAGACCGGTTGCTTCATGATCTCGGACAAGGGTCGACCGTCTGAGCTGCCTTTGGCCTTTTCAACCACAGGGGGAAACTTCACAAAGTGCATCAGCACCATGCCCAACACCGCCACCACGGTGAGGGCCACATAGGCCCCCATGAACGGCGTCTCAAACCAGCCCTTGCTTTTGGAGGCCAGATTGGGGCCCACGATGGCGCCAATCAATCCACCGGCCATCACCCACGAGACGGCCTTCTCACGAAAAGAGGGCTCTGCCAACTCAGCCGCAGCAAAACGATACAACTGACCATTGGCACTGTAATAACCGGCGATCAATGTGGCGACTGTGAGCAATGCGAAGTTGTGGGTGTAGGCCGCATAGGCGCACAAGACCGCAGACAACAAGCCCACCAGCAGCCCCAACTGAAACGACACGCGCCGTCCCCACTTGGCTTGTGATTTGGCCACCAGCCCAGTGGACAGCGCGCCGCCCACCACGTAGCCCATCACAGGCAAGGTGGCCATCCAGCCCACCGGCGCCAGGCTCAAGCCCACCAAGCCATTGATGGCAATGAAGGTCACGTTGTTGGTGAGAAACAGGCCTTGGCACAAAGCCAATAAGAAAAGATTGGGGTTCATACACCCGAGTGTATCTAGGTCAGCAAGCCCAAGGCAGACAAAACGGCGACAGGGGCTGTTTCGGCTCTCAAGACCCGTTGACCCAAACTCACAGGCAAGAAGCCTGCAGCCAAGGCTTGTGCTTCCTCATCAGGGCTGAGGCCGCCTTCGGGGCCACTCAAAAGAATGAGCTCAAGTGCTTGGCCTGCCGCTTGGGTCGGCAAGGCTTGCAGCGCCTCCTGCAAGCTTTTCGTACCATCGGCCAAGGACAAGATCCAACGTGTGCAGTTGGACTGCTGCGCCGACGCAGTGATGGCTTGCGACAAAGTCAGTGGCGTCGCTACTTGCAAGACACGGTTGCGACCACATTGTTCGCTGGCAGCCACAGCAATGGCTTGCCAGTGCGCCAATTTTTTGTCGGCCCGCTCGCCTTTGAGTTTCAAGACACTGCGCTCGGCCGTGATCGGCAAGAGCGTGCTGGCGCCCAATTCGGTGGCTTTTTCAAGCAACCAGTCCATGCGTTCGTTGGCGGTGATGCCCGACCACAAATGGATGCGCACATCCAACTCGCGCTCTATGTCGATGCGTTGCGTCACACGAACGCCCACATCACTGCGACCCATGCGCGTGATGACGGCCACACATTCACCGCCCTCACCGTTGAACAAGGTGATCTCGTCACCGGGCTGCATTCTGCGAACTTGAACGTGCCGCGCAGTGCCTGCGGGCAAGTCCAATTCGTCGCCAGGATGAAGGGCTGCGGGGCAGTGAAAGCGGGGCAGTTGCGACATGGCTTTACATTCGGCCAAACGCAAAGCCAGTGACGCCGTCGGTGCCTTCGACCTCTTCGATCAAACGCAGCAAAGGCTTGAGCTCAATGTAGCGAGACGCTGTAGCGCGAATGTAGGCAATGAATCGCGGCGCATCAGCGAGGTACTTGTCTTTGCCATCGCGCAAGGTGAGGCGTGCAAAGATGCCCGCCACTTTGAGGTGCCGCTGCAAGCCCATCCACTCCACCGCGCGGTAGAAGGCGCCAAAGTCTTGGTGCCAATCTTCAAAATCGAGCAAGCCTGCTTTGCGGGCTTTTTCCCAATAGCGAATGGTGACATCGAGCACAAAGTCTTCTTCCCATGTGAGGAAGGCGTCGCGCATGAGGCTGGCCACATCGTAGGTAACGGGGCCGTAGACCGCATCTTGAAAATCCAAAACGCCCAAGGCACTATCCTGCCCAGTGGGCATCATCAAATTACGCGGCATGAAGTCGCGGTGCACAAACACCGAGGGCGCGGCCAAATTGCGCGCCACCAAAGTCTGGAAGGTGCTGTCCAAGGTGCTGCGCATTTTGCCTTCGACTTTCAGGCCGCGGTGCTGTGTCAGGTACCAATCGGGAAACAAGCTCAGCTCGCGCTGAAGCAGGGCTTCATCGTAGGGGGGCAACACACCAGGTTTGGAAGACAACTGCCACGCAATCAGGGCATCGACGGCCTGCATGTACAGGCCATGGTTGGCCTGAGGGTTTTGCTTGTCAATGGCGGCCATCATGGTTTGGTCACCCAAGTCGGTGAGCAACATGAAGCCTTGAGGTGCGTCCCACGCCAAAACCTCTGGCGCTTTCAAGCCCGCCGCTTGCATGAGCTTGGCCACTTTGACGAAGGGCTCGCAATTTTCTTTGTCGGGCGGGGCGTCCATCACGATCAAACTGGCGCCCTGCTGCTGGTCCACCCGCAAATACCGGCGAAAGCTGGCATCCGCAGAAGCGATGCGCAAGCTTGACGGCAGCACCCCGTGTGTGGCCGCCAAGGATTGAAGCCACGCCTCACAGGCCAATTGGCGTTGCGGGTCTGCCCAAGGCACTGTAGCGGTAGATGTCTGATCCGAGTTCAAAGTCTCATTCCAAGTCAAAAAACGACGGCAAAGGGTGCCGCTTCACATTGTGGAGGCCACAGAGGCGGCACTCATGGATAATCCATTCTACAAACACCCGTCCTTGCAGATGACCGCCCCTTGAAGACCACCCACACATTTCAGAAACAAAAGCTTGCACAAGCCCTGACTTTGTGTGGCGTGTTGCTGTGGCAGCTGCCCAGTGTCGCCCAAGAAAAGGGGCCTGCCGCATCGCCCCCCCCAGCGAAACCGTCCGCCAGCGTGGTTCTCCAAAACAGCCTTCGCTTGGAAGAAAAAATCTCCGATTTAGAAAGAAAACAGTCGCCTGTGTTCGTCTCCGGTCAGCGGATCGATGCGCGGCCAGACTTGGACTTGGTGATTGAAGGCGATGCCAGCTTGCGAAAACAAGGCCTGAGCGTTCGCGCGCAACGCATTGAATACGACCAATCGCAAGACACCCTCAAGGCACAGGGCCAAGTGCGGATCATGCGCGAGGGCAATGTGTTTGAAGGCCCTTCACTCCAGCTGCAAGCCGATTCATTTCAAGGCAAATTTCAACAACCCACCTATTCTTTGCTGAAAGGTGGGGGCCATGGCGAAGCGGCTGAAATTGAATTCATCGATGCACAGCGGGCTACGGTGCGCAATGCCACTTACACCACATGTTCGCGTGTGCCAGGCCCCAGCTGGTTGCCAGAGTGGGTTCTCAAGGCCGCCAGCTTGCAGGTGAATGAAGAGGACAACACCGTCCAAGCCAAAGACATGCAACTGCGCTTCAAAGATGTGCCCATCTTGGCGGCGCCGTCGCTGACGTTTCCATTGAACAGCGCCAGACAATCAGGCCTTTTGGCCCCGTTGATTGGCATTGACAGCGTGAGCGGCATTGAGGTGTCCTCGCCGTATTACTGGAACATTGCGCCAAACCGAGATGCCACGCTGAGCACCACGGTCATGAGCAAACGCGGCGTGGCACTTGATTCTGAATTTCGTTATTTGGAAACAGACAGTCAAGGACAAGCACGTTTGAACGTGATGCCCAACGACAGCTTGCGCCAACAATCGCGCTGGGGTTTGTCGGCACAGCACATCGGCGGCATTGAAACTGGCAACAGTGTGTTGGGCCGATTGGGTGTCAATGTGAATTTAAACCGCGTTAGCGATGACAACTATTGGCGGGATTTTCCACGTGCAGGCTTGTCTTTGACGCAACGTCTGTTGCCCGCCTCGGGCAGTGTGTATTGGGGACAAGGCGATTGGACCCTGATGACCCAGGTCTTGAAATTCCAAACCCTGCAAGACATCAGCTCACCCATCACGCCGCCTTACGACCGGTCACCTCAAATGGTGGCCCGCTACAACAAGTGGGACGTTCAGGGCTTCGATGTCGGCTTCACCGCTGACACCACGCGCTTTGAGGCCGATTACAGTCAAATTCCAGGTGGCACCAGTGCCATTTTGAGAAATGGCCAGCGCAGTTATGCGGCCGCCCAAATCAGTCACCCTTGGCTCAAGCCTTGGGGCTTTGTGATTCCTAAAATTCAACTGCACGGCACGCGCTACCAGCTGGACACGCCATTGGCCACTGGCCAATCGGAAGTCAACCGTTTGTTGCCCACTTTCAGCCTGGACACGGGTTTGGTTTACGAACGCGATGCCTCCTTCTTTGGCCGAGGACTTCGCCAAACGCTCGAGCCTCGCGCATTTTTTGTCAGAACACCTTACAAAGATCAAAGCCAACTGCCCAGCTACGACAGCGGTGCCACCGACTTCAACCTGACCACGGTCTACTCCGAAAACCCCTACGTGGGTCAAGACCGCATTGCCGACAACAACTTGGTTACCTTGGGTGTGAACAGCCGATTGTTTGACAACAACACGGGGGCTGAATTGGCGCGGTTTGGCGTGGCACAGCGCTATCGTTTTTCGGACCAATTGGTTCGACTGCCGGGTGAGTTGCCTGTGTCTTCTGGCTTTAGCGACATTTTGTTGGGGGCAGGTGTGCGTTGGGACAACCGGTGGACCTTCGACTCCACTTTGCAATTCGATGCCCAAACCCATCGCACCACACGCACCACACTCACAACGCGCTTCAACCCCAGCCCTTACCGCGTGTTCAACACCGCCTATCGCCTGACCCGCGATCAAAGCGAGCAAATTGACTTAGGCTGGCAATGGCCCTTGCGTGACTTTGCTTGGGGCACTGACGAAGCGCCAGCAGCAGGCCAAGCATTAGCGCCAGGACAAGGCTTAGGCGCCGACCGTTGGTACAGTGTAGGGCGCATGAACTTCAGCCTGAAAGACCGCAAAATGGTCGACACCCTGCTGGGCTTTGAGTACGACGCTGGCTGTTGGTTGGGCCGCGTGGTTTATGAGCGCTTGCAAAGTACCACCAGCACCTCACGCAGCCGAATTTTGTTCCAGCTTGAATTTGTGGGTTTGGCGCGCGTCGGTTCAAGCCCACTGAAAACATTGCGCGACAATATCCCTCGTTACCAATACCTCCGAGAAGACTTGGCGCCCACCAGCAGATTCACCTCTTATGACTAACTCTTTCTCTTTGAACGCAACCAAGTCGCAAACTGGCTTGCACCTCACCGCGACCCTTCGCCAATTGAAACAAGCACTGCTTGGCGTGGGATGGTGCATGGGCCTCTTGGCCATAGGCGGGCACGCCAATCACGTGCTCGCACAAGGCCCGGTCAAAGTGCGCCCTGCTGATTACATTGTGGCGGTTGTGAACTCTGAACCCATCACCAACAACGAAGTTCAAAATCTCAAACTCCGTTTGGCAAAACAAGTTGTTCCTGGCAGTCCGGTGCCAGACGCCAAAACCCTGACCCAGCAAGCCCTCGATCAATTGATCAACGAGAAAGCCCAATTGCAACAGGCACGCGACAATGGCATTCGCATCGACGACACCGAAGTGGATCAAGCTGAGGCCACCATCGCACGACAAAACCAAGTGAGCAAAGAAGAGCTCTACAAACGCGTGGCGACCGAGGGTTTGAGTGTCACGGCCTTCCGTGAGCAGCTTCGCAGTCAACTCATGATCAGTCGTTTGCGCGAACGCGAGGTTGACAACCGCGCTCGCGTCTCAGACACAGATGTCGAGCAATTCATTCAAACACAGCAAGCCGGCAAGCCCTCAACGGGTCTTTCCTATGATTTGAATCTGGGCATGATCTTGGTGGCGGTTCCAGAAACCGCTTCCGACAAAGAAGTCGCTGAATTACAAGCCAAGGCCTTGCAAATTTCAAAGCGTGCCAAAGCGGGTGAGAACTTTGCAACGCTGGCAAGCACTTTCTCTCAGGCGAGCGACAAAGGTGCCAACGGCGGCGAGATGGGTTTGCGCCCGGCCGATCGTTATCCCACCTTGTTTGTCGACAGCACACGGAGTTTGACCAAAGGTGACATCTCGGAGCCCGTTCGCTCTGGCGCTGGCTTTCACATCTTGAAAGTGCTTGATAAAAAACAAACCGAACTCAGCAACACCACCATTGTTCAGACACGCGCGCGTCATATATTGCTGCGCGTTTCCAACGAGCTCAATGAAACTGCGGCGCGCAATCGCTTGCTAACTTACAAACAGCGCATCCAAGCAGGTTCTGATTTTGCAGACCTGGCGCGTCAGTTCTCACAAGACGGCAGTGCGCAAACCGGGGGCGACTTGGGTTGGGCCAGCCCGGGTCAATTCGTCCCTGAGTTTGAAGAAGTGATGGCGCGCCTGCGCCCCGGACAAGTCAGCGAGCCATTGGTTTCACGCTTTGGCGTTCACTTGATACAAGTGATGGAACGCCGTGAAGTGCCGCTGACTTTGCGCGAGCAACGTGAGATGGTTCGCAACCAGTTGCGCGAAAAGAAAATGGAAGAAATGTACGCGGCATGGGTGGACGAATTGCGCGGCCGCGCCTATGTTGAATTGCGTGATCCACCGCAATGAAACACATCCCACGCAAGCGATTTGGCCAGCATTTTTTAGCTGACGGCGGCATCATTGATGCCATCGTCGACGCCATTGGCCCGCAAGCTGGCCAACCCATGGTTGAAATTGGCCCTGGCCTGGCAGCACTCACTCAGCCCTTGGTAGAGCGCCTGGGTCATCTCACTGTGATCGAGTTAGATCGCGATCTGGCCTTGCGCCTGCGTCTGCACAAACAACTCACCGTGGTGGAATCGGATGTTTTGAAAGTTGATTTCACCGCATTGGCTGCAGGCCAAAAACTGCGCGTGGTGGGCAACTTGCCCTACAACATTTCCACGCCCATCTTATTTCACTTGCTTGAACATGTTGCCGTCATAGAAGACCAGCACTTCATGCTGCAAAAAGAAGTGATCGATCGCATGGTGGCACTTCCCGCAACCTCAGATTACGGTCGTTTGTCGGTCATGCTGCAATGGCGCTACGCCATGGAAAATGTGTTGTTTGTGCCGCCCGAAAGTTTTGACCCACCGCCACGCGTTGACAGTGCGGTGGTCCGAATGGTGCCACGCGCAACGCCGGCCGCCATCGAGCCCAAACTCTTAGAAAAATTGGTACAGGTTGCCTTCAGTCAACGTCGAAAATTGATGCGTCACACCTTGGGTGCTTGGTTGACTGAAAGAAACTTTTCGGGCACCTTTGATGTCCAACGCAGAGCCGAAGAAGTACCGGTTGAGGAATACCTCAACTTGGCGTTGGCACTGCAGCGTGAAGCGTCGCCATGAAATGAAAAAAACGCTGCAAGCTTGAAAGCCTGCAGCGCTTGAGGTTCAGAAGGCTTGGACGTTACGCCGCGGCCAACCAGTAACCTGCATTGAAGGGGCTGCTCATGCGCAAGGCCAAAGGCGATACGTCGACCAACTTGTCTGTTGGCATTTTCTCGCCTTCTTCGGCCAGCATTTCCACACCTTCTGCGTCGAGCTCTGGGGTGGGCTCGGGCAATTTTTCGCCGCCTGCCGTGGCAGCGCGAGCGACTGAGAAAGAATAGAAGCAGCGGAATGGCACCTTGCGGTCACCCCAGTAATCGGCTGTGTCGCGGAAGATGTCCAAAAGCTGTTCGCGTGCTTCTTTGTCAAACTTGGCATTGGCAGGAATTTGCTCCAAGACCACAATGAAACCAGGCTGAGGGCCTGACTTGTGCAGGGGGTCTGTCATGCAGTCGTACAAGGCATCAAAGTTTTTGCCAAAGTGCGTTGGCAAGGTAAATTGCGCTGCAATCAAATCCAAGACGTCTTGCTTGCTTTGGGCCTTGGCCAAGTTGGCATACAAAAAATGCTGGCCTAAACCTTGTGCCGCCTCTTGCAAGTCGTTGACACGAAATGCACGAATCGACTGGACGATGTTCGTCCGCACACCTTTCAATGGTGTTTCTTGGTCCTGTCGAATTGGCTTGTCCATCACCGTTCTCACTCTCTAATTTTTAAAACCAGCCTTTTGGGCTTTTTATTGACAAACACTGAGTGCCTGCATGCAAACACTCTTAACTTGATTCATTTCGGGCCATGTTGCACAGCCTTAAGGCGTCATCACGATTTCGCGAAAACTTGTGTAGTGGTCTTGCGTGTAAAAACACTGCTTTGGCAAGCGAGGCTCTTCGCCCCCACACACAATTCGACGTGCACCACGGCTTCTTTCACCAGGGGTTTTGACGGTGTACTCGCGGTAAAAACCGCGTTTTGCTGCAGGCAATTGCTTTTCTCGGTTGCCAAACACCACACCATCCTTTTCATATCGAAACGGCCCACCCTGACGGATGAGTTGGTAAGTATCTTGGCCCTCTTTGGGCAAATCCTGTAAAGCAATGGGTGCAGAAATGACTGCGTCAGGCCTTGATTTGGCTTGCACCAAATTAGTGCAAGGGCCTGCGAAAAACGCCAAACCAACGGCTAAAGCAGCAAAGTTAAGCGTCTTGATACCCATTTACAACCCTCAAAATCCTCGGGTAAACCCGGAAATTCGAAGGCGCTAGTGTGCCGGAAGGTGCAAAAAAATGCAAGTACTTTCCCCAATAAAAGGGATTTCCTTGCATGTCATCGCGGTGTGTTCCAACCGCAAGAAGCGCTTTAATTAACGGCTTGCGTTGGCATCCGCCACTGTGAGGGCCGTCATGTTGACGATGCGGCGCACGGTGGCGCTTGGCGTGAGGATGTGCACGGGTTTGGCAGCGCCCAACAGAACCGGGCCCACCGCAATGTTGCCGCCAGCGGCGGTTTTCAGCAGGTTGTAGGAAATGTTGGCGGCATCGATGTTGGGCAAGACCAGCAAATTGGCATCGCCGTGCAAGGTACTGTTGGGCATCAGATTGGCGCGTGCGTCACCGTCCAAAGCGATGTCGCCATGCATTTCGCCATCCACTTCCAGCCATGGCGCATTCTTTTGCAAGAGCGCCAAGGTGTCACGCATCTTCACAGCGCTGGGTTCATTGGAAGTGCCAAAGTTGGAGTGCGACAGCAATGCCACTTTGGGTCGAATGCCAAAACGCTTCATTTCATGCGCAGCCATGACCGTGATCTCGGCCAATTGCTCAGCCGTGGGGTCGTAGTTGACGTGGGTGTCGACCAGGAACACTTGCCTATTGGGCAGCATCAAGCCGTTCATGCAAGCAAAGGTGTTGACACCAGGACGCTTGCCAATCACTTGGTCCACATAGGGCAAGTGGGTGGCATTGGTACCCCATGTGCCGCAAATGAGACCGTCCACATCGCCTTTGTGCAAAAGCATGGTGCCAATCAAAGACAAGCGACGGCGCATTTCAATTTTGGCAATTTGAACCGTGATGCCTTTGCGCTCGGTCATGCGGTGGTAGGTTTGCCAGAAGTCGCGGTAACGGCTGTCTTGCTCAACGTTGACCACGTCGTAATCAATGCCCTCCCGCAAGCGCAAACCAAACTTCTCAATGCGCTCTGCAATGACGGCAGGACGACCTATAAGGGTGGGCCGCGCAAGCCCTTCGTCCGAGACGATTTGGGAGGCGCGCAAGACGCGTTCTTCTTCACCTTCGCTGTAGGCCACACGTTTTTTCAAACCACGCTTGGCCGCGGTGTAAATGGGCTTCATGGTGGTGCCCGACGCATACACAAAACTTTGCAGGCGTTCGCGGTAGGCTTCCATGTCAGCAATGGGGCGTGAAGCCACGCCGCTTTCAGCGGCAGCCTGCGCCACAGCAGGCGCAATCTTGATCATCAAGCGAGGATCAAAGGGTTTGGGAATCAGGTACTCGGGGCCAAAGACCAAAGGCTCACCGGCATACGCTGCCGCCACCACTTCACTTTGTTCGGCTTGCGCCAATTCAGCAATGGCGTACACCGCGGCAATTTCCATCTCCTGGGTGATGGTGGTTGCACCACAGTCGAGGGCACCCCTGAAAATATAGGGGAAGCACAAGACATTGTTGACCTGGTTGGGATAGTCGGTGCGGCCTGTTGCCATGATGGCATCGTCGCGCACGGCTTTGACATCTTCCGGCAAAATTTCTGGATTGGGATTGGCCAAAGCAAAGATCAATGGCTTGGCTGCCATTTTCTTCACCATGTCTTGCTTGAGCACGCCACCAGCGGACAATCCCAAGAACACATCGGCACCCTCAATGGCTTCTGCCAAGGTACGCTGCGCTGTTTTTTGGGCGAACTGAATTTTGTCTTCGTCCATCAGCTCGGTTCGGCCTTCGTACACCAAACCCGCCAGGTCAGTGACCCAAATGTTTTCGCGAGGAATGCCCAGTTTGACCAGCAAACCCAAGCAGGCCAAAGCCGCTGCACCCGCGCCAGAAGTGACCAACTTCACCTTGCTGGGGTCTTTGCCCACCACTTTCAAGCCATTCAAAATGGCTGCACCCACGGTAATGGCCGTGCCGTGCTGATCGTCGTGAAAGACTGGGATCTTCATGCGTTCGCGCAACTTGCGCTCGACGTAGAAACAGTCTGGGGCTTTGATGTCTTCTAAGTTGATGCCGCCAAAAGTTGGCTCGAGTGCGGCAATGATTTCGACCAATTTCTCGGGGTCTTTTTCATTGATCTCAATGTCGAACACATCGATGCCAGAGAATTTTTTGAACAGGACGGCCTTGCCTTCCATGACCGGTTTGCCAGCCAAGGGGCCAATGTCGCCCAAGCCCAGAACAGCCGTGCCATTGGTCACAACGCCGACCAAATTACCACGGCTGGTGTACTTGAACGCCGCCGCGGGGTCTTTGACAATTTCTTCGCAAGGTGCGGCAACGCCGGGTGAATAGGCCAGCGCCAAATCGTGTTGGTTCACCAACTGCTTGGTGGGGGCAATGGAGATTTTTCCGGGGGTGGGGAATTCGTGATATTCGAGCGCTGCACGGCGCAGTTGAGCGCGTCGTTCTTCCGCATTGGGCAATGGCATGGTTTGACTCCTATGGGGCAGCAAGGGCCCCGTCAACAGGTGAGAGGACTTGAGGTCCTACATGAGCCACATTCTAGACCCCCGAAACTGAGGGACCGATGTGGGAAACCGCACTCAAAGTACGCAGTGTTTTGACTTGTACGCACAAGCCAACTTGAAGCATTGGCTTGGCTTTCGTCATGCTCACGTGATGCACGGGCTGTTAAGCACGCATCAGCGCTTCAATCTCATCGGCTTTCACCGGCACACCGCGCGTGATCAATTCACAGCCTTTGGCCGTGACGACCGCATCGTCTTCAATGCGAATGCCAATGTTGTGGAAGCGCTCTGGCACGCCGGGTGCCGGGCGCACATAAATACCCGGCTCGATGGTGAGCACCATGCCAGGTCGCAAGATGCGGCTTGGGCGGTCTTTGATCAGCTCGCCGCTCAAAGGATCTTTGCGTTCACTGAAAGTGCCCACTTCTGAAGGCTCGACATAGCTGCCGCAATCGTGCACGTCCATGCCCAGCCAATGGCCCGTGCGGTGCATGTAAAACTGAAAATAGCTTCGATTGGCAATCACATCTTGCGCATTGCCCACTTTGTTGGCATCAAGCAAACCGACATCCAACATGCCTTGGGCCAGCACCTTGACTGTGGCCTCGTGCGGATCGACAAATCGCGCACCTTCATGCGTGGCCGCAATGGCGGCCTCTTGTGACGCCAAGACCAAGTCGTACAACTCGCGCTGAGCAGGGTTGAACTTGCCATTGGCTGGGAATGTGCGCGTGATGTCGCTGGCATAACCGTCGAGCTCACAACCCGCATCGATCAGTACCAAATCACCATTCAAAATGGGCGCAGCATCGGCGCGGTAGTGCAATACACACGCATTGGCGCCACCGGCCACGATGGAGCCATAGGCGGGGTATTGCGAGCCGTGCTGACGGAATTCGTGCAACAACTCCGCATCCAAATGGTATTCACGCACGTCTTGTCCAGCGCGCAACATGGCCGCAGAACGTTTCATGGCGCGGATGTGAGCGCCCGCACTGATTTGCGATGCGCGGCGCATGATGTCCAACTCGTGTGCATCTTTGATCAAACGCATTTCATCCAATATGCCGCACACATCGCGCTGTTGCTCTGGGCACAAAGCGCCATACCGCACACGAGATCTCACTGCATTCAAACCTGTTTCGATGCGTGCCGACAAGTCTTTGTGCGTGGCAAAGGGGTACCAGACCACCGACTTGTTTTCAAGCAAGCCAGGCAACTTGGCATCCAAGGCTGTAATGGACCAGGCCTCGTTCACACCCAAGTGCGCAGGCGCTGCCTCTGGGCCCAAACGCACACCATCCCAAATTTCTCGCTCTAAATCTTTGGGTTGGCAAAACAAGCTTGAGTGGCCGTCCGAGGTGATCACCAACCAAGCATGGGGCTCTGTGAAACCAGTCAGATAATAAAAATAGCTGTCATGACGGAACAAGAAATCACTGTCCCGATTGCGTTGACGCTCTGGCGCTGTGGGGATGATGGCGATGCTGTTGGGCGCTTGCGCGGCCATGTGAGCGGCCAGTTGGGCGCGACGTTTGGCGTACAGGTTGGAATCAAAGCTCATGTTGAAAAGACTGAATGAATGTGGGTTAAGTTTAAGGGGGCTCAGGGCTTTGAATTCAATTCCCTCAGGCGCTCAGGGGTACCGACATCGGTCCATGGCCCCGAATAAAGACTGGCACCGACTTGTCCACGGTCCATGGCGGCCCGCAACAGAGGCGCCAAGGGCGCTGCTTTGCCTTGTGGATTGCCCTGCGGCATGCCCGTCCAGAGCGGGTCAAAGAATTCTTTCTTGTACAGGGCAAACGTGCTGAAAGTGAACAGCTGATTGGGTTTGGGCAAATTCAAAGCTTGGCCATCCTCTGACAAGCCAAAGTCGCCGCCAGGGTTGTGGGGAGGATTGGGCACCAACCAAAGGTGGGCCAAGTTGGGGCTTCGTTCAAAAGCTTGCCATTGGTCCATCGAAAAATTAAATTCCGGTGCATAAATGTCGCCAGCAACGACCCAAAAAATTGCGGCCAAAGAAGGCAAGGCCCTGACAATGCCGCCGGCTGTTTCCAGGGCATAACCAAAGGCCTGTCCTTCATGCGAGTAACGCAGCCGAATGTGCCCCACTTCAGGCAAATTGGGGTTCAGACCATACCTAGACTCAATTTGCTCCCCTAGCCAGGCCGTATTGATCAATTGATCATGAAACCCCGCTTTGGCCATGGCCTCCATGTGCCACTGCATCAAAGGCTTGTCATGCACGGTTAAAAGGGGTTTAGGGGTTTGGTCAGTCAGGGGACGCATGCGCTCACCCCGGCCAGCAGCCAAGATCATGACCTTTGCCAAGCTTTGGTCGTCGGTGCCCACCCAGTCTTTGGACGAGCTTGGGTCTAAATTGGAATCCAAGGTATTCAAACGCATGCCGCTATGTTGCCACGCTGTAGGGGATGCGCAAGCTCATGGGCGGTAAAATAGAGGGCTAACTTGTCAATTTCATTGTCAATTCCCACTGACTCATTTTTTGGAGCCCCCATGGCAATCACCCAACCCGCAGCTCAACAAATGGCCAATGCCATCCGTGCCCTGGCCATGGACGCTGTTCAACAAGCCAATTCGGGTCACCCCGGCGCGCCCATGGGCATGGCCGACATGGCCGTGGCTTTGTGGGGCGAGCACCTGCAACACAACCCCAAAAACCCCCACTGGGCCAACCGCGATCGCTTCGTGTTGTCCAACGGCCATGGCTCCATGATCCTGTATGCATTGCTGCACCTCACAGGCTATCCCTTGCCCATGACGGAATTGAAAAACTTCCGCCAGTTGCACAGCAAAACCGCCGGTCACCCCGAAGTGGGCATCACCCCTGGCGTTGAAACCACCACCGGTCCTTTGGGTCAAGGCATCACCAATGCCGTTGGCATGGCTTTGGCCGAAAAATTGTTGGCCTCCGAATTCAACCAGCCTGGACACGCCATCGTCGACCACCACACCTATGTGTTCATGGGCGATGGTTGCTTGATGGAAGGCATCAGCCACGAAGCTTGCGCTTTGGCGGGCGCTTGGAAACTCAACAAGCTGATTGCGCTGTACGATGACAACGGCATCTCGATTGACGGTCAAGTGGCCCCTTGGTTCATTGACAACACACCGCAACGTTTTGCCGCCTACGGCTGGAACGTGATTGATGCAGTGGACGGCCATGACGCTGCTGCTGTGGCCAAAGCCATTGCCGATGCCAAAAACAGCGCCGACAAGCCCACACTGATCGTTTGCAAAACATCGATCGGCAAAGGCAGCCCCAACCGTGCCAACACCTCCAAGGCGCACGGCGAACCTTTGGGCGCCGAAGAAATCAAACTCACACGCGAAGCTTTGGGCTGGGCACACGAGCCCTTCGTCATCCCCAAAGATGTGTACGCCAACTGGGATGCCAAGCAAAGTGGCGCCGCGCGCGAAGCTGATTGGAACAAAGCCTTTGCCGCCTACAAAGCTGCACACCCCGCATTGGCCAAAGAATTTGTGCGCCGCATGAAAGGCGAGTTGCCCAAGAACTTTGCGCAAACTGCAGTTGATGCAGTCATTGCAGCGCACACCAAAACCGAAACCGTGGCCAGCCGCAAGGCCAGCCAATTGGCTTTGGAAGCTTTCACGGCTGCCTTGCCTGAAATGCTGGGCGGCTCTGCCGACCTGACGGGCTCCAACCTCACCAACACGTCTTCCACACCCGCCCTGCGCATGAACCTGGCAGGCGATGTGGTGAAGAACGACAAAGGCCAGATTGGCCGCCACATCAACTATGGCGTGCGCGAATTTGGCATGGCCGCCATCATGAACGGCGTGGCTTTGCACGGCGGCTACATCCCTTACGGCGGCACTTTCCTCACGTTCAGCGATTACTCACGCAACGCCATTCGCATGGCTGCCCTCATGAAGCAACGCGTAATCCATGTATTCACGCACGACTCCATTGGCTTGGGCGAAGACGGCCCCACACACCAGTCGATTGAACACGCTGCCAGCTTGCGATTGATTCCTGGCCTCGATGTGTGGCGTCCTGCCGATACAGCCGAGACCACTGTGGCTTGGGCCGTGGCTTTGGAAAACAAAGACCGTCCTACAGCGCTGTTGTTGTCACGTCAAAACTTGCCTTACGCACCCAAGTCCGATTTGGGCGAGATCAGCCGCGGCGCTTATGTGCTGGCCGAGCCTTCACGCGTGGGCATTGCCAAAGCCAAGGCCGTGATCATTGCCACAGGCTCTGAAGTTCAGTTGGCCTTGAAAGCACAAGAGTTGTTGGCCGAGAAGAAAATTGGCGTGCGCGTGGTGTCGATGCCCAGCACCACCACCTTCGATCGTCAAACCAGCAGCTACAAATCTGAAGTCTTGCCAGCTGGCTTGCCACGCGTGGCGGTTGAGATGGGCAGCACCGATGGCTGGTGGAAGTACGGTGTGGTAGCCGTGGTCGGTATCGACACCTATGGCGAGTCTGCACCGGCACCTGTGCTGTTTAAACACTTCGGCTTCACGGCAGAGAACGTGGCCGAGACCGTGCAAGTGGCTTTGCAGAAAAAATAATTTCTGCGTTCAGCGCTTCACTTGAATCAAATTGAAATTTAACTTTAAAGGAAATAGATCATGGCGATCAAAGTAGGTATCAACGGTTTTGGCCGCATCGGCCGCATGGTGTTCCGCGCCGCCGTTCAAAATTTTTCTGACATCGAAGTGGTCGGCATCAACGACTTGCTCGAGCCCGACTATTTGGCTTACATGCTCAAGTACGACAGCGTGCACGGTCGCTTCAAAGGTGACGTGTCTGTGGAAGGCAACAACCTGATCGTGAACGGACGCAAAATTCGTTTGACACAAGAGCGCGATCCTTCTGCACTCAAGTGGAACGAAGTTAGCGCCGACATCGTGATCGAAGCCACCGGTTTGTTCTTGGACAAAGCCTCCGCAGAAAAACACTTGGCCGCTGGCGCTAAGAAAGTGTTGATGTCTGCACCTTCCAAAGACGACACCCCCATGTTCGTGTTTGGCGTGAACGACAAGGCCTATGCAGGCCAAGCCATTGTGTCCAACGCTTCTTGCACAACCAACTGCTTGGCACCTGTGGCCAAAGTGTTGAACGACAAGTGGGGCATCAAGCGCGGTTTGATGACCACCGTGCATGCCGCCACAGCCACACAAAAAACAGTGGACGGCCCTAGCAACAAAGACTGGCGCGGCGGCCGCGGCATCTTGGAAAACATCATTCCTTCAAGCACTGGCGCTGCCAAAGCCGTGGGCGTGGTCATTCCCGAGTTGAACAAAAAACTCACCGGCATGTCTTTCCGTGTACCCACATCCGATGTGTCCGTGGTTGACTTGACCGTTGAGTTGAACAAAGACGCCACTTACGCTGAGATCTGCGCTGAGATGAAGGCCCAATCACAAGGCGCTTTGAAAGGTGTGCTCGGTTACACCGAAGACAAAGTGGTGGCCACCGACTTCCGCGGCGAGCCATGCACCAGTGTGTTTGATGCCGACGCAGGTTTGGCACTTGACAGCACCTTCGTGAAAATTGTCAGCTGGTATGACAACGAGTGGGGCTACTCCAACAAGTGCTTGGAAATGGTTCGCGTCATTTCTAAGTAATGCGCGCATGCATCACGCTACGGCGTCAATGCAAAAAAGCCCAACCATTTCTGGCTGGGCTTTTTTTTGCCTTGTTGAACGCTCGAAACTTTGAAGCTTCGAGGCTTTCAATTAAGACAGGTGTTTGCCAATCAAACCGGCCAACTCGAACATCGTGATTTGATCTTTGCCAAACACGGGTTTGAGTTTGGCATCGGCATTGATGGCGCGTTTGTTGGTAGGGTCTTGCAGGCCTTGCGCCTTGATGTAGTCCCACAACTTCTTCACCACTTCTGTGCGTGCCACTTTGTCGGTGCCAATGACGGCGGCCAAATCTGCGCTGGGCGTGAGGTTGCCCACTGCAGCTTTGCGCGGTGTTTTAGCGGCAGCCGTTTTCTTAGCAGCTGCTTTTTTGGCAGGCGCTTTGGTTTTCGCGGCGGCTTTGCCCGTGGTTTTTCCAGCAGCAGTTTTGGCGCCAGCTGCATACTTCGCAGGTGTCTTGCGCGGCGGGAACTTGCTGGTGCGGGGTTCAAATTCAAACACCACTTTGTCTTCTTCTGCATTCCAAGACAAGAAAGCTTTGAATGCGCGGCGTGTGCGATTGCTCACAAACTTTTCTAACAAGTCTGTTTTACCTGTGCTGAGCAGCTTGGCAATTTGATCGCGCTCCACCACTTGCTGCAACACAATTTTGCCGCTCTTGAAATTGCAAGTGGGTGTGGGTTGTCCTTCGGTGGGCACTGCTTTTTCACACACGTAATTGCTGCCATGTTCATGCACAGCACCGCCGCACTTCGGACATGCGCCCAAAGACTCGCTGCCCGTGAAGTCAACAATCTCGCCCGTCTCTTCGGCGTTTTTGTCGTTGCCAAAGTCAAACTCCAACTTCCAATTTTTTTCTTCTTCGTTGTACTTCAATGCAATTTCAGAAGTGAATGGCCAACCCGCTTTGGAGCGGAAACCTTCCAGAGGGCCAATCTTCTTGTCACGCAGGAATTGCTCCACCTCGGCTTGCTCAAAGGTGCGTCCCGCAGGTGTTTTGCCAAACGAAAAACCGCAACCCGCAGCGGCTGTGTCATCGGCCGCTGCATCTTTGCCAACGCACGCATAACGTCGATAGTTCTCTTTCACGATGCCACCACAGTTAGGGCAGGGTGTGCTCAAGGTGGCGTAGTCGCCGGGGATGGTGTCGCGATCGTACTCTTTGGCCTTCTTAACGATGTGCTCGGTCATGTCGGCAATTTGTTGCATGAAGTCTTCGCGACTCAGCTTGCCTTGCTCCATCTGGGAGAGCTTATATTCCCATTCACCGGTCAGTTCAGGCTTGGACAATTCCTCCACACCCAAGCCGCGCAGCAAGGTCATCAATTGGAAAGCTTTGGCGGTGGGAATCATTTCGCGGCCGTCGCGCAAAATGTATTTCTCATTGATCAGGCCCTCAATGATGGCCGCACGGGTGGCTGGCGTGCCCAAGCCTTTTTCTTGCATGGCTTCGCGCAATTCGTCGTCGTCCACCATCTTGCCGGCGCCTTCCATGGCACCCAGCAAGGTGGCCTCTGAATAACGTGCAGGCGGACGTGTTTTGAGCGGCTTGCTTTCCACCTCACTCACGCCCACTTTTTCACCAGGGGCGACGGCCACCAAGTTTTGACCTTTGTCGCCTTCTTTGGCGTCATCCACTTCATTGGCCGCTTCTTTGCCGTAAATGGCCAACCAGCCTGGTTTGACCAAGACTTTGCCTTCGGTTTTAAAGCTGTGACCTGCGGCGGTGCTGATGCGGGTGGTCACCATGTACTCGGCGCTGGGGAAAAACACCGCCATAAAACGACGTACCACCAAGTCGTACAGCTTTTGTTCTGCGTCAGACAAGCCAGAAGGGGCCTGCAAGGTGGGAATGATCGCAAAGTGATCGCTGACCTTGGCGTTGTCAAAAATTCGCTTAGAAGGCTTGATATAGCCGTTGTTCAGCGCGGTGAGGGCATGGGGCGCCAAATGCTTCATGCCGCTGTCGGCCAACATGTTGAAGGTGTCCTTGGCCACGGGCAAGTAATCTTCAGGCAGTGCGCGGGAATCGGTACGGGGGTAAGTGAGGGCTTTGTGGCGCTCATACAAAGACTGCGCCAGCGACAAAGTGGTTTTGGCAGAGAAGCCAAATTTGCCGTTGGCTTCGCGCTGCAAAGAGGTTAAGTCGAACAGCAGCGGGCTGGCTTGTGTGGTGGGCTTGGCTTCCTCTGTGACCGTGGCTTTGGCACCTTTAACGGCTTGCACAATGGCCTCAGCCTCGGCAGCGCTCCAGACACGGTCGGCTTTTTTCTCGGCGTCTTCCGCGTCTTTCTTCCAGGCCGTGTTGAACCACTTGCCTGGGTAGGTACCAGCTACCGCATCAAACTGTGCGTGCACTTCCCAATAGTCGCGGCTGATGAATTTTCGAATTTGCTCTTCGCGCTCGACCACCACGGCCAGCGTCGGCGTTTGCACCCGGCCCACGGTGGTTAAGAAGAAACCGCCATCGCGCGAGTTGAAGGCCGTCATGGCACGGGTGCCATTGATGCCCACCAACCAATCGGCTTCTGAACGACTGCGCGCTGCATCGGCCAGACCCTGCATCTGTTGGTTCGAGCGCAACTTGTCAAAACCATCGCGAATGGCTTGCGGCGTCATGCTCTGCAGCCACAAGCGCTGCACGGGCTTGCCCAAAGGAATGGTCTGCCCTGCTTTTTGCGTGCCCGCATATTGTTCAATGAGGCGGAAGATCAACTCACCTTCGCGGCCCGCGTCACAGGCGTTGACCAATGCGCCCACATCTTTGCGCTTAGCTTGTTTGACCACCGCATTAAGGCGGGTTTTGGTTTTGTCCACCGGTTTCAAATCGAAGTAGGGCGGAATGACGGGCAAATGGGCAAAGCTCCATTTGCCGCGTTTCACGTCAAATTTCTCGGGCGCCTGAATTTCGACCAAGTGGCCCACCGCGCTGGTCACCACATAGGTTTCACTCTCAAAGTGGTCCTCGTGTTTCTCAAATTTTCCGGCGATCGGCGTCAAAGCACGCACGATGTCTTGAGCCACTGAAGGCTTCTCTGCAATTACCAATGTTTTCATCTCATACAATCCGGTCTCGCGTGCGCGCATGCGCACGTGTACACACACGGGCACGCGCACACGCGCGCCCACATGTTTTCACCATAACAAATTTTTAACGCCGTGGTCAAAAAATCGAACCTGTCGACAAAATCGACTTTAAAGCCCGCTGCCAAGCCAAGCGCTTCTACCAAAGCGCCAACTGCTTCAGGTCGCCGCGTGCAAGTTCGCCGTTCTGGCGTCCACGGCAAAGGTGTGTTTGCCCTGCAAGACATCGCTGAAGGCGAAACGCTGTTTGAATACGTGGGTGAGGTGATCAGCTGGGACGAGGCGCAAGACCGCCACCCCCATGACCCCTCTGACCCCAATCACACCTTCTATTTCCACGTGAACGAAGACAAGGTGATTGATGCATTGTATGGCGGCAACTCCTCCCGATGGATCAACCACAGCTGCAATCCCAATTGCGAAGCCGATGAGGAAAACGATCGCATCTTCATCAAAGCCCTGCGCAACATCAAGGCGGGCGAAGAACTCAATTACGACTACGGCTTGATCATTGACGAGCCTTACACGCCCAAACTCAAGGCCGAATACCCTTGCTGGTGTGGCGCCCCCAATTGCCGCAAAACATTGCTGGCCCCCAAGCGCAGGCCCGCCACCCCCAAGATTCCCAGTCAAGTCAAAAAGATTGAGAAAAAGATCAAGAAGCTCAAAAAAGAATTGAAAGCCGTCAAGAAGAAAGCCTCGGCATCGGCCAACGCTTGATTCTTCACGTCATGCATTGAGTCCCCATGAGCACGCAGGCAGACCCGCTACGCTGGCCAGCCGAAGCCATCTGGGCATCGGTGGTGCCAGAGTGGCCAGGTTTCAGCATTGAAATCTTGCCCGAGATTGACTCCACCAACACCGAACTCATGCGGCGGGCCAGAAATGCTGTGCACGACCCGATTTTGTTGCTCGCCGAGCGGCAAACAGCGGGTCGTGGCCGTTTAGGACGTGCTTGGCACGGTGAGGTCGGTCACGCTTTGACGTTTTCATTGGGTTTGCCTTATCAACCCCAAAACTGGTCGGGACTGTCCTTGGCCGTTGGCCTGAGTCTGGCCGAATCGCTGGGGCCCGACATTCAACTGAAATGGCCCAACGATTTGTGGCGCCAACAAAGAAAAATGGGTGGCATCTTGATTGAAGCAGCCAGCCAAGGCGGGAAAAGTTATGCCGTCATTGGCATTGGCCTGAACATTCAACTGCCCCCCACCACGGACCTTAGAACGCCCGCAGCGGCCATTGCAGAATTTTGGCAGGGGGCAACGGCGCCCATGGTGCTAGAGCGCATCACCCAGCCTTTGCTCAAAGCCTTGAAAGAATTTGAAACGCAAGGCTTTGCGCCGCTCCAACAGCGATTCAATGCGCGTGATGCTTTGCGTGGTTTGAAAGTGCAGAGCAGCGATGCCCTAGAAGGCCTGTGTGAAGGTGTGGACAATCAAGGGGCTTTGCAAATTCTCACAAACGACGGCCGCCAAAGCATCAACAGTTCAGAAGTGAGTGTTCGCGCCCTATGAAACACATGAAACTTCGATGGCTGATTTTGATCTTGATGGTCTTGAACGCCCTGTTTTATAGTTGGCGACAAGGCATTTTTGAGTCGTGGGGCTTCGCACCCGACAGCGCACGCGAGCCCGAGCGGACATTGCAACAAATCCAACCCGACAACGTGGTCATTACAAGGAAAAACCCATGAGCTTGAAACTCTATTTCGCCCCCGGCGCCTGTTCATTTGTACCGCACTGCCTGCTGCAACTGTCTGGCGCAGCGTACGAGCCGCAAATGGTCAAACTGCACAAGGGAGAGCAAAACGGTGACGAATACAAAGCCATCAATCCACGCGGACAAGTGCCCGTCTTGGTCGATGACGGACAGGTTGTAACCCAAATTTTGGCCATCATTTTGTACATCGACCAAAAATTTCCTGACGCTCATTTTTTGCCCACTGAGGCATTGGCGCGCGCAAAAGCGATTGAAACTTTGGCATGGATGAACAACACCGTACACCCCACCTTCACGCATATTTTCATGCCGCAAAAATTTTGCGATCAAACAGAAGTGCAAGCGGCGCTCAAGGTCTTCAATACACAAACCTACAAAGCTTTGTTGGGTGAACTTGAAAATATCGTGCAGCGCAATTTGAAAACTTCAGAATGGCTCACAGGCGCGCATGTGGGTCCAGTCGATGTCTACGCATTGACATTGACGCGCTGGGGCTCGATTGCCGGAATCGATCCCAGCACCTATCCTGCTTTGTGGGCACACGTTCAAAAAGTTGCGGCGCAGCCCGCCGTGGCTGTGGTGATTGAGCGTGAGCGACTTCAGCTGAATTTGTTCAAGCCCGCCTAAATCAAATTCTGCGTGGCTCAGTATGAGTCCATGTGGCTCAGCGGGGCCATTGCACAGGCTTAAAGATCTGCAGACCCTGAGGCCATGTTGGTTTTGAATTTATTGCTGACCCGGGCAAAGCGAATGGTGAAGCACGCACCCGGTGGTGTTTGACCTGGATGCGCCACGTCCACTGACACCGTGGCGCCATGCCGCTGTGCAATCTCTCGCACAATGGGCAAGCCCAAACCAGAACCATCCACGTTGCTGCCCAATGCGCGGTAGAAGGGTTCAAAAATACGCTCACGCTCAGCGGGAGCAATTCCTGGCCCATTGTCTTCCACCTGAACAGCCAATGCCTGGCTATAAGGGTCAACCAACAAGCGCACAGTGATCACACCGATCCGCTCTTCGGTGCTGGGGGTGTAGTGAATGGCGTTGTCGACCAGATTGCGAATCATCTCTTTTAGCAAAGTGGGATTGCCCTGCACCTTCAAAAAGCGACGTTTGCTGTCGGTGTCCACACCGTCATAGCCCAAGTCCAAACCCTTGTCCATGGCGCGCGGCAACGAGTCATGCAAGACCTCGCTGACCAATGCCTCCATGTCACACGACTGCAGATCGATGGCACCACCGCCTTCAGCGCGGGCCAAGGACAACAACTGATTGACGGTGTGCGTGGCTTGCACACTGGCGCGGCCAATTTGTTTGAGCGAATGCTTCAGCTCTTCTTCGCTGGCATCTTTGCGCTGTGCCAAATCGGCTTGCATGCGCAAGCCTGCCAACGGTGTTTTGAGTTGATGCGCAGCATCTGCCAAAAATCTTTTTTGCGTAGCGATCGAGTCTTTCAAACGCCCTAGCAAATCGTTCACGGACGACACCAGCGGCGCAACTTCCAGTGGCACCGCTTTTTCATCCAGTGGGCTTAAGTCATCTGATTTTCTGGCGCGAATTCGCTCTTCAAGTTCTGACAAAGGTTTGATGCCTCGCACCAGTGCCAACCAAACCAACAAGACCGCCAAGGGCAAAATGGCAAACTGCGGCAGCATCACGCCTTTGATAATTTCAGTGGCCAGCACCGAGCGTTTCTCGCGTGTCTCGGCCACTTGGACCAGCACAGGGCCCATGCCCACTGGTGACTTGTCAGACGCCAGTTGGACCCAAGTGTAGGCGACACGCACTTCCAAGCTGCGCATTTCATCGTCACGAATTTTGACTTCGTAACTGCCCAGTTTCTCGTCTTCTTGGGGTTGTGGCAAATCGCGGTCACCACCCAAGATTTCACCCTTGGGACCAATCACTTGGTAGTACACCAGATCGGCGTCGTCGGCGCGCAAGAGTTCGCTGGCCGGTTGCGGCAAATTGAATTGCACGCGCTGCTGATCAGGACTGAGCTTGACCAACTGCGCCAAGGCTTGTGCGTTGTAAATCAGCGCACGGTCAAATGGTTTGTTGGCCAGGCCTTGGGCAACCAGCCACGTGAGTGCCAAACTGACAGGCCACAGCAACAGCAATGGCGTGAGCATCCAGTCCAAAATTTCGCCAAACAACGAGCGCTGCTCGCGGCGAAAAAAAGACAGCTGCCAATTTTTAGGATTCATTCAGCAAAAACTTCTGGCAGCGCGAATGCGGGATCAGCCCGGAATTTTCTCGAGGCAGTAACCCAAGCCGCGAACGGTTGCGATGCGGATCGGCCCTTTTTCAATCTTCTTGCGCAGGCGGTGGATGTACACCTCAATCGCGTTGTTGCTGACCTCTTCGCCCCACTCGCACAAGCGCTCAACCAACTGGTCTTTGCTGACCAATCGGCCTGCACGTTGAAGCAACACTTCCAGCAAGCCCAATTCGCGTGCAGACAATTCCACCATCTTGCCGTCAATGGTGGCGACGCGGCCTGATTGATCGTAAATGAGCGGGCCGTGTTTGATTTGCGATGTGGCGCCACCCATGCCGCGCCGTGTCAGCGCGCGAACACGCGCTTCAAGCTCTTGCAAGCTGAAGGGCTTGGCCATGTAGTCATCTGCGCCATAGTCCAGACCTTTCACGCGCTCTTCCACACTGTCAGCTGCCGTCAAAATCAAAACCGGCAAGGTGGAGCCGCGTGAGCGTAATTTTTTCAACACATCGAGGCCATGCATTTTGGGCAAGCCCAAATCAAGAATGAGCAGATCAAATTCGTTGTTGGTCATGAGCGCAGCGTCGGCTTCTGTGCCACTTGCCACATGATCCACGGCCGCACCTGCACTGCGCAAACTGCGCAGCAAACCATCGGCCAACACCTGATCATCTTCAGCTATCAAAATGCGCATGCTTGTCTCCCGCTTTGGCCTTGTTTGGCTTTGTGTTTTGCGCCCGGAGGCGGCTGTCTAAATTTTAGGCGACTATCAACGCTCTGTGACGAGAGTTTCACCATGGCCGACCCCTCGTTTGCCATTACATGCAATAGGCTTCAAGTCCCAAGGCCACTACGGTTGCAATTTCAAGGCCCACGGAAGCTTTGAATTCTTCTTCTGCTTGTGCCACCGCCACTTGAAAGGCGGCCAACCACGCCAAGCCGTCTTCGGTGAATTCGACCAGGCGCGCGCGCGCATCTCGACTGTCTTGTGTTCGTTTGACCAAACCCCATGCTTCACACTGGTCGACCAAATTGCCCATGGCTTGTTTGCTCATCCCTGCGGCCTGCGCCAAGTCCGTCAGCCTTGAACCCTGCAGCGACAAATGCCGTGTGATGTGAACGTGTGCCGCACTGATTTGATCTCTTGCAGCCAAATTCGAGAGCGCCAGCGGCACCTGCTCGTTGTGTGCCATCAGGCTTAAAACGCGCGCATCGAAACGCCTCATGGAATGGCCCAACAAACGACCCAAATGTGTTTCGCGCCATCGGTCATCGCGGACAGCAGATGACGGCGCTTGGCCCTGTGAATGGGTGATGAAACTGTCATTGACTGGCATTTGCAGATAGTAAAGCAAACTGACTAAAAAATCTATTTACTCATTGAGACAATGCCATTACAGTACTGTTCAAGCATCCAGTCTTTGATCAGCTTTCTGAATGCAAGTTTTTCAACCCGTTGATTTTTATGGAGATTTCTATGAGCGACCAAAACAGCGACAAAACCAAAGCCCTGCAAGCAGCCCTGGCCCAAATCGAAAAACAATTTGGCAAAGGCACCATCATGCGTCTGGGCGAGGGTGAAGTCATCGAAGACATCCAAGTCGTCTCAACGGGTTCTTTGGGGCTCGACATTGCCTTGGGCGTAGGCGGTTTGCCCCGCGGCCGCGTGGTTGAAATATACGGCCCAGAGTCTTCTGGCAAAACCACCCTCACCTTGCAAGTGATTGCCGAGATGCAAAAAATCGGCGGTCAGTGCGCCTTCGTCGACGCCGAACATGCTTTGGACATTCAGTACGCTCAAAAGCTTGGCGTCAACCTGCAAGACCTGCTCATTAGCCAGCCCGACACCGGCGAGCAAGCCCTTGAAATTGTCGACAGCCTGGTTCGCTCCGGCGCCGTCGACTTGGTCGTCATCGACTCCGTGGCCGCACTCACCCCCAAGGCCGAACTCGAAGGCGACATGGGCGACTCTTTGCCCGGCCTCCAAGCCCGCCTCATGAGCCAAGCCCTGCGCAAGCTCACCGCCACCATCAAGAAAACCAATTGCATGGTCATCTTCATCAACCAAATCCGCATGAAGATTGGCGTCATGTTCGGCTCGCCCGAAACCACCACCGGTGGCAACGCGCTCAAGTTCTACGCTTCTGTGCGCTTGGACATCCGCCGCACCGGCACCATCAAACGAGGTGACGACTCGATCGGCAACGAAACCAAAGTCAAGGTGGTTAAAAACAAAGTGGCTCCGCCCTTTAAAACCGCTGAGTTCGACATTCTGTTCGGTGAAGGCATCAGCCGCCAAGGCGAAATCATCGACATGGGTGTCGAGGCCAAAATCATCGACAAGTCAGGCGCTTGGTATGCCTACAACGGCGAAAAAATTGGCCAAGGCCGCGACAACGCCCGTGAGTTCCTGCGTGAAAACGCCGAACTGGCTGCCGAAATTGAAAACAAAGTGCGTGAATCTTTGGGCATCCCACTGCTGGCTGAAGCCGTCGCAGCCGCCTAATCTCACGCCTTTCTCCAGTTGCGTTCCTTGATCAATGGCTCAGCCCGGGTTTAAGTTGTCCCTCAAAGGACGTGCGCTGCGGCTTTTGTCGCAGCGCGAACACTCTCGAGCTGAGCTGGTTCGCAAACTGTCCCCCCACGAGGAGGTGCCGGGCGAGCTGGCACAAGCCCTCGACGAGCTCCAAGCCAAAGGTTTCATTGACGAAACCCGCGTCTTGGAGTCCGTTCTTAACCATCGCGCGCCAAAGCTGGGCAACGGCAGAATCAAACAAGAACTGCAAGCCAAAGGCTTGGCGCCTGCAGCAGTGGCTCAGGCCATGCTGGACTTAAAAGATTCTGAATTCGCACGCGCCCAAGGCGTCTGGCAAAAGAAATTTGGCGCGCCTGCGGCGGATGCCAACGAGCGCGCCAAGCATTACCGGTTTTTGCTCACGCGCGGGTTTTCGGCCGAGGTGGTCCGAAAAGTCGTCCAGCAATCGGGCGCGCCCGAAGAAGACTTCGACAGCTGAAGCTTGTTCTGCCAGGTCAAAGACCCAGCATCAACTTCAAGTTTTGAACCGCAGCGCCGCTGGCCCCTTTGCCCAAATTGTCCAATCGGGCAATCACCACAGCTTGGCGATGCGTCTCGTTGCCAAACACCCTGATTTCCAGTTTGTTGGAGTCGTTGTTGCCGGTGGCGCCCAATTTGCCACTTTCTTCAGCTGCCACCACACTGACCCAACCGCCAGCGTTTTGGCTACTGGCGTAGTGCGCGCGCAAAGCTTCATACAAATCGGACACTTTCGGTTTGCCAGGCAAGTCGTCCAGAAACAGCGGCAACTCCACCAACATGCCTTGCCGAAAATTGCCAACGGCTGGCAAAAAGATGGGGCGACGCGTCAGGCCGGTGTACTTCATGATCTCGGGCACGTGCTTGTGTTGCAGCCCCAAAGCGTAGGCTTCGTGCAAAGGCGCGCGGCCTGCTTCATAGTCTTCAATCATGGTGCGGCCACCACCGGAGTAACCACTTACTGAGGGCAAAGCAACCGGAAAATCTGGAGGCAAGATGCCAGCACTGATCAATGGTGCCAGGATGGCGATGGCGCCTGAGGCATAACAACCAGGGTTGCTGACGCGTTGCGCACTCACCACAGCTTCGCGTTGACCGGCACGCATTTCAGGAAAACCGAACACCCATTGGTCGTTCACGCGGTGGGCGGTGGATGCGTCAATGATGCGTGGTTTGTGGCTAGGCAAAGCATCGATCATGGCCACGGATTCTTTAGCGGCATCATCGTGGAGGCACAAAATAACCAGATCAACTTGGGCCATCAGCTCGCGCTTGGCCTCGGGGTCCTTGCGCTTTTCTGGGGCAATGCTGACCAATTCGACCTCGGGCATGGCCAGCAAACGCTCGCGAATCAAGAGCCCGGTGGTACCAGCTTCGCCATCGATGAATATTTTTTTGGCCATTCAGGGCTCTCCCAAGAAAAAATTTTGCCGCGTCATGTCAATGTAAGTGACTCGGCTCAAGATTGGTGCGTTGCAACATGATACAGTCGCCGGCTGAAGTGTCCAGTGCTTGCTTAGGGCAAACCACCCTGACTGGCTGGTGAGAATAACCACCCTCTGAGAGAAACCTCATGAAGATCCACGAGTACCAAGGCAAGGAAATCTTGCGTCAATTTGGTGTGCCAGTGCCCCGCGGCATTCCGGCCTTTACAGTCCAAGAAGCGGTGGAAGCCGCTCAAAAATTGGGCGGCCCAGTGTGGGTTGTCAAAGCACAAATTCACGCGGGCGGCCGCGGCAAAGGCGGCGGCGTGAAGCTGGCGCGCTCCATCGATGAGGTGAAAAAGCTCGCCGGTGAAATTTTGGGCATGCAGTTGGTCACACACCAAACGGGCCCAGAAGGTCAAAAAGTTCGTCGCCTCCTGATTGAAGACGGCGCTGACATCCAAAAAGAATATTACATCTCCGCTGTCACAGACCGCGCCTCACAACGTGTGGCCATGATCGTGTCCAGCGAAGGCGGTATGGACATTGAAGGTGTGGCACACGACACACCCGAGAAAATCATCACTGAAATCGTTGACCCCGCTTTGGGCCTCACCGATGCTCAAGCCAAAAAATTGTCTGACGCCATTGGCGTGCCTGCTGGCTCAACAGCCCAAGCCGCCGACGTGCTCCAGAAAGTTTACAAGTGCTACATGGAAACCGACGCGTCTTTGGTCGAGATCAATCCTTTGATCTTGGAAGGCAACGGCGGCATCCGCGCTTTGGACGCCAAGTTCAACTTCGATTCCAACGCTTTGTTCCGTCACCCCGAAATCGTGGCTTACCGCGATTTGGACGAAGAAGATCCAGCTGAAATCGAAGCTTCTAAATTCGACTTGGCCTACATCAGCTTGGACGGCAACATTGGTTGCTTGGTCAACGGTGCGGGCTTGGCCATGGCCACCATGGACACCATCAAGCTGTTTGGCGCAGAGCCCGCCAACTTCTTGGACGTGGGCGGCGGCGCTACCCCCGAGAAAGTCACTGAAGCTTTCAAGATCATGTTGAAGAACCCCAAAGTGAAAGCCATTTTGGTCAACATCTTCGGCGGCATCATGAAGTGCGACACCATCGCAACTGGCGTGATCACCGCTTGCAAGGCCACTAACTTGAACGTGCCTTTGGTCGTTCGCATGAAGGGCACCAACGAAGATCTGGGCAAGAAGATGCTGAAAGAAAGCGGTTTGCCCATCATTTCCGTGGACACCATGGCAGAAGCAGCACAAGCTGCCGTTAAAGCGGTGAAAGGTTAATTACATGTCTATCTTTATCAACAAAGACACCAAAGTCATTACCCAAGGTATTACCGGCAAGACCGGTCAGTTCCACACTGAAAAATGCCAAGAGTACGCAAACGGTAAAAACTGCTTCGTTGCAGGTGTAAACCCCAAAAAAGCGGGCGAGTCCATCTTCAACATCCCCATTTACGCCTCTGTCAAAGAAGCGGCATCCGACACAGGCGCTACTGTGTCTGTTATCTACGTGCCACCAGCAGGCGCCGCAGCAGCCATTTGGGAAGCCGTTGAAGCCGACCTCGACTTGGCCATCTGCATTACCGAAGGCATTCCTGTCCGTGACATGCTCGAAGTGCGCAATCGCATGCGCGCCAAAGAAGCAGCTGGTGGTAAAAAGACTTTGCTGTTGGGCCCCAACTGCCCAGGTTTGATCACCCCCGATGAAATCAAGATCGGCATCATGCCCGGTCACATTCACCGCAAGGGTCGCATTGGCGTGGTGTCTCGTTCAGGCACATTGACTTATGAAGCCGTGGCGCAATTGACCGAGATCGGTCTGGGCCAGTCTTCTGCGGTCGGTATTGGTGGTGACCCCATCAACGGCTTGAAGCACATCGACGTGATGCGCGCTTTCAACGACGATCCCGACACCGATGCCGTGATCATGATCGGTGAAATTGGTGGTCCCGACGAAGCTGAAGCCGCTCGCTGGTGCAAAGACAACATGAAAAAGCCAATCGTTGGCTTTATCGCTGGTGTCACAGCGCCCGCAGGCAAGCGCATGGGCCACGCCGGTGCCTTGATCTCTGGCGGCGCCGACACAGCCGATGCCAAATTGGCCATCATGGAAGAATGCGGCTTCAAAATTACCCGCAATCCTTCCGAAATGGGCCGTTTGCTGAAGGCCATGCTGTAATTGCTGTAAGCACTTATACGCATCCAGCGGCCCGGTCTGGCCGTTAAAATTCGAGTCCCGACAACAGAACTGGCCCTTAGGGGCCAGTTCTTATTCCTACTAAAAATGCAAAGGGACTGACATGGAAATGATACAAAACGCCGACTTCTGGATCGGCTTGATGAAGATCATTTGGATCAACATCATCTTGTCTGGCGATAACGCCGTGGTGATTGCCTTAGCGGCACGCTCACTGCCCGAACACCAACAACGTCAAGCCATTTTGTTTGGTTCAGGCGCGGCCGTGGTACTGCGCATTGCGCTGACCGTGGTGGCAGCGGCACTTCTTGAGCTGTCTTACCTGCAAATTATCGGCGGCCTTCTGCTTCTGTACATTGGCGCACAACTGCTGAGTGAAGATGGCGACGAAGACGAAGGCGAGGTGGAAAAAGCCAGCCTGTTTGCGGCCATTCGAACCATTCTGATTGCAGATATTGTGATGAGTTTGGACAACGTGATTGCAGTGGCCGCGGCCGCCAAAGGCAACATGACCCTCCTCATTTTGGGCCTGGCCATCAGCATTCCCATGGTGATTTTTGGCAGTGCCATCATGATCAAACTCATGACACGCTTCCCCATCATCGTCACGTTCGGTGCTTGTTTGATCGGCTGGGTAGGCGGCGAAACCATCGCCAGTGACGTGGCCCTGCGTGAATTTTCTGCGGAGAACCCTTGGTTGCACTACGCAGCCGCAACTGCAGGCGCATTGGCAGTTTTGGCCATCGGTAAATTCTTCCAAGCCAAACACGCAGCCAAGGAAACACCTGAGGCTAACGTTTGACATCAAGCAAGCATTTGTGACCAAGCCGGCCCTTTGTGGTCGGCTTTTTTACGGCCTAATGAAGTCCTTCGAGATAAAATTATTCTTTACTTAGGACCACCATGACAGCGCCTCGCTCCAATTACTTTCGCGGATTTACCTTGATCGAACTGATGGTGGTCATTGCCATCATCGGTGTCCTAGGCTCCTTGGCATTGCCAGCGTACCAAGACTATGCCGTGCGTGCCAAAGTTTCCGAAATGCTGTTGGCCGCCACACAATGCAAAACTGCCGTCTCCGAAGTGGTCAGCACCGCTTCGCAAGCCGATGTCAGCACGGCCTTGCCCGCGGCTTGTCAAACCCAAACGTCGCAATACGTGTCTGGCTTGTCTGTCGATGCCAATGGCATCATCACCGTCACCGGCAACCCCAGTACCTTGCGCGGCGCCACCAGCGCCACCACCAATGCCATCTCATTGACGCCCATTCAATCGGGCACCACAGCATTGGTGGGCACCACCGATGGCGGCAAACCCATCAGTGCCTGGGTCTGCGGTCCCGCCGCCACCAATCCCCTCGCAGCCAAATACTTGCCCAGCTCTTGCAAGGGTGCGTGAGGAAAAATAGCACGGCACTTTCAGACGTGCCTAAGCCCGACATTTCCACCGTTGAAGGTTTCAAGAAAACCATACTCAGCATCAACTCTGTGGCCTACCCTGGTGACGGTGCCAGCGGCATTTACTTTGTCAGTTTGCTCGATCGCATGGGCATCGGTGCCGAAATGAAACCCAAGTTGCGACCCATGCCGGGTGAGTACAACGTCGAAGTGGTGGCCACTGGCACTGTTGACATGGTGGTGGTCGTGGCATCACGCATTTATGGTGTGCCTGGCGTTGACATGTTGGGACTAATCCCCAAGGAACTTCAAACGTGGATTGGCTTTGCCACAGGCATCAACCCACAATCCAAACACGCTGAAGCTGCACGCGCACTGACCAAGTTTCTAAGCACACCACCCGCCGACGCGGTCCTCAAACCCATTGGCATTGAGCCCTTCGTCGAATAAGGCAAGCTAGGCCTTGATGGCAGGCGCCATCAGGCCACCCAATGCCCCGATTTGCCACCTTGCTTTTCTAGCAATTTCACATCGGTGATGGTCATGCCGCGGTCAGCGGCTTTGCACATGTCGTAAATGGTCAGCAAGGCCACTTGGACAGCCGTCAGGGCTTCCATTTCTACGCCTGTTTGACCCACAGTTTCGGCTGTGGCACGGCACACGATGGTGGGCGCCGGTGCCGAAGTCGGCACTTCAAACTCTACCGCCACGCGCGTCAAGGCCAATGGATGACAAAGCGGAATCAAATCCGACGTTCGCTTGGCACCTTGAATGCCCGCAATGCGCGCAATGCCCAACACATCGCCTTTCTTGGCTGTACCCGCCTGGATCAATGCCAATGTCGCGGGCAGCATTTGAATCGAGCCTGTTGCCACGGCCACTCGGTGAGTTGAAGCTTTGCCCCCCACATCCACCATGTGCGCTTGACCCTGCGCATCAAAGTGAGTCAGAGGAGAGGATGAGTTGGACGAAGATTGGGACATGTCTATTGAAAAAAACGGGGAAAACCATTTACAAACGCTTGACTTAGATCGAGCATGATACGGTGTTCGGATTCACCTTCAAAGTCGGTACCCTTAATTGAAGCTTGCGCCTGCCAAATCTAAACCGCTGATTGCCATCTTGGCATTGTCTCTGCTGCTGACCCCTGTGTGGTCGCAGTTGCCCACCAGCTCGTCCAATTTACCCGCCCTGGGCGATGGCGCGGACATGACACTTTCAGCAGAGCGCAAATTGGGCGATCGCATTGCGCGTGAGCTCTACCGCGATCCAGATTATTTGGAAGACCCCATTCTGGATGAGTATTTGCAAAACATTTGGCAACCTTTGGTCAAGGGTGCCCAAGCACGGGGCGACATGTCGCCCGAATTGCAAGAGCGCTTTGCATGGAAAATTTTGATTGGACGCGATCGCTCGGTCAACGCCTTTGCGCTACCAGGTGGTTATCTAGGCATTCATCTGGGGCTGATCAGCGTTGTCACCACTCGCGATGAGCTGGCCTCTGTCATGGCGCACGAGCTGAGTCACGTCACGCAGCGACACATTTCGCGCTCCATGGGAGATCAGGCACGCATGACACCTTGGCTCATCGGCGCCATGATTCTGGGCATGTTGGCTGCCAGCAAAAGTGCGCAAGGCGCGCAAGCCATGATCGTGGGTGGTCAAGCCATGGCTGCACAATCACAGCTCAACTTCTCGCGCGACATGGAGCGAGAAGCCGATCGGATTGGCTATGGCGTGATGTCAGAAGCTGGTTTTGATACGCAAGGATTTGTCAACATGTTTGGCAAATTGCAGCAAGCATCGAGCTTGAATGACAACGGCGCATTTCCGTATTTGCGCAGTCACCCACTCAGCAGTGAACGCATGGCCGACATGCAATCACGCCAACAACTTCAGACCCCGCGTGCCGCCAATCAAGAACAAGATCTGGTTCAAGCCATGATGTCTGCAAGGGCACGTGTGTTTTCTCAACCAGGCGTCGATGCCTTGCGCGCATGGGCCCAAGAAGCCAACGATGCCAGTGTGGCCAAACAGTCCACTGCCAAGCAGATGGGCATCTTGTATGGTGCTTGCTTGTCGTGGATGCAGCTGCGTGACCTTGCCCAAGCGCATGCCTTGTTGCCGCGACTCAAATTGGCAGCGGCCCAACATGCGCCTTCAGCGCGTTTGGTTCAGTTGCTTGAAGCCGAGTTGGCATTCAAAGAAGATGACATGCGAAGCGTGCTGACTTCATTGCGGCATGTGAGCGCGCAAGCCAACAGTTTGTGGCAACGACCCGAGCTGCTTTTCATCACGCAGGCCAGCGCGCGCTTGCAAGTGTCTTCGCCCACTGCAGAGACTTCGCAAATTTTGGCGCAAGGCATCTCAGCGCTCCAGCGTTGGGTGCTTCAACATGCACAAGATGCGCAAGCCTGGCAAGTGCTGGCAACCGCATTGGCTGCACAAGGCCGGCCTTTGGCTTCGTTAAGAGCAGAAGGTGAAACGCAATTGGCAAGGATGGATTTTGGCGCTGCTGTGGATCGTTTTAGAGCCGCACAAGATGCCTCCAGGCGAATGAATGCAGCACAAGCGGATCACATTGAGGCGTCCATTGTGGATGCGCGCTTGCGTTTTGCCCAAGGCCTTTTACGCGAGCAAATGCTAGAGCGACAAGACAGATGAGTTGGCACTGACACCTTAAGGCATGGGTGATGGTGGGCAGACCCACAAGGCATTGACATACTGGCATGTGAGTTTGCCAATGGCCAAGGGTTGGGGGTGACCGCTGAACATCCAACCCGCTGCTGATTTTGTGAGCGCATAACGGTCTCTGTAAATTTGAGGCGCATGGCCCACACGTTCGGGCAAAAAATAATCGACATCAAACACAATGTACTGGGGCAGCACTTGCCATTGGTGTATTTGTTTAACAGCCATGCCCAAATGGGGATCGATGCTGGCGGCACGGCTTGCGTTTCGCAACGCGATGTTCTGTGCGCTGGTGTTTTTTCGCCAAGCGGTTTTGGGTTGCACTGATTCGGCATGTGCTTCGTTGACCGTGGCGGCAATTCGCTCCATGGCACTGGCAATGATTTGCGTTTCCTCTGGCGTGAGAACTGCATGCAATTGCATGGCTCTTTTTTCGTGCAGAAATGTGGTTCCGAAGTCGATGGGTACACCATTGAAAACTTCGGTGGCTTGCGCAGCGGGCCAGTACAGGTTGAGTGACATGAGCAGCATTGCAAGATGGCCCATCAACGGTGCCACCTTTGCACGCAAGACATGCGCGGCATGCGAATTAGCAAGGTGCAAAAGCAGCGTCATGTCAGTTCATCTCGAAACAAACTTTTTCTTGAGAAACGGAATACGCTTTACCGCCTCCCAAGCTGACTCCCAAGCCATAGCTTGTTGCAATGACAGCGCACATCAGTCCATTACCACCTTGGGCCTCACAGCTGGTCAAGATGTCGGTGCGCAATAAATGGTCGGCCTCTGCTTTTTCAAAGCCGCACATGTTGTAACGGTTGTCGTGCGCCGCACAAGACGACTGAAGGTTGATGCCAAACATCACGTCGGGCACCACACGGTCAAACATGGCGGTGCCACAGCCTGAACCCAGTGCTTGGCCATCATCTCGTGCACCGTTGGTGGTGCCAGAGTCAAACTTTAAAAAATCAAAGAAGCCTTGTCCCCAAACTTGTTGGGTTTCGGCAATGCTGCAAACTTGCATGGTGTGTTCCTTATTGGCATGCGATTAAAAATAATCAATGACCAGGAAAGGGGTGGGCGCAGGAACACCGACCGGTTCAATCGCTGGGTTGAATGAAACTGTTTGTGAAAGTGTTTGTAAAAGTTGGAACTCGTTGGCTTCGGTTTCGCGGGCAAAGTGGGCTTGCAGATCGACGGCGGGTTCTGTGGCGATGCCAAAGTTCATCAAGCCCCAAAGAAGCCAGTGGGGTGACTCGATGGGTGACTCAATGGCTGCATCGAAGGCAATGCCACCGAGGGCAACAGGCCAAAAGTCCATTTGCATAACGCTTGAAGTGTGAGTTGTTTTGTACATGATGATTTCCAATATTGAGTACCAAAGCAGTACTCATGGATGCATCTTAGGGGCGTGGGGCTGGGTTGGTGCCTGCATTGACTTGCAAAACAAGCTCGCCGCCAAGTGCTTTCACAAAAAGCTATGATTCCGGTCCTTCTTCAAAGACCTCATGGCTGGCATTCACATCACGGACATCGAAGCGGCGATCAATTACTGGCGCCAAAAAAACCCCTCGCCAGACGGGGTGGCGCTGCCGCGCGAGTTGCGAGCGCTGGCGGAGGTGTATGCACTGATGGTCTATTACAAGGAAGATGAGGCCGACGAATACACCTTGCCTTTGGCCGCTGCAGAGGCTTGGCAAGCTTGGTACGCCAGCACACCCGACACGCCTTGCATCGCCATTTGCTCAACGTTTCAAGGCGACCCCGAATGCAAGGGTTGCGGCAGAAGTTTTGAAGAGGTGCAACTGTGGACGGAGATGAGTCCCGGTGAAAAGCGCTCAGTTTGGCGCCGCATCACCGTTGACGGGACTTCTTGGCGCTTCAACCGCTATGCCGAGCGCGCCGCAGAGGATCGTCACTTGGCGCGCGCAGCCGCAGAAGCTCAAGTCCCACTTGGCTTTCAAAGCTAAGCGGCATTCATTCCGCTGTTCAAAAAATTATTTCCAACGCACCACTTCAAGGTGCACGCTGTCTTGACTGTTGCTCAAGGTGAGCTCGCCCTCTTGCACCGTGGTTTGAATTTGCATGCTGCGTTCAGCCAATTTGGCCAAGGCCTGGCTGGCCTCGGTAGGTACGCGCCACACTTGCAATTTGTCCATGCGCGTGAGTTTGCTTTCAATGCCGCGCCACCACACCTCTGCCGCATGGTTGAAGCAATACACCATGACGGCATCTGATTTTTGGCAGGCCTTGTTCAAGGGCTTGTCTTCGGGTTGCCCCACTTCCACCCACAAACGCGTTTGACCCGTGAAATCGCGCAGTGACAAATCGGGATCATCGGGGTCCGACAAACCTGCGCCAAAGGCCAACACACCATCGCCATTCAAATCGGTTTGCAATTTGTAGGCATTGAGGGACAAAGCCAACAAGCGAATCATCATTCGCTCGTCGGTTTCGCTGGGATGACGCGCTAAGGTGAGGGCGTGATCGGCGTAGTAACTGTGGTCAATGTCTGCAATGGAAAGATTGACTTTGTAGATGGTGGATTTAAGCGCCATTCGTGACTCGCTTAAACCCGCTGGGCCAGCTCAATGGCTTTGCCAATGTAGCTGCCCGGCGTCATGGCCAACAAGCGGTCTTTTTCTTCTTGCGGAATCTCCAAGCCTTTGATCAAGCCATGCAACGCATCAGCCGTTACCGTTTTGCCACGCGTCACTTCTTTCAATTTCTCGTAAGCGCCTTGCACGCCATAACGGCGCATGACCGTTTGAATGGGCTCGGCCAAAACCTCCCAGGCCGCGTCCAAATCTTGCGCCAATGCTTCTTCGTTCAACTCTAACTTTTTCAAGCCGGTCATGAGCGATGCATAGGCCAGCGCCGAGTAACCCAAGGCCACACCCATGTTGCGCAGCACCGTTGAATCCGTGAGGTCGCGTTGCCAACGGCTGATGGGCAACTTTTCTGACAAGTGTTTCAGCACCGCATTGGCCAAACCCAAATTGCCTTCAGCATTTTCAAAGTCAATGGGGTTCACTTTGTGCGGCATGGTCGATGAGCCAATCTCGCCTGCTTTGAGGCGTTGCTTGAAGTAACCCAAGCTGACATAACCCCAAATGTCACGCGACAGATCGATCAAGATGGTGTTGGTACGCGCCACCGCATCGAACAATTCCGCCATGTAATCGTGCGGTTCAATTTGAATGCTGTAGGGTTGGAACGACAAACCCAAACCCCAATGCTCACTCGAGGCACCTGCTTCGTGTGACTCGGGTGTTTCGACCACTGACTTGGAAAAATTCTCCCAGTCAAAGTGGGGCCAAGCCGACAAGTGCGCGTTGTAATTGCCCACAGCGCCATTCATTTTGGCTTTCAATGGAACAGCTGCAATTTTGTCGCGGGTGCTGCGCAAACGCACAACCACATTGGCCAACTCTTTGCCGACCGTGGTGGGGCTGGCAGTTTGGCCATGCGTGCGGCTCAGCATGGGAATTGCCGCATACGCGTGCGCCATGCTGCGCAACTGTTCAATCACTTCGTCTAACGCAGGCAAGATCACTTGCTGTCGTGCGCCTTTGAGTTGCAGGGCATGGCTGGTGTTGTTGATGTCCTCGCTGGTGCAAGCAAAATGCACGAACTCTGATGCTTGTTCAAGTTCGGGACGATCTTTGAATTTGGACTTGATCCAATACTCGACGGCCTTCACATCATGGTTGGTGGTCTTTTCGATGTCCTTGATGGCCAAAGCATCTTGCTCTGAAAACTGGGTGACCAAGCCTGTGAGGTATCGGCGTGCACCCAAGGACAAAGGTTTGAACTCTTCGAACCCGGCATCGGACAGCGCAATGAACCAGGCAATTTCAACTTGCACACGGCGGTGCATGTACCCCAGCTCGCTCATGAGCGGGCGCAGTGCGTTGAGCTTGTTGGCGTAACGGCCATCCAAGGGCGATAGGGCGGAAATAGGAGAAGAAGTCATACACCGATTGTAAGTTCTGACCCTGACAAATGACTGAGCTTTCGATTCCTCTAGAATGCACGTCAATTCGACTCGCTTTTGACGACTTTTACAAGAACAAACCCATGAAATTGATCGGTTCACCCACCAGCCCTTATGTCCGCAAAGTTTGCATCGTGATGGCTGAAAAAAAACTGGACTACCGCATGGTGGCCGAAGACGTGTGGTCGGCCAACACCACCATTCACGCCTCCAACCCTCTGGGCAAGGTGCCTTGCTTGGTCTTGGAAGGCGGCGAAGCCGTGTTTGATTCCCGCGTCATTGTGGAGTATTTGGACACTTTGTCGCCTGTTGGCAAACTGATCCCCGTCAATGGCCGTGAACGCGCCGAAGTTAAAACTTGGGAGGCTTTGGCCGATGGTTTGCTAGATGCCGCTTTGCTGGCACGCATGGAAGCCGTCTGGCCACATCGCCTTCCTGAACAGCGCAGCCAGCCATGGATTGACCGCCAATTGCACAAGATTTCTGAATCACTGCGCGCCATGTCACACGGTCTGGCCGACAAGCCTTACTGCTCGGGTGCACATCTGAGCTTGTCGGACATTGCGGTGGGTTGTGCGCTGGGGTATTTGGACTTCCGCTTTCCTGCCATTCAATGGCGCGACACTTATCCCAATTTGGACAAGCTGTACACCAAGTTGATGCAACGTCAAAGTTTCATTGACAGCGTACCGGCTTAAGTCGAGCGCTGCCGACTGCAGGGCCAACAGGGTTTAACTGTTGGCCTGTTTTTTCAGCCACCGCATCAAAGCGCCAACCCACGGCAGCTTCTCATAAAGTTCCTCAGCAGCATCCCAATAATCGCGGTGCAAGCTGATGCGTTGGTCTGCATCGAGTACCAAATGGCTGGTGCCCAACACCACTTGTTCGGTCTGCGTATCAAAGCGCTTGAAACGAAAGCGAAATTCCCACGTCAAAAACGCCTGATCGCCATCGACCACTTGGCCCGTGATGACAAAGCGCGGTTGCGTCAATGACGCAAACATGTGCGCAAAGATGGTCTCTATGGCGGGCACACCGGTCACGTCATTGAAGGGATCCTTGAAGCGCGCGGTGGCGCTGTAAAACGCGTTCAGTTCACTCACACTTTGCGGTGTGAGAGTTTCAAAGTAGTTGGCTATTTGTTCAAAGCGCTGACGCGAGTTCATGGTCACAGTCCTGTAAATCGGCGTACCAAAGCGAAGTACATGCGATAGGGTAACAGGCGCAGCAACTTCAACCACAGCGTAAATCGTTTGGGAAAGTGAATGTCAAACAAACCCTCTGCCCAACCTTGCAGCATGGCTTTGGCCGCATCTTCGGGCGACATCAAGGCGGGCATTTGGAAATTGTTTTGTGCGGTCAGTGGTGTGGCGACAAAGCCCGGGTTGATGAGGCTGACGCCAATGCCTTTGTCTTGCAAATCCATGTACATGGTTTCTGCCAAATGCGTGACCGCTGCTTTGGTGGGGCCATAGGCCAAACCGTTGGGCAAGCCACGCCAGCCCGCCACGCTGCTGACCACACTGACATGGCCAAAGCCCTGTTGCAGCAACACCGGCAACGCTGCATCGAGCACTCTCAATAAACCGTTGTAGTTCACTTCTTGGTGGCGCAACATGTCGGTCAAATCGAATTCTGTTGCACGGTGCGCGCGGTAATGCCCCGCACAGTAAAGCACCATGTCCAAAGGTCCCAGCGCGGCCACTTGACGCATGACATAACGCACTTGCAAGGCATCCGTCACGTCTAGGGGCAGCAGCGTGAGCGCTTGACCTTGTTGTTGAGATTGTTCGGCCCAGACAGACACCACGCCTAAATCACGCGCGGAAATGATCACGTTGGCACCCGCTGCATGCAAAGCTTTGGCACACGCCAAACCAATGCCACTGGAAGCACCGATCAACCACACACGTTTGCCTTGCCACTGAACCATGGGTGGGTTCAAAGGCGCGCCCCATCGACGCTTGACGGGGCTTTTGAGGGTCTGAACGGGCACCGTGTCTTGCCCTGCTTTTGCAACATCCAGGTTCATGACACACGACCCGACGCATTGGGAACTCTGCGCTTGAATGACAAGGTGACTTCACCCAAGGTCACACCCCATTTGCGCATCACTGCTTTGTTCATCATGACTTGCTCGTCCATGAGGTACATCCAGTCGTCAAATTGCACTTCCCAAACCGTGCCATCGACAGGCAGGGCCAAGGTGTATTGCCAGCGGAAAGTGTTGCCACTCACCCCACCAGCAGCCATCCCCACCACATCGTCAGCGCGGCCTTCATAGCGGCCATTCGGCAAAGCTTTCAATTTCCAAATGCGCCGTTGTTGGGTGCCATCAGAGTAGGTGAAGGCCTCGTCTAAAACACCTTCATCACCTTGCCATTGGCAGTCCATCACCACTTTGAAGCGTTTCACCACGCGGCCTGAACGGTCCGTGAAAACACCCCAAGCATCGACGATGCCATTGAAGTAGGTTCGCAAATCAAGCACGGGCGTTTGCGCTGCGTAGTCAGACAATTGAGGGCCTGCACAACCTGACAAAAGTCCGGCCCCAGCACTCAACGCAGCCAAGCCCGATGTGCGCAATAGAAGCGGGGCAGCGACGCCTTGAGAAACACGCTTGAGATACTGTCGTCTGTTCATAAGTTACCCCTTGATGTCAGCGAAGTGGCTGACGGTTGAATCCAAAAATAAAACAACGCGGCAAAGGCACCGGTTTTCAAAACACAAGGCAACACGCCGTAGGCGAGGGACAGTGCATGCAAGCCTTCGGCACTTCGCGCACCCGGGGCATAGCCCCAACTGGCCAGAAGTGGCAGGCACAGGCCCGCTGCCATCGCCAAATTGAATTTGCTGATGAGGTTCCACCATCCCAAATACAAGCCCTCGGCTTCACCCCGGTGACCTAAGTGATCAATGACGCGATTGAGCAATGCGCCAGGCACCACCATGTCTGCCCCCAAGGCAATGCCCGAAGCGACGCACACACCAAGAAACAACAGTTCATCACCTGGGCCTAAAAAACTGACGCAAGCAAAACTGACAATGGCCATCAACATGCCAACACCCCATGTTTTGGGCAAGCCCCAATGGCGAATCAATTTCAACCAAACCGGCAAAGACACCACGCCGGCCATGAAGTAGGCGCCTAAAAACCACGGCGCAATGTCTGATGACGCCTGTATTTGGTCTTCTACAAAAAACATCACCAAGCTGGCAGGAACAGCGCTGGCAATGCCGTTGAGCATGAACACAGCCAAGAGTTTTAAAAACAAACTTTGACGAATCGGCAAGGCCATGGCATTGGCTGTGGGCGATGCGGCTTCGACGGACAACACAGGTACATTGGTTTGAAACACCCGAGACCATGCCCACAAACCCACGAGCAATGAAGCGCCCAAAAAGATGCTGGTGGTCTGCCAGCCTGCCAAAGCAGGAAGCAGCGACGCCAACACCACGCCCACCAAGCCGGCCGCTTCACGCCAAGCGATCACGCGGCCTTGTTGCAAAGCATCGCCGCCCAAACGTGTTGCCCAGGCTTGGTGAAGAATGCTCAAACCACTGTAGGTGAGGTGACACAAACTGACAAACACCGCGACCCAGGCCACATAGCCTGACGTGGAAGCAAACAGTGGCGGGAAAAACAAGGCGACAAAAGATACCAACAGCAAAGCGGCCAAAGCGAAGGCAGCAGTACCGACGGCTTGATTGGACTTGGCATACAGCACATCGCTGATTCGCCCCATCCATGGGTCGATGAAAGCGTCCAACAAACGACTGATCAACAAAACAAGACCGAGGGTGGTCAAAGGAACCGCGTAGTGTGTGGCGTATGCGTGTGGCAAGTTGACGTACATGGGCAAAGCCACAAACGACAAAGGCAAAGCCAGCAGGCCATAGGATGCGCCCGTTGTCTGTGCGGCACGCGATGTCTCACTCATAAGCCGTTGATCCAGGCTTGTCGAATGGCAGGTGCTGATGTGGCCTCATGCAGCCAGATGCCAAAAAAGAGCTTGGCAAATTGTGGATCGGTGATGGCACCCAAACGCTTTTGTTGAAACCAAAATTCAGCACCTTCGTTGGGCTTGTAGAACCCCATCAAACGGTCACCAGGGCGAACATTGGGAAAAATATCGGTCATGGCCTTGAGCCATTCTTTCTCTTGTGCCGCATTGATGCTGCCTAACTTGCGCATCTCGTCCATCGAGCGCTTGGCAATGGCTGCCCCTTCAAAATTGCGAAGGTATGACAGCTCCAAAACAAACGGCGAAGCCGTGTACTGCTGCACCGAAAAACCAGGCGAGGTCCATAAACGGGCATCGTAAATCTCGAAGCCCCAAAATTGATAGCGCTGAGTGCTTGAAGGTTTCGCGCCTGGCAATATCGTTTCGTTGGCAGCGGCCATGGCGCTCACGTTACTGAGCACCACCACCAACAAGATCTGCCATAAACGACATTGCAGGATGTTCATGTCAGCCTGGCTTTTTCAATGTGAACTGAATCACATCGGTGTTGGCTTCATCGAAAGCGGCTTCGCAATAGGCCAAATAAAACTCCCAAGTGCGAATGAATGCGGTGTCAAAGCCCAAGGTCAACACCTGCGCCTCATGGGCCAAGAAGTCATGTCGCCAACGACGCAAAGTTTCGGCGTAATCGGGACCAAACTTCAACTCATCGACCACTTCCAAGCCCGCCAAGCGCGCCTGCCTTCTGAACTCAGAAGGACTGGGCAAGCAGCCGCCCGGGAAAATATATTGCTGAATAAAGTCAGTTGATTTGACGTAACGGTCAAACAACGCGTCGTCGATCACAATGCTTTGAATGCAGGCCTTGCCGCCTGGCTTCAACATCTTGCTAACCGTTTGGAAATAAGTGGGCCAGTATTCTTGGCCGACCGCCTCGATCATTTCAATGGAGCACACCGCGTCATAGGGACCATCGTCAATGTCGCGATAGTCTTGCAAACGCAAATCGGCCTGATCGGTTTTGCCATTCCATTTCATGCGCGCATTGGCAAAAGCCAATTGTTCGGTCGACAAGGTCACACCGGTCACATGTGCGCCCATTTCCAAGGTGGCCATTTCGGCCAAAGCACCCCAACCACAACCAATTTCCAAAACGCGAGAGCCCGCAGTGACATCCGTGGCTTGCAAAGCGCGGCGCACTTTGGCGTTTTGTGCCGCTTGCATGCTGCGGCTGAAATCGCCCTCAAACAATGCGGACGAGTAATTCATGGTGCCATCCAACCACAATTCGTAAAACGCATTGCCCAGGTCGTAGTGGGCGTGGATGTTTTTGCGGCTGTTGGCTTTGTGGTTGCGATTGAGCAAATGCTTGACGCGGTAGATCATGCGGCCCCACCAAGAGCCATAAATCAAATCTTCCACAACGCGGCGATTTTGAATCATGACGCGCAACAAATCACTCAAGGCGGGCGTGGTCCAATCCCCAGCAATGTAGGTTTCCGCAAAACCAATGTCGCCCGATTTCATGCTGGCCAAAAAAACATTCCAGTTGCGCAAGCTGATGGCGGCATGGGGCATTGCACCATTGCCATAAACTTTCGAGCTTCGATCGGGGAACTGAACGGTCAAGGTGCCGTGCTCCATTTTTTCAAGCAACTGAAGCACACGGCGCGCGGCCATAGGTGCAGACTGGATGGCCATCGATGTGCTGGAAGACGTGGTGGAGTTCATGTTCAGCGAGATTTAGAAGTGAAGGTTGAAGTCGCTTGACCACGCGTAACAAATTGCGTGGGAGGCGCGGGTTTGTGAAAAAAAGGAACTTTCTTGAACCAGAGCAACAAGGCGTGCCAATGAATGCGCAACATCACGGCCAGAGTCCAAAGGGGATAGCGCCAAAAAGTGTTTCGAATTTCGCTGGGACTTGCGTCCACCAACTTGCCACTTTGACTGGTTTGAATCAAAGGGCCGTCTTCATTGTTGTGGTCAACTCGCGCAACTATGCGCTCCACGCCGTTTTGAAGGGTTCGCATGAACCTGAATTGGTAATGCCCTGAGACTCTGCAAAAAGGTGAGACATGAAACACCTTGTCTGCAAGCGCCGTGACACCCCACTTGGGCTCTTGCAACAAATAGCAGTGTCGCTCGCCAAAGGTGTTGTGAACCTCGGCCACGATGGCGGCCAAACTGTTGTCTTGTCGATGGCAGTACCAAAAACTGACGGGCTTGAAGGTGTAGCCCAAGACGCGCGGAAATGTTTGAAGCCAAATTTCACCGTCCGCGTCTTGCACATTGGCTTCGGCCAACAAAGACTCCAGCCAAGCCAAAGCACCGCCTTGTTCTGGCAATCGACCATCACCATGGTCGACGTCGTGAAACGACATCAGGCCTGCTCGGTTGATGGGAAAAGCCACGGCTTTTGCAGCCTCTGGATTGCGCAGCACCGATTGCAGGTGGCGCATGGGCAACATCACAAAATAAGCCGCATAGTCAAAGGCATGGCGGGCCGGGCGTAAACGCACGTGCCTGATCTGGCCATGTCCAATGCTGATGTGGGCAGTTGTCATGCGTGAACTTTCAGCAGCAACTCTCTGGCCACAGCCAACCCAGACTTCAACCCATCTTCATGAAAACCATAGCCCAACCAAGCACCGGCATACCATGTGTGCTGTTGGCCTTGAATTCGGTGGATGTGTTGTTGCGCGTCAATGGCGGCCAAATCGAACACCGGATGTGCATAGTCAAACGTGCGAATGACTTTGCTGGCATCGATGGCTTGCGCCGGATTGAGTGACACCACAACGGCTTGCTCGTATGGCAAGGGCTGCAGTTTGTTCAACAGGTAATGCAAACAAACGCGTGCGCTTTCTTGGTCTTCGCTTTCGGCGCGTGCGTAATTCCACGCGGCCCATGCTTTGCGGCGAGTCGGCAGCACGCTGTCATCGGTGTGCAAAACGGCCACATTGTCTTGATAGCGAATGGCTGACAAATACTGCGTTTCTTCTGCAGAGGGCGTGCGCAGCATGCGCAAGGCTTGATCGGAGTGTGTACAGATGACCACTTCATCAAAACGCTCTGCAGCCCCTTGCGTCACCACGCGAACGCCTTGCGCATCTCGTTCAATGAGTTGCACGGGGGTGTTCAAACGCTTGTCGTTGATGTCCCTGACTATTTTCTGCACGTAGTTGCGAGAGCCGCCCGTGACCGTGAACCAACGCGGCCTGTTGCTGATTTGCAGCAGGCCATGGTTGTGGCAAAACCGAATCATGGTGGCCACTGGGAAGGCCAGCATTTGATCCGTGGGGCAACTCCAAATACAACCCATCATGGGCAAGAAATACCAATTTTGGAAAGCCTTGCCAAACTGATGCTGCTTTAAAAATTCCGACAAAGGTTGGCGCAGTGCGGACTCGGTTTGCTGCTGTGCAATTTGCGTGCACAACTTGTTAAAGCGCAGCACATCCAACAACATTTTGTAAAACTCGGGGCGCGCCAAATTTCGGCGCTGTGCAAAGACCGTGTCTAAATTGCTGCCACTCCACTCCAAGGACTCGTTGCCCCAAGCCTTGGGTGCTTGCACTGAAAAAGACATGTCAGACAAGGACGTCTCGACACCCAACTCTGCAAACAGATTGATCAGGTTGGGATAAGTTCTTTCGTTGAACACCAAAAACCCGGTGTCGACGCCATGCATGACCATGCCTGCGGCCGTAGGCAAACTGATGTCGACGGTATTGGCGTGTCCACCAAAGTAATCACCCGCTTCAAACAGCGTGACCTCGGCTTGTCCTTTTAAGCTGTGTGCAACGGCCAAGCCCGAGATGCCTGAGCCGACAACGGCAATTTTTTTGTACTTCAAGATGTCAGACTTTCGCAATCAATTTAGGAGGGCTTGCCCGCCAAGCTTTTCTCAAGCGCTTGCACCAGACTTCTGCTGTCGGGACTGGTCATGCTGTTGTAGCTGTCGATCAACTTGCCGTCGCGGCCAATCAGGTACTTGTAAAAGTTCCACTTAGGACGCTGTCCAGGAGCTTGGGCCAGTTGTTTGAAAAATGGCACCGCTGCTTCACCGGTTACCGCGGTTTTGGTGAACATTGGAAACTTCACGCCAAAAGTGTTTTCACAAAAGTCTGCAATTTCTTGGTTGGTGGCCTTCTCTTGCGCAAAATCATTGGAAGGAAAGCCCAGCACCACCAAACCTCGGTCTTTGTATTTGTCGTAAAGGGCTTCTAAACCTTTGTATTGAGGCGTGAAGCCACAGTAGCTGGCGGTGTTGACCACCAAAATCACTTTGCCGCTGTATTGGCACAAGGACTGCGGCTTTTCATCTTGCAGCCTTGCAAACGTGTGGTTCAACAATGCTGGACAAGCCGCAGATGCCGTCGGCATGACAGCTGTTGACTGCGCCCATGCGGCAGGCATGGCAAGCAAAATTGCCAAGGCAAGGATGCGTTGGAGTGCTTTGAAATTGGCCATTGAACTGTCCATTCTATTTTGTGACTGGACAGTTTACTTCCAATTTCCCAGCTTGTCACGCGCCTTTGTGGGATTTGTTATCAAACGGGAAAACGGCTTGCCACAAAGCCAACACGGCCTCTTGTTCGGTCTTTAAAAAGCTGCCTTCTACTTGGGTTGGCTCTTCGTTTAAACGAGCCTTGTGCTGAACCCTGCGCAATTCTCGATAGGCAGCTGACGCAGCCATGCCCACCCCTGGCGGCAACAGGCCGGCCGCCTCAGCCCGTTGCAACAAGGCAATGTTGCCCACGTTGTCTGCCAATTCTGGGTGGGCCGTGGTGTGCATCAAGACCAAATATTGAACAGCAAACTCGGCATCCACCATGGCGCCTGGGCTGTGTTTCACATCAAAGAAACCAGGCTTGATGGGGTGTGCACCTCGCACCCGATTTCGCATGTTGACGATCTCTTGGGCTAGCGCATGGGGGTCGCGTTGCGCACTGATCACAGCAAGTCGAACCTGATCAAAGCGCTGCCTCATGTGTGCATCGCCCATCACAAAGCGCGCCCGCGTCATGGCTTGATGCTCCCATGTCCAAGCAGTGTTGCTGCCGCGCTGCTGTTGGTAGTCGGCGTATGCGTCGAAAGTGGTCACCAACAAACCTGAGCTTCCGTTGGGTCGCAAGGCCGTGTCAATCTCAAACAAATCGCCCTCGGCCGTCTTCACGGTGAACCAATTGATGAGCTTGCGCACAAAGGCCGCATAGACCTCTTGGGCCCGTTCATCGGCATCTTCAAATACAAAAACGATGTCCAAATCACTGCCATAGCCCAGCTCTTTGCCACCCAATTTGCCATAGGAAATGATGGCAAATTGGGGCACCTCACGGTGCCGATTTTTGAGATAAGACCAACACCACGCCGCGGTCACGCGCAGCACCGCATCGGCCATGGCGCTCAAATCATCGGCCACCTGCTCAACGGTCAAATTGCCCTCAACATCGCGTGCCAGGGTTCTGAACACTTCGGCATGGTGGGCCCGCCGCAAGAGATTCAGGATGTTTTCTTCGTCGTCTTCGCCGGTCCGTTGGAGGGCCGCCCGTCGGGCCTGAAGCTCGGCTTCAAAATCGGTGGCCACAAAGCGTTGTTTCAGAACATCGCCTCCCGCCAGCTCATCAATGACGCCTGGGTGTTGCACCAAATAACGGGCCGGCCACTTGGCAGCGCCTAGCAATCGAAGCAGTCTTTCATGAACCGCTGGACGCTCCAGCATCATGGCCAGGTAACTCTCCCTGCGCATCAAGGGCTCCATCCAGTCAGCCATCCGGACAACGGCCACTTCTTCGACACGCCCCTCTTTCAGCCACTGCGCCGTGCGTTGCAGCAAACGCATCAAACGGCCTCTGGCGTCATCCCGCAAACTTTGAACTTTGGGGCTGTCCTGCCAATGGGCCAAGCGTTGACGGGCCTCGCCTGTAAACAAATCAAGGATCTTTTCAAGCTCGGGGCGTTCACGCGTCCCCTGTGATTGGCAGCCTTTGCACTCCCGGTCGCCGCCCAACAAGATGTCAAATTCGTGCGCCACAATTTCACGATGCGCGTCCAGATCGCTTAAAAAATCACAGCTGTCGGCGTATCCCATGGTGTTGGCGATCCACGTCAAGTCATGATCTTGTGTCGGCAAGACATGGGTTTGCTGATCGTCCAAATATTGGATTCGGTGCTCTACCCGGCGCAAGAAAACGTAGGCTTCGGCCAATGCTTTGGCCGTATCCAAAGGCATCAAGCCTGCCTTTGCCACCCTTTGCAAAGCATCCAAGGTCGGCCGCGTACGCAACTCTGGGAATTGCCCGCCGCGGACCACTTGCAACAATTGCACGGTGAATTCAATTTCCCGAATTCCCCCTCGCGACAACTTCACATCATTGGCACGCTCTGGATGGCCGGCGCTGCGTTTGGCCGCATGGTCACGGATCTGCTGGTGCAGGGTGCGCAAGGACTCAAACACGTTGTAATCGAGGTAGCGCCTGAACACGAAGGGCAACACCACCGAGCGCAAATTGGCCGCAGAACCGTTTTGGATGCTGCTGCGCGGCGCAATCACTCGGCTCTTCATCCAAGCAAAGCGTTCCCATTCACGGCCTTGAACCAGCAAATACTCTTCCAATGCACCCAGCGAAACCACGCTGGGGCCCGAGTTGCCATTGGGGCGCAAGGCCAAGTCAACGCGAAACACAAAACCATGCTCTGTGGTGTCACCTATCAGGGTGTAGATGGCTTTGACTGCGCGGGCAAAGTACTCTTGGACTGAAATTTTCCCCAAGCCTTGTTCATTGCCTGTGGTTTCACCGTCTTCGTCGTAAACATAAATCAGATCGATGTCGCTCGAGACATTCAACTCTCGTGCGCCCAATTTGCCCATGCCGATGACCCAAAACTCGGCACGCTTTCCGGCACTTGTCAAAGGCACGCCATGTCGGGCATCGAGGTCTTTGAATGCCTGCTGACAAGCCGCGTCCAGCGCAACTTCGGCAAGATGCGTCACGCCCAAAGTGACCGTCTCAAGACTTGCTTGATGCTCGCAATCCAGGGTCAGCAAACGGGCCATGGTCCACTGGCGCAAGACACGCAATGCCGCACCGACTTCCAAGCCTTGTGTCCGCAATTGAGTGTAGGCCTGCGTTAAAGACTCACGCTGGGGGACTGCGGATGGCAGGTTTGCAAAGACATCGGCGTACCGTCTTTGCAGACGTTGATAAAAACGCGAGCCTTCTGAGAGGGGTGGGGGACGTTTTGAATCCATGTCGTCGCCTGTCTCAAATGGGCCTGCGGCAGTCATAATTCCCTGCCTGAGTCTTTATGTCTGTATTGTGAGCCGAATGCTGAAGTTTTCCACACTGTCCAAGTTGCTGAGCCACGGCCTGCGCGTCATCGCTTGGATGATGCTGGTGGCAGGTTGCGTCTTGGGCATGGCTTGGGCAGCTTTGCATTTTTGGATTGTGCCCCGAATTGAAGATTTCCGTCCCAAGCTAGAAAACTTGGCCACACAAACCATCGGCGTTCCAGTTCAGATGGGCAAACTGTTGGCGGTTTCTTCGGGATGGATGCCCACTTTTGAAATTCACGACTTGGCTTTGTTAGACCCAGAAGGCAGACGCGCACTGACTTTGCCCAAAATCGTGTTTGCCATCAGTGTTCGCTCTATCTTGGATTTGGGCGTGGAGCAACTGGTCATCGATTCACCGACCTTGGACATTCGCAGAACCAGCACAGGCGAGTGGCGCATTGCAGGTTTGTCATTGAAGCAGGACAACACGCCCGACTCTGCCGCCGCCGATTGGATTTTTGCGCAAAAAGAAATTGTCATCCAACACGGCACCGTGTTCTGGACCGACGAATTCAATCCGCTGCAACGCAACAAAAGCGCTCTCGACTTACAAGACGTTTCATGGATCTTGCGCAATTCGGCAAGGCACCATCAATGGCGTTTGGATGCCACACCGCCCAGTGGCTGGGGCGATCGTTTTGTGTTGATGGGCGATTTAAAACGCAATCTGTTGTCAACGCATCCCGGTCGCTTCAAGGACTGGAGTGGTCAGGTTCACGCTGAGTTTCCTGATGTCGATTTGTCGCAACTTGGCCCGCACCTGCCCTGGAAAGTCAATGCCACAAAAGGACAAGGCGCTTTGCGCATGTGGGTCGATTTGAACCATGGCAACGTCAAACAAGCAACCGCTGACTTGGTCTTAGAGAATGTTCAAGCGCAGCTCAGTCCTGAGCTTCAGGCCTTGTCATTTAAAAATATTGCGGGCCGCCTGTCGGTCAAGCCCCTCCACAAAGGTCTGGACTTTTCAACAGAAGGCTTGCGCTTTGACACCACCGATGGCTTGCATTGGCCCGGCGGCAATGTGAACTTTTCCTACGCAGAAGCCGATAACGGTCAAAGCGCCAAGGGGCTCTTTCACGGCGACAAATTGGATTTGTTTGCTCTTCGCAACATTGCGCTGCAATTGCCCTTGCCTGAGTCTGCGCGAAAAACATTGCTGGAACACAAAGTCAGCGGTTTGGTCAACCCGTTGCACATCGAATGGTCTGAAGAATTGGGCAAGTCAGACAAAGCCATCCATGTCGCCGTGGCCAACGGTCGATTTGACAACTTTTATTTTGAAGGTGGCAAAGTTGGCACTGAAACAGAGAGCTGGCCAAGCGTTGAAAACGCCAACATCAGCTTTGACATGAATGCTGACGGCGGACAAATCAAGGCCACCATTGACCACGGTGCCATCAGCATTCACCGCATCTTTGAAGAGCCACGAATCCAACTGGACGCGATGCAAGCCTCCGTGAAATGGGTCAAGCAAAAGGATCAAGTGACCGTTCCCGATTGGCAATTGCGAGTGTCCAATTCTGATGTCACCGGAGAGTGGCAGGGCAAATGGAAGCCCAGCCCCATTGCCAACAGTTTGGGCATTTTGGACTTGCAAGGCACCATTGCGCGAGGCGATGCTGCACGCGTTCATCGCTACTTGCCCCTCACGCTGCCACAAAGCGTGCGTCACTATGTGCGTGATTCGGTGTTGAAAGGTGAAGTGCAGGGTGTTGCTGTCAAGATCAAGGGCGACCTGCAACAATTGCCTTTTGCCAACCCCAAAGACGGAGAGTTCCGATTTGCTGGCAAAGTCAAAGACATTCAATACGCTTATGTGCCACCCAGTGGCAGCACACGCAACACAACGCAAGAGCCCAACTGGCCCGCCATGAACAACGTCAATGGCGACATTGTGTTTGACCGTTACAACTTCAAAGTCAATGGCGCTTCTGGCAAATGGGGCAACGTTCCCTTCACCCAAATCAAAGCCGAGATTCCCAATTTGAACGGCAAGGTGGTGGTGAATGTGCAGGGGGAATCAAAAACAGGTGCTAACCTTGCGTTAACAGACTTGCGCCAATCTCCCGTCAACAACATGTTGGGCGGTTTGTTTGCACAAGCTCAAAGCACAGGAACTCTGAATGCGCGCCTCAAGCTCAGCTTCCCCTTGGCCGAGCTTGATAAAACCACCGTGCAAGGCAACGTCAGCTTGAACAACAACGATGTGCGCTTGCAATCGGCCTTGCCTCTGTTTGAAAAAGCCCAGGGCAACATCAATTTCAATGAGTCGGGTTTCAGCTTGGTGGGCGTGAACGCACAGTTCCTGGGTGGCCCGATCAAACTTGATGGTGGATCCAGAAAACTTCCAGCGAAAAGCACAGAGGCCAACCCGCTCATCCGAATCCAAGGTCAAGCCACCGCCAATGGCATGCGCCAGGCCAAAGAAATTCCATGGCTCAACGCTTTGGCCCAACAAGCCAATGGCAGCACCACTTACACCGCCAGCTTGGGATTCAAGGGCGGTCAAAGCGAGCTCAGCATTCAATCTCAACTTCAAGGACTTGCGCTGAACCTGCCCTCGCCATTGAACAAGCGCAGCGACGACATGGTGGCCTTCAAGTACGACAACACCGTTCAAAGTTTGAATCAAAACAAAGCGACGCGCGATCAAATCCAAATGTCCTGGGGCCGCGCATTATCTGCATCCTATGTGCGCGACCTCACTGGCACTGAGCCTCGCGTAATCAATGGTCGGTGGCAGGTCGGCGACGTGGTCGGCAATCCAAGTCAAACGGACGGCGGTGTATTGGCCATTGTCAATTTGCCCAGCATCTCGCTTGACGACTGGCTCCAAATTCTCTCCCCGCCCAAATCAAGCCCTGCTTACGTGGCCTCCAGCAACAGCAGCTTGTCTGCTGCAAGCCAAACCTATTTGCCCAATCGCATGACGCTTAAAGCCAACGAGTTGACTGTGCAGGGACGCAATTTGCACAACGTGTCTGTCAACGGTTCGCGCGAAGGTTATGTTTGGCGTGCGCAAACAGATGCCCGCGAGTTCAGCGGTTATTTAGAGTACCGCCAGTCCAACAACCAAAATGCCGGCCGCATTTATGCACGCCTGGCACGTTTGAGCTTACCGCCCTCCGCGGATCAAACCGTGGAGTCCTTGCTAGAAGATTCACCCGTGGCCATTCCCGCTTTGGACATTGTGGTAGAAGACCTTGAGTTGCGCGGCAAGAAAATGGGCCGCGTTGAAATTGAAGCCATCAACACCGACCCCACATCACCGCGCAGCAATGCCGGTCGCGAATGGCGCTTGAGCAAGTTGAACATCACCGTGCCCGAAGCCAGCTTCAAGGCCAGCGGCAAATGGGTGACCTCCAGAGATGGCACGCAACAGGCCATCACCGACATGAACTTCCGCTTGGATGTGTCCGACTCTGGTGATTTGTTGAACCGCTTGGGCACCAAAGATGCACTTCGCGGTGGTGGCGGCAAGTTAGAGGGTCAAGTCAGTTGGCAAGGTTCGCCTTTAACTTTGCACTACCCCACATTGGGTGGCCGCTTCAATGTCAACATTGGCCGCGGTCAGTTTTTACAAGCTGAGCCAGGGGTTGCGAAGTTGTTGGGCGTCCTGAGCTTACAAGCCTTGCCGCGGCGACTGTTGCTGGATTTCCGCGATGTCTTCAGTGCAGGTTTTGCCTTTGACACCATTCGGGGCGATGTCACGATTCAGCAAGGCATTGCCAACACGCGCAATTTACAAATGAAAGGCGTCAATGCAATTGTCCAAATGGAAGGCAGCTCGGACATTGCACGCGAAACACAAAATTTACGGGTGTTGATCCTGCCCGAGGTTGACGCGGGCACAGCCTCTTTGTTGGCGGGCATTGCCTTGAATCCGGCCATTGGATTGAGCACGTTTTTGGCGCAACTTGTCTTGAAACAGCCTTTAAGCCGCGTCAATACGCAAGAGTTTTCAATTGATGGCACATGGAGCGATCCCAAGGTCACCAAGATCTCGTCTTCATCTGCGACGCCTTGATGGCGCTTGGGTCCAAAGTTCATGCCGTCCCTTCACGCAAGCGATCTGATGAAGCTACAGCCTTTATGGCAGTTCTTTAAGTCTGCAACGCGGTCTTTCACCGACCGTCGAATCTCCTTGTGGATTGCGTTGGTTGGGTTGGTGGTGGCCTTGTTGGTCACCCTCGTCTGGCTGGCAGGACGCTATGAAGCCAGTCAATACCAAGCCGAATTGGACCGTGATACAGCAGATGCCGTGAGCGACATTCGCAGCAGCTTGGGTCGCCATGTTTTAAGTTTGCAAAATTTGCATGCCAAAGGACTGTCTCCCAAATTGTGGGAGTCCGAGGTGCGAAACATGTTCAGCCTCAACCGTGAATGGTTGCGCGTTGAACGGCGCGACGCACAAGGCCTTGTGGTTCAGGGTGTTGACTCGCCTTTGCGAGAGCCTGTTTTCAACGCCAAAACTCGGATGAATGAACAAGCTGAAATCATCCAGACTTGTCTGCGCGCCAAACGTTTGAATGGCCCCGCCTATTCCAGAAGTTATTTTGTGCCACAAAACAATGGCCTGGGTTTTGAAGTCATTGAGATGTGTTTGCCCACTCTAGAAAGTGGCATCCCCGTTGGCTTTGTATTGGTGACCTATGGTCTTCAAGATATTTTGGCCAGCCAATTGGGCGAGACGTATGGCCGGCGCAACGAAATTTCTTTCATCGAATCCGACGGCACACGCTTGGCCATTCACGGCACACTGCCGCGCTCCAGACGATTGTTCTCAGCGACACAACTGCTCGATTTGCCAGGCAATACTTTGGTGCTGCGGATGGACGGCAGAAGAAGCGCACCCGATGTGTTTCCAAGCATCTTGCCTGCGCTGGTCACGGCCATGTCCATTGCCTTGGTCTCCGTGTTGGTATTGTTGGTCAAAGACTCCCGCAGACGCCTCAAAGCCGAACGCGATTTGGCCGATGCACTGGCTTTTCGAAAAGCCATGGAAGACTCCTTGGTCACAGGTTTACGGGCCCGAGATTTGCATGGCCGCATCACTTATGTGAACCCCGCCTTTTGTCAAATGGTCGGATTTGAAGCCGAGCAACTCCTTGGCAAATCAGCCCCCATGCCTTACTGGCCTCCGGAAATGGTGGGCGAATACCAACAAAGACAAGCCGTTCGTTTGGCGGGCAATGCGCCACCTCGTGAAGGGTTTGAGTCGGTCTTTGTTCGTCAAGACGGTACGCGCTTTCCCGTGTTGATTTTTGAAGCGCCCTTGATCAACGTGTTGGGAAAACAAACCGGCTGGATGAGCGCCTTTTTGGACGTCAGCGAGCAGCGCCGCATCGAGGAGCTGTCACGTGCCAGTCAAGAACGCTTACAAGCAACGGCGCGGTTGGCCACGGTGGGTGAGATGGCTTCTTTGCTGAGCCACGAACTGAACCAGCCCTTGTCCGCCATCTCAAGTTATGCCACGGGCTCGCTGAATTTGATTCAACAAGCTCAAAGCCCCGCCCACACAATGGGTGATTTGAAAATGGCCCTTGAGCGCATTTCAGAACAAGCCAGCCGCGCAGGCAAAGTCATCAACAGTGTTCATGATTTTGTGCGCCGGCGCGACCAAGACCGCGAAGTTGTGCGGCCTGGCTTGATCATGGATGCGGTCATGCCCTTGATTCAATTGCAAGCGCATAAGTTGCACGTCAAGGTTGCCACCCGCATTGACGAGGGCTTGGCGCCGGTCTTGTGCGATCGCACCATGGTCGAACAAGTGATTTTGAATTTGGCTCGCAATGGCATGCAGGCCATGGACCACCCCGATTGTCAAGACCGCGTTCTAACGCTTCAAGTCAAACGTGCGGCGTCTAGTTTGTCCCACGGGTGGATTGAGTTTTCAGTCAGCGATCTGGGTGTTGGCATTTCTGATGACATTGAAAAACAATTGTTCACGCCTTTTTTCACCACCAAATCTGAAGGCATGGGATTGGGTTTGAGTCTTTGCCGCACGGTGGTCGAGCAGCACGGTGGTCACCTAGAGTTTGTTCGTCAAGCGCCCAACGGCACGCTTTTTCGATTCACACTGCCAACCGCCTCAGAGGTTTAAGCAGCGCTTAAAATTCCAGCATGCAACCCGTTCTCAACGCCTGTGTTTTCATCATTGACGACGATGCCATCGTTCGCGATGCCATGGCTTGGTTGTTGCGCTCACGTCGCCTGATGAGCGAGTCCTTCGAAAGTGCCGACGCATTTGAGCGCATGCTCAGCGACAAGTTTCCCGGCACCAATGCGACCGTGCCCACCGAGGCCGGGTGCATTTTGTTGGATGTGCGAATGCCCGGTCAAAGTGGCTTGGCCTTGTTTGAAACCTTGATCGGCAACGGTTTGGCGCACACCTGGCCTGTGATTTTTTTAAGCGGGCACGCCGATGTGCCAACGGCCGTTGACAGTGTCAAACGTGGCGCTTTTGATTTTTGCGAAAAACCGTTTTCTGACAATGCGCTGGTTGATCGCGTGGAACAAGCTTTGGCTTTGTCGCAAGAGCGTTTGGCCTTGCGGCTTCAGAGCGCCGGTTTGGTGACGCGCCTGGAAGAGCTTACCGAGCGCGAACGTGATGTCATGCGCTTGGTGGTCGAAGGCTTGCCCAACAAATTGATTGCCAGCCAGCTCGACATCAGCGTTCGAACCGTTGAGGTTCATCGCTCGCGTGTGTTTGAAAAGATGGATGTCAAATCCGCTGTTGAGTTGGCCAATCTTTTGCGCGAAATCCAATCGTGAAGATCCGGTCTTGCGCTAAGTACAGCCTTGTCATGGCATCCATTGGCCTGTTGCTCTCGTGCGCCTCGCCTCAGAAACAGGCCGTCATCGAAGCGCCCACAGCATCAACACCATCAGCAGCACCCCCTTCATCTACCAGCAATGGGCCCTCCGTTGTCAATCAAAGCAAAAGCCGGTGGGTCAAGAGCAATTGGTCTGATCTGCCCGGCGTCGAAAACGACAACCTGAACGAGGCTTGGGCGGCCTGGTTGCAAAGCTGTTCGAGGAACGCTGTTGCATCCAGCGCGCTGTGTCAAACCATCAAGCGCTTAGATGGCCAAAGCGTTGCCAATCAGCGTGCTTGGTTGATCCAAAATTTTCAACCCTACCGCGTTGAAAGCCTTCAAAGCACGCCCAATCCTGCAAACGGCTTGCTCACGGCCTATTACGAACCGGTCCTAGAGGCGTCTAAGGTGTCCAAGCCTGGTTTTACAGTGCCTCTGTACAGCCCGCCGGCCAACTTGAAGTCGCGCTCGCCTTGGTACACACGTGAAGAAATTGGCAAATTACCTGCTGCGCAAAACGCACTGAAGGGCAAGGAGCTTGCTTACCTTGCAGACCCCATTGATGCCATGATTTTGCACATCCAAGGTTCTGGCAGGCTGTGGGTGACACAAGCCGATGGCTCGCGCAAGCAAGTTCGTTTGGCATTTGCTGGGACCAATGACCAGCCCTATCAAAGCATTGGGCGTTGGCTGCTGGACCAAAACCTCACCAAAGATGCCACGTGGCCAGGCATCAAAGCTTGGCTTGCGCAAAACCCAAAACGAACGCAGGAATTGCTCGCCAAAAATCCGCGCTTCGTTTTTTTTAAGGAAGAGGCGCTAACTGCCCAAGACGCTTTGTTAGGCCCCAAGGGTGCACAAGGCGTTCCCTTAACGGCAGGGCGGTCCATCGCCGTTGACCCTGGCAGCATTCCTTACGGATCGCCGGTCTGGCTGGTCAGTCAAGGGCCGCAAACCCAGTTACAGCGGCTGGTCATTGCCCAAGACACTGGCAGCGCCATTCTGGGTGCCGTTCGCGCCGATTTTTATGTGGGTTCGGGTGATGCTGCGGGCGAATTGGCGGGCCGTCTCAAACAAGACATGAAAGCATGGGTTTTGCTTCCACGATAAGCTCGGTCGATCTACACTGCGATCCATTGCATTTGAAAGTGGAACACCATGAACGCTCCCTTGCCCGAACATTTGCGCCAAGCATTGGCCAACGTGACACTGGACGACAAATACAGCTTGGCAACCGGCCGTGCTTTCATGAGCGGGGTTCAAGCATTGGTTCGCTTGCCCATGCTGCAACAAGAACGCGACGCACTGGCCGGCAAAAAAACAGGCGCACTGATCAGTGGTTATCGCGGTTCGCCTTTGGGCGGTTATGACCAGGCCCTTTGGAAAGCCAAACCTTATTTAGAAAAGCACAACATTGTTTTTCAGCCGGGTGTAAACGAGGAGCTGGCTGCCACGGCCTTGTGGGGTACACAACAACTTGGCTTTGCACCGCCTGGCAGCAACAAGATGGATGGGGTGTTCGGTATTTGGTACGGCAAAGGCCCAGGGGTAGACCGATGTTCTGATGTGTTCAAACATGCCAACATGGCAGGCACCACGCCCTGGGGGGGCGTGTTGGCGGTTGCAGGCGACGATCACGTCGCCAAGAGTTCAACCGCCGCACACCAAAGTGATCACATCTTCAAAGCTTGTGGTTTGCCCGTTTTCTTTCCAGCTTCCGTTCAAGAAGTACTAGACCTCGGCGTACATGCCATTGGGCTTAGCCGCTTTGCAGGCGTTTGGTCTGGCATGAAGACCATTCAAGAAATTGTCGAGTCCAGTGCAACCGCAGACATCAACGCTGATCGCGTGAAGATCGTGCTGCCTGATTTTGAGATGCCACCAGGCGGTGTGCACATTCGCTGGCCCGATTCTGCGCTTGAACAAGAAGCACGTTTGTTTGATTTCAAATGGTATGCCGCATTGGCTTACATTCGCGCCAATCGCTTGAATCACAACGTCATTGAAGGTCCTCAAGATCAGTACGGCATCATTGCCAGCGGAAAAGCGTACAACGACACGCGCCAGGCATTGGTTGATTTGGGCCTCGACAACGAGACGTGTCAACGCTTGGGCATTCGTGTTCACAAAGTGTCTGTGGTGTGGCCGCTTGAAGCACAAACCACGCGCGAATTCGCGCAAGGCTTGAAAGAAATTTTGGTCGTTGAAGAAAAACGCCAAATCATTGAATACCAGCTGAAAGAAGAGCTCTACAACTGGCCCGATTCAAAACGTCCGCGCATTGTGGGCAAGTTTGATGAGCTCGATGGTGACGATGCAGGCGGTGAGTGGTCCGTGCCGAACCCCATGGCTCACCGCTTGTTGCGTGCCAATGCCGACCTCACACCCACGCTCATTGCCAAAGCTTTGGCACATCGTCTGTTGAAATTGGATTTGCCTTCCGACATTGTGGCCCGCATGAATGCGCAGCTGCAAATCATCGAAAGCAAAGAGCGTTCGCAAAACAGCTTGGTTTTAAACCCCGCTGCCGATCGCATGCCCTGGTTTTGCTCTGGTTGTCCTCACAACACCAGCACCAAAGTGCCTGAAGGCTCACGCGCCATGGCAGGCATTGGTTGCCACTTCATGAGTTTGTGGATGGACCGCAGTACGGTGGGCTTTACCCAAATGGGCGGTGAAGGCACACCTTGGATTGGTCAACAACATTTCAGCAACGAACAACATGTGTTTGCCAACATCGGCGATGGCACTTACTTTCACAGCGGTATCTTGGCCATTCGCCAAAGCATTGCGGCAGGCGTGAACATCACCTACAAGATTTTGTACAACGATGCCGTTGCCATGACAGGCGGCCAACGTGTTGGTGAGCGCGCAGAGGGGCACTCGGTTGTTCAAATTGCACAAAGCATGCGTGCTGAAGGTGCCGTGGTCATCAAGGTGGTCACTGACGAACCTGAGAAATACAACGGTGTTGCATTGGCGGAAGGCGTGTTGGTTCATCACCGTGATGAATTGGATGTCATTCAACGGGAATTGCGTGAAGTGAAGGGTTGCACGGTCATCATTTACGACCAAACCTGTGCCACTGAAAAACGTCGCCGCCGCAAACGCGGCACCATGGTCGATCCGGCTGTGCGCGTGATGATCAATGAATTGGTCTGTGAAGGCTGTGGCGACTGCGGTGTGCAATCGAATTGCCTCTCCGTTGAACCCTTGGAAACAGACTTCGGGCGAAAGCGCACGATCAATCAAAACACGTGCAACAAGGACACCAGTTGCCTCAAAGGTTTTTGTCCCAGCTTCATCAGCATTGAAGGTGGCCAACTGCGTAAAAAATCCAAAGAACAAAAATTCAGTCCCGCGCAATTGCCGGCTTTAAACCTGCCACGCTTGCCTGATTTAAGTTCTTCGTTCAACGCTTATGGCATTGTGGTCGCCGGCGTAGGCGGCACGGGAGTGATCACCATTGGTCAATTGTTGGGCATGGCAGCCCACTTAGACGGTTTGGGCATCGTGACACAAGATTCTGCAGGTTTGGCACAAAAGGGCGGTGCCACTTGGAGCCATGTGCTCTTGGCCAAACATCAAGATCACATTCAAACCACACGTGTCAGCATGGCAGCCGCTGATTTGATCTTGGGTTGCGATCCCATTGTGAGTGCAGGAAAAGAAACCCTGTCTCGAATGCGGCAAGGTCGAACGCATGTGGCTTTGAATTCTCACAGCACACCCACAGCAGCATTTGTGAAAGACACTCAATGGGTAAACCCAGCTGAAAGTTGTGCTCAAGAAATTGCAAATGCCGTTGGCTTGGAAGGTCTCGCTGCATTTGATGCAGACAAATTGTCTGCACAACTAATGGGGGACACCATCTACATCAACCCCATGATTCTGGGATATGCCTGGCAAAAAGGTTGGATTCCATTGAGCCTAGAAGCTTTGCAACGCGCCATTGAATTGAATGAAGTGGCTGTTGCAAACAATTTGGCAGCCTTTGAGTGGGGCCGCCATGCAGCGCAACATTTAGAGGCTGTTGAAGCCCTTTTAACGCCAGCACAAGTGATTCAATTTAAAAAGCGTGATCGCTTAGAAGATTTGATCGCGCAACGTGTTGAATTTTTAACGGCTTATCAAAATACGGCATATGCCAAGCAATACGAAAATTTTGTGGACCTTGTCAAGCAAAAGGAGCAAGCTTTAGGTCAATCTTTGTTGACTGAAACTGTGGCGCGTCAATTGTTCAAATTGATGGCTTACAAAGATGAATACGAAGTTGCCCGCTTGCATACCGACAAACAGTTCCTAGAACGCGTTAAAACCCAGTTTGAAGGCGATTTCAAAGTTTTCTACCACTTAGCCCCTCCATTGATTGCAAAACGCAATGAGAAGGGCCATTTGATCAAGCAAAAAATGAGTCCTTCCACATTGCTGGTTTTCAAAGCATTGGCGCATTTCAAGTTTTTGCGTGGTACAGCTTTCGACATCTTTGGCAAAACTGAAGAACGTCAAACTGAACGCGCATTGATTCAGGAATACAAGGATGCTGTGTCTGAAGTCATTGCATCTTTAAAGGCTGACAACCATGCATTGGCTGTCCAAGTGGCCAAGGTGCCAGAGCAGATTAAAGGTTTTGGTCATGTGAAAGAGCGAAACTTGTCTGCTGCGATGGTGCAGTGGCAAAACAGCATGGATGCGTTCAGAAAATCAATTTAATTTGATTGCTGACTTTGTCTCTGTATTCTTCTTTTATATAGATTAATACATAGTAGTAGTAGATAGAGAGGGGCTTGTCTTGTGGACAAGTCCCTTTTTTCTTTACAGATCAATGCATTGGATCATTTTGAAGGGTGTGCATGGCACTGCAATCTTGGTGTCACGCCAGAATGAACAAGTTTTGAATTTTTTAATTTCTGTGGATAACTGTTCGGTTATCCAAAAATTGTCCACAAGTTTATGCGTTGACAATTTTATTTTTCAAGGAACCACTGGATCCCTGCTTTTGCAATGAAACCCACCATGCCAAAAGCCAATCCTAGGAAAAGAACAAAGGTTCCAAATTTTCCAGCTTTGGATTCCCAAGCCAATTGACCAATGATGAACAGCATGTACAGCATGAATGCTGTTACACCAAAGGTCAGCCCATAGGCGGCAATTTGTTCTTCAGTCAGTCCCCAGATCATGGATGCATTTTGTCATGGTGTCCCATGGGTCCTTGTTTCATGAATTTGTGGGTGTGTGCATCAAATACTTTTTGCTGAGCAGGGTTCAGGCTTGCATAAAAGGTTTTGGTAGCTGTCATGCGTTTGTTCATTTCTGCATCCCTCTCACTCTTGAACGCCATCATTTTGTCAATTCTTTCTGGCGTGGTCATTTTTTCCATCTCAGCTGGCTGGGGCCTTGCAGGACGTTTCATCGGCGTTTTCATTTCTCCAGAAAAAGCATTCCATGCACTCTCTTGCGTTGAATCCAGTTGCAATGCAGATTTCAGATCATTCAAATGTTTTTGATGCCTGGCTTCACGGTGTGCTTCCATTTGCGCACCTCCCATCATAGGACGAACACCTTGAGGAGAATTTGCAGGCTGCGCAAAGCCAGCTAGGTGAATGCTTGATGTGATCAAGAGGGCGGTAGAAAGCGCAATGCGGCGAAAAGTAGTCATGAGATCTCCTTTGAGTCAAAGGCCTCAGATTTGTCGAAGCAAGGTTTGCATGACTTGTCAGAGGGCTACCTGCAGTCTGGCAATTTCATGTGTCCCTTCTTTGCAGAAATTGTCACGAATTGTAAAGACCAGCCCTGAAATCGTCGACCGCTTGAATGAGTTCGTCGCGTGTGTTCATCACAAAGGGACCATATTGGGCAATGGGCTCGTTCAAGGGTTGCCCAGCAATCAACAAAACTTTGCTGCCTGCAGCAGCTTGAATTTCAACCCCTTCGCCTTCATTTCGCAAAATGGCCATTCGGTGCAGTGCCACGGGTGATTTTTCTCCGGGGCTGATGACATTCACACTGCCTCGGTAGACAAACAAAAACGCATTGTGCTGGGTTGGCAATGCTTGTTGAAATGAAGCGTCATTTTCAAAATGAATGTCCAAATACAAAGCATCGGTTGGAAATTCAGCAATGGGTCTTTGGACTGCTCCACGGATGCCATGTGATTGGCCTGCTATGACACGAACTTTGATACCGTCGTGCGTTGAAAACTCTGGGATGTTTTCAGTTTGAATGTCTTGGTAGCCAGGCTTGCACATTTTGTCGTGCGAAGGCAAATTGAGCCAAAGTTGAAAGCCCTCCATCACACCATCTTCTTGCTCCGGCATTTCACTGTGCACCACACCTCTGCCTGCGGTCATCCATTGAACGCCACCGTTTTGGAGCAAGCCCTCATGGCCAGCACTGTCTTTGTGACGCATGCGGCCAGCAATCATGTAGGTCACGGTTTCAAAGCCACGGTGTGGATGGTCAGGAAAGCCGCCACCATAGTCTTTGGGATCGTCACTGCCAAAGTTATCGAGCATCAAGAAAGGGTCTAAGCGTCGTTGATGCGCTTGTGTCAGCACGCGTGTGAGCTTGACGCCGTCACCATCACGTGTTGCTTGACCTTGAACTTGTTGTTCGATGCGACGACCTTGAAAAGATGTGGGCGGTGTGTTCATAAGACAAGATTTTGCATGTTTTTCTTGATCTGCATCATTTTCCAAAAGTGCAATTCACAGCAAACTGGGTTTGTTTGTGAATCAGACTTTGAGGCCGTTTGGCAAAGAAAGCAACAGATCTATGAAAAGAAGAAGCCTTCACATCATTCGCGATGAGCACGCCTCGTTGGCTGCCATGCTTCACTCGATGTCGAAACTGTTAGAGCTTGGACCCGCAGAAGATGCCGCACAATTTTTCGATGTGATGCGCGCGATGTTGTTTTACATCGATGAATTTCCTGAGCGTTTGCATCACCCCAAAGAGTCGAATTTGTTGTTTCCTAAGCTTGCCAAAAAAGCACCGGAGGTGAGAGGGGCCATCGATCGTCTTGAACGTGATCACATGCACAGTGAAAAAGCCGTGCGCGATTTGCTTCATTTGTTGCTGGCTTGGGAAATGGTGGGAAGCTCCCGCAAGGCCGCCTTTGTCGATGCCTTCGGCCCTTATGTCGAGTCTTATCTCGACCATATGCGCTTAGAAGAGACCGTGATCTTGCCAGCGGCACAAAGCGCGCTGACAGACGAGGACTGGTTGGAAGTAGACCAAGCCTTTGATCTCAATGCGGACCCTTTAACTGGCAAGCATCTACCAGGCCCTGCATTTGAAAAACTCTTTAGCCGAATCGTGAGCAAAGCGCCTGCACCCATTGGTTTGGGTTAATGTGCACAGGCACTGTCAAATTTGATCAGTGGGCTTTCGGCAGCGTTGGGTAGTCTGTGTAGCCCGCTTCTTTGCCACCATAAAACGTTGCACGATCAGGCGTGTTGTAGGGGCCGTTTTGTTTCAAGCGTGCACCCAAGTCTGGATTGGCAATGAAAGATTTTCCAAAGGCAATCAAATCGGCATCGGCTTGCAAGGCTTGATCGGCCAAATCGCGCTCGTAGCCATTGTTCAGCATCCATGCGCCTTTGCCGCCCGCCTTTTGGTAGGCCGCTTTCATGGCTTTGTAATCAAAAGCGTGATCGCCTTGTTGGTAATCCCTGGCGGCACCCGTTGAGCCTTCAATGACGTGCACATAAGCCAAGGCCAAGGTGCCTAAGAATTGTGTGACGTGTTCAAACAAGGCCTGCGGCGCGGCATCGCTGGCATCATTGGCCGGCGTCACAGGCGAAATTCGAATGCCGCAGCGACCTGCGCCAATTTCTTCGCAAACAGCAGACATCACTTCTTTCAGAAGCCGAGCGCGATTCTCAATGTTGCCGCCGTATGCATCTGTGCGATGGTTGCTGTCAGCGCGTAAAAACTGATCGATCAAATAGCCATTGGCCGCGTGTACCTCAACACCATCGAAACCTGCAGCGATGGCATTGCGAGCGGCTTTGCGGTAATCGTCCACGATGCCAGGCAGCTCGTCTAAGCGCAGTGCGCGAGGCTCGGATGTTGGCACAAAGCTGGGGACACCGTCCACGATCAATACTGTCTTTGATTTGGCCGTGATGGCAGAAGGTGCAACGGGTGCTTGACCGCCGGGTTGCAAGCTGGTGTGTGAAATTCGGCCAACGTGCCAGAGTTGCATCACGATTTTTCCGCCTTTGGCATGAACGCCTTGCGTGATGGCTTGCCATGCATTGACTTGTTCAGTTGACCAGATGCCAGGGACATCGGCATAGCCTTGACCTTGGTGGCTGATGGCAGTTGCTTCTGTGATGATGAGGCCTGCGCCGGTTGCGGGGTTGGCGCGTTGCGCATAGTATTCAGCCATGAGTGCATTGGGCATCGCGTTAGGTGCTCGATTGCGCGTGAGCGGCGCCATCACAATCCGTGAGGCCAATTGAAGTGCGCCCGCTTGGCAAGGTTCGAATAAGTTTTTCATGTCACAAAGTATCAGGTTATGGACGTCGCTGGGCTTGGCTGTGAGCGTGTCGATGGCGGCCGCGGTGTCATTGGGCATGACGCGGTTTGCCTACGCACTCTTGTTGCCGCCCATGCGAGAAGATTTGTCGTGGACCTACACCTTAGCAGGTGCGATGAACACTTTCAATGCGCTGGGCTATTTGGTGGGTGCGCTGCTGACACCTTGGGCGCTTAAACGCTGGGGCGCGGTGCGTGTCTTGATTGTGGGTTCTGTCTTGGCTTCTTTGTTGATGGCCATGACGGGATTTTTCACGCAGGCTTTGTATTTGTTGTTACAACGTTTTTTGGCGGGTGTGGCAAGTGCGGCTGTGTTTGTATCCGGTGGATTGTTGGCGGCAAGACTGGGCGCGCACTTGCCTTCTCAGTCTGGCTTGCTGCTGGGCATTTACTATGGCGGCACGGGTTGGGGCATTGTCATTTCAGCGTTGTGTGTGCCCGCGGCCATCGGACTGTCTGCTGCCCATCATGCGCAACACACCTGGTCATGGGCTTGGTGGTGTTTGGCGTTTGTTTGCGCCATCATCAGTGTCGCGCTTTATTTGATTCGATCACACTTGAATCATTGGATGCCAGAGTTGTCGACGGCTGCGCCTGCGCCGTCAAACGAACATCAAGCCTCATTGCCGACGACAACGTTGAGTGCACCCTCTCAGCCCGCATGGCGTGTTTGGACACCTGGCTTGTTGGGCTACGGCCTCTTTGGTGTGGGATACATCGGTTACATGACCTTTGTGGTGGCGGTCTTGCGTGAGCAGGGGGCGCCCTCGGCCAACATCACGTTCTTTTATGCAGCCTTGGGTTTGGCGGTGGTGGCGTCTTCCAGAATTTGGGCGGGGCTTTTGAATCATTTCAAAGGTGGCCAAGCTTTGGCTATCTTGAATGCTTTGTTGAGTGTGGCCACGCTCATTCCTGCGTTGACCTCTGCATGGCCGGCCATGTTGTTGTCGGGCATTTTGTTTGGCGGTGTGTTTTTGTCCGTGGTGGCCTCGACCACCGCCATGGTAAAACACAACTTGCCAGCCTCGCAATGGGCCTCGGGTATCAGCGCATTCACCGTGGTGTTTGCGGTGGGGCAAATTGTGGGACCTACTGTTGTGGGTTGGATTGCCGATGGTCCTGGTGGTTTACAGCGGGGTTTGGTTTTCTCGGCCGCGGCGTTGTTGCTAGGCGCTTTGGTGGCGTGGCAACAAAAACCGCTTCAGTCTCAAACGTCGTAGCCCGGATTTTCTCGGTTCAATTTGCGCAGCAAAGAGGGCCACACAAACGAGCCCCCCAGGCCGCCTGTCTGAACCTTCATCGCATGCGACACCCCGCTCAATATTTGGGGATTGACGGACGTTAGATCTGTCGGTGATGTTTGTCCCGACAATGCGTCCACTTGGATGCGGCACGTGTTCTCAAATGTGTACATCTGCAAGAAAGCATCTTGGATGGATTTGCCGACCGTTAAGAGTCCATGGTTGCGCAACATCAAATAATTGGCCTCGCCTAGATCGGCTTGCAACCTGGTTTTTTCATCGTCACGAATGGCCACGCCTTCATAGTCGTGATAAGCCAGTGACGCCAAGACAAAAGTGCTTTGTTGGCTGATGGGCAACACACCGTGTTTTTGTGCGCTGACGGCCACGCCTGCCCGTGTGTGGGTGTGCAAGACACAAGCCGCATCAGGACGCGCTTCGTGCACGGCGCTGTGAATGACAAACCCGGCTGGGTTCACTGGGTGCGGATTGTCTTCGTCCAGTTTGTTGCAATGCATGTCGATCTTGACCAAGCTAGAGGCGGTGATTTCATCGAACATCAAGCCATAGGGGTTGATCAAAAACTGGTGTTCTTCGCCCGACACAGAGGCGGGTAATTTGGCGCTGATGTGTGTGAACACCAAATCACTCCATCCATACAAGGCCACCAATCGGTAGCAGGCGGCCAAGTCCACACGCAGTTGCCATTCATCGGGGTGGAAGCGGTTGTTGTTGTGCTGTGTCATAAGGTCTCCATATTGGGGCCAAGCTTAGCCTGAGCCGTGATTGCACAGCAGTCGCGCATGGAACACCCGTTACAGATAAAATCAACCCCCTTGGCCACTGGCCTCCCACGGCGCGGGCAGCGCCGGCCAACATGGCCATGAACGGGTGATTTGATGCTTTATCCACAAGAATTTGATGTGATCGTCGTTGGCGGTGGCCACGCGGGAACCGAGGCTGCCTTGGCGTCTGCGCGCATGGGTTGCAAAACACTCCTGCTGTCGCACAACATCGAGACCTTGGGTCAGATGAGCTGCAACCCGTCCATTGGCGGTATTGGCAAAGGCCACTTGGTCAAAGAAGTTGACGCCTTGGGTGGCGCCATGGCCTTGGCCACCGATGAAGGTGGCATTCAGTTTCGTATTTTGAACAGCTCTAAAGGCCCAGCAGTTCGCGCCACGCGCGCTCAAGCCGATCGCATTTTGTACAAGGCAGCCATACGCCATCGGCTGGAAAACCAAGAAAACTTGTGGTTGTTTCAGCAAGCCGTCGATGACTTGATGGTGGAGTCCAATGGCACGGAAGACCGTGTGGTGGGGGCTGTAACGCAAGTGGGCGTTCGCTTTCGTTCAAAAACTGTGGTTTTAACTGCCGGTACATTCTTGGATGGCAAGATTCATGTCGGCTTAGAAAACTATGCGGCCGGCCGTGCGGGTGATCCGCCAGCGGTCAGCCTGTCTGCGCGTTTGAAAGAACTCAAGTTGCCACAAGGGCGCTTGAAAACGGGTACGCCGCCTCGCTTGGATGGCCGCACCATCGACTTCAGTCAATGCCAAGAGCAACCAGGGGACGGCATGCCGGGCGGATTGAATCCTGAAGCAGGCGTTCCTGTTTTCAGCTTCATGGGCAGGGCAGACATGCACCCCGCACAAATGCCTTGCTGGGTCACGCACACCAACGAACGCACCCACGACATCATTCGCTCGGGCTTTGACCGCAGCCCCATGTTCACCGGAAAAATTGAAGGTGTGGGTCCACGTTATTGCCCCAGCGTGGAAGACAAGATCAATCGCTTTGCCGACAAAGACAGTCACCAGATCTTTTTAGAGCCTGAAGGCTTGACCACGCACGAGTTTTATCCCAACGGCATTTCCACCAGTTTGCCCTTTGACATCCAGTATGCATTGGTGCGATCAATGAAGGGTTTAGAAAACGCTCACATTCTTCGCCCCGGTTATGCCATTGAGTACGACTACTTTGACCCACGCTCTTTGAAGAGCAGCTTTGAAACTCGCCAGATTGGCGGCTTGTTTTTTGCAGGTCAAATCAACGGCACCACCGGTTATGAAGAGGCAGCAGCGCAAGGTTTGTTTGCAGGCATCAATGCCGCACTTCAGTGCCGCAGCATGTCTGGACAGGCCAATGACATGGGGGGCGCTTGGTTGCCCACACGAGATCAAGCGTATTTGGGTGTATTGGTCGACGACCTCATTACCAAGGGCGTGACCGAGCCTTACCGCATGTTCACCAGCAGGGCAGAGTTCCGCTTGCAATTGCGAGAAGACAATGCCGACATGCGGCTGACCGAAGTGGGTCGCCAAATGGGCTTGGTGGATGACGCGCGCTGGGCTTCCTACTGCGCCAAGCGTGAAGCTGTTTCACGTGAAACAGAGCGACTGAAGTCTACTTGGGTCAATCCCAGAAACCTGCCAACCTCTGAGTCAGAGCGGGTGTTGGGCAAGGCCATCGAGCATGAGCACAACTTGTTGGACTTGCTGCGCCGCCCCAACGTTTCGTATTCGCAGCTGATGAGCTTGGACGGTGGGCGCTTTGAGGCTCAAGAGGTTTCACGTGAAACATTGGGTGACTTGGCGGCGGCGGTGATTGAGCAAGTCGAGATCACGGCCAAATACTCGGGCTACATTGATCGGCAAAAGGTGGAAGTAGAGCGTTCGGCCTATTTCGAAAACTTGAAGCTGCCAGCCAAGCTGGACTATTTGCAGGTTTCTTCTTTGTCCATTGAGGCGCGCCAAAAATTGGCAAAGCATCGCCCCGAAACATTGGGCATGGCCTCTCGCATCTCCGGCATCACGCCCGCGACCATTTCGTTGTTGTTGATTCACCTGAAAAAGGGCGGCTTTAAAGAGTTCATGGCCGTGAAGCCTGAGGCGGTGGAGGGTGTTGAGGATGCTGAGGGCGCTGTTTCGTGATGGGTGACGCTTTGCAGAATGACTTGGCGTCAAAGTTGGCGTCTGGGGTTGAGACCCTGGGCTTGTCCTTGAGTGAGTCGCAGCTGCAACAGTTGATGAATTACATGGCCTTGATTCAAAAGTGGAACAAGGTCTATAACTTGACGGCCTTGCGCGACCCCAATGAAATGCTAACGCACCACTTGCTGGACAGCTTGTCGGCCATTGGCCCCTTGCATCGTCACCTTCAAAATGACCCGTCCACTCGGGGTGCAGACAGCACTTTGCTCGACGTCGGTTCGGGTGGTGGCTTGCCAGGTGTGGTCATTGCCATTTGCTGCTCAAATGTGCGCGTGACCTGTGTTGATGCGGTTTCCAAGAAAGCTGCTTTTGTTCAGCAGGTTGCGGCCAGTTTGAAGTTGCCAAACCTCAAAGGCGTCCATGCGCGCGTCGAAACATTGACCGAGCATTTTGACGTCGTGTGTTCAAGAGCCTTCGCTTCCTTGCCTGACTTCGTGACTTGGTCCGCCGCTGCTTTGAAGGACGCAGGTGTTTGGATGGCCATGAAAGGCAGATTGCCCACAGAGGAAATGGACGCTTTGCCGATTTTTGCCAAGGTGTTTCACGTGGAACAGCTTCAAGTGCCCGGTTTGGATGCCGAGCGCTGCATGATTTGGATGAAAAAAGCACCAAGTTCCTTGGCTTGAGCGGACAGATCTGGTGATCGCCCATTACACTTGGGCCAAATAAGAAAGCCTTGCATGTTTGGAATCTCAGATTACGGCGCCTTTGTGGCCGCCTTTGTCCTTCTTTTGTTTTTGCCAGGACCTGGCAATTTGGCTTTGATCACCTCAACCAGCCAAGGTGGTGTGCGGGGTGGCGTGGCCTCTGTGTTGGGCTTGATTCTGGGCGATCAGATTTTGTTGTGGATGACGGTCGCAGGCGTGGCCGCTTTGTTGCAAACCTACCCGCATTTGTTCATGGCCATGCAATGGGTGGGGGCTGCCTACTTGTCATGGTTGGGTGCGCGCATGGTTTTCGCCAAAGCGGGGGAAGGTCCCTCCATCAAAATCACGCCCGGCAAATACTTCAAAGAAACCATGTTCATCACCTTGCTCAATCCCAAGGCGATCATGTTCTATTTCGCCTTTTTTCCTCAGTTCATCGACCCAGAGAAGCATCAAGGAATGATTACTTTTTCATTCATGGCGGCAACCATTGCTGTCTTGGGTGCACTGTATTGTTTGGGTGTTGTTTACATTACACACACCATGGCAGAACGAATTCGCGCCAACCCCAAAATGTCGGGGCTTTTGCAAAAAGTAGCGGGCCTGTTTTTGATTGGCTTCGGCCTCAAGTTAGCCCTTGGTAAATGAACGCATCAACCGAAAATTAAAAGAGTAAGTCATGGCAAAAATTTTCTGTGTTGCAAACCAAAAAGGTGGCGTGGGCAAAACAACGTCCGCAGTCAATTTGGCGGCAGGTTTGGCCAAGGTGGGCCAGCGGGTTTTGTTGGTAGATCTCGATCCACAAGGCAATGCCACCATGGGTTCGGGTGTCGACAAACGCCAACTTGAACTCAGCGTTTACGATGTTTTGCTGGAGTCTGCCAGCATCAAAGAGGCGGCTATTTTTTCTGAAAAATGTGGCTACCATGTCTTGGGTGCCAACCGTGAATTGGCCGGCGCCGAAGTGGAGTTGGTCGATCTGGAGCGACGTGATCAGCGTTTGAAGTTGGCGCTGGATGCGGCCGATGCAGACTTTGACTTTGTCTTGATCGACTGCCCGCCCTCTCTCTCGATGCTCACCTTGAATGGTTTGTGTGCAGCCCATGGCGTGATCGTGCCCATGCAATGTGAATACTTTGCCCTCGAAGGTTTGACCGATTTGGTCAACACCATCAAACAAGTTCACGCCAATTTGAATCCCGACCTGAAAATCATCGGCTTGCTTCGCGTGATGTTTGACCCTCGCATTACCTTGCAACAACAGGTCAGCGAGCAACTCAAGTCACACTTTGGCGACAAGGTTTTCAACACCGTGATTCCGCGCAATGTGCGCTTGGCCGAAGCGCCCAGTTATGGCTTGCCTGGCGTAGTGTTTGACCCATCGGCCAAGGGAAGCCAAGCATTTGTAGAGTTTGCCAAAGAACTGGTGATCCGCATTCCAACGCTTTGAAGCAAGCAATACTATAAATGTCACAGTCTACAGTCCTTATTTTGCCTGGATGGCAAGGAAGTGGGCCCTTACATTGGCAAATGAGGTGGGTCGCCCAGTACGGCGATGTGGTGGTTGAGCAGCACGATTGGATGAGGCCCTTGCGAGGCGACTGGTTGTCAAGATTGGACGATGTCTTGTCAGATTTAGAGGGGCCCGTTTTTTTGGCGGCCCACAGTTTGGGCTGCATTCAAGTCGCTGCGTGGGCCGCCGTTTCTGCACAGACACACAAGGTCAAAGCGGCGCTGTTGGTGGCGCCAGGTGATGTCGAGGCCTCGAATTTCAAAGACGTCTTTTCCACTTGGCAGCCCATCGTCATGAATCGATTGCCTTTCAAGAGTTTGTTGGTGGGCAGTCAAAACGATCCTTTTTGCACGCTTGAACGTGCGCAAGCTTTTGCCAAGGCCTGGGGTTCTGACTTCCTGAACCTTGGGAACAAAGGGCATGTCAATGCCGATTCCAATTTAGGCGACTGGCCAGAAGGCCGCGCAATGCTGAACAGTTTGATGAAAGAAAAAGAACATGGTCACTAAAAAACCGAAAGGCCTCGGACGCGGTCTTGAAGCCCTCTTGGGTCCCAAAGTTCAAGACGAACCCAGTTCACCTCAAGCCGTCGAAGCGGCGGCCAATCGACTCCCATCGACCTTGCCTTTGAGTGAGATGGTGCCCGGTATTTACCAGCCGCGAACGCGCATGGACGAAGGCGCACTTTACGAACTGGCCGAGTCCATCAAGGCGCAGGGCATCATGCAGCCCATCTTGGTCCGCAAGTTAAGCGAAGGTCCCAACGCTGGCAAGTTTGAAATCATTGCGGGCGAGCGTCGCTTTCGCGCCTCACGTTTGGCAGGTCTGAACGAGGTGCCGGTGCTGGTGCGCGATGTGCCCAATGAGGCTGCAGCGGCGATGGCCTTGATTGAAAACATTCAGCGTGAAGACCTCAACCCCTTGGAGGAGGCCATGGGTTTGCAACGCTTGATCAAAGAGTTTGGACTCACTCACGAAACGGCAGCGCAAGCTGTCGGCCGCTCGCGCAGTGCTGCCAGTAACTTGTTGCGTTTGTTGAATTTGGCCGACCCTGTCCAAACCATGCTGATGGCTGGTGACATTGACATGGGCCACGCGCGCGCATTGTTGGGCTTGGACAAGGCGGCTCAAATCACAGCGGCCAATCAAATCAGTGCTAAAAAAATGTCGGTGCGCGAAGCCGAAAGCCTGGTCAAAAAACTCAGCGCCGAGTTTTCTCTGGTTCAACAAAAACCGAAAAAAGAAAAATCCCGCGACATCAAACGTGTGGAAGAAGAGTTGTCAGACTTGCTCATGGCCGAGGTCGAAGTGCGCATCAAGAAGCGTGTGAAACGCCACGGGCGTTTTGAAGAGATGGGCGAGTTGTCCATCCAGTTTGGTTCATTGGACGAACTCAATGGACTGATTGAGCGGCTGCGCGATTAAACAGTCGCATCCAAAAAGAAGGGCCTCGTTTCACAACAGAGGCCCTTTTTTCATCGGAAGATTTTTCCGGGGTTCATGATGTTGTGCGGGTCCAGTGCTTGCTTCAAAGTGCGCATCATGTTGACCGCGCCTTCACCGGCTTCGGTCACCAAGAAGTCCATTTTGTGCAAGCCAATGCCATGCTCACCCGTGCAGGTGCCACCCAGGCTGAGTGCGCGGTTGACCAACTTGTGATTCAAGGTTTCGGCGATTTCACGTTCTTGAGGATTTTCAGGATCGATCAAATAGCCAAAGTGGAAATTGCCATCGCCAACGTGACCGACCAAGAAGTATGGAATGCCGCTGGCATCGGTTTCGGCCACCGAGTCCAGCAAGCAGTCGGCCAATCGGCTGATGGGCACACAAGTGTCCGTACTAATGGCCCGGCAACCCGGCTTGCTTTGCAGCGCTGCAAAGTAAGCGTTGTGTCGAGCCGTCCAAAGACGCGTTCGCTCTTCTGGGGTTGTGGCCCATTCAAATGCATTGCCGCCATGCTCGCTGGCAATTTCTTGCACAGTTTCGGCTTGTTCTTTAACACCGGCTGGTGAGCCATGAAACTCCATCAACAGCAAAGCCTCTTCGCGCAAGCCCAACTTGGCGTAGGCATTGACCATGCGCACAGTGTTGTGGTCGATCAACTCCACCCGTGCGATGGGCACGCCCAATTGAATGGTTTGAATCACGGTTTTCACAGCCGACTCAATGCTGGGGAAAGAGCAAATGGCCGCGGAGATTGCTTCAGGTAAGGGATACAAGCGGACCGTGACCTCGGTCATCACGCCCAGGGTGCCTTCGCTGCCGACAAACAAGCGCGTCAAGTCGTAGCCTGCACTGGATTTTTTGGCACGGGTGCCGGTTCGGATGATTTCACCCGAAGCGGTAACGACTTCCAATGCCAAAACATTCTCACGCATGGTGCCATAGCGAACGGCATTGGTGCCACTGGCGCGGGTTGCGCTCATGCCGCCGATGGTGGCATCTGCTCCTGGATCGATGGGGAAAAACAAACCGGTCGATTTGATTTCTTCGTTCAATTGCTTGCGCGTAACGCCAGGCTGAACTGTGACGGTTAAATCTTCGGCATTGATGCTCAGCACTTTGTTCATGCGCGTCAGGTCAATGCTGATCCCGCCTTGAACGGCCAATAAATGACCCTCCAAAGACGAACCGACACCAAACGGAATGACGGGCACTTGGTATTGACTGGCCAACTTCACGGCATCGGCCACATCTTGGGTGCATTCGGCAAAGATCACGGCAGAAGGCGGTGGCACGGGGGCAAAAGCCGATTCGTCGCGACCATGTTGCTCACGAATGACGAGTGCCGTGGAGCAGTTGTCGCCGAACCGCGCCTTGAGTGCGTCGATAAATGCTTGAGGCACTGGGCGGGCTTGCACGTCGGGTGCCAAGTGGGCGGCAGGAGTGGGTGCATTCATAGTGAGGCTCCAAAAAGAAGGGGGCAGTCATCGCTTGTGAGGGGGCGGGAAAAGCCCGTTGACCTTGGTCAGCCCAATGTTGGCAAACTCGGTCAAAATCAGAGTTTACGCTGAGACAAGCTTTTTTGCAGTGCGCAGAGCACAGGGGAAACACCATGGGTAATCGACTGACACAAATCGCCACACGAACCGGCGATGAAGGCACCACAGGCTTGGGCAATAACCAGCGTGTGTCCAAAAACAGCTTGCGCGTGCATGCCATGGGCGATGTCGATGAATTGAACTCCCACATTGGACTGCTCTTGTGCGAGACCATGCCCGATGATGTCCGTACCCTGTTGGTCGAGGTGCAGCATCAGTTGTTCAATTTGGGTGGCGAGTTGTCCATCCCTGGATTTGAGTTACTGAAAGCAGAAGCGGTGGTGGTCTTGGACGAGGCACTTGAAAAATACAACGCCCAGTTGCCCAAGCTTGAAGAATTTATTTTGCCGGCGGGGAACCGAGCCGCTTCTCAGGCACACATTTGCAGAACGGTCGCCAGACGTGCAGAGCGCGCCACCGTGGCCTTGGGCAATGAAGAGGCTTTGAACGACGCGCCGCGCCAATACCTCAACAGGCTGTCGGATTTGATGTTTGTTCTGTCGCGGGTCTTGAACCGAATGGATGGTGGCAGCGACGTGTATTGGCAAAGCGAGCGCATGAAAAAATAAGCGCAGTCACAAAAGTTGCTGTCACCTACGCGCAAACATTCGGGCTTTTCAGGGTGACAGCAAGCCAGACGCAAGATAGGCTTGCAACATGAACGCTAGCATCCAGTCCACGCCTTATTTGGCTTCGGCCGCCGACTTGCCCAAAGTGGCGCCCCAAGCACCGTTTCCGTTGGTCCCGCAAATTCGCCTGTACCAAAACTGGCTCCAACAAAACCGCGGCATCGTTTTTGATCAGTACCCAGATTTGTGGCGCTGGTCCATCACCGACCTCGATGCATTTTGGCAAAGCATTTGGGATTACTTTGCCATGCAATCCCCCACACCGCATACCGCTGTCTTGGCCAAGAATGCCATGCCCGGTGCAGTGTGGTTTCCTGGCGCTCACGTCAATTACGCCAGTCAAGTATTGAGGCACGTGGACGCTGCGCATGCGGCAGGTTTTCCGGCCTTGATTGCGCAAAACGAAAAGGGACAACATCAAGAAATTTCTTGGCCTGAACTCCGGCGTCAAGTGGCCTCGATGGCCCTTCATTTGAAGGCGCATGGGGTGCAGCCTGGCGATCGCGTGGCAGCGTACTTGCCCAATATTCCAGAAGCCATCGTTGCATTTTTGGCCACCGTCAGTGTGGGTGCTGTGTGGAGCATTTGCGCGCCAGACATGGGTACATTGGCGGTCTTGGACCGGTTCAAACAGATCGAACCCAAAGTGCTGATTGCTTGCGATGGCGTCACGTATGGCGCCAAAGACTACGACCGCATGGCCGTGGTGCAAGAGCTCAAAGATGCATTGCCCTCCGTGCAACATGTGATCGTGCACGACAATTTAGGCGTGGCCGATTTAGCGAGCAATGAAGTGGCTGCAGCCACGCGCTTTTTTCAAACAACGACCAAGCACGGCGCCGATGTCGATGCCTTTGAACCGATGGCCTTGCCGTTTGACCATCCCTTGTGGATTGTTTATTCCAGTGGCACCACCGGATTGCCCAAGCCCATTGTGCATGGTCATGGCGGCACCGTGATCGTGGCCTTGGCACTCAAAATTTTGCACAACGATGTCGGTTGTAGCTATCACCCCAACAGCTGGGGTGAGCGCTTTCATTGGTACAGCTCAACGGGTTGGGTGATGTGGAATGCGCAGGTGGGTGGCTTGTTGAATGGCACCACCTGTGTCATTTACGATGGCAATCCTGGTGGGAGCAAAGACAATCCCGATTGGAGTACCTTGTGGCGATTTGCTGCAGAGAACAAAGTGACCTACTTTGGCGCAGGCGCAGCATTTTTTGCCAATTGCCAAAAGGCAAATTTAGATCTGACGCAATGCGGTGACCTGTCCCGCATCAGAGCTTTGGGTACCACCGGTTCCCCTTTGTCTGCTGATACGCAAAACTGGGGCACACAACAATTCAAACGCATCCAAGCGCAGCATGCCCAAGCGCCTCATTTGCATCGCGAAACAGATGGCGATATCTGGTGGTGCAACATTTCGGGCGGCACCGATTTTTGCGGTGCGTTCATTGGTGGCAACCGCGAACTGCCGCAAGAGGCGGGCGTGATGCAATGCCGTTTGCTCGGTTGCGCAGTTGAAGCGTGGAACGAAGCGGGCGATCCCGTGCACGGTGAGGTGGGCGAGTTGGTGTGCGCGCAACCCATTCCTTCCATGCCTTTGTATTTGTGGAACGATCCCAACAACGCGCGCTACCTGGCCAGTTATTTCGAAATGTATCCTGCAGGCCATGGGCGCAAACCTGGCGGTGGTGATGCGCCGGTTGAGTATGGTGGTGTCTGGCGCCACGGCGATTGGTTGCGCATTGGCGCAGCCGATCAAGGTCAGAACGGCGGCGAAGGCTGTGTGATTTTTGGTCGCAGCGATGCCACCATCAATCGCCATGGTTTGCGCATGGGCACCAGCGAACTCTACAGTGCCGTCGAAGCATTGCCTGAAGTGATCGACAGCATGGTGGTTGATTTGGAATATTTAGGCCGCGAAAGCTACATGCCTTTGTTTGTGGTGTTGCGTCCCGGTTTGCAATTGACGCAAGACATGAAAAACAGTTTGAACAACGCGATCAAAACGGCTTTGAGTCCGCGCTTTGTGCCCAATGAAATTTTTCAAGTGGCAGAAATTCCGCGCACCCTCTCGGGTAAAAAACAAGAGCTGCCCATCAAGAAGCTGATGTTGGGTCAGCCCTTGGAAAAAGTGGTGAACAAAGATGCCATGGCCAATCCCGCATGCTTAGATTGGTATGTGACATTGGCCAAACAACATTTGGCAAAGACGGCATGAAAAAAGCCAGTGTGAGAACACACTGGCTTTGAGCGACATTGAACTGCGCATGAAGGGCAAATTCAGTTTTTGTGCAAGTCGGCGTTCAAGCTGCCCCAGCTCTCAGTGCGGGGAATTACTTGCACCGCACCTGTTTGTGAATCGCGGCGGAACAAGATGCCGTTGCGACCCGACAACTCACGCGCTTTGACCACGCTGCCATCGGGCATCTTCACACGTGTGCCGCCGGTCACATAGCAACCCGCTTCCACCACGCAATCGTCGCCCAATGAAATGCCAATGCCAGAGTTGGCGCCCAGCAAGCAACGCTTGCCAACAGAGATCACTTCTTTGCCGCCACCCGACAAGGTGCCCATGATGGAGGCGCCGCCGCCCACGTCACTTTGATCGTCCACCAACACGCCTGCACTGATGCGACCTTCCACCATGGAAGCGCCCAATGTGCCTGCGTTGAAGTTGCAGAAACCTTCGTGCATGACGGTCGTGCCAGAGGCCAAATGCGCACCCAAGCGCACGCGGTCCACGTTGGCGATGCGAACACCGGAGGGCACCACGTAGTCGGTCATGTAGGGGAACTTGTCCACAGCCTTGACGTCAAACACCACGCGGGCTGCGCGAGCGCGCAAACGTGCGTCTTGCAACTGGTCCAGTGGGCAAGGGCCCATGGAGGTCCAGGCCACATTGGCCAACAGACCAAAGATGCCGGTGACATTGGCTTGGTGTGGCTTGACCAAGCGGTGGCTGAGCAAATGCAAACGCAAAAACACATCGTGTGTGTCTTTGGGTGGCTCGGCCAATGTGGCAATGCTGGTTTTAACAGCGACCACGTTCACGCCGCGCAACTCGCAAGTGCCCAGTGCTTTGATGAAGGACTCGCCCAACTGCGTGCGCACATCAGCCTCACTCAACACGTGGCTGCCGTTTTCTTTGACGCCTTCAGCCAACTGAGGTGCTGGATACCAAGTGTCTAAAACAGTGCCGTCTTTGGCGATGGTGGCCAAGCCGTATGCAACGGCGCCGCTTTGAATCATGGGTGGGGTTTGCATGGGTGTACTCCGCGAAATGTCACGATCCTGTCGTGCGTTGTGAAAAATCAAAACCGAGATTATCGGGCTTTGTGGACGGGTTTGTTTTTATTCAAGCTCAGCCAAGGCAATGCGGCCTTGTTGAAGCCATTGATCTTGGGTGTTTTTAAAGCCCCATTGAATTTGCCTTTGTTGCCAGTCCAATTCGATCATTGCAAAATGGTTTTGTGTCACCAATTCGCCCAAGCGATTGGGGCCGGCCTCCTTTGCGGTCTGCCATGCATGCGTCATGCCGCTGGAAGTGAACTCGTAAAGGGGGTACAAGTTGGCCGACGGGCTTTTATAGACAGCGCCAATGTGGCGATCGCCTGACAACAAAACCACGCCTTTGGCACCTGTGCGCCGAATCACTTGGCGCAGTTTTTCTTGCTCTAAGGGCAAATTGTGCCAACCTTCCCAGCCATGACCTTCCACCACCACCTGTACGCCAGAGACAATGAGGCGAATGTCTGCAGGCGTTTGCAGTTGCGCCGCCAACCATTGCCACTGGACCTCTCCCAGCATGGTTTTGGCAGGGTCCGCATCGGGCACATAGCGTTCTTTGCCAGGCGCATCGCGTTGGTCTGTTCTGCGAAGTGCAGATCGAAATGAGCGCGTGTCCAGCAAGATGACCTGAACGCGCTGTCCTGCGTTACCAAAGCTCATGGCATGGTAGAGACCTTCTCGTGAACGGCGTGGGTCGTTGGCGGGCAAGCGCCAAAAGTCAAGGAAGGCTTTTTTGGATGCTTCTTTGTGTTGAAACTCTGCGCCGCCATCGTTCAGACCCATGTCGTTGTCATCCCAGATGGCCATATGTGGAATGGTTTTGCGGAGTTGCGCAAAACCAGGCTGCGCCGCTTGGGTGGCATAAGCCTGCTCGAGATTGGCCAACTGCCATGGCTGGCTGTCTGCATAGACGGTGTCGCCTCCAAAAATGAACAGATCGGGACGATTGGCCAGAACAGCTTGCCAAATGGGCTGCTCTTTGTTTTGGTTGATGCACGAACCAAATGCAATTTTTTGGATGTGCGTTGGCCAAGCAGGTGTCGTTCCAGATGTCTCCACCAAAGCTTTGTTGTTGCTGGCGCATGCGCCAAGGCCAGACAGCAGCGTGCTGTAGAGGGTGGTCTGGAGCAGTTGACGACGGTCCATGAGGGTCTTGTTCCTTGGCAGTATTGAAAATGTATACGCTCTGGATATTTTATGACTGTTCAGTTCAATTTTGAGTTTCCCTCGCTAAAATGCCCGCATGAACACCGCAGACGCGCCACTTAAAAAGTCATTCAAAGCCCAGATGCTCGAAGCACGTGAGCAAGCCATCACGGCCTCCGTCAACCGCTTGTTGTCGGAAAAAGGCTTTGATGCCATGACTGTGGACGAGGTCGCTGCCGAAGTGGGCATTGCCAAGGCCAGCCTTTACAAACACTTCAATAGCAAAGAAGAATTGGCTTGCGCGGCCATGGTTCAAGCGATGCAGAAGGCCGAGGCATTTTTGTTGGACTTGAACCAAACCGAAGAACAGGGACCTACAAGCTGTGTGTCCATGAACAAACTCATGGCGACGGCGCGTTGGGTTTTGCAGTTGAAATTGGCCGGTGAAATGCCAAGCTTGCCTAGCCAAAACTCCACGTTGCGCGCCAGTTTGATGGGCAGCAAGCCTTACATGGATGGCTTGATGAAGGTCAGCGATTTGTTGGGTGCATGGATTTTGCAAGCGCAAAAAGAAGGCTTCATCAATCAGGCATTACCACCTTTGGCCGTGCTTTACACACTGTATGCCAGGGCCTGTGATCCGGTGGTGGAGTTTTTGAAGATGAGTGAGCTTCACACCGACGAGGAAATCATTGACATCATCATGACCACTTGTTTTGCTGGCTTGAGTGCACGGGCCAATTAAGCCCAAGTCATCCAAAATCACCCACAGTATCAAGCATCAACGCGCCAAATTTTGCGCGCTTCAAATGCCAGTTGTTCATTCTTGCGTGCATAGCCCAAAGGGTTGGCCACCACTCGGCAACCCGCGTGCACATAGTCATGTGCGCAATGCAAATGACCATGCAACCACAGATTGGCTTTGGGCAACAAGTGGTCCAGCGCGTTGCAAAAGCCTGCGGTACCGGGCGTTAAACCGTAACGAGGGTCGGCACTTTTCAAGCTGGGTGCGAAGTGTGTCACGACCACTGTCACGCCTTCAAAGGGTTCTGACAATGCTTGGGTTAGCCACGCTTGATCGGCCTGCGCTTGTGCTCTGACTGCATCCGATAAAAAAGGTTTCCCGTCGAGTGTGGTGCCCGTTTTGCGCAAATAGAAATCGGCGGCACGCTCTGCTTTTTCGCGGGCTTTGAGTTGTTGCGTGAGGAGCCCTTGCAGGGGCACCAAGGCTTCAAAATCACTCCACAAAGTGCAGCCGATCAATCGCACACCGTTCATCACCTTCACACGCCGATGCAGCCAAGTGATTTGCAAACGCTCACAGGTTTCTTGCAATCGTGCGTGAGCTTCTTCAAAGGGCATGCCATCGTATTCGTGATTGCCAGGCACAAAGAAAACGGGTACTGGCCATGCGGCCAAATCTGCGCGAGGTGAAAACCGAGCCAGACCAAAATCTTGGTCACCTTGAGTGACCAGCATGGAGCCTTCTTGATAGGAACCAATGTCACCGGCCAAAATCAAGACGTCGGCACCCGGTGCAAATTCGGGCACAAAATGTGGGTGAGTTTCCAGATGAAGGTCTGACAGCAATTGAATGTTCATCATCTGCCCTGATCTTTGAAGACATCGTGCGCAATGTTGATCAGCACATCGCGCAACCACATATGTTCACTCTGTGCATGTTTGCGGCGATGCCACAAAGCGTCCACGTGCAAAGTCGGAACCTTGAATGGCAAATTGCACAAATAAAACTCTTTTGAAATGCCTGTGGTGGGCACAAAGTGACGCGGCAACACGGTTAGCGAATCGGAGTTCACCACCACGCGTCCAGCGGTGAAAAACTGATTCACGGTCATCACCACACGCCGTTGTTTGCCAATCGATGCCAAAGCTTCGTCAATGAAGCCATACGGCCGACCCGAAAAGCTCACCAGCAAATGGCGCGCATTGCAAAAATCTTCCAGCGTGATTTCTTTCTTCGCCAGTGGATGGTCTTTGCGCATCACACACACATATTCGCCGTCGTACAAGCGGTGATGTTCAAAGGCGGTGGCTTCACCGATTTGTGCACGGGCCGTCAAGTCGGCCAAGACAGCTGGAAAATAACCCAAGGCCAAGTCCACTACACCGTTTTCTAACAAGCCCCTGGGGTCGCGCGTGGTGAGCGGCAAAACGCGCACCGAAATGTTGGGCGCGTGATGTTCAAGCTCTTGTGCAAGGCCGCCCATCAATTCAGCCGCGGTGGCATCGGCCATGGCCAACACAAACGAGTTGCGCGCTTGGCTAGGCACAAACTGTTGTGGCACCAAGGCAGATTGGAGTTGGTCCAGTGCCTCTCGCACGCTAGGCCACAAAGTCAAGGCAAAAGGCGTTGGCGTAATGCCTTGGCCATCACGGCGAACCAAATCATCGCCCAGGGTTTCACGCAAGCGGCGCAAGGCATTGCTGACCGCGGGTTGCGTGATGGACAGGTTGCGCGCCGCTTTGGTCAAGCTGCGCTCCGCCATCACCTCGTCAAAAACCCGAAGCAGGTTCAGATCCAGGGTGCGGAAGTTGGTTTGTATGGCTTCAATCATTTCCGTTGTGAATGATAAGCATCATGAATATAAAGTTGAACAATATCAGAGTAAACCCTATGATTCAAGCATTGACCGGGCAAATGATGCGTTTTTGCATCAACCCCAGATCTGCAAAGCATTCAATCTCGCAAAGAGGAAACGTCATGAACCACAATTTTGTTCACTTAGAGTACCCCCTGACCCACCCCGGTGTTGACCGTGCTGAAAAAGTTGTCAACAACTTCAAGCGCTTGAGCGACACCTTCAGCCCCACACGCACTTTGGCCATCATGCTGTTGGCTGCTGTTCTGGCGGCATTCGTTGTGGTGGCCGATCAGATGATTGACACATGGGCCGAAGGTCACTTGTTGGCCGCATGGGTTGCACTGTGGGCTGTGGTGTTTGCGGCAGTGGGTTTGTTCGCTGGCGTTTCCAAGTCAGTGGCCATTCAGTTGAAAACTGGCTTGGACCGTTGGGCGGCCAGCGCTGCACAACGTCGCTCTGATGAGCGTCTGTGGGCCATTGCACAAACGGATGCTCGCTTGATGTCGGAGTTGCAAATTGCCACGTCGCGCAGCGATGAGGAAACTCTGTTGGGCGAGAACAGCACACAACGCCGAGTGGCCCGTTTGTTGAACCAACGCCAGTACTACATCTGATCCTGTGTTGGCGTTCAGCCTGGCTGGACGTCAATGATCCATGCCTCCTTCGGGAGGTTTTTTTCGCCTGCTCAGGACGCATCACTGCGTCACCGATTTTTGCGAAGCCAAGTAGATGCCAGGCAAGATCATGGCAGCCCCCATGGCATGGTGCCAACCCAAGGTCTCACCCAAGAACAGCCAAGCGACCAAACTGCCATACAAAGGGCCCATGTACAGGCTGGCCGCGACGCGACTGGCGCCCAATGTTTTTTGACAAAAACCATAAGCCCAGTAAGCACCCACTCCTGGAAAAAGCGCTGCGGTGATGACAAGTAGGCTGGCCGTCCAACTCCAATCGGCATGAGCTGTGGTCACCCATTCCGTCAAAGCAAAGGGCAACAGAACCAAGCTGCCCCCCATGCAAGTGGCAGCCAATCGTGCTGTGGAGCTCAAGGGGCTTGCCCATTTTTTCAGCAGCAAAGCATAAGCAGCCCACGACACCATGGCCATCACAATCAGGCCATCGCCCAGTACCCAGACCACTTGCGACAGGGCCGTCCACTGGCCTTTGACGACCACATGCAAGACGCCCAACAAGGCCAGCACCACACCGAAACCTTGACGCCAAGAGAAGCTTTCTTTGAGGCCCACCACAGCGCCAAGGGTGATCAAGACAGGAGATGCGGCATAGATCAAGGCAATGTTGATGGCCGTGGTGGTTTCAGCCGCCCAATAAACCCAAGCACCACAAATGAGCATGCCCAATGTACCCAGTGCCAAATATTGAGGCCAAACTTTGGTGGCGTGATGGCGCTCCCGCCAAAGCTCGCTGCGCGAGATGGCGGCCAAGATGAGCCCCGCCAAGAACCATCGGCCCAGTGCGAGCACGTGGGGGCTGATGATGCCTGGCGCAGTTCTGGCGACCACGTAGTTCACCGACCACATGGCCGGTGTGAACCACAACAAAGCTTGCGCCAGTTTGAGGCGCGAGGCAGCGTTTGTCAGACCGCCGCTAAGCGCTGTTCCAACGCTGCTTTGGTGTCGAGCAAAGCCTTGGGCATGTTGTAAGCCAACTGCTCAAAGTGGGTCGTGTGCAATTGCAACTCTTGTTGCCACGCGGCTTTGTCAATGCTGGTGACGGTTTTGAATTGGTCGGCTGTGAAATTCAAGCCGGTCCAGTTCAGTTCGCCATAAGTTGGCGTGATGCCAAACATGGTTTCTTGACCTTGGGCCTGACCTTCTAAGCGGTCGATCATCCACTTCAAAACGCGCATGTTGTCGCCGTAACCGGGCCACACAAACTTGCCGGCTTCGTCTTTGCGGAACCAGTTGACGCAGTAAATGCTGGGCAACTTGTGACCGCCCGCTTCAATCTTGGCGCCCACGTCCAACCAGTGTTGGAAATAGTCGCTCATGTTGTAACCGCAGAAGGGCAACATGGCAAAAGGATCGCGGCGAACCACGCCTTGTGCACCAAATGCAGCGGCAGTGGTTTCAGAGCCCATGGTAGCGGCCATGTAAACGCCTTCGGTCCAATTGCGTGCTTCTGTGACCAAAGGCACGGTGGTGGAGCGGCGACCGCCAAAGATGAAGGCGTCGATCGACACGCCAGCCGCATCGTCCCATGCGGGGTCGAGTGCGGGGTTGTTGGTGGCAGCCACTGTGAAACGCGCATTGGGGTGCGCCGCTTTGGCGCCCGTGTCTTTGGCAATCTGGGGGGTCCAGTCTTTGCCTTGCCAGTCGATCAAATGGTCTGGCAATTTGCCGGTGTCTTTGTCCATGCCTTCCCACCAGACGTCGCCGTCATCGGTCAAAGCCACATTGGTGAAGATCACGTTCTTGTCCAAGCTGGCCATGCAGTTGGGGTTGGTGTGGTGGTTGGTGCCTGGTGCCACGCCAAAGTAACCTGCTTCGGGGTTAATGGCCATCATCTTGCCGTTGGCTTGAGGTTTGATCCAAGCGATGTCGTCGCCAATGGTGGTGACTTTCCAGCCATTGAAACCTTCGGGCGGCACCAACATCGAGAAATTGGTTTTGCCACACGCACTGGGGAAAGCCGCAGCCACGTGGTACTTTTTGCCTTGAGGATTGGTCACGCCCAAAATGAGCATGTGCTCGGCCAACCAACCTTGTTCGCGGCCCATGCTGGACGCGATGCGCAAAGCCAAGCATTTTTTGCCCAACAAAGCATTGCCGCCGTAGCCGGAACCGTAAGACCAAATCTCGCGTGTTTCAGGGTAGTGAACGATGTACTTGACGGTGGGGTTGCAAGGCCAAGACGTGGTGTCTTTGGCGCCATTGACCAAAGGTGCGCCCACGGTGTGCAAGCAAGGCACGAACTCACCATCGGTGCCAATGACGTCGAACACCGCTTTGCCCATGCGCGTCATGAGCTTTTGATTCACGGCCACATAGGCGCTGTCGGTCAACTCAATGCCAACGTGTGCAATGTGAGAACCCAAGGGGCCCATAGAGAATGGCACAACGTACATGGTTCGGCCTTGCATGCAACCATCGAACAAAGGGTTCAAGGTTTTGCGCATCTCGGCGGGGGCCATCCAGTTGTTGGTGGGGCCGGCGTTCTCTTTCTTTTCAGAGCAGATGTAAGTGCGGTCTTCAACACGGGCCACATCCGAGGGGTCTGAGCAAGCCAAGAAGCTGCCAGGACGCTTGGCAGGATTGAGCTTTTTGAAGGTGCCACTGTCAACCAACTGTTGGCACAGGCGGTCGTATTCTTCTTCGGAGCCGTCACACCAGTAAACATTGGCGGGCTTGCACAAGGCAGCCATTTCAGCCACCCAAGCAATCAGCTTGGGGTTTTTAACGTACGTGGGTGTATTCAGGTTCAAGCCCTGCATCACGGGTGAGTTCATGGGAAAAGCTCCAAAGTTTAAAAATCGTTTTTTGCAAATGTCCTCTTCTGCACAGTTTCCTGGGCGATGGCAAACGACACTTGCAAAAAACGACCAAAGCGCGCCAAAAGGCACGCTTGGCTGGTCAATTTCCAACGGCAATGTACCCTTCTTGTAACCAGACTTGAATTTTAGGGAGGCTGACCTGAATTGGGAATGACTAATTGCCGAATCAGCTCAAAATATATGCAAAACTTGCATAAAGTTGGCCGGCGCTATGTCAGCCTCAGCCTTTGCAGATTCTCAAGACGTCTTGCCCGTAGGCTTCCAGCTTTTTAGCGCCCAGGCCGCTGATGCCATGCAGGTCTTCGGGGTTTTGGGGTGAAGCTGCAGCAATGGCGGCCAAAGTGGCATCGTGAAAAATGACATAGGCAGGCAAGTTGTGTTCTTTGGCCACTTCGGCCCGCCATGCTTTGAGGTTGATGTAGCGTACCAAGGCGTCTTGACTGAGGTTGGCGGCAGCGGGGCCAGGGGCCTGCGGTTTACGGCTGCGCTTTTCGGGTTTTTGGCTTAAAGACTCACGCAACTGCACACTGACCTCCCCTTTCAGAACCGCACGTGAGCCTTCGGTGAGTTGCAGGGTGTTGAAGACCTGTCCTTGCACATTCAAAGCACCCATGGCAATCAGTTGGCGTAAAACGCCGCGCAATTGAATTTCGCTAAAGTTAGCGCCGATACCGAAGGTGCTGAGTTGTGTATGCCCGTATTGCGTGACCTTTTCGGTGGCCTTGCCCCGCAAGATGTCCATGATGTGGCCGGCACCAAAAGAAAAACCACTGTGTTGTTGAGCGCGGAAAACGGTGGAGAGCAATTTGCGGGCTGCATCGGTGCCATCCCAAACGGCGGGTGGGTTCAAACAGTTGTCGCAATTGCCACAGGGCTGGCTGACTTCATCAAAATAAGACAGCAAGCGAACACGTCTGCAATCGGTGGCTTCGGCCAATGCCAACAAGGCATCCAATTTGCCGCGCATGACTTGCTTGAAGTTTTCTTCGGCGGGACTTTCATCGATCATGCGGCGTTGGTTCACCACATCTTGCAAACCATAAGCCATCCAGGCATCTGCACGCAAACCGTCGCGCCCTGCACGGCCTGTTTCTTGATAATAGCCTTCGATGTTTTTGGGCATGTCCAGATGCGCCACAAATCGAACATCCGGTTTGTCGATGCCCATGCCAAATGCAATGGTGGCCACCATGACAACACCTTCGTCGCGCAAAAAACGGTCTTGGTGTTTTTGCCTCAGGGCCGCGTCTAGGCCGGCGTGATACGGCAGGGCATCGATGCCGGTTTGGGCCAACATCTCGGCCACTTCTTCAACCCGTTTGCGTGACTGGCAATACACAATGCCAGCCTCACCTTCGTGCTCGCGCTCGATGAATCGCAGCAGTTGGGTAGACGCATCTTTTTTCTCGACGATGGTGTAGCGAATGTTGGGGCGATCGAAGCTGCTGATGAAGAGTTGGGCTTCTTCAAGTTGCAGTCGTTCAATGATGTCGGCACGTGTAAGGGCGTCGGCAGTGGCCGTTAAGGCAACACGCGGTACGCCTGGAAAACGTTCATGCAAAACAGTGAGGCTGCGGTACTCGGGGCGGAAATCATGGCCCCATTGGCTGACGCAATGCGCTTCGTCAATGGCAAACAAGCTGAGAAGGCCTTGGGCATACAGCGAATCGAGTTGTGCCAAAAAGCGGGGTGTGTTGATGCGCTCTGGGGCAGCATACAAAAGCGTGATGTCGCCTTTGCGCAAGCGTTGTTCGATGGCACTGGTTTCGTCTGGGCTGAGCGTGGAGTTTAAAAATGCGGCACTGACACCCGCCTCATGCAATGCGCCCACTTGATCGTGCATGAGCGCAATGAGCGGCGACACCACAATGGCGATGCCCAAGCCAGCTTGCTGCCTGGCAATGGCGGGAATTTGGTAACACAAACTTTTGCCGCCGCCAGTTGGCATGAGAACCAAGGCATCGTGTCCGCCGGTGACATGCGAGATGATGTCTTGCTGGGGGCCTCTGAACGACTCGTAGCCAAACACCTCACTGAGAATGCGCAGGATGTTGCTAGAGGGCGTGGATAAAACAGAGCTTGTCACAGCGGGTATTGTCCACCATGTGATTGCCTGGATTTTGTAGACGGTTGACGCCGCCTTGCATTCTTAAGTCAATGCAAGATTCGCGGCGTTAAGAATTGCGGTTCAGGTGGTCTTGAACTGCGTGGCTTTGATCACATTGGTCCAACGGACCACTTCGTCGGCAATGAATTTTTCGGGGTCTGCCAAAGTGAAGGGGTCAGCGCCGGCTTTTTCAAGGTCCAGCAAAAAAGCGGGGTCGTTGCGCACCTTGTTGTGCGTGGCGCGCAAAAAGTCCATCACCTCGCGCGGCACGCCGGCGGGTGTGAACACCGCATTGAAAACTTGCACGCGCATGTCTGGAATACCCGCCTCAACCGATGTTGGAATTTCAGGTGCCGCTTTAAGGCGTGCATCGCTGTTGACGCTCAAAATGCGTGCGCGACCTGCACGGTGCTGCGCCAGTACTGCAGACGACATGATGGGCGTGATCATGGGGACATGGCCTGCCACCAAATCTTGCATGGCGGGACCGCCGCCTTTGTAGGGGACATGCTGCACATTGAGCTTGCCGCCTTGCAGTTTGAACAGTTCACCTGTGAGGTTGGTGATGGTGCCTGGGCCGGCTGAGCCATAGGCGTACTTGCCGGGGCTGGCCTTGATCAAATTCACCAACTCTTTGAGATTGTTGGCCGGCACGCTGGGGTTGACCACGATGCAGGTGGGATTGATGCTGACCATGCCAACCAAATTGAAGTCTTTGATCGCGTCGTAGGTGGCCGTGCCAGAAGCCAGAGGATTGATGATTTGAGTGGAAGAAGTGCCCAGCAAGAGGGTGTAACCATCGGCCTTGGCTCGGGAGGCTTCTGCTGCGCCAATGGCCCCGCCAGCGCCCGCTTTGTTGTCGACAATGAAATTGGCACCGGTATGCGCAATGGCAAATTTGACCCACAAGCGGCCAATGATGTCGCCATCGCCACCCGGGGCGAAAGGCACAATGACCTTAATAGGGCGTTCGGGAAATTTGGCTTGGGAGAAGGCGGCGGAGGGTGTTAAACCAGAGAGCAGGGCGCTGCCACTCAAGGCCAAAAATTGACGTTTTTTCATGTACTCAATATAGAGAGATTGGCAACAAGCTTCAATTGGGGGTGGGCCTGACTGTGACGAATTCTCATGAGTCAGTTTGTTTTTCTACAATAGGGGGATGAAAGCCTTGAATTACACCCGCGCGAAAGCCCTGCCAGAAATTCTGGAAAAACGCATTGCCATTTTGGACGGCGCCATGGGCACCATGATTCAGCGCTTCAAATTGAGCGAGGCCGATTACCGCGGTGAGCGCTTCAAAGACTTTGCCAAAGACGTAAAGGGCAACAACGAGCTGCTGAGCCTCACGCGCCCAGATGTGATCCGTGACATTCACGAAGGCTATCTGACCGCTGGCGCAGACATGATCGAAACCAATACGTTTGGTGCAACCACCATTGCGCAAGAAGACTACAACATGGCCGACTTGGCCATCGAAATGAACCGGGCCTCTGCGGCCTTGGCCCGTGCAGCATGCGACAAGTTTTCAACACCAGAGAAACCACGCTTTGCCGTTGGCGCTTTGGGCCCCACTCCCAAAACAGCCAGCATCAGTCCTGATGTGAACGATCCTGGCGCACGCAACGTGGACTTTGAAACTTTGCGCAAAGCCTATTACGAGCAAACCCAGGCCTTGGTAGAAGGCGGCGTGGATGTGTTGTTGGTGGAAACCATCTTTGACACCTTGAATGCCAAAGCTGCCTTGTTTGCCATTGAGGAATATTTTGAAGCCAGTGGCGAACGCTTGCCCCTCATCATCAGCGGCACCGTGACCGACGCCTCGGGTCGCATTTTGAGTGGTCAAACCGTCACCGCCTTTTGGCACAGTGTGCGCCATGCGCGCCCCTTGGCCATTGGTTTGAATTGCGCATTGGGCGCGACCTTGATGCGCCCGTATGTCCAAGAGTTGGCCAAAGTGGCAGAGGACACCTTCATCAGTTGCTACCCCAACGCGGGCTTGCCCAACCCCATGAGTGAGACCGGCTTTGATGAAACGCCAGAAGTCACCAGCCGTTTGCTGCATGAGTTTGCCGCGGAAGGTTTGGTCAACATTGTGGGCGGCTGTTGCGGCACCACGCCAGATCACATCGATGCCATTCAAAAGGCCGTGGGTCCATTGGCACCCAGAGGCTTGCACACGGCGGCGTTTTACAAAGAGGCGGCCTGATCGTCCCGTTTAGCCAGTTAAAATAAGCCATCTCCAAGGAGCGTTGCAGCTCGCCGCCCATCAAGGTTGCGAGTCAGGCTTGGAGTTCAATCTGGGGCATACCCCATTCTTATTGCAAACCACGCTCACCTGCGATCCAAGAGGTGAGTTGTGTCTTCAGTTGCTGTTCCCCCGTTAAAACTGTCTGGCTTAGAGCCGGTTCAAATCGGCACGGGTACTCTTTTCGTGAACATTGGTGAGCGCACCAATGTCACAGGCTCCAAAGCCTTCGCCCGCATGATTTTGAATGGCGAGTACGAGCAAGCCTTGGCCGTGGCCCGTCAGCAGGTGGAAAACGGCGCACAAATCATTGACATCAACATGGACGAAGCCATGTTGGACAGCCAAGCGGCCATGGTTCGTTTCTTGAACCTCATTGCCTCCGAGCCCGACATTGCCCGCGTGCCCATCATGATCGACTCCTCCAAATGGAGTGTGATTGAAGCGGGTCTGCGCTGCATTCAAGGCAAAGGCATCGTCAACTCCATCAGCATGAAAGAAGGCCTAGATGCCTTCAAGCAGCAAGCACAGTTGATCAAGCGCTATGGCGCTGCAGCGGTGGTGATGGCGTTTGATGAAAAAGGCCAGGCTGACACCTACCAACGCAAAATAGAAATTTGCGAACGCGCCTACCGCGTGCTGGTCGATGAGGTGGACTTTCCACCCGAAGACATTATTTTTGATCCGAACATTTTTGCCATTGCCACCGGCATTGAAGAGCACAACAACTACGCCGTTGACTTTATTGAAGCCACGCGCTGGATCAAACAAAATTTGCCAGGCGCCAAAGTGTCGGGCGGTGTGTCCAATGTGTCGTTCAGCTTCCGCGGCAACGACCCTGTGCGCGAAGCCATTCACACGGTGTTTTTGTACCACGCCATTCAAGCGGGCATGGACATGGGCATTGTCAATGCCGGCATGGTGGGCGTGTACGACGAGCTAGAACCTGACTTGCGTGAGCGTGTGGAAGACGTGGTGTTGAATCGCCGTCCCGACGCGGGTGAGCGTTTGGTGGAAGTGGCAGAAAATGCCAAAGGTGCCGCCAAAGATGATTCACAAAAGCTAGCTTGGCGCGGCACACCCGATGCGCCCGTGTCTGTATCGGCACGCCTGTCACATGCCTTGGTGCACGGCATTACCGACTTCATCACCGAAGACACCGAAGAAGCCTATCAAGAAATTTTGGCCAAGAACGGCCGACCGCTGCATGTGATTGAAGGCCCGCTCATGGATGGCATGAACGTGGTGGGCGATTTGTTTGGTCAAGGCAAGATGTTCTTGCCGCAAGTGGTCAAGTCTGCGCGGGTCATGAAGCAAGCCGTTGCGCACCTAGTGCCCTACATCGAAGAAGAAAAACGCCAGCAAGAAGCTGCCGGTCAAGACGTGAAGTCCAAAGGCAAGATTGTGATTGCCACCGTCAAAGGCGACGTGCACGACATTGGCAAGAACATCGTGACCGTGGTGCTTCAGTGCAACAACTTTGACGTGGTCAACATGGGCGTGATGGTGCCTTGTCATGAAATTTTGGCCAAGGCCAAAGAAGAAAATGCTGACATCATTGGCTTGTCCGGTCTCATCACCCCCAGCTTGGAAGAGATGCAGTACGTGGCCAGCGAGATGCAAAAGGACGCGCATTTCCGTTTGCGCAAAATGCCTTTGCTGATTGGTGGCGCCACCACCAGCCGCGTGCACACGGCCGTCAAAATTGCACCGCATTATGAAGGCCCGGTGGTCTATGTGCCCGATGCCTCGCGCAGCGTGAGCGTGGCGCAAGGTTTGTTGTCTGACCAAGCGGCTGCGTACATTGACGAACTCAATGCCGACTACGCCAAAGTGCGTGAGCTGCACGCCAACAAAAAGCAAACGCCGATGTGGCCATTGGCCAAAGCGCGTAGCAACAAAACCAACATCGACTGGAACGCGTTCAAGTCACCTACGCCCAAGTTCATTGGTCGCCGTGTGTTCAAGAATTTTGACCTGGCTGAGTTGGCGCGTTACATCGACTGGGGCCCCTTCTTCCAAACTTGGGATTTGGCCGGCCCGTACCCCGCCATTTTGAAAGACGAAGTGGTGGGCGTGGAAGCACAAAAGGTGTTCAATGATGCGCAGAAGATGCTGCACAAAATCATTGAAGGCCGTTGGCTCACCGCGCACGGTGTGATGGGCTTGTATCCTGCCAACAGCGTGAACCACGACGACATTGCTTTGTATGCCGATGAGTCGCGTCAAACGCCTGTGCTCACCTGGCATGGCCTGCGTCAACAAACAGAAAAGCAAACGGGCAAGCCCAGCCGTTGTTTGGCAGATTTTGTGGCGCCTTTGCTTGACGCAAAAGGTCAACCTACCAAACTACAAGACTACGTTGGCGTTTTTGCAGTCACTGCGGGCATTGGTGTTGAAAAACGCGAACAAGCTTTTGAAGCGGCACATGACGACTACAGCGCCATCATGCTCAAGGCTTTGGCCGATCGTTTTGCCGAAGCCTTTGCAGAGTGCCTGCACGAGCGCGTGCGCAAAGATTTGTGGGGCTACGCCGCCACAGAAGACGCATCGCTTGACGATTTGATTGCTGAAAAATACCAAGGCATCCGACCTGCACCAGGCTATCCTGCGTGCCCAGACCACTCCGTCAAAAAGCAAATGTTTGAACTCTTGCAATGCGAAGAGATTGGCATGGGCCTCACAGAGAGCTTGGCCATGACGCCTGCCGCCAGCGTGTCCGGTTTTTACCTCAGCCACCCCGACAGTCAATACTTCAACGTGGGCAAAGTGAGTGAAGACCAGGTCCAAGATTTGGCCAAACGTCAGAACTTGAAAGTGGCAGACATTCAGAGATTGTTGGCGCCTAATCTGTGAGCGCCTTCATGTGTGCTTGGTGCGCGCACTTTTGCGCCCACCACAAACACGCTACGCCCAAAACGCCGGCCAGCAACATCCAACGCAGGCCGTGCGCATAGCCCACCTCGGGTGTCCACATCAAACCCAAAGCCCAAGGGGCTACAGCGCGCCCCATGGCCAATGGCACACCCAACACGCCATTGAGTTGTCCCACATGGTCGCGACTGACATATTGCGCCATGGCAGTGCCTTTGACGATGGTGTTCAGACCATTGCCGAGGCCATAAAACGTGACGAACAGCAAAGCCGCCCAGGGAGCCAATCCACCCATAACCAAAAACACCAAGCCCAGAGGTACCAGGCATGGAATCCATCGGTTGGCAGCATGAACATCCAAATGTTTTTCAAACAAAAACAACAAGAAACGCCCCAGCACTTGAATGGCGCCAATGGAAGCTGGAATGGCAATGACCCACGCTGGTGACAGGTGCGCTTCTTCCAACAAACTCACCATGTGTGCAGGCAATGCAGAGCTGACAATGGCGGTCATCAGCATGAAGCCCGCCAGCAACCAAAAGGGCGCGCGCTTTAAATGCACTTTGATGGAAACTGTTGGTGTGGCGAGGCGCGCATTTGAATCTGCATTGGCGTCTGGACTTGTGATTGCATGTACAAGCGCCTTTTGAGGCGCTGCACCTTTCAGCAACCATGCATGCAAGGGCATGCAGATCAGCCACTGCATCAATGCCAAGACCCACAAGGCATGCCGCCAGCCCAAGCTTTGAATCAACCAAGACGACAGCGGTATGAACACCGTGCTGGCCAATCCGCCCAAGAAAGTCATGATGATGATGGCGCGCCGAAAGTCATTTGGAAACCGTCGCGTGACCACGGCAAACACGGGCGCGTACAAGGTGGCGGACATGCCCAAGCCCAGGCCTAACCACACCGCATAAAAGCCCACAAGGCTGTCAATGAAGCTGTGTGCCAACAAACACAATCCCACCCAAGCAGACCCCCAAGTCATCACCCGGCGTTCGTGACCGCGGTCGATCCAGCGCCCTATGGCATAAGCCATCAGACCATCTGCCAACAAGGCCAAACTGAAACCCAGTGAAGCATCTGCGCGGCTGAGGCCCAGCTCGCGCTCCACCGGTCCCATGATCAATGAGAAGGTGTAAAACACGCTGCCCCAAGTGATCAATTGAGCCCAAGACAGCCAAACTGCAAAGGGCGCTAATTCGGGAGCGTGATGAGAGATTCTTGTGAGATCCCAGTACGGCCTGATTCTGCGCATGACTGCATTATCGGTGCGCTGCGAACGGCCTGCGATATTGAACAGCCTCAGCGATGTGCACAGACAAAATGTCTTGACGCTCTGCCAAGTCGGCAATCGTTCTGGCAATTTTCAGAACGCGGTGGGTGCTTCGGCCACTCCACGAAAAATGTGTGGCCACTTGGGTCAGGTAGGCCGCAGCCTCTGGGCCTAATTTGCCATGAAGGTCGAGCGCCGCCCCGCTGAGCGCTTGATTGGTACAGCCTTGCCGCTGAAGTGATCTGCGCCTCACCCGATCACAACGCGTCTTGATGGTGGCGGTGCTTTCTCCCACCGTTGCATGGATCAACTGTGCAGCACTTTGGCTGGGAACCTCGATGTGCAGATCAATTCGGTCAAGCAAGGGTCCGCTGATTTTGTTGCTGTAGCGGTGCACTTGATCGGGGGTACATCGGCAAATGGGGCCTTCCTGACCTGGCGTTCGAACCTGGCCTGCATAGCCGCAGGGGCAAGGGTTCATGGCGGCAATCAACTGAAAACGTGCAGGAAACTCAGCCGAATGTGCTGCGCGTGAAATGGTGACGCTGCCCGACTCTAAGGGTTCGCGCAAAGCCTCCAATGCGGACCTTGGAAATTCAGGCAGCTCATCCAAAAACAAAACGCCATGGTGCGCCAAGGAAATTTCGCCGGGGCGGGGCGGTGAGCCACCACCGACCAATGCCACGGCACTGGCCGAGTGATGGGGATGGCGTGTGGGGCGTTTCAGCCAATTTGCAATTTGAAAGCGCCCAGCCAAACTGGCCACCGATGCTGTTTCCAAAGCCTCATCCACGCTCAAATCGGGCAACAAGCCGGCGAAGCGATGCGCCAACATCGACTTGCCTGAACCTGGAGGACCCACCATGAGCAAACTGTGTCCACCCGCTGTTGCAATTTCCAATGCGCGCTTGGCACCTGTTTGGCCTTTGACATCGGCCAAGTCCAAGGCCGGCGTGAAGACTGCCTGAGGCGGGTGCACGGGCTCTGGCAGGCGCTCCCAAGTGCTGGTGGCGTCATCGGATGTTTGACCTACTGGCAAAAACGGCTGAGCCACTTCTCGCAAATGTTTGGCCCGGTAAACCGTGGCGCCAGGCACCAAAGCAGCCTCCTCGGCACTGCCAGGGGGCAACACCAAGTGGGGCGCATTTGCCAGCTTGTAGAGTGCCAAACCCATGACCAATGCCCCACGCACGGGCCTCAGCGCGCCGGACAAGGACAACTCGCCAGCAAACTCATAGCGATGCAGTCGGCTACCGTCAATTTGCCCACTGGCCGCCAAGATCCCCAGTGCGATGGGCAAATCAAAGCGACCTGAATCTTTGGGCAAGTCGGCGGGCGCTAAATTGACCGTGATTCGCTGGTTGTTGGGGAATTCAAAGCCTGAATTCAACAAGGCGGACCGTACCCGTTCCCTGGCCTCTTTGACTTCGACATCGGCCAAACCCACCAATGTGAAGCTGGGCAATCCATTGGCCAAATGCACCTCGACGGTGACGGCAGGGGATAGAAGGCCCACCAAGGCCCTACTTTGCACCAAAGAAAGACGCATAAACACTCCTTGCACCAAACCGGTGCGAGGTGTGTAAGGCTGGAATCAGCCGGACCTAGGGCGGTGCAAAGCCCATTGGAACACCGGTCTCTACAAAATGCACCCCCGTCAGAGGGGCGAGCGGGTTCAGCAGGCAGGCCTTTTACGCTTTGGCATGCTAAATGCTTGAACCCACCATTCTCATTCTTATTTAACAGGAGCTCCCAATGAAAAAGATCGTTACCCCCTTGATGTTGGCCATGTCTTTGGCCGCTGCTGGCAGTGCATTTGCCCAAGCCGCCCCCGCAGAACCCGAGTCTTCTTTGTCATTCAATGTAGGCGGCGTGAACGAATACCGTTACCGCGGCATTTCACAAAGCCGTATGGACCCCGCATTGCAAGGCGGTGCAGACTACGCAGACAAGAGCGGCGTTTATGTAGGCGTTTGGGCTTCTAGCATCAAGTGGATCAAAGACTCTGGTGGTAAATCCAATGCAGAAGTTGACTACTACGGTGGTTACAAGTTCTCCGTGGGCGAAGTTGCTTACGACGTGGGCTTCTTGCACTATGAATATTCTGGCAATGGCTTGGCTGTGAGCGCCAACACCAATGAGTTGTATGGCGCCGTCACCATGGGCCCCACCACATTGAAGTATTCACAAAGCACAGGCAATTTGTTTGGCTTTGCCAACAGCAAAGGCAGCTCTTATGTGGACCTGACCGCCAATTTTGATTTGGGTGATGGCTACACATTCACACCTCACCTCGGCTACCAAAGTGTCAAAGGCGCTGGTAACAGCATTTACTCGTACACAGACGCAGCCCTGACATTGGGCAAAGACTTGGGCAATGGTTTGGCCGCTTCTGCTGCTGTCATTGGCACCAACGCCAAAACCGGTTCTTACGTCAGCCCCGCTGGCAAGCAATTGGGCAAAGCCGGCTTGGTTGTTGGCCTCAAGTACACGTTCTAATTTTCTGAATTACAAGGAGCCATCATGAAACTGGTGACCGCCATCATTAAACCCTTCAAGCTGGACGAGGTGCGTGAAGCCCTGTCTGGTATTGGTGTACAAGGCATTACTGTGACCGAAGTCAAAGGCTTTGGTCGCCAAAAGGGCCACACCGAGCTGTACCGCGGTGCTGAGTACGTGGTTGATTTCTTGCCCAAGGTCAAGATTGAAGCCGCCGTCTCTAACGAGTTGGTCGAGCGCGTGATCGAAGCCATTGAATCGGGTGCTCGCACCGGCAAGATTGGTGACGGCAAAGTGTTTGTGTACGACTTGGAACAAGTCATTCGCATTCGCACCGGTGAAACTGGGGCTGAAGCCCTTTGATGGCCCAGAAAGAGAGAACAGAATGAAAAAATTACTAGCCTCCCTCGCATTGGGATTGACGCTGTGTTTTGGCGGTGCGGCATTTGCACAAACTGCCCCAGCAGCGGAAGCAAAAGTAGAAGCCAAAGCGGAAGCCAAGCCTGAAGCCAAAGCTGAAGCAACAGCTCCTGCCACTGCGCCTGCCGCAGCACCCGCAGCCGCTGAAGCAGCACCTGCCATTGTTCCTAACAAAGGCGATACAGCTTGGATGATGGTTTCCACCATCTTAGTGATCTTGATGGTCGTGCCAGGCTTGGCTTTGTTCTATGGCGGCTTGGTCCGCAGCAAGAACATGTTGTCAGTGCTGATGCAAGTCATGGTCACTTTCTCCTTGATCACTGTGTTGTGGTTCATCTACGGCTACAGCTTGGCGTTCACTGAAGGCAATGCTTACATTGGTGGTCTGGATCGCTTGTTCATGAACGGCATCTGGGACAACGCAACGGGTACCTTTGCCAACGCTGCGACTTTCAGCAAAGGCGTCGCCATTCCTGAAATTACCTTCGCGGGTTTCCAAGCCACTTTCGCTGGCATCACTTGTGCCTTGATCGTGGGTGCATTTGCAGAGCGCATGAAGTTCTCCGCAGTCTTGCTCTTCATGACTTTGTGGTTCACTTTCAGCTACTTGCCCGTCGCACACATGGTCTGGTTCTGGATGGGTCCTGACGCTTACACAGCGAAAGAAGTTGTGGACGAAATGAACAGCAAAGCCGGCATGATCTGGCAATGGGGTGCCCTCGACTTCGCTGGCGGTACCGTGGTTCACATCAATGCTGCGGTGGCTGGTTTGGTTGGTGCCTTCATGGTTGGCAAGCGCATTGGTTATGGCCGCGAAGCCATGGCACCTCACTCTTTGACATTGACCATGGTTGGTGCCTCCTTGTTGTGGGTGGGCTGGTTCGGTTTCAACGCGGGCTCTGCCCTCGAAGCCAACGGTTTTGCAGCCCTTGCTTTCGTGAACACTTTGTTGGCCACAGCCGCTGCCGTGTTGGCATGGTGTGTCGGTGAAGCGCTGATGCGTGGCAAAGCCTCTATGTTGGGTGCTGCATCCGGTGCAGTGGCTGGTTTGGTGGCCATCACGCCAGCGGCTGGCAACGTCGGTATCGGCGGCGCCTTGGTGATTGGCATCATTGCTGGCTTCGCATGTTTATGGGGCGTCAATGGCCTGAAGAAAATGTTGGGCGCAGATGACTCCTTGGACGTCTTCGGTGTTCACGGCGTGGGCGGTATCGTCGGCGCGTTGCTCACCGGTGTGTTCAATTCACCAGCCTTGGGCGGCCCTGGCTTCGTGGCCGACTGGGTCACAGCCACTGGCATCACAGCTGCTGATTACTCCATCGCTGCACAAGTTTGGACACAAGCCAAAGCCGTGCTCGTGACAGTTGTCTGGTCTGGTGTGGTTTCCTTTGTGGCTTTCAAGTTGGTTGACCTGACTGTTGGACTGCGTGTTTCTGAAGAAGCAGAGCGCGAAGGTTTGGACATCAGCTCACACGGCGAAACTGCTTATCACGGTTAATCTGTCAAGATTTCCCAAAGACTTTCCGAGAAGTTAGTCTCCATCCTCACAGCCCGCTTCGGCGGGCTTTTTTTCGCCTGTTGTTTTTGTTACCAAGGGTTACATACCCAAATTAATTGACAATGCCAGCAATGTTTCAAACTGAGCGTATCGATGACTGCTGAAATTCCTTTTGTGCGACCCGCATGGCACTGCATGACAACCCAAGCCGATGTCTTGGGCGAGTCGCCCTTTTGGCATCCTCAAGAAAAATGTTTGTATTGGGTCGATATTCCGGGACGCCGATTGCGGCGCATGAAGGTTTCATCTGATTTGTCGCAAAGCCATGCAGTTGAAGATTGGCCTTTGCAAGAAGAGCCAGGTTGTTTTGCGCCTGCAAGCAAAGGCGGCTGGGTCATGGCGTTGCGAAGCGGTATTTACCGCGCACGTGAATGGGGAGGTGCGTTGGAATTGTTGGCCGCTGCACCCTACGACACAAGCAAACTGCGATTCAACGATGGCAAGTGCGATCCTGCCGGCAATTTTTGGAGTGGCACGATGTACGAGCCGCGCGATCAAGCCGCCGGTGTTTTGTATGCCTTACAAGCCAACCACGCACTGCAGTCCAAAGCCGATCAGGCCACAGTGGCCAACGGCTTGGCATGGTCACCCAACGGCAAAACCATGTACTGGTCCGACACGGGCGCACATTGCATTCGCGCTTGGGACTTTGATGTGACATCACAGCAAATGACCCATGAACGTGTCTTTGCACAATTTCCAGCCAAGCCCAAAGACTGGATTTATGGATCGGATGTGGCGCAGTCTTACGCAGGCCGACCCGATGGCGCCGCTGTGGATGCGGAGGGGTTTTACTATGCCGCCATGTACGAGGGTCATCGCTTGGCCAAAATTGCGCCCGATGGTCGGTGTGTCGCTTACATTGAAACGCCTGTTCAGTGCCCCACCATGCCATGTTTTGGCGGAGAAGATTTGCGCACCCTGTTCATCACCACATCGGCCCATGGCCGAAGTACGGCAGAGCTTCAAGCCTTGCCCCAATCGGGTTGTGTTTTTGCCATGCGGGTCGACACACCTGGTTTGCTTGTGAGTTTTTTCAACAACTGAATTGACCTATTTTTGACGCTTGCGTTCTGCAAAAGTGGCCAGAAACAGAGCGTGTCCGTTTAACATGGCGACATGAACGACAGTCCAACCATTCGCTCAAGTCCAAGCGCTTACCCAGATCTGGCTGCCTTGTTGGACACCGTGCGCGCCGCTGCATCGACGGGGTCTGCACTACGCAAAAGCTTTCGGATCCACGGTTCGGGGAGCCACGATTTTTATGGCGAGGCCTTGGAAGGCGAGTTGCTGGAAACACGCGGTCTGTCGGGCATTGTGCAATATGAGCCCAGTGAGTTAGTCATCACTGTCGGCGCTGGCACGCTATTGTGTGATTTGGAAAAAACACTGGCAGCGCAAGGCCAGTGCTTGGCGTTTGAACCTCCGGTGTTTGCAGCCGACCGCACCCACAGCCAAGCCACCGTGGGTGGCATGGTGGCATCGGGTTTGAGTGGTCCAGCGCGCGCCAGTGTGGGCGCAGTTCGCGACTTTGTGCTCGGTTTGAAATTCATCAACGGCCGCGGCGAGCACCTGACTTTTGGTGGCCAGGTCATGAAGAATGTGGCGGGTTATGACGTTAGCCGATTGCTGGCGGGTAGCTGGGGCACCTTGGGTTTGATCACCGAAGTCTCTTTGAAAGTATTGCCCGTCGCACCCGCAGAGGCTCACCTCATGTGCCGGTTGCCACAAGCTCAAGCGCTGGCATTGTTGCATCGCTGGGGTGGTCAACCTTTGCCTTTGAATGCCAGTTGTTGGGTCCAAGACAACAGCATGCCAGGCCAGCCCGAGATGTTGTTCGTGCGTCTTCGCGGCGCACACGCAGCCGTTGAGGCCGCCAAAGTTCGCATGTCGCAGGACCTTGCGGCCTTGAACAGTGAATTGTTGGTGCAAGCATCCGAGAGTGCAACCCAAGATTGGATCGCCTGTGCAGACCAACGCTTGCCCTTTTTTACGCAAGCCGCAGCATCGCCCGATGCGGCCTTGTGGCGTTTGTCGGTGCCTCAAACGGCGCCCGTTTTGAATTTGCCAGCAAGTACAAGCGCGCCCTTCATTGAATGGCATGGCGCTCAGCGCTGGGTCTGGGCGCCGCTGTCAGAAGCTGAAGCCCTTCGCAAAGCCGCCGCAGCGGTGGGGGGTCAGGCCACCTTGTTCAGAAGACCGCAGCAAGCCAGTGCGGCCCTGCCAGTGTCGGTGCCCGTCTTCACGCCGCTGGATGCGGTACATCAACGCATTCAGCACGCACTGAAACAAGAATTTGACCCTGCCGGCCTGTTTGGCCCTCGCAGATTGAACGCGCATTTCTGAGGCTCAACATGCAAACCCAACTCGCACCTGAGTTTCAAAACACCCTGCTCGGTCAAGAAGCCGAGGCCATTCTTCGCTCGTGTGTGCACTGTGGTTTTTGCACGGCCACGTGCCCCACTTATCAGTTGATGGGCGATGAACTGGATGGACCGCGTGGCCGTATCTATCTGATGAAGCAAGTCTTTGAAGGTGCCGAGCCCACGCGCAAAACGCAAATGCATTTAGACCGGTGCCTCACCTGCCGCAATTGCGAAAGCACGTGCCCCAGTGGCGTGCAGTACGGCCATTTGGTGGACCTGGGTCGCAAGGTGGTCGATGCCAAAGTTCAGCGGCCCGTTCAAGAACGCGCAGTCCGTTGGCTTTTGAAAGAAGGCCTGACGTCCGCTCTGTTTGCGCCCGCCATGAAGCTGGGACAAAGCGTGAGGGCTTTGTTGCCCGCAACGCTTCAAGCCAAGGTGCCCGCGCCTCAGGACGCTGGTGCTTGGCCCACCCAAACCCATGCACGAAAAGTACTGATGTTGGCGGGCTGCGTCCAGCCTGCCATGAAGCCCAACATCAACACCGCCACAGCACGTGTGCTCAATGCATGTGGCATTGAAGTGGTGGTGCCGCCTGAGGCGGGTTGTTGTGGTGCCGTTAAATTTCACTTGAACGATCAGGTGGGTGGCTTGGACCACATGCGGCGCAACATTGACGCATGGTGGCCATGGGTCACTCAAGGCGTAGAAGCCATTGTCATGAATGCTTCGGGTTGCGGTGTCACGGTCAAAGAATATGGCCACTTGTTGCAACACGATGCGCAGTATGCAGACAAAGCCAAACGCATTTCAGAACTCACACGGGATCTGAGTGAGTTGTTGCCTTTGTGTTTGCCTGAACTTCAAAAGCGTTTGAAACCCGAGGTGGTGGCCGCAGCAGGACCCCTGGCCTATCACCCACCGTGCACATTGCAGCACGGGCAGCAATTGAAGGGCGGCGTTGAAGCGCAGTTAGGTCAATTGGGTTTTCAGTTGCGAGTCACCGAGCTAGAGTCCAACTTGTGCTGCGGCTCAGCCGGTACTTACTCTGTCTTGCAAGCCGATACCGCGTATGCCTTGCGTGATCGCAAATTGGGTCATCTGAACAAGTTGCAACCCAAGGCCATTTTGAGCGCCAACATTGGTTGCATCACCCATTTACAAAGTGGCGCAGACGTGCCCGTTCGGCACTGGGTGGAGTTGGTGGACGAGGCCTTGACGCTGAGTGCTTAAGCAGCGCTCAGAGCCACTTCAATGTCTTTTCGAATGTTCTCTGGCTTGTCCATCGGCGCATAGCGTTTGAGCACGCGGCCATCGCGGCCAATCAAGAACTTGGTGAAATTCCACTTGATGGCCTTGCTGCCCAACAAACCGGGTGCTTCTGCGCACAACCATTGGTAAAGGGGGTGCGCTTCGGGACCATTCACCTTGATCTTTTCCATCATGGGAAAACTCACGCCGTAGTTCAGTTGGCAGAAGCTGGCAATCGACTCGTTGCTGCCAGGATCTTGGCTGCCAAACTGATTGCAGGGAAATCCCAACACGGCCAAGCCTTGGTCTTTGTAGGCTTGGTGAATTTTTTCTAAACCCCCAAACTGGGGTGTGAAGCCACAGGCACTGGCGGTGTTCACGATCAACATCACTTGGCCGCGCAGTGAAGCCAGCGCCAAGGGTTGACCATTCATTTGAATGGCGTCGAAGTCATAGATTGATTTCATGGGTTGCACCTGCTTCAAAAAATTCAGAATGGCTTGTTAGCCGTGAAGGTTGTCGTTTTTGGCAACGTCGATCAAGTGATTCAACACCGCACTGTGCTCGCGCAGGTTGTGCTCATGCCAGCGCTTGATGACCCACATGATGCTGGCCACCACAAAGCCAAAGGCGGTGATGGCGCCAAAGGCTGACAAGCCCATGCCCGTCGAGAAACTGTAGAAGCCACCCAACAACAAGATGCATGCTTGCTCGTTGAAATTTTGGACCGCAATCGAACGACCTGCACCCATCAAGTTGTGACCTCGGTGTTGCAGCAATGCGTTCATGGGCACCACCAAGAAACCGCCCAAGGCGCCTAACAAAATGAGAAAGGGCGCAGCCACCCACACGTTGTCGATGAAATTCATGCCCATCACCAACACGCCCATGGCAATGCCAAGTGGCATGACGCGCGTGGCCTGATGCAGCTTCATTCGCACAGAGGCCACCACGGCGCCAACCGCAGTGCCAATGGCCACCACGCCGACCAAGCTAGAAGCCTGTGTGGTGCTGTAGCCCAAGGCCGCTGCGCTCCATGCCAAGACGATGTAGCGCAAGTTGCCAGAGACGCCCCAAAACAATGTGGTTGTTGCCAAGGAGATTTGGCCTAAGCGGTCTTTCCACAGGCGAGTGTTGCAATCCCAGAAGTCGGGCAGCAAGGCCAATAAGTTTTTGGGCATGGCGCGCATGGCGACGCCTGTATCGGGAATGCGGGTGTTGAACCAAGCGGCCAAAGCATAGAACGTGATCAACAGCAAAATGGCAGCCTCTGGCGCTGTGTCAATGCCTGTATCGACGAGCGGCAAATCAAAGCTCAACAAATACTCAGAGACATGCGTGCCCACCAATTGGCCGCCGACCAACACGCCCAAAATGATGGAGGCGATGGTGAGACCTTCAATCCAACCATTGGCCTTGACCAATTGAGAGGCGGGCAACAATTCGGTCAAGATGCCATATTTGGCGGGTGAATAGGCTGCGGCGCCCAATCCCACAATGGCGTAAGACAACAAGGGGTGCGTGCCAAACAACATCAACAAACAGCCCACCACTTTGATGGCATTGCTGATGAACATCACCTCGCCTTTGGGCCGTGAGTCTGCAAAGGCGCCGACAAAGGGCGCAAGCACCACATAAAACAAAGCAAACATGGGCACCAAGGCCGCACGCTGCCACTCCGCGCCACCGCTGGTGCGAATCAGTTCTACCGCCGCGACGAAAAGCGCGTTGTCGGCCAACGAACTGAAAAACTGGGCCGCCATGATGGTGTAAAAACCGCGCTTCATGAAATCATGCAGTGAATCGATCAGGCAAAAGGCCGAATTCGAAAATGAGAAAAAGTATCAAAGCAACACTCGCTAGCGTGTGTTGGCGTAAGTTTCAGTTATATCACGCTCTGTAGTGCCACAATCTAGGCTTCAACCCGCGAGATTGATCGCCGTTTTTGTAACGATCCGCCATGCCAAGACCGATTCAGGCCACCATCGACATTCAAGCTTTGCGCCACAACCTGTCGCAAATCAAAGCCGCGGCCCCCGATGCGCTGGTCTGGGGCGTGGTCAAGGCCAACGCCTATGGCCATGGCATCGAGCGTGTTTTCGAGGGTTTGCGGGCGGCTGACGGCATTGCCTTGCTGGATTTGGCTGAGGCCGAACGCGTTCGCCAACTGGGTTGGCGTGGACCTGTTCTGTTGCTAGAAGGGGTGTTTGAGACGCGTGATTTGGAGTTGTGTTCTCGATTGAACCTGTGGCACGTTGTGCACTGCGAAGCGCAAATCGACATGCTGGCGGTGCACAAAACCCATCAGCCGCATCGGGTCTTTCTCAAAATGAACAGTGGCATGAACCGTTTGGGATTTGCCCCTCAGGCCTTCCGGGCTGCTTGGACGCGATTGAATGCATTGCCGCAAGTGGATGAAATTTCACTGATGACACACTTCAGTGACGCCGACGGTGAAAAAGGCATTGCTGCGGCCATGTCCATCTTTCACCAATACACCCATGATTTGTCTGGCGAACGAAGCTTGTGCAATAGCGCAGCAAGCTTGCGCCACGCCAAAGATTTGGCTGTGCGCGCAGACTGGATCCGACCTGGTATTGCTCTGTATGGCAGTTCGCCCGATTTCCCTTTGCACTCAGCCCAAGACTGGGGTTTGAAACCCGTCATGAGTTTGAATGCCAACATCATTGCTGTGCAACATTTGCAAGCGGGCGACACGGTGGGTTACGGCTCGGCATTCATGGCCGATCGTCCCATGCGAATGGGCGTGGTGGCGTGTGGTTATGCCGACGGCTATCCGCGCATTGCCCCAACGGGTACCCCCGTTTGCGTGGACGGTCATCGTACGCGTACGCTGGGCCGTGTCAGCATGGACATGCTCACGGTGGACCTCACTGATTTGCCGCATGCCGATGTGGGCAGCGAAGTCACCTTGTGGGGTCTGCCTCAAAAAAGCACATCTCAAGTAAGTCCCACAACCGGCGTTGCCATTGACGAAGTTGCGCAAGCAGCTGGCACCGTAGGATACGAATTGATGTGTGCTTTGGCAGCACGCGTGCCAGTGGTGGTCAAGGATTGAAACATTCGGCACCACAGCGATTGGCGCTGAGCGCCGCTCTTGTTTTGATTTTGATCTGGGGTGCCAACTTCAGTGTGCAAAAGTATCTCTTGAACACGCTCACGCCCAGTGGGTTTTTGCTGGCGCGCTATCTCATCATGCCTGTGTGTGCGCTCATCTTGATGCGTGTCACGCTGGGTCAATTTCTGCCGCCGTTGCCGCGCGAAGATGTGATGGCCTTGGCCCGTTTGGGTTTTGTGGGACACAGCTTGCATGTGGGCATCGTGTGTTACGGCATTCATTTGTCGACGCCATTTTCAAGCTCTGTGATCTTGGCATGTGGTCCCATCTTTACCCTGTTGATCTTGCGCTGGAAAGGCCATGAAAAGTTGCAGCGCACCCAAGCGATCGGTGTGATGGTTGCATTCGCAGGCGTGCTTCTTTTCTTGTCTGACAAATTGCTCAAAGGTGACTGGCGCGCAAGTGGCGGCGATGTGATGTTGTTTGTGGCCGCGGTACTGTTCTCTTATTACACAGTTCAAGCCAAGCCCCTGCTCGAGCAACATGGCAGCGTGCTCACGATGGGTTACGCCACCTTGTGGGGTGGTTTGCCCGTCATGCTCTTGTCTATTCCTGCTGGCCTTGAAGCGCCTTGGGACAGTTTGGGCCTGCAAGGCTGGGCGGCCATGGCGTGGTCCATTTTGATTTCAGCGTTTGGCGGTTGGTTGGTGTGGGGCTGGGTGAACCAAGTGAGAGGCGTTGCCAAAACCGCCCCCTTGATGTACCTCATGCCGCCTGTTGCGGGTTTGTTTGCTTGGGCCCTCACGGGAGAGCAATACACCGTGATCAAGTTGGTCGGGGCTGCCATTGCCTTGATGGGGGTGGCCTACACCCAGTTTGCACCTCAGCGGAAAAATCCGTCGTAAGTCGTTTTCACAATCAGGGCCGCCACCACGGCCAAAAATACAAAGCGCACAAAGCCCGCACCGTGTTTCAAGGCCAAGCGCGTGCCCAGCAAACTGCCGACCACATTCGCCAAAGCCATGGGGAGTGCCAGATGCCACCACACATGGCCTTGCAATGTGAACAACACCAGCGCTGCAAAATTGGTGGCGGTGTTCATCAACTTGGCAGAAGCTGAAGCGTTGAGAAAGTCGTATCCCAACAAGCGCACGTACGCGAAGACAAAGAAACTGCCAGTGCCAGGGCCAAAAAAGCCATCGTAAAAGCCAATCAACAGCCCCATGACCATGGCCGCAATGGCTTCTTGCCGACCTTTGAAGCGAGGCTCGTGTCGTTGCCCCATGTCTTTCTTGGCCAGCGTGTAGGCCAGCAAGGCCAACAAAATAAAGGGCAAGGCTTTGCGCAAAAAACTGGGGTCAACTTCTGTGACCGTCCATGCGCCTAACAATGAGCCGAGCAAGCCTGCACTGGCAGCAGGCATCAGGGCGCCCCATCGCATGTCTACTTTTTTGCTGAACTGGTACGTGGCAAATGCAGTGCCCCAAATGGCGGCGCTTTTGTTGGTGCCGACCAAGGTGGCTGGGGGAGCAGATGGAAATGTGGCGAAGAGTGCGGGGACCAAAATCAGGCCACCCCCGCCAACGATCGAATCGACCATGCCGGCAAACAAGGACGCGAGAGAGACGATCAGCAATTCCATGAAAAAAAAGCGCCGCTTTCGCGGCGCCTATCAAAAGTTACATCTCGTTTTGGATGTTCATGTTCGAGTAGTTTGGGTGTCTCCTCTGCCCTCAAAACGAACCCAAACTGCAGTTCATCGAGTGCATGAAATGTAGCTTGCTTCACAGGCCATTCCCATCAGGGATTTCCCGTGGCGTCCAAAGCCATCCAATGCGCCGCCTTTTCCGCAATCATCAAGGTGGGGCTGTTGGTGTTGCCGCTGGTGATGGTGGGCATGACGCCCGCATCGACCACACGCAAACCGCGGATGCCGCGGACTTGAAGTTGACTGTTGACCACTGCCATCGCGTCATCATCGCGGCCCATGCGCGTTGTACCGACCGGATGAAAAATGGTGCTGGCAATGTCGCCTGCCAGTTTGGCCAGCTCTTCATCTGTTTGGTATTGCACCCCAGGCTTGAACTCTTCGGGCTCGTACCGTGCCATGGCCGCTTGCGACATGATGCGGCGCGTGACGCGCAGACTGTCGGCCGCTACTTTGCGGTCTGCATCGGTGCTCAGGTAATTGGGTGCAATGGCCGGTGCGTCTTTGAAGTCAGGGCTCTTCAAAGTGACGCTGCCGCGGCTGGTGGGATTCAAGTTGCACACACTGGCCGTGATGGCCGGAAAGTTGTGCAGCGGCTCACCAAATGCATCCAAGCTGAGGGGCTGCACATGGTATTGAATGTTGGCCCAGGCTTGTGAGGGATCGCTTTTGGTGAAAGCCCCCAATTGACTGGGCGCCATGCTCATCGGACCACTGCGTGACATGGCATATTCCAAACCAATTTTGGCTTTGCCCCACCAGTTGTTGGCCAAGGTGTTGAGTGTCTTGGCATGCTTCACTTTGTAGACCGAGCGTATTTGCAAATGGTCTTGCAGGTTGGCGCCAACACCTGGCAAATCGTGCTGTACTTCAACGCCTACAGGCTTGAGAAGATCGGGATTGCCAATGCCGGACAACTGCAAAATTTGCGCAGAACCAATGCTGCCAGCACTCAAGGCCACTTCGCGTGTGGCGGTGGCGGTGACCAGTTGATGGCCATCCCAAACCTTGACACCGGTGCAGCGCTTGGCACCATCGGCATCGGTTTCGAGAACAAGGCCCGCCACTTGCGCTTGCGTCCACAACTCAAAGTTGGGACGTGCAAAACAGGTAGGACGCAAAAAAGCTTGGGCTGTGTTCCAACGCCAGCCACTTCGTTGGTTCACTTCAAAATAACCAATGCCTTCGTTGTTGCCTTGGTTGAAATCTTCTGTGGCCGGAATGCCCGCTTGTTGTGCGGCTTGTGAAAAGGCATCAAGCACGCCCCAACTGAGACGTTGTTTTTCAATGCGCCATTCGCCACCGGCTTGTCGGGCTTTGAGCACTTTGAAATAGTCTTGAGACTTGGCGTCAGATGCGCCAGCACTGTCAAATAATTCTGGCTTGACGCCTTTGGCGCCATGCAGTGGGCTTGCGCCTTTGTAATGGTCTTCGTGCGCTTTGAAATAAGGCAAGCACCGATCCCAACGCCAATCATCGCTGCCGGTGAGTTGCGCCCACTGATCGTAGTCGCGTGATTGGCCGCGCATGTAGATCATGCCGTTGATGCTGCTACAGCCCCCCAACACTTTGCCGCGAGGGTAACGCAAGCTGCGACCATTCAAGCCATCGGCCGCTTCGGTTTGATACAGCCAATCCGTGCGAGGGTTGCCAATGCAATACAGATAGCCCACAGGAATGTGGATCCAGTGGTAATCGTCACGCTTGCCGGCTTCAATCAACAGCACCCGTTTGCTGGCGTCTGCGGACAAGCGATTAGCCAACAGGCAACCGGCCGTTCCTGCGCCAACGATGATGTAGTCAAAGGTGCTGTCGTTCATAAATTACTTGGCAGTGGGCATGACAAATTCGGCGCCTTTGCCAATGCTCTCGGGCCAGCGCTGCATGATCGATTTTTGCTTGGTGTAAAAACGCACGCCTTCTTCGCCATACGCGTGCATGTCGCCAAACAAACTGCGCTTCCAACCACCAAAACCGTGCCAAGCCATGGGCACAGGAATCGGCACGTTGATGCCCACCATGCCCACTTGAATGCGACGAGAAAACTCTCGCGCCACATTGCCATCGCGCGTGAAACAACTCACCCCGTTGCCAAACTCATGGTCATTGATGATTTGCACCGCTTCACCAAAATCTTTGACGCGCACGCAAGACAACACAGGACCAAAAATTTCTTCTTTGTAAATTTTCATGTCGGTGGTGACGTTGTCAAACAAGGTGCCGCCCAACCAGAAGCCATTGTCGCAACCTGCACCTGCTTTGGCGCCATCAAATTGGCGGCCGTCGACCAAGAGCTTGGCGCCTTCGGCCACGCCCGCATCGATGTAAGCCGTGATGCGTTGCTTGGCGGCAGCGGTCACGATGGGGCCCATCTCGGCTGCCAAATTGGTGCCGTTCAAAACCTTGAGTGCGCGTGTTTTCTCGAGTAACAAGGGCATCAGTTTTTCAGCCACATCGCCCACCAACACAGCCACGCTGATGGCCATGCAGCGCTCGCCAGCAGAACCGTAAGCAGCACCAATCAATGCGTCTACGGCTTGTTCAATGTCGGCATCCGGCATCACCACCATGTGGTTTTTAGCGCCACCCAAAGCTTGCACGCGTTTGCCGTGGCGCGCGCCGTTTTCATACAAGCTGTTGGCGATGGGCGTTGAGCCCACAAAGCTCACAGCTTTGACATCGGGGTGTTCGACCAGCGCGTCAACCGCTTCTTTGTCGCCTTGCACCACATTGAACACACCATCGGGCAAGCCAGCTTGTTTGAGCAATTCAGCCATGAACAAACTGGGGCTGGGGTCAAGTGGGCTGGGCTTCAAAACAAAGGTGTTGCCGCAGGCAATGGCCACGGGGAACATCCACATGGGTACCATGACGGGAAAGTTAAAGGGCGTGACGCCCGCCACCACGCCCAAAGGCTGGCGCATCGTCCAGTTGTCGATGCCGGTTGAAACTTGGTCGGTGAAGTCGCCCTTGAGCAATTGCGGAATGCCACAAGCAAACTCCACAATGTCGATGCCGCGCGTCACTTCGCCTTGTGCATCGGTGAACACCTTGCCGTGCTCGGCCGTGATCATGTGCGCCAGCGTGTCGCGGTGTTGGTTCAACAACTCTAAGAATTTGAACATCACACGTGCACGGCGCAGTGGAGGCGTGTCGGCCCATGCGGGAAAGGCTGCTTGTGCAGAAGCCACCGCCTGATCAACGTCTTTCACATTGGCCAAACTGACTCGGCCTGTCACATCGCCAGTGGCCGGATTGAAAACGTCTTGTGCGCGAGAGGAAGTGCCAGCCGTTTTTTGGCCAGAAATGTAATGGGCAATAGATGTGACGGACATGGCTGAATTCTTGGGTTGAAAAGAAAGTGAATGTTAATCGTTTGTGGCGGCGTCTTGTGCTGGATGTCTGCGCCTGAACATGCCCCAGCCTTCCATGTGCAACACACTCTCGCCGTGCTGGTTGTGCATGTCCCACGCGGTGCGGACCAATCCCACATCTGGTTTGGAGCGCATGGGGCGAGTTTCTAGGATGGTGTGTTGGAGGTGCAAGGTATCGTTGGGAAAAACCGGCTTCTTCCACTGGACGTTTTCAAGGCCAGGGGAGCCCAAGCTGGCAGACTTTTGTAAAAACTGCGTCACCATCAAACGCATGGCCATAGAGCAGGTGTGCCATCCGCTGGCACACAAACCGCCAAACACGGAGGCCTTGGCAGCGTCATCGTCCAAGTGAAATGGCTGGGGGTCAAATTGCGTTGCAAAGGCAATGATCTCTTCGCGCGTGGGTGTGATGGTGCCCAGATCGCGCACACTTCCGGGTTGCATGTCTTCCCAGTAATATTGAATTTTGTCGGCAGGTGCACCAGCCATCATCGACCACCAGACACATCGATCAAGCTCATGGTGGTGTAGCTGGCCTCATCAGACAGCAGCCATACGATGGCCTGCGCCACTTCCATGGCAGAGCCGCCGCGCTTGGCAGGTACCAAATGTTCCAGGTCTTTAACGCGATTGGGCAATCCGCCAGAAGCGTGAATTTCGGTGTCAATCAGGCCAGGTCGAATGGCATTCACCCGAATGCCTTCGCCCGCAATTTCTTTGGCCAAGCCCAAAGTGAAACTGTCGATGGCACCTTTGGCTGCTGCGTAATCCAAATACTGACCCGGCGAGCCAAGTCTGGCTGCCGCACTGGACAAGTTCACGATGCTGCCGCCCTGACCACCGTGCTTGGTGCTCATTTGCAAAATGGCTTCGCGTGCGCACAGCATGGAGCCCAAGACGTTGATGTCAAACATGCGTCGCCAGCGCGCCATGCTCATTTCATCAAGCCTTGCAGACACATCGACCACTCCGGCGTTGTTGACCAAGCCTTGAAGTGGCCCCAACTCTGCGCGCACTTTTTGGAACATGGCCAAGACTTGGCCTTCGTCGGCCACATCGGCTTGGACGGCGATCGCCCGCCCGCCTGCTGCCTTGACTTGCCGCACCACATCGTCTGCGGCTTTGGCGTTGGAGGTGTAATTGACGGCAACATCCCAGCCCTTTTGAGCTGCCAAAACGCAGGTTGCAGCACCAATGCCGCGGCTCCCGCCTGTGACCAAAACTACTTTGCGCATTGCATGTCTCCTGCAGAATAATGGGTAAACGGGTAAAACACTGTCTGGTGCTTCGGCACTCAACGTGCAGATTACCTTAACCAGGAGCCTTTTGTGAGTCACACAGTCGACTATTATTTCGCTCCCCAAAGCCCTTGGGCTTACTTGGGGCATCAGCGCTTTCAGCAAATTTTGGATGGTGCAGGCGCCAGTGTGCGCGTCATGCCCATTGATTTGGGTGGCAAAGTGTTTCCCATCTCAGGGGGTTTGCCCTTGGGTCAACGCGCGCCCCAAAGGCAGGCCTACCGCTTGACTGAATTGGCACGCTTTAGCAAATGGCTGGGCGCCCCCTTGCATGTCAAGCCAACTTATTTTCCAGTCGGCGGCGACGACGCGGCCAAGCTCATCATTGCGGTCGACATGGCTGCAGGTCCGAAGGCTGCCATGGCCATCAGTGGTGCTATTTTGTCTGCGGTGTGGGCGCAGCAGCGCAACATTGCCGATGAGAAGACCTTGGCTGAGTTGCTGAAAGAACAAAACTTACCAGCCAGTTGTTTAGAGCAGTCCTACAGTCAAGCTGCGCAAATGCGATACGAGTCTTACACGCAAATGGCCATTGATGCCGGTGTGTTTGGTGCACCTTCGTATGTGCTTGACGGTGAAATTTTCTGGGGACAAGATCGACTTGACTTTGTTGAGCGCGCACTTGCAAGCAGCCACACTTAAAGGAGAACTTGATGGGAACTTTCATTCAATTAAGGGCCGCAGACGGCACACAATTTCCAGCGTATGTGGCCGAGCCCGCCACACCGGCCAAGGCGGCTGTCGTTGTGCTTCAAGAAATTTTTGGTGTGAACACCCACATTCGTGAAGTGGCCGATGCCTATGCCAAAGAAGCTTACTTGGCCATCGCACCTGCCATGTTCCACCGTGCACAAGCCAATGTCGAGTTGGGCTATGCAGAGGCCGACATGGGCGCAGGCATGGCCCTCAAAACCGCCATTGAAGCCTTGCCTGCACCTGGCGCATTGCAAGACATTCAAGCCAGCATTGACCACGCGCACAAAATGTGTGGTGGCAAAGTCGGCGTGGTGGGTTATTGCTGGGGCGGCTTGTTGACTTGGCGCGCTGCGTGCTTGCTCAACGGCTTGTCGGCTGCTGCCCCTTATTACGGGGGTGGCATGACCACAGAAGCTGAATCTGCACGTCAATCCAAAGTGCCGGTGATGGCGCACTTTGCAGAAGAAGACAAGTGGATTTCAATGGCGTCGGTGGCGGCTTTCAAAACGGCGCATCCACAGGCGCAAGTCTTTACCTATGCCGCGCACCATGGTTTTAATTGCAATCACCGCGGCGCATGGCATGCCGAATCAGCGGCATTGGCCCAAGAAAGAACCTTGGCTTTTTTCAAACAGCACTTAGGCTGATCGAATCTAATCGGTACTTAGCGACCTGATCGCGCCAAATAACGCTTGCGCCAAAACAGCCAAGCCAATGTGGCCGCGATCAGGAGCATGCTGCCAATCGTCCACCAAAACCCGGCGCTGTCGTGCAACAAGGGAATAACTTCAAAGTTCATTCCGAAGATGGCGGCAATCAAATTCAAGGGCAAGAAAATGGCCGTGATGGAGGTCAGCGTTCGCATGGTTTCATTGGTGCGATTGCTTTGTGCATTGAAATGAATTTGTACCGCTGTTTCAATGCTTTGCTCTAAGCGCCGCACGTGATGCACCACACGGTCGATGTGCTCTAAAACATCGCGGCTGCGCACTTTCAGTATTTCATGCTCTTTGATCAAAGCATTTGAAGTGGGCGGCGTCCACGTGTTCAATGACTCGAGCCAATCTTGCATGGCGCTGCGTTGGTCTTCGCAGATTTCGTCAAGGTGATGCAAGGACAGACGCGCTTCTAACAGGGCGGACCAGTTGTTGAAGCGGGTGTCTGGGTTGATCAGCTCAGCTTGCCAATGGTCTAGCTGTCGCGTCAGGTCTCTGCGCAAATCCAAATACACATCGACCACTTGGCTGACCATGCGCAGCATCATGTCAGCTGGGCTGACAGGGATGCCGCGAGCGCCTGTTGAGCGGTCGTCCAATGTTTCCGATGTCAGCGAGCTTGGCAATTGCTCAGCAACCGTGTTTTGTTCATGGGTGCTGGCGGCCAACAGACGCGCTGCATAAGCTTCGCGAATGGCGCAATCATCGGGATGGACGGTGAGCAGCACATTGTCAAAAATCGCAAAGCCAATGGGGCTGGTGTCGACCCTTCTGAGGGCGGGCGGACCCGACAGTTTGGTTTTGGATTTCAGGCCAGTGGGTGATTGAATTGTTTCTCTCTCACTGGTGTTGCTGGCAGCCAAGCGTCGGAACACCAACACATCGTAATAAGAGGTCAAATCAAAGCGCGATGGCAGTTGTCCATTGAGCAAATCTGACACATGCAAATCAAGCAGATGATGGCCTGTGAGGCTCTGCAAAGTTTCTTGTACTTGTTGTTGCTCAGATAAGAAATAGCTTCTGGCGCAAGCAATCCAGACATAGCTGTTTTCAGGCAATGCACGAGGCAAGGACACCGCATCTTGAACGTGGGTGCCTGAAACGGTAAAGACGCGCATGCAATAAAAATTTGTGAGTGAGAGATGTGAAGGGCTTAGGCTTTGTTCAGTAGACGCGCAGCATCGCGTGCAAAGTAAGTCAAGATGCCGTCGGCGCCAGCACGTTTGAATGCCAACAAACTTTCCATCATCACACCATCATGGTCAAGCCAGCCATTTTGTGCCGCTGCTTTCAACATGGCGTACTCTCCCGACACCTGATACGCAAATGTGGGCACACCAAACTCATCTTTGACACGGCGCACCACATCCAAATAGGGCATGCCGGGTTTGACCATCACCATGTCAGCACCTTCTGCAATGTCGATGGCCACTTCGCGCAATGCTTCGTTGGTATTGCCTGGGTCCATTTGGTAGGTTTTTTTGTTGCCTTTGCCCAAATTGGCGGCAGAGCCCACCGCATCGCGGAAAGGGCCGTAAAACGAACTGGCGTACTTGGCGCTGTAGGCCATGATCTGCGTGTGCACATGCCCCTTGGCTTCGAGGGCCTGTCGAATGGCACCAATGCGGCCATCCATCATGTCACTCGGCGCCACCATGTCGACGCCTGCATCGGCTTGCACCAAGGCTTGTTTGACCAGCTGGCCCACGGTAGGATCGTTCAAGATGTAGCCCTCTTCGTCCAGCCAACCGTCTTGACCGTGGCTGGTAAAGGGGTCTAGGGCCACATCGGTCATCACGCCCAATTCGGGGAAGTTCTTTTTCAAAGCTCGGACCACCGTAGGGACCAAGCCGTCGGGGTTGAGGGCTTCGTTGCCTTGAGGGTCTTTGAGTGCGCTGTCAATGACGGGGAAAAGGGCCATCACGGGGATGCCCAACTTCACGCAATCTTCGGCGACAGGCAACAACAAGTCCAAACTCAAGCGATCTACGCCGGGCATGGAGCTGACGGCCTGGCGTTGATTTTGGCCGTCGAGCACAAACACGGGGTAAATCAAATCATTAACGCTCAGTTGATGTTCGCGCACCAAGCGCCGTGAAAAGTCTGTGCGACGCAGTCGGCGAGGCCGGCTCAAGGGGTAAGGCGTGTGAATCGGTGTCATTTGAAAATTGTGCCTGAAGTTTCTTGTTTTGAGGGCATTGAGAGAGATCGCCGGCTGAGAAATCTTGAGGCACATCAAGCCGTCGCGCTTGTTCAAAAACAAGCCTCAGCGCTACACTTGCCCCATGCTCTGGATAAAAGCCTTTCACATCGTCTTCGTGGCCAGCTGGTTTGCTGGCTTGTTTTACTTGCCGCGCATCTTTGTCAATTTGGCCATGGTGCCAGAAGATTCCGTGGCTGAGCGTGAGCGACTTTTGCTCATGGCCCGCAAGCTGCTCCGATTCACCACCTTGTTGTCTGTGCCCGCCATTGCGCTGGGTGTTTGGCTTTGGTGGGGCATTGGCATTGGATGGGGCCCCGGCAATGCATGGATGCACGCCAAATTGGCGGTGGTTCTTTTGGTGGTGGGCTATCACCACATGTGTGGCGGACTGTTGAAAAAGTTTGAGGCGAACCAAAATACCCACAGCCATGTTTGGTTCCGCTGGTTCAATGAAGCGCCCGTTTTGATGTTGGTGGCGGTTGTGATCTTTGTGGTTGTGAAGCCGTTTTAAGGGCTATGCAAAAGACCGCGGCTTGGCCCTTGGCCGGTATTTACGCCGCACTGATCGTCTACGCCAGTCTTTACCCTTTCGAAAACTGGCGCTCGCAAGGGGTCGATTGGACCGCCTTTTTGTTGGCCCCTTGGCCTCGCTACTGGACCGGCTTTGATGTGTTGGCCAATGTGCTTGGCTATGCACCTTTGGGGTTCATCGGTGTGTTGGCACTCAGGCGCAGTGCCCGACATTTACCTGCCGTCACGATCACCGTCATGGCGGGTTCCTTGCTGTCGCTTGCCCTTGAGTCCTTGCAACTTTTCTTGCCAGCGCGCGTGCCCTCCAATGTCGATTGGGAGCTCAACACTTTGGGCACCTTGATGGGCGCATCTTTGGCTTGGACCTTGGAGCGATTTGGCTTTTTGGACCGATGGAGTCGTTTTCGCGCCAATTGGTTTCATTCAGACGCCAGAGGCGCCTTGGTGCTGCTGGCTTTGTGGCCAGTGGCCTTGTTATTTCCGGCGCCTGTCCCTTTAGGCTTGGGTCAAATTTTGGAGCGCACAGAAGATGCGCTGGCCCTGTGGTTGCAAGACACCCCTTGGCTTGATTGGTTGCCAGTTCGCGAAGTGGAGTTGCAACCACTGCTGCCTGTTTATGAAGTCTTGTGTGTCAGCTTGGGTCAGTTGTTGCCCTGCATGTTGGCATTCAGTTTGATTCGATATGTGCATCAAAAAGCCATCGCATGGGCCCTCTTGGTCGCTGCGGGTTTGGCTTTCACTGCTTTGTCTGCTGCCCTGACTTATGGGCCTGCGCATGCATGGGGGTGGGTCAATCCACCGGTTCAATTGGGCTTGGCGCTGGCGGCCCTCTTGGCCTTGCCTTTGATGTGGGTCCGTGAAAAACCATTGCAAGTGCTGGCGTTGGTGGGTTTGGTATTGCAACTGACCATGCTGAACAATGCGTCAGCCAGTGCTTACTTTGCATTGACTTTGCAAAACTGGGAGCAAGGTCAATTTATCCGTTTTCACGGCTTGATCCAGTGGATGGGTTGGCTTTGGCCTTTCGTTTTATTGGTCTATTTGATGCGCCGCCTGTCCTCATCTCTCCCCTCTAAAATGAGCGAATGAGTGAAAACACCCCCCCCTACTACGAGCGCCATATTTTTTTCTGTTTGAACGAAAGAAAGAATGGCGAAGCCTGTTGTGCTTTGCAAGGTGCCCAAGCCGCTTTTGACCATTGCAAATCCCGTGTCAAGGATTTGGGCTTGGCTGGCGCGGGCAAAGTACGCGTCAACAAGGCGGGCTGTTTAGATCGATGTGCAGGCGGACCCGTGGCCGTGGTTTATCCCGAAGGCACGTGGTACAGCTTTGTGGACAATTCGGACATTGATGAAATTGTCGACAGCCATTTGAAGAACGGCCAAGTTGTGCAGCGCTTGGTGACACCGCCCGACGTGGGACGCTGATGAACACAGCCACGCAATCCGTGCAGTTTCAAGGGCCAGTCGGCCTGTTGGAAGGTCTTCAGGACGAGCCTGTGGAGGGCGCATTCAAAGGCGTTGCGGTCATTGCCCATCCTCACCCTTTGTTTGGCGGCACGATGCAAAACAAGGTGGTCCAAACCTTGGCCAAAGCGTTTGTTCAAAATGGCTGGCGCGCCATTCGCTTTAATTTTCGGGGTGTTGGTGCCAGTGCGGGCGTGTATGACGAAGGCCGTGGCGAGCTCGATGACATGTTGTCGGTCATTGCGCAAACTCAAAGTCAAAATCCAGGCGCTGAGTCGAGTGGCTTGGCACTGGCGGGCTTTTCATTTGGGGCCTATGTCACCAGCCATGTGGCTGCGCAATTGGCACCTACAGGGCAACTTGAAAAACTGGTGCTGGTCGGCACAGCGGCCTCTCGTTTTCAGGTGGCCCCAGTTCTACCTGAACTGCACGACAAAACCTTGGTGGTTCATGGTGAAGTCGACGACACCGTGCCTTTGGCCAGCGTGATGGATTGGGCCCGGCCCCAGTCATTGCCTGTGACCGTGATTCCTGGTGTTGAACACTTTTTCCACGGGCAATTGCCTTTGCTTCGATCCTTGGTCAGTCGCCACTTGCGTGCTTGAAATGACAACGGGCAGCATGCGCTCTCTCTTCAAAGCCTCTCGTCGCGATGTCTGTCGCGGCGTTGTATGTTGGGCTGCAACAGTTTTGCTGTGGGCGTTACCTTCGCTCCATGTCCAAGCCCAATCTGCGCCAGAACCGCCAGAGGTTGCCGCGCGGGCCTACCTGTTGCTCGACGTCACGGCCAATCAAATTTTGGCTTCGCGTGAGTTGGACATGCCCGTTGAGCCGGCGTCCTTGACCAAACTCATGAGTGCTTATTTGGTGTTTGATGCGCTGAAGTCGAAAAAGATCGACCTGAAGCAAAGCCTGCCCGTCAGTGAGCGCGCATCGAAGATGCCTGGCTCACGCATGTTCATTGATCCCAAAATGAAGGTGCCTGTTGAAGATTTGATCAAAGGCATGGTGGTTCAGTCGGGCAACGATGCCACTGTGGCGTTGGCTGAAGGGGTGGGCGGTACGGTAGAGCGCTTTGTGCAGATGATGAACGATCAAGCCAAAGTACTCGGCATGAAAAACACCAGCTTCAAAAATCCAGAGGGTCAGATGGAAGCGGGTCAAATCACCTCAGCACGCGACCTTGGTACCTTGGCCACGCGTCTGATGCGTGACTTTCCTGAGTACATGGCCATTTATGCCATCAAAAAATACCGCTATCCCGGCACCCCGGCAGCCAATGACAGCAATCGCAACTTGTTGCTTTTCAAAGATCCGACAGTCGATGGCCTGAAAACGGGTCACACCGATGCGGCAGGTTATTGCTTGGTGGCCACAGCCAAGCGAGAGTTTCCCAATCTGGGGCCACGTCGTTTGATGGCCATTGTGCTGGGCGCCAACAGCGAAATTGCGCGCGCCAACGAAGCTCAAAAACTGTTGAACTGGGGTTACACCGCTTTTGATGCGGTCAAGTTGTTTGAACCGGGACAAGCCGTTGCCACACCGGCCATTTGGAAGGGCAAGGCTGCCACGGTCAAATTGGGGCGCTCTGATGCGCTGGTGGTGGCGGTCCCCACGGGCACGGCATCCCAAATCAAAACCCAATTGGTCCGACCTGAGCCTTTGGTGGCACCCGTCATCAGGGGGCAAGCCATCGGAAGTCTCCAAATTTACCGTGGTGAACAGCTTTGGGTCGATATGCCTTTGCAAGCTTTAGACACCGTTGAACAGGCTGGCGTGCTGGGCCGTGCTTGGGATGCTTTGCGTTTGTGGATCAAATAAGAAAAGTTGGTACTTGCAAACTTAACTGCTAATGCTTGCCTGATAGAAATTTTTGCGCAAGCCCTTTTCCAACGTTATACTAGAAGGCTTTTCCGCATTTGGGGCGGAGAAGATTTTTTTGTTCATTCCAAACGTTTAGGGACGTTTTTTAAATGCCAACCATCAATCAATTGGTGCGTCAGGGGCGCGAGGTCGAAAAGACCAAGTCAAAAAGCCCTGCGATGCAAAACTCTCCGCAGCGCCGCGGTGTGTGCACCCGTGTGTACACCACGACGCCTAAAAAACCTAACTCCGCTCTGCGTAAAGTTGCCAAAGTGCGCTTGACCAACGGCTTCGAGGTGATCTCCTACATCGGTGGTGAAGGCCACAATTTGCAGGAACACTCCGTGGTTTTGGTACGTGGCGGTCGTGTGAAAGACTTGCCTGGTGTGCGTTATCACATCGTGCGCGGTTCACTCGACTTGCAAGGCGTGAAAGACCGCAAGCAATCGCGTTCCAAATATGGCGCTAAGCGCCCGAAGAAAGCTTAAGTTAGCTTTCAAAAAAAGGTGTTGTTCTGGTTTTTAGACGAGCCGGTTCAACGAAGTGACTCCATGTTGGAGTCGAGTAAGTGCAAATTCAAGATGAATTTGCAGGGTGTCTGGATCGGACGTCCAGCCATCAACTGAAGCAAAGAGGTGAAATATGCCACGTCGTCGTGAAGTCCCTAAACGTGAAATCTTGCCGGATCCCAAGTTCGGTAATGTCGAACTTTCCAAATTCATGAATGTGATCATGGAAGGCGGCAAAAAAGCGGTTGCCGAGCGCATCATTTATGGTGCCCTGGAAAACATGGAAAAGAAAACAGGCAAAGACCCTGTTGAACTTTTCTCAATCGCCATCAACAACGTCAAGCCCATGGTGGAAGTTAAATCCCGCCGCGTGGGTGGTGCCAACTACCAGGTGCCCGTCGAAGTTCGCCCTGTCCGTCGCTTGGCTTTGTCCATGCGTTGGATCAAAGAAGCGGCCCGTAAGCGTGGTGAAAAATCCATGGCTTTGCGCTTGGCCAACGAGTTGCTCGAGGCCAATGAAGGTCGCGGCGGCGCGATGAAAAAGCGTGATGAAGTGCACCGCATGGCTGAAGCCAACAAGGCCTTCTCACACTTCCGCTTCTAAATCCCGGAGGTTGTCGCGCAGCCTCGTGCTGCGCTGCCAACCGACCGCAAAGCCCTGTAGAGACCCTGCAGGGCATTTGCATTTTTTGTTTTAACTGAATTCCAAGAGGTTGATCATGGCTCGCAATACTCCCATCGAGCGCTATCGCAACATCGGTATTTCCGCTCACATTGACGCGGGTAAAACCACTACCACCGAGCGCATTCTTTATTACACCGGTGTGAACCACAAAATTGGTGAAGTGCATGATGGCGCCGCCACCATGGACTGGATGGAACAAGAGCAAGAGCGTGGTATCACGATCACTTCTGCTGCCACCACCTGCTTCTGGCGCGGTATGGACGGTTCATTCCCCGACCACCGCATCAACATCATTGACACCCCTGGCCACGTTGACTTCACCATTGAAGTTGAGCGTTCCATGCGCGTGCTCGACGGTGCTTGCATGGTTTACTGTGCTGTGGGCGGCGTGCAGCCCCAGTCTGAAACTGTGTGGCGTCAAGCTAACAAGTACAAAGTGCCTCGTTTGGCCTTCGTGAACAAGATGGACCGTACCGGTGCCAACTTCTTCAAAGTGGTCGACCAAATGAAGACGCGCTTGAAGGCCAACCCCGTGCCAATCGTCATCCCCATCGGCGCTGAAGAAAACTTCACCGGTGTGGTCGATCTTCGCAAAATGAAGGCCATCATTTGGGACGAAGCCTCTCAAGGCATGAAGTTCACCTTTGAAGAAATTCCTGCGAACTTGGTCGAATTGGCCAAAGAGTGGCGCGAGAAGATGGTCGAAGCTGCTGCTGAGGCCTCTGAAGAGTTCATGAACAAGTACCTCGAAGAAGGTGACTTGACTGAAGAAGAAATCACAGCTGGTTTGCGCATTCGCACCATCAATGGCGAAATTCAACCCATGTTGTGCGGCACCGCCTTCAAAAACAAAGGCGTGCAGCGCATGTTGGACGCTGTGTTGGAATTGATGCCTTCTCCTCTCGACGTGAAAGCCATCAAAGGTTTTGACGAAGACGAAAAAGAAGTCACACGCAAAGCCGACGACGAAGAGAAATTCTCTGCGTTGGCATTCAAATTGATGACCGATCCCTTCGTGGGCCAGCTCACTTTCGTGCGCGTTTACTCTGGCGTTCTGAAAAAGGGCGACACCGTGTACAACTCTGTGCGCGGCAAGAAAGAGCGTATCGGTCGTATCGTGCAAATGCACGCCAACAACCGTGAAGAGGTTGACGAAATTCGCGCCGGCGACATCGCTGCTTGCGTGGGTTTGAAAGACGTCACCACTGGCGAAACTTTGTGCGATCCCAACTCCATCATCACTTTGGAGCGCATGGTGTTCCCCGACTCCGTGATTCGTCAGGCTGTCGAACCCAAGTCCAAAGCTGACCAAGAAAAGATGGGCATGGCTTTGTCACGTTTGGCCGCAGAAGATCCATCTTTCCGCGTGCAAACCGACGAAGAATCTGGCCAGACCATCATTGGTGGTCAGGGCGAGTTGCACCTCGAAATTATTGTTGACCGCATGAAGCGCGAATTTGGCGTGGAAGCCAACGTCGGCAAGCCCCAGGTGGCTTACCGTGAAACCATTCGCAAGTCTGTTGAAGAAGCCGAAGGTAAATTCGTTCGTCAATCAGGCGGTAAAGGTCAATACGGTCACGTGGTTCTGAAAATTGAACCGCAAGAAGCTGGTAAGGGCTTTGAGTTTGTGGACGCCATCAAGGGCGGTGTGGTTCCTCGCGAATACATCCCTGCCGTTGAAAAAGGTATTCAAGAAGCTTTGGGCCAAGGCGTGTTGGCGGGCTACCCCGTTGTGGACGTGAAGGTGACGTTGCACTTCGGTTCATACCACGACGTTGACTCCAATGAGTTGGCGTTCAAGATGGCCGCGATCTTTGGTTTCAAAGAAGGTTGCCGTAAAGCCAATCCCGTCATCTTGGAACCCATGATGGCGGTTGAAGTAGAAACACCTGAAGACTACGCTGGTAACGTGATGGGCGACTTGTCCTCACGCCGCGGCATGGTTCAAGGCATGGACGACATGGTCGGCGGTGGCAAAGCCATTAAAGCTGAAGTACCACTGTCTGAAATGTTCGGCTACTCCACCACATTGCGATCGATGTCACAAGGCCGCGCTACGTACACGATGGAATTCAAGCACTACGCTGAAGCACCACGTAACGTTGCTGAAGCTATTGTGGCTTCAAGGGCCAAGTAATTGGTTTGCTGGACTGATCAAGCTGCGAAGCAGTTTGCTCTGTCCTCAACCGTATAAATGTTTGCGGGACTGATCAAAATGCAAAGCGTTTTGCTCTGTCCCCAACTGATTTTTTAACCTGTCTGCGATCCAGTGCCACGCTGTGCCCGTGCGGTGTGAACAAGCAATTGGATGCAAACATAAAACCACAACACGGGCTTTGTTCTTTGGAGAATTGAAATGGCAAAAGAGAAATTTGAGCGGACAAAACCGCACGTGAACGTTGGCACCATTGGTCACGTCGACCACGGCAAAACAACATTGACAGCTGCGATCACCACCGTGTTGGCAGCCAAGTTCGGCG
>NZ_NESE01000003.1:0-394134 GCF_003063605.1 Limnohabitans sp. Hippo4 | reverse complement strand
GTGACAACGTGTCGATCACTGTGAAGTTGATCAACCCGATCGCCATGGAAGAAGGTCTGCGTTTTGCGATCCGCGAAGGCGGCCGCACTGTGGGCGCTGGCGTTGTTGCCAAAATCATCGCTTAATTTGCGTCTTTCATGCGCTGAAGGGGTATAGCTCAATTGGCAGAGCGTCGGTCTCCAAAACCGAAGGTTGTAGGTTCGATTCCTACTGCCCCTGCCACCTGATAAGGGTGAGCAAAACAAGCCCGCCATCACCTGGCGGGCTTCGGCGTCTAAAAGACAAGGTAATTTTGTAGGGCTCGAAAGAGCCTAAAAAGGTCTGTAAGCCAACATGGCAACTTCTGAAGTTCAAACCGTAGGTTCCACCGCTGACAAGCTCAAGCTTGGCTTGGCCATTGTTTTGGCCGTGGCATCTTTGGCTGCTTTCTATGTGCTCTCCAAGCAAGGCGCTTTGGCCCAATGGGGTGCCTTGATTGCTGGTTTGGCTGTCGCTGTTGTGGTGTTCTTGCTCTCAGAAACCGGCAAACAATTCGTGTCGTTCGGCCAAGATGCCGTGCGCGAAGTTAAGAAAGTCGTGTGGCCCGAGCGCAAGGAAGCCATGCAAATCACTGCTTACGTTTTTGTGTTTGTGGTGGTCATGGCGCTGTTCTTGTGGCTGACGGACAAAACACTCGAGTGGGTTTTTTACGATCTGATCTTGGGGTGGAAAAAATAATGACTGACGCTGTTGATAACGCGCCTAAAGCGGGCGAATCCACCAATCCAGACTTGAAGTGGTATGTTGTTCATGCCTATTCAGGCATGGAGAAGGCTGTTGAGCGCAACATCATTGAGCGCATTCAACGCGCTGAGATGCAAAGCAAATTTGGCCGCATTCTGGTTCCCACTGAAGAAGTGGTTGAGATGAAGAATGGCCAAAAGCGCACCACCGAGCGCAAGTTTTTCCCTGGCTACGTGCTGGTCGAGATGGTCATGGACGATGAGACATGGCACTTGGTCAAACACACCAACAAAGTCACTGGCTTTGTGGGTGGTGCCAAAAACCGTCCTGCCCCTATTTCAGAAGATGACGTTCGCAAGATCGTCAATCAAATGCAAGAAGGCACCGACAAGCCCCGCCACAAGGTGGAGTTTGAGGTGGGCGAATATGTGCGCGTGAAAGAAGGCCCGTTCACGGACTTCAACGGCACCGTGGAAGAAGTGAATTACGAGAAAAACAAAATGCGTGTGTCTGTCACGATCTTTGGTCGTGCTACACCTGTTGAACTCGAATTTGGCCAAGTCGAGAAAACTTAAAGTTTCAAAACTCTTCTTTTGCGACCCGACTCCGCAAAAGAAGTTTTAAAAAGAAGAGTCGTTAATTTGGGGAGCTTGACTTAAAACTCAAGCGTTTGCACCCACTAGGAGTTCAACATGGCGAAAAAAATCGTCGGCTTCGTTAAGCTGCAAGTTCCAGCTGGCAAGGCCAATCCATCACCCCCTATCGGCCCAGCTTTGGGTCAACGTGGTTTGAACATCATGGAATTCTGCAAGGCGTTCAACGCCCAGACCCAAGGTGTTGAGCCAGGTCTGCCTTTGCCAGTGGTGATCACGGCTTTTGCTGACAAGAGCTTCACGTTCATCATCAAGACGCCACCAGCGACCACCTTGATCAAGAAAGCCATCAAGTTGGACAAGGGTTCTGCCCGTCCACACGCTGACAAAGTTGGCAAGATTTCTCGCGCTCAGCTCGAAGAAATTGCAAAGACAAAAATGAAAGACTTGAACGCTGCTGATTTGGACGCTGCTGTCCGCATCATCGCGGGTTCTGCACGCTCCATGGGCGTGAATGTGGAGGGCGTATAAATGTCCAAGTTGACTAAGAAACAAAAAGCACTGGTTGGCAAAGTTGACGCCAACAAGTTGTACGCTGTGGCCGATGCATTGGCTTTGGTGAAAGAGTGCGCAACTGCCAAGTTCGATGAGTCCATCGACGTGGCCGTGCAACTCGGTATCGATGCCAAGAAATCTGACCAAGTGGTGCGTGGCGCCGTGGTCTTGCCTAACGGCACTGGTAAAACAAAACGCGTGGCCGTGTTCGCCCAAGGCGCTAAAGCTGAAGAAGCCAAAGCTGCTGGTGCAGACGTGGTGGGCATGGACGATTTGGCTGCACAAGTCAAAGCCGGTGACATGCCTTTCGACGTGGTGATCGCTGCTCCCGACGCAATGCGCATCGTGGGTACTTTGGGTCAAATCTTGGGCCCCCGTGGTCTGATGCCTAACCCCAAAGTTGGCACCGTGACTGCTGACGTGGCCACTGCCGTTAAAAATGCAAAAGCCGGTCAAGTTCAGTTCCGCGTTGACAAAGCCGGTATCGTGCACGGCGCGATTGGCTTGCGTTCATTCGACGTTGAAAAGTTGCAAGGCAACTTGGCTGCATTGATCGATGCATTGAACAAATCAAAACCAGCAACCAGCAAAGGTGTTTACCTGCGCAAAGTGGCTGTGTCTTCAACCATGGGTGTGGGCGTTCGCGTCGACACACAATCCATCGCGGCTTGATCGTGAAAAAACCGAGGGGAGTGCCTGGGTAACCAAGCACTTCGCTCAGTGTGGTGGGCTGAACCCAAATCTTCGGAAGAAGTTCAGGCCATCCAAGACCGTTGGCGTGCAGCAATGCACTTAATCGTGAAAGCCAACGCAGATGGCGATCCCGCTGCAGATGGACAAAATCCTGAACAGTTGATCGCTGAAATTAGGCGAGCTCTAGAGCAACATTGCTCAAAAGCTCATTCAAAAGGAGTAGACCTTGAGTCTTAATCGCAGTGAGAAAGAAGCGGTCATTTCAGAAGTGACCAGCCTCGCCGCTAAAGCTCAAACGCTGGTGATTGCGGAATACCGCGGCATCACGGTCACTGACATGACCAAACTGCGTTCTGATGCACGTAGCAAAGGTGTGAGCCTGAGTGTGTTGAAAAACACCTTGGCCCGCCGTGCTGTTGCCGGAACATCGTTTGAAGTTGTCTCTGATCAGATGACCGGTCCGCTGATCTATGGCTTCTCTGTAGATGCTGTGGCTGCTGCAAAAGTAGTCGCTGACTTCGCGAAAACCAACGACAAGTTGGTCATTCGCGGTGGTGCCATCTCAGGCAAAGTTTTGGATGCCAACGGCGTTAAGCAACTGTCAAACATCCCATCCAAAGATGTGTTGTTGGCTCAGTTGTGCGGCTTGATGAAGTCACCAATTTCCCGTACCGCAGTGGTGTTGGGTGCATTGGCGGCCAAAAAAGGCGAAACGGCTGCCGCGTAATCGCGCAGTCCTTTTTTAAATAAATTGTTTAGGAAATAAAAATGTCATTTGATAAAGACGCATTTTTGACCGCTCTCGACAGCATGACGGTCTTGGAACTCAACGACTTGGTGAAAGCCATCGAAGAGAAATTTGGCGTGAGCGCCGCAGCCATGGCAGCACCTGCTGCTGGTGGTGGCGGTGGCGGTGCCGCTGCTGCTGAAGAGCAATCAGAATTCAACGTGATGTTGGTTGAAGCCGGAGCTAACAAAGTGTCCGTCATTAAAGCTGTTCGCGAAATCACTGGCTTGGGCTTGAAAGAAGCCAAAGACATGGTTGACGGCGCACCTAAGGCTGTTAAAGAAGGCGCTTCTAAAGCTGACGCTGAAGCTGCTAAGAAAAAGCTGGAAGAAGCCGGCGCCAAAGTCGAACTCAAGTAATTCGATTTTTGTCCAAGGCTGGAGCGTCCCACAAGGGCCTCCAGCCTTTGGTGCTTACAGAGCACAGCCAAAAAATAGCTTCAACGTCATTTTTTGAGTGTTCTCTGACCCGACTGCAGAGACGCCTTGGTTCGGGCTGCGTGCAATGCGCAGCCGTCCGCCAACGCTGGTAGAGGCCAGCGGCCAAGCCCGCCTTGTGAACAACGCGTTGTTCAAAAAAGGTACACAGTCGCCGAAAGATCAAGACCCGGAGATCTCATGGCCTATTCATTTACCGAACGCAAACGCATTCGCAAAAGTTTTGGAAGCCGCGAAAGCGTGCTCGAAGTTCCCTACTTGCTGCAAATGCAAAAAGACGCCTACACGTCATTTTTGCAAGCAGGCGTAGCCCCCAACAAACGTGCCCACGAAGGCCTGCAAGCTGCATTTGAATCAGCTTTCCCCATCGTGTCACACAACGGTTTTGTCGAGATGAAGTTTCTCGAGTACAACTTGGCCAAGCCGGCCTTTGATGTGCGCGAATGCCAAACACGTGGCCTCACCTTTGCATCCGCTGTGCGCGCTCGCGTTCAGTTGATCATCTACGATCGTGACTCTTCCACATCACAATCCAAAGTTGTGAAAGAAGTGAAAGAGCAAGAAGTCTACATGGGCGAAGTGCCCCTGATGACTGACAAAGGCTCGTTCATCATCAACGGTACAGAGCGCGTGATCGTGTCTCAGTTGCACCGTTCGCCTGGTGTGTTCTTCGAACACGACAAGGGCAAGACACACAGCTCTGGCAAATTGTTGTTCAGCGCGCGCATCATTCCTTACCGCGGTTCTTGGCTCGACTACGAGTTCGACCCCAAAGACTTGCTGTACTTCCGTGTTGACCGTCGTCGCAAGATGCCCGTCACCATTTTGCTCAAAGCCATTGGCTTGAACCCAGAATCAATTTTGGCCAACTTCTTTGTGAACGACAACTTCCGCTTGATGGACAGTGGCGCACAAATGGAATTTGTGTCCGAGCGTCTGCGCGGCGAAGTGGCCCGTTTCGACATCACCGATAAGTCTGGCAAAGTGGTTGTCGCCAAAGACAAGCGCATTACCGTTCGTCACACACGTGAACTCGAACAGTCTGGCACCACGCACATCAGCGTGCCAGAAGACTTCCTGATTGGCCGCGTGGTGGCTCGCAACATTGTCGACACCGATACTGGCGAAATCATTGCCAAGGCCAACGAAGAACTCACAGAAGCATTGCTCAAAAAATTGCGCTCTGCTGGCGTGCAAGAAATTCAGTGTATCTACACCAACGAACTCGACCAAGGTGCGTACATTTCGCAAACATTGCGTGTGGACGAAACCGTTGACGAATTCGCAGCACGTGTGGCCATCTACCGCATGATGCGCCCTGGTGAGCCACCCACAGAAGACGCAGTGCAAGCTTTGTTCCAGCGCTTGTTCTACAACCCCGACACGTACGATTTGTCACGCGTGGGCCGCATGAAGTTCAACGCCCGTGTGGGCCGCGACGAGTCCACCGGTCCGATGGTGTTGACCAACGAAGACATCTTGGCCGTGGTCAAGATCTTGGTTGACTTGCGCAATGGTCGCGGCGAAGTCGATGACATCGATCACTTGGGCAATCGCCGCGTACGTTGCGTGGGCGAGTTGGCCGAGAACCAATACCGTACCGGTTTGGCACGTATCGAAAAAGCTGTGAAAGAGCGTTTGGGTCAAGCAGAGCAAGAGCCTCTGATGCCTCACGATCTGATCAACTCTAAGCCAATTTCTGCAGCACTCAAAGAGTTCTTTGGTGCATCTCAGTTGTCACAGTTCATGGACCAAACCAATCCTTTGGCAGAGATCACGCACAAGCGTCGTGTGTCTGCCCTTGGCCCAGGTGGTTTGACACGTGAACGTGCAGGCTTTGAAGTGCGTGACGTGCACGTGACCCATTACGGTCGTGTGTGCCCTATTGAAACGCCTGAAGGTCCGAACATTGGTTTGATCAACTCACTCGCCTTGTATGCGCGTTTGAACGAGTACGGTTTCATTGAGACACCTTACCGCCGTGTGGTGGATGGCAAAGTCACCATGGACATCGATTACTTGTCCGCCATTGAAGAAGGCAAGTACGTCATTGCCCAGGCCAATGCCACTTTGGACAAAGAAGGTCGCTTGACCGACGGTCTGGTGTCTGCCCGTGAAAAAGGTGAATCTATTTTGTGCGGTGTGGATCGCATTCAATACATGGACGTGTCACCTGCACAGATCGTGTCTGTGGCGGCCTCTTTGGTGCCGTTCCTTGAGCACGATGACGCCAACCGCGCGTTGATGGGTGCCAACATGTCACGTCAAGCCGTGCCCGTGTTGCGTCCTGAGAAGCCATTGGTCGGTACCGGTATCGAGCGCGTTGCTGCGGTTGACTCTGGCACCGTGGTCACCGCCACTCGCGGTGGTGTGGTCGACTATGTCGATGCCACCCGCATCGTGATTCGTGTCAACGACAACGAAACCCAAGCGGGTGAAGTGGGCGTGGACATTTACAACCTCATCAAATACCAACGTTCTAACCAGAACACCAACATTCACCAACGCGCCATTGTGAAGCGTGGTGACAAGTTGGCCAAAGGTGACGTGATTGCCGACGGCGCATCCACTGACTTGGGTGAAATCGCCATCGGTCAAAACATGCTGATCGCTTTCATGCCTTGGAACGGTTACAACTTCGAAGACTCGATCTTGATCTCCGAGCGCGTGGTGTCTGAAGACCGCTACACCTCGATTCACATCGAAGAGTTGGTGGTGATGGCACGCGACACCAAGTTGGGTGCCGAAGAAATCACACGCGATATTCCCAACTTGTCAGAGCAGCAATTGGGCCGCTTGGACGAGTCCGGCATCATCTACGTGGGTGCAGAAGTACAACCTGGCGATGTGTTGGTGGGCAAGGTCACACCTAAAGGTGAAACCACACTCACACCAGAAGAGAAGTTGCTCCGCGCCATCTTCGGTGAAAAAGCCAGCGACGTGAAAGACACCTCATTGCGCGTGGATCAAGGTTCTCAAGGTACCGTGATCGACGTTCAAGTGTTCACACGCGAAGGCATCGTGCGCGACAAGCGTGCGCAACAAATTATTGACGACGAACTCAAGCGCTTCCGCTTGGATTTGAACGATCAGTTGCGCATCGTTGAAGCCGACGCCTTTGACCGTATCGAAAAACTCTTGATCGGCAAAGTTGCCAACGGTGGCCCTCAAAAGCTGGCCAAAGGCACCAAGCTCGACAAGGCTTACCTCGAGTCCATCGAGAAGTTCCACTGGTTCGACATTCGTCCTGCAGACGAAGACATCGCCGGTCAACTCGAGTCCATCAAGAACTCACTTGAGCAAACACGTCACAGCTTTGACTTGGCCTTCGAAGAGAAGCGCAAGAAACTCACGCAAGGCGACGAGTTGCCAGCAGGCGTGCTCAAAATGGTCAAGGTCTACTTGGCAGTCAAGCGTCGCTTGCAGCCTGGTGACAAGATGGCCGGCCGTCACGGTAACAAGGGTGTGGTCTCCAAGATCGTTCCCGTTGAAGACATGCCTTACATGGCCGACGGCACCCCTGCCGACATCGTGTTGAACCCCTTGGGCGTTCCTTCACGTATGAACGTGGGTCAGGTGTTGGAAGTTCATTTGGGCTGGGCTGCCAAAGGCATTGGCCACCGCATTGGTGACATGTTGCAAGCAGAAGCCCGCGTGGCCGAGTTCCGCAAGTTGTTCGAAGAACTCTACAACGGCATTGGCCGCAAAGAAGACTTGTCTCAGTTGTCTGACCAAGACGTCTTGGCCATGGCGGAAAACCTCAAAGGTGGTTTGCCATTTGCAACGCCCGTGTTCGACGGAGCCGCGGAAGAAGAAATTCGCGCCATGTTGAAGCTGGCTTACCCCGATGACTTGGCTGCACGCAAAGGTTTGACTGCAACGCGCACACAAGCTCATTTGTTTGATGGCCGTACGGGCGAAGCTTTCGAGCGTCCCACCACCATCGGCTACATGCACTTCTTGAAGTTGCACCACTTGGTCGACGACAAAATGCACGCCCGTTCCACAGGTCCTTACTCACTGGTCACGCAGCAGCCTTTGGGCGGCAAGGCCCAGTTTGGTGGCCAGCGTTTCGGCGAGATGGAGGTGTGGGCTTTGGAAGCTTACGGTGCCTCCTATGTGTTGCAAGAGATGCTCACGGTCAAGTCTGACGACGTGCAAGGTCGTACCAAAGTGTACGAAAGCATCGTCAAAGGCGAACACACCATCAGTGCCGGCATGCCCGAATCCTTCAACGTCTTGGTCAAGGAAATTCGTTCCTTGGGTCTCGACATTGAACTCGAGCGTTCTTGAACCCCTGCTAGATTAATAAAAGGAAGAGTCTCATGAAATCACTTCTGGACCTGTTCAAGCAGTTCACACCGGACGAGCATTTTGATGCCATCCGCATTGGCTTGGCTTCACCCGAAAAAATCCGTTCTTGGTCTTTCGGCGAAGTTAAAAAGCCTGAAACCATCAACTACCGCACGTTCAAGCCAGAGCGTGATGGTTTGTTCTGCGCCAAGATCTTTGGCCCTATCAAAGACTACGAATGCTTGTGCGGTAAATACAAGCGCTTGAAGCACCGCGGCGTGATCTGCGAGAAGTGCGGCGTTGAAGTCACACAGACCAAAGTGCGTCGCGAACGCATGGGTCACATTGACTTGGCCGCACCTTGCGCACACATCTGGTTCTTGAAATCTTTGCCTAGCCGTTTGGGCCTGGTATTGGACATGACCCTGCGTGACATCGAGCGCGTGTTGTACTTTGAAGCATATGTGGTGACCGATCCTGGCATGACACCTTTGAAGAAGTACAGCATCATGTCCGAAGACGACTACGATGCCAAACTGCAAGAGTACGGTGATGAGTTCCAAGCCAAGATGGGCGCGGAAGGCATCAAGGACTTGCTCAACAGCATCGAAATCGAATCCGAAATCGAACGCCTGCGCGGTGACCTCACTGGCTCTGAAGTCAAGGTCAAGAAAAACGCCAAGCGTTTGAAAGTGCTCGAAGCCTTCAAGAAATCAGGCATCAAGCCTGAGTGGATGGTGCTCGAAGTCTTGCCCGTGTTGCCACCGGACCTGCGTCCTTTGGTGCCACTGGACGGTGGCCGTTTCGCCACTTCCGACCTCAACGATTTGTACCGCCGCGTCATTAACCGCAACAGCCGTCTGCGCCGCTTGCTCGAGTTGAAAGCACCCGAGATCATTGCACGCAACGAAAAGCGCATGTTGCAAGAAGCGGTGGACTCATTGCTCGACAACGGTCGCCGCGGTAAAGCCATGACTGGCGCTAACAAGCGTGCCCTCAAATCTTTGGCCGACATGATCAAAGGTAAGAGCGGTCGCTTCCGTCAAAACTTGTTGGGTAAGCGCGTCGACTACTCTGGTCGTTCTGTGATTACCGTGGGCCCAACGCTCAAGCTGCACCAGTGCGGTTTGCCCAAGTTGATGGCCATCGAGTTGTTCAAGCCTTTCATCTTTGCACGTCTCGAAGCCATGGGCATCGCGACCACCATCAAGGCTGCAAAGAAAGAAGTTGAAGCCGGTACACCCGTGGTGTGGGACATCTTGGAAGAGGTGATCAAAGAGCACCCCGTGATGTTGAACCGTGCGCCTACATTGCACCGTTTGGGCATTCAAGCATTTGAGCCCTTGCTGATTGAAGGCAAAGCCATTCAGTTGCACCCCCTCGTTTGCGCGGCCTTCAACGCCGACTTCGACGGTGACCAAATGGCTGTTCACGTGCCTTTGTCTGTGGAAGCACAAATGGAAGCCCGCACTTTGATGCTCGCTTCTAACAACGTGCTGTTCCCAGCCAATGGTGAACCTTCCATCGTGCCGTCACAAGACGTGGTGCTGGGCTTGTACTACACAACCCGCGAACGCATCAACGCCAAAGGCGAAGGCATGATCTTTGCCGACATCGCAGAAGTTCAATCTGCTTTGGACGCCAAAGTGGTTGAATTGACAACCAAGATCAGCGTGCGCATTACCGATTGGATTCAAAACAAAGAAACCAAAGAGTTCACGCCTTCGACCAACATGGTGTACACCACCGTGGGCCGTGCCTTGTTGTCCGAAATCTTGCCCAAGGGCTTGGCTTTCGAGAACATCAACAAAGCCCTCAAGAAGAAAGAAATTTCCAAGCTCATCAACACATCTTTCCGCAAGTGCGGTTTGAAAGACACGGTGGTGTTTGCCGACAAGTTGCTGCAAAACGGTTTCCGTTTGGCAACACGTTCTGGCATCTCTATCGGCATCGACGACATGTTGGTGCCACCAGAGAAGGGCGCCATCATTGGTGAAGCCGAGAAAGAAGTGAAAGACATCGAACAGCAATATGTGTCGGGTCTGGTGACTTCTGGCGAGCGTTACAACAAGGTCGTTGACATCTGGGGCAAAGCGGGTGACGCTGTGTCCAAGGTGATGATGGACCAGCTCCGCAAAGAGAAAACCACTGACCGTCACGGTAAAGAAGTTGAGCAAGAATCGTTCAACTCCATTTACATGATGGCCGACTCTGGCGCCCGCGGTTCTGCGGCTCAGATTCGCCAGCTGGCCGGTATGCGCGGTTTGATGGCCAAGCCTGACGGCTCGATCATTGAGACACCTATCACGGCCAACTTCCGTGAAGGCCTCAACGTGTTGCAGTACTTCATCTCAACACACGGTGCACGTAAAGGCTTGGCCGATACGGCTTTGAAGACAGCCAACTCCGGTTACTTGACACGTCGCTTGGTTGACGTGACACAGGACTTGGTCGTGACTGAACTCGATTGCGGCACCACCGACGGCTCACAAATGCGCGCCATCGTTGAAGGCGGTGAAGTGATTGAATCCTTGCGCGATCGCGTTTTGGGTCGCACTTTGGCCGACGACGTGTTGCACCCTGAGTCACGCGCTGTGGTGGCCACGGCCGGCACCTTGCTCGACGAAGACATGATCGAAATCTTCGAAGCGGAAGGTGTGGACGAAGTGAAAGTTCGCACAGCCTTGACCTGCGCCACACGCTTTGGCTTGTGCGCCAAGTGTTACGGTCGCGACTTGGGCCGCGGTGGTTTGATCAACAACGGCGAAGCTGTGGGTGTGATTGCTGCGCAGTCCATCGGCGAGCCAGGTACACAGTTGACCATGCGTACCTTCCACATTGGTGGTGCGGCCTCACGTGCCTCCATTGCATCGAGCGTCGAAGCCAAATCAAATGGTTTGATTGGTTTCAATGCCGCCATGCGTTATGTCACCAACACCAAAGGTGAGTTGGTTGTCATTTCTCGTTCTGGCGAAATCATCATTCACGACGAACATGGCCGTGAGCGTGAGCGTCACAAAGTGCCTTATGGCGCCATCCTCACTGTCAAGATTGACCAAGCCATCAAGGCCGGCGCTATTCTTGCCAACTGGGATCCGTTGACACGACCCATCATCACTGAGTTTGCAGGTCAGATCAAATTCGAGAATGTCGAAGAAGGTATGACTGTTGCCAAGCAGGTCGATGAAGTGACCGGTTTGTCCACCTTGGTGGTGATCGATCCTAAGCGTCGTGGTTCCACCAAAGTGGTTCGTCCTCAAGTGAAATTGATCGACGCATCTGGCAAAGAAGTGAAGATTCCGGGTACCGATCACTCTGTGACCATCGGTTTCCAAATCGGCTCTTTGATCCAAGTGCGCGACGGACAAGATGTGGGCCCAGGCGAAGTCTTGGCACGTATCCCTGTGGAAGGTCAGAAGACCCGAGACATTACCGGCGGTTTGCCACGTGTGGCCGAACTGTTCGAAGCGCGCAGCCCCAAAGACAAGGGCATGTTGGCCGAGATGACCGGTACCGTGTCGTTTGGTAAAGAGACCAAAGGCAAGGTTCGTTTGCAGATCACCGATCCAGACGGCAAAGTGTGGGACGAACTCATTCCCAAAGAGAAGAACATCATGGTCCACGAAGGCCAAGTTGTTAACAAAGGCGAGAGCATTGTGGACGGCCCTGCCGATCCACAAGACATCTTGCGTTTGCTCGGCATGGAAGAGTTGGCGCGCTACATCGTCGACGAAGTGCAAGACGTTTACCGTTTGCAAGGCGTGAAGATCAATGACAAGCACATCGAAGTGATCGTGCGTCAGATGCTGCGCCGCGTGGTGGTTGAGAATGTCGGTGACTCCACTTACATTGCTGGCGAACAAGTGGAGCGTTCAGAGATTTTGAACACCAATGACGCATTGCGCGCCGAAGGCAAAATCCCTGCAACCTTCAGCAACTTGTTGCTCGGTATCACCAAGGCTTCTTTGTCGACCGACTCGTTCATCTCTGCGGCTTCCTTCCAGGAAACCACCCGCGTGCTCACCGAAGCTGCCATCATGGGCAAGCGCGACGAGTTGCGTGGTTTGAAAGAGAACGTCATTGTGGGTCGTTTGATCCCTGCCGGTACAGGCTTGGCTTATCACAAAGCCCGTGCCGCCAAAGACGCGATGGACGAGGCAGAACGCCGCGCCATCACAGAAGCCGAAGCCGTTGAATTGGCCGAAGCGCAACAGTTGACCGAAGACGCAGCCAACGCTGCCGATTCCAACACCTGATCAAGCTCCGGCTTCGGCCGGATGCTTTGAAAAACGCCTCTGAACCGTCCAACGGCCAGAGGCGTTTTTTTTGAAGAAGTTTTGCTTCACAATGACGAGACCATGTCACTTCTGATCTTCAGCTCAGTCCTGGCCGTTCTGTTTTTTTGGGCGGTGGGTGCCTACAACCGTTTGGTGGTGTTGCGCGCCAGCGTGGCCAAACAGTTTGCGGCCGTCGATGCGCAGTTGTTGCGCGTCTTGGTGTGGATGCAGGGCAATTTGCCGGCGTCCATGCGCGACATGCTGAGTGAAATGGAAGAGGCGGCCTTGCCCGAGGCCTTGTTGAAGAATGAACGTGATTTGAATTTGCTCAAAATTTTGGAAGAGTTGTCCGACAGCTTGGACTTGGCCCGCACACAACCTTTGTCGGCCAGTGCCATGCAAAAAGTCAATGAAGACCGACTGGCCTTGGCCGCTTGGGCCAAAGCCGAAGTGCGTGCAGGGCAAAGTGGCGAGGCAACATGGTTCATCGATCCGCTGCCGTATAAATTTGACCGACTCAAAGCGCAGGCTTGGCCCCTGATGGACGCCTACAACCAAGCCGTCTTTCAATACAACGAAGCCGTGAACCAGTTTCCCGCCAGCTTGTTGGCCAAGCAAGTGAATTTCTTACCGGCCCAAATGTTGGACAACGCCGACTTGCTGGCCTGATTGCATGGCCACCTCGCAAGCCGCATCGAATTTGCAAGCGCCCTTGTGGCAATTGCTTCAAGCAACGGCTTCCGTTGCGCAGGCGGTTCACCATGGCCGCTCCATGACCGCGGCCATCGAGCAAGTGCCCAAAGACCTGCGACCCGGTGTACAAGCTTTGTCGTTTCAGGCCATGCGCTGGTGGGGCCGCGCAGTAGCGATTCGCAAACAATTGGCGCGCAAAGCGCCGCCCGCAACCGCCGATGCTTTGCTGTGCACGGCATTGGCTTTGTCTTGGCGCGACGACTTGGCGCCCTACGCTGTGCACACCTTGGTGAACCAAGCTGTGGAGGCTGCGCGGCGCCACAAAGACATGCGTGCACAGGCGCCGTTTGTGAATGCTTGCTTACGCCGGTTCTTGCGTGAGCGCGATGCCCTGCTCACAGCTACTGAAGACGATGTCACCGCCCAATGGAATCATCCGGCTTGGTGGGTGAAGCGCTTGCAACACGATCACCCCGATCGTTGGGCCACCATTTTGGAAGCAGCGCAAGTGGCAGCGCCCATGACCTTGCGTGTGAATTCTCAGCATCACACAGTGGCCCACTATTTGGAGGCATTGCAGGCACAAGGCATTGAGGGCAAGGTCATCACCGCTGAAGGACAGCCCTCGGGTGTTCAATTGGACAAGGCGGTGCCTGTTCATGTGCTGCCTGGTTTTTCTCAAGGCCATGTGTCGGTGCAAGATGCCGCAGCGCAATGGGCGGCGCCTTTGTTGCTGAAAGGTTTGAAAGCAGCTGGCCCTCAACTGCGTTTGCTAGACGCTTGTGCAGCGCCGGGCGGCAAGACCGGCCACCTGCTCGAGTGCGAACCAAGCGCCAATGTGCTCGCCTTGGACGTAGACCCACAGCGCTGCGAGCGCATTCAACAAAATGTCGACCGCTTGCAAGTGCACGCCCAAATTGTGGCCGCCGATGCCGCCGATCCTTCCAAGTGGTGGGACGGTCAAAGTTTTGATGGCATTTTGCTCGACGCGCCTTGCACGGCCTCGGGCATTGGCCGTCGCCATCCCGATGTGCGTTGGTTGCGCCGTGAGAGCGATGTGGCGCAATTGGCCGCCATTCAGGCCAAGTTGCTCAAAGCCCTTTGGCCTCTGGTCAGGCCCGGGGGCCGCCTGTTGTATTGCACTTGCTCGGTTTTCAAGGCCGAGGGCGAAACGCAAATCCAAACGTTTGTTCAACACAACACTGATGCCCTGATCTTGCCCTCTCCTGGGCATTTAACACCCTCAAATGTCACTTCTGATGCCAGTCTCCGCGACAATGGCATGGGTGAACATGACGGTTTTTATTACGCACTGTTGGAAAAGCGTTCAATGTGAGTTGAATGGCAGGGGGCGCACAGGCTTTTGGCTTCGTGCGCTGTGCGTACTGACATGGCTGACGGCCATGGCTTGCATGCCCGCCACAGCGCAAACCTCGGCCAATTCGGCCGTGGAAATCACCGAGCTCAGACTGGAGCGCGCCGACGGCGCCTTGTTATTGCAAAGCAGTTTGCGCATCGACCTCAGCAACACGGTTGAAGATGCGCTGCAAAAAGGCATGCCCATTTATTTCGTGACCGAGGCCGAGCTGACGCGCGACCGTTGGTACTGGTATGACAAAAAAGTGGGCGCCGTCAGTCGCCACTACCGTTTGGCCTACCAACCCCTTACACGTTTATGGCGTTTGAATGTCTCGCGCGATCCCATTGGTGCAGTGGGTTTGACCAGCAGTTTGTCGCAAACCTTCGAAACTCTGCCCGAGGCCCTGGCGGCCATTCGGCGCACCGTGAATTGGAAATTGGCCGATTTGGCCGACTTTGATGCCGACAACAAATACACCCTCATTTTTAAATTCCGTTTGGATGTGTCTCAATTGCCAAGACCCTTCCAGATGACGGCAGGTAGCCAAGCCGAATGGAACTTGAACACGCAAAAGACACTGCGCATCACAGCTGACCTCGGTCGCTGATGCGCTTCGTCAGCGACAATTGCCCCCATGAGTCGGAATCCACAAGATTTGATTGCCACTGGCGCCCAACCGTCTAAAACGGTGCGCTGGTTGGTTGGCTTGGGCGTGGTGGTTTTGCTTGCCATTGGCCTAGGCTTGCTGGTCTTGCTGACCCAAGCGACCAGCAACCGCGCCCTGTACGATCAAAATTACGAGCGCCTGTACTTGGTCAATACCGTGGTGGCAGGCTTGCTGTTGTTGGGCCTGCTGTGGGGCTTAACCCGCTTGGTGATTCGGGTGCGTCAAGGGCAATTTGGCTCGCGTTTGCTGGTCAAGTTGGCCGCCATTTTTGCGCTGGTCGGTGTGGTGCCCGGGGTCCTGATTTATGTGGTCTCTTATCAGTTCGTGTCGCGCTCCATTGAAAGCTGGTTTGACGTCAAGGTCGAAGGCGCCTTGGTGGCGGGCTTGAACTTGGGACGCGCCACCTTGGACACCCTCACCGGTGATTTGGCCAAACAGTCACGTGTGGCCGCGCAGCAATTGGTCGATGTTCAAGAAGCCAGCGCTGCCTTGACGCTAGACCGCGTGCGTGCGCAAATGGACGCCAACGACGCAGTGTTGTGGTCTTCCGATGGGCGCCTCATTGCCACGGCTGGCCAGTCTCGATTTTCCATTCGCCCCGAACGGCCCACAGCCGCCCAGTTCAAACAAGTGCGCAACAAACTGAGTGTGGAAATTGTGGAGGGCTTGGACGAAACCGTAGGCGCACCGACTGGCCGCATCAAAGTGCTGACCTTGGTACCCCAAAACAGCCTCAGCCTGCGCGAAGACCCATGGGTCTTGCAGATTTCGCAAGAACTGCCCGCCACCTTGGTGGCCAATGCCTTGGACGTGCAGTTGGCCAACCGTGAATACCAAGAGCGTGCCATGGCCAGAGACGGCTTGCGCCGCATGTACATCGGCACACTCACCTTGAGCCTCATCATGGCGGTGCTGGCCTCCGTGCTGTTGGCCATGCTGTTGGGCAATCAATTGGCCCGTCCTTTGTTGTTGCTGGCGCACGGTATGCGGCAGGTGGCCAAGGGCGACTTGTCACCCAAATACACCTTGCAGGGCAAAGACGAGCTGGGTGGTTTGACGCGATCGTTTGCCGAGATGACCCAGCAGTTGTCCGACGCGCGCAGTGCGGTGGAGCGAAGCCTGATGCAACTGGATGCTGCGCGTGGCAACTTGCAAACCATTTTGGACAACCTGACGGCGGGCGTCATTGTGCTCAATGCGCGCGGCATCATCCAGTCGTCCAACCCTGGTGCTACACGCGTTTTGAAAGTGCCTTTGGCCGCCCACGAAAAAACGGCCTTGCTCAGCTTGCCCAATTTGCAAAGCTTTGCCATTGGCGTGCAAGAACAGTTTGAACTTTTGAGCGCGGACAAAGACCGCCACGAGCTTGACCATTGGCAAAAGTCATTCGAAATTCATGCTTCGGGTCAAGGCCTCGAGGCCACTTCGGTCACTTTGGTGGCGCGTGGTGCCATCTTGCCGGATGGCATGCGCTTGTTGGTGTTTGATGACATTTCTGAAATTGTCTCGGCGCAGCGCTCGCAAGCTTGGGGCGAAGTGGCGCGTAGGTTGGCGCATGAAATCAAGAACCCGCTCACCCCCATTCAGTTGTCGGCTGAAAGGCTGGAGCGCAAATTGGATGGCAAGCTTGAAGAGGCCGACCAAACGGTGCTGTCCAAATCGGTCAAAACCATTGTGGAACAAGTGGCCGCCATGAAGCGCTTGGTCAATGAATTTCGGGATTACGCCCGCTTGCCCTCGGCCGACCTCAAACCACTGGATTTGAACAACCTCATCATGGACGTGATGGGCCTCTATGCCCAAGAGCCTTCAGAGACCGCCACGCGTGCCCAAATATTCACCGACTTGGACCCCACTTTGCCGCTGATTGAGGGCGATGCCCAGCAACTCCGCCAGGTGGTTCACAACCTGCTGCAAAACGCACAAGATGCCAGCGAGGCGCAATCTCACGTCATGTTGGTGACGCGTTGGAGCCCGGCGCGCAAGCGGGTCAAACTGACGGTTCTCGATGAAGGCCCCGGTTTTTCGCCCAATATTTTGCAGCGCGCCTTCGAACCTTACGTCACCACCAAGGCCAAAGGCACCGGCTTGGGGCTGGCGGTGGTGAAGAAGATTGCCGATGAACATGGGGCCCGTTTGGACATTGCCAATCGAGTTGAAGAGGGGGTGGTCAAAGGCGCCCAAGTGTCGTTATCATTCAGTGTCGAGAAATTAGCGCAAACCTGAGACAACGAAAAGCAACATGGCAAACATTTTGGTGGTGGATGACGAGCTTGGCATTCGCGATTTGCTCTCGGAAATTCTGAACGACGAAGGACACAACGTCGAGCTGGCCGAGAACGCCGCGCAAGCCCGCGACGTGCGCAATCGCATGCGCCCCGATTTGGTCTTGCTTGACATTTGGATGCCCGACACCGACGGCGTCACCTTGCTCAAAGAGTGGTCCACCAATGGCCTCTTAACCATGCCGGTCATCATGATGAGTGGCCATGCCACCATCGACACAGCCGTGGATGCCATTCGCATTGGCGCGCAAGCCTTCTTAGAAAAACCCATCACGCTGCAAAAGCTGTTGAAAACCGTCGAGCAAGGTTTGGCACGCGAGCAAGTGCGCCAAGCCGCAGCGGCATACCAAGCTTCGCAAGCCCCACAGGGTTCGGCCGCAAGCACGGCAGGTCATCTTGCCGCACCGCAAGACAATGCTTTGCAAGTGTCGCAAACCTTTGAGCTCGATCTGCCATTGCGTGATGCACGCGATGCATTTGAAAAAGCCTATTTCGAGTTTCACCTGGCCAACGAGGGTGGCTCCATGACCCGCGTGGCCGATAAAACGGGCCTGGAGCGCACTCACCTGTACCGCAAACTCAAGCAGTTGGGTGTTGACCTGACCAAGAGCAAGCGCGCTGGCAATTGAAGCTGGCGTCAGTTCGACTCTGAATTTGTGCAGTTCATCACCCGGTTTTGACGTTTGGTCGCAAACCGCGTGCACTGAAACTTTGATGTTTCTACATTAGGCCCATTCCAAACAGCGAGGCCTTATGACTTCTTCAAATTCAAACCAACACCCCCTCACACCAGCCGTGGCACCCTCTGCATGGCAACCTTTCAAAGATGCTTTTCATGGCTATGCCAAATGGCTGCTGAGCATCAGTTGGAAGCTGTTCATGGGCTTGTCCTTCTTGCTCATGATGGCCTTTGGTGTGTTGGGCATTCCGCAAGTTGCTTTTCTGCTGATCTTGACCTCGATCGTCATCAAGGTCACCTTCAAGTACCAAACCCAAGCTGAAGAAAAAGCCACTGCTGCAACCTACATGGCCGAGGCTGAGCAACTCAAACGCCAACTGGTGGAAGCTCGCTTGGCTGCCATGCAAGCCCAAGTGGAGCCGCACTTTTTGTTCAACACCTTGGCGTCCATTGACCATTTGATTGAAACCGATCCGCCGCGCGCTAGCTTGATGCAAAAGAGCTTGATCGCTTTGCTGCGTGCCACCTTGCCTTCCATGCGTGAAACCAGCACGGCCAAGCTGCGCAACATGGGGCAAGAGTTGGCCGTCATCCGGCCTTATTTGGACATTCAAAAAATGCGCATGGAAGACCGCTTGCAAATTGAGTGGGACATTCCAGAAGGACTTCATTCTGCCGAGTTGCCGCACATGATGGTGCTCAGCTTGGTTGAGAATGCGTTCAAGCATGGCCTAGAGCCCAAAGCCGAAGGCGGTCAATTGACCTTGCGCGCAGAAGTGAACCATGGCCAATTGGAGGTGACAGTGCGCGATACAGGTGTGGGTTATTTCCCTGCGGAGTCGGCTGGTTTGTCTTCGCAAACGGGCCATGGCTTTGGTTTGAAAAACATTCGTGATCGCTTGGCTTTGCTCTACGGTGACCAAGCCAGCTTCAGCATCCGCGCCATGGAACCCTACGAGGGTTCCGGCACCCTGGCTAAATTGTCAGTGCCTTACCGCGTGGTTCCCCTTGACGCGCAAACTGTCACTGCCTGATCATGAATTCACAAGGCCACACCCTAGCCCGCGCAGTCATCGCCGACGATGAACGCTTGATGCGTGACCAACTGCGTGCGCGGCTGGCGCAGGTCTGGCCCAGCTTGGAAATCGTTGCCGAAGCAAAGAATGGTTTGGAGGCGATCGAGGCTGTACGGGTACACCAACCCGATGTGATTTTTTTAGACATTCGCATGCCTGGCTTGACCGGCGTAGAAGCCGCCAAAGAAATTGCGCAACTCGATTTGGGTGACGATGCCTTGTTGCCCGAGATGGTCTTTATCACCGCCTATGACCAGTACGCCTTGGATGCGTTTGAGCAAGGCGCGGTGGACTATGTGCTCAAGCCCGCCGAACCTGAGCGCTTGCGCGTCACGGCCGAACGTTTGCAAAAGCGTTTAATACAAAGGGCCGGTGAAGGCTCCGACAGGGAGGCCACAGCATCTAGTCTTGCTGATTCTGGCGGCAGCGCATCAGTTCAACAACTGCTGCATGTGTTGTCGGCGCAACTCAAAGGCCAACCCGTACAGTACTTGTCTTGGTTACAGGCCTCGGTTGGGCAAAGCATTCAAATGGTGGCCGTGGCGGATGTGCTGTTCTGTGTCAGTGACGACAAGTACACGCGCGTGCAAACCTTGAAACAAGAATTTTTGATTCGCAAGCCCATCAAAGAGTTGGTGGACGAACTCGACCCCAAGGTTTTTTGGCAAATTCATCGCAGCACCTTGGTCAATGTGAATGCCATTGCCGGCATACAGCGCGATGAGCGTGGTCGCCAAGAGGTGCTGATCAAAGGGCGCGCCGACAGACTGGCCGTCAGCCGAAGCGCGTCGCAGTTGTTCCGTGGAATGTAGGCTGGTTTTGTTGCAGGAAGGCCATTTTGGCCAGCGAATGCGGGGCGCAGGACCAGAAAATTCAGCCATGGCTTGGCGAAGTGCTTATCATTGGGCCTTGATCGACATGACAATAACGGACGCCTCTGTGAAATGACTGATATGGGTGAGCAAAGCAATGTTTCAAATCCTGAATTTTTCTTCAGGACAGCAGACCGATTGCAAATGGACAGCTGCCTCACAGCCCTGTCCAAAGAGGGTAAAAGTATTGTCATTCACAGTCGGTCCAACGAGCTTTTGGATTACTACGGCGCGTCTTTCTTGCGCCGACTCAAAAATGAGCTGACCAGCAGCCAAATTGAAGTGTTCATGCCGGCCGATACCGAGGCCATGCTGCAGCGCTTTAACCAAATTTTGAGTGATTTGTCACTGGACATCGCGGTCAAGCCACGAATGGGCCAGGCACCTGAAAAAGTATGGGTGGTCCATGATGCAAGTGCATTGGGGGCCTATGAGCTGGAATTGTTAGCTCGATTGATTCAACAATTTCCGGGTTCTGGTGTCAGTGCGGTACTGATGTTCGCATCGGATGTTGCACCCAGCGATACCATCACACGGCAAAGCAAGCAGTTTCTCTCTTGGGCTTTGGAGATGCCTACGGCAGAACAAAAACTCAGCACTGTCCAGCAAGCCCGCAAGAATGGCAGAGAAGAGGCTGCCATACAATTTTTCAATCGATTGGCCAAAAAATCGATGAAAACGGAATCACCTGCAGTCCGCGCTTCTGAAGTTGCAGCTTCAAACAGTGTCAGTAAACGACCGCAAGCAACGCCCCCCAAGAAGAAATCGAACCACGGCGTGTTGTGGGCGCTGATTGTCATGGCTTTGCTCGTTTTGTCAGTCGGCGTGGCTGCATGGATGAACCCAGAAGTGGCAAATCAACTTTGGGCGCAGGGGTCGCAATCCATCGGATTGAAGTCAGAACCCGCCAAACCCGCAGAGACGCCAGAACCAGTTGCGACAGAAAAGCTTCAAGTGGTGATGGTCAAAGATGAAGCCAATAACCCAATGCCCATGGTTGTTCCTGGTCCGCCAGAAGCGCCCAAAGTTTTGCAGCCAGAGGCTCCTGCAGTTGTCAGTGCGCCTCCGACACCGTCAGTCAAAGAAACCGCTCCAGATAAAGTTATTACAGAGTTGCCTGACACCGCGGTTCAAGGCCGGCTGTGGCTGAAGGGATTGCCTGAAGACAGTTTTGTATTGCAGCACCAAACCTTTGGCAGTTTGAAAGAAGCTATTTCTTACAGCAAAGGTAAAGACTGGTTGGCCAACGCTCGAATCGTGCCCATTTATGCCGATGGCAAAGATGAGGCGCGCTTCGCGGTCATCACAGGTTATTTCAAATCAAAAGAACGCGCCAAAAATACCATCACGCGTTTAGGCTTGTCGAGTGATGTGGTCATCAAGGCTGTGCCTGCAGCACAGGCACAAGCAGTGCCCAATAAATCTAAACCTTGAGGTTTATTTGGCGCGGCTTTGCGCCAATGCGCCGTAAGGACAAAAGCCAGGCTTAGGGCCCACCTGTGGATGCGTACGGCAAGTTGTGGGTCGCTTGGCGTAGACCGTGCAATGCCGTTCCTTTGCATCTAAAAACTGGCAATCGCCACTGCTGCGACGCGCCAAGGTGAAGATGCTGTTCTTGAAATTGAAGTGATCAATGAAGCCCGCTTTCATGAGGCGCTTGGCAATTTGCTTGGGCTCTTCGTGCTCGGCTTCAAACGGGTCCACCAATTCCAAACGAATGAGGTCGGCCATTTTGACTTCAACGGGCATGGTGCAACAGTTGGCGGCGCACGAGTCGCACATACCGGGTTTGTAACGGGTCCAACTGTCGAGACGGTCGACGTCGACGATGCTTGTAGGTGATCTCATTTGAAAAACTGTTTGTCTTGATGATGGAGTATGACGACATTGGCGCAAGCATGTGCATTGTCATTCAATGACCTAGTTCTTTAGTTCAATTCGGCTGCTAAAAGCTGGCTAGATAAGTAAAAACCTTAATCCCTTCAAAAATAGAAAGGCGTAGAAATATGTTTGCGCATCTTCAACATTGCGCTCATTGATTATTTTCACAAAGCAAAGGAACTTGTCATGACCGTCATCTCACGCAGAATCATCGTCCCAGCTCAAGGTAAAGCCGAAGCGGCCTTGGCGCAAGCCAAAAGCCTAGCGGAACAAGCCACTCATGCAGGAACCAAAACCAGATTGTTCAAAGTCATCATGGGCGAGGACGCTGGCAACCTTGAAATGTTTGTTCGATTTGAAAACTTCCAAGATGGCATTAATGGCTTTCAAACGTTGGCAGCTTCGGCAAGCGTCAATTCTGCGCGCGCGCAATTAGAGGGCGGTAATGTTCAGTCAATATCGGGCCCGTATGTTTACAGAACAGTGTTTGGTGAGCCTACAGCGCAACCCGTTTTGGTTCAGCGCCAATATCAAATTTCACGGGCCAATTTGCAAGCTGCCATTGCCATGCTGCCAGATGCCAAGGCCGCATTCAGTGCGGGCACAGGCATGACCGCAGTGGTTCCTGTTTTTGCGCCGGAAATGGACAGGCTGGCCATCAATTACTACATGGACTCTTTGCAGGTGCTCGGCAAAGAGTTGGATGAGAATGCCATGTCGCCGGCGTTCCAAAATGTGGTGGCCAAAGCCGCGCAATTGGGAACCTTGATATCGGGTCGCGTTTTGGTTGTGGTTTAGGTTCAATCAGTCGAGCATTTGAATGATCCTCATGCCTAGCGCTAACGCCTTTGGTGGGCGCTAGGAACAATCTGTTTGGCATTTGTGCTTGCCCTTTATTTGATTTAAGTATACAGCCAAGGAATTTAAATATACAGTAGATTATTTTAAGTATCAGGTGAACGCTATGGCAAAGCCCTCGAGATTCAATCACCTCACCCAAAATGTCACCCGTGATGTGCTCGCTCACCCCAAGGATCTAACGAAGTTTTACTCAGAAACCGAGAACATTACACGTGCGGCCGCGGCGCGATACGTACTTCAGTTGGAGCGAGAAGGTTGGATCGCTAGAAGTGGATCCGCTACGCGACCTATTTTTAGTCCTGGCTACAAACGACGAGTTTCACAACTTTATGCGCTGAAAGATCTTGAAGAGGATGTGATTTGGACACGCGATTTCAGACCCTACTTCAATCTGAAAGCTAACGTCACCAACATCGCTGCACATGGTTTTACGGAAATGGTCAACAATGCAATCGACCATTCTTCTGGATCGTCGGTATTTGTTGCAGCTTCTCAAACAGAACAATCAATCACGATGGTGGTAGCTGACGATGGCATTGGGATTTTTGAAAAAATTTCAACTGCATTGAATTTGGCAGATAAGCGACAAGCACTTTTCGAACTTTCAAAAGGAAAGTTCACGACTGATCCAAGTAAGCACAGCGGCGAGGGCGTCTTTTTTACGTCGCGAATGTTTGACAATTTTGAAATTGAGGCAAATGGTCTGCAGTTTAGTCATGATGAAAAACATGACTTTCTGATGGAAGAGCTTAGACCCTTTGTAAATGGGACTGTGGTGTTCATGCGTATCGGCTTGGACAGCGAGCGCACTACAAGCGATGTCTTTAATCAGTTTATGAATGCACCCGAGGACTTTGACTTTTCCAAAACTATCGTCCCCATGAAGTTGGCGCGTTTAGGAGATGAGCAACTCATTTCTCGTTCACAAGCAAAAAGATTGATTGCTAGATTTGATCGATTTAAGAAAGTTATTCTTGACTTTAAAAGTGTGAATGAAATTGGACAAGCTTTTGCAGATGAATTGTTTCGCGTCTACGCAAATGAACATCCACAAGTAGAACTGACGCCAGTCAACATGAGTGATCAAGTTGAAAAAATGTGGCTGCGTGCAGTTGCACCACGCGCTTGAACAAACCGTCAGAAAACAGAAAACCCCAGCAACATTTCTATTGCTGGGGTTTGGATTGGTGGCCTGGGACGGAATCGAACCATCGACACGCGGATTTTCAATTGCAGTATTCGTCAAAAGCCCAGCGTTTATGCGGGTTGCAAGCAAATAGCGTGTTACGTGCGATATACCGTGCTACAGCCAAATCACAGAATTTCGTGATACGTTTTCATTCTATCAGCAAACAAAAGCGTGTCAACTATTTGAGTTTTTGGCGTGTGCTGGCGCAGTGAAATTCTGCTGCTGTTCTCAGCGCCAGCAATCGCTGCAAATTTAAAAGCTCGCTTCGTTTACGGATGTAGAAAAATATTGACTTAAAGGGGTAAAAAGCAGACAGTTACAAAATCAATAAACTTTATATGGAAACGACATGAAATATGTTCGCATCGCTGTAGTTGTTGCAGCAACGCTGGTGTTCTCAGCATCTGCACAGAATCGCTACTTAGGCAATTTGACAGTTAATCCATATTTGCCACCTGCACCAATTCAACCAGCTGGCACGTTTACAAACCCATTTGGAACTAGTGCTAACAGCCCACAGCTGTACAACAATCAAGGGCAATTCATGGGAAATTTGAATACAAATCAATTTGACTCAAATAGCGTTGCAAATCCATTTGGCAAATATGGAAGTCAATTTTCGCCAACTAGTATCAACAATCCATTTGGAGCAGGCAATCCATTTAGTCCAGATAGTCCAACAAATCCGTTTGGCAAAGGGTTGAGCATTTACGGCAAGTAAAAGAAATGATTGCTAGTGCTGTTCGCAACGCCAGCAATCATGCGTAAGTAATTATCAAGTTGCACTAAATTTAGTGTCACTGACAGAAGGTGCGGATATGTCAACCTACCAACATATGTTTCATTGCAAGCAATGCAACAAGTCCACTATTCATCTTGCAGAAAAACCAAACCATATTCTTCACCTATTGCTATCAATAGTGACTGCTGGCATTTGGTTACCCATCTGGTTCTTAATTGCTTTCAAAGGTAGGTTGAACAATATTGGTGAATGCACAGTTTGTGGAAGAGAAAACTGACAATGAAAGCATCGTCACTCGTGTTGCTTGCTGTGATTGTCTGGCTCACAGTTGCATTAGTCAGAGTAGAGAATCAGCGATATGCTATGCAAGTAGGAATGTGCAAAGATGCCATTGGATGGGACTATTCTTGTTTAGCCAAAGTTGAAACAAGAACCAGTTGGTATTGGCATTTGTATTACGCATTGGTTGATTAGCTTTATAGTCAGTTTTGAAAAAAGTCTTTGTATGTTTGTTATACAAAGACTCAAAACAGCACCATCAGACTCAAAGTCCCAATGACTTGCTTTGTAACGAGTGCAATTTTTGAGCATGTTTTGCGTTTTGCTGGCGCTCACGTTCTTGAGCCAGTGCTAGTTTCTGCCTAGCAATGTTCTGTTTCATCGCTCGCACTCGCGCTTGTTCTGGCGATAGTGGTTTGCTGGCGCTTTGAAGTTCTGCTATTTTCATAAAAGTATTTATTAAATTAGGAGCTTTCTTGATGAGAGTTCAATAATGCAGTATGCAAATCATATATTTTGATGAAGTTAAATATGACCCACCAAAGCAGCCTTACTACTGGTTGGGTGCAATCGTAGTCAATGCTGTCAATCTCCAAACAGTTGAAAAAAAGGTTGATGAATTAGCTTTAAAGTTTTTTGCAAATAGAAAGTTAGCGAGAGAAAATGAATTTCACGCTGCTGATATTTTTCACAGAAAAAATCATTTTAAGCATGAAAAAAATCACAACATAAGACGAGCTATTTTGGAAGAGTTGGCAAATATTTGCTCAAGTGATTTGCTTAGACGTATATGCGTAAAAATTGCACCAGAAAAAATGCTGAAGCACCCAAGTGAAATTCCATCAATGGCTTTTATGATGCTTACAGAACAAGTTGATTCATATTTAAAAAGCGTAGATGACATTGGAATGCTTATTGGAGACAGAGAGAATGATTACGTATCAAAAGAATTTGCAGAAGCCTTGTCCCACTACAGAGTGCATGGAACTTACTACGACTATGGAGTCAAGGTAGAAAGGCTAGTAGATACTGTGCATTTCACAGAGTCGCACCTTAGCAGAATGCTTCAATTGGCAGATGCTTTTATTTGGTTGTATCAATTCGCTTATCAATACAAAGAATCAAAATATACAAAAAATCTTTACGAGCACATCTGCAATACACAATTAAGAACTTTAATAAGAACTAAGACGTTTCCTACAGCTCTATCGCGCATTCAAATAACTTAGATGCGTTAACTTTACGACAACAGCTCACCAAGCTGAATCAGTTTGAAAGCAAACTCCAAGTTCAGAAATGCTAGCTAAACCTCAATTCGCTGCAAGACTTCCAACTTTTGCTGCAAAGAGTAGCCTACTGTGCCGTAGGTATTGAAGTCTGAGCCACCACTAGAGTGCCCTGTGATGCTTTCAGCGAGCCTAGTTGGAATGTCATTACATGATTTCAGTCTGTCAATTAAGGCATGTCTAAACATGTGACTTCTAAATTCCAAGTCACGCAAGTATTTGTTGATGACTGCGGAGCAACTTGTATTGCCATTGTCATGTGCATAGCGTGGCACGAGCCATTCGCTTCTTTCGCGTTCTGCGATTTTGTCTAATTCACGTGCAGCGTCAAGCGATACGCCTATGAGTGGAATGGCACGAATGCTACTTTTAGTTTTCCTGTCGCTAAGTTCATTCTTGCGCACCCAAATATGAGGAATTTCATGTTTCAGTATCAAGTCTTCACGTCTAGCAAAAATTGGTTCTGATATCCGCATGCCTGTGTTCAATTGAACCAATGCCACAAGTTTGTATTGGGATTTACGTATCAGAAGACGATGTTTGACTTCCTCAAGCAGTTCAGGCGTGATTGTTCGCATGTATCGCTTAACTTCATCGACGCCTGCAATGTGTAAACCCCTAAATGGGCTTAGCCTATCAATGTCTAAATGTTTGAAAGCAAGATTCAAAACTGCATTTAATGTGTTGAAGTGTTTGCGTATGCTAGTTGGATTCAATCCTCTAGCAAGTTGAGCATCTCTGTATTGAGTTCCATGGCAATGCTTGATTTCATCTAAATGCAAGTCACCAAATTGGGCAATGAAATTGTTGTAAATTCTCGTTGCAGTAGCGACAAATCTTTTGCGATTACCTTTTGAGCGTTCACGTAGATAAATTTCAAACGCCTCTGAAAACTTGTAACGCTGTGATTGGGTTAAATTTGAACTTAAATGTTTAGTTAGTAATTGAACAATTAGTTCCCTATCAATTTGAATCCCATCAATTGATATGCTTTGCTGTGAATTGTTCTGGTTGCTGCTGTTGTCAGCACCAATACTGACGTTGAAATCAGTATTGGTGCTTGGATTCGAAGAAGACATAACAATTACAAAATAATTTGTAAGTTCTCAGCGCCAGCATCAATCACTTCACAAATCGCTCACGTACAGCAGCACTAGCAGCGTCAATTTGACTATCTAGTTCTCCAGCCTCTACGCATCGCTTCACAGTTTCTAAGACTGACAGTAATTCATTGCCATTGGCAACTTCAATGCTGTTTTTGCCTTTAGCCAATTCCAATACACGTGTGCCATAACGAACTTGCAAGCACACACGTCCAGTGTCAGCAATAAACCACCATTGCTTGATTCGTTTGGCTGCTTCAACTCTTGTGCGTTCGCCAGTGACTTTGTTGACGACATTACGCAATTTGACGGGAGCGTAGGTGCGTCCTTCTGCTGCAGCACGTGCTAATTCAATTTGTTCCCACAATTGACGGCTCAATTTGTTGCGACGCTGAACAATGGGAGTTGCTGCTTGTGGACGTTTTGCAGCAACCAATTTCAAACCATTAAATGCACTCATTTGTTTCTCCTTATGTGTTGAACGAGTGACTTAAATTTAAAGTCATCAACACGCAAGGACAACCTGAATTGGCTTTGATTCGCTTTGGTTCAAATTGAAATTGTTTGGTATTGATAAAAAAAGCAACTAATTTTTGTTAGTTGCTTTTTGAACGTCATACAAATTGATATTCTTCAATACAGTTTTTCGCAAGCCATATATCTAACTGTTCGCTAATTAACTCACCAATTTCATCAGCCATATCTTCGAAAAAATCTTCGCCAAATTGATATCTAATTTCTGCAATAAATTTAGTATCGCCTTTGTTATCGCACATAACGCGGATATCTTCTTCCACTTCCCCACGAACCGCACACACATTCATAAAAAGGTGTTGGTACAGGTTTTTTTCATAGCATGCAGGGATTGGTGGCGTAGTAAAAGTAACAAATACGATGGTGTCTTTTTTGTGAATTTTGGACATGTAAGTCTTTCTAAGTTTATTAATAAAAATACATAAGAAGATTTCCTTATGTGTATGTATTGTATTATTTTGAGAATTTTTAGTAAAACCAAATAGTTAATAATTAAGTCTTTGTATGTCTAAAACTTGCTTACAAAGTCTTAGACGTATAAAAAGCAATCTAAGGAGTGTCTTATGTCGCGCGCAAATGGAAAAGAAGCAATTAGGTTGTGGTTTGAATATTTGAAACGTGCTGAAAGCGTTTCAAACTTGAAGGTAAATGACAAGTTCTACGATGGTTGGGGTGACTACACAAACACAAAGTTTGATAAGTGGTGGAAAGAGAATGGCGAAAATTTATTGCCAAAACACAAAGTTGCGATAACCAAAAATGAAATTCATAAAAATGAATTAATACATCTGTCAGTCCCTACAACATTGACACCAACTGATGCTGCTAATCAAGTTAGAGATTTATTAATTTCTCACTACAAAGAGATTGGACACATTCCAAAGCCTAAACGTAACTACACACTTACTGAGGGAGCAGAGATAAAAGTCAGTGCATTACGTGCTTACTTGCATACATACGATGCTCATCAGCAATTAATCAGTACAAAGGTTAAAGAAAAAGTCACAGCTAAAGAACTGCTTGCAGAAGTAAGACGTTTTTACATGGCGAGAAGTGAAAAATGGAAAAATACAAAACGTAAGGTAGAAGGACTGCCACCTGCACTGGCAGGTGATATTTTTTATGACAAGGCTACAAATTCTGTGAAATCAAAAGGAAGTGACATTGGTGCAGAGCGAGCGATACGAAGATATTTGGCTATTGCAAATAACTTAGTTCATGCGGCGGCAAAAGGTGACTTTCCAAGTAAAAATTACTATGTCAATTGAATACACAATTAAATTTCAGGTGTAAAAGATATAAATTTGAAATTTAAAAAGCTAAAGATTCAATTGCTTACAAACCCTGTAATTGTTTGGTACTTTCCACTAAGATGGTGCGAAACCCTTGGGAAACATCTTGCAATCAACAACAAAAGCAAACAAAGAGTTTGCAGCAAGACTTGTGCTTGCTATGAATGTTCAAAAAATCAAAGCCAGTGCAACTGTGTTGCAGCGACTGTTTAATGATGCTTACAAGGGCAATGCCATAACACCTCACTCAGCGAGAAACTGGATGTTGGGTAACAGTCTTCCCACGCAGGACAAGTTGGTTTGTTTGGCACAAGTCTTGGACACCAGTGCTGAGTACCTGCGCTTTGGTAGGAACAAGGAGAAATCACTGTTGGTTGTACTGGAAGATGGCACTGAAACTGAGTTGTCTGTGAGCCAACAGCGTTTTGTTCAAAAGTACATCATGCTTGGTACTAGTCAGCAGAAACTAGTCAGTGACTTGGTTAATGAAATTGCTGATTGAGAAGAAATTTAATAAGCAATCCACAAAAAAATATGAGAAACAACCTGAATAGTTTACTAATAATAATTCCAATGTCTTTCCTGCTGCTTGGTTGTTCTGCCAAATCAGAAAGGGAGTGCTACGAAGCAAACTACGCAGTAGCTAATGCAATTGACAAATCAATTGCTGCTAAAAATCAAGAAGGCTTTATGAAGTCACAGAATGAATGGGCTGCTACGCATATAGCAGCACTGAAATGGCGTTCTACAGTTTGCAAAGAATAGTTGTAATTGCGTTACTGCTGTCAATACATCTGCTGACTTATGCAGAAGTACTGATTGGCAAAGTTGTTGGTGTCAGTGATGGCGACACAATAACTGTATTAGATGCTACTAAGACAGAACACAAAGTTAGATTGATGGGTATTGATGCACCAGAGAAATCACAGGACTTTGGCAATCAGTCTAAACGTGCATTGTCAAATTACATCTACCAACAGGAAATTGCTATTGAATACAAGAAATTAGACAAGTACAAACGCAAAGTTGGAAAAGTCATTTTTGAAGGCAAAGACGTTTGCTTGCAGATGATTGAACTTGGAATGGCGTGGCACTACAAAGAATACGAAAAAGAGCAGTCAAAAATAGATAGTGATTTGTACAGTCAAGCAGAACTCAAAGCACGAATTGAAAGACGTGGACTTTGGCAAACTAGCAATCCAATTGCACCAAGCACGTTTAGAAGCTTAGCTAAACGTAATGGCAAACGCAATTCAGAATAAGTTCATCTTCATTGAAGAAAAGTTTTTTTAGCTCTGAAACTAATCAGCCTTAAAAGTTTGACATTCCATTATTGTGAAAACAAAATATTGGAAAGGAAATTTGAAATGGCAAAACTTACAAAGCAAGAACTTTCCATACTGAAAGCATTGGGAATCAGTGAAGCTGAAACTCTTGATGTATCAAAAATCTCATCGAAAGCAGAGAGGAAAAGAGCAGCTAATGAAGTTGGTGCCAAGGTGACATATGGATACACGCCACACTTTAAATGCGGTTATTGTCTAAAAACTCCAAGTGGTAATTGCATAGTTTGTGAGCCTAAATATTTGGCTTACGACAAGAGATATCAAGACTCAGGAACTTTGTACATTGCATATTCAATTGAAAAAAGCTACATGAAAGTAGGCAGCACTACAAAAATTAAAGAAAGAAGTAAAACACTTAGACAGCAAAATTATGGTGGTTTTTCTGATTGGGTAATTTCATTCTCAGAAGATGTTCATGCATCTGCAGGACAAATTGAAGAAGAAATGAAACGCAATCTTAAAGATTACAAAGTCGAAGGGGAGTACATAAAAGATGGAAAAATGCAACGAGCAATCGAAATGTTTAATTACCCTGTTGAAAAAGCCATAAGCGAATACAAAATTTTGATAAAGAAATTTGAAAATAAAGATATTACTGCCCATCCAATTTCAGAAAAATTAGATACTAAAAAACAAGAAATAAAAGCTCTACCAAGTAAATTTGAATTTGCTGAGCAATGGCTCCATGAAGCAACTAAGTTACTTTGCGATAAATTTGCAAAAATTGGGCATTCAGTACCCAAGCTAAGAGTCTTGTATGGTTTTACAACCAATGGATTTACGACAGAAAAAAGTAAGAAGTTTCGTGGTGAGTGTTTGTCCAGAGCCTGGACTACTAATGATGAAAATATAATTTTTATTGCACCAAACACTCGTGATGAAGTAGATGTACTAGCGACACTTGGACATGAAATTGCACATGCGATTCACGATTGCAAAAGTCTTCATGGGAGTAGTTTTAAGAATTTAATGACTCAATACGGTTATTTGTATGATGAAGGTTTTGAATTTCCTAGCTTGAAATTGATGTTTGAATTCCAATCAATGGCACAAGAGTTAGGAAAATTTCCTGCCGTAAGTTTAAAAACAAACTAATGTGCGCGACTGTCAAATCAATAGGCTAGGTGAAGCTATCGTGCGATTGACTGTTCACATTTGGGACACCTCACTGCGAAAATTGTTCTCACAACATCAAAAGCAATTTGTGAAAATTCATGGCTGCATGATGGGCATTTAACATTTGGATTTCGAAAAAACTCATCAATTCGAATTTCTTTATTTCCATTGACGCAAAATTGCATATCTTCAAAATCCTTAAATTTATTGGGTAAAGAACTCCAATTTTCTTGTCCACCTGCCAAAAAATTTAGCAATTCAATGCAATCATTTATTAATTTATTTGATGAGTCACTTAATTTTTCAGAGTGCGAAATTAAAAAAACTTCACTGTCAAAAATTAATTTTTCAAACAAATTCTTTTCATAGCACCAAAAAGCAGACTTGGTAACTTCAAGTTCAATGATGATGTAGTCAGTAAACTTATCTAGAACAATGTCATCAACCTCACGACTAACACTGATGTCGTGCATTAATGTTTGAATCAATGTTGCACAAGGATATTCAATAGTAGGAGTATCGCGGTAAGCGAGTCCTAGTACGCTGTTAACTTCGTCAGATTTCATGTTGTTAAAAGCATCAAGCTAATTAGACTTTCGCAGAAAACTGGGAATATCCGTATCTGATATTCCCATATTTCTTAAATCGTTTATTGACTCCCGCTTTATGCCAACGAATTCGAGTTCACTCTTGATATAACTTTTTCCACATTCGCAAACTACTTGCAGTTCATTGGAACGAAAGACTGTCTCAGCATTTGAGGAGGCAAGCATTGGCTCATCAAAGACATCGTGACAGCATGTGGTTCTGTAGATTCTGTAAGCAGAGATACTTGTCATAAAAGCAAATATAAATTTAATTATCTGTATCAGACAACTTTCCCATTCGAGCTAAGTCATCTCTAGCCGCTTTGTAGCCAAAAGACTTTCCCATTTGAAAAATGATGATTGTGTAGATGGCGATAACAACAATTGAACCAATTCCAAATTCCATTTTCATACTCAAAAAAATATTGTTCTTAATGTTACTTTATTCCATCTTATAGTCAAACTTTTAAGAAAAGGTAGAGCTGCATTTAGTTATTTTAAAAAATCAGTTAAACCTAAATGTTCCAAAAACGAAGTTGATAAATTAAAAAAACAAAGTCAGTCTAGGTGCTGGTATTTGATTCAAATATTGATATCACATATCAAGTCAAGTAGTTCAATTTGAATGATGTGCTAGCGCACATCTGCCACTGCTAGTTTGAACTGCGTTTCGCTGCGCTCCACTTGTCAAACTAGCGTGTCAATTTCCTTTTCTTATTTGTATTTCTTGTAATTACATATATCATTAGTTCGTGCGGTTTTTAGCAGTCTTGTAGCCCGCATAAACAGTGGCTTGCAAGGGGTGCAATGATGATGCTGACAATTGAATATGTGCCTAGTGTTTTAGCAGCACTGGAGTCAGCATTTCCCAAGCCTCCAAATAGAGCCAAGCAGCAACTGGACAAGTACCTTGCTTTGCTTGAGCGTTTAATGAGATTTAGTCTATTAAAACGAAGTCCACTTGCACACAAGTACAACGCATACGATATTCCATTAACCAAATTGATTAATGGTAGTCCCACAATCAACAATAAAAAGTGGCGTGTGCATGAGTGGCTGGGCAAGCATGGACATGCACTTGTCAAAAACATCAACAAGTCAGCCAACAACATCACAAAGGAAATAGCAGTACTTAAACCCACTGCAAACTTGATTGTCAAAAATGACAATTTGCTGAAGTATCTGCAGTCATTGACTGCGCTTGAACTAGATGCTTATCTAAATTCATTGACGCAGGATTGGCAGGATTTGGTTGCTGACTATCAAAGCCACTACCACTCGCTGTCAGCAAAAGATAGAAAGTCTCAGTACTTTACTTCGCCAGTTGATATCGCAGCATTAAAGAGATACATGACTGGGTTAGTGCAGGGTTCTACTGCACTGAACAAGTACCAACAAGAAAACACCATAGTTCAGGCTGAGTATGTGCTTAGGCTTGCTCAAGTCTCAAACGGTTTGCTGCATCAAAAGATAGATAAGAAAGCATTTGGCAGAACCTACTACGAAGGTGTCAGCGTACTCAGCACCAGAAAAGAACTGCGAATGGCTTTTCTTGGCACATCGTGGGAATACGACTGCAAGAGTTGTTCAACTTCATGGAAGATGGCATTCGCAGCAGAATGGCATGCACAAAAGAAATCTCGCAAATTAGATGTCAGGCAAAGTTTTGCTGCGATGACGCTCTACTTGGAAGACAAAGAAGCCTTCTTTGATGCAGTGATTCTTGAAGTCTATAACTCCCAGCCGACTCAGGAATGCAAAGACACTATAAAGTCAGCCATGACTGCATTGGGATTTGGTGCAAAACTCAGCATGGGCACTTGGCGTAGTGATACAGGCGAGGAAAGTCAAAGTTCTTTGTTTGAAGTTTTTGAAAAGGATGCAGTAGCACTCAAACGCTTCATAGATTGCTACTTGGTTAAGAAGTTCAACGCAGAGCAACAAACACTGAATAAATTCATCGTTGCCAAGTTTTCAGTTGATGCTGTTTGGCAAGCAGAAATGGCAGCAGAGCAGCAGCGAAAGAAAGTCAAACAGTTCAGTTCAGCACAAAAGATTGTTTGGTTGTATCAACACGCTGAAACAATCATGATGGACATGGTTAGAGCAGAAGTTAAAAAGTCAGGCAACACAGTCTTGGCAAATGTGCATGACGCTGTGGTGGTGCGTAATCAAATTTCTGCCAAGTTGCTGGCAACGATTGAACGCAAGGTGCAGCAGCGCACTGGTGTTAGCTACTTTAGATTAGGTGAGACTGGGTATTGAAGCAGTCTAATTTCAAGTTTCTTGTAAATCTAAATTTTGGAGAACATCTATGCTTAACTTAATATGCAGCTCGTTGGGAGTAGAAATCTTAAAAGTTTTCCCTGTCCTGATTGTTGGGTTAATTGCAGCCAATATAGCTAGAGAGCAAAAGGAAATTGCTCGTGCTAAATTAAAGTTAGATTTATTTGAAAAAAGAATATTATTTTTCAATACAACTAAAGCATTGGTTGATTCATCAAAAGACTTAACTAATGAGGAAAGTATTAACGAGTGTTCTGAAAAATTATTCAAGATGTACCACGAGAGTACATTTTTATTTGATAACGACATCAAAAAATTAATGAGTGACGTCCATCGCAATGTTAGTGTTTTAGCGGAAGTAGTTATTGAGTCATTACAAAGCAAAGGTAAAGCTAGTTCAGATTCATTAGCGAAAGGAGTAGCTGCTAAAGAATGGCTCCAAAACGTAGATTTAGTTACACCTTTTAAGCCTTATTTAGATTTATCAAAGTGGAAATGATGGTGTTGTTTTGACTCGAAATAAATAAACGCTCAGTTACCGCAAATATTGGGCGGCAGTCTATGCGGAGACAAGGTAGGTGAGCTTACGTATTGATGCCATAGAGCTCTTTACCTATCTGACTACAAAATAACTCCCTAGCCACTTCATCCTCCAGTAAGTGCTTGCACTCAAATCTAATTCTTGGATTTTGATTGTCTAAACAATCCATGATGCAATCACGAATAAATTTACTTAGTGTAGGGTTCTCTAAAAACATGTCTCTAATTGGTGTTCCAGCCAAAGACAGCAATTTAGGATTGCTTTTCAACTGTTGAATAACAATTTTAAAAAGGCTTTCTTCGTCAGCAACACTTGGGGTAAGTTGTCGTGAAAGATGTCCAAACTTATTGGAGCTATTTGTTTGCATTCCTTTGTATAGCTTGCCAGTAGACAGAAGTTCATGCAATTTGATATCAGCAGCAAACTTAACTAGATGTGGATTTTTCTTTCGTAATTCAGTTGCTTCTGTAGTGATGAAGAACTCCATAGCTTCCTTGATAGCCCAGAATTCCTGTTCGTCTAAAGTCAAGTTAAAACCATAGGTAGTCATGATGGCAATCTCAATTTAATTTTTCGCCATAGCAAATTAAATGAGAAATTAGAGCTCGCTTTATTCCATACTTTACAGCCCAATGACTTCGCAAATCATCTACTGAAATGTAATAACCTTTTGTCCGTAAATCTGCAGAAACTCTTTGCATATCGTCGTATTCGATATTTTCATTGGTGATGTTTGCGAGTGTTCTGCCAATAATTTCCATCTTTTTGCCAAGAGGCAGTTGTGCTTGATGTTTTAAATAAGTCGCAGACAGTTGTTCTACATTCGAAACTTCATCGTACAAATCGTTCATTTTATAAAATGAATTAGACAAAATACTTTCTAAACGTTTTGTGTTTGAACTGTTCCGTTCTGTCTGAATGTAAGCTTTTTGCTCTGGTGGAATTGTTGGTACCACTACAAGAAATGATTTGGCAAATTTATTAATTTCTGTCCATAATTTTTTCTCCTCAGCAGAATTTTTGCAATACCCTCCTCCACTTACATAATCTAGTCTTTCTGGATTGGAAAAGAAAAATGGACTATATATTTCTGATTTTTGCGCGAATGATGTTGTCATTCCTAATGTAAATGAAGCAACCAAAGCAATTTTGTAAAAGTTCATGACGCTAATTGTTAATAGATTAGTTGATGATTTTAGTTTGCTACGCCATAGTAGGTGACAGTTCGCAGTCCTAATAACATGTGTTCAACGTAATCATAATTTTTTTCAGTCGCTGAAATTGCTGCTGTTTGTTTGAATTCTGGTTTGAGAACTCGCACATAACCACTTCCATCAACAGCAAAGTAAATGACGAATGCATTGCTGTCTATTTTCAGCAAGGGTTTGTTTCCTCTTGTTTCCCAATAAAACTTTCCATCTTTTTCTTTGATGACGCAAGAAAGTGAAGAAGCTGTAGCTCTATCTAGCTTCTCAGCTGAACGTTCTACGCCACTTTCTGTTATTTTTATTGAAGGTAAACCTGTAAAGGTGGTTGATTGAGCGTGGGTTGCAATTGTTAGAACAAACCAAACAATTGCTGTGATTAACTGTTTCATCTTTATCAATATGAGTTTGTGATTCAGTATACAAAGCGCATCCACCTACATACAAGCCCTACAACGCAATAAATACTGTATCCGTAGCGTTGGGTAGCAGAGACTACCAAAAACAGCGTTTAGGGCTTGCTGTGCAATTCGTGGGAAAAGTGCCACAGCAAAAAACAAAGGATTTAGTTAAGAGATGTGGTTCTTGCGTATCTCGTTGTTCTTGAACAGGTTTTTGCAAAGGCAAAAAAAGGTTGTCCAAACAAAACAAAGAAAACATACTTTTACTCAAGTAAACACAACATTTGGAGTAAAAGCAATGAGCCAAGCAAGAGTACTTACAGAGCGTGAACTGCGTAAGGTTTTGAACTACTGCAGCACGCAACCGCACGCTACACGCAATCGTGCAATGCTGCTTTGCACACACATGGCAGGCATGAGGGTAGGGGAAGTTGCAGCACTACGCATTTGTGATGTGCTTGGCGCAGATGGTGCTGTCATGGACGAAATCGCACTGGCAGCATGCCAAACAAAAGGCAATAACAGTCGCACAGTTCTAGTGCCCAAAAAACTGCAGGAAGAATTAAGTGAGTATTTGCAGGAGCGATTTGGATTGAAAGACTTGCTGGCAGTGACATTGACAGACACGCAGCGAGCATTGTTTCCCACACAGAAAAATCCCAAGCGTGGATTTACTGCGAACACGCTGTGTCAGTTGTTTCACAAAATCTACAAAGATTCTCGTATGACTGGTGCCACTAGCCACAGTGGACGCAGAACGTTCATTACAAAACTGGCTGACAAAGGAGTGGGGGTGCGTGTGCTGATGGCACTGGCTGGACACAAGTCAATTGCTACTACTCAGCGTTACATTGAACTCAACCCAACAGTGATGAAGGCTGCAGTTGAGTTGATTTGAGATATCTAAAGTTACTTTTCAGAAATTAAATTTTTAGTCTGTTTGGAAACAAGATAGATGATAAAACACAAAGTTGCCAACAAAAATCCATAGTCTGATTGCCCAACTTTGTTGATAAAAATATTTAATCCAAGTGCATTGCTATCAAAATTACAAAATTGCTTATAAACATCACAAGTAGTGAATTCACTCCACTCTCCTGTCTTGAGCCAAACAACTGGCAAGATAACGAGTCTAAACACCCAATAGTACAAGGGCACAAGCAAAGTAAATGTTGGTGCAAACTTTAAGCTATCGTTTGTAAGCTCATTCAGGAATCCAACAATCCCAGAATTGGACGGCAATTCAATATTTCGTGATTCGCAAGAAAGTTTGATGTGATTTTGAAGAAAACCCCAAAAAATACAGAACACATAAAAATAAATAAATGCTGAAGTTATGTACACACTTGATTGCTGCATAGATGGTTCTCGTAGCATTGCAGCAAATATAACTATCAATAGATAGTTAGCTAGAAGCCAAATTGAAATTGCAGCTTTATGATTTCTCATGGATTAGATAACTTATTTTTTTAAAAAAAGAGCAACTACCCTGCCTAAGGCAAACGCGACTTCCCCTACCAGTCTTGGCGACATTGTTGCCGCAAAAATTAACATTATCCAGTGGTACCACTCTTGGTTTGTGAATACTCCATATGCCCCAAAAAATATGAGTATCCAAAAAACCAATTTCCGTAACAATCCAACTGGCATCCAAACTGAAAGTATCTGTCCTGCTAAGGCAGCTTTGACTTTTTCATTTTCTTCATTCATTTAAATCACTCATTTCGATTGTTAATTTCATTTGTAGCCATCAGCAATCACTGCTGTGATTACAAAGCAAATCCATGCCAAAAAGCAAAATCCTAGTGCACCTAAAATCTGAAAATGAAAGATACTTGCTAATGTGGAAAAGGCTGCAGCAAGTCCACTGATACCAAAAAAGAGTATCCAAATCCACCTTCTAGTAATTAAATAAAGTGCTGCAACGCACAAGCCAATTGCAAAGATGGTTTCCATATTTGTCTATTGCCTAACGCCAACATACTTGTTGCCATCAAAGAACCCACTTACATCGCAAGTAAAAATATCTAAATACTTGTTGTGACTGGTTTTGCTAATCTTTGAAATGCCATTTTCACAGCCACACCAATTACCTATCAATTTCCATTTGATTGTGTCATCAAGTTTGAATACGAAGTACTGTGAGCCACATGAGCCACCACTCCAATTTGTAATTAATTCTTTAATGCCATCGTTGTTTAAGTCTACAAACTTTGCGTTGACTTGCTTTTCAGTGCATTGATTGGAGTTCGCACCAATCACACTACAGACTTCTTCAGGCAGTTGTAAATCAGCAGAAGCCCATGCCATGCTACTAGTTAAAGTAAGTGCAGCTGATAGTAAAAGATGATTCATTTTTTCGTTGATGCATGAAGTTATTTTTTTGCAGCATCATTATTTGGAGTTGGACTAGGCATTTCTAAACCCTGCAAGACTGATTTTGGCTTGCTTGAATTGATAGAGTTTTGTACTTGTTCTTCTGGTGAGACTCTATTCTTTTGGTAATAGTTGTTTATGCCTTTTCCAATAAATGCTATTGCAACAAGAGCTATAAAGTAAGGGAACTTTTGCTTGAAGAAATTTGACTTATGAAAGTTTTCGTCTGGTTCTGCTGGCAAATCAACTGTGTTTACACCACGTGATTTCAATATGCTAAGTGCTATAGAGTGAGCCTCTTTGGTAAGCATTGAATGAGCAACTTTTTTTTCAATTTCTTCTGTATTGAGTTGCTCTAGAGATTTTTGTAATTCTTTGCTCATTTCACCAACTCCAATTTGGGTTTCTCTTCCACCACTGTTTCAGCAGCAACAACCTTCTTCTTTGAACCCATGCGCTTGCCAGCAATGACATTGGCTTTCTGTGCAGGCTGCAAATGTCCATAGTGCAGTTCAATCATTTTCACGCTTGTGCCCATTTGCTTTGCTAAGGTGTAGACATCCATAGTCTCATTGAGTATGGAGAAATGAGCATAGGTGTGACGCAGAGAATACAAACTGCGTTTTTGTTTGACGTCTCTGTCCTTGTCCAAGCCACTATCCCGCATTAGTGTTCTAAACGTGCCAGCCAAACTCTTTGTCTCACTGCCATCTTCAAGCACAAACACCTTTTCATTGAGTTTCTTTTTCAGCAGCGCATCAAATGTGAGTTTGGCAATGTGTGAGCGACGTTCCTGCAATCTACGTAAGTAGTCTTCTGTGTTGTGTCTAGCAATTGGTTGTCGTTTGCCAGTTTTACCTTTGACAGTGAACTGCAAATAGCGTTCACCATCTTTGGTAATCCATTCAATGTCACGCCACTTTAAATTGAAGGCTTCAGTGCCATGCCTAATGCCTGTGTTTGACAGCACCAAGATGTAGTCACGCAGCAAGGCACGCATTTGGTTAGTCTTTGCTGTGTGCCCTTTGTCCACCCAATGAGGCATATAACTTGTCAGCGACTTGTATTCTGTAAGGCTAAAGGCTTCACGTGCTGTGCCTTTTTTGCCATTGTTCTTGAGTTTGGGTATCTGTGTTTGAGCAACCCAACCACGCTCTAGTGCCAGTTGGAAAACACGATTCAGGGCGCTGTTGTGTGTTGTTATCGTACTCAGCACAGGAGTGCGCTTCATTTTCTTAATGCGCCATGTGTTGAACTTTTGCAGTTCATCATAGCCAATTGTGTTTAGGTGGTAGTTGCCAAAGAATGGAATCAAATAGTTATTAATGACTTTGATGTAGTCGTTGTAAACAGTTTTGCCATTGCCACTGTCAATCAACTGCTGCATCTCTTCACTGGCAAGTCTTGCAACTACATCAAATCGTTTGCTTGAGATTGGAATCTTCTCTTCATACAAGAACCTAGCCCTGTCGTAGGCTTCGCATGCGGCTTGTGCTGCATATTGAAGGTTTGGATGCTTGGTGGCAATTCTGTGCCATTTCAAGTCTTTGAGTTTGAATCGTGCTTGCCAACGAATACTGTCACTTCGCTTGTAGAGAACTACCTCACCACCCCTTGCATGGGCTAGGTTCTCGTTGACTAGGGTGACTGAGACTTTCAATTAAATGCTTCTTTTTTACTTTGGGTTGAATGGACCGTTCCATGCACCTCTGTTGGAAAGCTTAATGTGCTTGCATGGAAAATTCCATGTGTTAGCTGTAGAGTTAAAAATATTTCTTACTCCATCTAAGTCTTTGCATAATTTGCCGTTGTCATCTTTTGCTTGTTTGTTCAATACGACATGCTCATACTGAAGATGCCACCAATTTTTTTCAGTAGGTATGAATTTAATGATGTCTTTTCTACCGCAAGGTGGTATCGAACTTTGTTCACTTATCCAAAGTGAGCGTTCGCCTTTATTTTGAGGTAGCTCACGAAAAATCTCTTTGGTTTTACTGGTTTCTATTTCGCAAGTATTTGCTTCTTTCATAGATACAAATTCAACAAACTTAATTAGTGATTCCAAAGTTTTTTCTTTGCACATTTTTTGAAGAATGGGAGCAAGCTCATAGAGCATTTCTTTAGCAAAACTATTTTTAGTGTTGTCTATCTTGTTAAGTTCTGCTTGTACTTCAGCAACTGTCATGTTGGCTATGTTTTTTTTCCCATACATGACGCACATATCAGTTGGTATGCCACTTTTTTTGAACTCTTCTTCTATAAGTTCTCTTTGATTTCTGTATTCCCCTTTCTTTATGGTTTGATAACTGATTTCGCACTCAATTGTTCTGTAGTTACTCTTGTCATCTTTGGGGCGCATGCACGAGTAATTGATTGAAGCAATTTCTGTATTGGAAGCAATTACCCCCACTTTGGGATAAGTTTCATCTTGTGCAAAAACTGTGAGAGTTAGGAACGCAAAGCTCAATAAAAATATTTTCATCATGTCTATCAATCTAAGGCTTAGTGTTAGTGATTTACTGTCTTTTGAGCTGGTAGTCTTACTTTGTGTGTCTGACAAATTTGTTCACAGCAGTTTATTGTCAAAACTAGAATTGGGCTACCTGAATTTGCTTAAAAAACAGCCATGCCCAAGCCTTGTATATCAAACATACAAAGGGCTAAAAAGGAACTAATGCGAAAGTAGGGGAGAGGACTTTTGGTTGCAGAAACCAAAGGATTTGACAGAAAGCGTGAGAAAAAACGTGCGACGTTCGTGCAATAGAAAAGCGTAGCACGGTTTCCCTTGCTACGCTTTATAAATGGTGGCCTGGGACGGAATCGAACCATCGACACGCGGATTTTCAATCCGCTGCTCTACCAACTGAGCTACCGGGCCGTTGAAGCTACTGATTGTAGCAGGGATTTTGCCGAAAAGTTCCGAGCTCCTCGTCCAGTGATGCCTCTACCTTTAAAAATGCTGCAGACCCTGCACTGAACCATAGCGAACCGCAGGACAGAAGCCCGACAAATTTTGGGTTGGTTGCCCAGTGCGCAGGGATGAAATTACGCTGCTGTTTTTCTAGCAACTTGCGTGAAAAGCACCCAACTCGCCTACCCTACAGTCCAGCAGCTTGTGCAGCAGGGCATCTGCCCTCCACCCCCTCCGAAGCTGGCGAAACTGGCCCTCGCAGAGCAACAAAGCAGCGAGAAAGTACACCATTTGCGCGATGGCGCAGTGGTGCTCTACAAACGCAAAGAAAGCACAGTTTGGCAGGTGCGCTTTCGCCTGTTTGAGCGCAAGGACTGGCTGAGCTTTTCAACCAAGCAACGTGACCTGACTTACGCCAAGCGTGTTGCGGGGGACATGTATGACCGAGCCCGTTTCAAGGAAGAGCTGGGCATTCCGCAGAGCGTCAAACGTTTCAGCACAGCTGCAGACGCTTGCATGAAGCAGCTGGACCGTGAGATTGAACAGGGTCTCAAGCCGCGCACCAACATGGACTACAAGCGAGTCATTCGTCTGTACTTCATCCCGTTCTTTGGCAAGTACAACCTGACCAGCATCAACAGCGCACTGGTCCGCGAATTTGAAGTGTGGCGCAACGAGAAGATTGGCCGTATGCCTATGGCCAGTACCTTGATGACTCATGCGTCCGCATACAACCGCGTGATTGAAACTGCGATTGAGAACGGGTGGCTCAGCAAGCACCAGAACACACCCACATTGAGCCGCCGTGGTGAAAAGACCAAAGCTCGTCCTGGCTTCACCGTTGAGGAAGTCAATCAGCTGTTGGCGTTCATGCCGGACTGGGTCGCTTCTGGTGGACACCGGAATACTGGGCGTCAAATCAAAATGCTTCTGCGTGACTACGTGGAAATCTTGCTGGCAACTGGGATGCGGGCTGGCCGTGAAAGTCTCAACATGTTGTGGCAGCACTTGGAGTGGCACACCGTCAATGATGTTCGCTACTTGCGTATCTGGGTCAGCGGCAAGACTGGTGGACGTTGGCTCATTGCCAAGCATCGCTCATGGGCTGCATTTGAACGACTGGCACTGCGTCAAGCTGCTGTTGCCATGACATTGGATGACGCCATCAAGGCCAAGTTACCTCACAAGGTCTTTGTATATGAAGATGGCAGTCAACCCTATGGACTGCAGGGCACGTTCAGCCGCCTGTTGCAAGCAGCGGGGCTCAGCAAAGACAAGAGCAGTGGGCAACAACGCACCATGTATTCATTGCGGCACACATACGCTACATTGGAGTTGATGGCTAGCACTGACATTCACACCCTTGCACGTCAGATGGGCACGTCTGTGCTTATGCTGGAGAAGCACTATTCAAAATTGACCGCCACAATGGCTGCTGAACAGTTGGGTTGATTGGCCAGACACTGGCAGTGCATTTGCTAATGGCGAGCATGTGACATTTGCACCAAACTTCTGCATGAACCTCATTCTGTGGAGTCATGCATGGAGAAGTCTAGGCAAGAGCTTTTTGAGATGGTGTGGCAAACGCCAATGATTCATCTGGCAAAGCAGCTGAATGTCAGTGATGTTGGACTGAGAAAGATTTGCATAAAGCATGGCATCCCACTGCCAGAACGTGGGCATTGGACGCAAAAACAGTTCGGGCAAGAAGAACCGCAACCAGAACTACCTTACCGCAATCACAGTCCCGCGATCACATTTCCGGATGACGTCCAAGCTGAACGGGTTAGAGCCATTGGGAAACTGATCAAGACAGCCAAGCACCAATTTGAAACAGAGCCGATCTCACGGACGATTGAGCAGCTGCATGACATTCGCGCCATACGTACTGCAGAGGCCATCAAGGCGTTCATCAAGGATTTAGAGAAGCAAACAGGCCAGAGTTTTGACTCGGTGAAAAATTTACACAGCAAATGGCCGCCAACCAATCTTTTTACCTTCAGCTATTTTTATTCTGGTGCAGAACAAATTCCGATTGTTGCAACGGCCAAGAACGCACTTCGCGCTCTGTGCATTGCGGATGAAATCATTGAACGACTTGCATCACAGGGCATTGAGGTAGACCTGACGCAACGCAGAAGAGACATGCGCTACGAGTTGATCGCCAAGAAAGGACGTGAAACGTATCAGATTGAATTCCGTGAACCGTGGAGCAAAGCCGGGAAGACAGCGGCACTGTCCAAACTGTACAAACTAGAAACAGGCCGAGACTCTTGGTATGACTACGTTGAAGCGCCAAAAAACATCCTGCAAGTCAAGCTAGGCGGCACCTACGGCAAGGCCTTTCAAGACAGCCGCCAGAGACTTGAATTCCAGGTAGAGAAGATCGTTGATCACATCATTTGGAAGCTCAACGACTTGTATCAATGGCGTGAAGAGTGTGATGCACGAGAACGTGAGTACGAACGTAAAAAAGCAATCCGACAGCACAACGAGCGCATCATTGCGGACAGAGAGGAGCAACTGAATATTGCTCTCGATGAAAGTGAACGTTATGCCAGCTTCCAGCGCCTTGATGAGTATCTGATGATTGTCCAGGATGCCGTGCTGCTACTACCCGCGAATAGACAGAAAATTGGTCTAGATTTGTATTGACCCAGTGAATTCCTGCTCAGGTGTTATTGTCGAAAGGAAACACCTGTGAGCACCCAAATGGACGACGACATCAAACGATGGACGGCCAAGCGCAAGGCGGCCTTGATCCTGGACATCATCCAGGGCAAGACCACCGTGGCCGAGGCCAGCCGAGCCTATGACCTGCCCCCATCAGAGATAGAGGAGTGGGTAGAGGAAGGCAAGAAGGGCATGGAGAACGCTCTTCGGACCAAACCTCTTGAAATCAAGGAACAGTACGAACGGCAGCTCCGCGAGCTGCAGGAGGCGTACGGAGAGGCGATGCTGGAACTGCGTGCAAGAAAAAAATTGAACTCTCTGCTGGGCAACGAGGACGACAAATGATCCTGGAGCTTCAGCAGGCCTTGAAGGACGATGGCGTGATGGTCAGCCTCGTCAAGCTCTGCGGCTGGTTCGGGGTTCCGCGCCGCACGGTGTACTACAAGCCCACCAAGGGTGAACCCCAGGTCCAGGAACAGTTCGTCAAGCCGATCAAGGCCCTGATCGAAGAGAACCCGTCCTTCGGCTACCGCACCGTGGCACACCTGCTGGACATGAACAAGAACACCGTTCAACGCGTGTTTCAGATCATGGGCTGGCAGGTTCGTAAACGGCCTGTTGGATTTCGACCCCGTATCCAGGCTCTGCCCTCGGTAGCCACGGCCCCAAACGAGCGATGGGCCACCGACATGTGCCGGGTCTGGTGTGGACGGGACAACTGGGCCACGCTGGCCTTGGTGATTGATTGCCACACACGGGAACTGCTGGGATGGCATCTGAGCCGCAGCGGCCGCTCAAAGACCGCTGAGTCGGCACTGGAGCAGGCGCTGATTGCTCGATACGGCCATCTCGGCCGTGTCCAGACCCCGTTCCTTCTGAGATCGGACAACGGATTGGTCTTCACCAGTCGAAGCTACACGGCCCTGGTCAAGAGCTACGGCCTGCGCCAAGAGTTCATCACGCCCTACAGCCCCGAGCAGAACGGCATGGTCGAGCGGGTGATCAGAACCCTCAAGGATCAATGCGTTCATCGCCACCGGTTCGAGACCCTGCAGCACGCCACCCGTGTCATTGGGGATTGGATCGGCTTCTACAACCACCGGCGCCCTCACCAAGCGCTGAAGATGAGGACCCCTGCCGAGGCATACGCTTTAGCAGCCTGACCTGTGCAGAAACTGCTGGGTCAATACAGATTGGCTTGAGCTTGTACGATCAATGATTCGTGAAAAGCAGCCTGTTGACAAACGCATTCGAAAATTCAAGCTGCTGCACAAGCTGGGGGCCGAAAAGTCCGAGCAATACTGGAATGAACCGCTAACCCCTGAAGAGCATGACCCTGAATTTGAGGAAGACTACCGTGAAGAGCTGTATTACTGATTTGCTTAAACTGGAGGCTTGCAAGTTGGGCGCACCAGTTTTTCTCTAAGCTTCCGTGACTCCAAGGCCATTGGCCTTCAAAAAATCTTCAACCGTCTCAACTACCGTGCGAGCCTTAAAGACGATACCTAGATCGATCATTTCCTGCTGCTCTGCCATCGGCCTTACTTGTGTCGGTATTGGGACAGGCACTATTTGATTGAGGTGTGTCCGATAAAACACTGCGGCCACAACGCCTATGAATATTAGGCGAGAGCCTGCAACAAGCCCTCCGTTTTTAGCGGCCCACGATCCCTGATTCAAAACAAATACAGGGCTACCACTAGATCCACCAAATACTGAAGCATCAATCAAAAATCTAGGCGTGTTTTCAAAATCAACGGCTATGGGTGTAGCTGTAGTTCCTCGTCGCGCGACTGGAAGCAAATTTTTAGCATCCCAAACCCCGTTGGGATAGCCGATAAATGTCACATCCTCAACGGCATCAAGCTCATCAATTTGTTGCTGCGTTGGGACAATAGCTTTGTCTACTGAGCGAAAAAAAAGATCTATCCCATGGTGATCTTTTATGTACTGCTGCATTGGAGCAAACGCAGATATCACAATATCCACATCAGGCTCCCTATGCCCAAACCACATCTTCGCCCAATCGTCTGCACCAACCTGAAGTGTGAACCCATTTCCTAATTCTGGTCGGCCATCCTTTTGCTTTAAAAAAGTCAAGCTGCCATTACGCATACCCATGACAACGTGCTTGTTTGTCACAATGAAGGGGTAAGTTATCTCGTCGACCACGTATTGAAAGAAAAATCCAGTACCTGAACCAGATGTGCCATCTGGTGCAACTGTATCAATGCGTGTTGTCGTAAAAAATAGCTGTTCAGCAATCGTGTCGACTTGCATACCGGTCCTAAGCTTCACTCACCTAGCTTCGCCAATGCCGCCTTCTTGCCCATCTTGCGTGCAGCAGCAATGGCAGGCAACTGACTTGCACGAGGACGAGATTTGCCCTGCTCCCAGTGGTACACGCTTTGAGCAGACACGCCAATCAGTTTGCCCATCTGTTCAGCTGACAGACCCAGCTTCTTCCGCAGTGTCACAAATCCGGGCGCACGGAATCGCAGCTTTTCTTGTGACTCGCCAGCATCAGCCTTTGCTGGCCTAGACTGGCCTTTACTTAGCTTTTTGATGGCAGCCTCCAGAACCGCCACTTGTCGCTTCAATGCGGCAATCTCGCTACGGTACTTGCTGGATGCCTGCTTGAGTTGCTTGGTCTCGCCACGTACTTCTTTCTTGGCGACACGGGCAATTTCGCCCTTCAACTGGTTGGCAAACGTGCTCATTGGGTTCCTTGATAGTCAAACAATCTAGCAAGTTGCTAGATTACCAATGCTGATCTGAGATACACAAGGCCCGCGTACAGCATCAGGGCCAGCAAAAAGAATCGGGGGAACAACTTGGCAACGATCAGCAAACAAACTGCTCCGAAAATGATTGGCCCGAACGACTTCATGAATCATTGGACTTCGACTTAACTTTGTCACGTACCGTCTTCACTGCGTCTTTCACGCCATCACCAATTTTGCTGGCCGTCTCTGATACTGTCTTGAAAATCTCGTCAGCAGTATCCGCTGCGCTTTTTGTAACGTCGGACAGGCTCTTGTGAAAGATCACGGCTACGTCCCTAATGTCATCTTTGAGTTCTTTCAAGAAGACTGAGTCGTTGACAGACTTGAACCAGTTGATCACGTAAGCAAACACTGATTTGATCAACTCTTTGCCAACCTGAACCCCTTCGGACAGCTTTTCAAGGATGCTCTCGCGCTCCTGGTCTGACAAAGCATTCCAACCGAAATAAATGGCACCAACTGCGGCACAAGTCATTGCCATTGGGTTCGATAGAGCAGCTGCAGTGGCAACCTCCGACACAGCAGCCAAGGTATTTCCCAAAAGCAATTGACCACCAGCGATGATGATCACCGATGACATGTAGCCTAGTCCAAAACCGTACTTTGCACCCTCAAGTACAGAACCTGTTCGTGAGATGGTGCTATTGGCGGATGATTTCATCGACTCAATGTGCTCATCAATGAACGCATTCAACTCAACAGCAACGCCATACAAAGACTTGATTGCCAAAGCAAATGGACTAAGGCTGGATGCGGCTATCATTTTTTGTTCCTAAAAATTTGCTAAAAATATCAAACGCCGCGGCGTTGTCCTGAGATGTTGTGGAACACCATGCCATTGAATTCATCCAAGAACTTGTGAGCGCCCAAGATAGTTACATGAGCCCATCCACCCGCTTGTGGCCTAACACCAAACCAGCCAAGCTTGACCTCAATGGTTCTTGTTCCGTTCTTGTCCACTTTCAATCGGGTTTCTGGCGATGCAAGCTCAAAGTACCCACTGACAGGTGCATTGCGAAATGAGCCCTCGTCTATGCGAACGACGCGAACCCCGTCCACTTTTCTCAACTCAACGATGTTTGCTGTGGCGCGAGTACGGGGAATGCCATCCCAATTGGTAGTGATGCGAGAGGCCATGAAGACTCCACAGTAGGTGTTTCATGGCAGTCTATCTCAGTTGATACTTAAATGTATCAACGAGTAATACTTAATATTCTCAGATCAATTCCACGGCATTCCGCAGAACACCTGGACGCAGGTCAATGTAACGCTGTGTGGTGCTCATGTTCTGATGCCCAGCCAGGGCCATCATCACGCGAACGCTGACGCCCTTCTCAGCCAAGTTCGTAATGAAGCCACGCCGCCCGCTATGGCTACTGCACCCGTTAAATCCTGCTTTTTTGTAGATACCGTTCACGACCTGGGTCAACGAGTTGGCTGTAAATCCTGCGCTGCGCTGCGTGGCGAACAAGGGCTGCTTTGCATCGCGCACTCGTACCGTTTGCATGTACGCGGCGAGTTCAGCTTGCATACGCTGATTTAGCAGGACTGTGCGGCTTTTATTGCCCTTGGTTTGGGCTGCGCTCAGGTCAATTTCTTTGCGGACAGTTCCATCGCTCGCAAGCACATCGCTTACACGCAGGGCAGCGACTTCTCCGATCCGCATTCCTGCCAGGTGGGTGAGTAGTAGGATGGCCCGGTTGCGCTTTGCGCTTTTGGTTTTGGCGACGAACTCAAGCAGGCGTTGCAGCTGCCGCTCGTCCAAAGTCTTGGCTTGTTTTGTCACTTGCACTCTCCGTACTGTTGTGGAAAAAGTGCATGTAGTGTGTTTTCGTATGTGCAAAATTCCTACCCCTGATTTTCTATTTATAAATCAACAGGTTAGCGGCACTGTGCAGGTTTTGTGCAAAACATGCTCAGTAGTATTTAGTAGGGTAGACGTTGCGTAGCTGCTGCATAAATCTATCAACTTGCTAGATTTCGCAGTAACCGTGATTAGCTTGTTGAACTGGTTTGGGTAACTGAGCAGGGCTTGCGCTGCACGTAGGGTTTGAGCAACTGTATTTGAGATATGAAAGTTAGGCTGACCCACACCATTCTTGTGTCTACGGCTGTTTAACGACTGAAATGCAACGATTGCGTTCATCGAAGGTCGTGAACTGTACTGCAGCCATCGGCCAAATGCAGTCGTTCCCGATTCCTCAGGGATTTGCCTCGAAATCCACAAATACCCGGTTCATGTTTCCACGGTGTAGGTCTTCAAAATTTTGAAGGTGCTTGAACGGCATGGGAGACGCAAACTTGTCCAGCGTCTCTGACATTGGCTCAAGGTTGCGGGCAGCCGCACCAATATTGGCAATGAGGAACTGATAGTAATCACCGGTTTCCTTTTGCGCCTGAGCCATATTGGTGACTCGCCCATGGCCGGGAACTACATGTTTCGGAGAAAGTGCTGCTAGGCGGGCAAACGCCTGATTTGCTTTGCGAACATTGGATTGAGGCAGTACACCCAGTAGTCGATCGACATAGACCAAGTCGCCAGTAAAAGTCACGGCTGACATGGGCAGATGGATCATGGTGTCTCCAGGGTAGTGTGCGCTGGTGTCCATCCACTGGATTTGAACGCCCCCCAACTGCAACGAAACTTCAGCGCCAGGGTGAACTACGTCGGCGTGGCGAGGCGATGTGCCTTTCATCTGCTCACCGACGAATCGAGACATACCCGCTACCTGTTGTTCAGCGACTGTCTTTTGGGTTTGTACGGTGGCAGCCAAGGCATGCACTTGTGCGCCTTTGCGGGCAAAGTAGTCGTTGCCCAACCAACGGTGGTCTTGCGAGCCGGTGTTGAGCACCCAGCGCACGGGTTGCGGCGTCACTTTCGCGATGGCTTTTTCCAACAAAGCTGCGCTGTGCGCGCTGGCACCGCTGTCGATCAAGATCACGCCCTGCTCGGTGACCACGAAGCCGTAGTTCGCATTCAGTCCTGCGTTGGGCACGCTGCGTTGCCCAAGCGGCCCGACGATGGCGTAAACCTTGTCAACGACCCACTGCGCTTTGGGCACAAAGACGGGCTCACTGGCGTGACTCAAGTTCATGGCCAGCCATGGCGCAATCAGCATGGCCTTTAGTCCCAAACGTCGAGCTAATTGATTGATCATGTCGTCAACTTCAGTTCTTGGGCAGCCAAAGGGTGGCACCCGCACGGACAGTGTATTGGTCGACATGACCCGACACGGTCATATCTTTGTCAATGTAGTGCACATGAAAGCGCTCGCCTTGGTGGGAGACGATCCCCTCCAACTTGGCTCCGCTGTACACCCCGATGAGTTGGCCGTTGGCCTGCGGGTTGCGGAACACTTTCATGCCTGATTGCTGGTTGGCATGACCACCGCCATGACCGCCCTGGGCTCCATGACCATGCGCGCCGTGTCCGCCGCCCGCAGACTTTTCACCTGTGACCACGTGCCAAATCAAATGTGCGTAGTCACCGCTGACACGGAACACAAACGGCTGCTCCAAATCCAACTTCTGTGCCTTGGCTTGCTCTTTGGCAAATGTTTCGAACTGGGCCTGACTCATGTCGGATGGCACCTTGACTGAAAGCCACTGATGCACCTTGGCACTGGCCCACAAGACGGCGGAGTCGTTGGATTTGGGGGGATTCACCTTGCCTTGTGCATCTGAACCAAGACTGATCAGCAGTTTGCCGTCAACCTGGATGATTTCCCCTTTGAGATCGGCCAAGGCGCCCACGCCCCAAACGCCCGATGCGGTATCCAGTTTGGACAGTTGTACCTGGCCAGCGGTTTCACCGGTATGCATCATGTGCATGAAGTGACCATAGTGTTTAAAGCCCATGGGCTGAGCCCACGCCAGTGTGCCAGCCAGCGCAATGGAAGCTAGGATGAGTTTCTTTTTCATGCTTATATAAGTAATCAATTATTTGCAGTTGTTGTGAAGTTTCCACTTTTCTTCGTGACCCATGGCCTTGGCAAAGTCGGGCACTTTGCAGCGCTCTGCCTCTGCGGGATCTAGAGGGGCAGGCGCACTCTCTGTGGGCAGCGCAGCCGTGTGTCCCTTACTTGCTAGGCTAGGAGCTATAAAAACCACCACCACAGCAAAAACCAGGACAACAAGCATCTGACCGATCTTCAACTGGTCTTTTGAGTCTGGCGTGTACTCACAAGCACCACCTGGACACAACTGGGCCTGATCGGATCTCATGCGGTTGTAGAGCCAGCATCCGATGCAGATGCCAAAGGCGCTCTCGAAGAACAGCAGCAGCAGGCACAAGCCGCAGACCAGTAAGTTGATCGGCCCAATCACACCTTTGATGACCACAAGGTAAAGCATCGTCAGTGCCAGCACAAAGCCAATGGCCCAGGCAAAGCGCTTTTGAGGCGCGCCGGTCCACTCTGGTTGCTGGCGGCGCACCAGCCACTGGCCGATCACCATGCTCGGCGCATAGTGAGGGTTGATGAAAAGCCTGATGGTGAAATCGATCAGGAAGGCCACCACAAACACCCGGGTTGGCGCGAAGTTGCCCGTCAGCCATGCGTTCATGAAGGAGACCATGGCAAAAAAGAACAAGATACCTGCCGCAGCACGAACAGCGCGTTCGTTAAGTACCGGCACCCCGTATTCAGGCATTTGGCGCCCAAAGCTAAAAAATGAATCAGTCATGACTGAAGTATGGACAAGTCAACACAACAATGTATATGATCAATGTCATATATCAGTGCGTAATAATGAAAGAACTTTCACAGAGCCTGGCCCAGTTGTTACCGACGAGTCTTCATGGCCTTTGCGAAGCTGAAGAATTTCCGGTTGGCACGGCCTTATTCTTAACCGGTGACCAACCACACTGGATGTTCTTCGTGTCGGCTGGCGAGGTGGTTCTCGAGCGCCACGGCGTTGACGGTCAGCATGCCTGCCTTCAACGTTGCCAAAGCGGCTTCGTGGGGGAGGCCAGTTTGACCTCTAGCCGTTACCACTGCGATGGCCGGACGACTTTAGATGCGCAGATCACCAAGGTTCCCATAAAGGCGCTACGCCAAGCCCTCAAGACTGACCCAGCCTTTGCTGAGCGTTGGATCGCCATGCTCAGCCGGGAAGTGCGACAACTGCGTCTTCAAAACGAGCGCCTGTCGCTGCCCAAAGTGCAGGACCGCTTATTGCATCTGATCGAGACCGAGGGAACTGGCGGCCGATATGCATTGACCTGCTCCGTCAAAGACTTGGCAAAGCAACTGGCCGTGACCCATGAGGCGCTTTATCGGGCGATTGCAAGGTTGGTGGAACTCGGGCGTATCAATCGAGAGGATGGCGTTTTGGTCCTGAAGTTTGAATCTGCAAACTCATCAAAAAGCAAGGTTTTCTGACTTGATTTGGCTGGTGTCAGTTTGTTCGAGTTACTTCCAGCCCCATCTTTCCAGTGCCCGCTTGTCGCTGGCCTCTTCTGCCTCGATCGAGTCTTTTGGTAATTGTCGAAGGCATTCCTCCATAGCTTCAGGGTCTAGCTTTTCAGTTTTTGGAGGTTCTGTTCTTACTTGAGGAGATTTGCCATCCCACGCAAATGGGTTACGGAATACAGGTGGATCCGGCAGGCAGTCGTCCTTGTAGCTTGGAGGACCGTCTGATGCGAAGGGTGTAAACGAAATCGTCTTTTCAAATATCAAAGACTTACCTGTAGGAGTAGGAGGCAAGGCTGGCATGGACTCGATTGCTTGTCGGGCCAATCGCTCGGCCACTTCAGAAGTCGTCCACAGCGTTTCCAGTTTGGCGAGGGTGCCATCAGGCGCAATCTCTATTCTGAAACGCACGAAGCCCTGGTCAGGGCCTTCCACCGCTGTCCCCATCATGCTTCGAACCTGTTGCCCCCAGCTGTAGCGGTAACCCTTGCTGTTTTTGTTGGTGTACTTAGCCGCAAAGGCCCATTCTTCAGCAGTGGGTGCGGGCGGAGCAGCCATGCGAGCTAGTTCTTTAGCTGGCGGTGGCTTGTCTTGCGAATCAACGGCTTCAGTAATGACAGGAGTTTTCTCGGGGGTCGGCTGCGCTACTTGCGAATTTTCTTGAGCCTTGGTGGGCAACCGCTCTTGCGGCGGCGGCAAGATTTGCATGAAGACGACTTGGGTATCAGGCGGCGCTTTCTGTGTGCTGCGAAAGCCAAATTGATAACCACTGGCCAGAGCGAAGACCGCTGCATGCAGTCCCAAGCTAAAGGCTATAGCCGAGACATGCGAGCGATGAGATGCACGCATGCGCATCAAAAACTGTCAGTCGTGAGCAATCAAGTCAGTGCTTGGGTGCAGCACCACTTGCACGTGCGTTGGCGTCTAGGCCACCTTTGGCTTTCCACTCGGCGTATCCACCCTGGAGAATCTTGACGTTTTCCCAGCCCGACACGCGCAGTGCAAAGCCAGCCTGTGCAGACAGACTGCCTGTGTTGCAATAAATCAGCACAGATTTGTCCTTGGGGATGCTTGAACTCTTGGCCAGCACCTGGCGCCACTCGATGTTGACCGCCCCGGGAATGTGCTCTTTGGCAAATTGCGCGGCATCACGTGCATCGATGATCATCATCTTGCTGTACTCACTCTTAGGAATTTGCTCGGCAAAAATGGTGCCGCCACCGTAATCTACAAACTCCAGGTAGCCTGACAATTCGTCCATGAGCTTGGCTTTGTCATTGGCAACAGCAGGCGCAGCAGCCAACAAGATGAGCATTGCGGTGCAGAGAAGTTTTTTCATGGTTGCATATTCCATAAGCGATGTCTAATATTATCGCTTAAGCAACACATTTACAGTCAGGTGCGCCATGATTCATTCAGCCGACCATTGGGAAAACGTCTACCGCAGTAAAAATTTTGATGCGGTGAGTTGGTACGCGCCTCATCTGGGCGACTCACTGCGCCTGATTGAGCAACTTTGCCCAGACAAGACTGCGGCTATCGTCGATGTCGGTGGAGGTGAGTCCACCTTGGTGGATGATCTTTTGCACCGCCACTACCTTGACCTGTCGGTGCTCGACATTTCCGCAGCTGCCATCGATTTCACCAAGCGCCGCCTAGGCGCGAAGGCTCAGCAAGTGAACTGGCATGTTGGGGACATCACGCGCTACAACTTCGGAGGCAAGAAGTTTGACCTTTGGCACGACCGTGCTGTGTTTCATTTCTTGACCGATCCAGCCGCCCGGCAGGCGTATGTTGAGCTGGTACGTGGCTCAGTCAAGCCCGGTGGATACGTGCTCATGGCCACCTTCGGTCCAAATGGACCTTTGCAGTGCAGCGGGCTAGATGTGGTCCGATACGACGATGCGAAACTCCATCATGAATTTGGCGATGGCTTTCAGTTGATGGGAAGTGAATTGAATGATCACCATACCCCAATGGATACAGATCAGCAATTCTTGTACTGCTGGTGTCGTGTTAATCATTGATACGCCGCTTCACTGGTGCGAGTGACTGCTCCGGGTCGGCTGCGGCCAGTCACTTGCGACGATTGATTGACTGCTCTCAGCCTAAAGGTGACTGCGGACCCAATGAGTGGACCTCCTTATCTGATCGATAGCAGCCATCTTGTAGAGCGAAGATCGGCGCAACCTAAGTTTGCAGCGTTAGTCTGTACTCGTCAAAATTTTGCGCTGTAGGGCCGACATGACTCCTTGCCACAATGGCTCCCAAAGGGTCCTGCGCACGTAAAAATCTGCGTTGCGAAAAATTTTAGGGAAGTACTTACAAATTCAGCCTGGTGATTTTGCGTCTATAGCCCCACCGAAGATGGATAGATTCAAAGGACTCACCAAGCGGGGTTGATGCCTAGGATTCCATCGCAGTGCCAGGAACTGCAGCACATGCGATGGCTCCCAAGCGTCATCCGCCAGCACCCTGCTCGGTCATCTAGCAAGTTGCTAGTCAGCACCACCATTGCGGCGATGAATAGTGATCAGTGCACATTCATCAACACATGGGAAGCGCATCTCCGTTGCATTGGCAACAAGGCGTTGGGCCTTCTTATAGTACTCAGAAATCGCAGATGCCGCTTTCTGCTTGACCTCTTCATCGTCCACAACGGTCCCAGCACCAAACTCTTTGAACAAGCTGCCACGCAAATCAAGTTGACGGCAAATCTCATGCAGAGGTGCACCGTCACGCTGCTTCGCCCGCTCCTTCTCGATAGCTTTGTACACGTCAAGCCAAAGCTTGATCGTTTTGCAGTTCAGCTTGCTGTCACGGTCAAACGTCACCTCAGCATCGGACTCTGCAAAACGATTGTGATGGTTGAAATAGCGTGAATGGCTCTCAAGGATCTCCGCAAACTGCTCCTTGAGCTTGCGGGGATGAACGTTCATTGGAACTTCAATCAGCAGGTTGTTGAGCTTTCCGGTCTTCTTGTTGTACTTGAGTTCAATCGTGGCTTCAACATCACGCACCTGCACATCTTCATAGCGTGTATGTTCTGCGAAGATTTTGTAGCCAACATCCGTCCACCAGCGGCTGAATGTATAGGGGCGAATGTCCCCGAACTTCTCAAAGCATTCACGTGCAGCATCTGTAGGCGGAGCGTCACCGTTACACATAGACATGTACCAGTGCGAAGCTTTGAGTGCATCGAACCAAGCCTCATACATGGAGCCCTTGGCTTTCTCCGCTGACTGCTGTGGCGTATATGGACGGAAAAGCTCGTCCTCGTCCATCAAGCCCTTGTAATAGAAATCAACTGCCATTTGGTCACTCCGTCTCGGATCAAGTACCTAACAAAGCATCGCCGCTGATGCTGCAATGTTGGGCTGCTAATTCAGCCACAACACAAGACTAGCCCCACAACTTCCGGGTAGTTAGGTAGGAGCGAAAAACTCATCTACCTAACACCGCCTCATCGCGCCGCCGACAGTATGAACAGGAGTTCAGGGGAACTCACTAGATCCAACGAAAGGCGACGAAGAAACATCCTAAAGCGGCGGATGAGAACCGCTAGGTAGATGCTGAAAAACGATCTACCCAAGACAGTGCCGAATTCAGATTTCTACTCTCGTACATGGGCTTCACGGTGAAGTTCATGCAACAAGAGAAAGGACTGAACAAATCAATCTACCGCAAGAGCTAGTGGGCATTAGGTAGATGTTGAGGCCGCAAATATCTAAGCAAACGACCAAAGCAGATTTCTAATTTTTTCAGACGTAGTTCAAGTGCGTCTGGGATTGCAAAACGAAATCTCAAGCATTCGGGGACTGCAACGGAGCAGCAGTCACACACCGCGATTTTGAATCAAAAACACGGTCTCCCGCAACAAAGTCTCTACATACAGCAGCAATGCCGACAGGCAATGCGGCAAGCAATGCAGATGGTTTATGACCGCTGCAGATATCCGTCAATTTTTTATTTCTATCTCGCAACTTGCTAGCAACTTGCCAGATCGGAAGAGGGGAAAACTGTGTCAACACAATTCATTCAACTTGCTGCAGCGGTCACAACCGCGTTGCAAAGCAAACTTGATGCACTCAAAAACGAGTGCACTCAAGTGTTCAAAGACCTTCATGCCACTCGCAAGCGTGGCTGGGAGAACCTTGTCAACATTCTCATGTGGTGGCTGCAAGCGAAGCAAGACAACCACTTTGATGCAATCACTCTGGGCGATGAATTTCGTCAAGGCCGTGAAGTATCGCACGGGCACAACTTTTCGCCATTGCTCAAGCATCTCTTTGGCTTGACTCTCAGCGATCAGCATCGCAACAAACTGAGTCGTGCACTGAATGCATTGCTCAAAGAGTACGAGCGCAACCAGGAAATGTACGCAAACAATCCAGAAATCAAACTGGTGGGCTTCATCCAAAACAAGGGCGGGTTTGTCCAGCTGATTAAAGGCACTTACAGCAAAGCGCAGCTCCGTGCAGAGGGCGACTTTGAGCTTGCAGAGGAAGTTGCTATCACTACACATGAAGAACGTGCTGCAGAAGAAGCCGCACTGACAGAAGCAGAGATGGCAGGCTGGAACTTCAAGTTCAAGCTTCTCCCTCGCTATACGGTGAAAGAGACTCGTCCGGTCAAAGATGAGGTTGTCACAGAAAAGCTGCTGAAAGAAGCTATTGCCCAGATGGCTCCTCTGTTGACAGGCGCAGCGGCAACTTTTGATGATCCGATGTTGACCGACCCCAAAGGCTATGCAGTTGCACTTGTCAAGCGCGAAGCAAAGGGTTTCACGCACTACAACACCATGATTGATAAGAAGGTGATTGAGTCCGCGATTGTCAATGGATACCGCAAGAAATTTGATGCGTGCGCCATGAGTCTTCGCGTTTTGTGTGAAGGTCTTCGCACCCAGCTCTTGCCCGCAACACTCAAGTTGAAGCAAAAGGACTTGATTCAGGTTGTGACTGATCCGACCAATCCCAATGAGGAGAAATTGGCTCGTACACGCCTGCTCTTCAAAGGTGCTACTGGTGAGTTTTTTCTCAGCCCACTTCATGTGAAATCTGGTGTGGTGACAACTTTCAAACCCAAAACGTCCTTCATGGATGCGCCTTACTTCGATGTAGCGCTCACCAACATCAGCAAATGCACTGTTGAGCAGAAGCTGCTTAACCAGCTGGCTTTCAATTTGTATACGCCTGATCACATTGGTCGCATCCCAAAATTGGAGAACGACCCGGTTTACAGCCATCGTCTGTCACTGACTCACAAGGCTGACGAGAAGAGCAAGCTTTTTTTGCACTTCAACTCGTTTGATGCAGTGCCGCAATTCGCACACAGTCAACCTGTCTACGACCGTGAATATGACAGTCGTATCTCAGCCACATGCAAGCTGACTGATTTGAATTGCGCTGCAATTTCTAAGCGTGTTGCGGACATGTGGCTCCAGGGCATTGATGACCACATCACCCGCGAAGCCAACTTGTTGATGCAAGTCACCGTCACAGGTCAAAGTATCAAAATTTCTCACACGCAGAAATCAGGTGTATTCATTGCGAAACATCGTCTCGTCTATGACCAGTCTGGTGACGATGCTCTTGTTCTTTCTGAGCAACGTTTCTTTACCAAGGACTTGATGCCAGTTCTTGCCAGCCTGGGTCACCTCCCTATTGATGGCGATGTAGTTTTCAAACTGGGTCAGCACGTGCTTGTCATTGAGTTCGCAACCGGTGCAGCTAGCTATCACATTGCCGTGCCATCTGTTGATGAGAACTCTAAAGGCGTTCACACCGAGGCTTTCCAGAATTACTCGCCGCTCATTGGACATCCCTCTCAAGAGCAAGCAAATGAGCAACGCATTGATGCGTTGCTTGGAACACACGACCTGAATGACTACAGCCCGGATGGCGCCATCTATACACACGACGACATTGAAACTACTTACGTAGAGATCTGAACATGAACAAGCTCGACAACCCTAAAAACGCTCTTTACCTGACAGCCATCAACGACACCTTTGCAAAGGGTGTCACAAAGGAAATGCCTTTGGGACGCAAATTCCCTCAAGGCTTGCGCCTTGATGATCTGGTGTTTTGGAATGAGAACAAGCTTTTCCATTACCCACACCTTCTGCACTCCATTGGCAGGCACACCATTGGATCTTGGCCTGACAACGCAGTCACTCGCGCTGATGCCAAGAAAGTGAATATTTTTGCTGACAGCGGTGGATACCAAATTGGCAAAGGCAGCCTGAAAGGATTCAAAGACCTTCAAAAGCTGACTGAGCCCAATGCAGTTGTGGAAGCTTGGTCACGTGCACACAAAGTACGCAACTGGGTTGTGTCCTGGTCTGAGGCTTTTTCCGGATACGCCATGACCTTGGACATTCCTTTGTGGGTTACGTCTCCCGCTGGTGCCAATTCGCCCTTTGCAAAATGCTCACTTGAGCAAATCATTGGCATGACTGTTGAGAACTTGGAGTACATCAAGTTCTACGCCACTGGCAATACCAAGTGGCTTAATGTGGTTCACGGACTTGACATCAAGGCTACCGAAATGTGGTGGGATGCAGTCAAAGGCTACAAGTTCAGCGGCTGGGCATTGGCTGGTGGCGCAGGCACTCGTGGTGGTTTGTATCAAATGTTGTACACGACCTTGATGATGCGCGACAGCAAGGCATTTGATCAAACCTGCGAAGTAGTTCACGTGCTCGGTGTGTCAACACTTACATGGGCTGTTGTACTTTCGGCCATCCAGCAGCAGCTTCGTGCATACAGCCCAAACCTGCGAGTGACGTTTGACAGCAGTAGCCCTCTCCAAGATGCCATGAAATATGACAGCGCCCGCTCTTCACCCATCTTGGGCACTGAAATCAGCAACTGGTCTATCCCTGTGGATAACACCGTTCAAGATTTCCGCTATGTGAATCAAGCTCATCCGTTCAAGTATTCGGAATCTCCGATCGGTCAACTGATTCACATGGGGCATCTTAATGTGCGTGGCAATGAGAAAACTGACCGTCACTTTGATGATGTCAGTCGTCTGCTGCTGGCGAACCACAACATCTGGATGTACTTGGATGCAATCCGTGCTGCAAATGAAGCTGTGACCTGCGATGACAAACGTGACATGGCACCAGCTAGCCTGCTTGAAGTTTTGGACATCGTCAACGATGCATTCCACGAGCAAGACTGGAAGGCATTTCTGTTGCGTCACAAATCCACATTGGACAAGTTTGCCCGCAGCGAATACGCCAACAGCAACCCCTAACTAGCAACTTGCCAGTAATGCAGATGCTTTGTGCAACTGCATTACTCCGACCTCAAACTGAAATTTTTGGAGATAAACCATGACCTTGAACGAACAACTGACTATGGCATCGGTATCAATTGTTGACTGCCTCATGAAGGCTGATCCGAAATCGCTTGACACACGCCACCATAACAAGTTGGTGGACACATTGGTTCGAATTGGTGATGTGCACGCCTCTTTGCAGGGGTATGTACCCTACGCCACTTTTGCAAGTCAGTACCATTCGTCACTTGCTGAATCTGCTGCAGCCTTTTTTTATTACAGCCATGGGTTGACTGATGCTCAACTCGTCGACTTGATTAATAAAGTTATTTCTATTTGCGATGAAGACCCTCGCATTCGCGACGGCTTTCTTAAGTTTTACGGACCGCACATTAGCCGTCAAGACCACTTGGACACGGTTGAATTGGAGTTCGGAATCAATGCGAAGATTATCATGGAGGCCATCTTTGAAATGAAGTAATTTCAATCATATGGAATCTAACAACACCCATTCAGCACATGCTGTTTGGGTGCTTTTTATTTGGGATCGAACTGCGTTCAATCTACTCGCTCATTTGCTCTTTCACTAGCGTTCATTCGCACCTGATCTCGTATTTCCTTCAGATCTCATTGCGAGGGAACACAGGCCATGCCCTGTTACGGGCATGGACCTGTTTTCTCCATTGCTATGGTTTTTCACAGATGGTGTCACACAACTTACTGGGGTAAGAAGAGGCAGGTTTTGCGATCATCCTCTTTACATGCGAGCCTTTTACGCTGGAATCCCTGAGCCACACCAATAGCTTCAGGGGACACGTGGGTTTATTTCAATGGCACTCCCACTCACTTTCAGCCTATACGTTTTTGCATGAGCCTACGCCACGCCTATTAAGCATGACCAACCTTTACATCATCGCAAACGTCATTCCCAATTTGGTTTGCGTTTAAGGCGTCCTGTTAAGGATAGTGCGATGAAGCGAACGGCAAGTTGTTCATTTGCTGGGCGCCACACCACGTAGAGGGCATTACAGCAGCACTATATCTATCGGCGTGCCAACCTTTTTTCCTTGCTTACGGTTTATTTATCTTCGCTGATATGAAATTCAAATAAGACTGAACCGAGCCAATTCAGTCCCTATCTTTTTGGTTGTCCATGCTGGATGCTGAAAATAAATTTGCGTTGCCTGTTTACACACGAAAGGAAACGCAGATGGCAACCCTTAACTCACTCAAGCTCGTAGCAGCAAAGAAGTCCGCAATCATTAACCCGGTGCAGCATCGCCGTGTGAAGATTTGCGCCAAGATCCAAGAACAAATCGCTCTTGCGAAGGCATTGCAAGCTGGCGAAACATATGTGCCCACACGCACCAAGATCATCACCAATAGTGATGGTGAACGTGTTCAAGTGACACAGCCTAAACGGCTCAACGCCTGGTGGTTCACTGATGGAACGAAAGTGTTCCTTCAAATCCGCTACGGGGCAAAAGTTGTCGCACTGAATGGCAAGTCCAACGCTATTGAATGCACCACACCTGAGTCTTTGATCGCCGCGCTCAACACAGTTCACGAAGCCGTGTTGTCCGGAGAACTGGACGGGCCCATTGAAGCGATTTCGGGCCAGATTCGTGGCGGCTTCCAACGCTGATCATGGATCTGACACTTGACAACTGTGCCTCCTTGCAATTTCAAGCAGGGATGGCACCCTTTTTGAATGATGAATTGCGGGTGTACAGCCCAGCTGTTCATCGCGGCCAGAAGAAGCGCAAGCCTCTCAGCCGTTCATCCGAGTACTACTGGTTGGTCCGCACAGTGATCAATTATTTGCTGACTTCATGCTGCGAGCATGACTTTGTACTTGGAGTTGCCACTGTTACAGCGCAAGGCACCAAGTTGTCGGTATTCACCAGCCAATTCGAACTTGCAGACAAGGTAGATCTATCCCTTGCTTCTGCTTCATACAAATTCTTTGCAGCCAAGACCTATGACCCCGATATGGGCGACATCTGGGTTGCAAAGGTGGTTCAGGAGCACTTACATGAACTCAACGCCAATTGACCCCGAACAGTTGCTCTTCGAATTGTCTCAATTTACGGGCACCAACTATTACCACCGGATGTACGGGAACTTTTACATCACGGACGGCGCCAAGTACCTTGCAGAAAAGGCTGAATGCTTCTGGCTTCTTGATCTCTACTGGAGCCATATCATGTCCATCGTTCCAGCTGACAATGAATTCACAGTGCTCAAGTTGACTGTGCAGGACAACAAGGCATCGGCAGTCATCGAAGATGGGAACGGAAATGCAGTCGCTGGACAAGAGATCGAATACACGGATTTCCCTCTGCCCAGCATCACCCTTTACTGCTGCTGGTTTGGCGAGGGTTGGGTTGCCATGTTGCCAAGCGAGTACTAATGAAAACCACTTCAAAATCCATACTCGCCGCTTTACTGCTGCCTTGTGTTGTATGGGCAGCTGACTGGCGTGATGCCTATGCCAAATTCAACACCAAACTCAATCGCAAAGAATCACTTGTTATAAGCTGGATGGTTGTACCCAATGCCAAAGTCCAAGCTACTTGTGAAGCAATTAGCAAAGACAGTGGCCTAGGTGGGTTTGGCTTTACTTTGAATGCTTGCAGCTTTTGGCGCAAAGACACTTGCTTGATTGTTACTGGCTTGCAGACAACACACGCAGAGCTTGGTCATGAGCTTCGCCATTGCTATCAAGGCAGTTTTCATTAACCGCAAGGATTAAGCATGAATACATACGAGGCGATGGTACGAATTCAAGCAAACAACATGATTGTGCGTACACGTATCCAAGCCAATTCAAACCAAGATGCGCTTTGGCTACTTGAAGGGCAGTACGGTCCTGGCAATGTTGTGACGTTACCTACGCTCATTAATTCATTAGATTAATGCTGTGGCAGCCACCTATCAAGCAGCGCACTCACATAGCTCTTGTCCAGCATGTGCCCGTTGTTTGAAACGACATGAACAGGGATGTTCAGCAACTGGCCTAGCTGGGTGACGTTTTCTGGGTTGCTTTGCCAGTCTTCACTGCCGACATGAATTTCGCACTGGTTTGGCACTGGATACTTTCCTGCCGACGCTAGTTCAAACAGTTTCTTTGCACGTGGAGGGATGAATCCCATTTGTAGTTCTGCACTGTCAAACTCTCCTACGATGGGCGACAGGAGCAGTACCCGACCAATAAATTCGGGCAGCTGAGCTTGTGCATGTAGAAACAAATAAGCGCCGAACGAGACCGCTATGACGCATGACTCTGGGTGCCAATGCTTATGCAGCAAGTCACCGGCCACTGTATCCACCTGCTGCCCAAATGGCATTTTGCGGAAATCATCGCGTGTTTCTCGGCCCTCTACAGACCAACCGCGCTCGGTCAATGCCTCGCCCAGCCCTGTAGCTATTTGACCGCCATGGCCAGGTAGGTAATAGATGTTCTTGCCCAAAGTAAATCCCTCGCCCATGCACACCTGGAAATAGTACCCGGATGCCAATATCGCGCTAGCAACTTGCTACATGACAAAAAGCCTACGGCAGCAACACCTCAAATCAGCCCGTAACGCGGTGTTTTAGGCTAGAGGCAGGCTTGGGTAGCTGGGCACAAGAAAAACGCTTGCAGGGCTGTTTTCAGCTTCAGCAGCCCAAAGCGTAGCCCCACCCGATGATGGGCGAAATCTTCAAATCAGGGTGATGGGAAATTTTTTGGAGAAAGTGCAGGGCTTGCGGGACAGTGTGTCAGACACCTTTTTGCAACCATGCTGTAGGGCCCATGCGTACACGGTTTTAAACCAAAAGTACGCTTTTTCAATCCGCTGCTCTACCAACTGAGCTACCGGGCCTCACAGAAGCGGGATTATAGCATCAGAAAATGAGGCTTTTTAGGGGAAATTAGGGGGCACCCCCACAGGCGGGTGGTGATAAGGTCAGACGGTGAATATCATTTCAACCCATCCAGCCCATGCGGATCTGATCGATTCGTCCTACGCCGCCCGCCGCCTCTTCATCACTTTGCTGCTCATGACCCTGGGGGGTAGCAGCATGTACGTGGTGTCGGTGGTACTGCCTGAAGTCCAAAAAGAGTTTGGCATTTCGCGCGCCGATGCGTCTTTGCCCTACACCTTGATGATGTTGGGCTTTGGTGCAGGCGGTTTGGCCATGGGCAAGTTGGCCGACAAGTGGGGTGTGCATGTGGCGCTTTGGATTGGCGCTGTGGGGGTGGGCAGTGGTTTTGTGTTGGCCGGTTTGTCGCCCAACATTTGGCTGTTTGCTTTAGCGCATGGTGTGCTGATGGGGGTGTTCGGCAGCTCGTCGACTTTTGCCCCATTGTTGGCCGATACCTCCATGTGGTGGGACAAGCGGCGCGGCATTGCAGTGGCGGTGTGTGCCAGTGGCAACTATGTAGCCGGGAGCATTTGGCCAGCCTTGGCGCAACAAGGTGTGGAAGCTTTGGGCTGGCGCGAAACCTATGTGTGGATTGGGGTGGTATGCGGTGTGGGCATGTTGGCCTTGTCGTTTTTGATGCGACAACGTCCGCCTCTCATGGCCACCTCCGCACCTGGCAGTGTGCAGCAGTTGGCTTCAGAAAAACCGTTTGGTTTGTCGATCAACACAGCACATGCTTTGTTGTGCATTGCAGGTTTGGCCTGTTGTGTGGCGATGGCCATGCCGCAGGTTCACATCGTGGCGTATTGCACCGATCTTGGCTTTGGCGCGGCGCGTGGCTCTGAAATGTTGTCGCTGATGTTGGCCTGTGGCATTGTGAGCCGCTTGGTCTCAGGTGTCATTTGCGATCGCATTGGCGGGCTGCGCACTTTGGTGTTGGGCTCGGTGCTGCAAGGCGTGGCGCTGCTGATGTTCTTGCCATTTGATGGCATGGTGTCGCTGTATGTGATTTCTGCCTTGTTTGGTTTGTTTCAAGGCGGCATCGTGCCTTCTTACGCCATCATCGTTCGCGAGTATTTTCCTGCGCAAAAGGTGGGCGTGTTGGTGGGGGCCGTCATCATGGCCACCATGATTGGCATGGCGCTAGGCGGGTGGATGTCGGGCAAGGTGTTTGACTTAACCGGTTCGTATCACGCGGCCTTCATCAATGGCGTGCTTTGGAATGCATTGAACTTGAGCATTGCCGTGTTTTTGTTGTGGCGAACGCAGATCAAAAAAAAGGCGTAACTCCTTAGAGTTACGCCTTAATGGCACTCTCAAACGAAATCAGTTGGTGTAGATGGGGCGGCCGTTGGCGGGTTGCACAGGGCGGGCATTCATCTTGAAGGGGAAGTCGCTCACTTGCTCTTTGGCAATGTTGACTTGCGTCTTCAAAATAAAGAACTTCACTTTTTCGGTACATGGCGGTGTTGTCAAAGAACCGTCGTAGTGGAAGAAGTCCATTTCTTTGGGCAACAAATTGGCGGGGTTGAACATCACGCCATCTGGCACCACTTCGGGACCTTCTTTTTTGGGGGCATGCGTCCACAAAGTTTTGATGCCAGGGTTTTCATTGCCTTCGCGCAACATCACAGCCAGCACCGCCAATTCGCCTTCTGTGTTTTTATGCACAAAGTGAACCACCATGGCAGAAGGTTTGCCATCAATGTGTTCTTCGCTGGGGCGATGGAAGTGGAACTGCAACAAGTCATAGGGCTTGCCATCGATGCGAATTTTGGAGCCGGCAGGCACATTCACTTGAATGGTGTGGCCGTTGTTCACGATCTTCAATTGACCTTGCTTGTAATCAGGTGCAACGCTGAAGCGAACTTTTTCAAACGGACCCTTGATGTTCAAAGGCGCTTGTGACTTGCCTTTGCCGCAAGTTGGGAATTCTTTGCCCCAGTTTTCTGGGCCCATCGCACCTTCGTAATCCCAGTGGACGGCGTGTGTATCAGCTGGGCCGTGGGCGTCTTTTTTGTCGCCTTTTTTATCGTCTTTGCCATGCGCGTCTTTGGCCGCTGGGGCTGCGTGAGCATCTTTGGCGGCAGATGCGCCATGTGCATCAGCTTTGCCAGCAGGTGCTTCAGGCGCACACTCCGACATCACTTTGACTTTTTCGCCAGCAGCTGCCAATGCGTTTTGCGCAGCGCAAATCACTTTTTGCTGTGCTTTCCAGTCGGTCATTTCCAAGGCTTTTTGGAAGGCCTCGACGGTGGCGGGATCTTTGGTGCCATTGGTGAGCAAACGCACACCGGCCAATCCCAACTGACGTTCGGGGGACAAGCCTTTTTTCTCTTTGGCGTAAGCGGCCTCAAGGTCTTTGAGCACGATGCCTGTAGAGAAGGCGGCTTTGACGGCTTCCAACTCTTGCGCTTTGGTCATCAAAGGCGGCAGCATTTCTTTGCTGGCAGCCAGTTCTTCCTCAGAGGCTTCGGCTTTTTTGTCGGCCTCTTCCACTTTTTGGGTCAGCTCCTCAACTTGGGCAGAGACCGCCGCGACGGACTTCTTCTGCGTCCAGCCAAAGTAGCCCGCACCCGCAGTCGAGATGGCTAGCAAAATGATGGCAATGATTTTGAACATGGTCTTTTCCAGAATTTAATTTCCGTGCTTAGGCAGATTCGGCACTAGGCTTGAAAACTTGAATTTATCGGTCGGCTTTGAAGCTGATGCCTCGGCCGTCGGTGGTCACGCCTACGATGTACAGGCGCTGGGTTTTGCCAGCCACAGGGCTGTTGGTCACAAAGGCTGCACCGTTCAAGGTTTGGCTTTTGAGTGAGCATTGCGTGGCATTGGGGATGGTCAAGGTGAAGGTGAACAAGTTGGTGCCGTCAAAGTTGGGGGTCAATAAACTTTGAGTCAACAAGCAATCTTGCTGAAATGCCAACGAGGTGGTGACCTCGCCTTGGCCCGAAATGTTCAAGTTGAAGTTGTCTACAAAGCCAAGGCCATAAGACCAACGACCTTGCCACGCACCTTGAATGCTGCTCAAGTTGGCGGGTAAGTTGTATTGGTAAGTGCTGGGCTGGCTGGCAGCCACCGTCACATCCTTGCCTTGTTCGATGCCCGTGGCAGGAAAACTGAGTGCAGCGCGGATGGCGCCATTGCCCAAATTGCTGATGGTGCCCGTACCGGTTCTTACGGCGCCCGAAATATTGGGGTAGTAAAACACGCGGGTGAGCAGGGCACTGGTTGTGCCTGTAATCAAACCCGAACCGCTGTAAAGATCTGGATCGGTGGCGTTGTAATGCAGGCTGTAAAAATTGGTAACGGCGCCAGAGCCGCCTGTGGTGCGCAACAAAATGCCCACCCAATCTTTGCCATTCAGGCTGGCCACATAGGCGCCAGGCACTGTGAGAGGTGTGGTGATGGGCGGTGCGGGCGGGTCTGCCGCGGCCACATCACTGCTGCCACCGCCGCCACATGCAGACAGCAAGATGGCAGACATGAACACAGTGGACTTGATCAGAAGACGATGGAACATGGTGATACTCTTTTCAAGAACGAAGCACTACTTTATAGTAGGGCGTATGACTTTCATTCAAATCACCCCGACTGCACAAGCCTGCCACAGCAGATTTGCGAACTTTTTGAAACAAGCCGTGGCCACTGCAGCCACCGCGCTGGTCATGTTGGCACCGCATGCTGCGCATGCCGAATGGCAAAAGGTCACCACCACCGACTCGGGCATCATTTACGTGGACGATGCCACCATCAAACGCACGGGCCCCATCAGGTCCTTCTGGAGTTTGTTCGACTACAGGAGTCCCCAAAAAGCGCAGCGCGGTGCTTTTTATGTTTCTACGCGCACGCACATGGAAATGGACTGCCGCAAAGAGATGGTGCACATTTTGCAATTCTCTATGCACAGTGGCCCCATGCTCACCGGCGAAATCATCGACTCGCAAGGTGTGATGCGTGAATGGCAGACCATTCCCCCCGACACACCCTTGGTCAATTTGTTCCGCTTCGTTTGCGGTAAATAAATGCTGCATGGCATTCATGGTCGCACCCATGCGGCCTGAAGCCAATGTCTGTAGCGCGGCGAAAAGTTCCACGCAAAATCTTGCACCGACACACCCGTCGGAAAAACGCTGTGCGTTAAATGGTCCAGCCAAGGGCTTTGCGCGTTCAACTGAGTAAGCCAATGTTGGTCATGCCAATCGGGGTGACGCACAGGCAGCGCTGAACCCTCGGCGATGGTTTCAAGCGTAGGACCCGACATGCGGTCGTGCACGCTGCCCCACTCACGACCTTTCAAAGTCGCTTTGAGTTGCTGCAGTTTTTTCTCAACCACTTGCCAATCGTTGGCGGGGTGTTGAAAGCGCACTTGTCCCAGCACGTTGTCAAAAAATACACAGGCCTTCGGATGCTTTGACAACAAGGCGGGCAAATTCTGCATGGCATCTTGGGTGTGGCAATGCAATTCGGTGCCTTGTGCTTTCAGTGCCGCACCATGGCGCCATTTGAACATCATGCCGGCAAAGGGGTCGATGTCAAAGGTGTCTACGCTTGCAAACTGACCCAGCCAGCGGCTCGACATCATCCAGCCGGCGCTGGCGCCAATCAAGAGCAAACTGGGTTGGCCGGCAACAGCTTCTGGTTTGAAAGCTTGTGTCTGCTGCATCAACCAATTTTCAATGGCGTTTGACGTGGGAGCCCAGCGCGCTTGCGAGCGCCATGCCAACCAATGCCAAGTGATGCCGCCAGTGAGGTTCATGCTTGTGGTTTGAGGTTGAATTGCATCACGCCCAACGCGTCCATGCGGCGTTGGTCTTTTTTGTTTTCTTCGCGCTGCACAGCCAAAGCATTTTGATCGGCCAAGGTTTGCATCTTGATGCGTTCACGCTCGGCCAACATCAAGCGTTCTTTGATGCCAATGATGGTATTTTCAGTGTAAATGATGTCGGTTTTGACACGCTGCATCAGCGTGAGCAATTGCGACATGAATTGGCGCTGGTTCATGGCTTCCCGCATGCCCAAACTTTGGGCATCGGCACGGGTCAGGCCTTCACGGTATTCGTCGTACATTTTTTGCACGCGTTGCTCGCTGGTGCGCAAGCTCTCAAGGCGTGTGCGTGCTTGGACCAATTCATTTTGAATCAGCGCAATTTTGTCTTCGGCCTTTTTGGTCAAGACCGTCCAGCAGGGGCGAGCGACCACGGTATCGTTCATGCTGCGACCGCCATCATGTTGCGAATGTCTTGCCGGGTGCTGGCTTCGTCTTTGCCTTCATGCATGTCTTGACGCAAGTACTGCTCCATGGCTTCACGCAAACGAATGGCTTCGTCCAATGTGGGGTTACTACCTGCTTCGTAGGCACCCACTTGGATCAAGTCCATGTTTTGTTGGTACAAAGACCACAAGCGTCTGAATTTGTTGGCCATTTTCAAATCATCGGGTGACAGCAAACTTTGCATCACACGCGAGATAGAACCGTTCAAATCAATTGCTGGGTAATGCGCAGCATCGGCCAATTTGCGGGACAACATCACTTGCCCGTCCAAAGAGGCGCGAGCAATGTCCACGATAGGATCATTGGCGTCATCGCCTTCGGCCAGCACGGTGTAAATGGCGGTGATCGAGCCATGACCATGGCGGCCAACGCCAGCGCGCTCAATCAAATTGGGCAACAAAGCAAACACAGAAGGAGGGTAGCCTTTGGCAGTGGGCGGTTCGCCAATGGCCAAGCCAATTTCGCGCTGGGCATGGGCCACGCGCGTTAAGCTGTCGACCAACATCAAGACGTTCAAGCCTTGGTCACGAAAGTACTCGGCAATCACGTGCGTCATGTGCGCCGCTTTCAAGCGCAGCACAGGGGACACATTGGCGGGGGCCGCAACGACCACCGATTTGGCCAGGCCTTCTTCGCCCAATGATTCTTGAATGAAGGCTTGCACTTCACGGCCTCGTTCGCCCACCAAACCAATCACCACTACATCGGCTTTGGTAAAGCGGGTCATCATGCCCAAGAGCACACTCTTGCCAACGCCAGAACCGGCCACCAAGCCAACGCGTTGTCCACGGCCCAATGTCAATAAACCGTTGATGGCTTTCACGCCTACATCCAGCACGCTGTCGATGGGGCCGCGCTCCATCGGGTTGATGGGCAAGCCCAGCAAACTCAAACGTGCTTTGCAAGCAGGCTTGGGTTTGCCGTCTAAAGGTTCACCGCGACCATCGATCACGCGGCCCAGCAGTTCAGGACCCAAGCATGCAGTGCCCAAGTCGTTCGCAATGCGAACAGAGGCACCAGGGCCAATGCCCACAGGTTCTGTAAGTGGCATCAGGTACAAAGTCTTGTCGTTGAAGCCCACCACTTCGGCTTCAATTTTGTGGCCGTCTTGGCCAATCACTTCACAGCTAGAGCCCACAGGGGCCATGATGCCGCGCGCTTCCATGCGCAGGCCCACCAAGCGGACCAATGTGCCGCAGCGCTCTGGGCTAGAGGCACGCGCCAAAGACATCGAGCGTGCCACTTCGGCTGCAAAGTTACTCATGAGGGGCATCCTCTGCAGGGTCGTCTTGCGCAGGCTGCTCGTCGGTTAACTCTAAATCGGGCAAGTCCAAAGCCGATAAATTCAAAGGCTCTGGGCTGGCTTCACGCGGGAGCGCGTCTTCAACTGTTTCAGCTTTGCCGCGACGTGCGGATAAACGTTCGGGCTGGAAAGCGGTTTGGGCTTGCCAGGGTTTGGTGTCTTCCAACAAGGCACGCGCCAATGTTTCGAGGCGATGTTCAATGAGGTCGCTGACCACCGCATCGTCAGCACGCACGCGCACACTGCCAGGCAACAAATGGGTGTCGGCCACCATGCGCCATGTGGGCATTTTTTCCCCAGGCACGGCTTTGTGGTTTTGCAGCAAGGCCATGTCGTTGGGATTCAATTCGACCACCAAGCTGGAGGCAGTTTGCACATCCAAAGTTTCAATGCAGCGGTCAATCATGTTTTGAATGCCGGCTGAAGAAATGCTGAGTTCGGTCAGGGTCAGTTGCTCTGCCAAATGCAAAGCCAAGCGCTTGAGCGGTTCGTTCCAGGCTGCGGGATTTTCTTGCAGGGCAATGACGCCTTGCTCAATGTTGACCAAGATTTGATTGGCTTTTTCAGCCAATGACGACAAGCTTTCGGCTTGTTCTTTTTCTGCATTGGCCAGGTCTGTTTCGCGTTGCATTTGTTGGCCATCGACCAAGCCACGCTCGTAGGCTTCTTGCTTGATCTTCTCAATGGCTTCTGCATCCAAACCCGACAAAGCCGGTGTTTCAGTTGATGCAGCTTGTGCCGCTGTCGAATTGTCGTCACCTTTGGCTGTGACATCTGTGATGCCAGCTTCTTCGGCCAAAGCTTCTTCAGCCAATTTGTTGGCCGCGTGTTGTTCTTCAACCGTCCACAAGGCAAACGTGTTGGATTTTTTGCGCAAATAGTTTTCTTGTACAAAGCCAGCGTTTTGCAACTCAATGGGCTTGAGTGGCTGCAAGGGTTGCCACTGTGGTGCGCCTCTGGCAGCACCACTGTTGGCCAACTTGCCGGGTGGAAGTGGGTTATACAAAGTCGCCTCCGCCTAAGACCAACTCACCAGAGTCAGACAACTTACGGGCAGAACGCATGATTTGTTTCTGCGCTTCTTCCACATCGGACAAGCGCATGAGGCCTTTGGCATCCATCTCGTCTTTGAACATGCCGCGGGCACGTTCGGACATGTTGTCGAAGAAGCGTGCTTTGACTTCCTCGCTGGCGCCTTTCATGGCAATCATCAACTGGTTGTTGTCCACCGCACGCATGAGCACCTGAATGCCTTTGTTGTCCACAGCGCTGAGGTTTTCGAAGGTGAACATGTTGTCTTGAATGCGCATCATCAAGTCGGCGTCGATCTTCTCCAGACCCTTCATGATGGACGCTTCCAACGCAGTCTTCGTTGAGTTCATGATCTGCGCAGCTGCTTTGATACCACCGAAGCTGGAAGACTTGGAGCTGGTATTGTTGGAGAACTGCAGCTTCATGATGGCCTCAAGCTCTTGCATGGCAGAAGGCTGAACAGTTTCCAAGCTGGCCACACGCTGAATGATTTCAGGTCGGGTTTCGTCGGGCAAGAAGTTCAAGACATCGGCGGCCACTTGGTGGTCCAGCACGGACAAGATAATGGCCGTCACTTGTGGATGCTCGGTTTTGATCATGTCGGCAATGGCGCGTGCGTCCATCCATTGCAAGATTTCCAAGCCCTTGGTGCTTTGGCCCGGCATGATGCGGCCCAAAACGGATGCGGCTTTGTCGTCGCCCAAGGCGCGCTTGAAAACCTTTTCCACATAGTCGGTGGTACCCAAGCCCAAGCTCGATTGTTTCTTGATGGTGGCCACAAAGTCGTCCAAGATTTCATTCACCGCTTCTTGCGACACATCAGACACGGCCACCATGGCGCCGCCCAATGCTTGCACTTCGGTTGGGTTCAAAAACTTGATGATCTCAGAGGCTTGTTGTTCACCGAGCAATAACATCAAGACGGCAGCGCGTTGTGCACCGCTGATGTTGGACATCTCGATGCGCAGTTTTTCTGCGGCTTCGGCTTCTGCAGCCGAGAGTTGAATTTCTTTTTCTGCCATGGTTTTTCCTTAGGCTACTTTGATCATCTTCTTCAGCACGCTGGCCACACGCGAGGTGTCTTCTGCCACAATCATGCGAACCAAAGCCACCTTGTCGTCGTACGTGTTGGCCGTGTCCAACATCTCCATGGAGATGCTTGACTTCTTGGGCTTGAGCTTGGCCTTGATGTCTTCCAAGGTTTCGCCTTCGCCCAACTGGATGGCGTTCATGTCTTCGGGTGACAACTCGCCGTCGCCCAGCGCAACCTTCGCGGCAGCGGCAGCAGCTTCGGCAGCAGCAGCTTCGGCTTCCAACTCGGCTGGCGTTTTGAGCAAGCCCAACATGCGCAGTACGGCAGGACGGATTACCATCATGAGGAAGGCCAAGAACACCACACCCAGCAAACCACTCTTGATGTAGGTTTGCATGGACTCGTCTTTGTACCAAGGAATGCTCAAGTCGTAAACGGCTTCAGGTTCAAATTTAGCTTGCACCACAGTGACCACGTCGCCGCGTTTTTCGTCAAAGCCCACCACGCCGCGCACCAGGTCTTGCATGCGGGTAATTTCTTCCTCAGTGTAGGGGTTGGGCTTGGAGTCGGTGACTTCACCTTTTTCGTTTTTCGTCACAGTGGGTGCGCGCTCGTTGATCAGCACGGCCACACTCAAGCGCTCCACAATGCCTGTGGCATTTTTAACGTGACGAACAGAACGGTCGAGCTCGTAGTTACGTGTGCTGCGGGCTGTGGTGCTGTTCGAACCACCACCTGCCCCAGCTGTTGTGGCCGCCGCAGAGTTGGTTGTGGCTGAAGGTGCGGGTGGCGGTGTGTTGGACAAAGTGCCAGGTACACCAGAGGCTTCCATGGCGGAGTTCTTGTCTTCGCTGAGTGCTTCAGATCGCGTCTTGGGACCCTTTTCACGGGTGTCAAAGTCTTCTGTTGTGACTTCGGTTTGTGTGAAGTCCATGGCCATGTTCACTTGTGAGCGAACATTGTTGTCGCCCACAATGGGCGCCAAGATTTGCATCACGCGCTGGCGATACACATCTTCCAATTTTTGTTTGTGCGTGCTTTGTGCCGAGGTCAAACCCAGCGCAGCAGCTGTACTGGAATCAGTGATCAGCTTACCTTGGTTGTCAACAACAGCCACGTTTTCAGGTGTCATCAAGGGCACACTAGACGCCACCAAATGCACCAAGGCCTGAACCTGGTTGGGTGACACTGAACGACCTGCATAAGGCGTGATCACCACAGAAGCTTTGGGGGGCGTACGGTCACGCACAAACACCGATTGCTTGGGCATGGCCAAGTGCACACGGGCTTGTTGAATGGTGTCAATTTGCATGATGGTGCGTGCCAACTCTTGCTCCATGGCCGAGGTGTAGCGCACTTGCTCCATGAACTGGCTGGTGGTCATGGCTGATTGGTCTTTCAAAGACTCCATGCCCAAGTTGCCAGTTTTTGGAATGCCTTTAGAAGCCAAGAAAATTCGGGCTTCGTGGTACTTGTTGGAAGGCACGGTAATTTGACCGGAAGCTGGGTCCATCACAGGCTTGAACTCACTGGCCTTCAAAGCTTCCATGGCCGTTTGCTGATCGGCCTCGCTCATGTTGACCATGAGAGGGCGGTAGCTGGGCATGTTGATCCACACGTACAGAATGGCAAACAACAAAACAGCCAAGCCCATCAAGATGAGGGGCATGGCTTTCTTGACGCTTGGCTGTTGCATCATTTGCTGCATAGACGCCAAAGGGCCAGAGGCTGCGCCGCCGCCATTGCTATAACCTGGATTGTTTTGAACATCTATGCCAGGTGTGAACGTTGCCAATGCACCGCCCGCGTTGGCGTTGCCACCACCGGTGGTGGTGAGTGCGGTGTTGCTCGAACCAGCGGAGGCTAGTCCGGGCTGAAAGGGAGCTACTGTAGTGGCCATGGTGAGAATCTCTCTGTCGTATCTTTAAATTGACAAAACTAAATCTGTGTTCAGTTCAATGCGGCTTAAACCGGCATGTTCAAAATGTCTTCGTATGCCTTCAGCACTTTATTGCGCACCTGCAAGGTGGCTTCAAAACTCAAGGATGATTTCTGCATGCTCAACACCACATCGGTGAGTGGCACGCCTTCACCGCGCTCGTAAGAGGCCGCGATTTTGGAAGCGTTCATTTGGTTCTCGTTCACCTTGTCAACGGTTTGACGCATCAAGTCGCCAAATCCAGCTGGGCCCTGTGGACCTTGTGAACCGCTCAAACCATTGAGGCCGCCCACTTTGTTGCCATCTTCGTCCATGCCGCCAGCGGCTTGGGACTGGTAAGAGCGAAGGGTTTGCAACATCGATTGAATGTTGCTTTGAGAATTGATTTTGTCGATCATGTGTGTTCCCCTTAAGCGGCCCAAGACATTGAGCCGTTTTCAGCCTTTAGCTTGGCTAACTTGTAGCGCAAAGTGCGTGGGCTGATGCCCAACTTGGCAGCCGCTTCCATGCGGCTCTCGGTGGTTTGAATGGCAGCCAAAATCATTTGGTGCTCGCTGCTCTTAACTGCTTCTTGCAAATTAGAGGCAATCACTGCGTTGTCTTCGGTTGCACTGGTGTCGGGATAGCGCAATGCTTCGGTGGGCATGTTGAAGCTCGCCACAGGCGTGGCAGGTGCTGTCAACGTTGGGGCTGTAGAAGCAACTGGTGTATTCACCAGCTCTTGTGCCATATGCAATTGCATGTCGGCTGCATCGTCAAACATCAAGTGATGCGCTTCAATGTGCTGGTCAGAACACAACACCACAGCGCGCTGCACCACGTTTTCCAATTCGCGCACATTGCCTGGCCATGGGTACGCCAACAATTGTGCTTGTGCTTCATCACTCAAAGTGAACTCTTGTGCATTGGGCGCATGGCGCAACAACAAGCTGGCCACCAAAGGCAAGATGTCGCCACGGCGCTCACGCAGGGGCGGCACGCGCAGTTTGAAGGTGCTGATGCGGAAATACAAATCTTCGCGGAACTGGCGTTCGGCAATGGCCACGCGCAGGTCTTTGTTGGTGGCGGCAATCACGCGCACATCCAAAGCCACTTGGCGCTCAGAACCCAAACGTGTGAGCAAGCGCTCTTGCAAGACGCGCAGCAACTTGGCTTGCAAGTGCAAAGGCATCTCGCCAATTTCGTCCAAAAACAAAGTACCGCCTTGCGCTTGTTCAAACAAACCCTTGAATTCTTTTTGGGCGCCAGTGAACGCGCCTTTTTCGTGGCCGAACAGCATGTCGTCAATCAGTTGCTCTGGCAAGGCTGCGCAGTTCAAACCAACGAAGGGGCCGCGTGCACGCTTTGAAGACTCGTGCAGTACGCGAGCCAAAATTTCTTTACCGGCACCTGTGGGGCCTTCGATGAGGGCGGTGACGTTGGCTTGCGCTACGCGTTGGGCTAGGGCCAATAAGTGACGGCTAACGGGGTCTACGTACACCACGCTCTTTTGGGGAGTGGCGGCAGCAACAACTTCAGAAGGTGGCGCCATGCGGGCAACCATGGAAGCCGCAGAGGACGACAAACGCAAAGCTTGGATGGCTTGGTGGGCCATTTGCCATGAACCCGTTGACCAATCGTCGGTGGCCAGCACATGTGCAGCACCTTGGCGCATGGCCTGAACGGCCAGCTCAAGGTTACGGCGATCAACACGGCACACCATGGGCACAGAAACACCAGCACGCAACATGAGCGTTTGGCAGCTCTTGAGCAAATCCAAGTTGGTGTCGTGCCGAATGACCAGGGCCATGGTTTGGCCGTGGCTTAAAGCCGATTGAAGTTCGTCAAGCGTGTTAATGCAGCGGATTGCCAAACCCGCGTCGGTTAACTGGGCGTGCTCAGGCGCGTCGAGAGGCTGGACGGGGTCCAGCCACAGAACTTGTTGCGCAGTATGTAAAGAGCTCATTGCTTTCTGGTGCCTCATGTGCATAGGAATGCATGAGTAGTAGCAATGGCCGTGCCATGTTAAATTGAATACTTATGAAGTATAAAAACAAGGCTTTTCGTCAATTTACCGACAGCAATACAGAGCTTTGGACAATCCAAAGCCACACACCAAAGCACGCAAGACTGGGTCTGCGAGCAAGTTGGCGTGAAACCGCCAGCGCATGAAACTCAGGGTTTCAGACGCCAGCGTCTCCACTAGTAGGGAAAAAGGTCTTAGCCTTGCAACAACTTGAGCACGGTCTGCTGCGATGTATTGGCTTGTGCCAACACCGCAGTGGCAGCCTGTTGCATGATTTGCGTACGGGCCAACTCGGTAGAGGCCTTGGCGTAATCGGCATCTTCAATTTGACTGCGTGATGATTCAGAGTTCATCACCACGTTCGTCAAGTTGTCGATCACGTGCGTCAAACGGTTCATCACCGCACCCATGGTGGCACGTGTGGCTGCAATGCGATCCAGTGACTTGTTCACGTTCATGATCACATCGTTTGCCGATTGCACTGTCAACAAATTGGTTGGTGCTTTGTCACTTGTAATGGGACCAGTGATGTCACCGTTCTTACCAAAGTCAGCCAAGTCAATGGAAATGAGCTGGTTGGCAGCAGGACCCACTTGGAAGTTCAAGCGACCAATGTTTTTAGCCATTACTGCGCCGGGAATGAATCCGAGTGCACTCAAATTTGAGTAGGCTGGGTCTTTGGCTGCCACTTGTGCGGTACTCTTCACAGTTGGATAGTTAACGTCAATTGCCGCTGTAGGTTTAGAACCTTCTTTTGGCGCTGTAATCGTTAAACTTGGTGTTGTACCAGCAGGTGCAAAAATCTGAACAGTGTCATCAGCACCACTACCGTAGACTAAGCTAACTGCAGATGTTCCTGTGGCTGCTGCACTGATTGTGACAGTGCTTGCGCCAACCTCTGTAATGTAAGCGCCTGCCGGAATACCTGTTCCAGACACGGGCATTCCAACAACCAAGCCTGCTGGTGCAACAGTAATCACATTGCCTGCAGGAGTTGAACTCGCTGTTTTTCCCGCAAACGCAACATTGGTTCCTGCAGCTGCATTAACTGCATTTGCAAATGCAACAGCTGTATCTTGTTTAGTCGCACCAACGGTGTATGTAGCACTTTTGCCGCCGTAGTTAACGGAAATGACATCCGTTGAAGGATTGAGCGTTGCACTTACAGCAGGGAAAGTAAACTTATTTCCTGTGATGTCAGTTGCTTTAGTTGGATATGCGTTTGCACCTGGATTGATCGTAAATTCACTATCGGAATTGAGAGTGACAGAACCGTAAACAGTTGAAGCTTTCACACCGCCAGTGAACGAAAGCTCAGCACCCGACGCTATGGTGGCGCTGTTGCTTAGAGTAATGCCAGTGCTTGTAATTGTTGCGATGGTTGTATTGGCGGGTACACCTGCACCTGTCACGTTCATGCCAACTGTCAAACCAGTTGCAGGCAGTGTGACGGCAGTGGATGCAGAAGTGGCTGCTGTGGTTGCAACTGTTTTATTGCCAATTGCAGCTACAGATGCACTGGCCAAACCAGTAACGCCCAATGGGTCTGACGTTGTTGCAGTATTCATTCCCAAACCAAAGTCTGAGCCAACAGCTACACTGCCGTCGTACCAAACCGACAAATTGCGTCCATCGACGGTGGTCAGTGTTAAGCCACCATTACCAGGATCACCAGCAATAACACCATGCTGCGCAGTTTTAGCGTTAATGGAGTTCATTACATAAGCGCGGCGCTCAGCTTCAGATTGACTTGAAGTCAAACTCAAACTAACTTTTGTTCCATTAATGTATAAGTCTGTTTGAATTGAACTCTTTGAAATAGTTGTTTTAGCACCTTTAATTTCAGCACCATTTGCCGTGGCCGAAACACCAGTTTCCGCAAGTTTCTTATTGATTGCAGCTGCTACTGCAATGGCACTTCCAGCTGCATTGCTTGATGCAGCTACAAGATTACTCTTGGTGTCGTCGGCAGCAGAAGATGCTGGAATTTCATATTCATTGGCGCCAATCAATAACTTCATGTCGCCTTCAGCCAATACTTTGCCTGAGGCTGTTGCTGCTACTGCAGCACGATCCGTGGTTTCAATCTTGGGTGAACCCACTGGCAATCCAGCTTTACCATTCAAAATTGGAAAACCATTCCACTCGTGCATTTCTGACACACGCACAATCTCTTGCTTGAGCTGCTGGAACTCTTGGTCCAAGTAGCTGCGCTGGTCGCTTGAGTAGGTAGAGTTGGCAGATTGCACGGCCAGTTCACTCATGCGTTGCAGCATGTTGGTGATCTCTTGCGTGGCACCCTCAGCTGTTTGAATCATGGAGATCGCATCACCAGCATTGCGAATAGACTGGTTCAAGCCTTGGATGTTTTGAGTCATCCGAGCGGCAATGGCCAATCCAGCGGCATCGTCCTTGGAGGAATTGATACGCTTGCCAGTTGAAAGCTGTTGCATGGCCACTTCACTCGCGCGGTTCGAGTTTTTAAGGGCGGCCTGTGTATACAAGGCTTTAACGTTGGTGTTAATGACGGTCATGAGAATCTCCTAATGGGGCGAGTGGCAAGGTATTGCGTTGGTTTGCTTTGTGGCAACACGTTGCCGCTTTGATTGCCGTTAGTTCAATTACTAATTAATTAGTTAGTTGGTTAAATTGGATGCAGGCATGGCATCCTGAACTGCGGCCATTGCATTGCGTTCTTGAATCAAGGTGGCATCGTTGGGCCACTTTTGGAGAGCGGTCTCCAGCACTTGGTGTGCTTCAGCTACATCGAGGTTGCAAGCCAAAGCGCGAGCCAACATTTGATATGTCATGGGCTGCACACGGCCGTCTTGCACAGAAACCAGGTCTTGCAGAATTTCTACAGCAAGAGGCCAGTCTTCACGGGTAATGGCCAAGAGGCCAGAAATTGCCAGAATGTCTTCACTTAAAGGGTACAAAGCCAAGCCTGCTTCGGCCAAGGCTTGAGCCAGGTCGGGTTGGTCTTGTGCAACTAAGTATTGAATGCCCAGGCGGAAATCCACTGGTGTAAAGCGTGAAACTTCCTTGAGGTTCAAGGATTGTTCTGCGACCAAGTGTTGCATGGCCTGTTGTAATTCAATGTGCATGTCTAGCTCCTTTAGTGAATGAACATCAGCAAATTGAATGAAATCAATGCTGCTGATGCGATTGCAGGGTATGGAGCAAGAGGTGTGCCAGCTTTTCTTTGCCACTTTGTGTCGAAAGATCGACTCAAAGTGGCAGGGGTTTGCCGGAAATTGCGGCAAAGCGGCAAAGCTTGGTGGATTGCAAGGCTGCAATTTCAAAATGTGGGCCGATGCAATGGCTTGGTACAGACAAACCGCTGAATTTCATTCAGAATTAAAGCACAGGGAGGCTTTGCCATGAACCAGAAGCAGATAAAACAGGCGTCAAAATTGGATGAAGTAACCCAGGACAAAAATCACACGCTCTGGATTCAAAAGAAAGCTGCCATGGCCAGAGCAAGTTCGCAACCCTTGGTGCCTCATGAAGACGTCATGAACAAGGCGAATGCTTTGATCGCTGAAAAAGCGAAAAAGCATGCTGTTGGTTGAATGGCTGCCAGCAGCTGAAGACGATCTGCTCACAATTCTGACTTACATCGCTGAGACCAATGTTCAGTCTGCTAAGGATTTGCAAATTCGAGTTGATCGTGCGCTTAGACACTTAGGTGCAAATCCTTACCTCTACAAATCGAGTGATCGAGTTGAGGGCGCTCGTGAAATTGTGATCAGTCCAAACTACATTTTGTTTTATCTAGTTAGCAGCAAAATTGAAGTTTTGACGATTGTGCATTCAAGGCAGAAGATACCCAAATGAAAAAAGTTACAGGATTTGATCCAGCAAACCCAGATCATGCTAACCCTGTCGAAGCAATGCAGTGCAAAGGCAGCCCTCACAGGTTCTCAGCTATCGAATTACAGAGGCATCTCATTTTGGCAGGCTACCAAAGAAGTAGCGTTTCCTAGCTCATTGGCTTTTTTGATGAGTTGAGGTGTTTGCTGAAGAGTCCAGCGCCTGCGGCGCTGAACACTGGTGACCACTTCGACCCGGGTAGGTCTTATTTATGACATGGTCATATCCATAATCGTGTTCCTAGTTGTTAGTTTAAGGAATACCTATGGGACTGTCATTCAGGGGGATAACTCAGTTCTATCTCAAAGCAATGAAGTAATTAACGATGATGTGGCGCATAAATTGCTATCTCTGAACTGAGGAAGCCAATGCATTTGTTTTTCTAAAGACACGTTGAGCTAAAGATTATTGGAAAAAATCAGTGTCGAAAGACGAAAATAAAGGCTGATTCAAGCAGCATTACTTTTCATAACAAGAATTTTTAAACGAAAAAATGAAATCAAAAACCATATCAGAGCAATATTTGGGGTTGCAAACCGATCTCCATAAGAATCCAAATTATGGAATGGCCTCGCTTTCTTTTGCACCAATAGTTGCAGATTTAATTAGACTTTCAAACTCTCAAACTGTTTCAGACTACGGTGCAGGTAAGCAGAGGCTTTTAGAAGGTCTACAGAAAGAGGGCATCAGTAATCTAACTTATCTGCCCTATGACCCCGTATTCCCAGAATATGGATCTCCAAAACCTGCAGATTTAGTTTGCTGTATAGACGTACTCGAACACATAGAGCCAGAAATGCTAGATGCAGTACTGAGAGAGCTTGCTGAAATCACCGTTAAGTTGGGATTCTTTTCTGTTCATATGGGCCCGGCAGAAAAAAAACTGGCAGATGGACGCAACGCACATTTAATTCAGCAACCTAGCTCTTGGTGGCTTAGAAAAATTTGCGAACACTTTAATGTGCTGCAACTTGAATCACACGGAGCGATGGGACGAGGATTTTGGATTATCGTGGAAAAAATTTAATCCAACTTTTAAATCAAGATGCATCCAAGAAAGTTGTTTATTTGCTAGCTACTAAGGAAATACGCGGGCCATTTCTTTCTATTTTGTCAGATAGAACCGTCAAAGAACTAAATCCGTTTTTAGTCAATAGTTCAAATATATGAGTTTTCAGTAACCATTTAGAGGTGGACGCCATGCCTGAAAAAACATCGTCATATCCAAGCTCTTTGTATTCAAAATATTTATAGCCTGCCTCATTCGTTTGATTTGCCATTTCTTCCGTTGCGTAGTGGGTATCGAGAAGGACGGCAGTTTGAATTTTTGGAAGAAGCTTGTTGAGATGCGTAACAGGATCAAGCAAATGATACAGAACCCCAACATGGTGAAGGATGTCAAATTCAGGCAATGAAGTTGTTTGTTCTTCGTTATCAATGTCAAGAACATATGTTTTAGGAAAGACTCCGTAAGCTGAGCAGCGAGTCAGTGTTTTTGTGACATTCTCGATTCGTGAATCTAAGGCTACAACAGTAGGAGTGAATGACAAAAGTCCGATTGTATGAACGCCTTCAAAACAGCCCACTTCAAGCACTGATTTGTTAGCTAGGCTGATAATTTCATTCAGCTTAATGATTCGCAAATCAGGAATCTCTTGACTCTCAGAACGCTTGCCTTCCCAGGCTTGGTGCCCAAGCTTACGACCAAGCGAATCTTCAGTGAAGCACTTCCATGGTAATAATCGGTTAAGAACGGCTAGGTCTAGATCCGATAAATGCTCAAAGGCTTGATAGTTAGATTTGGATGTCATATTAACAACGAGTCATAAATAGATGGTTATTGGTATGGATTGAACGCATGCCATGTCTCAATTCGTGAATCGATTTCAGAAAAATCCTGAATATTGAAAGTTGAAAAATATCCAGCTAGGTGTTCTCGTGCATTGGGACACATAGCCCAAGTGTTCATCGAAGTATCTGGATGAGTTATGAGTTCATTCCCCCAAAAGAGGGTTTGTAAAGCCAACGAAGGGCTGAATGTATAAGTTGTTTTGCAATAAATGGCTAGCAACGTGCCGATGCCATTTGAGTCTTTATTTTCAAGCAATTGAACATTTTTAATTTCACCAATTTCATTGCGCTCATGCAAAGTTAAAGGGTGCTGTGGTTTTTCATTGCAGACAATCTTTCTGCTAGGATTTGCAAAAGCAAAAGCACGCAAATAATCAAGCCGATTTTTATATGAAATTTCTGACTTTACCGTCCAGTTTTCATAGGAAGGTAAAGGGAAATAGACTACATCCCAATGGCCGACCTTATCTTTTCCGATCCCCAAGTTAACAAGCCATTCGTCTGCCTTCGCATTTAACTGAACAACGGCCTTTTGATTGATTGGCAAATTGAAGGTCGGGTACTTTGAAAGAACACTTTTGTGGTGATATCCCCCCGGGTCGAATTGGTGATAAGTGGGAAAGGGATGTCTATTGAAAATGCCCAATTCGTAATGCAAGAAAAGCTTATTTGGCCAAATTTTTCTATATATCGAGGTCGGACCCGTGGAGATAACGATATCTGGCCCCACTCCATTTTTCTGAAAATCATTGATCATTAAAGCCTCAATTTCGATTGGGGCTTGATTCACATAAAGCAAGGCATTGTTAAGGTCGGCTTGCTGCTTCAAGTCATCAAACTTAGGTGATGCAATGAAATACTGAACATCAAGATCGGAAGAGAGGAACTCTGATTTAATTTTGTCATGGCCGTAAACTGAAACGTTGTGCCCAGCCTTGATTAATGAAGCTGCAATTTTTTGGAATACAGGGATGCGATGCAACCTTTGACCTTCAGTCAAGGATGACGGATCAAGGCACAAAAGAAAATTCATATAGTAGGTAATACACTGATTGGATGGTCAGTTTGTGCCGAATAGGTCGTACGCCTAAATTCCTCATGCCATTCATTTGCCATCGGTGCATCAGAATATTCATTAAAGCAAGGGGTGCCTAATGTCCAATGCAACAATCGCGCTTGATGATTAGCCCCAAACTCGTCGGGTAGCCAATTCCATTCAATCGGTAGTTGACCAATTTCACTGTCTTGAAGCCACTTGAATCTGTGTAATGTAGGTCCATTTGCTTGCCTGACGAACTCTGGTGTTACGGATCGATTAGCAGGGTGGCCGCAATTCCAAAGTACTACGCTGGACCAATTTTTTCGAGGGTAATTTGAGTTCGTTGCACCTAAATATTTTTGAGTTGCCTTACTGATGTAGTCGTGTTGAACGCACATTACTGCAAATCTGTCATCACGTAAGTTCCACAAATTTGCAATATCTTCGCGAAATATCATGTCGCCATCAACAAATAGCGCCCAACCGTTGTAACGCATAAGATGCGGCAGTAAAAAACGGCTATAGATAAATTGGTTGCTCCCGTCTTGGTGTGATTCTTGGTAGTCTTTAAGGTGATCAAGGACCAGAGGCGTTATTGCAACCGGCTGTGACGATGTGCCGATAATGCTTTGTACACAAACGTGATAAGCAATACTTTCGCGGGTGTCATATCCAATGAAAATGTTAATCATTTAACTCTCACCAAATTTTTCTCACTGATTGAGCTTCATGTGAAGTAGTAAGCGGAACTGTCTAAAGCAGTAGCGGCTTATTCAAGGAAGCAATATTTAAGCCAGAAAAAAACAAAAAAGTTAAATGAAATGAATGCTTAAGTAAGTCTAAAGCGGCAACAAATTGCCATTAAATCTTTGAATGTGCAACTTAATTTACCTTAACCAGGCTTTAGTCCATTTGTTAAGAGCATCGCTACTAAGCATCCAGTTATCCAGGACTTCGGCTTTGAGGGAATGCCCGATTTTTGTAGATGTTTGCAGATCGTTGATATGTTGACGAATGGCATCAACCCAGTCTTTGTAACGATTTTTTACAATTTGGACAGATAGCCCGCTCTCTACATAAGCGCGTGTATCGCTACAAATTACTGGGTAACCGCATGCGCCATACTCAAGGAGACGCAAATTACTTTTGCAATCATTAAATTGATTATTTTCCAACGGTGCTAAAGCCAGATCTAAATCTAAACTCGCTAGCTTTTGAGGATAGACATCAATGGCTACGCCAATATGAAATTCCTTGACGTAGGGTTTCAGTTGCTCGGGGCACATTCCTAAGAACACCCACTCGACTTCATTAGATAGATCCTTGACCACGTCAAAAATCAATTCAAGATCACCTCTGTGCGAACTACCTCCAGCCCAACCAACGCGTGGTTTTTTATGCTCAGTTTTATGAACCTCTAAATTTAGCCACCAATCTGTAGGTAACTTCAATTCCAGAATTTGTATATTTGAATGCCAGTCGTTTACTGCTTCAGCTAAACCAGGAGTGGAAACTATCAACTTATCTGCCAAAGACACTCCACTTTTAATAATTCGTAGTAAGTCGCTCGGAAATTTTTTTCGGTCAGGATTCTTCATAGGAAGTCTATGAAGAAGATCATCTATCTCATATATTTTGTAAGCATTGGAATGAGATTTTGAATGTTTCATGTACTCCAGCATCGAATGCTGAAAAGGCTTCTGAAAAATGATGGTGTCAGGTTGAATTCGTTCTAACTCAACCGGAAGTAATGGTCGGAAAGAGCAAATTCCGTCCACCATGCCTTCAGCTTCCAGTGCTTTTAATGGCTGTATAAGTCTGTATTGACCGCAACCAAAATTGTCCGAAGGATGAATCAAAACAACAGGATCTGGACGCCAAGTAATTGGCCTGAATGAAATTTCTGGATCTGGTTCTATGGTGAATGACTGCCCAATTAAAGTGAAATTTGGGTTGTATGTCGAGTCTTTCGCTAATTTAGGTAGCCATTTCTTGAGAAAGTTTGTGGTTTCTTCAGACGAAGGATGGATAAAGAAGTCGTCGCTCTTTCCTAAAGAAAAATTGGAGCTTGAATGGGTCGTAGCAACAATTGAATGTGGAGTCCAAATGATTTTGAAACCATTTGAGCGCAACCTTAGACACAGGTCAATTTGAGACAGTCGAGTGCTTGCAATCGATGAATCAAAGCCCTGCAGTTCCAAGAAGCATTGCTTGGAAAGAATCATGCAATTCGAAGTGATTGCATTGAATTGCTGTTCAACATTCGCACGTTGCATGTAACCAGGCGAATTCCAGTGCTGGCCTTTAAAGGCGGTTCCGCCAATGCCGTGCAGTCCTAAAACGACGCCAGATTGTTCTACGATTAAATCTGGATTGATAATTTTTGCGCCAACAACGCCAACTTCAATTCGGAGCGCATGATTAAGTAGGGCATCTAGCCATGTGGGTTCAATAAAACGGGTGGCGCAATTTGAAAATAAGATATGTGTTCCGCGCGCAACAGTTACTGCTTGATTTGACGCAGCCGCGAAATTTTCAAAGTTTTCAACCGTAACTAGGCGAAAACGCACAGGGTCAATTTCTATCAAGCCTTTGACCCACGCTGAAAAGGTGTCAGTGGTTATCGATGATGCGACAATCAGAATTTCATAATTTTTATAACTCGTGAATTCAAGTAAAGATTCAATACAACCTTGAGTTTCAGATAAATATTCATTTCTAATAACGATAGAAACTAAAGGTGAATCTGGATGGTGGTAAAGAGACCGATACAGTCTGGGCTTTATATTTGTTACATGTGATTTTTGACCATGTACCAATTGAATATGTTCATTAATTGCAGCAAACTCTAGAGTTTCATTTTCTGATGCACTTGGCTCAGATGTAGTTAGTAGTAGTTCTGCGATGTGTACGATTTTTTCTGGTGCAGAATTTCTAGTCAATTTAAGAATGAAATCTAGTTCAAAAAAACTACCAATATTTTCCTTAAATGGCCCATGCATTTGAATTGCTGTACTACTGAAAAACCAGTGATTGGACATCAGCCAGGGAAAGCTCATCAGTAAATCCGAATCAAATTCGGGAAGCAGTGCGGCTTCTACATTACCAGAAGGCGCGCGAATTAATTTGTCTGTGTATGCTGCCAATATATCGTTGTTAGTGGCTAGCTGAGACATGCAGATTAGGAGTCCGCTCCGTGTAAATTCGTCGCCTGCTTTAACCAAAAGCAACCAGTCAAAATTAGTAGCTGAGCAGTTATAAATAATCCTATTGGAGGTTTTCGCGTCTGTTGATTCGATCAGTACTTCAGTGCTTATGCAAATTAATCCTGATGCTGCATCTTTGAGTGATTTTGTGGTGCGATTCAAATTGACAGTTAAATCAGAATCAGAAGCCTTAATAACCACATGCAGCTTTATTGAATCGTTGAATTTCGAAAAAAATTGTGAAAATTTGTTGATTTGTGATTTGGTGAGTGTGCGCTTGGACGCCCACCTGCTGGCATCGCTAAAGTTGAAACCTGCAACCGTCAGACCTTGATCAAACGCCAATAAAGGAAAATATCTTTCCAATGCATGAGCTAAAGTTCCCTCAATTTGTCCGCTTTCGATTTCAAAATCTGATTGCTTGACTTTAAGTTTTGCTAGTTCATGAAATACGGCGCCCCTTGCCCAAAACATAGTACCGGCAAAGAATTGCGCCGCATCTGGATATTGAGTTCGGCTTGCAGTAATGCGGTTCCAGTGTCTAATTGTGTCGGGGTGGTAAAAGGATTGCGCAATTGGTGTGAGGTATTGATCTGGGCCAGCAATGCCTACTTGAGGGTTGCTTAAAAAGTAGTCAAAAATTAGTTGAGTTCTGCCCGTTGGTAGTAAACCTTCTAATAGCTCATCTCTCCAATCGTCACCTTGAGCCCCTTTTTTGTGAGTTGATTTTTTACTGTGAACTTTTAAAACTAGGTCATAGTCATGCAGGGGCACCAATCGGATCAATTCAATCAAGGGACCAACATCTCTTCCTTTATTTTCAAATCCGAAAATGGTTGCAAGCGGAAAGTCTGACAGCACAAGACGTTTGACATCGTCAACTTTGAAGTCAGGTGTCGTAATGAACAGGTCGGTTGTTGCCGGAAGTTGAGCAAATCGTTCTTTAAACTGTGGCCATAAATCTAGGTGAAATAAATGCAGGACTACAGCAATTGAGGGCAAATATTTCTGGTTGACAGACATCTGTATACGGCCAAGTTGTTGCTACTACGTAAATCGACATTTTTAAATGAAATTTTAGGCGAGTCATAATTATTGACACTTTGACTCTGCAAAAGCTAATTAAGCAAAATAAGTGCCAAAAAAAAGGCCACCGAGGTGACCTTTAATTTTGTGGTTTTACTAGCCACATTCACAGAGCCTATTACTTGAGCAAAGCCAAGACAGACTGTGAAGATTGGTTAGCTTGCGCCAACATCGCTGTAGCAGCTTGCTGAACGATCTGAGCTTTGGCCAAGTTTGTGGTTTCCTTAGCGTAGTCAGTGTCCAAGATGCGGCTACGTGATGCTTGCAAGTTGGTTGAAGTTGTTTCCAAGTTGGAAATAGCAGCTTCAAAACGGTTCTGGTAAGCACCCAAGTTAGCGCGGCTGTTAGTCACAGTGTCAATTGCAGCATCCAGAATAGACAACGCTTTTTGTGAATTTTCCTGTGTTGACAAATCAACCGAACTAACTGTTTGACCAGTTACTGTAGAGGCGGTCATTGCGGTGCTAGCACCTGCAGTTAGGCCAGCTTTAGCGACTCCAGGTCCCGCTAAAGAAATAGTAGCCGCCCCTGTCGATGATGTAAGTTTCAATTTCGCAAATGTCGTCTCTGTTTGCGCGGCAGAGTCGAATCCAGTCAGGCCAACAGCAAGTCCATTTGCACTTAAAGTCGTTGTAATATTTCTTCCGTCAGCTGCAGTCAAGTCTACCTGAGCAGATGTTGTTGCGTTAACTTTAGCTGAAACACCTGTCTGCGCTGTTTTTGCGTTAATGGCAGAAACCAATTGTGATGCTCTGTCTGCTGCAGAAGAAGTGGCTGTCAGAGCGCCAATATCAACTCCATTGATTAACAAATCCCCTGCAGTTACGGCGCCAGTGCCCGTAATTGTGTCTGATGTTTTTGTATTCGCCAGAGCAGTCGCGGTAACACCAGTCAGTGAAGAAGATGCGTTAATTGCATTAGCTTTTGCAATAGCACTTGCAGAAGCTTCAGCATAAGAAACGCCGTCGGACGATGAACCAGAAATTGCAAAGTTATTTATGGCAAGATCGCCAGCTAACAATGCGCCTGTTGTAACTACTGCTGATTCTTTGGTAGATGTTCCTGTCGTTGCGCCTACAACACCCAAGGCTGAGGCCTTCGCGTTACCAATAGAAATGCGAATGCGGTCAGATGTATCGTTACCAGCACCAACTTGGAAGTCCTGATCTTTATAAGTTCCGTCAAGCAACTTAGAACCGTTAAATGCAGAGTTAGTAGCCACACGATCAATTTCATTGATCAGCTGTGATGCTTCCAAATTCAAAGAAGCACGATCAGATGCGCTGTTACCAGAGTTGGCAGACTGCACAGCCAATTCACGAATACGCTGCAAGTTGTCTTGAATGGCAGACAAGCTACCCTCAGCGGTTTGCGTCAAAGAGATGCCATCATTAGAGTTGCGAATGGCAGCAGCCATACCGCGAATGTTGGCAGTCATACGTGTGCTAATGGCCAGACCAGCAGCGTCGTCTTTGGCTGAGTTAATGCGAATACCAGTGGAGAGACGCTCCATGGATGTCGCAGAGTTGATACCAGTTTTACGCAATGAAGCCTGAGCTGCAAGTGCGCTGATGTTTGTGTTGATAACTGACATGGATTTTCTCCTTCAGGGGTTTATAACGAAGTTACAAGAAATCCAATTTGAAATCTTGTTACTTGCTGATTCGGTTGTTGTGGAATGAACTTGAGTTAATTTATTGAATTAGTGCAAAAAGTTTTTGTATTCACTTCAAGCGTTTGCACTAAACAGCAGGCCTTTAACCTTTTCAATGTTGTGCGCAATGCGCACCACCACTTCATTGGGTATTTGCCTGACCACTTCACCGCTTTCTGCACTTCGCACAGTGACCACGGGGCCGCCAACGGCCTCGTCCACTTGAAAGCCCAGACCACGCTTGGTGGATGCCATTTGCTGATTGAGCATGCTCACTGCCTCTTGCAGGTTCTGCCGCACTTCCGACGCATCAAACTTAATAGCCACTGGTTTAGGGGCTTGAACTTTGGGTGTGTCAGGAATTTGAATAGCCGAACCGCCTGTTGCTTGTGAGCTTTCATGCGCAGGGGCAGTGGGCCGCGCTGCCGCGACTCCCGCACCACCTGGCGCCATTTTGCTGATTTCGGAAACCATAGTTGTCCGTCCTTTTCTTCATAAGCATGCTGAACATGCCGAATACCACCGGTCTCCTGCACCCAGAAGGTGTCAAGAGAAGTTCAGTGGTTGGTGAATCGGCAGGGCAAAGCCAAACTTGAGGACGAATTTCAAGTTTTTTTGGAAAAAAGGCTCTCCCAGAGGAGAAGGGGGCTAGTTACTTACTGGTGTAGGCAGACATCATGCCGTCGAAGGTGCTCTTAAGGCTGGTTTGCAGGCTCTTAGTTTTGCCGACGATAGACTCCATCGCAGCAAACTGTTTGTTGTATCGGGCCAACAGGCTCGTCATTCGGGTGTCGAGGTCTGTCAGTTGCTTTTTGTACGCGGTAATTTTGTCCGTGAGGTTGGAGCTTTGGGTAGTCAAGGCCGCTGTGGGGTCTAGCAAGGCCGTGAGTTTTTTGACGGCTTCCCCTGCTGCGCCAGAAGGTAAAACACTGAATTTGCTTTGATTTTCTCGGTTACCCGTCACCAGGGTCACAACATGTTCAAAGTTGTTTTGAAGAGCGCTTTCAAGTTTCAACTTGTCGATAGACAGAACGCCGGTTTGGTCAATGGTAAATCCTATATCGCGCAAGGCAGTCAACCCACCAGAAGGTGTGGTGGAGTTGCTGGTAATCATTTGACGCATTTGACTGCGAACAGAGCTCACAATGTTGTTGCCCACCAAGGTTGCACCGTATGTTTCTACGGTCGACTTAGGATCAGAGACCACGCCCAACATGGTGTTGGCATCGTTGTAGGCCGTTACCAATGCGTCAATTTTGCTTGAAATAGAAGACGTATCTCTGGCAAATACCAGGTTGGCTGGAACACCGGCTGAGGTGGTGGCCGTCAAGCTCAAGGTCGTGCCAGCAATGGCATCGGTCACAGTGTTTTTGCTGGACGTCATGTCCATGCCATCAACATTAAAGGCAGCATCTTGCGCAGATTGCAATTTTTTGCCAAAGCTCACGCCATCAACTGGACTGCCATTTTGTGCTTGACTGCTAAGCGAGAATGCATTGCTAGCACCTGATGATCCCGTCACCAAAATTCGGTAAGGTGTTGCAATGTTGCCAGTATTGATGAGCTGGGCAGAGATGCCTAAGTTGGCTGAATTAATCGCAGCCACAATACCTGCAGGCGTTGTGGCGTTGGCTGACACTGCAATGGTATTTGAAAATTGTGTGCCGGTTGGTGCAGCAATATCCGCGGCATTGTTGGCGGTAGAGGTAAGAGTGAGTACACCGTTACTGTTAACGCCCGATGAATAGCCAGCCTCAAATTTGCCAGAAAACGTGCCATAGGTGGCAAGGGCATCGCTGTTGATGGCTGCGGCATCAACACCGCTTGTAGCGATTGTTGTGTCAAGTCGGTCATACATTTCGCCAACTTCGGAAGCGCTGAGGGACTTGTTGGCAGTCAACGTCAGGCCATTCACTGTGACTGTGTCCCCTTTGTTCATTGCTTTGAAAGTCACAGCAATGGTTGACTTCGTATTGGCATCGCCTTGCGTGAACACTTTGGTAGGCGTTGGATCAATGCTGTTTTTTAAGATCAGATTGAAGGCCTCGCCCCCATTGACTTGCGACAAGGGTGTCGCAAATCCAGGCACATTGTCTGCAGAAATACTTCGCTGTTGTTGTGCTAATTGCGACACTGAAACAGTATGACTACCAGCAGTGGCAGATGCAGTGGTTGTCACTGAGATGGCCGAAGGTTGACTAATTTGCGGCGTCAAAGTATTGAAAGCACTTTGATTTTTCAGATTGCTGAATGCAGTTTGCAAATCACCCAATACAAATTTGATCGCAGCATAGCCAGAGATACCGCCTTCCGCTTTGGTCACCTTGGCGTCAATTTCTGCTTTTCGAGGTGCTTTCTCTGCAGCTACTAAACTGTTTGCCAAGGAGTTGACGTCAACACCCGATCCAGTGCCTAAAGAACTGATGAGCGCTGCCGCTGAAGACTTTGCTGCGGCATTACCCGTTGGCGTACTTACAGCAGTACTTGCCGAGCTTGAAGTGGTTGATGTTGTAGCCGTTACCATGATTGTGATCGCAACAGCTTATTTAATAAAGTTGAACAAATTCAACTGACTCACTTTGGCAAAGCTGCTTTGCGCCGCTTCCAAACTCATCATTTGCTGGTTCATTTTGGTAATGGCGCTGGCGTAATCCAAATCTTCAATGGATGACAAAGTGGTTTTCAAGTTCAAGGTGGTGTCTTCAATCACCGAGCTTTGTTGGTCTACCACATTCAAGTTGGTGCCAATATTGGCGCGGGCCATGCTCAGGCCCTGCATCAAATCATCCAGCTCTCCCACGCCTCTTCGAATATCAGGCCCTTTGCTAGTGTTCAATCCGGCAATCAAGTTGTCCATCACTTGAAAGAAGCCAATGCCACTGACTTTGCCATCGGCATCTACGCGTGACACAGGCACAAATGCATCAGTACCAGTTCGGTTGACGGGAATGCTGCGTTGTTCACCAACTCGTACATTCATGCGGGTTTGGTCGCCTCGGTATTCAGGACTGCCGTTAACCGTTTCAACAAACGCGGGCTGCTTCACGCGGCTACCGGCGAACAAATAATTGCCGTTGCTGTCTTTGGTGTTGGCCAAGCTCAGCATTTGGTCGCGCAGGGCTTGCATTTCTGTGGCCAGGGCTTTGCGGTCACCTGCGTTCAAGGTGTCGTTACCACCTTGAACGGCAATTTCTTTGGCGCGCACCAGCAAGTCACTGACGTTTTGCAAGGTGCTGTCTTCGCCTTGCAGGCGTGCTTTGATGGTGTCCAAGGAGCTTTGGTAGCTTTCTTGTCTGCTCAAAATAGATTTCAAGCGCTGAATGCTAGCGGCCTGATTGGGGGCATCGCTGGCATTGATGATTTGTTTGCCCTGCGCCAATTGCGCTTGCGATTGGGTCAACTGGGTTTGCACGTTGCTCATTTGTGAAGCACCGCGGTCAAACAGAAGGTTGGTTGAAATTTTCATGAGGGTTCAGCTTTCACGGACTTCAACGAACTTGCAGCACGCTGTCAAACAGCTGGCTGGCCACTTGCAAAATTTTGGCGGCGGCTTGGTAGGCTTGCTGGTAGCGCACCAGGTCGGCCGCCTCTTGGTCTAGGCTCACGCCCGACACTTGGTCACGTGCCGTTACGGCTTGGTCGTGCACCACTTTCAAGGCGGATTGAGCGATGGTGGCTTGGCGGGCAATGTTGCCCAGGTCGTTCACGTTGTCGATGTAAGACGCTGCAAATGTTTTGCCGCCCCCCATGGCCGGCTTGGATTCCAAGTCGATCATCTGCAACATGTTTTCGTTGTTGCCAGTGCCGTCTTTGTTGCCGTCAATGGTAAAAACGTCGCCAGCCTTGGGTGGGCTGGAAAATGAAATTTGCACGCCTTGGTACGAGAAGGCTGGCTCTAATACGTTGGGATCAAATGTGCGCCTGGCAACCACGGTACCAGTGCTTTCGTCTGTGATCGTAAACTGTGTGTTGGTCTCAAACTTAACCTGCAAAGGTTTGCTGCGCAAAGCTTCTTTGGGGTCGACAGGCTTGCCGCTGTAAGTGGCGGCAATTTTGGATTCGCCTGCGCCGGTTACAAACACCAGCAAATCTTCGTTGGGCGAGCCTTTGATGTAGGCGCCAGTTCTAAAACCCAGTTTGCCCAGGTCAGCGGGGGTTCCTTTGGCAAAGCCCAGCTCGATGGGTGTGTCAACGCCCTCAACCAAGCTGCGTGAAATGCTCACGCTGCCACCATAGGAACCTGCTTTCATGCCCAGTGCATTGGGTGTGGCGGCACTGTCAATCACAATGTCTTTGCCTTCATTGCCCGTGGTGTTGGTCAGTACCAATTCACCGTTGTCGGCCATATAAGCACGGATTTGGGTGTTGAGGCTTTGCGCATTGATGGCGGCCACCAAAGCTGCAGGACTGGTGATGCCAGTGGGCACAGTGGTAATGGCTGTAAAGCCTGCAGCATTGCCACTCTTGAGCGACAAAGGCAAATCAAGTCGCAGTTGGCTGGCTGGCACTCGCACTTGGTTGTTGGCTGTGGCCGTAATGCCAGATGCACCTGCGGCTTGAATCCAAGTGGCCATGTCGGAGGCTTGCAAGGTGCCTGAAGCCGCTGTCAAGGGTCCTAATTCAACACCATTGATGTTGAACAGTGCACCGTCGATGCGCGTCAATCCCGTTTGAATGCGACCGCCTTCTAGCAAGGCCGGCAAGTTGGTACTCGCCAAAGGTGGATGCTTCTCTGGATCGGTTTGGGTCATGTCCCATTGCATCTGCTTACGCAAGTCTGCACGGGCGCCATAAAACACGCTCAAGTCTTTGTAGCTTTCGGTGCCGTTCACATTCAGGTAAGCACTGCTGTAACCTGCATTGGCTTCGAAGCCATTGGCGGTGGTCATCACCTGGCCTTGCAAGGTGCTGTCGATGGCTGAGCCAATGATTTGTCGACCATCGCGCGTGAAGACCTGAAGCTGTTGACCTGGATCGGCCTCACCCATGAACACCGCAACGTTTTGCATGCCATTGGGAATGGTGGCCACCGCAGTAAAAGGCTTGCTGGCAATGGTGCGAGTTAACACGCCGGCGGCTTCACTGGGGTTGTTCACCAACACGTCGCTGATCTGCTTGGGGCCAGAATAGTTGGGCGGCACATACAAAATGCCAGCATCCGCACTGCCCGTGTTGTTGGGTGCTTCAATGACACGAAATTGAGCAGCTGCGGCAACTTTCAAAGCATCATCAAACGCAACTTTGACGGTACCGGCCACGCCAACGCCCGTTTTGTCGATGGTGAACAGTTCGGTGCCTTTGTTGCCATAAGCATCAATACCGGCGGTGTGAATCGAATTCACTTCTTTGACGAAGTTGCTGGCCAATGTGTCCAGCGAACTTCGGCTGCTGCCCAAAACTTGTTCACGAAAGCTCATGATGCCCGCCAACTTGCCACCGCTTAAACCGGTGAGGGGGGTGGCGGAGCCATAAGGGTCGAGCACCAAGCTGACTTTCTCGGGGGCTGCAGAATTGAAGTCGGTGCCCAGCATGAAGGACTTGATGCCGTCCACCACCACATCGCGTGACATGGAGGGGCCCAAGCTGACCGACACAGAACCATTTTCTGCAAAGAAGGTGTTGATGTGGGCGTAGCTGGACAGGTCTTTCAGCAGCACATCGCGCTGATCGAGCAGGTCGGCGGGTTGCAAGCTGGCAGATTTTTGCTTGGTCAACTGTGTGTTGACCTCGGCCAGCTGCTTGAAGATGGTGTTCATCGAATTGGCGTAGCTTTTCACAGCCTCGTCCGTTTCGTTTTGAATCAGGTCAAGCTGAGAAGACAGTTCGCCAAAGCGCGCGGCCAAGTTGGACGAGTCGCGCAAGAAGCTGCCGCGCATCACAGTGGAGGCAGGGTCGGACGAGAGGTCGCGGGCTGCATTGAAGAATTGGTCGAGGGCGCCACTGAGGCCCATCGAGTTGCTGCCCATGATGTCAATCACACGATTGGCATAGTTCACCATGGGTTCTTGGCTGCTCAATTCACTGTTGCTGTTGCGTAGGTTGGCTTCGGCAAAGGTGTCGTATTGCCGCTTGACGGTGTCTACCGTGACACCCGTACCCAAATACACCGTACCCACTTTGGCCACAGGGTTGGCCGCCATGACAACTTCTTGGCGTGAGTAACCGTCCGTGGAGACGTTGGCAATGTTGTTGGAAACGGTACCCAGCGCACGTTGGTATGACTGGACCGCATTCGAGGCGACGCTGACTAAGTCGGTCATGTGCCACCCCCGTTAATGGGCTTGGGTGGCAAATTCAAAGGCAAAATTTGCGCTTTGGGCAAGGCGATGCCACCAGGTTTGTCGCTCAGCTTGTCCATGGACATGCCCATGGACTTGGGATTGAGGGCCATGCCTTTGGCAACGGCATTGAAAGCGGCAGGATCTTGCCGCTGTTTCAAAATATCGGCCGTTGTGGCAATGTTGGCTTGCTGTTGTTCTAAGTTCTTCACCAGCATGTCGGCCAAGCCCATGCTGTTCTTTTTGGCCAGCTGCACCGAGACTTCTTTGTCAAACATGCCCTGGAAGGTGTCCATGGTGCTCGACTCCGACAGCTCGCTCTTCTCAATGGAGTCGCGCATCGACTTCATCATCATCTGCAGAAACAAGGCTTCAAACTGTTGCGCGGTTTCCTTGATGGCACTTTTTGCATCGGTACGTGCCTGTCCCTTCAACTGACCCAGACCGTCAAAGTCGAGGTAGGAGTTGGGGGCGGGAGTGCTGATGGCGTCCATGATGTGCTTCTTGAAGTGCTGTAAAGGTCAATGAGTGATCTAGATCAGCAAATCTTGTGCCAGTGTGGGTGTCGTTCTATTGCCGGTGTGCGTGTGCTTTAGATCACGATCAATTCGGCGCGCAAGCTGCCCGAACTTTTGAGCGCTTCTAAGATGGCGATCAACGAGGATGGCGAGGCGCCTACCTGGTTCACAGCGTCCACAATTTGGCGCAAGTCCACGCCAGGTTGGAACAAGAACATCGGTTTGTTAGATTCGCTCACGGTCACTTCGGCGTTTTGAACAGCAGCGGTTTGGCCTTGACTGAAGGCACCAGGTTGAGACACTTCATTGGTGGCTGCGATCGAGACAGAGATGGAGCCGTGGGTAACTGCAGCTGCAGTCACGCGAACATTGCGGCTGATGACCACCGTGCCCGTTTTGGCATTGACCACCACGCGGGCTGTGGGCTCGCCTGGCATCACGTCCATGTTTTCAATCATGCTCATGAAGGCCACGCGTTGCGTTAAATCTTGAGGCGCTTGCAAGGTAATGGACACACCGTCCAAGGCGCGTGCCACATCGTTGCCAAAGCGGCCGTTGATGGCATTCACAATGGCGTTGGTGGTAGTGAAGTCGCTTTCGCGCACGTTCAACACAATGCGATCGGCTTTGTCGAATGGGTTGTCAACCACGCGCTCTACGGTGGCACCAGAAGGAATTCGGGCCGCAGTGGGAACGCCAATGGTGACCTTGGAGCCTGCAGCAGCGGCATCAATGCCGGTGGCTGTGAGTGAGCCTTGTGCCAAGGCATAAATTTCACCATCCACGCCGCGCAAGCTGCTCAGCAGCAAGGTGCCACCGCGAAGGTTGCTAGCTTTGCCGATGGCTGACACATTAACATCAATTTTTTGACCAGGCTTGGCAAAGCCTGGCAGCTCGGCAGTCACCATCACAGCGGCCACGTTTTTGATGTCAACTTTGCCGGCGCTGGTTGCGGTTTCAAAGTCAGACAAAGGACCTTCCAAGCTCACACCCAAACGGTTGAGCAAGGTTTTCATGCTTTGTGCGGTGAACGACACATCTGCGCCGTCACCCGTGCCCTGCAAGCCCACGACCAAACCGTAACCAATCAATTGGTTAGAGCGCATGGCGGCCACGCTGGTCAGATCTTTGATGCGGTCTGCAAAAGCGCTGGTGCAGCTGAGCGATAGCACCAATGCAAGTGCAGTCCATGGGGCAGTCCAGAGGCGGGCAATTTTTTTCATAGGGTGCTCAATGTTTCAAAGTGCCTGTGTTTAGAAAGGCCAGAGTTTCAGCAGGGCACTGGTGCCCCAGCCAGCGCGAGTGGCATTTGCCAAGTCGCCTGTGCCGCGGTATGCAATTTGTGCGTTGGCCAAGCGACGAGATTGAACCGTGTTGTTGGGCGCAACGTCTTCTGGTCGGATGATGCCGGCCACTTGAATCACTTCAGAGCCTTCGGTCAATGCCAATTGTTTTTCGCCGCGCAACACCAAGTTGCCGTTGGGCATTACTTCCACCACAGCCACAGCCACCGAGCCACTTAAGCTGGCTTGTTGATCTGCTGCGCCGGTGCCTTTGTTGGACACAGAGCCGCCTGTCAGATTGATGCCCTTCATAAAGCCACCCAAACCTGCGCCATAGTTTTGCAAACCTGTGGGCACCAAGGTGTTGGAAGAGTCACGTGTGATGGTGCCGTTTTGGGTGCGAGCTGCTTGGGTGGACTCGTTCAACAAAACAGTGATGACATCACCCACTTGGAAGTTTCGACCTTTGCCAAACCAGCTGTCGCTTTGGCGGCCTACATAAATGGCGCCAGTGGCCATGGTTTCGCGAGCGCTTTGAACGGGATAAACCGGTTCGAATTGAGGCGAATGCGTCATGGCCTGAGGTGGCATAACACTGGTGCAAGCTGTGAGGGCCCCAGCCAACAACACACTGCCCAAGACAGCGGCGCGGCGGCCGTAGACGTGGCAAAGAGACTGAGCAGAAGTTGCAAGCAAGTTCATGAGGATTTACCTTAGAGGTTGTTGTTGATGAACTTCAGCATGCCGTCTACAGCAGAGATGGCTTTGGAGTTGATTTCGTAAGCGCGTTGGGTTTCGATCATGTTGACCATTTCTTCCACCACGTTCACGTTGGACGCTTCTAGCGTGCCTTGCATCAAAGTACCAGCGCCAGTAACGCCAGGTTGCAATACTTGAGGTGCACCTGATGCAGGGGTTTCCTTCATCAAGTTTTGACCCTTGGCTTCCAAGCCACTTGGATTTACAAAGCGCGCCAATTGAATTTGGCCAATCACTTGAGAACCACCAGCTGCCAATTCAACCGACACCGTACCGTCACGACCAAAGGTCACGGTGGAGGCGGTGTTGGGAATGGTGATGGCTGGCTGCAACAAAGCGCCAGAGGCCGTGACAATTTGACCCGTGTTGGACAGTTTGAAGTTACCGTCGCGGGTGTAAGCAATGGTGCCATCGGGCTGTGAAATTTGGAAAAAACCTTCGCCGGTAATGGCCACGTCCAATGGGTTTTGCGTGTTCACCATGTTGCCTTGCGCATTTTGCTTTTCAGTGGCAACCACACGCACACCCGTACCCAACATCAAGCCGGTCGGTGCCTGTGTGGTGGCACCTGTTTGGCCGCCCGCTTGGCGAATGTTTTGATAGAGCAAATCTTCAAACACAGCGCGATCGCGCTTGAAGCCCGTGGTGTTCACGTTGGCCAAGTTATTGGAAATGACGTTCATGCGCGTTTGTTGTGCATCAAGGCCAGTTTTGGCTACCCACATACTTGCGTCCATGGCGAGCTCCTTTTAAATGTTCAGTTGTTGTTTAAAATGTTGATCAAGAAGAGGCGCGCATCATGCTGCCGCCCGACTCATCAACGTCCTTGTTTTGTTTGATCACGTTCACTTGCATCTCAAATGAACGGCTTTGGTCCATCAACTTCACCATCACTTCCATGGCGTTGACGTTGGAACCTTCCAATGTTTCGGGTGTGAGGGTGGCCAATTTGCCAGTCAAAGGAATGTCTTCGTTGGTTGGTTTCCCAACAACTTTGTAAAGACCATCTTCACGGCGCTCTAAAGCAACTTGGCTGGCGTCACGCAATAAAATTTTGTCAATCAATATGGGGGCTGCTACACCAGCCTGCGCAGGGTTGGTGGCAAAAACCGAACCGTCTTTGCTGATCTTGACAAAGAAGCCTGGCGGAATGGTGATGGGGCCGCCGTTTTGACCACGCACCAACGCGCCGGTGGCCAATTCCAAAACGCCACCACTGTTCATTTTCAAATCCCCACGACGTGTAAATGCCAATTCACCGTTGGAGGCTGTGACCCCCATCACAGTTTGCTCATCCATTGCCACGTCTAAATCGCGCCCAGTTTTAATTACCACCCCAGGCCGCATATTGATGTTGTCACTTGAGAAAGCCTGAGGCTGCAAGCGTGATTCAAAACCTGCGCCCTGAACCTTCAGGGTCATCATGGCCGACTCAAAACTTCGCTTAAAGCCAGGCGTCGCAACGTTGGCCAATTCGTTGGTTGTCATCTGGCGGCCGGTCCGCATTTCATTGATGGCCGCCGCGGCGTTAAAGGCTAAACGATCCATGGTGAAGTCCTGTGTTTAGGTCAGAGCTTGTGCTTATGAGCGCAAGTTAATGATGGCGGACGTCATGGTGCTAGACGTCTCAATGGCTTTGGCGTTGGCCTGGAAGTTACGCTGAGCGGTAATCAAGTCCACCAATTCCTGTGTCAAGTCCACGTTGGCTCGTTCTGTGGCACCGGCGCGCAGTGTTCCGAAACCAGCGGCACCTGGGGTGCCTAGGATTGGCTTACCAGACGCAGCAGAGGTCAAGAAACTCGAATCACCAATCTGACGCAAACCCACAGGGCTTGAGAAGTTGGCCAGCAAAATTTTTGCCAAAGATTTTTGTGAACCGTTGGAGAATGAAGCACTCACCAAACCGTCGTTACCGATGGTCACGCCCACCAAGTCACCTTCTGGCGCGCCGTCTTGTGATTGCGACAGAACCGCGAACGCAGAAGAGAACTGGGTTGAAGCAGAGTAGTCAATGTTGATGGTCAAAGCACCTTTACCACCCGCCAAGTAAACAGTTTCCAACTGCGTACCTTCTTTAGGCGAAACCAGAATGCCGCCGGTGTCAAATGTCAGTTCGCCTTTGTCCAAGAACACGGGCGACCATGCGGGCAAGGTTGTAAAGCCGTCACCGTTGGTGGTTTCGTTACCATCACCGTCAATGTATTTAGGCTGGAACGCGCCGCCCACATAGTCTTGGTGTTGGGTGGGTTTGATCCAGGTGGAGGTTGTGCCGCGACCGGCTTCAACGGTTTCTAAACCCCACGCATTGCTGCCAGAAATTTTGATGAAAGCGTCTTCGCCTGTCGTACCGGTTGTGAATTTGAAACGGTTGTTTTGTGCGTCATAGCTTACTTTCACACCATTCACGGTTGTGGGTGTTCCGTTGATTGAGCTGTTGGAGCCCAATGCATTGATGCCAGCTTGCAACTTGGCCATGAAAGTGGACAAGGAGTAGTTGGAATCAATTGGCAATTTAACGGTACCTTTGATGCCGTCGACAGTCACCACAAATGTGTTGTTAGTGGCATCTACCGCAAAGTTGTTGGCCAAGTTAACAGTGGGTGTGGTGCCGTAAGTCACGGCAGGCGTAGAAGCAATACCACGCAGAGCCAGGGTGGATTTGTTAACAGTAGAATCAGAAAAACCAAACAAAGCAGTACCTGCTGCGCTGGTATTGGTCACGGCCACACTGGATTCATCACCCGTTTTACCTGATGACAATTTGAAAATCTTGTTCACAGAGTCGTAGGTCATCTTCATGCCATAACGTTGCTCAGATGAAGCGCGGAGCGCTGAGCCATTGGGAATGGCTTTCGCGCCAAAGTTGCCTGTCTCGTCGGCGGTCACGGCTGTAGGTGTCAAACCCAATACATCATTTTTGGTTGTGCCAGATTTCAAAGTGATGGTGTTGGCGCCATCTAAAAACTTGAAGCCTTGTGTGGCAAAGTCGTATGACACAGTCACTTTAGAGCCGTTGGCATTCAGGGCTGTTGCATCCAACAATGCTTGAATGGCCGTCACTGCTTGGTTCACAGTCACTTTGGTCAAGTCAGTTGGCAAACCGTTGGCACCAGCCACCATGTTGATGGTGAATGCGGTAGGTGCTGTGATGTTGTTCGAGGTGGTTGTCACTCGCGAATCGGTGATGGTGAATGTGCGGCTGGCAGAATCGGAAAAATCGAAATAAGCTTCGTCGCCAAATTTTCTGTTCAGCACTGCAGTGGCTTCTGCCGCAATTTGCGAACCGGTCAACGGTTCGTTGATGCTACGAAGATGACTCAAATCCAAAGTGACTGGGTTGCCAGAACCTTCGAAGTCCACGGTGAACAAATTCTTCAGTGGGTCTGTTGAACCAGAAACAACCAAGGCAGGATTGGTGGTGCTACTGAAATTGATGCCGTTGGTAAAGTCCAATGTAGACGATGTCAATGCAGCACCTTGAATGGTGGCCGCTGTAGAAGTGCGCTTGTCAGTCAGTTCGTCCAAAGAGAACAACTGCGTTTTGGCCGTTGTCAATTCGTCTTTCACCACGCTGTAAGGCTGAATTTGGCCGTACTGGTTGACGTACAACTTTTCACCGTTGTTGTTGGTTGATTGAACCAGTGAGGCTTCCACCGCATCTTCACCCACAAACACGTGGGTTTGCCACTTGTTGAATGGCACGTTTTGGTTCGCGTTGGCTGTTTTGACGTAATAGATGGTGGCCAAGTAACCGTTACCACCGTTGTCGTACACCGTGAAGGCGGTTGACTTGTTGTAAGTGGCGGGGTTGGCACGGTTGAACTCTTCCGTGATAACTTCCGCATCGGCTGGGAAGTTCAAGCCCAAGGACACCAAGGATGTTTGTTTGGCATCACCCGATGTCTTTTGAGGGATGGTCAACACCACACGCTCGTTCACGTTCGCAGAACCGGTCGAGTCCACTGTCGCCGCCATCAAGCGTTGGCCTGAAGAGTTCACCACGTTAAATTGTTCGTTCAACAAGAATGAACCATTTCGTGTGAAGAGTTCTTGCAAACCGTCGGCTGAGCGCATGGGGAAGAAACCGTCACCGGTCACCGCCAAGTCCAGCGCGTTGGATGAGAAAGAAATATTACCCTGTGAAAACTCCTGCGACACTTGTTTCAGAGACACACCCTGACCCACTGTCGAAGAAGCTTTCTGCAATGGTGAAGTCGCAAAAATGTCACCGAAGTCAGCGCGCGATCGCTTGAAACCTGTGGTACCCACGTTGGAAATATTGTTACTGGTCACGCCCAACATGGCGGTGGCAGCATTCAGTCCGGTCAGCGAGGTGTAAAACGACATGGTGGATAACTCCTAGGTTTGAGTTGGGTCTTGTTTGAAAGATTCAGAAAATGGGTTCAGTGGCTTATGAGCCAATGCGTTGAACGTCGGTCAGCTTGACCGACTTGCCGCCAGCCACTTCAAGCATCACGGTTTTGTCTGCTTGCTGATTCACGCCTGTCACGGTGGACAACACGTTGACAGAAGGCTTGGTGGTTTTGCCTTGGCTGATGACGGTGGCTCTGACGGTGTAATTGCCAGGTGGGACTTGACTGCCGGCATCGCTGGTACCGTCCCAAACCCATGGCATGTCGCCAATGCTTTGGGCGCCCATGATTTGGTTGGCGACCAATTGACCTTTGTCGTTGAAGACTTCCAACTTGACGCCTTCTGCACCTGTTGGCAATGACACAAAACCTTGAGCTGGTTTGCCGCCAGCCGTGATGATGGCGGGTGCATCAGGTACAGCAACGGTTTTGCCAATCATGTTGGTGCTGCTCATCATGCGCTCGCCTGACATGCTGTCGACGTAAGCCTTCAGTGTTTCAGACATGGTGGTGGTTGCTTCAAGCTGTGAGAACTGTGCCAACTGCGCCACGAAGGCTTCGTTCTTCACAGGATCCAAAGGATCCTGGCATTTCAATTGGGTGGTGAACAGCGTGAGGAAATCTTTTTGACCCATGCCAGCCGAAGTGCCTGACTTGGCCATGAGCGCCTCGTTGGCCGCATCTGCTGTGGTTTTGAGGCCAGCTGGCGCTTTGATTTTGCTGCCCGCGTTGGCTGTGGCAGCCGCTGCGTTCAAGCTGTTGTTGGTGGACAAGGTCATCATGGTGCGGTGTTCCTATCGGCGTGTTCTAAGGCGCTGGCTTTAAGTCTTGATGATGTCGATGGTGCGCATCAACATTTGGCGTGTGGTGTTCACCACTTCCACGTTGTTTTGGTACGAACGGGCCGCAGCCATCATTTCAACCATCTCGGTCATCTCGTTCACGTTGGCCAAATACACATAGCCTTCTTTGTCGGCCATGGGGTTGCCAGGCTCTGACATCTTCCGAATGGGGGATGGATCGTCTGTGATTTTTTCAATCCGAACGCCGCCGGCGTAGCCTTGCTCATGAGCCTTTTGTTGGCCTTCCATGATGGTTTTGAACACAGTGCGTTTAGCGCGGAACGCTTCGTTCTCTTTGCCAGTGACGGTGCCCGCGTTGGCCAAGTTCGAAGCGGTGGTGTTCATGCGGGTGGTCTGTGCATTGAGCGCAGAGCCAGCGATGTTGAAGATGCGATCAAGTGACATGCTGATTAATCTCCACGCAGTGCACGGCGAATACCGCTGACGCGGTTTTCAAGGATGTTCAATGTGGTTTGGTAGTCGGCTGCAACCTGACCAAACTTGGCTTGTTCAACGTTCATCTCAACGGTGTTACCGTCAAAGGAGGCATTGAATGGCACGCGGTATTTCTCGCCGCCTGGGTTTTCTTCCATGGGCAAGGCCATGTGCAAATTGCTGGTGGTGTTCAAGGCGTCTTGACGTGTTTGCTTGAGCACAGACGCAAAATCAACGTCTTTGGCTTTGAAGTGAGGGGTGTCGGCATTGGCAATGTTGCGCGCGAGCACTTCCATGCGCTTGCTGCGCAATCCCAAGGCCTGAGCGTGAACTCCCAGTGCGTTGTCAATCATGTTCATGATGTGTCTTCCTTCGCGTCACTCTTAATGCCGGTAAACCGACAGCCCGAAGAATTAAAGTTCTTCGCAATGACTTCGATTGCAAGAGCCGTGCCATGCTTTTGGCGTCTCAAAGCGATGGGTTTTTGACGGGGGTGGAAGCTTGGAAGCTAGGAATCATGCGGGTTTGAGGGGATTCGCCCGCTTTGAAGGGGGGTGAACTCAAAGCGGCAAACCCTTGCCGCTTTGATTGAGAAGCTGAGGTGTGGCTGCTTATCGCAACCAAATTTTGGGGGCTTCGATGGCGTCGTAATCCGCCGCTTTTTGAACTTGCAAACGAATTCGAGCTGCCGAGTTGGGGTTGTTGTCCAGCGTGCTGGTGCTGGCGGGGTTCAGTGCATTGTTGATGGCGTTGGCAACGGTGTTGCCTGGCGCAGCGGCCGCCGAATTGCTGCGGAAGTTTTTAAAGCCCAAACGATCGACAGCGTTTTGCATCAGCCCTTGGGCAATGGAACTGCGGGTCATGGGGCCTTGAGGGTCTCGGCCTTCGTACAAGTATTTGGCCTGTTTGCCAGGAATGCCCAAAGGCTCTTCGGGGCGCTTTTCACCACGCGCGGCGGGCTGCAGCACGGCCAAATAGAGTTCATCCAATGGCACAGGACCTTCTTTTTTCAGGCCCACTTTGTCAAAGTAGGTGTCGACCAAGTGCAATTGCTGGTAAACGCTCAAGCCCAAGATGGACTTGGGCGCTTTGCCAAAACCCACTTCGGCAGCGCCGCGATCGGGACCATCGCAAAACTGAATGATGCCGTGGCAGCGAGTGTTGGTGGCCTGGGGGTTCATGCCGTCGCTCTCCATGAGGGTGAGGCGGGCAAAGTCATCGGGCGAGAATTTGTGTTTGCTGGCCACTTGCAAGACTTTGTTGTAAACGTCTTGTTTTTCCACTTTGGGAATAAAACCTCGGGCCACAGCGCGGTCTAGGGTTTGGCTCAACACCGGGTGAGCCACTGCATTGATGACATTGGATTTATTCAGTGCGGCCGAAGTGCTGAGGGGCTGAGCCGCGCTAGCACTGGCTGTATTTGACGTATTGGGCGCACTGCTGGCTGCTTGATTGGGCTGTGTCTGTCCTGCCTGCCACTGGCTCAACATGTTTTGCAGTTGAACCTTTTGGCCGGGGAAAATGGCATTGGGGTTGGTGATGCCACTGTCTGCGGCCAGGGCTTGTGCCCATCGGAATTCTTCGGAGGCGCTGAGTTTGACACCTTGCTTTTGGGCTTGGTCTCGAACAATGCTGGTCAGGGTGTCGCCGGCTTGAATCACTTTGACGTTGGCCGATTGCGTTTGCGCCAATGCCTGAGAAAAGCCAGGACGTGACAAAGCCACCACACTGGGTGTGCTATTGCCCACAGGGTTGTTGGGTAAATTGGACTCAATTCTCATGATCGTGGCATCTTTATTGCATGAACTCCGGTATGTTCAATCCAAGTGTCAAAACATCTACACCTGCCCAAGGCTTGATGCAAATCCTGTGCCTGACGGTTTTTTGGCTCTTTGCGCTAAGCCTGCCATTGCAGGCCCAGACCAACAGGCCTGCCAATGCGCAGACCAGCACGCCACCCATTGCCCCCCTCAGTGCAGCGGGCAGTGCGGAGGCCGAGGCCATGAACATGCAAGTTCGCCAATGGATGGCGCAAACCCATGGCGTGACGCCTAAAGAGGTGGTGATTGCGCCCTTAGACAGCCGGCTGAAAGTACAGGGCTGTCAAAAAATCTTGAACATCGACCATCCTTTTGCGTCCAAAGAAACCCTCAGGGTTCGTTGCCCAGAGCCTGTTTGGCAACTCTATTTACAAGTCAGCATGCCCCAAGGCGGCAATTTGCCAGCTGTCGTCTCAGGTTCTGCCAATGGCGGGGCCACCCCAACGCCCGGTGCCAGCACCAAAACCATGGTGGTGGCCAAGCGCTTGCTTCAGCGGGGGAGCATTTTGCAGCCCGACATGCTGGAAGAAGTTCAAGCTTCCCCAGGAAATGCCGATACACAGATACTGAGTACGCTGAAAGATGCGCAATTTGCAGAGTTGACCCGTGACATTGGGGCCGGACAGCCATTGCGGGTGTCGGACATTCGCCGTGCAGTCATGGTGAAACAGGGACAGACCGTCATGTTGTCTATTGGCAACAAGTCTGATTTTCAGATCACGATCCGCATGGAAGCCATGCAAGATGGTCGTTTGGGTGAGCAGGTGAAGCTCAAAAATCCAGAGTCTGGGCGTCAAGTTTCTGGGGTCGTGACCGGTTTGAACACTGCAAAAGGGCTTTGAGATGACAAAAAACAGCTGTTTTTGGCCTTCAAATCCCAAATATTTCAAAAAAATGATTCAAGTTCTAGAATCTCCTGTCGATACTGAGCATGTCCAACCCCCTTTTTGTGGGTTGATGTGAATACAAGAAAGTGAGCCTGGTATGACCGATGCAATTTCAAATTATGGACAACGCGCCCAGTCGGATGCGTCGTTGCGCAGCGCATTGGACAAAGCCAACCGCAAGGGCAGCTCGAAAGACAGTGTCACCAGCGACGCCGCCATGCCTGCAGCGCCCAGCGCCAAATCGGCCGGTGCAGATCAGTTGCAACTGACCAATGTGGCGGCTCGTGCCATGGCCGAGCCCGACTTTGATCGAGCCAAGGTGGAGTCCATCAAGCAAGCAATTCAAGACGGTCATTACCCATTGAACCCTCGCAAAATTGCTGAAAGCTTCCACGCCATTGAGCAAATGATTCGTGAGTGAGCGAGCACTGATCGTTTCAGACCAGCTGGTCCAGCTGTTGGCTTTGGAGTTTGAAGCTCTGAAGAGCCAAGACCTGGACCGGTTTGAATCATTGCAGCCTGGAAAAAATGATTTGTTGGCCGAGTTGGCGCAACTTTGCCCTTCAGCAGAAGACCTCCAAAAACTTCCCGAGTGGGATGCCCTGCGCGAACGCCTCATTGAATGCCGTGACTTGCATCGGCGCAATGCGGTGTTGATTGAGCGTAAGTTAGACACCATTCGAGGTGCCCTTCACAGTTTGCGCGCTGGCGATTCTGGCAGCCCTGTGGAGGTTTATGACCGCTTAGGTCAAGTGGCCCGCTTTAGTCGCGGCCGCGGTTATCAAGAAGTTTGACTGGTACCGTTTTCATCAAACGCTTGAGCCTCAGTCACATCTTCTTTCTGAACTTCTTGATTTGCTTTTTCATCGCCAGGGCGCATGCCCTTGAGCCAATACACCCATGACAAAACCACCGCCACAGCGGTGTAAAGCTCTTGCGGAATTTCTTGGTCGACATCGAGTCGGCTTAAGAGGGCCAGCAATTGAGGGTCTTCCGAAATGAACACCCCTTGCTTGCGTGCTTCATCGATCATGCGCCACGCCAAATCATCGTCACCCTTGGCGGTGACCACAGGGACGGGATTCTTGCCATAGGCAAGGGCGACGGCTTGACGCATGTATCGGCTCATGCGGACACATCCACCACCAGGCCACGACCTGAAGGTGTCCAATCACTGACTTCACTGGGCCTTGCACCATGCACCACGCTGAAGGCGCGCATGGTGAGGCCTGCTGCACGCAACTCGTCGCCCAGCAAATAAGAACGAGAGCGGGCTTGTGCCACCAGGGCTTCGTTTTCGGCCCACATGGTGAGTTCAATTTGTTGTGCATTCATCAGTTGGGTTTTAAGCCATACGGGGCCCAACTCTTCTGTTTTGGAATGCACATTGACCGTGAGCACGGGCTGCTCACCATCTTGCCTAGGCCCACGTCGAACGGTCAGCTCGACGGGGTTTGAATCGGCAAATGGCAAGGTCATGCTGAAGAGCACTTCTTGTTGCGCTTGCGCTTGAACGGCTTGCACTTGACTGGCTTCTATGTCGTCTACGGCTTGGGTGAGCTTTTCAATCACTCCGCCATCCACTTCTTCATCGACGTTGCCCGACACATTGATTTCTGCAATGAGTTTGCGCAAGAGTTGCTTGGTGTCTTGCACCGGCGGCTGCATGCCGCGGGCCAGCCAAATTTCAGCACCCATGGCGCCCATCATGGCTTGACGCAAGGCGCCTGGCGTGAGTTGCGCCATCGACAGTTGCATGCCGCGCCATTGCGCTTGCAAATCAGGTCGTTGAACTTTGCTCAGCAATTCATCCAAGGTGCCAGGCTGAAACAGTTGCGACAACTCGGTGTTCACGCTGGGTCGGTACAGCAAGCTGGCAATGCGCGAGACCAAAGGTTGTGCATTGACGGGAACCAGCGTGCCGCCTTGTGCGCGCAGCCAAATGGACTCACCCACTTGGGAGGGCTGCAAGCCTGGTAGTGGCAGGTTGCGACCTTGCAACACCAACATGGGCTGACCGTGCTGGGAGCGCACAGTGGCTTGAATCACTTGCCCGTCTTTCAAGCCCAATTCGGCTGCAGGACTGCCCTGCAAAGGCAATAACTTGCCTTCTAAAAAGATGGGGTGGATGCGGCCGGGCGCAACAAGCGCCTCGGCCCCAGAGATCAAGGGAACCGGACCCATTGCCTGCGAGCTGAATAGTCGCGGGCTGCGGGGCCGGATTCTGAAGTGTCGGAGGCTGCAAGCGGTGTCAAGACATTGCGCACCACTTGGCCATGATCTGGAATGGTCAACACGGTGCCAGCTTTCACACGTTGCTGGGGATTGCCGGTGATGACCTTGGGGTTGGCATCGACCAAAGCTTGACGCAAGACTTGAATGTTCAAGGGGCTGTTGGCGTAAACCTTTTGCAACACTTTATCAACTTGCGTGCTTTGGCTCACGGTGTAAGCCGCAGTGACGGGCGCAGCGCCTTCTGCAGGCGCATCGGCTGCAGATGCAGGCGCAACCCACAAGCATGACAAAGCCGTCATCGTCCAGCCGAGCATGTAGGTGACTGCGAAGGAAGGTGCTGGGCGTGAAGATGTTGTCATGGCAAGCTCAATCAAATCAATAGGGGTTCATGACAAAACTGGCATTGGCGTTAGCGGCAGTTTTGACAGAACGTTTGGCAGTTGCAGAGGGCGTTTGTGCAGTGGGCGCCACTTTGGGTTCTTTCACCAAAGTGTCTGTGGGCCAAGCGCGCCAATCGGCTTGTACTGCTTGTGCAGGGCCTGCCAACACCACCAGTTGCGAGTTGTAAGGCGTGACCGATTGCACATGGGCCAGCAAAGTTTGTGGGGCACCTTCTTTGCTGAGCAGTTCTTTGGGGAAGCGAGCAGGGTTGGCCACCAACAACTCATCGCCTTTGCGAACACCCGCTAAGGCACCTGCATTGATTTGCAATTGCTGTGCATTGACGGCTGTGACCGCGGGGTTGATGGCGTGGCAGCTCAGCCATTGCTCGGCGTCTGCGCGCCAAATTTGAAGTTGCTGTTGTACCAAGTTCAAGCTGGCTTGCGTCAAGCGGGGAGCCGACCAAGCAGGACGGTCCACTTCCAACTGCAAGCTCACGCTCTCTTCGTATTTTTCAACTTGAGCTTCGTTGCTGGTCAATTGGAATTCCAAACTCAGTGTGACGTTGTTGCCGGTTTGGCCCATCAATCCTTCAAGACCTGTTGCAGGCAATGCCACCGTGCGAATTTTGAGCAAAGCTTGCCAAGGCAAAACAGCCGGGCGATTGCCAATCAGTGCACGCTCATAGGTCGTCATGTTGTTGGACATGGAGGCCGCTGGCAAATTGTTGACCGCACGCCAAGCCCGAGCCTGGCCTTCAGCACGTGTGCTTTGAACCCATTGCGTTTGCAGCAAGGGCAGAAGACCCTGAAGCACCACGCTGTTGGCGCTTGGCTCAATGTCCATGCCAAAGTCGATCACGTGATTCATGTGGGCACTCATCTTGGGGGTACAAGCTTGTGCATCTGCGGCGGCATCTTGCAGCGACTTTTCTTTGACGAACGTGCTCGCTTTGGCCATCAGTTTGCTGAATTTCTGAACCGCGCCTTTGAAGCCGGTTTCAGTGACGGCGCTGTCGCCATTTTTGTCGACAGCAGCGCTGTTTGAGTTGTTTGGGAATTGCAAACGCGCTTTGGCTTGGCCAGTTTCATCGCGTTCAAATCCAGCAACGCGAACACCGCGGACGTCCATGTTGTTTTGAAAACGGCTGTTCTCACGCAGGCTGCCTTGCGGGTCAACCCACGTGGTGGTTGAAACACGGGTGGGCGTTTGCAAGGAGGCATCGACCAAGCTTTGGCGAATGGCGTCCAAGCGCTCTTGCGCCGTCAGCGGTGCTTGTGCAGCAGGCACCGATTTGTTGAAGTTGTAACTTTGCGCATGGGCTTGCGAACCCATCAAGCCAGCCACCAGGGCCAGCGCGATTGCGTGTTGAGGTTTTGCAAGCGCGCGCATGATCAACGGCCTCGTGCAGCCATTTGGCCCATGAACATGATGCGCAAATCTTGCACCACATCACGGTCGAGGGACAAAGTGGTTTCGTAGGTGTCTTCGCCCACAGGCGTGATGCTGACCAAACGGGCACCGTAGATCACGCCTTCAACTTTGGCGCGGAAGGTGTCGTTGGTGACGACCATGTCGGCCACGGTGGACGTAGCGTCCAGTTGTTGGCCGTAAACCTGCTCGGTCAAGTTGCGATAGGCGTCTAATTTAGAGGCACGAATGGCCATCAAACGCTGCTGCGCGGGGTTTTTGTGGTTTTGAACAGCAACCACCGCATAGCCTGTGGCTGTGATGGTTTCTCGTTTTTCAACCAATGGCGCAGACATGGCCGTGTTGGCATCTTTGGCCGATGAGGTGGGCATGGCCAGATTGATAGACTTGCAGCCTGTCAGGGCGGTGACGCCCAATGCGAGGCAGAGGGTCAAGCTGGCGGTGGTCATGCGTTTCATGTTCAGTTCCTTGTGAGAGGGGGGACTTGAAGTCCTTCACCCTCTGATTCGGCATCAACTTGAGAAGCTTGAGGGTCGGTTTTGTCAGTTGTTGTGAAAACGCGAAGGGGATTGACGGTTTCCCGACATTTTTGTGTTTTGAGCGCCAAATTGCAATACAGTAGTGTCTTGTTGCAATTCCACACCCCAAGCTTTCCATTCCATGGCTAAAAAAAGTCTTTCCAAAGCTTTTATTGGCGCCAGTGCTGGCGCTGAGGCCATTCGGCATTTGATCGAAAGGGTGGCTTCGTCCACGGCCACCGTGCTCATTACCGGCGAAAGTGGCACAGGCAAGGAGTTGGTGGCCCGTGCTTTGCACGACCAGTCCGACCGAAGTGGCGGAAATTTTGTCCCCATCAATTGCGCAGCCATCCCCAAAGATTTGCTCGAAAGCGAATTGTTTGGCCACCGCAAAGGCGCTTTCACAGGCGCCATGGCCGATCGCATTGGCCGATTTGAGTTGGCCCATGGCGGCACCATCTTTTTAGACGAGATTGGCGATCTGTCTTTGGACATGCAGGTCAAACTGCTTCGCGTCTTGCAAGAACGCACTGTCGATCCGGTAGGCGGTTTGAAATCTGTGGAAGTGGATGTGCGCGTGGTCGCTGCCACCCACCGCGACTTGGAAGCCGAAATTGAAGCCGGGCGGTTTCGTGAAGACTTGTATTACCGCTTGAACGTGTTGCCCTTGAACACGCCCGCTTTGCGTCAAAGAGCGCAAGATGTGCCAGCCTTGTTGGCGCATTTTGCAGAACTCTTCGCAGCCAAAGGCCAGACCCCTATTACCTTTACGTCGGATTTCATTGAGGCTTTGAAGGATTACGCGTGGCCAGGCAATGTGCGCGAGTTGTCCAACTTGGTGGACCGTTTCAATACCTTGTTCAGTGGCCAGTTGCTGAGCTTGGCGTCGGTGCCTTCGTCCTTGTTGCCCAAAGGTTTGCGCACTTTGCAAGCCGAACGCGTCAGCACCCCCATTGTCGATTCCTTGGAAATTGTGGCGCCCTTAAGCTCCAAAGAGTTGCACCAAAGTGCCAATGCCGAAGTGATGAACCCCTTTGCCAATCCTGCGCCGCCCTTGGCCATGGACATGCACAACGAGGTGGAAGACATCATCATGTTGGCGCAGGGATTGCCCAGTTTGCCGCCCGAGGGGCTTTCCTTGAAAGACCGTTTGGCAGACATCGAGCGCGACTTGATTGTGCAAGCACTCAATCGAACCGATGGCAATGTGTCGCAAACCGCACGCTTGCTGAATTTGCAGCGCACCACCCTGATTGAAAAACTCAACAAGTACGACTTGCGTCAAGGCACTTTGCCCGTTGCAGGCAACGAAGACGATAAAAAAACCGCTTGATGTGACTCAAGCGGTTGGTGTGAAGCGCAAGCCAATCAAGGCTTGGTACTGAGAACCCCACTGGCGCCTGCAGGTGTCGCTTCTTGTTGAACGCGTGGATACTGCACCATGCGTTCCTTTTTCTTGGCTTCTGCCAGAGCCGCAGCGTTGGCAGAGTTGACGTTGGCGGCGGCTTTGGCGGCGGCTGCATTTTCTGCTGCTTGACGCTCTTTTTGCAAACGGGCCAAGGCTTCCATTTCTTTCTTGAACGTGCCGGTTTCACCCACAGCGCCCTGCAAGCCACTGACCTGACTGGCCAAGCTGTTCAATGCTTTGGACTGCTGCATGAAGCGGCCTTCTAGAGACTTGACCTGGGCTGCCAAGACTTGTCCTTTTTCGCCCACTTGCTGCGCTGTTTTCTCGGGCACGCTTTCGGCGTTCTTGATCGCTTCGTTCAGACGTGCTTCCAAGCTGCTTTGCGCCTTGGCAATTTCATCTTGTTTGGAAATCATGGCCTGCAAACCTTCATTCACAGAGCCCACCATTTCTGTTGAATCGTTCAATTCCACAATCTGTTTGCTCAGTGAGGCCAGCATGGCGTCCATTTGATTGATGCGTGACTTGAGGCTGAACACCACCGTGGCAAAAATGATCGCTACCAGCACCATCAGGCCTCCGGATACGCCCAACATGATTTGGTGCTGCTTCTTGTTCACCTTCATCAGGTTTTCCAAGTTCTGCGTGGCTTTCTTCATGTTTTCGCCGGCGCCCACCGCCAAATTGGCAGAGCGGGTGGCCAACTCGGCCGACTCCAGCGCCACCATTTTGACGCCTTCAAGTTCGTCAGTATCGGTGACGGCTGGCGCAGCTGCGTGATCATCGTGGTGATCGTGCGCATGATCATGGCCGTGATCGTGTCCGCCTGTGGTGGGTTGAGTGCTCATGTCGAGTTCCTTTACTCAAGCTTGTCCAGGCGCGCACGCAACTGGTCATTCTCGATTTTGATATTGATAACGCGAGCTGGAAAGTCCATCTCTGGCTCTGCTTCGTAAACCGGCTCTTGAATTTCTGCTGTCGCCACAACGGGCGCAGCTTTACTTTCAATAGCATCGACAGCAGGCGCTTTCTCTTGAGGCTTTAGGATGCTGTCGAGCTTGGTGACGTCGACATTCTTGCGCGCCGCGGGCGGAATCTTGGCCTCTTTTTCATTTGAGACGAAGCGATCGGGCATGTCGGCAGCGCTTTGATAGCCCTTGTAATTGGGGTCTTGAGCGTTCACGCTGAGATTCTGATCCGCTAATTTGCTCACGCCGCCATCCATGATCATGTGTTCGACAGCGTGCTCATCGGGATCGGCCAAGACTTTGCGGACCGATGGCGTACCTTCCTCACCTTTTTTACCAACCGCCATGTTGGTGCCTTCAGGCATGGTGACCTCGTGGGGCCGATCACTTTTGATGATCAGGGGTTCGTTGGAGTTGTCGTGTTCGCTCATCGTGATTCCTGACTTAAAGAGGTCATCAATTTACCGTTGGCATCAAACAACATGGACGCTGGTACTTTGGGTTGTGGTTTGGGCATGGGCGGGACACCGGGGCGTACATCGGCCAAGCTGAAGACATAGGCGATCACTTGCGCAACCGCCAAATAAAGCGTTTCAGGCACGGGGTGATCGACCTCGGTGCTGAAATAAAGGGCACGTGCCAAGGGCGGTGCGGCAAACATTTCAACACCGTGTTTTTGGGCCTCTTCGCGGATGCGAGCCGCCATGTGGTCAGAGCCTTTGGCCAGCAGCACAGGGGCACCATCGCCGGTGGGGTCGTATGACAAAGCGACGGCAAAGTGTTCTGGGTTGGTGATCACCACGTCCGCATCTTTGACTTTTTGGATCATGCGGTTGTTGGCCATTTCGCGCTGACGGCGGCGAATTTGTTGTTTGACTTCAGGACGACCTTCCATGTCCTTCATCTCGTCTTTGACCTCTTGCTTGGTCATGCGCATGCGCTTGATGAACGAGTAGCGCTGGTAGGGTGCATCAATCAGGGCAATGACCAAGAGGCTCAAGCTAAGCCACAGGGCCGACTCGCCAATCATCCAACCTGCAGCAGCCAAGGCGGGCTCGAGGGCCATCTGACCCATTTGCATCATTTGGTCCATTTGTCGGCTGACCAATGACCACAAGACAACGGCCACCAAAGAGAATTTCAAGATGGCCTTGATCAGTTCAACAGCAGCACGCGCACCGAACATGCGGCCTAGGCCCGACATGATGCTGAGCTTGCCAAAGTTAGGCATGATGCTCTTCAAAGAAAACAAATAACCGCCCGTTGCACCACTGGACAAGATGGCCAAAATAGCAGTGACCAACAACACGGGCACGATCAGCAAGAAACTCTCGCCCAGTTGATGGGCAAAGGTGGCAACCATCAAATCAGGGTTGTCCAAAGTCTTGCGATCGAACTTGAAACCCGATGCAAAAATTTCAGCCACTTGTTTGATCCAGTAGCCGCCCATCATGAACAACACCAGGATGGCGCCAATGGTCACGGCGGCCGCAGGCAACTCGACCGAGCGCGCAACTTGGCCCTCTTCCCGAGCATTGCGCAGTTTTCGCGCCGTCGGCTCTTCGGTTTGTTCGGCACTGGAATTTTCAGCCATGCGTCACGCCCTTCAGGTGATACCGACCAAGGCGCGGACTTGGAAAAAGCCCTGCATCCACAGCCATTGAATGCGCGCGCCAATGCTGGGCAAAGCCAGAATGAGCACGCCGTAACCGGCCAGCACCATGGCTGGAAATCCGACAGAGAAAATGTTCAAACTGGGCGCTGCGCGCGTGGCCACACCCAAGCCAATGTTGATGAACAGCAAAGCCACGATCACAGGTAGCGCTGTTAATAATGCGCCCAAGAACAACATGGAGCTCCAAGCGATGACATGTTTCATGGCTTCGGTGCTCATCAAGTTGCTGCCGATTGGCAAGGTGTTGAAACTTTCAACCACCAAATTCAAGAGCAATGCGTGGCCACCCAGGCCCACAAAAATCAGCGTGGCCATGACCAACAAGAACTGAGAGATGACGGGCACATTGCCCATGTTGGGATCGATCATGGTGGCCATCGACAAACCGATGGCGTTGGCAATGGACTGACCTGCCACCACAATGGCCGCGGTGACCACTTGGAGCATCAAGCCCATCAGTAAACCAATCATGAGTTGGTTGCAAATTTCCATCAAGCCACTGGGCGAGAGGGGGTCAATGACAGGCCACTGGTGCATGGGGTAAACCAACCAAGTGAGGGCCATGGCCAGCACAATGCGCACGCGCAAGTTCAGGGCTCTGAGTGAAAAAATAGGGGCGGCCACCAGCAGGGCCGAGATTCGCAGCATCGGCCAGAGGAGCCCATAAAAGCGCTCCAACAGTTCGGTGACTGCGATGTCCATCAGGTGAACAATCCGGGGATGCGCTGGAAAATACTGCGCGTGTAATCGACCAAGGTGGTCAACTGCCAACCACCCACCACAGCCAAGGTGATGGCCAATGCGGCCAGCTTGGGAATAAAGCTGAGAGTGGCTTCATTGATGGACGTTGCAGCTTGCAAAATACCAATGGCCAAACCCACAAACAAGGCCACACCCAACAAGGGTGCGGAAATCAAAACGGTCATCCAAAGTGCTTGGCGACCCAGGTCAACAACGGTGGCGGTGTCCATGTGTAAGCTCCAAGTTCAGGTGGCAAAGCTGGCGGCCAGCGATCCAAGGATCAAGCTCCAACCATCGACCAACACAAACAACATCAGTTTGAAGGGCATTGAGATCATCATGGGCGACAACATCATCATGCCCATGGACATGAGCACGCTGGCCACAATCAGGTCAATCACCACGAAGGGGATGTAAATCAGGAAGCCGATGGTGAACGCGCTTTTGAGTTCAGACGTGATGAAGGCGGGCACCAAAGTGGAGAAGGGCACAGCCGCTGCATTGACGGGCTCGCCTTTGTTGGCCATTTGCATGAACAGACCAATGTCGTCTTCGCGTGTTTGCTTCATCATGAAGTTGCGCAAAGGTTCTTCGGCGGCAGCCAAAGCTTTGTCAAAGGCCATGCCTTTTTGCATGTAGGGCACCAAGGCGTTGGTGTAGATGTCGTTCAAGATGGGCGACATGATGAACAAGGTGAGGAACAAAGACAAACCCACCAAGACTGTGTTGGGGGGTGTTTGGCCCGTGCCCAGCGCTTGGCGCAAGATGGACAACACAATGATGATGCGCACAAATGCCGTCATCATGAGCAGGAAAGAGGGCAGCAGCGTGAGCGATGTCATCAAGGCCAACAGTTGCAGCGACAAGCTGTACTGTTGTTGGCCTTTGGGGCCGCCCGTGACGTTCAGCATGGGAATGCCCTGAGCTGAAGCGGCAAAAGGAAATGCCAACATGGCCAGTGCAAGGATGCAGCTGGCCAAGACGATTGGTTGTTTGAGTAATTTACGCAGCATGAGCGTCTCCGGGGGCAGACAAGCTTGCGCTGAGTTCGCTCAGTTCATTCTGCAAAGAGGATGGGGGTTGGGCAACGCCTTCAGACCATTGAGCCAAGGCGGAGATTTGAGAGGCCGTGATGCCCACCATGACCTCGTGTTCGCCAACGCGAACCAAGGCAATTTTTTGTCGAGGACCGACGCTGACAGACTCCAAGATTTGCAATCTGCGGCCAGCGTTTTGGCTGTTCATGCGAGACTGTAAACGGCGCAGCGCCCACAAGAGCGCAGCCATCAAAGCCAGCACCAAGGCAAAGCTGCCGAACATCCGAAACAGGTCGGCGCTACCAAAGCCGGGTGCCATGTGGTCCTCTTTTCTGTGTGTCTAAAGAGAGGAGTTTATAAGTTCTTCATGCGTTCTGACGCGGGCGCCACACGCGTGAGGCGAACGCCATAACGGTCATTGACCAAAACGATCTCGCCTTGGGCCACCACCGTGTTGTTGACCAACAGGTCGAGAGGCTCGCCTGCGATGCGATCGAGTTCGACCACACTGCCTTGGGTGAGTCGCATCAGATCGCGAATTTTGATCATGGCACGGCCCACTTCAATGGACAGCGTGACGCTGATGTTTTGAAGGACTTCAGGATTGATTTGGCGTTGGGTCGCTTCGTTTTCGATGGCGGCGTCTGTTTGTGTATCGGTCATGTCGTTTTCCTGAAAATTTATTGCATACCGGGAATGCAAGCCCGCTCAATTTGCACGGCGGTTTGTGCGCCAATGGTGCCCACTTGGACATCAAATGCAGGCAAACCGTTGACCAACAAACGGGCCAGGTCGGGCTTCTTAAAGAAGAGTACGTCGCCTTCTTTCATGGCTTCAATCTCACCAAAAGAAGATTCAATGCTACCCAACAAGACCCGAGCCTCCAAGCTGGCGCTGTCAACAGCTTCTTCCAACTCTTCGCGCCATTGTTTGTCGGACTCGTCGTTGCCATCGCCGGACTGAACTCGGCTGCGCAACAATTCGCGAATGGGTTTGAGCGAGGCATACGGATACACGAGGTCAATGAAGCCTTGTGCGTCCATGTTGCCTTCGGCTTCAAAGCGCGTGAGGATGACCAGGTCATTCTCGTCGGCGATTTGGGCAAACTGGGGGTTGATTTCGGAGCTGACCAATTCAAAGTCAACAGGCAAAACAGCCGACCATGCATCTTTGAGTGATTTGAAGAAGACCTCCAAAATCATGTTGATGATGCGTGACTCGGTGGGCGTGAACAAGCGGCCGGGTGGCAAGTTGCCAACGCCTTTGCCAAAACCACCAAAGAAACTGTCGAGTGAGCTGAAGACCACCGTGGGGTCAATCACCACAATGGAGTTGCCGCGCAAGGGGTTCATGCGAACCACATTGACCGACAAGGGGGCTTTCAAGCTTTTGAGGTAGTCGCCAAAGCGAACAATTTCAACCTGGTTGGGATTGACCTTGGGGCTGGTGCGCAGCATTTCGACCAAGCCCAAACGAAAGGTGCGAATGAAGCGCTCGTTGATCATGTCGATCGAGGTGATGTTCACCCCCAAGCTGCTGTCTTCGCTGGCCAGGTCGTGTTTCTTCACCCGTGCGGCGGTGTTGAAGCCAGTGTCGACTGGAATCGAACCATCCATCACGCCTTCTGCCAAGGCAGAAAGTTCGTCAGGTGTTAATAAAGAAGTGGCCATGAAACTCTAAACAATAAATAAGTTGATGCGAACAGGTCTGGGACAACTTATTGCACGATGAAGTTGGTGAAGTGAATTTCTTCAATGCCACCGAAGTCTTCGTATTTTTCAAGCAAGGTGTTGATGGCATCGCGAATTTTGGCGGCCAACTCTTTGCGGAATTCGGGTTTGACCAAGTCAGCATCGGTGGTGAGACGCATCACGTCCATCACGGCAGATCGAATGGCAAAGTCATGCTTCTTCACGTTTTCAAAAACGCGATCGTCGTAATGGGTCATGACGGCAATTTGCACAGACATCACTTTTTTGGAGCCACTCACATTGACCAAGAACTCGCGTTCAATTTGCATGTAGGTGTACTCAAAACGTGTGAGCTCAGGTGAGTCTTTGGTCTTCTTACCAGGCTTGGCGTCGCCTTTTTTGTCGCCATGGCCGCCGCCATGTGCAGCCGCAGCTTCTGCTGCAGCTTCAGGGTCAACTGGTGGTTTGGGGTTGAAGTAGCCTGTGAAAAACAAGGTTCCCAGCACGATGCCCACGATGAGCACGATCAAGCCCACCACACCGCCAATGATCAGGACGATCGGTTTCTTCTTTTTCGGCTCTTCCGCGACGACTTCTTCTTCTGGAGCTGCTGTGGCCATAGGTCACCTCTATATAAACAAGTTCACTCTGTATTTCACAGAGTTTCAATTAACTGATCAAGCCAGTGTGTCCCAAGCATCGTTCGATCGGAGATCTTTGATGCGAGATTCAGTGGCTGCGACTTCCGTCACCGTGGCATTGACTGAGTTGTCAGAGCCGTTGTTTTGACGTGGTGTCGAGTTTCCGCCAGATCCACGCTGGTTTTCACTGTTCACCCAGACATTAGCAACTGTCATGCCTGATTGTGACAAACTGTCCTTGAGCTTGGGCATGCCCTGGGCAATCAGCTCACGGGTCAGCAGGTTGTCGGTTTTGAAAACGGCGTCCAAACCGCTGGCGTTCATGTCCAACTCAACGTCAATTTTGCCCAAGTGGGCGGGGTTGAGTTTAAGTTGGAGTTTCCATTCGCCTTTTTCAAGCTGGTCTTGGAGTCGCTCAGCCATGGCTTTGCCCAGTTTGTCGGCCATGTCTTGGATTTGGGCGGCGCGGTCGGTCATGCCGGGGTTGGCCAGCGCCGCACTGGTGGCGGCAGCGCCCAAAGCGCCAGTGCTGGCTGTGTTGCGACCCGAATCGGGGTTCACAAAGCCGCTGTTGTTTTGGTCTTGGAGGGCGTCCAAGGCTGACATGATGTTGGGGTCGTCTGCGCCCAAGTCCAGCAAGACTTCCTTGCCATCACCGCCTTGACCTTTGCTGTTGAGCAGGTTGGCCGTGAGTTGGCCCCAAGCCGCAGCTTGATTCGAACCATTGAGCTGGGCCAATTGGCGGGTCATGCTTTCCCAGGCGGGAACCATGCGCATGCGCATGGCGTCCAAGGGGCCTATTTCAGGGGCTATTTCAGCCAACTGGTCCACGCTGCCCAAGGCTTGTGAGGGGGCGGCGTTCATGCCACCCAGTGCTTGGAGCACGCCGGTTGCGCCAGCGGCTTGCATCAAGGCGTTGACGTCAGATGCCTTGGGGGTGGTCGCTGATAAATGAGGTGCTTGCGCCCAGAGGGGCGTGGCCACTTGGTCGGAAATGGTCAAGCTGTTGGGGTGGGCTTGAATCCAACCCAAGGTGGCAGCGCTGGGCAGCAAGGTTAGTGTGTTGGCATCGCCTGAAGGTGGCGTTGGAATGGCTGGGGTTGTGGACACAGGCGGCGTCATCAACGGGTTGGTTGGGAATCCCAGCAATCCCATGTTGGCACCATTCAAACTGGCGGGATCCGTGGCCAAGGCTGCGCTTGCATCGGTGGCTGTGCCGAGGTCGCCAAACAAGGCTTGCACCGCCGATTCGCTCAGACCTTGTGCCCGCGCAAATTGGGCCAGGCTGTTGGGGTCGGGCAGGGGCGAAGCCGCGGTGATGACTGAAAACTGGTCGCCTAAATTGAGCGTTTGCAGGGCTGCCGTGGTGGCATCTGTGGCCTCGCCTGTGGCGGTTCCGGCAAGCTCTTGCCGCTCGCCCTTGGCCATCAGGTCGCGCATGACCCCTGCAAATTCCTGCCCATTCATGGGCTTGGCGAGGTTGGGGTCGAGCCCCCCCGAACCGCTGGAAGCCCCTACTGACGTGGGGTTCGAGACAGGTGCGGTCAAAAAGTTGAGGTTGGCGTCCATGGTATTTCCATCTTCAGTTTGATGTTTCAACCCCGGTTTTGAGGCCGGGTACACCTTGTATTAGCAAAAACCGTGACAGGAGAGGGCTTGCCGCTTTGGCGGCGTCAGGCGAAACAGGGGTGGGTGTCGGGATTCCAGGTGGCATGGTCTTTGCGTAACTCGCTGCACTATGGAAGAAAACCATGCAGTTTGAATGTTTTAACCCTGTGAACAGCCCCTTAGGCCACCCATGAGCACCTTGACCCTGTCAACGGTTCGACAGAACCTGTCCAAATTCGATTACACCGGCCTCGGCTTGCCCGCGCTGGTGTTGTTGATCATGGCCATGTTGGTCGTGCCCCTGCCTGCGCTGCTCTTGGACATCCTGTTCACATTCAACATTGCTTGTAGCTTGCTGATCATCATGATCGCCATCGGTACCCGCAAGCCGCTCGAGTTTTCATCCTTCCCCTCTGTTTTGTTGTTCGCCACCATGCTCCGTTTGGGCTTGAACGTGGCGTCGACCCGTGTCATTTTGGTCAATGGTCACGAAGGCCACGAAGCTGCTGGCAAAGTGGTGGCGGCTTTCGGTGAGTTTGTGATCGGCGGCAACTACGTGGTCGGTTTCATCATCTTTGCGATTTTGATGATCATCAACTTCATCGTGGTGACCAAAGGTGCGGGCCGTGTGTCTGAAGTGAACGCGCGTTTCACCTTGGATGCCATGCCAGGTAAGCAAATGTCCATTGACGCCGACTTGAACGCTGGCGTGATTGACCAGGAAACTGCCAAAAAGCGCCGCGAAGAACTCTCTCAAGAATCTGACTTCTTCGGCTCCATGGACGGTGCTTCTAAGTTTGTGTCCGGCGACGCGGTGGCCGGCTTGCTGATTTTGGTGATCAACTTGATCGGTGGTTTGACCATCGGTGTGGGCCAACACGGTTTGTCTTTGGCCGATGCGGGCCGCATTTACACCTTGCTGACCATTGGTGACGGCTTGGTGGCACAGATTCCTTCTTTGTTCTTGTCATTGGCCACCGCCATCATCGTGACACGTGTGACCACTTCAGAGTCCATGACCGAGCAAGCAACCACCCAATTGGCCAACCCAACAGCTTTGTATATGTCTGCTGGCATTTTGGCTGTGTTGGGTTTGGTGCCAGGCATGCCTCACTTGGTGTTCATCACATTGGCTTTGGCCAGTGCTGGCTTAGCCTATCGCATTACGCAAAAGCAAGGCGAACCTGTTGTTGGAACGCCTGCTGAACAAGCGGCGCAAGCAGCTTTGGAAGAGCCTAAAGAATTGGATTGGGACGACGTTGACCAAGTGGACTTGATTGGCCTTGAAATTGGTTACGGTTTGATTCCCTTGGTGAACCCCGAAACCGGTGGTCAGTTGATGAACCGCGTGAAGGGTGTTCGTAAAAAATTGTCGGCCGAGTTGGGCTTTTTGGTCCAGCCTGTTCGAATTCGCGACGCCCTCACCATCGATCCCGATGCGTATCACATTGTGTTGAAAGGTGTGGTTCGCGGTAAAGGTCAGATCAAGGTGGGCAAAGAGTTGGCCATCAATCCAGGTCAGGTTTACGGTCCTTTGGAAGGCCAAGCCACGCAAGAGCCCGCCTTTGGTTTGGACGCTGTGTGGATCGATCCTTCACAGCGCGACCTGGCTCGCACTTTGGGTTACACCGTGGTGGACGCCAGTACCGCCGTGGCCACGCACTTGAACAAAGTCTTGCGCGACAACGCCTCCGATTTGCTGAGCCACGACGAAGTTCAGCAGTTGCTGGACAAGTTGGCTGCCAAGTCGCCTAAGTTGGTTGAAGACTTGGTGCCCGGTAAGTTGTCTTTGGGCGTGGTGACACGCACCTTGCAGAATTTGTTGAACGAGTCGGTGTCGATTCGTGACATGCGCACCATTGCTGAAACCTTGTCTGAAGTGGCCAGCCGCACCCAAGAGCCTGAGCAATTGACCGCTTTGGTTCGTCCGAAGTTGGGCCGCATGATTGTTCAAAGCTTGGTGGATGACACCAACAGCTTGTCGGTGATGACTTTGGATCCAAGCCTCGAGCAGTTGATTCACAACATCTTGCAGCAAACTGCGCCTGGCCAGAGCATTGCCATGGAGCCTGGTTTGGCTGAACGTTTGTTTGGTGCTTTGCGCGATGGCGCGCGTGCCGTGGAAGAAATGGGTCACCCTGCCGTGTTGGTGGTATCGCCCGTGATTCGCCCCTGGTTGTCCAAGGCTGTGCGTTATCGCGTGAACGATTTGACCTTGTTGTCTTACAGCGAAATTCCAGATGATCAGACCGTGAAAGTGGTGCACACCGTGCACGCCGAAACACGCTGAACAGCTTAGACAAACAAACGAATAAAACCAGATTCAACCCTTAGATTGATGAAGAGATAAGACCATGGAACTCAAACGCATCCTTGCTCGCGATACACGCAGCGCCACTGAAAAGGCGATGGCTTTGTACGGCCCCGATGTGTTGATCATCTCGAATCAACGCGTTGAAGGGCAAACAGAATTGATCGTGGCTTTGGAAGTGGCCGAGGCCAGTCCAGAAGAGTTGATGGACGACGAGGCTGGTAGCAGCACGGTGACTGTGCAAGCCGCAGCGCCCACACGCCAACAAGTTTCCAATACACCCTCTTCTGTCAGCAGTCCTTTCAGTGACCATTTGCACCACTTGATGCAATCGGGCGCCAAAAAAGAAGCACAAGAAGAAGCTTCTGAAGCGATCACATTCAACAAGCCCGCGCGTGATGCATCCTCATCAGAGCACTTGCTGACGCAAGGCCGTGAGCAAGTGCGCAGCCAAGAAATCGTGTCTTTGGTGCGTGAAGAATTGGCCGCATTGCGCCAAGAGTTTCGCTTGAGCCAGCAAACTGCCAGCTGGCAAATGAACCAATACTGGCCCGCACACATTCAACCCTTGGTGCAAGCCATGACGGAAGCTTCTGTGCCAACCGCCTTGCGCGCCTTGTTGCAAGAAGGCTTGCGCGAGCAGCCCAGCTTGGACAGCGCCTTGGCCAGCATTCGCAGCCAACTGACGCACAATTTAGAACGCCCCCAAGAAGGTTTTCCCAACCGCGGCGTTCAGGTCATGGCCGGCTTGTCGGGCGCTGGCAAAAGCTTGATGGTGGCCAAAGCGGCGCAACAAGCGGCCCTGCATTACGGCGTTGAATACGTGGCGGTGGTGAGTTACCACGACATGCGTGCTGGCGCTTGGGCACAAACGCAAATGCTGTGTGCCCAATTGGGTGTGGAGTGTTTCCGTGCAGCCAACCCCGAAACGCTGAGTTTGCTCTTGAACGAGCTGTCACCACGTCGCTTGATTTTGATTGACACCCCCGGTGTGCAAATGAACGAGCGTTTGGCCGAAATTTCGCAAATTTGCCCAGAGGCCGGTTTGCATGCGGTGGTGCCTGCCGACTCTTCTGGCGTCACCTTGACACGCATCATGTTGAAATCCAATCTGCAATGGCAGAGCCTGATGATCAGCAAGTTGGACGAATCCCATTCACCTTGGCCCCTGATCCAGTTTTTGATTGCCGAAGGCGCGCAATGCGTGGTTTCAGCGGGCGGCAGTTCGGACCGCGTGGCCGATGGCTTGAAATCGTCGGGCTTGCAAAAACTCATCAACATTGCCATGGCGCAATTGACCCCAAGCTCAGAGGCTTTGGGCGATGTCATGGTGGAAGCTGACCTAAAACCTGCGACACTAGAGCCTCAGGTGAAAGAGCTTGAAGCTGCCAATGAACCCCTCACCCACACCCTGGGTTTGAGCCGTCCGCATTGGTCAGTGGAAATCCCTCAGAATGAGCTTCATGGATAAAGCAAAAAGTACCCAAGTCATTGGCATTGCCAGTGGCAAAGGAGGGGTGGGTAAAACCACGGTCTCTGTGAACTTGGCTGTTGCACTGCAGGCCATGGGTCACCGCGTCATGTTGTTTGACGCCGACATGAGTTTGGCCAATGCCCAAATTGCATTGGGCTGCCGTTGTCCCTACAACCTCAGCCACTTTTTAAGTGGCGAGAAAACCCTTCAAGAAATCATTGTCACCACCCGTCAAGGCATCAAGCTGGTGCCGGGTGCGTCTGGCATTCAAGAAATGGCAGCCTTGGGTGATATCCAAGCGGCCAACATCGTACGTGCCTTCAGCGCGCTCACCGATGACATCGATTTTCTGATTGTCGACATGGCCGCTGGCATTTCGCCTGAAGTGTTGGCTTTCATGTCCGCTTGTTCCCGCCGTTTTGTGGTGGTGCGCGACGATCCGTCGTCCATTGCCGACGCTTATGCCACCATCAAGGTGCTGATTCAAGACCACGGTTTGGATGAGATTTACCTCATCCCCAATGGTGTGGGAAGCGCGCAAGAAGGCTATCAATTGTTTGAGCGCATCAACCAAGTTTGTGCCCGCTTTTTGAACCGCACCATTCGCTATTTGGGCTCGATTGAAAACGACGAGCTGATTTTGGCGGCGCTCAAAAAATACCAACCCGTGGCCGAATTTGCCCCTGGCAGTGCAGGCGCACGTGATTTCCGTCGATTGGCTGAAGCCATTCGTCAGTTGGAGCCCATTGATGAGGCTTCGGGTGGCTTGCAGTTTTTTGTGGAGCGTTTGGTGAAAACCAGCGCATAAGACCATGGCCAACTCCACTCGCCTTTACGAACAGGTTCAAAACAACAGCGAAGCGCTGGTCATGGCCCATTTGGGCATGGTCAAGCGCGTGGCTTTGCACCTGAAGGTGAGACTGCCGCCTTTCATGGAACTGGATGAGTTAATCCAAGTTGGCATGATTGGCTTGCTTGAAGCGGCCCGCGCTTACGACCCCGTCAAGGGCATCGAGTTTGAGAATTTTGCACACAGCCGCGTTCGCGGGGCCATTTTGGACGAGGTGCGTCGCCTGTCCTTTTTGCCTCGTTCGGCCGTGGCCATCAACAAATCGCACAGTGAAGCCACCCACGAGTTGGGTGCCGAGTTGGGCCGCACACCCACCCAGGCCGAATTGGCCGACTACATGGGCAAGGACATTGAGCTGTTTCACAAAGAGCGCACCCAGGCGCGTCGCTTTGAAACCTATTCCATGGAAGTGGTGACCGAGGAGGTGATGAACATTGCCACCGATACGTCGCAGCAGCCCGAGGCCATTGTGGAGCACGAGCAGTTCATGGGCGCTTTGACCGATGCCATCGGCGATTTGCCCGAGCGCGACCAATTGTTAATGAATTTGTATTATGTTGAAGAGCTGAACCTCAAAGAAATTGGTGAAGTTTTGGGTGTGACCGAGTCCAGGGTGAGCCAGTTGCTCACGGCGGTGGTCAAAAAACTGCGCGGTACTCTCAAAGTTGAGCCCGCCAATGTGGCCAAACCCAAGGCTGGAAAGGGTGCGGCATGAGCCTGTCCTTCGCTTTTTCTGGGGTTCGCGCCAATCCGCCGCCATTTGTGGCTTCTTTTGCATCTGAAGACTCAAGTTTCCCGATGTCCCTCCGATTCCTGCTGTGTCAGGATCAAAAGGAACAAGACATCATGCGAGTACATTTCAAAGCAATGGAGAGCTACGGCGAAGGTAACCATGCATCACAAGCCATGGTGGCCGATAAGGTTGAGCTCATTCAGATGCTGTTTGACGGCTTGATTGACAGCTTGGTCACAGCCAAGGGTCACATTCAGCGTGGCTCTATTGAAGACAAGAACAAAAGTTTGGTGCGCGCTGGCCGCATCGTCCTGGGCTTACAAGGTGCCTTGGACTTGGACAAAGGCGGCGACTTGGCACGCAACCTGTACGAGTTGTACAGTTATGTGACACGCCGTTTGGTGCATGTGAATGCTCGCAATGACCTCGATGCATTGCAAGAAGTTCACACGCTGTTGAATGAAATTCGCCAAGCTTGGCGTGATGTTCCTAACTTGTTACCTAAAACTGCGCCTGCATCAGGTGTTGCAATGTCTGCAATGCATTGAGCTTTTGCCTGAAAGGGCAAAGCTTTGAAGGAACAATGACGGGCGCAGCTGGGGAGCCAGCCGCCCGTTTGGTCGTTTTTGGAGAGAAATATGGTTGCGATTATTGGTATCGTCGTTCTGATGGTTGCCGTGTTCGGGAGTTACATCCTGCACGGTGGCGACATGGCGCCTATTATTAAAGCAGCGCCCCTTGAGATCATGTGTATTTTGGGCGCTGGCATTGGTGGTATGTTGGTCGGTAACTCCATGGACATCTTCAAAGGCGCCATGGCCGGCATGGGCAAAGTGTTCAAAGGCCCTGCGTACCATAAAGAGGACTACCTCAGTACCATCTTCGTGGTGTCCAAAATCATGAAGACCTTGAAAACCGAGGGCCCTGTGGCCCTTGAAGCGCACATTGAGAACCCCGAATCCAGCGCTATTTTTGCGGAGTACCCCAAAATTTTGCACGACCATGCTTTGTTGGACTTGGTCTGTAACACGGTTCGTTTGATGGTGGTGTCTACCAGCCCCTTGAGCCCTTATGCGGTGGAAGACGTGATGGACGCTTCCATCAAAACTCACCACCACGATGCTTTGAAACCACAGGCCGCTTTGGCCACTTTGGCTGGTGCGCTGCCTGCGCTGGGTATTGTGGCTTGCGTGTTGGGTGTGGTGAAAACCATGGGTGCGATTGACCAACCGCCTGCCGTGTTGGGCGGCATGATCGGTGGCGCCTTGGTGGGTACCTTCTTGGGCGTGTTCATGGCTTATGGTTTTGTGGAGCCCATGGCTTCACGCTTGGCACAGATCATTGAAGACGAAGGTCAGATTTTCAAAGTGGTGAAGCAGATCATCATTGGCACTTTGCACGGTCACCCCATGCCTTTGATCATTGAGGCCGCGCGTTCCAGCATCAGCCACCACAATCAGCCTAGTTTTGCTGAAGTGTTTGACGGGTTGCGAGGCTAATCGCCATGGCTGAAGCAGTTTTAGAAGCGCCAACAGAAGAGGCCGTTGCGGCAGACGCACCCGCAGAAGCGGGTGCGCAGGCAGGCGCTGTGGCTGAAGGCACGCCTGAAACAGAAGCTGAAGCTGCGCCCCTCATTCCTGAAGAAGCCGATCCCGATGCACCTGTGGTGGTGGCGCCGTCCATCACCATCAAAAAGATCATGGACGATGGCCATGGTGGTGCGCACGGTGGTGCTTGGAAAATTGCGCTGGCCGACATGATGACCGCCATGATGGCCTTCTTCTTGTTGATGTGGCTGTTGGGTGCCTCTAATGCCGACCAACGTAAAAGCATTGCAGACTATTTCAAACCCACCTCGCACAGCAATGTGACGATGGGCAAATTGGCGGGCTCCGACGGCATGTTGGGGGGTCGCTCGGTCATAGATCCCGATGGCTTCCCCTTCTCTGCCAAGCAAACCAGTGCATTGAACATGGTGACCCCACGCTCTGAAGGCGGTCCCACAGAAAACGATCCGTCACCCAAAGGTGCTGACAGCAAAGAGTCGGGCCAAGATGGTGATCCAGGCAAGAAAGCGGCTGAGGCTGCCGACAAAGCCAACTTTGACAAGCTGGAAAAAGAAATCAAAGAGGCCATGGCCAAGAATCCGAAACTGGAAAAAATGAAAGACCAGGTTTCATTTGCCAGAGACAAAGATGGCTTGCGTATCGAGATTCTCGACAAAGCCGACTTCGCCATGTTTGGCTTGGGTACCACCAACATGACGCCCAAGGCGCAAGCTTTGTTGAACGAAGTGGCCAAAACATTGCAGGGCATTCCCAACAAAGTGGCCATTCGAGGGCACACCGACAGCATTCAGTTTGCCAACACTGACGACCGCAACAACTGGTCTTTGTCGGCCGAGCGGGCGGAAGAAACGCGCAAGATCATTGAGAAAAAAGGCATTCCTAACAGCCGGTTTGCCAGGATTGAGGGTGTGGCCGATACCGCGCCTTACAACCCGAACGATCCCAAAGATCCTCGAAATCGACGGATCGGCATCACGGTGTTGAACCAGTAAAACCTCCCAAAAGCAGCTTTTCGAAGCTGCTTTTTTTTATGTCTTGACCCCTTGCCTTGGACTGTTCATAATTATTTCAAGCTTCAACTATTGAAGTTGAAACAATCAAATTTCAGGGACAAGGAAAGCGTCATGAACATCGTCTGCCTTGGGGGCGGCCCCGCCGGTTTGTATTTCGGCCTGCTGATGAAGTTGCGTCATCCAGAACACAAGGTCACGGTGCTGGAGCGCAACAAGCCTTATGACACCTTCGGTTGGGGGGTGGTGTTTTCAGATGCCACCATGTCGAGGCTGCAAGTGGCCGATCCGGTCACAGCCTCTGAGATTTTGGGTGCGTTCAACCATTGGGATGACATTGCGGTGCATTTCAAAGGCGAAACCATGCGCTCGGGGGGCCATGGTTTTTGTGGCATTGGTCGCAAGCGTTTGCTGAACATTTTGCAAAAGCGCTGCGAAGCGCTGGGTGTTGAATTGGTGTTTGAGGCCGAGGTCGATGCCCATGCCGACATTGCCGCGCAATACAAAGCCGACTTGGTGATTGCGTGTGACGGCATCAACTCCAAAGTGCGCACGCGTTTTGCGGCAACCTACAAGCCCGACATTGACGAGCGCCAATGCCGCTTTGTGTGGTTGGGCACGCGCAAGTTGTTTGACGCCTTTACGTTTGCCATTGAAGAAACCGAGCATGGCTGGTTTCAGGCGCATGCCTATCAGTTTGATGGCGACACATCGACCTTCATTGTGGAGACGCCCGAGCCCGTGTGGAAGGCTGCAGGTTTTGAAAGCATGTCGCAAGAAGAGTCGATTGCATTTTGTGAAAAGTTGTTTGCCAAGTACCTGGATGGCCATCCCCTCATGACCAATGCCAAACATTTGCGAGGCTCTGCGCATTGGATCAAATTTCCGCGCGTCATTTGCGATCAGTGGGTGCACTGGGACACGTCGGCCGATGGCAGGCAAGTGCCATATGTCCTGATGGGCGATGCAGCGCACACCGCACACTTCTCAATTGGGTCGGGGACCAAGCTGGCGCTAGAGGATGCCATTGAACTGGCCGACACCTTTGAGCGCGTAGGGCACGATGTCAAAGGCATGAAGGAAGTGATGACTGCTTACCAAGCGACCCGATCTGTGGAGGTGCTGAAGATTCAAAATGCTGCGCGCAATTCGACAGAGTGGTTTGAGAATGTGGCGCGCTATGTCAATTTGCCACCACAGCAATTTGCATACTCGCTGCTCACGCGCAGCCAACGCATCTCGCATGAAAACTTGCGCTTGCGCGATGACAAATTTGTGGCCGCCTACGAACGTTTCATGGCCTCGTTGGCCAACTTTGATGACAGCGCCAAAGCCAAATCAACGCCGCCCATGTTCTTGCCTTTGCAAGCGCGCGGCGTGAGTTTGAAGAACCGCGTGATGGTGTCTCCGATGGCGACCTATTCAGCCGTGGACGGTCTTCCAGGCGATTTTCATTTGATGCATTACGGCGCCCGTGCCGTGGGCGGCGCCGCCATTGTGTTCACCGAGATGACTTGCGTGACGCCTGAGGGGCGCATCACGCCGGGTTGTCCTGGTTTATGGAATGACGAACAGCAACACGCCTGGGCGCGCATTGTGGATTTTGTCCATGCCCAGTCGGATGCCAAGATCGCATTGCAGTTGGGTCATGCAGGACGCAAAGGTTCGACCCGTAGGGCATGGGATGGCATTGACATGCCTTTGAATGACGCCGTACGAGATGGCGACAACTGGCCGCTGATGGCGCCCTCGGCCTTGCCCTACATGGACGGCGTGAGCCAAGTGCCGCATGAAATGACGCAAGCCGACATGGACGCCGTGTTGGCGGCGTTTGTATCTGCCGCAGAGCGGGGTGCCAAAGCCGGATTTGACTGGCTGGAGTTGCATTGCGCGCACGGCTACTTGTTGTCGGGCTTTATTTCGCCGCTGACCAACCACCGAAGCGATGCGTTTGGCGGCGCCTTGGCCAACCGCTTGCGCTTTCCGCTGGCTGTGTTCACGGCGATGCGCCAAGTATGGCCACAAGACAAGCCGATGTCGGTGCGCATCTCCGCGCACGATTGGGTGGAGGGCGGCATCACACCCGATGATGCGATTGAAATTGCCAAAGCGTTCAAAGCCGCCGGTGTGGACTTTGTGGACTGCTCTTCAGGTCAAGTCGACAAGCGCGAAAAGCCTGTCTATGGCCGCATGTTTCAAACGCCTTTTGCCGATCGCATTCGCAATGAAGCGGGTGTGCGAACCATTGCAGTCGGCGCCATTTCAGAAGCAGACCATGTCAACAGCATCATTGCGGCAGGCCGCGCTGATTTGTGCGCAGTGGCCCGTCCGCATTTGGCCAATCCTTCATGGACGATGCAAGAGGCCGCGCGCATTGGCTACACCGATTTGAATTGGCACAAAGCCTATGTGTCGGGCAAGCGTCAAATGGAAACCAATTTTGAACGAGCTGCCGCCATGGCTGCCATGAGTGCGTCACCAGCAGCCGCCAAAGGAGAGAATTGATGCGACACGTTTGGATCACGGGCGCTGGGCGAGGCATCGGCGCGGCCATTGCGCATGCGTTTGCCCGTGAAGGGGCGGCGCTGAGTTTGTCGGGTCGCAACTTGCAGACCTTGGAATCGCAAGCGGCTGAATTGCGCAAGGCGTTTCCTGGTGTGAAGTTGCACTTGAGTGTCATGGACTTGAGCGACCCCGCTTCAGTAGACGCAGCGCACCGCGCCAATCATGCAGCCTTGGGACCAGTGACCGTGCTGGTCAACAATGCGGGCCAAGCCCTCAGCCAGCCTTTTGCCAAGACAGATTTACAGCTTTGGCAACACATGCTGAACGTGAATTTAACGGGCACCTATTTGTGCATTCAAGCGGCATTGCCGGACCTGTTGGCCGAGAGTGCCAAAGGCCATGCTGCCCGGATTGTGAACATTGCAAGCACAGCCGGCTTGAAAGGCTTTGCATATGTGTCGGCGTATGCTGCCGCCAAGCATGGCGTGATTGGCCTCACCCGCAGCTTGGCATTGGAGTTGGCGCGCAAAGGTGTGACAGTGAATGCGGTGTGTCCTGGTTTCACCGAGACCGACATTGTGCGCGAGTCGCTTGCCAACATTGTGGCCAAAACGGGTCAAACCGAAGCGCAAGCACGCGACGCATTGGTGGCACACAACCCACAGAAAAAAATGATTCAACCCGATGAAGTGGCGCAAGCTGTGATGTGGCTGTGCAGTGAGGCCGCAGCATCGGTCAATGGTCAATCGATTGCCGTAGATGGCGGGGAGACGATGTGATGGCACAAGAGATGAGTTTGCAAAAAAACGCCGATCATGAATTCAGAGCCCATGCCGACCATCACGCTTCATTGCGTTTGTGGCTTCGCTTGTTGTCTTGCACCACGCGCGTTGAAGACAAGATCCGGCAAAAGTTGCGAGAGTCATTTGACATCACTTTGCCGCGCTTTGACTTGATGGCCCAACTGGAGCGTCATCCGGAGGGGCTCACGATGGGTGAATTGTCGCGCCGCATGATGGTGACGGGCGGCAACATCACGGCCATTGTTGACCAGCTTGAAAAAGAGAAGTTGGTGCTGCGCCAAGTGGGTGCCAACGATCGACGCTCGTACACAGTCAAGTTGACCAAGGCGGGGCGAGACGCATTTGCCGACATGGCGGTTGCACACGAAGCCTGGGTGGCCGACATGTTTGCCGGTTTGTCAGACAACCAGCAGAGTCAGCTGTACACCTTGTTGGGTGCACTGAAAAAGAATTTACAAAAACAGGAGGAGATGGCATGAGTCAAAAATATTTACCGGGCGAGCCACACCAGTTGCCGCGCCATGGCAATAAACTGGCCAACTACAAAGCAGCGCATGTGATGTTTGAGGTGAAGGACGGCGTGGCCACGCTCACCCTTAATCGACCTGAGCGAAAAAATCCCTTGTCGTTTGAGTCGTATGCAGAGATGCGCGATTTGTTTCGAGCTTTGGCCTATGCCGATGATGTCCATGCGGTGGTGGTGACCGGTGCAGGCGGAAACTTTTGCTCCGGTGGTGATGTGCATGAAATCATTGGCCCGCTGACCAAGTTGGACATGCCAGGCCTGTTGACCTTTACGCGCATGACCGGTGATTTGGTCAAGGCCATGCGTGCGTGCCCTCAGCCCATCATTTCCGCCATTGATGGCATTTGCGCCGGTGCTGGCGCACTGTTAGCGCTAGCGTCTGACATGCGCTACGGCACAGCGCGAAGCAAAACCTATTTCTTGTTCAACAAAGTGGGCTTGGCCGGTTGTGACATGGGAGCATGTGCGTTGTTGCCCCGCGTGATTGGGCAAGGTCGCGCGTCCGAGTTGTTGTACACCGGTCGTGGCTTGCCTGGCGAAGAGGCCGAGCGTTGGGGTTTCTACAACCGAGTGTGCACCCCCGAGACTGTGTTGAGCGAAGCTCAAGCGATGGCGCAAGTCTTGGTCAGTGGCCCTACCTTTGCCAACGGCATGACCAAAAAGATGCTGCAACAAGAGTGGAACATGGGTTTGGACGAGGCCATTGAGGCTGAGGCACAAGCCCAAGCCATTTGCATGGCCACCAACGATTTCCATCGGGCGTATCACGCCTTTGTGGCCAAGCAAACCCCTGTGTTTGAAGGAGATTGAGCATGAATTCAGCCGCTCATTTGGCCTGGCCCTTCTTTGACGAATCGCACCGCAGTTTCAAAGACAAACTGCAAACCTGGACCCGCCAACAGTTTGCGGACTTGCATGGCCACGACGAATCGCGTGAGGCCATTGACCGCGAGTGTGTGAGCTTGGTGAAAGCCTTGGGACAAGGCGGCTGGTTGAAGCCAGCCATCGCTGGTCAGTTGTATGGCGGTACTGCCAATGTGATCGACACACGCACCATTTGCATCTTGCGCGAAGAATTGGCTTGGCACCATGGTTTGGCAGACTTTGCGTTTGCCATGCAAGGCTTGGGGTCGGGTGCCATCAGTTTGAAAGGGACGCCAGAACAACAAGCCGAGTACCTGCCGCGTGTTGCCAAAGGTGAGGCGCTAGCGGCTTTTGCACTCAGCGAGCCTGATGCAGGATCGGATGTGGCTGCGATGCAATGCAGCGCTGTCGACACAGCTGAAGGTTACCTTTTGAATGGTTTCAAGACCTGGATTTCCAACGGTGGCATTGCAGATTTTTACGTGGTCTTTGCACGCACGGGTGAAGCGCCTGGCGCCCGCGGCATCAGCGCTTTCATTGTGGACGCCAACTCACCAGGTTTGGAAATTGCCGAGCGCATTGATGTGGTGGCGCCTCACCCCTTGGCCAAATTGCATTTCAACAACGTGTTGGTGCCCCATGCCAAACGCATTGGTGCCGCCGGCGAAGGTTTCAAAGTGGCCATGGCCACTTTGGATGTGTTCCGGACCTCGGTGGCGGCTGCGTCTTTGGGTTTTGCACGCAGAGCCTTGGATGAATCGATTGCCTGGGCCAAGCAGCGCAAGATGTTTGGACAGAGTTTGGGTGATTTTCAAATCACGCAGAGCAAGTTGGCGCAGATGGCCACACTGCTGGACGCTGCAACTTTGTTGACTTACCGCGCCGCATGGTTGCGCGATCAAGGCCAGCGCATCACGCAAGAAGCGGCCATGGCCAAAATGACCGCCACAGAAAATGCGCAACAAATCATCGACATGGCTGTGCAAATGCATGGTGGCATGGGTGTGAAAAAAGGTTGCATTGTCGAGTCGCTGTACCGAGAAATCAGAGCCCTTCGCATTTATGAAGGTGCAACCGAAGTGCAGCAGTTGATCATTGGTCGCGATTTGCTCAAGTGAGGCCAGACATGACGTCATCTCTCTCCGCTTCATTGGCCCCTTCGTCACATACAGACACGTTCACGCGCGACCGCTTGCCACCGCCTGACCAATGGCCCGTGTTTGTGTTCGATCGCCCAGAAGTTCAGTACCCCGCTCAACTCAATTGTGTCCAAGGCTTGCTCGACGATCACGTGGCCAAGGGTCTTGGCGATCGCATGGCTGTCCGCGGTAAAGACGCGACAGGCGACATCAGCTGGACCTACGCGCAGTTGCAGGCCAAGGTCAATCAAATTGCGCATGTGCTGACCACCGACATGGGCTTGAAATCAGGCCAGCGTTTGCTTCTTCGCGGTGGCAACAGTCCTATGATGGCTGCTTGTTTCTTGGCGGCCTTGAAGGCAGGTTTGGTGGTGGTGCCCACCATGCCTTTGCTGCGGGCTGCTGAACTTAAGCAAATTGTGGACAAGGCGCAGGTGAGTGCTGCCTTGTGCGACAGCTTGCTGGCCGACGAACTCCGTCATTGCACCGAACCAGCGCATCCACATTATGCGGCTGCGTTAAAGCAAGTGCTGTGGTTCAGGTCAGAAGACGCTGGCGGCGTTGAGGCGCGCATGGCAAAGCATGCAAAAGCCTTTGAGGCCTACCCAACCAGCCGTGACGATGTCTGTTTGATTGCGTTCACCAGTGGCACCACGGGTCAGCCCAAGGGCACGATGCATTTTCACCGTGATGTCTTGGCCATGTGTGATTTGTTTCCGCGCCATGTCTTGAAAATGGACGCCAATGACATTGTGTGTGGCACGCCGCCCATTGCTTTCACCTTTGGATTGGGTGGCTTGCTGGCCTTCCCCTTGCGCTACGGTGCCTGTGCGGTGTTGCTAGAGAAGTACACGCCAGAGTCTTTGCTGCAAACTGTGGGCCACTACGGCGCCACACAGTGCTACACGGCGCCCACCATGTACCGCCAAATGGCCATGCTGGTCAGCGATCAACCCAGTGCTTTCAATTTGAAGTCCTTGAAGCACACTGTCTCGGCGGGTGAGGCTTTGCCCGATGCCACTCGCCAGTTGTGGAAAAAAGCCACAGGCATCGAGATGACCGATGGCATTGGTGGCACCGAAGTGATTCACATCTACATCTCAAGTGCAGGACACGAAGTGCGTGCAGGCAGCATTGGCAAAGTGGTGCCGGGTTATCAGGCGCAAATTGTGGACGAAGACATGCAGCCGGTTCCGCCTGGTGTTGTGGGTCGTTTGGCGGTCAGGGGCCCTACAGGTTGTCGCTATTTGGACGATCCACGCCAAAAGGATTACGTCAAAGAAGGCTGGAATTTGCCAGGTGATACGTTTGTGATGGATGCGGATGGCTACTTCAGTTACCAAGCGCGCAACGATGACATGATCATTTCTGCGGGCTACAACATTGCTGGCCCCGAAGTGGAAAGCGCTTTGATGCAACACCCTGCAGTGGCCGAATGTGGCGTGGTGGGTGCCAGCGACATCGAGCGCGGACAGGTGGTGATGGCCTTTGTGGTGCTGAAGCCTGGCTACACAGGCTCACCTGTCTTGGAAAAAGAAATTCAAGAGTTTGTGAAGCAAACCATTGCACCCTTCAAGTACCCAAGGCGCGTGATGTTTTGCGATGCCATGCCGCGCACCGAGACGGGTAAGTTGCAGCGCTTTAAATTACGCCAGCAAGCGATGGCTTTCAATTCAGAAAAATAAGGAGCAGAAGATGTCACAAAGCCTCTTGAAAGTACTTCAGCCAGAGGGATGGGCGCCTGCCAAAGGGTATGCCAATGGCATGGCTGCCCGCGGTGAAATGATTTTTGTGGCGGGCATGATTGGCTGGAATGGCCAATGTCAATTTGAGACCGATGACTTTGTGGCGCAGTGCAAACAAGCCTTGCAAAACATTGTGGCTACGTTGGCCTGTGCGGGCGCAGGGCCCGAGCACATGGCCCGCATGACGTGGTACGTGAAAGATAAGAAAGAGTATGTGGCGCGTGGTCGCGAATTGGGCAAGGTCTACCAAGACGTGATGGGCAGAAACTACCCCGCCATGACCTTGGTTCAAGTGGCCGATTTGGTAGAAGACCGGGCTTTGGTCGAGATTGAGGTGACGGCCGTTAAGCCTTGACAATCAGTTTTTGCAAAATGCTTTTGAGCGAGGTGCTGTGCGCGGGGCCTAGCAAGGCCAAAACTTTTTGCTCATGTTGCTGCGCTTTTTTCAGGAGCGGCTTGACCAGTTTTTGACCTGCAGGCGTCAAGCTCACCCAGGCTTGGCGCTTGTCTTGCGTGCAGGGTGTGCGAATGACCAAGTTGTCTGTTTCCATTCTGAGAACCATCTTGGTGACGGTGGGTTGCTTGGCCAACACAATCTCTGCCAATTCACCCACGGTGCGCTGTTTTACGCCCGACAAGGACGCCAAAATTCTCCACTCGGACACCGTGAGCCCTGCCGCTTCAACTTGCGCATGAAATTCTGAAGAAATGGTGAAGCTGGCCCGTGCAAGCAAGTAGGGCAAATAGCTGTCTACAAATTCTTGGGTGGCCATGGTGGGCAATGACTCGAATTAACCTTGCAGTTTTTGGGCGCAGTAAAAACCACCTTGCTGATGCACCAAGGGTGAACCATCCGCAAAGCCGCATTGTTCAACTTCACCGACAAAAATGATGTGATCGCCTTCGGTGTATTGGCTGCGGTTGCGGCATTCAAACCAAGCCAATGCGCCCTTTAAAACGGGCAATCCGGCAGTGCCCAACGCATAGTCAACGCCGCCGAAGCGATCGCCTTGGCCAAATGCAAATTGATTGCACAAAGCCAATTGTTGTTCGCTCAAGATGTTGATGACGTAATGCGACGTCTTTTGAAACGACGGCAAGGTGCGTGATTTCAAGCCCAAGCTCCAGACTACCAGCGGGGGCGTCAATGACACGCTGTTGAACGAGCTGGCAGTGAGCCCTACAAATTGGTGCCCCCACTCAGCGGGATTGGCCTCACCCAATTGGTGGGTGGTAATGACCGAGACACCGGTTGGAAAGCGTGAGAGCGCTTGCTTGAAGTGCTGGGTGTCGAAGGTGGTGCTAGGGGAACTCATGAGCTGATTGTATGAAATTTCATATAAACTTGCTGACACATTGAAATGGCAAGCCGACCAAGCTGCTTGTCACAAGGAGTTGTCATGCTGATTGAACAAATCGAACACCGTTGGTTGGATGCGTTTGAACGCACCTTTGCCTTGTGCAAAATTCAAGAGGGTGACGTGGTGGCTTTGCTCACTGAAAGTCAGTCGCGCCGGGTCAACGTGGATTTGGCCCGCATCAGCTTGCAGCGCATGGGCGCCAAAATCTTTGAAGTTTGTTTGCCCACACCGGCACTTTCAGCGCCTGCACCCGTGCGTTCAACAGGGGCCACCGATGTCATTCAACATTTGTCGCCCGTGGTGGCCGCCCTACAACGTGCCCATGTGGTGATTGATTGCACCGTGGAAGGCATGTTGCATGCGCCCGAATTGCCTGCCATCTTGAAAGGGGCCGATGGTGTCGTGCCACGCTTGTTCATGATCTCCAATGAACACCCCGAAATTTTGGAGCGAACGGTGCCGGACCCCGCGTTGGAGTCGGTGGTCCGCAATGCCATGAAGAAATTGCGCGGCACGCAGCACATGCACGTGTCCTCCAAGGCCGGCACCGACTTGAACATTCAACTGAAGTCGGCTGTGGTGGGGGGCGTCTGGGGTTTTTGCAGCAAGCCAGGCATGGTCTCGCACTGGCCAGGTGGCTTGGCCTTGGCATTTCCTGCGGCCGGCAGCGTGAATGGTCGCTTGGTGATGGCGCCAGGCGATGTCAACTTGACATTCAAGCGCTACCTGCGCGACACCATTGAGCTGACCATTGAAAACGACACCATCACGCGCATCGAAGGCGAAGGCGTCGACGTTGAGATGATGCGCTCTTACTACCAAGCTTGGATTGACAAAGAAGGCCATCGCGATGCCTGTGCGGTGTCGCATGTGGGTTTTGGTTTGAACCCCGCCGCGCGCTGGGATGCCATGACTTTTTATGACAAGCGTGATTGCAATGGCACCGAGTTGCGTGCCTTTGCCGGTAACTTTTTGTATTCCACCGGCGCCAACGAAGTGGCTGGCCGTCACACGCTGGGCCACTTTGATTTGCCAATGCGTGGCTGCACCATCCAACTGGATGGCCAGTGCGTGGTGAACGAAGGTGCGCTGGTGCCGGGCGTGTTTGAAAGTCCTGCGCCATGATGGCCGACTTGCCCTCTTGGATTGAGGCAGGCCCTGTCGATGCCAAAACCACATTGGTTTTTTTGCATGGCATCGGTGGCGGAAAAAAAGGCTTTCAGTCGTCTGTTGATTGCTTTGCAAGCAAGGGTTATCGCGCGCTGGCCTGGGACATGCCCGGTTATGGCGACAGCCCTTTAACTGGCACGCTCAGTTTTGACAGCCTGGCGAAATCGCTGGAACGCATGCTAAACCAAGCCAAAGTTCAAAAGGCGGTGCTGGTAGGTCACAGCATGGGCGGCATGGTGGCCTTGCAAGCCTGGACCCATTGCCCAGAACGAATTGAAGGCCTGGTGATCGCCGCCAGCAGCCCCGCATTTGGCCAACAAGATGGCGACTTTCAGCAGCAGTTTGTGGCGCAGCGACTGGCCCCTTTGAATGCAGGCAAAACCATGGCCCAAGTGGCCGATCGTTTGGTGCCCAGCATGGTTGCGCCGCAGGCTTTGCCCACCGGTGCGATGTTGCCAGACTATCCCCCAGGCTTGGCCATGGCACATGCCTGCATGTCTGCGGTCCCACCCCACACTTACCGCGCTTCTTTGCAAGCCTTGGTGACTTTTGAGCAACGTGCCGCCTTGCCCAGCATTTCAGTGCCCACCTTGTGCTTGGCAGGCGAGTTCGACAAGACAGCACCCCCCGAAGTTTTGCGACGCATGGCGCAAAAGATTCCGGGTGCGCAATACCAATGCATTCCAGGCGTTGGCCATTTGATGGGCTTTGAACAAGAAGCGCCATTCCATCAGGCCATTTTGAATTTTTGCACCACCTCATTTTGACGTTGCAGGAGACCCCATGAGCAACAACCTAACTGCCACCAACAGCACCCCTTACAACAGCACCGCCAACTACATGCCGATCAGTGGCGAGGACTATCCACTGACCGAGAAGCAGAAGAAGTTGATGGCCATGGCCCATGACTTGGGCAAGCACAAATTTGCACCACGTGCAGCCCAGCTTGATCGCGATGCGCAATTTCCTTTTGAGAATTACAAAGACATGAAAGACAGCGGTTTGCTGGCTTTGTGTGTGCCCGAAGCCCATGGTGGTTTGGGCGCGGACTATGCCACATACGCCATGGTTTCTGCAGAAATTGGCCGCTGGTGCGGCGCTACGGCGCTGACGTTCAACATGCATGTGTGCACCATGATGTGGAGCGGCTTGTTGTCTGAGGATTTGGACATGACGCCAGAACAACGTGCGCTGCATCGTGTGCATCAAAAGGCCCACTTTGCACGCGTGGTCAATGATGGCGCCATTTATGCACAGCCCTTTTCTGAAGGCGGCGCTGCTGCGGCAGGCGCGCAACCTTTTGGCACACAAGCTGTTAAGGTTGAAGGCGGTTGGCGCATCAATGGCAAAAAGATATTTGCTTCTTTGTCGGATGCGGCAGATTATTTTGGTGTGTTGTGCACAGAGAAAAAGCCCGATGCCGATTTGTCGCGTCGCGACACACTTTATTTGGCCATTCCCCGCACAGCGCCTGGCCTTACCGTAGAAGGTGATTGGGATCCTTTGGGCATGCGAGCCACTGTGTCACGCAATTTGATTTTCAAAGATGTGTTTGTGCCGGATGATGCTGCGTTAATGCCGCAAGGTGTTTACTTCCAAGCTGCCAGCCGCTGGCCGCACATGTTCATGACCTTGTCGCCCACTTACATGGGCATTGCACAGGCGGCTTATGACTTTACGGTGGCTTATTTGCGCGGCGAAATTCCAGGCACCGGTCCGGTCAAGCGCCGTCAATTTGCCACCAAGCAAATTGCCGTGGCAGAAATGTTTGTGAAATTGGAGCAAACGCGCAATTTGTTTTTGCGTGCCATTGAAGACGCCAAAATTGATCCGCCAAAATCCTCTCGCCTGCGTGCCTATGCCGCGCAGTACACCATCATGGAAAACGCCCAAGACATTGCACGTTTGGCCATTCGCACATGTGGTGGACAGTCGATGTTGAAATCATTGCCACTCGAGCGTTTGTACCGCGATGCGCGTTGCGGCTCGCTCATGCTGCCGTGGACTGCAGAGTTGTGCCTCGATCGTTTGGGTCGAGAAACGCTGTACGAAGCAGGCGAAAAAGACGAATGAAGGAAAGCTCGACATTGGCTCAACGCTTTCAAGCGTTGGCACAAAGTCAGCCGTCGCACTTGGCCATTCGCTTTGGCATGCCAGGGCAGACGGAAGACATTGACTTTGCCAAATTTTGGCGGCGTGTTGAACGTGTCACAGGCCATCTGCAAGCCACATTGGGTTTGCAAGCAGGTCAACGCGTGGCGTGGCTTGGCTTGAACCACGAATTGCAGTGCGTCACCTTGGTCGCCTGTGCGCGACTGGGTTTGATTTTCATGCCACTCAATTTCCGATTGGCTGTGGCCGAACTCAATGCGGTGTTGCAAGATGCGCAGCCCAGCCTGCTGGTTCATGACGACCTGCACGCAGACACGGCCAAAGCCTTGACCCAAGAGGGTCACGTCTTTGGGCTCCAGTCTTGCCCCTTGGATGATTTGATTGCCACGTCGTCATCCAAAGCATTGAATTTGCCCACTGTGTCGGCTGATGCGGATGTGCTGTTGGTCTACACCTCCGGTACCACTGGCTTGCCCAAGGGTGCTGTGCATACGCAAGCGGGCCTGTTGGCTAACGCCAAAGCCAGTCAAGAGGCCCATCAGTTCAAATCGCAAGACATTGTGTTGTCTGCCTTGCCCATGTTCCATGTGGGCGGTCTGTGCATTCAAACCTTGCCAGCATTGTTGTCGGGTGTGACGGTGCATTTGCATCCGCGCTTTGAGGCTGCTGCTTGGCTTCATGACGTCTCGCAAGGCGACCTGGCAGAACGTCCCACCTTGTCATTGCTGGTGCCTGCAACCTTGAGGGCTGTGCTTGAGCATCCTGAATGGCCTCAAGCAGATCTTCAAAGCTTGCGCGGCATCATGGCGGGCTCTTCAACCTTGCCCACTTCGTATTTGGAGAAGTTCCATGCGCGGGGTATTCCTGTTGGCCAAATTTATGGCACCACCGAAACAGGTCCGGTCAGCGTCATTTTGAAATTTCAAGATGCCATGGCGCGCATGGGGTTTGCAGGCTGGCCCCATGCTGATGTGTCTTTGAAGCTCATCGATGCCCAAGGCCAAGAAGTGGCGCAGGGCGAGACCGGTGAAGTGTGCGTGCGAGCGCCCAATGTCATGCGCGGTTATTGGCATCTTGGCAATCCCAAAGCGTTGAAGGGTTTGCAAGACAGATGGTTTCACTCGGGCGACATGGGTTACTTGGATGCACAGGGGTGCTTGCAAATTGTGGGCCGCAACAAGGACATGATCATCTCGGGCGGGGAAAACATTTACCCCGCAGAAATTGAAAACGCCTTGGCCTCGTTTCCAGGTGTGGCCGAATGTACCGTGGTGGGCTTGCCCGACGATCGATGGGGTGAGGTGCCTGTGCTGGTTCTGGTTCGCCAAGGCAATGCGGAGGGTGCAAGCTTGCAAGCCGATGCGGTGTTGTCGCACTTGCAACATCAGATCGCGCGCTTTAAATTGCCAAGGCGTGTGTTGTTCATGCCGCAATTGCCCAAAAGTGCTTTGGGCAAAGTGCAAAAACCTTTGTTACAGCAGCAGCTTCAGACTGCGATTTCCTAGACAATGCGTGAATGACCCTGAACAGGAGTTCTCATGACTTGGTTGATCATTGGTTTGGTTTTATTTTTGGGGGCGCATTCCATACGCATGGTGGCCGATGCTTGGCGCACCCAGGTCATTGCATCTTGGGGCGAAAAGCCCTTCAAAGGCGTCTACACCTTGATCGCCCTGGTAGGGTTTTATGCCATGGTGACGGGCTATGCCGAAGCACGCTTGCAGACGGTGGCGCTTTGGACGCCGCCCATTGCCACACGCCATGTCAGTGTGTTGCTGATGCTCTTCGCCAGCGTGCTGATGGCGGCCGCTTATGTGCCTCGCAATCACCTCAAAATGCGCATGGGCCATCCCATGGTGTTGTCGGTCAAGGTCTGGGCATTGGCGCACTTGCTGGCCAATGGCAACTTGGCCGATGTGGTGTTGTTTGGTAGTTTCCTGGTGTGGTCGGTGTTCAACTTCAAAGCGGCCAGAGCACGCGATCGTGCTGCGGCACAAGAAGCGCTGAGCTTGCAGGCTGCCGGTGCTGAAAACACAAACGCTATACCAAGCGCAAATACCACGGCCACCCTGTTCACCTTGCTGATCGGCGTGGCCCTGTGGGCACTGTTTGTGTTTTATTTGCATGTGCAGTTGGTTGGCGTTTCGCCATTGGGTTGAACCTCTTTCATTGATATTTTTATGCCCGTCATTTCTGTCACGCTGTTACCTGGCTATCCCTCAGAGGCCCAACACCGTTTGGTGCAACGCTTGGCGCACACCGCCAGATCGGTGATTGATGCCAGCGATGCTGGCACCACGGTGTTTGTCCAAGAGGTCAGCGCCTACCGCCGCGATGGCCGTGTTTTTTCTGAAGGCGGCGCTGTGCTGCCAGAGGCCAGTCAATTGGTGGCTGATTTTTTGGAATGCATGGCCATGCGCGATTTGGAAGCGGCCCAAGCATTTTTGTCGCCGCAGTTTGAAATGGTTTTTCCAGGGGGGCAAACCATGCATCAATTGAGTGAGTTGATGACCTGGGCTGCAACGCGGTACCGACGGATTGCCAAAACCCACATGACGTTTGAAGAGTCATGGCAGGGCGACCAAACTGTGGTGTATTGCCGCGGCTTACTGAACGGCGAGTGGCCTGACGGACGTGAATTCAGCGGCATTCGCTTTGCCGACCGCTTTGAAGTGCGCAAAGGTCAATTGATGCGCCAAGAAGTTTGGAACGACTTGGCTGAAATGCGTTCACAGCGCTGATTGCCAATTGCACCCATCGACTGCAAAATCACGCTGACCATGAGCACACTTTCAACAGACCCTTCCGTTGCAGAGACATCTGCTGTTTCACCTGACACGCCAAGCAGCTGGTTTGACGGCTTTGAGAAACGCCAGTTCAACGTCAATGGCGTGGTAGTGTGCGCGCGCATCTCGGCCAACTGGCAGAACCACCTGGACAAGCCGGTGTTGGTCTTGCTGCACGGTTTCCCGCAAACGCATGTCATGTGGCACCGCGTAGCGCAGGCCCTCAAAAACGACTACCGCTTGGTGCTGCCCGATCTGCGCGGTTATGGCGACTCGTCCCATGCGCCGGGTTTGCCAGACCACAGCAATTACAGCAAGCGGGCCATGGCGCAAGACGTGGTGGGTTTGCTAGACCAGTTGAACGTGGATGATTTCTTTTTGTGTGGACACGATCGCGGGGGGCGTGTGGCCCATCGTTTGGCGGTCGATTACCCAGCGCGCGTTCGCCGCTTGTGTGTGCTCGACATTGCGCCCACGCTGGACATGTACAAGCGCACCGACATGGATTTTGCCCGCGCCTACTACCACTGGTTCCACCTCATTCAGCCCACACCTTTGCCCGAGCGCATGATTGGTGGCAATGTGCTGCATTACTTGCATGCCAAGTTGGGTGGCTGGGGTTCTGGTGCCACCACCTTCATCGAACCCGAGGCCATGGCTGAGTACGAGCGCAGCCTCACTTTGGCGCCTGAGCAAGCAGGGGACATTCTGCCTGCCGTGCACACAGCGTGTGAGGATTACCGCGCCAGTGCGGGCATCGACTTGGTCCACGATCAAGAAAGCCGCGACAAGGGTCAAAAAATTCGATGCGACTTGTTGGTCTTGTGGGGTGACCGCGGTGTGGTGCACAAAATGTTCAAGCCACTAGAACTGTGGCAAGCGCAATGTGCGGCCCAAGTATCGGGCCATGTGGTGCCCTCAGGTCACTTCATTCCAGAGGAATTGCCGGACCTCACGGTGCAAAGTCTTCGGACTTTCATGGTTTAAGAAGTTAATTCGCGCCGCAACATTTTTTGTATTTTTTGCCACTGCCGCAGCTGCATGCATCGTTGCGACCGGGGGTGGCCTCTTTGATCACTTGCGTCACACGGGGGCCAATGCTGCGCCAAATTTCACGCAAGTCATACACGGCCCACAAGGCTTCGCCATAGGCATTCAACCGGGACTCGCTCACACTTAAGGGACCGTCTTCGCTGAGGGCTGACAAGGTGGGCTCGTCGGTGTCGTCTTCGGTTAAGGCCACAATGGCTTCCAGGGCGGTGTCGTGCCACTGTGCTGCTTCTTTGTCTTTGGGGGCGGTCCATTCATCGGGCCAATTTTCGACGGCAAACATAAAGCCCAAGGCCCACACTTGCGCAAAGGCAGGAATTTCTTCGCTGTCAATTTCGGCGCGCTCTTCAGGCGGCAGGCTGGCAATGGCACCGCGCACGTCCATCACTTCAGGTGCGTAGGCACTGTCTTCATCGAGCGCTTTGATTTCAGTGTCGAGTGCTTGCTTCACTTCCGCATAGCGTTGTTGCCACAGGCCCAAGAATTTGATTTTTTGGGCTTCGTCAGAAAAACCTGCACCGTCATCGTCAAGGCCCAACAACACCGGCAGCCATTCAGCCTCCGGAATATCTCGGCGGCAGCAAATGAGGGCCACCAAAAAACCTTCGCAAAATTCCCATTGCGGTGTTTCCTCATAACGCGTGCGCAAGTCGTCCAAGATGTCGTCAAGGGCGTCAAAGTCTTCGGGTTGCAGGCCGGTCATGGGATGTTCCTCTGATGAAAGGGATGTTGGGGGCGACGTGAACGCACTCACTGTGCAGGAATGTCGGACGGGTTGAGCACCACGCCCGATTGCGACAGACGTTTCTTCATGCACAAAATGGCAGCGTCTTTGCTGAGCAAAGGCACCCCATGTGCAACCGCCAAGTCGATGAATTTTTGATCGTCCGGGTCTTTGCAAGTGCAGGGCGCTTTATCCGCGGGTTCGGCCGACACATGGTGTTGGTCAAAGCGATTCAAAATGTCTTGCGCTTGAATGTTGGACTTGGCCATGCGCTTGACGATGTGGGGGTAAGTGAGCACGCGTTCCAGTTCGTCGCGCATGCTGCGGGTGGCCAGATGCGAAATGCGGCCACTTTGCAAAGCAGCGCGCAAAGGCTCCGTGGCAGGGTCTTCAAACAGCCACAGGTCGAGCACGATGTTGGTGTCAATCACCCAAGGCTGCGCTGAGCTTGCTGCAGGCGAGTTCGTGGAGACCTCAGAGCTTGTCACGCACTGAACCCTTCATGAGGTCGAAGCGGAACATGCGGCACTCAATGGGGCCGTTCCACATCGGCACGCGGCGCGATTCTTTCAAGCGCATTTTGGAGGGCAATTTCAAATCGGGTGTCAGCATCCATGCTGTCCAACCGTTGTAATTCTTTTTCCAGTGCGAGGCCAATTGCGCAAAGAACTCGCCGCCGTCATCGCCTTCGGCAATTTCACGGGCGCGGCTTAAGTCCACGTTGTCTCGTGCGCGAGTGGGTGCGCCGGGTTCCCGGTATCGGTCGCGGCTGGAGACGCCCGCCACACCGGCTGCGGCAATGCGCTCGCCATAAGGTGGGTTGAGCAACATGATGCCGGGTGTTTCACAAGGCGGCATGCGCTGCAATGCGTCGCCACCGCGGGTTTGGACCACTTGGCCAACGCCTGCGCGCTCGGCATTGCGCTGTGTGAAGTCCACCATTCGGAACGCCACATCGGAGGCGTGAATTTCGGCGGTGGGCGCGTGCTCTTGCGCGCGCGCATCGTCTTGCAGGGCTTGCCAAACGTGCGGTTGAAACGGCAGCAATTTTTCAAAGGCAAAGCGACGCATGATGCCGGGCGCAATACCGCAGGCAATTTGCGCGGCTTCAATGGCAATGGTGCCACTGCCGCAGCAAGGATCGTACAAAGGCGTCTGCGCATCCCAACCGCTGGCGGCCAACATGGCGGCAGCCAAGGTTTCTTTGAGTGGGGCATCGCCCTTGTCTTCGCGCCAACCACGTTTGAACAAAGGCTCACCTGACGTGTCCATGTACAGCGTGCAACTGTCGGTGGTGAGGTGCACGTAAATGCGCACGTCGGGCCACTGCGTGTTGACGTCGGGACGCTCGCCGCGCTTGGCGCGAAAACGATCGGCCACGGCATCTTTGATTTTGAGCGCCGCAAAGTTCAGGCTGGTGAGTGGGCTGTGCTGCGCCGTGATTTCAATCTTGAAAGTCTGCTTGGTGGTGAACCAAATTTCCCAAGCCACCGCACTGGCTGCATCGTACAAATCTTTTTCACTGCGATAAAAAGTTTGCGACAGTTGAATGAGCACGCGTTGGGTGAGGCGGCTGTGCAAATTCAGACGCAAGGCATCACGCCATGACGCGTTGGCCATCACACCGCCGCGGCCGGTCAGCAGGTCGTTACCGGTGAGGCCCGTGAGTTGATGGACCTCGTCGGCCAATAAGCCTTCAACGCCGGCGGCGCAAGGCATGAAAAGTTGAAGCGAGTTCACAGAGTTTTACGCAAGTTGGCGGGCGCAATTTTGAGCGCCTCGCGGTATTTGGCAACGGTGCGACGTGCGCAATCGATGCCTTGTTCTTTGAGCATTTCAGACAGTTGGTTGTCTGAGAGCGGCTTGTTGGGATTTTCGGCGGCCACCAATTGTTTGATGAGCGCACGCACGGCTGTACTGGAAGCCGCGCTGCCACTGTCGGTACCTAGGCCCGAGCCAAAGAAATACTTCAACTCGAAGGTGCCCATGGGCGTGGTCATGTACTTGGCCGTGGTGACGCGGCTGATGGTGGACTCGTGCAAGCCCAGTTCATCGGCAATTTCTCGCAGCACCAAGGGGCGCATGGCCAATTCACCATGGATGAAGAAATTGCGCTGACGCTCCACAATGGCCGTCGACACACGCAAAATGGTGTCAAAGCGCTGTTGAATGTTTTTGATGAACCAGCGCGCTTCTTGCAGGCGTTGTTGCAAACCCAAATGGGCTTCGCCTTTGCCGCCGCGCAAGGCGTTGGCGTAAATGTCGTGCACCCGCAGTTTGGGCATCACATCGGGGTTGAGCTGAACTCTGAAGTGCGGCTCGCCGCCTTTGCGCGTACCAATGACCAACACATCGGGCACGATGACATGTTGCTCGGCATTGGCAAAAGGACGACCGGGTTTGGGCTCTAAGCGTGTGATGAATGCCAGCGCTTGTTTGACGATGCCTTCGTCTTCACCGCATTGAACCGCCAAGCGTTTGAAATCGCGTTTGGCCAGCAGCTCCAAAGGCAGCGCGCAAATTTTGAGGCCTACGGCAGCCACTTCGTGGTCGGGCTCATCTTTCAAGATGGCTTTGAGTTGAATGCGCAAGCACTCGCCCAAATCGCGTGCGCCAATGCCCACCGGTTCGAGTGATTGCAGCAAGCTCAAAGCCACCGTGAAGCGATGCACCAACTCTTCCAATTGCTCAATGTCGTCGGTGCCGGCCAGGCCTTGCGCCAAAGATTCGAGGCTGTCTTCCAGATAACCGTCGTCGTTCAAAGACTCGATGAGAAAGCGCAGCGCTGCGCGGTCAATTTCTGACAAGCGCATCGACAAAGCCTGTCGATGCAAATACTCGGTGAGTGAGCCTAGGCCGCGTGCCAACTCAATGGCGTCTGCGCCATCCGAGTCGTTGTTGGTGTTGTTCTTGCGCGCGCCGGCGTCGGTGCCCCATTCGCTGTCGTCGGGTGCAATCTCGACGCTGCCGTCGCCATCCCAGCTGTCGGCCACATCGGTAACGGCTTCGTCGTTAGAAACAGACGCTGTGGATTCGCTGGCGGCATCGCGTGAATCAGCGCCGGCATCGCTGGCGGCTTCTGACACACGATCGCCCAAGCTGACGCGCGCATCGGATTCTGGCAAGCCAAAATCTTCTTGCGGTGCTTCGTCGGTGCTGCGCTCAAGGAAGGGGTTTTCGTCGAGCATTTGCTCGACTTCTTGGCTGAGCTCTAAGGTCGAGAGTTGAAGCAGCCGAATGGATTGTTGCAACTGTGGCGTCAGCGCCAAGTGTTGGGACATCCGAAGGGAAAGGCTTTGCTTCATAGGAGTTCAGCCATCACATTCGGAAGTGTTCGCCCAAGTAGACGCGGCGCACATCGGCGTTGTCCACAATGTCTTTGGGTGTGCCTTGGGCCAGCACGCGACCTTCGCTGATGATGTAGGCGTGATCGCAAATGCCCAAGGTTTCACGCACGTTGTGATCGGTGATGAGCACGCCAATGCCGCGCTCTTTCAAAAACGCAATGATGCGTTGAATCTCAATCACCGCAATGGGGTCGATGCCCGCAAAAGGTTCGTCGAGCAAAATGAACCGAGGGTCGGTGGCCAGTGCGCGCGCAATTTCAACGCGTCGGCGTTCGCCACCCGACAAAGCCAAGGACGGTGAGTCGTGCAGATGATCAACGCGCAAGTCTTTCAGGAGCGCTTGAAGTCGGTCTTGGATGGCGGATTCGCTGAGCGGCTTGCCCTCGGCGTCATGCTGCAACTCGAGCACTGCACGCACGTTTTCGGCCACCGTGAGTTTTCTGAAAATGGAAGCCTCTTGCGGCAAGTACGACAGGCCCATGCGCGAGCGGCGATGGATGGGCATGCGTGTGACGTCATCACCATCGATCAGAATTTGTCCACCATCGGTGCGTACCAAACCCACAATCATGTAGAAGGACGTGGTTTTGCCGGCACCGTTGGGGCCAAGCAAGCCGACCACTTCACCTTTTTGAACTTTGACAGAAACGTCAAACACCACTTGGCGGCTGCCGTAGGACTTTTGCAAGTGCCGCGCTTCTAAGCTGCTGATGGCGTGTTCTTGACTCATGGTTTGTCGTTGCCAATGCGAGGGCTGGGTTTCAAGGCCGGCCCTGTTGGCGTGGCGGAGACATCGCTTGTTTTGGGTCGAGGGGTGATGGTGGCTTTGACGCGTTGATTGCCGCTGCCTGTGTTGGGCTTGCCATCAACTGTGAACACCTCAGTGGTGTTGTTGACCAAAATTTGTTGCCCTTGAATACGATCAGCCACCACCGTGCCACGCAGCAAGCGCAGTTCGGCGCGCGAGGTCAGTGTGAGGGTATCGGCTTGGCTGTTGTAAACCGCAGTTTCAGCTTCGCCTTCGGTGAACTCTTCAAGTGCTTCGCGCTTTTGTCGGAAGAAAATGCGTTCGCCAGGTTCTGCCCACAACTTGGCCACTTGGTTGCCTTGACCGTCTTGCTTCACTTCCATGCGGTGGGCTTTCAAGACCAAACTGCCCTTGGTCATTTGAACCTTGCCCGTGAAGGTGGTGAGTTGTTGCTGGTCGTCGTGCTTGAGTGTGTCAGCCTCAATGTTCATGGGTTTGTCGCGGTCCGCTTTTTCGGCGTGAGCGCCTGTCGCCGTGAAGACGGCGGCCCAACTGCAGAACAAAAGAATGAGGTGAAATTTCATAAAGGCGCGAATCTTGCTTGATTGTAGGTGTTGATCGCAGCGTCAAGCACTTTTGCAAGAAAAATGACGTAAAAAAGCCCGCCGAAGCGGGCTGATGCACAACACCTTGAAAAGATCAGGCGCGGCCTTGACGAACTTGCGTCAACAAAGATTCGGCCACTTGCAGGGCGCGCTCCATGCTGCCGGCCAAAGTGCCGTCGACGTAGTACTTGCCAGCGACACCCAAAGAAGGCACGCCTTCAATTTTGAAGTCGTTTTGCAATTGCACGGCACGCTTGAGCTTGCTGGCCACGCCAAAAGATTTGGCGGCATCGGCAAATTTGGTTTTGTCGACGCCTTGTTTTTCGATCCAAGCCAAGATGCTGGCGTCGGTGTTCAAGGGCAAACGCTCCACATGCACGGCTTGGAAAACTTTGCCGTGCAGTTTTTCCAACAGGCCCATGGCTTCGAGCGCGTAGAAGAGGCGTTGTTGAGGGGCAAAGTCGTCACGGAAAGCCACGGGGACGCGTTGCACCACCACATCTTTGGGGGCGTTTTTAACCCATTGCGCAAAGGTGGGTTCAAAGGCATTGCAGTGCGGGCAGCTGTACCAAAAGAACTCAATCAATTGGATCTTGCCGGCTTCGGCGTCTGTGGGGACCACGCGGTCCAGCTTGAGATAGTCTTTGCCAGCCACAAACTTGGCGGGGCCTTGCGCCAACGCAGGGGGATTCCAAGTCAAACCGCCCACAGCCGCGGCAGTGCTTAAAGTGGCGAGAGAAAAATCACGGCGTTTCATGGTGACTCCTGAAATTTGAAATGATCGATAAAAAGCGTTGAGATCAGCGCTGAACACGAACCAAGGCAGCGTCAATGCCGCTGGCGTCCAGTCGGGCTTTGATTTTTTCGGCTTGCTCTTTGTCGTCAAAGGGGCCGCTGCGAACGCGGTAGATGGTGCGACCCGCTTGGTCGCGCTCGCTGACTTTGGATTCGATGCCCATCATGGACAGCTTGGCCTTTTGTGCATCGGCATCGCCAGCCGATTTGAAGGCGCCTGCTTGCACAAAGTAAGTGAATGGATCGTTGGCCGCGGCTTTGCTGGCGGCCGGTGAAGCCGCAGGTGTGGGCTGCGGTGTGGCTGCAGGCGGCGGTGCCACTGCTGGTGCCGCGGCCGCTGGTGATGCAGGTGCTGAACCGCTGCTGGATTTCTTCATCAAGTCGGCCAAGGGGTCAGCAGCCACGGCGGGTGCAGGTGCGTTGGTGGCTGGGGCAGCACTGCCATCAGCAGGTGTTTCTGCATTGGCTGGCTTGCTTTGCAAAGCACCGTTGGGGTTCCAGTCTTTGTTCTTTTGAGTCTCCACGGCATCTTGTTCAGCCGAACGCGATTGGTTTTTGTTGCTGAACGGCATGGGCACTTTGGTGACGTACATCGCCACACCCAAAGCGACCGTCAGGCCAATGACCAGACCCAAAATGAAGCCAAGCAGGGTGCTGCCGCGCTGGCTTTGAAGTTTGGAAGTTGACATGTTGTGTTGGTTTCTCAAGGTAATGCCGTTGGGATGAATTACATCTGCTCTGGCGCAGACACACCCAATATCTTCAAGCCATTTTGCAAGACTTGGGCACAAGCTGCAACCAAGGCCAAGCGTGCCAGTTTTTGGTTTTCGTCTTCCACCAAAATGCGCTCTGCATCGTAGTAGCTGTGATAGCTGGCGGCCAAGTCGCGCAAGTAGAACGTCACATCGTGCGGCGCAAAGTCTTGTGCAGCCGCCGTGAGCATTTCGGGGTATTTGGCCAAGAGCAACATGAGGGCTTGTGCCTTTGGATTTTCCAGGCTGGACAAATCGGCTTTGGCCAAACTGGCCACATCGCCGCCCCAGGTGCGCAAGATGGAGTGAATGCGCGCGTGTGCATATTGCACGTAATACACAGGGTTGTCGTTGTTTTGGGCCAAGGCCAAATCAATGTCAAACACGTACTCGGTGTCAGGTTTGCGGCTGAGCAAGAAGAAACGCACGGCGTCTTTGCTGGTCCACTCAATCAGGTCGCGCAAAGTCACATAGCTGCCCGCGCGTTTGGAAATTTTCACTTCCTCACCGCCGCGCATCACGCGCACCATGGTGTGCAGCACGTAGTCGGGGTAGCCTTGCGGAATGCCCACGCCAGCGGCTTGAAGACCCGCGCGCACACGGGCAATGGTGCCGTGGTGGTCGGTGCCTTGAATGTTCACCACCTTGGTAAAGCCACGCTCCCACTTGGTGATGTGATACGCCACATCGGGCACGAAGTAGGTGTAGGTGCCGTCGCCTTTGCGCATCACGCGGTCTTTGTCGTCACCGTAGTCGGTGGACTTGAGCCACAGGGCGCCGTCTTGTTCGTAGGTCTTGCCAGCTTCTTGGAGTTTCTTGACGGCACTGTCAACACGTCCGCTGGTGTACAGGCTGGACTCGAGATAGTAGTTGTCAAACTTGACGTCGAAGGCTTTCAAGTCGAGGTCTTGTTCGTGGCGCAGATAGGCCACGGCAAATTCACGCATGCCATTCAAATCATTCAGGTCGCCACTGCCGGTAAATTCACGGTCGTCGGACTTGACGGTTTTCTTGGCCAAGAAATCTTGTGCAATGTCTTGGATGTAATCGCCGTTGTAGGCGGCCGCGTTTTCGCCGCTGGGCCACTGTGCATCGCCGGGCTTGAAGCCTTGCGCGCGCAATTGCGTGGACGTGGCCAAGGTGTTGATTTGCACGCCCGCGTCGTTGTAATAAAACTCGCGGTAAACGTTCCAACCTTGCGTGGCAAACAAATTGCAAATGGCATCGCCCAAAGCCGCTTGACGGCCGTGACCCACGTGCAATGGGCCTGTGGGGTTGGCAGACACAAATTCCACCAACACTTTTTCATTGCGCTCGGCTTGTTTACCAAAGCAGGATGCCGCATGCAGCACCTCTTTGACCACGGCTTGTTTGGCGCTGGGCTTGAGCTTGAGGTTCAAAAAGCCAGGGCCGGCAATGTCGATGCTTTCAACCCATTGGCTGAAGGCCGGTGTGGTCATGAGCGCGGTGCGCAAAGCTTCGCCCACTTGTCGGGGGTTTTGGCCCAAAGGTTTGGCCAAGTGCATGGCGGCCGTGCAGGCCAAATCGCCATGGGCGGCCACCTTGGGTGATTCAAAGACGGCTTTGGCGCCGGCACCGGCGTGCAGGCGTTCGAGTTCGGCGGCGAGGGCCGAGAGTAATTCTTGTTTGGCTTGAAGCATCCCCCGATTTTACGGGGCGCTTTGCCATGTTGTGGGCAAGCTGTAGTGATGCTTCAAAAAGTCGATCCAAAGGCGCAAACGCAGGGGCAGGTGCTTGCGTTGGGGAAAAACACCGTAAATGCCATTGGGCGGGGCTGCAAAATCGGCCAAAACCTCGACCAATTGGCCCGATGCGATGTCGTTTTCGACTTCCCAGGTGCTGCGCCATGCAATGCCCATGCTGGCCAAGCACCAGCTGTGCAAAACCTGTCCGTCTGAGCAATCAAGCGGGCCATGGGGGCGCAAATAAGTGACTTCTGGGCCCTCGGCATTGTCGGCAGGAGGGACTTTGAAGGCCCAACCTCGGGTCTGCGAGGCATCGCTAGAGAGCGTCAGACAGCTGTGCTGCAGCAACTCTGAGGGGTGTTGTGGGGTGCCGTGTTTGGCCAGATAGGCGGGTGTGGCCACACACAGGCGGCGGTTATCGGCCAACCTGACGCTGACCAGAGAAGAATCGGGCAAATCGCCCACGCGCACCGCAAAGTCAAAGCCTTCGGCGGCCAGGTCAATGACCCTGTCGCTCAAGTTCAACGAGATTTTGACGTCGGGGTTTTGCGCATGGAACAAGGGCGCCAAAGGTGCCACGTGGCGTCTGCCAAATCCTGCCGGTGCCGTGATGCGCAGATGACCACTGGCCTTGAGCCCGCCAGCCGAGACGCTGTCTTCGGCATTGGCCACATCGCTCAAAAGGCGTTGGCAGTTTTCTAAAAAAGCACTGCCTTCGTGCGTGAGGCTGATGCGCCGCGTGGTGCGCAACAACAACTTCACACCCAAATGAGATTCGAGCGCATCCAATCGCCTGCCAATGATGGCGGGCGCTACGCCTTCAGCACGCGCCGCAGCACTCAGGCTGCCCCGTGTGGCGACCGAGACAAAGGATTCAAAGACTTTGAGTTTGTCCATGGACGGCGGTGTTTCTTTTTTTAGTCGACTGGATGGCTGAGTTTTTGAATCTCTTCGGCGCTGTAACCCAGGCTGCTGAGCAAACTTTCGTTGTGCTCGCCCAAGTGAGGCGCTGATTGCCGAACTTTCAAACGCTCTTGATTCAAGCTAAGGGGCAGCAACACCGTGTTGACGGTGCGGCCATCGTTCAATTCAAGTGGCGCCAAACCGCCGGTGGCTTTCAGGTGCGGGTCTTCCAGCAGATCGTGTGGTGCTGTGATGGGGGCGTAAGGCAGTGCATTTTTTTCAAACACATCGCTGAGGTATTGCGCTGAAAAATCTTTCAGCCGTTCGCGCAGCAGGGGAATCAGCCAATCGCGCGCCAGCACGCGCTGGTTGTTGTTGGCCAAGCGGGGATCGTCGAACAAATCTTGGTAATTGAAAACATCGCAGAAAATTTTCCAAGACGTGTCGCTGACCACGGCCAAGAAAATTTGCTCGCCGTCCTTCACCACAAACACGTCGTAGACACCCCATGCAGAAATGCGCTCCGGCATTGGCGCTGCAGGTTTGCCCGTCACTTGGTACTGCATCATGTGCTGGGCCACCAAGAACACATTGTTTTCAAACAAGGCGCTTTGCACTTCCTGGCCTTCGCCTGTTTGCGCGCGTTGAGCCAGTGCCGCCATGGCACCAATGGCGCCAAACATGCCGCCCATGATGTCGTTCACGCTGGTGCCTGCGCGCAAGGGGTCGCCGCGGCGGCCTGTCATGTAGGCCAGACCACCCATCATCTGCACCACTTCATCGAGTGCGGTGCGATGGTCGTAAGGACCTGGCAAGAAGCCTTTGAGCGTGACGTAAATCAGGCGAGGGTTGATTTTTTTCAAGGTCTCGTAATCGAGGCCCAGTTTTTTCATGGTGCCGGGCTTGAAGTTTTCGCTGACGATGTCGGCGGTGGCAATCAAGCGCAGCACGGCCTCTTTGCCTTCGGGTGTTTTCAAGTCCAGCGCCAAGCTTTTCTTGTTGCGGTTGAAGAGTGGATAAAAGCCAGCGCCCGAACCCAAAAGTTTGCGGGTGTTATCGCCTTCGTGGCCGTGACCGATGGGTTCCACTTTGATGACTTCAGCACCCAAGTCGGCCAGCACCATGCCGCAGGTGGGGCCCATCACCATGTGGGTGAATTCAACGACGCGGATGCCTTCGTAGGGCAGGTGTTTGGCAGTGTTCATGGTTTTGAATTAAATGTGTTCGAGGGGCCAACCCTTGGGCAAGCCTGCATCGGGCGTCATGCCATAAAGAGGTTCGCCTGGCAGGCCGTCTATCAAAGCTTGGCGGGCTGCAATGAGTTTGGAAATATCGATGCCGGTTTCGATGCCCATGGCTTCAAACATGAAGACCAAGTCTTCGGTGACCACATTGCCCGACGCGCCAGGCGCATAAGGGCAGCCGCCCAAGCCAGCCAAGGAACTGTCGAAGACGCGAACGCCCACATCGTAGGCCGCCAAACAATTGGCCAGGCCCAAGCCGCGTGTGTTGTGCATGTGCGCGGCGCCCGTTTTGTCACCGATTTCGGCAAACACGCGTTTGAAAATTCTGCGCACTTGCGCGGGGTTGGCCATGCCCGTGGTGTCAGACAAGCCCGATTCGTCGGCGCCGGCTTCAATCACGGCGGCGGCCAACTTCACCACATCGTCCTCGGCCACATGGCCTTGCAGGGTGCAGCCAAAGGCCGTTGAGATGCCGGCCTCCACTTTTACATGGGGCGCCAATTCATTGCGAACTTGAATGATGGCGCGAACTTCTTCAACCATGGCTTCACGTGTTTTGCGCACATTGGCCATGGAATGGGCTTCGCTGGCGGAGACGGGGATGGTGAGTTTTTGAGCGCCGGCTTTCAAGGCCGCTTCAGCGCCTTTTCGGTTGGGCACCAAGGCCATGACCGTCACGTGGGGGTATTGGAGGGCGTGTTGAACGACTTCGGCGGCATCGGCCATTTGCGGCAGCAAATGCGCGGGCACAAAAGAAGCCACCTCAATTTCTTGCAGACCCGAGGCAACCAAGGCGTCAAGCCACCGCAGTTTGTTGGCGGTGGGCATGGTTTGCTTGACCGACTGCAAGCCGTCGCGCGGGCCCACTTCACTGATCAGGATGCGTTCTTTGGCCATGGAAGTATGTGCAAGCGGTTGTAAACCCTGAGGGAGAGATGTTCGTATTTTCTCTAATTTTGGTGAATTGCGGCCGAACCTTTGCAAAAAAGTCACAAGTCAAAAGCCATTTCGCTGATTTATAAACCTTGAAACATCGAATACAGTGGGTGTCATAGGCGCTGCAAATCTGGACAGAACTGTTCAAGAGCGCCCCCCATTTCCATTTTTTTACTTTTCTAGAGGCTCTCATGACCCAACGCACCAGCATTCACGGCCTGCACGTGGCCACCCCTTTGTATCGCTTCATTGAAGACCAGGTATTGCCTGCAGTTGGCGTGAAGAGCAAAGCCTTCTGGGCGGGCTTTGATGGCATCGTCAAAGATTTGGCGCCACAGAACATTGCATTGTTGGCCGAGCGCGATCGCATTCAATTGGAAATGGACAAGTGGCACACAGCGAACCCTGGCCCGATTGCGGATGCCAAAGCCATGAAGGCTTATCGCAAACATTTGACGTCCATTGGTTACTTGGTGCCAGAGCCAAAGAGCCCCAAAGCAACGACTCAAAATGTTGATGCTGAGTTGGCTGTTTTGGCCGGCCCGCAATTGGTGGTGCCTATTTTGAATGCGCGCTATGCCTTGAATGCAGCCAACGCACGTTGGGGTTCTTTGTACGATGCCTTGTATGGCACCGACGCCTTGAGCGAAGCCGATGGCTGCGAAAAAGGCACAGGCTACAACCCCAAGCGCGGCGCCAAAGTGATTGAGTACTGCCGCTATGTGCTGGACCGTTGCGCGCCTTTGAAAAAGGGTTCGCACATTGACAGCACGGGTTACAGCGTGAAGGGTGGCAAGTTGGTGGTCAGCCTGAAGTCGGGCACCACCACCTTGGCCGATGCCAAACAATTTGTGGGCTTCCAAGGCGATGCCAAAGCCCCCACTTCCTTGCTGTTCAAGCACAACGGTTTGCACCTTGATTTGCAAATCAACAAGTCACACCCCATTGGCAAAACAGACCCCGCAGGTGTGTCTGATTTGGTGGCCGAGTCTGCCCTGTCGACCATTCTGGATTTGGAAGACTCAGTGGCAGCAGTCGATGCTGAAGACAAAGTGTTAGCCTACAGCAATTGGCTCGGCATCTTGCAAGGTACTTTGGCTGAAGAAGTGCAAAAGGGTGGCAAGACCTTCAAGCGCACATTGAACGGCGACCGCGTGTACACCAAGCCCAACGGCAAAGGTCAAAAAGTGTTGCACGGCCGTTCTTTGTTGTTCGTGCGCAATGTGGGTCACCTCATGACCAACCCTGCCATTTTGTACAACGCAGCAGATGGCTCCCAGAAAGAAATTCCCGAAGGCATCATGGACGCCATGATCACCACCACGTGTGCCATGGTGGACTTGCAGAAAAAGAAGGGTGCCGATTTCCGCAACAGCCGCACCGGCAGCGTGTACATCGTGAAACCCAAAATGCACGGCCCCAAAGAAGTGGGCTTTGCCGACACCCTGTTCGGTCGTGTTGAAAAAGTCTTGGGTCTGAAGCCTTCTACTGTGAAGCTGGGCATCATGGACGAAGAGCGTCGCACAAGCGCCAACTTAGCTGCCTGTATTGCCGCTGCCAAATCACGTGTGGCCTTCATCAACACCGGCTTCTTGGACCGCACCGGTGACGAAATGCACACCTGCATGTTGGCCGGTCCTGTGATGCGCAAGGGCGACATCAAGGGCAGCACCTGGTTGGGTGCTTACGAAAAGGCCAACGTGGCTGTGGGCTTGCAAGCCGGTTTACGTGGTCGTGCGCAAATTGGCAAGGGCATGTGGGCTATGCCCGATTTGATGGCCGACATGCTGAAACAAAAAATTGGTCACCCCAATGCGGGCGCCAATACGGCTTGGGTCCCAAGCCCCACAGCAGCCACGCTGCATGCCATGCACTATCACCAAGTGAATGTGCCTGCATTGCAAAAGCAGATGGAAAAAACCATTGCCAAGCAAAGCGCCAAAGACCTGCGCGAAGAAACTTTGAACAAGTTGCTGCAGTTCCCAGTGGTCACCAAGGCACAAGCTGCTGAGTGGACGGCGAAGGACAAGCAAGACGAACTCGACAACAACGCGCAAGGCATTTTGGGCTATGTGGTGCGCTGGGTGGACCAAGGTGTGGGTTGCTCTAAGGTGCCCGACATCCATGGTGTGGGTTTGATGGAAGACCGTGCTACTTTGCGAATCAGCAGCCAACACATTGCCAACTGGCTGGCGCATGGCGTGGTGACTGAGGCGCAAGTGAAGGCCACGATGGAGCGCATGGCAGCTGTGGTGGACCAACAAAATGCGGGCGATCCTTTGTACCAAAAGATGGCCGGCAATTTCAAAACCTCCAAGGCTTACCAAGCCGCTTGCGACTTGGTGTTCAAAGGCAAAGAGCAACCCAGCGGTTACACCGAGCCTTTGTTGCACGCCTGGCGTTTGAAGGTCAAGGCAGGCTAAACTCTTTCAAGGCGGCCAACTGTTGGCCGCCCTTGAACAAGGCTTAGACATGTGCCAACTCTTGGGCATGAATTGCAACACGCCCACCGACGCCACCTTCAGTTTCAGTGGCTTTTCTCAAAGGGGCGGTGTCACCGACCATCATTCAGATGGTTGGGGCATTGCCTTTTTTGAGGGTGCGGGAGTTCGGCATTTTGTAGATCACCAAGAGGCCAGCAAGTCGCCTGTCGCCGAGCTCATCAGGCGCTATCCGATCAAAAGTCAGAATGTCATTGCGCACATTCGCAAAGCCACGCAAGGCGTGGTGTCGCTGGAAAACTGCCACCCGTTTGTGCGAGAGTTGTGGGGGCGCTACTGGGTGTTTGCGCACAACGGCAATTTAGAAAATTTCAACCCGCGTTTGCATGGCAGCTTTCATCCTGTGGGCCAAACCGACAGCGAAAGAGCGTTTTGCTGGCTGATGCAAGAGCTGTCCAAGTCGCATGCGTCGGTGCCCAGTGTGGAAGAACTCACACTCACGTTGCGTGAGTTGGTGCCTGCCATTGCCAAGCACGGCACCTTCAATTTCTTATTGTCCAATGGCCAAGCGCTGTGGGCACACGCGTCGACCAACCTTCACTATGTGCTGCGGCAATACCCGTTCAAAACGGCCACACTCAAAGACGAGGATGTGCAGGTGAACTTTGCCGAACAAACCAACCCGACCGATCGCGTGGCGGTGGTGGTCACCGCACCCCTCACGCTGGACGAGCCCTGGACGGCTTTTGTGCCTGGTGAGGTGATGGTGTTCAGAGACGGGACTTTGCTTTAAGCCGCAGTTTTCATGCTTGCTTCACCGCTGCTTCCAAAGCGTCGATGAAAATCGCCGCCACGTCGCAACCCGTTTGATCAAAAATCTCTTGGAAGCAAGTAGGGCTGGTGACATTGATTTCGGTCACGCTGGTGCCGATCACATCGAGGCCAATCAGTAGCAAACCACGCGCCGCCAAGATGGGGCCAATGGCTTCCGCAATAGAGCGGTCATTGTCGGTAATGGGCTGTGCCACACCTTTGCCGCCTGCTGCTAAGTTGCCACGCACTTCACCACCTTGAGGAATGCGGGCCAAACAGAAAGGTACTGGTTTGCCACCAATGATCAACACGCGCTTGTCGCCTTGAGCAATAGCCGGTAAAAACTTTTGCACCATGACCGATTGCGCACCGTCCAAATTCAAAGTCTCGATGATCGAGCCCAAATTCAAACCGTCGGCACCCACGCGGAAAATGCCCATGCCGCCCATGCCATCGAGCGGCTTCAGAATGATGTCTTGGTGTTCTGCATGAAACGCTTTGATGGCGTCGGCTGAACGTGTGACCAAGGTGGGGCCGATGAACTGGGGGAACTCCATGATGGCCAGTTTTTCGGGGTGATCGCGCAAAGCAGACGCTTTGTTGAACACCTTGGCGCCTTCGCGCTCGGCCTGGCTGAGCAAATGTGTGGCGTAGAAATACTCGCTGTCGAAGGGCGGGTCTTTGCGCATGATGATGGCGTCAAAGTCTTTGAGCCATGCTTCGCGCGATGAAGTGACTTCGTACCAAGCGGTGGTGTCACCGGTTAAATGCAGGTCTAGCACTTGCGCTTTGACGCATTCGCCGCGCTGCCACTGAATGTGCGGCACTTCGCAGGCGCTCACTTTGTGGCCTCGCTTTTGCGCTTCGCGCATCATGGCAAAGCTGGTGTCCTTCTTGATTTTGAAGGAGGCGAGGGGGTCGACAATGAAAAGGATGTTCATGCGCGTAATGTCGCACAAAGCGATAAACAAAGTAAATCAGCAGGACTTTCGCCCTGCTGATGTCACCTTGGAGAGGGATTCACACGAATTACATGTTTCTGCGGTATTGACCGCCGACCTCAAAGAGGGCGTTGGTAATTTGACCCAATGAGCAAACACGCACGGCATCCATCAAGACCTCAAACACGTTGTCGTTGTGAATCACGGCCTGTTGCAAGCGACTCAACATGGCAGGCGATTCTTTGGCGTGTTTGGCGTGGAAGGCATGCAAACGGTCGAGCTGAGATTTTTTCTCATCATCGGTTGAGCGCGCCAGTTCCAGCTTCTCGAGCACTTCGTCGCCTTTAGGGTTGCGGAAGGTGTTGACGCCAATGATGGGGTACTCGCCGGTGTGCTTGAGCATTTCATAGTGCATCGATTCGTCTTGAATCTTGCCGCGCTGATAGCCGGTTTCCATGGCACCCAGCACACCGCCACGGTCTGCAATCTTTTCAAACTCAGTGAGCACGGCTTCTTCCACTAACTCGGTGAGCTCTTCAATGATGAAGGCGCCTTGGTTGGGGTTTTCGTTTTTGGCCAAGCCCCACTCGCGGTTGATGATGAGCTGGATGGCCATGGCACGGCGCACGCTGTCTTCGGTGGGCGTGGTGATGGCTTCGTCAAACGCATTGGTGTGCAGTGAGTTGCAATTGTCGTAAATGGCAATCAGCGCTTGCAATGTGGTGCGAATGTCGTTGAACTGAATCTCTTGCGCATGCAAAGAGCGGCCAGACGTTTGAATGTGGTACTTCAACTTCTGGCTGCGCTCATTGGCGCCGTACTTGTTCTTCATGGCCACGGCCCAGATGCGGCGTGCTACGCGGCCCAGCACGGTGTACTCGGGGTCCATGCCGTTGCTGAAGAAGAAACTCAGGTTGGGCGCAAAGTCATCGATGTGCATGCCACGTGCCAAGTAGGCTTCTACAAACGTGAAGCCATTGGACAGCGTGAAGGCCAATTGACTGATGGGATTGGCGCCGGCTTCAGCAATGTGATAACCGCTGATCGACACGGAGTAGAAGTTGCGCACGTCGTGGTGAACAAAGTATTGCGCAATGTCGCCCATCACTTTCAGGCTGAACTCGGTGCTGAAGATGCAAGTGTTTTGGCCTTGGTCTTCTTTCAAGATGTCGGCTTGCACGGTGCCGCGCACATTGGCCAACACCCATTCGCGAATTTTGGCAGCTTCGGTGTCGGTGGGTTCGCGGCCGTTTTCGGTTTTGAACTTTTCCAAGTTTTGATCAATGGCGGTGTTCATGAACATGGCCAAGATGGACGGCGCAGGACCATTGATGGTCATGGACACGCTGGTGCTGGGATTGCACAAGTCAAAGCCACTGTAGAGCACTTTCATGTCGTCCAAGGTGGCAATGCTCACGCCCGAGTTGCCCACTTTGCCGTAGATGTCGGGACGGGGATCGGGGTCGTTGCCGTACAAGGTGACCGAGTCAAAGGCAGTCGACAAACGCTTGGCGGGCATGCCTTCGCTCAAAAGCTTGAAGCGTGTGTTGGTGCGAAAGGCGTCGCCTTCACCCGCAAACATGCGGGTGGGGTCTTCGCCTTCACGTTTGAATGCAAAGGTGCCGGCGGTGTAGGGGAAGCTGCCAGGCACATTGTCCAACATCAACCATTTCAAAATTTCGCCATGGTCTTCGTAGGTGGGCAAAGACACTTTGCGAATGGTGGTGCCTGACAAGCTCTTGGAAGTCAGTGCTGTGCGAATTTCTTTGTCGCGAATTTTGACCACGTACTCATCGCCCGCATAAGCTTTTTGCATTTCGGGCCATTGGGCCAAGAGTTTTTTGGCGCCGGGATCTTGCGTTTCTTCTCGGCGAACAGCCAAGTCGATGGCGGCTTCTGCGGCTTTGGCGCGACCGGGTTTGTCCACTTCCAACATCACAGCGGCAGCGCGCAGTTGTTGAATTTCACGTGCCAATTTGGCCTGTGCACGGGCTTGCTTTTTGTAGCCGCGCACGGTGTCTGTAATTTCTGCCAAGTAGCGTGTGCGTGAAGCAGGCACCACCGGCGTTTGGTTGGTGCTGTGACGCACATCAACTGCGGGCAACAAGCCATCTTTCAATTTCAAACCCAACTCGCCCAAGCGCACTTTGAGCGCTTGGTACAAAGCTGTCACGCCATCGTCATTGAAGCGCGCAGCCATGGTGCCAAACACAGGCATTTGTTCTGTGGGGACTGTCCAAGCTTCTTTGTTGCGCTGAACTTGTTTGGCCACATCACGCAGGGCATCGCTGGCGCCTTTGCGGTCAAACTTGTTGATGGCCACAAACTCGGCAAAGTCGAGCATGTCGATTTTTTCCAACTGGCTGGCGGCGCCAAACTCGGGCGTCATGACGTACATGGGCACATCCACATGCGGCACGATGGCGGCGTCGCCTTGGCCAATGCCAGACGTTTCCACCACCACCACATCAAAGCCCGCCACCTTGCACGCGGCCACCACATCGGGCAGTGCTGCCGAAATCTCGCTACCAAAATCGCGCGTCGCCAAGCTGCGCATGAACACGCGTGCGCCATTGCGCCAAGGGTTGATGGCGTTCATTCGAATGCGGTCGCCCAACAGCGCGCCACCACTCTTGCGGCGTGAAGGATCGATCGACACCACGGCAATGCGCAAGTCGTCGCCTTGGTCCAAACGCAAGCGGCGAATCAGTTCATCAGTGAGTGAAGATTTACCCGCACCACCTGTGCCGGTAATGCCCAACACGGGCACTTTGTGCTTGGCGGCTTCGGTGCGCAATGCGGCCACCATGTCGGCAGATGCATTGCCGTTTTCCAGCACTGTGATGAGTTGTGACAAGGAACGCCAGTTGGCCTCTGTGCCACCTTGGATGGCTTTCAAATCTTTAGGGGCGTAGGCGCTGATGTCTTTGTCGCAGCGCATCACCATCTCGCCAATCATGCCGGCCAAGCCCATGCGCTGGCCGTCTTCGGGGGAGTAAATGCGACCCACGCCATAGGCATGCAGCTCGCGAATTTCGGCAGGAACGATCACACCGCCGCCGCCGCCAAACACTTGAATGTGTTCGCCGCCGCGCTGGCGCAGCAAGTCGACCATGTATTTGAAATACTCAACATGGCCGCCTTGGTAAGAGCTAATGGCAATGCCTTGAGCGTCTTCTTGCAAAGCCGCAGTCACCACTTCATCCACCGAACGGTTGTGGCCCAAGTGAATCACTTCAGCGCCCATGCTTTGCAAGATGCGACGCATGATGTTGATGGCGGCATCGTGGCCATCAAACAAACTGGCAGCCGTCACAAAGCGCACTTTGTGCGTGGGGCGGTATTCGGCGAGGGCTTTGAATTCGGCAGACAAGTCGGTCATGGCAAGGTTCCAGTCAAGGAGAAAAAGGGCCGCTTAAACAGGCGGCCCAGTCTAATTGACGTTTACGTCAACGTCAACTTGCGATCTTAGCGCGTTTACTTAGAAAAGTCTTACAAATCAACATGCCCAGCAGCATGGCGCCCGTAAAAATCAGGGCATCAACACTTAAAAGTGCGGAAGCCAAGGCAGGACCTGGGCAATAGCCCGCCAAGCCCCAGCCTGCGCCGAACAAAGCGGCGCCACCCACCAAGGGCATGTCGATCTGGTTCACGGCAGGTTCGTGGTACTGATTGGCGAACAAAGGCGCCGTGGCCAGTTTTTGTGTCCAGGCAAATGCCAGCAGGGTGACACACACCGCACCGCCCATGACAAAGGCCAAGGTGGGGTCCCATAAACCGGGAAAGGGGCCCTTGGTGATGGCCGTGATGTCCAAGAAGCCCAATACTTTGAGCGGCTGGGTCATGCCAGACAGAACCAGGCCGGCAGCAAAGACCAGTCCGGCAGAAAAGGCCAGACCCAGTCGGCCCGCGCGCAAGGGCTTGGCTTGCAGTGCTTCGGTCATGCGGCACCTCGCATCAAAGTCACCGTGATCATGCCTATAGCCATGAACGTGCCAACCGCCACCAATGAACGCAAGGACAAACGGCCCAAGCCGCACACCCCGTGGCCACTGGTGCAGCCACTGCCCCACACGGTGCCAAAGCCGACCAACAGGCCTGCGGGGATGAGCAGATACAAGGGGCGGGTGGGCAGTGTAGGAATTTCAAGGCCTTGACCCAACAGGCAACCGCCCACGATCAAGCCAGCCAAAAATGCCCAGCGCCAAGTGTCGGGATGGGTGGGGGCTGCCAGAGCCTCCGACGTGATGCTGCTGACGCCGGCAATGCGTCCCAAGCCCCACCACAAAAGCCAGCTGGCCAATCCAATGAGGATGCCGCCGATGGCAGCAATGAAATAAGGGTGCAAATTGGCAAGCATCAAACAGAGTTCCTGAAATATGTTCTCAAAAGGTGGCAAAAGTTATCATAATTTGGAGTCAACTAGAAAGAACTGCATGAGCCGCTTAGCCGATCCCGAAAAAAAGAAAGCACTTTGTGCCCGTTTGGCCCGCATTGAAGGACAACTGCGTGGCCTGCAAAAGCTGATCGATTCCGATGCCGATTGTGAAAAAATTGCCCAGCAAATGGCCGCATCACGCAAAGCCTTGGACAAAGCTTTTTTCTCCATGGTGGGCTGCATGATTGAGCAAGGCGATCAATCGGCAGAGCATGTGGCCGAGATGCTCACGAAGTTTGCATAAGTCGTTTGGCGCAGCATGTCTTCTCAAACCCTTCAAATCGTTCAGCTGTTTGACCCCGAGTCCAGCACCTACACCTATGTGGTGTACGACGCGCACAGCTTGGAAGCGGTCATCATCGATCCGGTGGACACGCAACTTGAACGCGATCAAAAAACCATTCAAACCCTGGGTTTGAAACTTCGCTGGGCATTGGAAACACATGCCCATGCAGACCACATCACCAGTGCCGGCTTGTTGGCCGAGCACTTGGGTGCGCAAACAGCAGCGCCCGAGGGGTGCCACATTGGGACTGCCGCGGTGCAGTTGGTCGATGGCCAAATGATTTCCTTTGGCGCCTATGCCTTGAAGGCGCTGCACACGCCAGGTCACACGGCTGGCAGCATGTGTTTTTATGTGGCCACAGCGCAAGCTGGCCATGTGTTCTCTGGCGACACGCTGTTGATTGGCGGTTGCGGTCGCACCGATTTTCAATCGGGCAGTGCCAAAGAAATGTTCAACAGCTTGACTGAAATTTTATTCAAGTTGCCTGCCAACACCACGGTGTGGCCGGGTCATGATTACCAAGGTCGCACACATTCCAGCATCGGCCATGAAATGCAACACAATGCGCGCGTGGCTGGCAAAACGCTGGCGCAGTTTGAGGCCATCATGGCCCAGTTGAATTTACCCAAACCGCGGCGAATCGATGAAGCGGTTCCCGCCAATTTAAAGTCGGGCTTGCGCCACGACGCAGGAGGAGAAGTTGTGTCCCATGATGTTGTGAGTGTGCGACCTGCAGAGGGCTATGCCGGCGATGTCTTTCCAGAGCTGGCTTGGCATTGGGTGCAGTCGGGTGAAGCGGTGATGGTCGATGTGCGTTCTGATGCAGAACGCGCATGGGTGGGCTTTGTGCCAGAAGCCAAACCCTTGGCATGGAAACAATGGCCTGTGGTGGATGTCAACCCTGACTTTGATGCAGGCATTCAACGCATTGGCGCTGAAGGCAAAAAGATCGTGTTACTGTGCCGCAGTGGTGTGCGTTCTGTGGCGGCTGCCCAGCGCGCAACCCAATTGGGCCTAGAGGCTTACAACATTTTGGAAGGCTTTGAGGGCGACCCAGATGCCAACGCTCACCGCGGCTTGCTCGGTGGCTGGCGCAAACGGGGCTTGCCCTGGAGACAAAACTGATGAACTCAAAAACCACCCTGGCCGACCTCCGCCCCCAAGTTCAAGCCTTGTTGGCGCGCATTGAGGCCAAGCAAGACGAGGTGGTGGCATTGACGCAAGATTTGGTGCGCATCCCCACGGTGAATCCACCTGGCGATGCCTACGAGGCTTGCGCCAGATTCATTGGCGAGCGATTAAAGCCGCGCGGTTTTGCCGTTGAATATGTGCGGGCCCACGGCGCACCTGGCGACTCCGATGCCAAACCGCGCATGAACGTGGTGGCCCGTTGGGAAGGCACAGGTTCTGGTGAGTGTGTTCACTTCAACAGCCACATCGATGTGGTTGAAGCCGGCACTGGTTGGACCTCTGATCCCTTTGGTGCAGAGATTCGTGACGGCAAAATTTATGGCCGTGGCACCTGCGACATGAAGGGCGGCTTGGCCGCCAGCATCATTGCCTGTGAAGCCTTGATTGAATCGGGCATGTCCATTCCGGGGGCCCTTGAAATCAGCGGAACGGTCGACGAAGAATCTGGGGGCTTTGCGGGTGTGGGCTATTTGGCCGAGCGAGGTTACTTCAGCAAACCGCGTGTGCACCATGTCATCATTCCCGAGCCCTTGGGTGTTGACCGCATCTGCTTAGGTCACCGCGGTGTGTGGTGGAGCGAGGTAGAAACCAAAGGCCGCATTGCCCATGGTTCGATGCCGTTTTTGGGCGACAGCGCCATCAACCACATGAGCGCGTTCATTCATTTGCTCGAAACCCAATTGCAACCGCAGCTGAAGCAGCGTCACACCTCTGAACCGGTGGAGCCCCCGGGTGCGCGCGTCAGCACTTTGAACATCAACAGCATTCATGGCGGTCAAGTTGAGCAGCGATACGCCACCGACGAACGCGGTTGGCCCACCGCTGATGCGCCTTCGCCAGTGGTGGCGCACAGTTGCCGCACCGTGCTCGACAGGCGCTTCATTGCCGAAGAAAATTTGGAAGCTGTGAAGCAAGAAATCATCGACATGCTCGATGAACTGAAGCGCACACGCCCTGGCTTTGATTACGGCATTCGCGACATCATGAGCTTTGTGCCCACCGCTACGCCGCGTGACGCACCAGTGGTCGATGCCACAGCGCGGGCCATTGCGCGCGTGCTCGGCCGCGAACCTTCTTACATTGCCAGCCCTGGCACCTATGACCAAAAGCACATTGTGCGAAGTGGCAAGCTCAGAGACTGCATTGCCTATGGCCCTGGCATCTTGGATTTGGCCCATCAACCCAACGAGTACGTGGGCATTCAAGAGTTGGTGGATTCTGCCAAAGTGATGGCGCTGGCCAGTTTGAGTTTGACGGGCGCGATGCGATAAAGTTTTTTGCATGCCCAGAATTCTGATCGCTGGCTATCAGCACGAGACCAATACCTTTGCCCCCAGCCTGGCCGATTGGGCCGCCTTCAATTGCGGTGAATCTTTTCCGGCCTACATGCGGGGACAAACGGTCATCGATCAAATGACGGGCATCAACATGCCCATCTCGGGCTTCATGGATGCAGCCAAGCGTTGGCACTGGGAATTGGTGCCTTCTGCATGGGCAGGCGCAACGCCTTCCTCTTATGTGACGCAAGAAGCTTTTGAAAACATTGCATCCGCCATCTTGGAGGACATTCGGCATGCGTTGCCCCAAGGACTGGATGGCATTTATTTGGACCTCCATGGTGCGGCGGTTGCCGAACATGCCGATGACAGTGAAGGCGAGTTGTTGACGCGCATTCGGCAATTGGTGGGCCCTGCTATGCCCATCGTGGCCAGCTTGGATTTGCATGCCAATGTGACGCAGCGCATGCTGGCGCAAAGTGATGCCTTGGTGTCTTACAGAACCTATCCGCACATTGACATGGCCGACACGGGTGAGTTGGCGGCGCAGTTGATGCAGCGCCGATTGAAACTGGGTCGCAAAGAGCCGATGTTCGCGCGGCGTTTTCCCTTTTTGATTTCTTTGAATGCGCAGTCGACATGGATGGCGCCTGCCAAATCCGCCTACGAACAATTGCTGGCCCTAGACCGTGAGTCGGGTGTGATGCTGAGTTTTTGCATGGGCTTTCCGGCATCTGATTTTGAAGAGTGCGGCCCTGTGGTTTGGGGGCATGGTCCTCAGGCCGAAGCCGTAGTTGAGCAACTCTTCAAGGCCATCAGCGAGCCCGCTGTGTGGCGACCTCATTGGCTGCCTGCGCGAGAAGCCGTGGTGCAAGCGATGGCCACTGCAGGCAAAGTGGATGCGCCCGTGGTGATTGCCGACACCCAAGACAACCCTGGCGCAGGTGGGGACAGCAACACCACAGGCATGTTGCATGCACTGTTGCAGCAAGGTGCCGGCAAAGTTTTTCCTGGACAAGTTGCTGTGGGCTTGGTGTTTGATCCGGCTGCCGCTCAAATGGCTTTTGAAGCCGGTGTGGGTGCGCAAATCCATTGCAGTTTGGGCAAAGCCGTGCCCATCTTCACGGGGCAACTCAGCGATCCGCCCTTGCAGGCACGCTTTAATGTCAAGGCCATCAGCGATGGCCGCTGCGTGTTGAAGGGCCCCATGATGACGGGCGTTGCGGTGCAAATGGGCCCCAGTGCGTGTTTGGAAATTGACGGCACTTTGATTGCGGTGGTCAGCGGCAAAGTGCAGTTGCTAGACCGTGAGTTGTTGCGAACCGTGGGCATCCATGCCGAGCAGATGAAGATCGTGGTGGTGAAAAGTTCGAACCACTTCCGGGCTGACTTCACACCTATCGCCTCTGAGGTGTTGGTGGCCAAAGCCCCTGGCCCCATGGCGGCAGACCCTGCTGATTTGCCATGGAAAAAACTCAGCCCATTGACCAGGCGTCAGCCCTGAGTGTTTGTATCTATTGAAAGATTGAAGCTGGCCGCCGCTTCAGATCCAAAAAATCATTATCATCGCCCATATGACTTTTTTGGCCATCGACGTCGGCAACACCCGCTTGAAGTGGGCGCTTTACGATCGTCCTCACACCCAAGCCAATGTGCTGGCACAGGGTGCAGAATTTCTCGAGAACATTGAAACCTTGGCCGAGGGTCCATGGGCCAGTTTGCCTGTGCCCGATCACATGCTGGGCTGTGTGGTGGCCGGAGATGCCGTCAAGCGGCGTGTTCAAGAACAAATGGAGTTGTGGGACATCTCGCCCCAGTGGGTGGTGTCGTCCACTGAAGAAGCCGGTGTGTCCAATGGCTATGACCACCCCACCCGTTTAGGCTCAGACCGATGGGTGGCCATGATTGGTGCCCGACATCGCTTGATGCTGAAAGGGGAGGCCAAGCCCTTGGTGGTGGTCATGGTGGGTACGGCCGTCACGGTGGAAGCCTTGGACCAACACGGTAAATTTTTAGGCGGTTTGATTTTGCCTGGGCACGGCATCATGCTGCGTGCATTGGAATCTGGCACGGCCGGTTTGCATGTGCCCACCGGTGAGGTGCGGCCTTTTCCCACCAACACCAGCGATGCCCTCACCAGCGGTGGCACGTATGCCATTGCCGGGGCTTGCGAGCGCATGGTTCAGCATTTGCGAGACCACACGGGCATGGAACCCGCCTGTGTGATGACCGGCGGTGCTGGCTGGAAAATGGCCCCCAGCATGGCCATTCAATTTGAATTGGTCGACAGCCTTATTTTTGACGGCTTGTTGAAGCTGGCGCAATCGCGCTTCAGTTAACTTCGTAAGCTTGCGTCAATTGCATCAAATGCGCGCGTTCGTCGGCGTGCTCTAAATAAGGCGCCAACAACAACAGCACATGGCGTGCACCTCGCGCCAATGCCTCGCCTGCGCTTTCAGGCTCCATGGCGTGGCGCGGATTGCGCACATATTCATAACTCAGCCAATAGGTCACCACCACCGACATGCTGGCCGACAGGGTGGTGAAGGTGGCGGCTTCATTGCGAATGTGGCCTTGACGCGCCAAGGCCATCAGAAGATGGTTCAAGGCGGCAGTTTGCGCTTCGAGGATGTTTTTGAAGTGCGTTTCTAAGTGCCGATTTTTGGACAACAAATCGTTGAGGTCGCGGTACAAAAAGCGGTGATCCCAAATGTGTTCAAACAAAGAGTGTAAGAAGAACCAAGCGTCTTCCACATCTTTCACATCTTGGCTGGCCTCCAGCAACTTCAAGATGCGATCTTTGTAGTTGTCAAACAGATGGCTGACCAGCTGGTCTTTGGCGGGAAAGTGGTAGTACAAATTGCCCGGACTGATGTTCAGCTCGGAAGAGATGAGCGTGGTCGACACATTGGGCTCACCATAGCGATTGAACAAGTCCAATGCCACGGTGGCGATGCGCTCAGCGGTGCGTCGAGGTGCTTTTTTGGCCATGCCGTGTGATGTGTTGTTGTGTGGCGCGCGGCGTGCTTATTTGCGGGCTTTGGTGGCGGGGGACTTGGCACTTGCACTGGTGCGTTTGGGCGGTGCCGCTTTGCTTGTGCGGCTAGAGGAAGCTTTCAGCGCGGCCTCCAATGCGGCCACTCGGTCTTGCAGATCGGCCACTTCTTGTGCAGTCGGCAAGCCTAAGCTTTTCAGGGCCCGCGCAACACGGTCTTCAAACAGGTGTTCTAAGCGGTCAACTTTGATGCCGGCAGGTTGCACCAGGCTGGTGTTGATGCCCGTGGTCAGGCCTTGGGCCAATTGGTTGAAGTGCGCTGTGGCCTCGTGCAGTTTTTCTTGAGCGACGGCTTGGGCTTGGGCCATGGCCCCCAAGCCCGCCAACCACATGTCTTTAGAGGCTGTGTTGTGCAAGGGCTCGCTGCTTGAGGCTTTGGCTTGTGCTGTCTTGGATGCAGGCTTCGATGTAGGCTTGGTGCCTGTCTTGCTGGATGCTTTGGTGGCCATGAAAACTCCGTACTTCTGGGGTGGGTTTGGCAAAACCTCACTTTAACCGCTGTGGCAAGTGCTGCCAAGGCTTCTAAAATAGAGTTTTGGAAAGAAAAGCATGTCTGTTCTGATTACCGGCGGTGCGGGCTTCATCGGTGCCAACTTCGTGTTGGACTGGGTTGCCAACACGGATGAAAAAATCATCAACCTCGACAAGTTGACCTATGCAGGCAACATGGCGTCGTTGGCGTCCTTGCAGAACAACCCCCAACATGTCTTTGTGCAAGGCGATATTGGCGATGACAAGTTGTTGCCCAAGCTACTGGCTGAGCATCAGCCGCGTGCGGTGCTGAACTTTGCCGCTGAAAGTCATGTGGACCGCTCTATCCATGGCCCTGGTGATTTCATTGAAACCAACATTGTGGGCACCTTCCGTTTGCTGGAATCTGTGCGCGGTTATTGGCAAGCCTTGGCGTCCGAAGCGCAGCAACAGTTTCGGTTTTTGCATGTGTCTACCGATGAGGTTTACGGCAGCTTAAGCCCGCAAGACCCAGCGTTCAGTGAAAACAACAAGTACGAGCCCAACAGTCCTTACAGTGCCAGCAAGGCTGCCAGCGATCACTTGGTGCGTGCATGGCATCACACCTATGGCCTGCCTGTGCTCACCACCAACTGCAGCAACAACTATGGGCCTTTGCACTTCCCCGAAAAACTCATTCCTTTGATGATCGTGAACGCTTTGGCTGGCAAGCCATTGCCCGTCTATGGGGATGGCATGCAAGTGCGCGATTGGCTGTATGTCAAAGACCATTGCAGCGCCATTCGCCGCGTTTTAGAAGGCGGCCAATTGGGCGAAACCTACAACGTGGGCGGCTGGAATGAGAAGCCCAACATCGAGATTGTGAACACCGTGTGCGCGCTGTTGGATGAAATGCGCCCACGCTCAGATGGTCAGTCGTATGCAACGCAAATCACATATGTGAAAGACCGACCTGGCCACGACCGCCGCTATGCCATCGATGCACGCAAACTCGAAAAAGAGTTGGGCTGGAAACCTGCGGAGACCTTTGAAACGGGCATTCGCAAAACGGTGGCTTGGTATTTGGACAACGCCGAGTGGGTGGCCAATGTGCAAAGTGGGGCCTACCGCGAGTGGGTCACGAAGCAATACAAAGCCTAAGCCGCGCATGAAAATTTTATTGCTCGGCAAAAATGGCCAAGTGGGTTGGGAGCTGCAGCGCAGCTTGGCACCTTTGGGCGAGGTGCTGGCGCTTGACCAGCACAGCACCTCATATTGCGGTGACCTGACCCATCTGGAAGGCTTGGCAGACACCGTGCGTTTGTTCAAGCCCAACGTGGTGGTGAACGCCGCCGCCTACACCGCGGTCGACAAAGCCGAGACCGATCCAGAAACCGCGCACTTGGTCAATGCGTTGGCGCCAGAAGTGTTGTCTCGCGCCTGCGCGGCCATTGGGGCAAGGCTCATTCACTATTCAACCGACTACGTCTTTGACGGCAGTGGCCAAACACCTTGGGTCGAGACTGATGCCACAGGTCCGCTCAATGCTTATGGCCGCAGCAAGTTGGCCGGTGAACTGGGCATTGCCAAGCAGGGTGCCCAGCATGTGATCTTCAGAACCAGTTGGGTTTACGGCACCGAGGGCGGCAATTTTGCCAAGACCATGCTGCGTTTGGCCCAAGAACGCGAGAAGATGACGGTCATCAACGACCAGTTTGGCGCACCCACAGGTGCGGCCTTGCTGGCCGATGTCACGGCGTTGACCTTGCAAGCGCCCCAGCCACTCTCTGGTATTTATCACTTGGCTGCAGCGGGTGTGACCACTTGGTTTGACTACGCCAACCATGTGTTGGCCAAAGCCAAGCAGTTGAAGCCCAGTTTGAACTATGTCGTTAAAGAAGTGCTGCCTGTGCCCACTTCAGAATTCCCCACACCCGCCCAGCGGCCGTTGAACTCCAGGCTCCATTGCGGTCGTTTGGAACAGGCCCTTCAATTGCAGTTACCACCCTGGCAAACCGGCGTGGACCAGCTCTTGGCAAAAATTTTGTAATTTGATGGTTTCGGTGGGGCACAAGGGCCTCAAAAGTGTTCACAATACGGCTCTGACAGACCCCTATCACATGAGCAAGTACTGACTTGCATGTTTTTAATTTAAAGAACCATCATGACTGACATCGATTCCTTGGCCCACATTGCGCCGCGCGACAAAGCAGAGATCTTGGCGCAAGCATTGCCCTACATTCGCAAGTTTCATGGCAAGACCTTGGTCATCAAATACGGTGGCAATGCCATGACCGATCCTGCGTTGCAAGCCGACTTTGCAGAAGACGTGGTGCTCTTGAAATTGGTGGGCATGAACCCCGTGGTGGTTCACGGGGGTGGTCCCCAAATTGAAACGGCTTTGAACCGCTTGGGCAAAAAAGGCGAGTTCATTCAAGGCATGCGCGTGACCGACGCCGAAACCATGGAAGTGGTGGAGTGGGTGTTGGCCGGTGAAGTGCAACAAGACATCGTGGGGCTGATCAACCAAGCGGGCGGCAAGGCTGTGGGCTTGACGGGTCGCGATGGCGGCATGATTCGCGCCAAGAAACTCAAAATGGTCGACAACAACGACCCCCACAAAGAATACGACGTGGGCCAAGTAGGCGACATCGAGTCGATCGACCCCAGCGTGGTGAAGGCCCTGCAAGACGACGCCTTCATTCCCGTTATCAGCCCCATAGGCTTTGGCGAAAACAACGAGAGTTACAACATCAATGCCGATGTGGTGGCAGGCAAATTGGCCAGTGTGCTGCGCGCTGAAAAGTTGGTGCTGCTGACAAACACGCCCGGCGTCTTGGACAAAGCAGGCAACCTGTTGACCGACTTGAGCGCCCGTCGCATTGACGAGCTGTTTGCCGATGGCACCATCAGTGGTGGCATGTTGCCCAAAATCAGTGGCGCCTTGGATGCCGCCAAGAGTGGTGTGAACGCTGTGCACATCATCGATGGCCGTGTGCCACACGCCATGTTGTTAGAAATTCTGACCGACCAAGCGTTCGGCACCATGATTCGCAGCCACTGAGGAACAGGCCATGACCACAGAGACAACTTCCGACAACCTGCCCGAGAACGAAGAAGCTGGCGCGGCGCCCACACGCAAGCGCCCCAAGCCTGGTGAGCGTCGATTGCAAATTTTGCAAACTTTGGCGGGCATGTTGGAGCAGCCCGGCGCAGAGCGCATCACCACTGCAGCCTTGTCGGCCAAGCTGGGTGTGAGTGAGGCGGCTTTGTACCGTCACTTCGCCAGCAAAGCGCAGATGTTTGAAGGCTTGATTGATTTTGTCGAGCAGTCGGTGTTTGCCTTCGTGCGCCAAATTGCCGACCGCGAACCTGCAGGTCCTGCACAAGTGGCGCGCACAGTGGCGCTCATTTTGCAATTTGCAGAAAAGAACCCTGGCATGGCGCGCGTCATGACGGGCGATGCGCTGGTTTTTGAGAACGAGCGTTTGCAAGAGCGCATGAACTTGCTGTTCGACAAATTGGAAAGCACTTTCAAGCAATCACTGCGCGATGGCGGCATTCAAAGCGACACCCCCACCGTGGAGGCGCAAGTAACGGCTTCTTTGTTGGTGGCTTTCATGATGGGCCGCATGCAACGCTTTGCACGCTCGGGCTTTAAGCGTTTGCCTTCAGAGAATTTGCAGGCTTCTTTGGCACGCGTGCTTTGAAGTTGTGCAGCATCGAAAAAGGCACCGCGAGGTGCCTTTTTTGTATCTGCTTGCTGAGGAATTTACCAACTCCAAAGTGTGCCGTCATGTTGAAGCCTGTTGACGGGTAAGTAGGCCCGCTGATAAGGATACTTGGCGGCCAGCTTTTCATCAATGTCCACGCCGTGGCCGGGTGACTCACCGCAATACAGCATGCCTTTTTCAAAGCGCCAATCATGCGGAAAGACCGACAGCATTTCTTCGCTGTGCGCCATGTGTTCTTGAATGCCAAAGTTGGGCACCCAGGTGTCAAAGTGCAAAGCAGCGCCCATGCAGACCGGTGACATGTCGGTGGCACCATGACAGCCGGTGCGCACTTGGTACAAGCTGGCCAAGTTGGCAATGACGCGCAAATGCGTGATGCCGCCCGCGTGCGTGACGGTGGTGCGGATGTAATCGATGAGTTGCTGCTCGATCAAATCTTTGCAGTCCCACACCGTGTTGAAAATCTCGCCCACAGCCAAGGGCGTAGTGGTGTGATGGCGAATGAGTTTGAAGGCTTCTTGGTTTTCGGCGGGCGTGGGGTCTTCTAGCCAGAACAAGTGAAAGGGCTCCAGCTCTTTGCCCAAGCGGCCCGCTTCAATGGGCGTGAGGCGATGGTGCGCGTCGTGCAACAAATGCGTGTCGGGTCCCACGGCTTCGCGCACAGCCTGGAACAAGCCAGGTGTGTGGCGCAAATACTTTTCGGTGCTCCAATCGTGCTCGCCCGGCAAGGGGCCGTCAGCGGGTTCGTACATGCGGCCATTGCCACTCACGCCATAAACTTTGTTCAAACCCGGAATGCCGCTTTGCGCGCGGATGGCCAAGTAGCCCATTTCTTTGTGGCGCAGCACTTCGTCAACAGTCTCGGCTGTATCGCGACCTGTTGCGTGGGCGTACGACATGATGCCGGTGCGGCTGCGGCCACCCAACAATTGGTAAAGCGGTTGCCCTGCAATTTTGGCCTTGATGTCCCAAAGTGCCGTGTCCACTGCGGCAATGGCGGTCATGGTGACCGGGCCTCTGCGCCAGTAGGCACCTTTGTAGAGGTACTGCCAGATGTCTTCAATTTGCTGAGGGTCTCGGCCTATCAAGCAAGGGATGACGTGCTCTTCCAAATAACTCACCACCGACAACTCGCGGCCATTGAGGGTGGCGTCGCCAACGCCGGTGAGGCCGTCGTCGGTTTCAATTTTGAGTGTGACGAAGTTGCGGCCAGGGCAGCAAACGATGACACGGGCGGCTGTGATTTTCATAAAGGTCTGTTGATCAATGTTGCAGTTTAGGCATCTAAGGTGATGGCGAATTTCACCGTGGCATCGATGCCTTGATGAATCACTTGATCGTGCCAATAAGCCACGCGTTGGGCCCACAGTGTGTTGTGAGGCAACTCAGTGCCCCACAAGTCTTGCCGAGACAACAAAGCTTTTAAGCTGCCCGCTGCATCTGTTACTTGGTTTTTGCCGATGGCCAATAGGCTCTCTGCTTGCGGATCGTTCAAGGCATAGGCGTGCCCTTGTTCATCCACGGCCAGCGTGTAGCGCAAGAAAATAGCCGCTGCCAAGGCATGGTGTTCAAACGCTTGGCCTTTGGCCATTTGTCCCAAGATCGATGGTGGCCAGCGCTGTGGAATTTTTTGTGAACTGTCGGTGGCAATCTGATGCACGCTGTGTTTCAAGTAAGGGTTGCCAAAACGTTGAATGAGTGCGTAGCGGTAATCGGCCCAATCGGTGCGGCTTAAATGAGGCGCTACTTCTTGGCTCATCAAGCGGTAGACAAACTCGCGGATGTGATCGGCGCCAATGCAGGTGGCTATGTAAGGGCGGCCCGTGATGGCGCCCATCAGGGCCATGGCCGAGTGGCTGCCGTTGAGCATTCGCAGTTTGGCTTCTTCGTAGCTGTGCACATCGGGCGTGACGCGCACGCCGCATTGGGCCAATAGCGCCCCATCGGCTGGGTCGACAAACTTGTCTTCAATGACCCATTCCCAAAATGTTTCGGTGCTGAGGGCGCAGTCGTCGATCAAGCCCAATGCGTCTTTTGCTGCAGTAGCAACTTCGTCTGTGGCGGCAGGCACGATGCGATCCACCATGCTGCAAGGAAACGCGCAATGAGCATCCATCCACTGCATGAGCGCGGTATCTTGTGCGCTGGCTGTGGCATGAATCAAGGCTTGAAGTTTGTGGCCGTTGCCTTGCAGGTTGTCGCATGAAGCAATGGTGAGGCCGGCGTGGCCCGCTGCATGGCGCAAACGCAAGCCATCGATCAACAGTTGGGCCAACGAAGCGGTATAGCCTTTTTCTGTGACGGTGAGGGTGAGCCATCGCGTGCTTTTTGCCGCAATGGCATTGAGTACATTTTGCCGTTCTGTGGTGGCCACACTGGTTTGCCAGAGCGCACCAGGCACTTGCCATTCAACACCGGTGGCGCCTGCAATGCGCACCGCATACAAGCCATCTTGTGCACGCAGTTTGGTGACCAAACCGGGTTGTGTCATGCCCACGCCATGAATGCCCCAACGCGAATCGCCCTCGCGTAGCAGTTGGTCAAACACCATGGCTTGGTGGGCGCGGTGAAATGCGCCTAAGCCCAAATGCACAACGCCTGTCTTTAAGGGATGAACTGCGTAGCCAGGCGTGATGACCGTGTTAGAAACTTGCGAGAGCGTTGCGCGCGAGAGCTGGGGTGTTGCCATGTCAGTGTTTCAGTTTGGCTTCAGCTGCTTGAATCTCAGACCAGGTTGCATCGTCAATCCAAATGCCGTTTTGCTCGCGATCGGCGCGTGCTTTGCGTTCGGGTTCTCCGGCCAACAGCACACCTTCGGTGTTGGGGGCGGCGGGGCTTTGGCGCAGCCAGTCTTCAAAGGCCAAGGCTTCTTTTTCAAACGAGGCTTGTGTGCCCAAGCGAACGGGGTCGATGATCATGGTGAGCATGCCATTGAGCACAGCCCGTTTGTCATCGGCTTCGCGGTGCCATGTGCCACCGCCTGTGAGTGCACCGCCCAACAATTCGCAGGCCATGGCCATACCAAAGCCTTTGTGGTCGCCAAAAGTCATGAGGGCGCCAAACAGCCCATTCGATTGCGGCACCACCACCACACCGGGGTTGTTGGTGGGATGGCCTTTTTCGTCAATCAAATAACCATCGGGCACTTGTTCGCCTTTGTTGTGCGCTACCCGCATCTTGCCTTGGGCCACACGGCTGGTGGCAAAGTCGAGCACGAAGGGTTTTCGCTTGCCCATGGGCACGCCAATGCAGCAGGGGTTGGTGCCAAAGCGGCCATCGCCACCGCCAAAGGGCGCGACGACGGGTCGGGACAGCACGTTCACAAAATGAACGGACACCAAGCCTTGGGCCACTGCCATTTCGGCAAAGTGACCAATGCGTCCCAAGTGGTGCGAGCGGCTGAGTGCCACCGTGCACACGCCAAATTGTTTGGCACGTTCAATGCCCATTTGCATGGCTTGCACACCTGTGATTTGGCCGTAGCCACGTTGGCCATCCAAGTTCAGCAAGGGACCTGTGTCGAGCACCACTTTGACGCCGGTGTTGGGGTTCAGGCCACCTTCCAAAACGGCATCGACATAGCGCGGGACCATGCCCACGCCATGCGAGTCATGACCACTCAAATTGGCCATGACCAAGTTGGCGGCCACTTGCTCGGCTTCAGCAGTTTCGCTGCCGGCCATTCGAATGATGTTGGCAATTTGTTGCTGCAGTTGTGCGGCGGGAATGCATTGGCTCATGACAGTACTTTCTTGTTGTGCAACGCCACGGGCAAAGCATGGCGTGAGACGTGGCTTACATCACAGCGCCCACTTGCCAAGGTACAAATTCATTTTGACCATAGCCGTGCTTCTCGCTTTTGGTGGGTTCGCCAGAGGCCGCTTTCAGGATCATCTCGAAAATGCGCTGGCCCATCTCGGAAATGCTGACACCCCCGTCCACAATTTCGCCGCAATTGAGGTCCATGTCCTCTTCTTGTTTTTTCCACAAGGCTGAGTTGGTCGAAAATTTCAAACTGGGCGAAGGTGCGCAGCCGTAGGCACTGCCGCGGCCCGTGGTGAAGCAAATGAGGTTGGCGCCGCCAGCCACTTGGCCTGTGGCACTCACTGGGTCGTAGCCGGGCGTGTCCATGTAAACGAAGCCATGCGTGTTGACGGGTTCTGCATATTCATAAACCGCTTGCAAGTTGCTGGTACCACCTTTGGCCACAGCGCCCAATGATTTTTCGAGGATGGTGGTGAGGCCGCCAGCTTTGTTGCCAGGTGAAGGATTGTTGTTCATCTCGCCGCCATTGATCTCGGTGTAGTTCTCCCACCAGTGAATGCGGTCAATCAGTTTATGTGCCACTTCTGGTTTCACGGCGCGACGTGTGAGCAAGTGTTCAGCGCCATAAATTTCGGGTGTTTCACTGAGAATGGCCGTGCCGCCGTGTTGTACCAACAAGTCGACAGCAGCACCCAATGCTGGGTTGGCGCTGATGCCGGAGTAACCATCTGAGCCACCGCATTGAAGGCCTACGGTGATGTGTTCAGCACTGCATGGCTCGCGCTTGACTTGATTGGCGCGGGGTAGCATTTCTTCGATGAGTGCAATGCCTTTTTCTACGGTGAGACGAGTGCCGCCCGTGTCTTGAATGTTGAACACCTTGAGCGTATCGCCTTCACGCAAACTGCTGTGGGCCAGCCAAGTGTTGAGTTGATTGGTCTCGCATCCCAAGCCCACCACCACCACACCCCAGAAGTTGGCATGGGTGGCATAACCTGCAAGGGTTCGCTCAAGCAATTTCATGCCCAAACCTTCGGTGTCCATGCCGCAGCCGGTACCGTGCGTTAAGGCCACGATGCCGTCCACATTGGGAAAGTTGGCCAGCGCGGCAGGGTTGTTGCGTTTGGAAAAATGATCGGCAATAGCGCGTGCAGCCGTGGCTGAGCAATTGACACTCGACAGCACGCCAATGTAGTTGCGTGTGGCGACGCGGCCATCGCTGCGCTTGATGCCCATGAAGGTGGCTTGTTTGCGTGGTGCTTCGGGTTTAACGTCCTGGCCAATGGCGTAGTCACGTTCAAAGTTGCCTTTTTCGGGGCCCATGTTGAGGTTGTGCGTGTGCACGTGCTCGCCGGGTTGAATGACGGCGCTGGCAAAGCCAATGATTTGGTTGTAACGGCGAACAGGCTGGCCCATTTGGATGGCACGTGTGGCCACTTTGTGACCGGGGGGCACCAAGCCGCGAACAGCGACACCTTCGATGCTGCTGCCGCTCATTAATTGAGCACGCGCAATGACCACGTCATCGGCGGGGTGGAGGCGAATAAAGAGACTCATGGTTTCAATTCAATAAAACTGTTTGGGCAACCACAGCACGAGGCTGGGAAAATAAGTGATGACAGCCAAACTGCCCAGCAAGGGGAACAGCCAAGGCAAGATGGCTGCTGTGGTTCTTTCGACGCTGAGCTTGGCCACACGCGCCAACACAAACAAGACCATGCCCATGGGCGGGTGCAACAAACCAATCATGAGGTTGAGCACCATGACCAAGCCAAAGTGAACCAAGTCGATGCCCAGTTTTTGGCAAATGGGAATCAGAATGGGGACCAAGATGGTGATGGCTGCGGTAGGCTCTAAGAAGCAACCCACAAACAACATGAGCAAGTTGGCCAAGAGTAAAAACTTCCAAGGATCTTGTGTGAAACCTAAGACCCAATCACTGATGGCAGCCGTAACGCCAGTAGCGGTTAGCATCCAGCCAAAAATGCTGGCGGCTGCCACAATGAACATCACTGTGGCGGTGGTCTCTACGGTGTCAAGACAAATCTTGACAAACATCTTGGGATTGAGCGTGCGATACCAGAAAAAGCCCAAAATGATGGCCCAAATACAAGCCGCAATGGCGCCTTCAGTGGGCGTGAAGACGCCGGTTGTCATACCCCCAATCAACAACACGGGCGTCATGATGGGCAGCACTGCTTGAAACTTAAAAACTTTGTCGGCGACAAACAAAAACCCCAGGGCGATGAATACTGTCAATTGGGGAGGCGTTTCAAATAAAGTGACCAAGCCCCACACGCCAATGGGCCAACCAATGACAACGCCTGTTTCTGCCAAGGCCTTGATAACACGTGGCCATTCAAACTTTACGTCTGAGCCCCAATTGTTTTTGTGTGCAAAGTAAGCCACGGTGACCATCATGAGAAGGGCCATCAAGGCGCCGGGCAAGATGCCTGCTAAGAAGAGCGAGCCCACCGACACATTGGCCATCATGCCGTAAATCACAAACGGCAAGCTAGGCGGAATGATGGGGCCCAGCGTGGCAGAAGCTGCGGTGACGCCAACTGCAAACTCTGTGCTGTAGCCATGGTCTTTCATGGCCTTGATTTCAATGGTGCCAAGGCCTGCCGCATCGGCAATGGCGGTGCCGCTCATGCCTGCAAACACCACAGAGCCCACCACATTGACGTGGCCCAAGCCGCCTTTCATCCAACCTACCAATGCCAGTGCGTAGTTGTAAATGCGGTTGGTAATGCCGGCATTGTTCATGAGGTTGCCGGCCAAAATAAAGAAAGGCACAGCCAGCAAGGGAAAACTGTCAATGCCCGAGACCATGCGGTGAATGACCACAAAGGGGGGCGAGCTTTGTGTCCAGAACAAGTAGATCAGCGAGGCGCCCGCCATGGCAATGGCGACCGGAATGCCGCCACTCATGAGCAACAAGAACAAAATTTTTAACATCGAATTTCTTTCGGATCTTGAAACAGGGACTTAACGGTCGGTCATTTCTGACTCTGGGCGTTGCAACACGGTGTAACCCCGTTGCCAATGAATTTTCATAACCCAAATGGCCCGAATGCACATGGCGGCAAAGCCAAGCAAAACCACGCCGTAAACCAAGTTCATGGGCAAATCGACAATGGTCATTTTGTAGTTGCCCAGTTTCTCCATCATTTGATATGTGAGAAAAGTGGCAGCACCAAAAAAGCCTATGCGCATGATGTCCACCAAAGTGTTCATGACATTGGACAGCCACTGAGGCATGAACTTGTAAAAGAAGTCCACCTGAATGTGGTTGTTTTTGGCCACGCCAATGGTGGCGCCTGTGAAAACAACCGCGATCAAAAGATAGCGCGCAATTTCTTCGGTCCATGAGGCCGAGTTGTTCAGCACGTAACGTGTGAAGAACTGGTAAAAAACGGTGGCACCCAATACCCAAAAAAAGCCCAAGGCAACCCAAGCTTCGATGGGGGTGCCAGACAAATAAACTTCTTCGTCGGTCGCGTGAAACTGGCCATCGTCGCCCATGACTTTGGGCATGGCGTCGAGGTCGGGCAGGTTGCTCATGTGAAATTCCTGGTTAAACAAATCACAGATTGAGCCAAGGGCCCAACCTGTGAGGGGTGTGCCGTTGGCACACCTGCATCAATACACCGACGCGATTACTTGGCCGCTTGAATCTTGTCGAAGTCAGCTTTGGTAAAGCCCATGGATTCGAGTGGCTTGTTTTTCAAGACAGCGTCTTGGAAAGACTTGCGATCGACTTGCACAATTTGCAAACCTTTTTTCTTGAACTCGTCAACCAACTCGGCTTCGCGTGCTTTGATTTTGGCAGTGGCGCGTACGGCAGCTTCTTGCGTTACGTCGGTGAAGATTTTCTTTTCAGCATCGGACAGTTTGTTCCAAACGTGTGGCGCGATTTGTGTGGTTAAGCCGTCCACGATGTGACCGGTCAGCATGATGGCCTTTTGCACTTCAAAGAACTTCTTGGCTTCGATGGTGGTCAAAGGATTTTCTTGCGCTTCAACGGTGCCGTTTTGCAGGGCCAAATAAACTTCGGCAAAAGCAATCGGTGTGGGGTTGGCGCCGCAAGCCTCGGGCGTGGCACGGTAAGCAGGTACGTCGGGCACGCGAATCTTGATGCCCTTCATGCCGGCGCAGTTGGTGAAGGCTTTTTGTGCAGTGGTGTGACGTGCACCGTAATAGGTGTAGGCCGTGACTTGAATGCCGGTCTTGGCGCGGAACTCATTGACCATTTCGGCAAATACGGGGCTCTTGGAGTAAGCAATGAGGTGATCGCCATCACGGAAGATGAAGGGGTAGTAAGCAATGCCAAAGCGAGGGTAGGCGCGCGCAGCAAACGAGGGGCCGCTGATGATCATGTCAACAGTGCCCAAAGTGAGGCCTTGGTTGATGTCGGTTTCTTTGCCCAGTGTGGACGCAGGAAACACTTGAACTTCGTACTTGCCGTTGGTGCGTTTTTTGATTTCTTCACCCGCCCAAACCGACTCCGTGTGATAGGGCTCTGACGTTTCGTACACGTGGGCCCACTTGAGTTTGGTCTGCGCTTGCGCCATAGAGCTGCCCAAAGCGGCGACCAGGCCAATGGCCACCATGCTGGCACTGGCCAGTGCTTTGAGGGTGTTGCGTTTCGTTTTCATGTTGTCTCCTGTTGAGGTGGTGAAGTGAGAAGGTGCTGGCGAAAAAACTAAAGACGAGAGGGTGCGCTTCGCCAGCTAGCGCTGAAACGTTTGTGAGCTTGGTTCAAATGCTTTTGCATGGTTTTGCGCGCACGCTGTGGGTCGCGCGCTTCGATGGCATCCAAAACTTCTTGATGCTCTGCAATGGCGGCGGCCCATGAAGCAGGCGATTCAAAGTAATCGCCCAAGCGTTCGAACAAAGGGCCATTTCTGGCTTCTAAATAAAGCTCAAGGGTGTCGTGCATCACGCTGTTGGCGCAGGCATTGGCAATGGCCATGTGAAAGGCGATGTCGCTGTCTCTGGGGATGCGGCCGGCTTTCGCATCTTTTTGCATGGCCTTGAGTGCAGCGGCCATGCGCTTGATGTCTTGCGTATTGGCGCCTTCTGCGGCCAGGGCTGCCATTTCAGCTTCAATCAGGGAGCGTGCGCGCATCACTTCAAGCGGCCCCCATTCGGCGGGCGTGTTGAGTGTGCTGGGTGCGGCTTGTTTCTTCTTGCCCAATGATTTGACATAGATGCCAGAGCCGGTGCGCACTTCAATCACACCTTCTACTTCCAAGGCAATGAGTGCTTCGCGAACGGAAGGTCGGCTGAAACCCAGTTGCATGGCCAGATCGCGTTCGGCGGGCAAACGTGAACCCACAGCAAATTCGCCCGAGGAAATCAATCCTTGGACTTGCTTGGCAATTTGGCGATACAGCCTTTGGGGTTCGATGGATTTCAAAGCTCAGGGAATACGAGGATTGGACAATTGGTCAGACCAGTTGCACAATCTTCACATGGAACCTGAGCGAGGGTCAAGCCAATTAGGCTACGCATAAACCCGAACTCGTCACAACATTTTTCAACATGACTTCAGTCACCATCGATCGCGTTCATTTGCGTCAAGTGAACTTGCCGCCCAAGGTTGTTCGCACCGATGCGATTCAATCTTTTGTCACCCAAGAAACCATTCTGCTCACCCTGGTGTGCAGCGATGGCATTCAAGCCACAGGGTACGCCTACACCATTGGCACCGGCGGCAGTTCTGTGGTGGCTTTGCTCAAAGATCATTTGGTTCCTCGGCTCATTGGCAAAAACCCAGTGCATGTGGAAGCCATTTGGAAAGAATTGTTTTTTCACACGCACGCCACGGCCGTTGGCGCCATGACCAGTTTGGCCTTGGCCTGCGTTGACACAGCCCTCTGGGATTGGCGTGCGCAAAGTCAACAATTGCCTTTGTGGCAATTGCTGGGAGGCGCGCAAAGCAAAGTGCCGCTTTACACCACCGAGGGCGGCTGGCTTCATTTGTCCCCCGAAGAATTGGTCGCGCAAACGCTGCAGGCCAAAGCCGATGGTTTCAAAGGCGCCAAAATCAAAATTGGCCGTCCGCATGTCAGCGAGGATGTGGCGCGTTTGTCGGCCGTGCGCAATGCGGTGGGACCCGCATTCGACATCATGACCGACGCCAACCAAGGCTTCCACCGTGCAGAAGTGGTCAGAAGGGCCAAAGCTTTCGAAGGCCTTGATTTGGCATGGTTAGAAGAGCCCATGCCCGCTGAAGATGTTTCAGGTCACAGGCACTTGCGCGCACACACTCCCATTCCTGTGGCGGTGGGCGAGTCGATGTACCACCCCATGCAATTCAGAGAGTATTTAGAGCAGGGCGCTTGCAGCGTGGTGCAGCCCGACGTGGCGCGCATTGGTGGCATCACGCCTTGGATCAAAACAGCGCATTTGGCCGAAACCTTCGATGTGCCGGTGTGCCCCCACTTTTTGATGGAGCTGCACGTCAGTTTGTGCGCTGCGGTTCCCAATGCCACTTGGGTGGAATACATTCCTCAATTGGACGACATCACGCATTCGCGCATGAAAGTCAAAGATGGCTTTGCGTACCCCCCCGACACGCCTGGACTGGGCATTGAATGGGATTGGCAAGCCATCGACCAGCGTCAAGAGAATCATTTGGAGATCAAAGCATGAGATTGAAAAACAAAAACATCCTGGTCACAGCTGCGGGCCAGGGCATTGGCCACGCTGCCGTGATGGCCATGGTGGCCGAAGGCGCCACCGTTTGGGCCACTGACGTCAATCCAGAGCTACTCAAAACATATGCGGGCGTGGCCAATGTGCACACCGCAGTTTTGGATGTCATGAACAAAGACGACATTCAAAAACAAGTGGCCCTCATTCCGCGCATCGATGCCTTGTTCAATTGTGCGGGTGTGGTCCATGGCGGCACCATTTTGCAAGCCACCGACAAGGATTGGGACTTTGCTTTCAACCTGAATGCACGCGGTCAGTTTTGGATGATTCAAGCGGTCTTGCCTAAAATGCTGGCACAAGGTGGTGGCAGCATCATCAACATGGCCAGCGTCTGCTCCAGTGTGCGCGGTTTGCCCAATCGCTTTATTTATGGCGCTTCCAAAGCAGCGGTCATTGGTTTGACCAAAAGCGTGGCGGCCGATTTTGTGGCCAATGGCATTCGCTGCAACGCCATTTGCCCTGGTACCGTCGACACGCCTTCACTGCAAGATCGCATCAATTCAGAAGCCGATCCCGTGCAAGCGCGTAAAAACTTTGTGGCGCGCCAACCCATGGGCCGCATTGCCCAAGCGCATGAAATTGCGCCCATCGTGGTGTTCTTGGCGTCAGATGAAGCCGCCTTCGCCACGGGCAATGCCTACATGGTCGACGGTGGCATGACCATCTAAGCCTTTTTTCAAGCCACATCCAACTACTCAATCAAAGAAATCCATGAACCAATACGACATGAAAGGCCGCCACGCGGTCATCACCGGTGGTGCCACCGGCTTGGGCTACGCCATTGCCGAACGCGTGCTGGCTTCGGGCGGCAGCGTCACCTTGTGGGACCGCGATGACGCTGGCATGGCCAAAGCCGTGGCCAGCTTGAACCATCCCGGCAAGGTTCACGCCGTCAAAGTCGATGTGGCGCAGCATGCGTCTGTGGTGGCAGCCACCGAAGCCACTTTGAAAAACGGCCAGGTCGACGCCGTGGTCAACTGCGCGGGCATCACAGGTCCCAACACGCAAGTGTGGAACTACCCCGTCGATGCGTGGCAACAAGTGATGGACGTCAATGTCAACGGCGTGTTTTATTGCTGCCGCGAATGGACACCACATTTGAAAGAGCGTCCTGCAGGTCGCATCGTCAACATCGCATCTGTGGCGGGCAAAGATGGCAATCCCAATGCCAGCGCCTACAGTGCTAGCAAGGCTGCCGTGATGACCATCACCAAGTCATTGGGCAAAGAGTTGGCCAATACCAATGTGCGCGTGAACTGTGTCACGCCAGCCGCTGTTAAAACAGCCATCTTCGATCAGATGACACCCGAGCACATTCAGTTCATGCTTTCCAAAATTCCAATGGGTCGTTTTGGTACGCCCGATGAAGTGGCGGCCATGGTCACATGGTTGCTGACCGAAGACTGTTCTTTCTCAACGGGCGCGGTGTTTGATTTGTCGGGTGGTCGTTCAACTTATTGAACGAAATTCGATCACAATCACCGCTGTTCAAAAACCTTGGTTCAAACACCTTTGAGCCCCATTTTTAACCTAAGGATTTCTTCATGAAACTCGTTCGCTATGGCCAACCCGGCAAAGAAAAGCCAGGATTGATTGATGCCGCTGGCAAACTGCGCGACTTAAGCGGTGTGGTGTCCGACATCGGCCCCGACCAACTGTCCGACAAAGTCTTGGCCAAGTTGGCCAAACTCAAAACCGACAAGCTGCCCTTGGTCAAAGGCAAGCCCCGCATGGGTTGCCCCGTGGCCAACGTGCGCAAGTTCATTGCCATTGGCTTGAACTACGCCGACCACGCTGCCGAGTCCAACTTGCCCGTGCCCAAAGAACCCATCGTGTTCATGAAGGCCACCTCTTGCATTCAAGGCCCCAACGACGAAGTCATGTTGCCCAAAGGCTCTGTGAAAACCGATTGGGAAGTTGAGTTGGGCATTGTCATTGGCAAGCACGCCAGCTATGTGTCACAAAAAGAAGCCCTCGACTATGTGGCGGGTTACTGCACCATCAACGACGTCAGCGAACGCGAGTACCAAATCGAGCGCGGCGGCACATGGGACAAGGGCAAGGGTTGCGATACCTTTGGCCCCATCGGTCCTTGGATGGTGACCAAAGACGAAGTGCCCAATGTTCAGAACCTCAAAATGTTCTTGGATGTGAACGGCCAGCGCATGCAAACCGGCACCACCAAAACCATGATTTTTGGCGTCACCAAATTGGTCAGCTACGTCAGCCAGTTCATGACCTTGGAGCCAGGTGACATCATCACCACCGGCACCCCGCCAGGCGTCGGCATGGGCATGAAGAAAGACGGCAAGCCAGCGCCGGTGTACCTCAAGAAGGGTGACGTCATGCACCTGGGCATTGAAGGCTTGGGCGAGCAAACGCAGAAGGTTGTGGCCTACAAACGCAAAGCCTGATCAAGGTTTTTCAATCAAGGTGGTGCTTGGCCAAAAGCCAAGCAAGCCATCGCCAAGGCGAGTCGGGATTAACCCTGATTCGCCTTTTCTTTTTGCCGGGATTGGCATTTTCATGCAAAATAGAACGAGCGTTCTTTTTTACAAATTCACGGCATGACAGTACGACACATCACTTCCGGTTCCTCTGCAGGCGCGGCCGCCAGTGCCTTTCGCCCAGCGGACGAAGCCGGAGGCCGAAGCTTGATGAAAGGTCGTCAAACCAAAGCAGCCATCGTCGATGCCGCTTTGGGACTGGCCTCTCAAATTGGCTTGGAAGGCTTGTCCATCGGCGCACTGGCCGAAGTGACTGGCATGAGCAAGTCGGGCGTGTTTGCGCACTTTGGCTCACGCGAAGAATTGCAAATTTCCGTCATTCGTGAATACCACGATCGCTTTGAAAGCGAAGTGTTTTATCCCGCCCTCAGTTGCACACGCGGCTTGCCCCGTTTGCAAAAGTTGTTTGACAACTGGATGCAACGCACCTCCACCGAAATTGATTCGGGCTGCATTTACATCAGCGGTGCTGTGGAGTTTGACGATCGTCCTGGTCCTGTGCGGGATGCATTGGCCTCGTCAGTGAACACGTGGCAAAACGCATTGCAACGCGCTGTTGCACAAGCACAAGAAGAACAACATTTGAATTCCAAAGCCGATCCTTTGCAGGTGGCCTTTGAAATTCATGGCCTTATTTTGGCTTTGCATTACGAAGCCAGATTTTTGCGCAACCCGGGTGCTGCAGAGCGCGCACGTCAAGGTTTCACCACCATCGTGTCGCGCAACACCCCCTGATTCTTTGTCCCAATTTTCATTTTTCTGAAAGTCCAACATGCCCAGCTATACCCCTCCCCTGCGTGACCTTCAATTTGTGTTACACGAGTTGCTCGATTTGGAAAATGAACTCAAGGCCATGCCCAAGCACGCCGACACCGACGCCGACACCATCAATGCGGTGTTGGAAGAGGGCGGTAAATTTGCGGCTGAAGTGGTCTTCCCCTTGAATGTGTCAGGTGACGAAGAAGGTTGCAAACTCAATCGCGACACCCATGAAGTGACGGCACCTGCCGGTTTTAAAGATGCTTATGCCAAGTACGTCGAAGGCGGCTGGGCGGCATTGAGCGCCGAAGAAGAATACGGCGGTCAAGGATTGCCCTTGGTGGTCAATCAGTGCTTCTTTGAAATGCTGAACTCCGCCAATCAAGCTTGGACCATGTACCCAGGCTTATCGCATGGCGCGCATGCATGCTTGTCAGCGCACGGCTCGCCTGCTCAAAAGAGCATTTACTTGCCCAAGCTCACCAGCGGTGAGTGGACTGGCACCATGTGCTTGACTGAACCTCATTGCGGTACCGACCTTGGCATGCTTCGCACCAAAGCCGAACCCCAAGCCGATGGCACTTATCGCTTAACCGGTCAAAAGATTTTCATCAGCGCTGGCGAGCACGATTTGGCGGGCAACATTGTTCACTTGGTGTTGGCACGTTTGCCTGATGCACCTGTTGGCAGCAAAGGCATCAGTTTGTTTGTGGTGCCCAAGTTCAATGTGAAGGCCGATGGCTCGATTGGCGACCGAAATGGCATTTACTGTGGCGGCTTGGAGCACAAGATGGGCATCCACGGCAATGCCACATGTCAGATGGTGCTCGATGGCGCCGTGGGCGACATGGTGGGTCAACCTAACAAAGGTTTGGCCGCCATGTTTGTGATGATGAACGGTGCGCGTTTGGGCGTGGGCAATCAGTCCTTGGGCTTGACCGAAGTGGCTTATCAAAATGCCTTGGCCTATGCCAAAGACCGCATTCAAATGCGCAGTTTGTCGGGCGTCAAAGCACCGTCTAAACCCGCCGATCCTATTTTGGTTCACCCCGATGTGCGTCGCATGTTGTTGACCGCCAAGGCCTATGCTGAAGGCGGCCGTGCTTTGGCTTGCTATGGCGCTTTGTTGATCGACAAAGAACTCAATCACCCTGACGAAAAAGTGCGCGCTGACTCTGCCGAAATTTTGGCGCTGTTGACGCCTATCGTAAAAGCCTTCTTGACCGACAACGGTTACCAAGCCACCACCATGTGCCAGCAAGTGTTTGGCGGTCACGGATACATCAAAGAGTGGGGCATGGAGCAGTATGTGCGCGACGCGCGCATCAACATGATTTATGAAGGCACCAATGGCATTCAAGCACTCGACTTGCTCGGCCGTAAAGTCTTGGGCAATCAAGGTGCCAGCTTGCAGAAGTTTGGCAAGTTGATTGGCAAACTGGTGGCGCAAGAAATGGGCAACGAAGCCATGGCCGAGTTCATCAAACCTTTGGCCGATTTGGGCCAGAAGATGACCCAGTTCACCACCGAGATTGGCATGAAGGCCATGGGCAATGCCGATGAAGTGGGCGCCGCGTCTGTCGATTATTTGCGCGTGGCCGGCCACCTGGTGTTTGCTTACTTCTGGGCCCGCATGGCGCAAGTGGCCTTGGCCAAAATTGCAGCGGCTGAAGAAGAAGCACAACGCCCTGATCCTTTCTACAAAGCCAAATTGCAAACAGCGCGTTTCTACTTTGCGCGTCTGTTGCCCGAAACGCTGACGCTGATGAACACGGCACGCTCTGGTGCGGATGTTTTGATGGACACCGATTTGGCCTTGGCTTGAACATTGAACACTGACCAACCCCTCCGAAGGAAACATCCATGCACCCCTCATTCCATTTGTCCCAACTGTTGAAATCATTCGCCATGTTGGGCGTTGCCGCTTTGGCGACCAGCGCCATGGCCAACTCGCCTGTGGGCCAGTGGCACACCATTGACGACAAAACCGGTGAGCTCAAAAGCATGGTGGTGATCGTGGAGCAGCAAGGTGTGATCAAGGGGCGCGTTGAAAAATTGCTACGCAAAGACGCAGATCAGAATGCCAAGTGCGACAAGTGCAGCGACGACCGCAAGAACCAAGCGGTGTTGGGGCTTGAGATCATTCGCGGCGCCAAAAAAGCCAGCGGTAAAAATGTCTGGGAAGACGGCGAAATTCTCGATCCTGAAAACGGCAAAACTTATGGCCTTCGTCTCACGCCCATTGAGAATGGCGCGAAACTGGAAGTGCGTGGTTCGATCGGTCCCTTCGGTCGCACGCAAACTTGGGTTCGTGTACCTGGCACCAACTGAAATCCATTGAATCGATAGAAAGACACCAGACCATGTCAGACATCTTGACCCACATCGACGCCGGAGTGATGACCCTCACCTTCAACCGCCTCGACAAAAAGAATTCCATCACGGGCGACATGTACGCCGCCATGGCGCAAGCCGTCGACCAGGCGCAAGCCGATCCCGCCATCCGTGTTTTGGTGATTCAAGGCCACGAATCGATCTTCAGTGCCGGCAACGACATTGGTGATTTTTTGAACAAGCCACCTTCCACGGTGGACTCGCCCGTGTTCCATTTCATGCGCGCGTTGACCACCTTTGAGAAACCCGCCATTGCCGCCGTAGCAGGTCCTGCTGTGGGCATTGGCACCACCTTGCTTTTCCATTGCGACTTGGTCTACGCGGGTGACAATGCTGCGTTCTCCATGCCCTTTGTGAATTTGGGTTTGTGCCCTGAGTTTGCCTCCAGTGTGTTGGCCCCGCAAATGTTTGGCTATCACCGAGCTGCTGAAGCCTTGTTGTTAGGCGAAGCTTTTTTTGCAGAAGCCGCGTTGGAGATTGGTTTGGTCAATCGCGTGGTGCCACCCACAGAAGTCAATGGCTACGCACAAGCGCAAGCCAAAAAGTTGGCAGCCAAACCTTTGTCTGCTTTGGTTGAGACCAAGCGTTTGATGAAGAGCGGTCAATCCAAGGTGCTGATTGAGCGCATGGGCGAAGAAGGTCAAAGTTTCCGCCGCATGCTCACCGAGCCTGCAGCGCGCGAGGCATTTGGCGCCTTCATGGAAAAACGCAAGCCCGACTTCTCTAAAATCTAAGTTGATCTCTCAACTTAGAATGCCCCATGACTTCCTCTCGCGCAGACATCCCACCGCAGGTTACTTTTGAGCCTGAGTTCATCGAAGGTTTGCGCGAGATCTACGAAGACAAAATTCTTTTCAACCAATGGATGGGGTTGAAGGTTTCAAGCATTGAAGCCACTGGCATCGTGGCGCACCTCACCATGAAACCCGAATTGGTGGGGCACTTTGCGTACCATCGAATTCACGGTGGCGTGATCAGTGCGGTGTTGGACGCCATGGGCAGCTTGGCTGTTTTGGCAGCCCTCGGTGCCAAACACATGGACGAAGCGCCTGCCAAACGGCTTGAGCGGTTTGCCCGTCACAGCACCATAGATTTGCGCATCGACTTTTTACGCCCTGGCATTGGGGACGAATTTGTCATTCATGCTGAAGCCGTTCGCGTGGGTGCCCGGGTGGGCAATGCGCGCATGGAGTTTCGTGCGGCCGACGGTAAGTTGCTGTCAACGGGCACCGCGGCCTATCTCACCTCTTGAACTCAGGTCGCTGGGGCATCGCGCCCTGAGCACAGAAGTCATTCCTCAAGCTTTAGCGTTCTGGCACAGGCGTCGGTTTGCCATCTGCATCAATGGCCACATAGGTTAGGCGCGCTTCTGTCACCTTGATGAACTCCCCCTGGTTGGAAAAGCGCTCTGCAAACACTTCCACTTGCACCGTGATGGACGTTCGACCAACGCGCGTGATGCGTGAAAAAAACGAAAGCAGATCGCCCACTTTGACCGGTTGCTTGAAGATGAATTCATTCACAGCCACAGTGGCCATGCGGCCGCGTACCAGTCTGGCGGGGAGCACGGCACCAGCCAAGTCGACCTGAGCCATCACCCAGCCACCAAAGATATCGCCATTGGCATTGCAGTCGGCGGGCATGGGGATGACCTTGAGCACCAGCTCTTGGTCGGTGGGCAAGGCTACTTTTTCAGGAGGGTTCATAGAGGGACCTTCGGTGATGACGTCAAGACGGGGGCACAATGAGGGCTTGATTTTGATTCAGATTGTGACCCATGCGCCATCACGGTGAAAGTTCTTCCGCCCCCACAGCACCTGCCACACCGGGAACCGCCGTCGCGCAGCCGCCCCAAAAAGACTCTGATGGCCGTACATTGAAGCGTTTGTTGCCCTATTTGTTGGCTTACAAATGGCGCGTGGCCGCTGCGCTGATGTTCATGGTGGGCGCCAAGCTGGCCAACGTCAGTGTGCCCATCTTGCTGAAAAATTTGGTGGATGCCATGAGCTTCAAGCCAAGTGATCCGGCGCAAGTCTTGGTGGTGCCTGTGGCTTTGCTGGTGGGCTATGGCGCGCTACGGCTCATGACCTCGGCGTTCACAGAACTGCGAGAGTTGGTGTTTGCCAAGGCTACGCAAGGTGCAGCACGCAGCATTGCATTGGAAACTTTTCAACATTTGCACGCCTTGAGCTTGCGCTTTCATTTGGCCCGCCAGACGGGGGGTATGACGCGCGACATTGAGCGCGGCGTGCGCGGCATTGAGTCGCTCATCTCTTACTCGCTTTACAGCATCGTGCCCACCCTCATTGAGGTGGCCTTGGTCTTGTCGATATTGGCTGTGAAGTTTGATGCGTGGTTTGCTTGGATCACCTTGGCGGCCTTGGGCTTTTATATTTTCTTTACGGTGCAAGTCACCGAATGGCGCACCCACTTTCGAAAACAAGCCAATGAGTTTGATTCCGCCGCGCATACCAAGGCAATCGACTCCTTGCTGAACTACGAAACCGTCAAGTACTTCGGCAACGAGGCTTACGAGGCCAATCGCTATGACGAAAGCTTAGAGCGCCTGAGAAAAGCACGGTTGAAATCACAGACCTCCTTGTCGCTTTTGAATACAGGGCAACAACTGATCATTGCAGCTGCTTTGGTGGCCATGTTGTGGCGGGCCACGCAAGGTGTGGTCGATGGCCGCATGACCTTGGGTGATTTGGTCATGATCAATGCCTTCATGATTCAACTCTACATACCGCTCAACTTCTTGGGCGTGCTATACCGCGAAATCAAACAAAGCCTGACCGATCTCGACAAGATGTTTGTCCTGATGGACCGCGAACGAGAAGTGGCCGATGTGCCGCATGCCCCCGATTTGAATTGCCAAGCAGGCGCGCATTTGAAATTTGAGAACGTCTCGTTTGCCTACGAGTCTGACCGACCCATTTTGCACAACATCAGCTTTGAAATTCCTTCTGGCAAAACGGTGGCCGTGGTCGGCCCCTCGGGTTCTGGCAAATCCACCTTGGCGCGTTTGATGTTCCGTTTCTACGACGTTCATCAAGGTCGCATCAGCATCAATGGCCAAGACATCCGCCAAGTGACTCAGCACAGCGTGCGCAAGTCTTTGGGCATCGTGCCCCAAGACACGGTGCTGTTCAACGATACGGTGGCTTACAACATTGGCTACGGCCGAACTGGTGCGACCCAAGAAGAAATAGAAACAGCTGCCAAGGCGGCGCGCATCCATGACTTCATTGTGTCTACCCCCAAAGGCTATGCCACCTCGGTGGGTGAGCGCGGCCTCAAATTGTCAGGCGGCGAAAAGCAACGCGTGGCCATTGCCCGCACGCTGCTCAAGAACCCACCCATCTTGGTGTTTGACGAGGCCACCTCGGCCCTCGATTCGGCCAACGAACGCGCCATCCAGGCCGAGCTGGCCAGTGCCGCGCAAAACAAAACCACGCTGGTCATTGCGCACCGATTGTCAACGGTGGTGGATGCACACGAGATTTTGGTGATGGAGGCTGGTCACATCATCGAGCGCGGCAATCATGCGCAATTGCTGCAACTGGGCGGGCGCTACGCGCAAATGTGGTCCTTGCAACAGAACTCTGAGGCGGATGCAGGATAATGTTGGCATGGAAACCAAGTGGCTTGAAGACTTTGTGAGCTTGGCTGAAACCCGCAGTTTCAGCCGATCCGCGCAGCTTCGCCACGTGACGCAGCCAGCGTTTTCTAGGCGCATTCAGTCCTTGGAAGCGTGGGCCGGTGTGGCCTTGATCGATCGCAGTTCTTACCCCACTCGACTCACGCCCGCTGGCGAAACTTTGTACGCCCAAGCTTTAGAACTCTTACAGTCCTTGCACAACACCCGCGACATGTTGCGGTCTCAAGGCTTGGCAGAGCAAGACCTGATGGCCTTGCTCGAACCTTCATTGCAAAAATCTTGATTGGCAATTCACCATGACATCCTCACTGACGCTCACCCGCCCCGATGACTGGCACTTGCACGTGCGCGATGGCGCTGCACTTCAAACTGTGGTGCCGCATACCGCTGCACAATTTGGCCGCGCCATCATCATGCCCAACTTGAAGCCACCGGTGACCACCGCCGAGTTAGCCTTGGCTTATCAATCCCGCATCATGGCGGCGGTGCCTCAGGGCGTGGCCTTCGAGCCCCTCATGACCTTGTACCTGACGGACAATTTGCCACCCGCAGAAATTGTCAAAGCCAAAGCGGCCGGTGTGGTTGCATGCAAACTGTATCCAGCAGGCGCTACGACCAACAGCGATGCGGGTGTGACCGATTTGAAAAAGATTTACCCCACACTCGAAGCCATGCAAAAGGTGGGCATGCTGTTGTTGGTGCACGGCGAAGTGACCAGCAGCGACATCGATTTGTTTGACCGTGAAGCGGCCTTCATCGACACCCAACTCATTCCTCTGCGACGCGATTTCCCCGAACTCAAAATTGTGTTCGAACACATCACAACCAAAGACGCCGCCGACTATGTCATGGCCGCCGATCGCTTTGTGGGTGCCACGCTCACTGCACATCACCTGCTGTACAACCGCAACGCCATTTTCACCGGTGGCATTCGCCCGCACTATTACTGCTTGCCTGTGCTCAAACGCGAAACACACCGTGTGGCTTTGCTCAACGCTGCAACATCGGGCAACACACGCTTCTTCTTGGGCACCGACAGTGCGCCGCATCCTGCGCACTTGAAAGAACACGCATCAGGTTGCGCAGGTTGCTACACCGCGCACGCCGCCCTCGAGATGTACGCCGAGGCCTTTGACAGTGTGGGCAAACTGGCGCAACTCGAAGCCTTCGCCAGTTTCAATGGTGCCGATTTCTACGGCTTGCCGCGCAACACCGGCACCATCACCTTAAAGCGTGAAGCCTGGACCCCACCCGAGAGCTTCCAATTTGGTGAAGCCGAATTGAAACCTTTGCGCTCGGGTGAAGCTTTACCATGGCGAGTGGCCTAAGCCTCATTGATTGGACCGCGCCTTGGCTTGCGCCTTGGCGTGCCACCGGAGAGCGCATGGCGCAGCAGGTTGCACAAGGCCAGTCAGTGGCCGAGGCCTGCAATGGCGCACTTGCCACGCTGCGAGCGTTGGCGCAGCAGGCATCGCCTGCCAAGGCTGTTTGCCACGTGCAGTTTGTCTCGCAAGACAACTTGCCTGAGGGCATGGCCTACGAGCAATTCATTTTTGAACAGCATGCCGTGCCCACGCGTGAGGGCCTGCACGATTTTTTCAACGCTTTGTGTTGGTTGCATTTTCCGTTGGCCAAGCAACAACTCAATCAACTTCAAGCAGCCGCCATCCAAAGCCAGGGGGTCGGTGCCGTACGCGGCCCTGTCCGTGATGCTGTCACGGTGTTTGATGAGAACGCCTGTTTGCTCCAAGTTGAGGATGTCATTTGGGACGCTTTAGAGCGGCGCGATTGGCAAGCGGCCTTTGTGACGCACCGGGGCCTTTGGGGCAGTGCGCAGATGCAAATTTTTGGTCATGCGGCTTTGGAAAAGCTGGTCGCCCCCTACAAGGCCATCACCGTGCACATGTGGCGTGTGCCCAACGGCTTGGCCGTGTTGGACTGGGATGCTTGGTTGTCCCAAGATTTACAAGCGGACAAATTGGCCCGCAAGCCTTTTTTGCCCACGCCTGTATTGGGCCTGCCCGGCTGGTGGCCCGAGAACATGGCGCCAGATTTTTACCAAGACGCTCAGGTTTTTCGCTTGCCTAGAACGGCCTAATTCCGTTCCATTTTGAGGAATTAGATTCCCTCACTTGATTTTGTTTGTGTGAACCCTAATATGCGAAGCGTGCGCTTGGCCTTCGCTGGGCGGTGGAACTTTATTCCTCATGAAACGTATTCTTTTATTTGTGTTGACCAACTTGGCGGTGGTGTTGGTGTTGGGTGTGGTGGCCAGTTTGTTGGGCGTGAACCGATTCCTCACGGCCAATGGTTTGAACTTGGGCGCGCTTCTGGGCTATGCCCTCATCATGGGTTTTGGCGGTGCCATCATCTCCTTGCTGATCAGCAAGCCGGTGGCCAAATGGAGCTCTGGCGTGCAAGTGATTGCACAGCCCAGCAACGCCGACGAAAAATGGCTGGTCGACACCGTGCAAAAGTTGGCTGACAAGTCGGGCATTGGCATGCCTGAAGTCGGTATCTTTGAAGGTGACCCCAATGCCTTTGCCACAGGTGCGTTTAAAAACTCTGCTTTGGTGGCTGTATCAACAGGCTTGTTGCAAAACATGACGCACGAAGAAATCGAGGCGGTGTTGGCCCACGAGGTGGCGCACATTGCCAATGGCGACATGGTCACCATGACCCTGATTCAAGGCGTGATGAACACTTTTGTGGTCTTCTTGTCGCGTGTGGTGGGTTATGCCGTTGACAGCTTCTTGCGCAAAAACGACGAAGAAAACACGGGCCCTGGCATTGGCTACTGGGTGACCACCATTGTGTTGGACATTGTGCTCGGCTTCGCTGCTGCCATTGTGGTGGCTTGGTTCAGCCGTCAGCGCGAGTTCCGTGCCGACGCAGGTGCCGCTCAGTTGATGGGCCGCAAGCAGCCCATGATGAACGCCTTGGCGCGTTTGGGTGGCTTGCACACAGCCGAGTTGCCTAAGAGCGTTGCAGCCATGGGCATTGCGGGTGGCATTGGTCAGTTGTTCTCAACACACCCTCCCATTGAAGAGCGCATTGCTGCTTTGCAAAACAGCTGATCTTGAACAGCTCCCATCTGAACGGGCCCTTGGGGCCCGTTTTCTTTGGCACCCTGGCCTTGCGGCCTTGCGGCCGTTTGGCTGGTAACCCATGAGACTCGCATGTGTATCGTGCTCCGATATAGTCCCATGGTGTCCAGATTTTTCCCGACCTCCCTTCAGCGTTTGCTGACCCTCACACGATTGCAAAACACACGGCGTTTTGAACGCTTGCCTGCACCGGTGCGCGGCATGGCCTGGATGGCCTTGGGCGGTTTGACCTTTTCTTTGCTCAACACCATTGCACGGTCTTTTTCGATGCAAATGGACCCGTTCGAAGCGCAATTTCTGCGGTATTTTTGCGGCCTCTTGGTCATGCTGCCCTTGCTGTGGCATCAGGGTTTGGCAGCCTATGTGCCCAACGACATCAAGGGTCAGTTTTGGCGCGGCGGTGTGCACACCGTTGGTTTGATGTTGTGGTTCATTGCATTGCCCCAAATTCCATTGGCCGACATGACGGCCATCGGCTTCACGGGTCCGATCTTCATCATGCTGGGCGCGGCCTGGTTCTTGGGTGAGCCCATGCGCAAAGACCGCTGGATTGCGGCGGGCATTGGATTTGCCGGTGTGATGGTGGTGGTGCTTCCCAAGTTAACGGGCACTGGCGGTTGGTACAACTTGGTGATGCTGGCTTCTTCGCCCATTTTTGCGGCGTCATTCCTCATCACCAAACACCTCACGCGCACCGAAAAACCGGGCGTGATTGTGATGTGGCAATCCATCACGGTGACCTTGTTCAGTTTGCCACTGGCTTTGATGAATTGGCAGACACCTACTTTGTGGCAATGGAGCGGTTTCATGGTGGCGGGTGTGCTGGGCACTTTGGGGCATTACAGCCTCACACGTGCTTTCAGCATTGCCGATATTTCAGCCACCCAATCTTTGCGCTTCCTCGACTTGGTCTGGGCCTCCCTGATGGGCTGGCTGGTGTTTGGCGATGTGCCCAGCCAATGGACTTGGTTGGGTGCAGCGGTGATCTTGGTATCGACCGTGTGGATTGCGCGCAGAGAAGGTCGCAGGCGTGAAGAGCCCGCAGCGCCTTTGTCGACAGACCCTTAATCAGTCAGCGGTGGATTGCTGATGCCACTGGCCACATGGCCTGCGGGCACATGTTGGGCCGCCGATTCAATGTGACCCGTTTGGTCGTCAAAGAAAAAGTCGGGCTCAAACTCTTTCAAAAATTCGCCTTTGGGCAAGCCGCCCAAGAACATCGCTTCGTCCACTTCAATGTTCCACTGCATGAGGGTGCGAATGGCACGTTCATGCGCTGGAGCACTGCGCGCAGTGACCAAGGCCGTGCGAATGCGCATGGCCGGTGTGCCTTCTTGTTGCAGCCGGTGAAGCGCGGCCAGCAAGGGTTTGAAGGGACCCGCCAACAGAGGCTGTGCCGCTTTGGCGTGCTCGTGGGCTTGAAAGGCCGACAAGCCTTCTGCTTGGAACACGCGTTCGGCTTCGTCTGAGAACAACACGGCATCACCATCAAAGGCAATGCGAACTTCGTGCGGATGTTCTTCAGAAGCATGTGCCGAATGGGGATACACCTGTGCAGCGGGCACGCCTGCATCGAGCGCGGCACGCACGTCGGACAAATGGGTCGACAAAAACAAATTGGCATTGAGCGGTTTCAAATACCGCCAAGGTGATTGACCCCGCGTAAAACTGCCGCGCTGAATGGGCAGGCCATAGTGCTGCGCCGATCGAAACACCCGCATGCCCGACACAGGGTCGTTGCGAGACAAAATGACCACTTCGACGCGCTGCGTTTGGGCGTCATTGAATGCCAGTAATTTTTTCACCAAAGAAAAGGCCACACCGGGTTTGGCAGGTTCTTCCAAACGCTCCAATTGAAGCTTCATGTAGGCGCGGTCATCGCCTTGTTCAAAGACTTGGTTTTCTTCTTCAAAGTCAAACAAGGCGCGCGACGAAATCGCCACCACCAATTGACCGTCTAAGCTGACTGCCATAGGGCGCTCCTTGGGAGATGCAAGTTCAACGGACCCATTGGTTGAGTTCCATGATGGGCATGAGCACGGCCAACACAATGAGCATGACCACGGCACCCATGGCCACAATCAGCAAGGGCTCCAAGATGGTGGCCAATGCAAGGGCGCGGCGTTGGACATCAGCAGAGAGTTGCTGCGCCGCGCGCTGCAACATGACTGGCAGTTGACCCGTTTGCTCGCCCAAGCGCGCAAACATCGCCAGCAAGCTGGGGAAACGTTTCTTCTGGCCCATGGCCATGGCCAGCGGCGCGCCTTCGCGCACCAACACCAGTGCATCCAGCACATCGGCGCGCATGGCTTGGTTGGACAAGGTGTCTGCGGCAGACTGCATGGCTTTCAAAATGGGCACGCCTGCTGACGTGAGCATGGCCAAGGTGCTGGCAAAACGTGCCGTGTTGTAGCCGGTGGCCAAGCGGCCCACAATGGGCAATTGCAAAAATGCAGCGTCAAATTGAATGCGCCAACGCGGACGCTTCAAGGCTTGGTGAATGCCCAGCCATGACAGGCCCAGCAACAGCAGCAAGGTCCAACCATGATGACGAACAAAGTCGCTGAGGGCCAGCATGGCCACCGTCAGGCCTGGCAATTTGCGTTGGCTGCCATTGAAAACTTGGGCCACCTGCGGCACGACGGTGCTCAGCAAAAAAATCACGATGAGCAAGGCAATGGCGCTCACGATGGCGGGGTACAGCGAAGCACTGAGCAACTTGGCCTTGAGGGTTTGCTGGTCTTGCAAGTCATCGGCCAGTTGGGTCAGCACTTGACCTAAATTGCCGCCTTGCTCACCCGCGCTGATGACCGCGGTGTAAAGTGCAGAAAATTCTTGCGGGTGTTGCGACATGGCTTTGGCCAGACCCAAACCGGCATTCACTTCGGCGCGCAGTTGCGCCACCAAATGCGCTTGTCTTTCGGATTCGGCTTCGTCACTTAAGGCGGCAAGCGCACGCTCTAAAGGCAGACCACTGCTGATCAAGCTGGCCAACTGCCGTGTCCACACGGCCAAGGCATTGGGCGAGAAGCACTGACGAGAACCAATGTTGTATTGCCAAATACTTTGTGCATTTGCTTGTGAAGCGCCCAAAGCTTGGACCGACAAAGGCACCAAAGCTTGTGTGCGCAATTGACTGCGCGCAGCTTTGGCACTGTCGGCTTCGATCACACCCTTGCGCAAGGCGCCATCGTTTTGCAGAGCTTCGTAGGAATAGGCGGGCATGGTGTCGTGTGCGATGGGCGCGTTTATCGGTCAAAGTACAGCAAGCCAATTTGACCATTGACCAAACTGTCGGGGCCCGACAACTTGGCCACCTGGCCAACGGCTTTGTTGATGCCCAAAGTGCTGTACCAAGCCCAACGTTTGGACAGGCTGTGTTTGTAACTGAGGCCAGAACCTACGGAGCCGATGCCCGTGGTGAGTTCACCCGCACCGATTCGGTTCATGTGCGCTGCGGTTCGCCAGTGTTCGGCAGGTGCCCATGTGATGCCAGAGTTCAGGCTGAGTTCGCTGTGCTGTGATAGCGGCCAAGCATATGAAACACCCAAAGCCAAGGTGCTGCTGTCACCGCGGTTGAGCACATCTTGGGTCCACTCAACGCCCGCTGACCAGCGATCAGTGATGCGCATGTTGGCCAACACGCGACTGCGAAGTGTTTTGCGGCCAGGCTCGAAGATGTCAAAGGCTTCACCGGTGTTCAGGTTGTGGATGCGCATCGACAGGCCCAAGCTGATGTCGCTGTTTTCGATCCACTGGTAGCTGAGGGTGGGTTCTTTGCGAAAGCTGTTGAAACGCAACCATTCTTGGCCGTCGCCAATGCCCACTCGCCATCGACCATAACGCAAGCCGAGAACGGGTCTGAGCTTGGCACTGCGCGTGTCTTGGTTGAGGTCATCGGCACGCATGCGAATGCCCAAGGTGTAGTGAAGCTTGCTCTGAGGTACTTCAGCCACGGTCGTCGCATCGGCAGTTTGCGCCGCGCTGAAAGATGGCGCGAAGCCCATGCATGCCAGAACGATGGCCACCCCAAATACTGACAAGCCAGACGACCGACTTGATGTGAGCAGGGGTGAAAGCCATGCGCGCATTTGAAACTTAATCGCGCGTGACACGCAGCAACTCTTCGGGCTTGGTGATGCCCAATTGAACCAAGCGTTCGCCGTCTTCGCGCATCAGCACCATGCCGCCTGCCACGGCCGCATCGCGGAGGCTGGCTTCGGATTGCTTGGCGTGAATTTGCGCACGCAGTGCATCGTCGGTCACCAGCAATTCAAAAATACCGGTGCGGCCGGCATAGCCGGTTTGACCGCAGTGCGTGCAGCCTGAGCCTTGGCAGTGGGTGCACACCTTGCGCACCAAACGCTGTGCCAACACGCCCAGCAAAGACGAGCTGAGCAAGAAGGGTTCAATGCCCATGTCGGTGAGGCGGGTGACGGCACTGGCTGCATCGTTGGTGTGCAAGGTGGCCAATACCAAATGGCCTGTCATGGAGGCTTGAATGGCGATTTGCGCAGTTTCAAAATCGCGAATCTCACCAATCATGATGACGTCGGGGTCTTGGCGAAGAATGGCGCGCAAGGCCTTGGCAAAGGTCAAATCAATTTTGGCATTCACTTGCGTTTGACCGACGCCAGCCAACTCGTACTCAATGGGGTCTTCCACCGTCATGATGTTGCTGCCTGCCGCATCGAGGCTTTGCAGGGCTGCGTAAAGCGTGGTGGTTTTGCCTGAGCCGGTGGGGCCCGTGACCAAAATCAAGCCATGCGGCTGTGTCACCAACTGCTGGAAACGTTCTAAGGTGCGGCCTTGCATGCCCACAGAAGCCAAACTCAGACGTGTTTCCGATTTGTCGAGCAAACGCAGCACGGCGCGTTCGCCATGCGCGCTGGGGAGCGTAGAGACTCGGACATCGACTGCGCGTGAGCCCAAGCGCAAACTGATGCGGCCATCTTGCGGCAAACGTTTTTCTGCAATGTCGAGTTCGGCCATGATTTTCAAACGAGAAATCAGGGCGGCGTGCAAGGCGCGATTGGGTTGCACCACTTCACGCAAGTTGCCATCGACCCGAAAGCGAACACTGGAGTGACGCTCGTAAGGCTCGATGTGAATGTCGCTGGCGCCGTCGCGTGCAGCTTGCGTTAAGAGTGCGTTCAGCATGCGAATGATGGGCGCGTCGTCGCTGGTCTCTAGCAAGTCTTCAACAGCGGGCAGCTCTTGCATCATGCGCGACAAGTCGGCTTCCGATTCCACTTCGCTCACCACAGCCGCAGCGCTAGATTCACCTGGGCCATATTGCGTGGTGTAAGCCTGGCTGATGCGTTGCTTCAATGCCGAGGTGTCTTCACGCGCGATTTCTAAACTTGCGTTGTCGTTGCCCCATTTGCGCATCACCTCAGAGATGGCGTTGGCCGCACTGTCTGGGCAAAGCCACAAACTGAGGCGCGTCCCGTCATCCTCCAACAGCAGTTGGTGGCTGCGCGCAAATGCGTAGGGCAGAGGGTATTTGTTCGCCATCTGGATGCTTAGGGTTTGCGCGTTGCTTCGGGCAAGACCGGTGCGCCCATGGCGGGAAGGCCGGTGCTGGTGCCTGGCTGAGCCTCGATTTGCGTGCCTCTCATTTGCTCATAGCGGTTCAAGGACAAGCCTTCTGTGGCTGCACCATCACGCACCACCACGGGTCTTAAGAACACCATCAGGTTGGTCTTTTTGCGGCTGCGTGATTCGGCGCGGAACAGGTTGCCAAACAAAGGCACATCACCCAAGCCGGGCACGCGTTCTTGGCTGTTGCCATAGTCGTCTTGCAACAAACCACCCAGAACCACAATGGCACCATCTTCAACCAACACGCTGGATTCAATGGAGCGCTTGTTGGTGATCAAGCCAGTGGCTGAGTTGATCGAGGCAGGGTCGAGGCGGCTGACCTCTTGGTAGATTTGCAATTTGACGGTGCCGTTTTCGCTGATTTGCGGTTTAACGCGCAAGGTCAAACCCACATCTTTGCGTTCAATGGTTTGGAATGGATTGACCGCGCCAGAATTGGTGTTGTTGTTGGTGTACTGGCCCGTGACAAAGGGCACGTTCTGACCAATCACAATTTTGGCTTCTTCGTTGTCCAAGGTAAGCAGATTTGGCGTTGAAAGCACATTGCCATCACCCGTGGTTTGCAAGAAGCGCGCTAAGAACCCCAGCACATAGGTGCCATTGTTGTTGTGCGCTACGCCAATGTTCAAGCCAGAGGACGGAGCCACATTGCCACTGGCACCTTGCGCTGCCAAGGAGATGATGTTGGCGCCGCCTACTTTGAAGTTGGTGCCCAACAAACCAATGTTGTTGTCGCCCTTGCCGCCCACAGGGCCTTGCCATTGCACGCCAAATTCGGCGGCTTTCTCAGCACTCACTTCGGCGATCAGGCTTTCCACAAACACTTGGGCGCGACGTGCGTCCAGCTTGTCGATGACAGCGCGCAGTTGGCGGTATTGCGGTTCGGGCGCTGTGATGATGAGCGCATTGGTGGACGGGTCGGCTTGAATTTGGCCACCTGTCGCGGGTTGCGAGCCGTTGTTGAAACTGGCATTGGCACCGCCTGCATTGTTGGCATTGTTAGCGGTGGGGGTTGCCGGCATCGCGGCTGCGCCTGCGTTGGCATTGCCTGAGCCGCCTTGTGCAGACATGGCGGCGCGCAAGGTGGCGGCCAGCTTGGTGGCGTCTGCGTTCTTCAAATACACCACGTGGATGTTGCCGCTGGCTGCGTTGGGGCCGGAATCAGAAGGCCGGTCGAGTTGAGCAATGAGTGACCGCGCCAAGGCCATGCGCGCGGTGTTGGCGGCACGCACGATGAGGGAGTTGCTGCGCGCTTCTGCCATCACGGTGGTTTTGAAGGACGCGTCTGTTTGACCCGCAGCAGGTGCACCGCCACTGGCAGCACCAGTGTCTAACAATCGTTGCAGCATGGGCACCACATCACTGGCCAGTGCATGCTTCAATTGAACCACTTCGACGCCGGTGGCGTTGGCCACATCAAGGGCTGTGATGATGCGGCCCAAGCGCTGCAAATTGTCGGCGTAATCGGTGATCACCAACGCATTGGTGCCAGGGTTCACGTTGACGGTGTTGTTGGGGCTGATGAGGGGCCGTAAGATGGGCACCAGGTTGTTGGCGCTCTCATGGTTCAGCTGAAAAATTTGCGTGATGATTTGGCCGTTGGAGGCGGGCACTGCACCGGCCGAGACGCCACCGCTTTGGAGTTTGGCATCGGCTTCGGGTACGACCAAATACAAGCCTGCTGATTCCACCAATGCAAAACTTTGCGTGCGAAGCTGGGCTGCAAACAAACGCAGTGCTTGGGCGGGTGCCACAGGCACGGTGCTGGTCAAGGTGATGGTGCCTTTGACGCGAGGGTCCACCACCACGTTGTGGCCCGACAAGGTGGCCAAGGTTTTGGCCACAGCTTCAATCTCGGCATTGTTGAAATTCAACGTGACGGGTTCTTGCGTGGCTTTGGCGGGGGTGTTGTTATTGGCGTTGACACTGGTTTTTTTGTTGGCCTTGGGTGCCTGCGCGCTCACGCTGCCCGCAGTGAATGCCAAGGGCAAGCAGACGCTGAGGCTGACCAACAGTGTTGTGAGCGGTTTGCTTTGCAGCATGTAGTTGGAGGTGTGTGTGCGTGAGGCCATGATGTTCAACCCAATGAGAGCAAGCTGCGCGCGCCTTGGCGCCGTCCAATGATGTTCAGTAAATTTGACAAAGCGGCTGCGTGCTCAGGCACTGCAGACGCTTCGCCGCGAAATTGAAGTCGGTTGTTTTGCCATTGACCTTGGCCGCTGAGCAGCAAACTGCCAGAGAGTGTGGTCAAAGCCAATGCGGGGGATGTTGCGGAGTCCGAGTCGTTGCCGAGCTTGCCAAGGCTCACTTGGTAGGTGCCCATGGGCCGCAAGGTGCTTAATTTAGAGGACATGTTTTCGGCGGTGAGCACCATGCGACCTTGCATGTCGATGCGGCCGGGCCAAGCTTGAAGTAGGAGTTGTTCGGTGACCAAATTCAAATTGCCTTCGGGTTGCAGGGTGTTCCAAGGGGCGCCCAAACCACTTAACAAATGCGCAGGCCATTGCGAGCGGTGATCGTTCATTTGCAATTGCCATGACGCATTGCCAAGTTGCGCATTGATTTGAACCAGTGCAGGCTGTGTCATGCAGCAAGGTGCCAGCAATTGCAAATTCAAACTGGGCAAGCGCAGACCTTGAGGCCTGAGGTGCAACTGCCATTCAATGCGACCCGGCAGCGCCATGGCATCTCGGCTGCCTTCGCCGCCGGTCAACACCAATTTGCCAGATCCTTGCCAAACAGAACCCTGCGCTTCTTGCAATTGCACTTGCCCCTGTGTGGCCTGCGACAAACTTGTGGCCAGCCATTGCGCGGGCCAATGCATCAGCAAGGCGACCAACGCGCCAATGAAGATGCCAGACCATGCCCAAGCCCAGCCGGAGGGCCTGTGGGCGAGGGATGGGGTGCGGGCGCGGTTCATGAGCCTGTGGTGGGTAAATTCAAAATGAGGGCACCCCGCCAAAGTTCTTTGGCGTTGGCACCCGTGCCTGTGAACTTTTGCAAATGCGCTTCGATGGGCAAGGCATGCGACTGTGTTCGTGCTGTGGCCAAGAATTGCGCCAAGTTGTCGGCCGACACACCGGTCAAGGTTAGGCTTGCGCGTGCGCCTTGAATGGTCAGTTGTGCGCCAGTCCCTAAGAGTTCACGGCTGCTTTGTTGCAGCAAAGTGGTGGCATCTGAGGCGCTTAAGCGCGGTGACTTTTGCAAGGCTTGTGCTTGCGTCTGCAGTGTTTTGAGCGTTTGTGTTTGCGCATCCAGCTTGGCCAATTGCGGGGGCACGTCGCGCAAAGTTTTCAAGGCTGGCGCCACATTGAAGGTCCACAGCAACACAGCACCCAAAACAAGGGCGGCCCATTGCAGACGTTGCTTGTCTTGGGCAGGCATGTTTTTGAAAGCGCTTGATACGTCTAAACTCATGGCGCCTCCTTAAGGGGGGTGATACGCCATTGCGCACCATTGGCTTGCGCATCCAACTTTTGCGCACGCAGGGCTTGCGCAAAAGCAGGTGCTTGCGCCCCACTCAACTGCAGGCCTTGAAGTTTGGTTTCGACTTGGCCTTGCGCTGTGTAATCAATGCCCGTGATGCTTTGTCCTGCAGGCAATGCAGCGCCTGTGGCTTGCAGCGCATGCTCTAAATCGCGCGATGTCAACGTACCCGAAGCGCTTTGCAGCAGGCTCAATTCTTTGGCCATTTGCAAAGGCGCATCCACCACCACCACATTCGGAAAGCTTTGCTTGAGGATGTTTTTTTGCAATTCTTTTTGTGAGGCCACTTGCGCATTGAGTTGCCACGCCGCCATGTTCAAGCCCACCAACTGCGAGGCCACCAAAAGTCCGGCGCACCAACGCACAGGTCGCCATTCAGGATGGCGCAAGAGGTTTTGCCAAATGCGTTGCGCTGCTTGCCGCCATCTGGCGCTGCCGTTGGCGGCAAATTCAAACTGCGCCAAATCCCATTGGGTGTCTGCAGCTTGTCGATAACGCGAGATTGCAGGGGTGACTTGAATGCGCCATGACTGAAGTCGCTCCGACACAGCACTGTGTGTTTGTGCTTGCAAGGTGCTCAAGGCTTTGAGGGCCAAGTCGGCCACGGCGGGGTCGGCCAATACGGCCACGTTCAACGCCAGCTTGTCGATGCCAGTGCTGGCCATTTTGTTGAGTTGATCAGCCCAGTGTTGCAGACCCGCTTGCAATGGCAAGTGCCATGTGCCTTGCGCGTCATGAACCCAGAGTTGTGCATCGGCAGGGGTGCCGCCTATCCAAGCACTGATGTCAGCAGCATCGCCCATTGAAGGTGTCCACTCGGGCACGATGCGATGCACGGTGTGTCCACCTGCTTGCAATTGCGCCAAGTGTCCTTGAAGCCAAGCCTTGTTGCACACGGCCACCCATGCGCTTTGGCCAGCTTGCCAATTGGGTTGCAGTGCCATGTGCACGGCGTCGGCTTCATCTAACAAAGGCTCTTCGAGCAAACTTTGCAGTGCCGTTTGCAAACGCTGTGATTGGCGTTGCAGACCCGCAGGCAATTCGATCCGCTGCCATGACAGGGCGGTAGCGGGCACGATGGCCCAAATTTCTTTGTCGCGCGCGCCAGCCTCATGTGTCGACAAGACATGTTGAGGAGGGGTGCTGCCGTTGGCAGCCTGCGTTGGCAGCGTAAAAAGGAGAGTGCTCATGGCTGGCTTGATTGTAGAAGCGACTCACGCTTGGGGGGAGGGAGAATTCCCGCAATTTTTTGGCGCCAGACAAAGCTGACGTTGCCTGCATCTCGCAAAATCAGGGCGGTTTCTTCTTGGGTGCGCTCTTCCATGCGCAATCGCCCCCAAACTTGGAAGAAACGCGAGCCCACGGTGTGCCACCTTGCCTCTAAGGGCTTACCCCCTAGCGCTTTGCTGGCGTCCGGCAAATTGCTGAAGTGCGTGCGGGCACGTTGCTGCACAAATTGCTGGGCGGCGGCCAAGTCCAAACCGGGCACGCTGGCGTAAATGACCTCGGCACTGGCGGTGTTCAGGTTGACAGGCGTTACTTCGGGCAGGATGGTGATGTGGGGGGCCAAGCGCGTTATGGTGTCGCGGCTCAGACCTAGCCACTGTAGCTGCGGCACTTGTTGCGGAAGCAATGCCGCGCCTGTCGTGCTGCTACCAGAGGACGCGCTTGTGGCGCCCAGCGGTGTGCGTGAAACTTGCGCTGCGGCCAACCACTCACGTGACAACAGGGTCAATTCTGAGGCGGGCAAGCCCAACACACTGAACAAACGGCTTAAGGCCGCTTGCATGCTGGGGTTCAATTGGCCCATGCGCTGGCCATCTGCCGCCTCATACCAATTGCTCAGGTTGAGTCGGCTTTGTGCGTCGGTGACCTGTCCTGACAAAAAGACCTCAGGATCGCCTTCGCGCAGTTGCTGGTCTTGTGCCAAAAAGGTCGACAACTTGGCTTCTTGCAAGGGCAAAGCCCAAGGTTCGGCCAAATGATCGGCGCCACTGCCCGCGCTGGTGGGCGGTGAGCCGCCAGTCGCATTGCCTGCATTGCTGGCGCCACTGGCCAAGGCATCTTCACGCAAGATCAAACGCGACCAGTCCAAGGCGCCATTGAGCAACCAGCCCGATTGCACGCGATGGCGTTCTGCACCTTCCACCTCGATATGGCGCCATTGCTGCCACAGCGCCACGCTGGCCAAGGTGGCCACCAAGGTGACCACCAACATGGCACTGATCAAGGCCGCACCGCGTTGTTGGTAGGCTGTTGAGCGCTTCATTGCTTGGCCACCGTGAACGTAGGTCGCACCCAATCCAGGGAGATCTTGCCGCTGACGGGCGCGTTGTCTGACAGTTCAATCACCAAGCGAATGCCTTCTGGCAAGGTGCTCAGGGCGCTTAAGGTGTTGGTGATGGATGTGCTGTTGTTGCCTGCACTCGACAGTGCATTGCTCCATGCGCCATCGCGGTGGTAATAAATTTGCCAACTGCGAAGTGCTTGGATCAAGACTTCGTGCGTGTCAGAAGGCGAAGGGTTGCCTGCTGTTTCACCCCAAACTTGCGCTTGCGTCCACGCTTGCTGCCAAGCCTCGCGGCGCGTGAGGGGCGCAGACTGCCAACGCGTCCATTGGCCATTGCCCAAAGACCAAGCCACCACTTGCAGACCTGCTTGTGGATCTTGTGAATGTTGGCGTGTGATGCGCAGCACGCGGCCGTCCCAATCCAGTGCGGGCACGTTGGGCAAGCTGGCCATGTTGTCGAGGTCGGTGCGCCATTGCGACAAGCCCACTTGCAGTATTTGGTGGGCATCGCTGCGTGTTTGCAAACTGCTTTGGGCTTTGGCCATGCCATCTAAACCGCGCCAACTGATGAGCGCCATCAAGGCCAAAATGGCACTGGCCACCAACACTTCGATCAAGGTGAAGCCAGCGGATTTTTGGAAGGCGGTGCTGCGTTTCATCAGTAGCGCCCCATCACCGTGGAGAGTTGCAAAAGGGGCGTGGCTTCAGACCCCTGAACTTGCACCACGCGCGCATCCACGCGCCTGAAATTGGGGTTGGGCGTGACTTGCACCGACAAGTTCACTTGCAAATTCAGCTGGGCTTGAGGGCACGCCACTTGGCTTTCGCCAATCGGCGGCACTTGGCGCGACAAGCGCAATCGGGTGAATTCGTTTTCTGCGCAAATTTGGGCCAACCATTGCGTGGATTGACGCGAGGCGTTGCGGGTGAGGGCGTCGGTGGACCGCAGTCCTGCCATCAAAGCAATGGCCACAATGCCCAAGGCCACCAAGACTTCAATCAAGGTAAAGCCGACTTGGGCGCGCGCTCGGTCAGACGCGCAAACTGCGACTTTGCGAACTTGCGTCATGGCGCCACTCGTTTCACTTTGAATGGCTGCAGGCCATCCGTGCTGACCCAAAGTTGCCGGTCATTGGCGCGCAACATCACGCTTTGCGGACCAATGATGGGATCGGGGCCCAACACCACCACAGCGGCGGCGTCCACTTGCGTTTGCGGTGACAACCACTCGCTTGGCAAGGTGTTCGGGGGTAAACCTTCAAACACAAACCCTGTTGCATTTGTATTTGAGTTGGGGGCTGAGGTCAGCGCGGCAGGATGCCATTTGACCGGCATGCCACTGGCTCGCGACCTGGCGCGTGCAGACTCAAACAATGCAGCCAAACGTTCTGCATCACGCTCTAAAACTGTTTCCGCAGAGTCACGCAAGGTGAAACTCACAGCGGCCGTGCCAATGGCAATCAGCGCGATCACCACCAACAACTCGATCAAGGTAAAACCCAAGGCAGCACGTGCGCGTGACTGGGCGCGCACGCTTGCTTGCGAAAGCGCATGGCTTGTCGCAGCGGGGTGCAAGTTGGACTTATTGCCAGCTGCCGATGTCGGCATTCACGCCCTCACCACCCGATTGACCATCTGCGCCCCATGACATCACATCCACTTCGCCTTTGAGGCCAGGGTTGAGGTACTGGTAAGGACGGCCCCAGGGGTCGGCAGGCAACTTGTCCAAATAGCTTTTCCAGTTGGTAGGCACGGGCTCGGCAGTGGGTTTGGTGACCAGCGCTTGCAGGCCTTGCTCGGCGGTTGGAAAGCGTTGGTTGTCGAGCTTGTAAAGTTTGAGGGCCTGCACCAAATTGCCAACGTCGGTGCGGGCTGCGGTGATGCGGGCATCGTCTGCGCGGCCCAGCACATTGGGCACCACCAAGGCGGCCAAGATGCCAATGATGGCCAAGACTACCATCAACTCAATCAAGGTAAAGCCGCGCTGTTTGCGTGCGGCTTGGTTGGAATTTTCGGGGATCGATTTCATGGTGCAAAGTCTCTCTGCAATTTCTGACACTTCTCCATCATAATCGCCTCATGTTGCAAGTCCTTCGCACCCCCTCCAAATCCATGGCGCCCGCACTGTGTGCCTTGGGCTTGGGTGCCTTGGCGGCTTATGGGGCCGTCAGTTGGTTTTTGCAAATTCAAAGCTTGTCGGCACCGGTCTCTTTGGTACCTGTCGCGCAAAACAACACGGCTGCCATGGCGGGTCTCCCTGTCGATTCAGGGCGTGTGGCGCAAGCCTTGGGCGCACCTGCGCCAGTGGATGCACAAAGTGGCTCAGCTGCTGTGGCGTCTCACCAATGGGCTTTGATGGGCGTGGTTGCTGGCGCCTCTGGCAAAGGCAGCGCTTTGTTGGCTGTGGATGGCCAAGCCCCTAAAGCCTATTTGCCGGGACAAGTGGTGGCGCCCGGTTGGGTCTTGCATTCGGTAGGCCATCGCTTGGCCCGCTTGGCGCCCGAAGGCCAAGCCGAAGCCAGCATCACCCTTGAATTGCCCAAGTTGGGACAATAAGCTCCCGCTTGTGGCTTTGAAAGCTTGCCGCGTTTATTGCTGCAAGAACATTCGGTACACCGGGTTATGGGTTTCTTCCACGTACGGATAGCCCAAGGTGCTCAAGAATTTTTCAAACGCTTTGTCGTCTTTGTCGGGCACTTGCAAGCCCACCAAAATGCGGCCGTAATCGGCACCTTGGTTGCGGTAGTGGAACAAACTGATGTTCCAACCAGGCCGCATCAAATTCAAAAACTTCAGCAATGCACCAGGGCGCTCTGGAAACACAAAGCGCATCAGACGCTCGTTTTGTGCCAAGCTGGAGTGACCGCCCACCATGTGGCGAATGTGCTCTTTGGCCAAATCGTCGTGCGTCAAATCGATGTTCTCAAAGCCATGCTTTTTGAAGTTGTTGGAGATCTTGGTGCTCTCGCCAGCGCCTTGCGTGGTGAGGCCCACAAACACGTGCGCTTTGGCGGCATCGCTGATGCGGTAGTTGAACTCGGTGACGTTGCGAGGACCACCTGGCAAGTTGCCAATCAATTCGCAAAAGCGCTTGAAACTGCCGCGTTCTTCCGGAATGGTGACCGCAAAAATGGCTTCACGTTCTTCACCCACTTCGGCGCGTTCGGCCACGAAGCGCAAGCGGTCAAAGTTCATGTTGGCGCCGCACAAAATGGCGGCATACGTCTCGCCTTTGGTTTTGTGTTTGGCCACGTATTGCTTGATGGCCGCTACAGCCAATGCGCCTGCAGGTTCCACAATGGAGCGAGTGTCAACGAATACATCTTTGATGGCCGCGCACACCGAGTCGGTGTCAACGGTCATGAACTCATCCACCAAACCGCGCGTGACACGGAAAGTTTCTTCGCCCACCAATTTCACGGCGGTGCCATCAGAGAACAAACCGACATCGTCCAAGGTGACGCGCTTCTTGGCGCCAACCGATTGAATCATCGCGTCGGAGTCGTTCATTTGCACGCCAATGACTTTGATTTCGGGGCGCACTGCTTTGATGTAATTGGCCACGCCAGAGATCAAGCCACCGCCGCCAATGGCCACAAACACCGCATCCAAACGGCCTTGATGCTGGCGCAAAATTTCCATGGCAATGGTGCCTTGACCGGCAATCACTTCAGGATCGTCAAAGGGGTGCACAAAGGTCATGCCCATTTTTTTCTCAAGCATGGATGCATGCTTGAAGGCATCTGAATAGCTGTCACCCACCAGTACCACTTCGCCGCCCAAGGCGCGCACGGCGTCAATCTTCACTTGGGGCGTGGTGGTGGGCATCACGATCACAGCACGGCAACCCAATTTGCTGGCACCCAAGGCAACGCCTTGTGCGTGGTTGCCCGCAGAGGCGCAAATCACGCCTTTCTTCAACTGCGCAGGTGTGAGGTGCGCCATCTTGTTGTAGGCGCCGCGCAGCTTGAAGCTGTGCACCGGTTGCTGGTCTTCGCGCTTGAGCAAGACCGAGTTGTGCAGACGTTCGCTGAGGTTTTTGGCGATTTCAAGGCCTGACTCTGTGGCCACGTCGTAGACGCGCGCATTCAGAATTTTTTTCAGGTAATCGGCCGGTTTGAGATTTTTCGCAGTCATCCCTGAATGATACGGGCGAAAAAAATGCCCCAAGCCTTGCGACTTGGGGCAAATCCACCTTTTCGGAGGGTGGAGGAGACAAAGGGTTCGGGCTTTTTAGGAGGCAATTCAACTAAAAAAGCACGACTGTTCGAAATTCTACATAAAAATTGCTGCGGTGCAACACTTTTGCAAAAGCTTTACGATCGCAGCCTAGAAAATTTTCAAACATCAGAAGCGAAAGAAGAATCCAACATGGAATGCACAGTCAGCTGGACCGGCGCAAGCGGCACGCGCTCAGGCATGGGTTTTGTGGCCGAAACTGGCAGCGGCCACGTCTTGATGATGGACGGCGCACCCGATGCCGCCAAGCCTGAAAACGGCGGTCAAAACTTGGCCCCTCGCCCCATGGAAACCGTGTTGGCGGGAACCGGTGGTTGCACAGCCTATGACGTGGTCTTGATTTTGAAACGCGGCCGCCACGACGTGCGTGGCTGCTCTGTGAAGTTAACGTCTGAGCGCGCTGACACAGACCCCAAGGTCTTCACCAAGATTCACATGCATTTCACGGTCACTGGCAAAGGCATTCCTGCATCGGCCATTGAGCGCGCCGTGGCCATGAGCCACGACAAATACTGCTCGGCCAGCATCATGTTGGCCAAAACGGCCGAAATCACCACCAGCTTTGATTTGGTTGAAGCTTGATTAAACGTGGTGCGCCACGGTGGTCATCACCTTGGCGGCTGCGCCCATCATGCGTTTGACAGGTTCGGGCAACTCCACAGCACCTGACTTTTGCGCCATGCGTGCATGGGCTACCTCGTCCGTTTTCATTTGGGCCACGATGGCTCTGGAGGCCAGATCATTGGCCGGCAGATGCGTCATGTGGCTGGCCAGATGGGCTTCTACTTGGTTTTCTGTTTCGACCACAAAGCCCAAGCTGAGCTTGTCCCCCCCCAATTTGCCCGCGCCATAGCCAATGGCGAAAGCGCCGGCATACCAAAGCGGGTTGAGCAGAGAAGGGCGGCTGTTGAGTTGTTCTAAGCGCTCAGCAGTCCAAGCCAGGTGATCGGTTTCTTCGCGACAAGCGGCATCCAGCTTGGCGCGCAAAGCTGAATTCTTGGTGGCCAGGGCTTGTCCCGTATAGAGGGCCTGTGCGCACACTTCCCCGACATGATTGACGCGCATCAGGGCCGCTGACAAAGACTTCTCAGCCTCGGTGAGCTCGGGCGTGGACTCTTGCGCAGCGAGCGCGCCGTCTTGTTGCGGAATGAGGCGGGCAGTTGCTTTGGGCGTAGGGCGCGCAGCTCTAGGCGTGGCAAACAGCGTGCGCAGGGCGCTGTCGGCGGCAAGGATCAAAGCATCGGCATTCATGGCCGGAAGTTTAGCCCGCTTGTTGCTCGGAAGCAACAAAAAGCCTCGGTTTGATTCAATATTCTTTGCGAATTGGTCAGACCTCTGGTGGAATACACACAACTTCCCTAACGGAGGTTGGCTCAGGGTTTCGGTGGTTTGCGAATCCGCAGACACTAGAACTGGGGCCCTTGTTAAACCTTGGAGAACTTCTCAAATGAAAAAATCCCTCGTAGCTCTGGCTGTTTTGGCCGCTTCTGGTGCCGCTATGGCCCAATCTTCTGTCACATTGTTCGGTATCGTTGACGCGGCCTACGGTGTTGGCAAAGGCTCGATCAGCAACAAGACACAATTGAAAAACTCTGGCTACAACTCTAGCCGTTTGGGTTTCCGTGGTACTGAAGACCTCGGTGGTGGCTTGAAGGCTAACTTCCACCTGGAAGCTGGCGTGAACAACGACGACGGTACAGGCTCTGCATCTAGCGCTTTGAACCAAGCTCAAACAGCTGCCAACGTTGGCACACAAGGTTTGACATTCAACCGCCGTTCAGTGGTTTCTTTGTCTGGTTCTATGGGCGAATTGATCTTGGGCCGTGACTACACGCCCCAGTTCTGGTCTGAGACTGTGTACGACGCATTCGGCACCAACGGTGTTGGCACCTACATTGGTGCATTCAAAGGCGGCACAACAGGTGTTCGTTCTTCCAACGGTATCGGCTGGAAATCACCTTCCGTGGGTGGCGTTGCATTGTGGGCCCAATCTTGGATGGGCGAAAACGCATCTACAGCAGCTAAAGTCGGTAACGGCAATGGCTTCCGTATCACTTTCGACCAAGGCAAATTCAGCGCAGCTTATGCTGACAGCTCTTTGACAACTGGCGCTGGTACAACCAACAAAACTTCCAACCTCGGTGCTTCTTATGACCTGGGCGTTGCCAAGTTGATGGCGCAATCCAACACAACCAAGTTGACCGGCGCTGCTGACATCAAAGGTCGCAACCTCGGTGCTTTGGTGCCAATGGCTGGCGGTACATTCCGCGTGTCACAAGCTCAAACAGACCAAGCTGGCAAAATTGCCAAGCAAACTTCTGTTGGTTTCGTGAACCCATTGAGCAAGCGCACAGACTTGTACGCCACATACGCTCGCGTGTCTAACTCCGGTGGTTCCGCAGTTGCTTTGAACGGCGCTTCTACAGCTGCTAACGCATCCTCTACAGGTTACGAGTTCGGCGTGAAGCACTCTTTCTAATTTAACGCTGACGCAAGTCAGTTGATTTAGAAAAGTAAAAAATCCACCGTGGCAACGCGGTGGGTTTTTTTTCGTCTTTTTTCTGCAAATCAAGGGTAATTACGGGGTTATGTACCAAACCGTACATTTCTAAAATAGGTGTGTGTACCAAAACGTACACATCCAATATAAAAGGAATGGTGCGTGTTTAAACTGGTTTTACATCGCTTGCTGTTGTCAGTGCCTTTGATCATTCTGGTCACCTTGCTGACCTTTGTGCTGAACAGCTTGGCACCGGGTGACATGGCCATGACCATCTTGGGTGCAGACGGTACACGCGAACAGTATGAAGCCTTGCGCATCGAGTTGGGCTTAGACCGGCCCATCTTGGTTCAGTACCTGACTTGGTTGGGCAACGCCGTTCAGGGGGATTTGGGCTTGTCGCACTTCACCAAAGAAACGGTCACGTCACTTTTGAATCCGCGCTTGGGTGTTTCGGTGTCCATCATGGCGGGCGTGTTGGTGGTGTGCCTCAGTGTCGGGTTGATGCTGGGTGTAGCAAGCGCTTTGAAGGGCGGCTGGGTGGGACGTGCCATCGATGCAATTTCGCTAGTGGGTTTGATTTTCCCTTCATTCTGGTTGGCCTTGGTGCTGATCTCTGTCTTTGCGGTCAGCCTGCGCTGGTTACCTGCGACGGGCTATGTGTTCTTCAGCGAAAGCCCCAAAGATTGGGCGCTGAGTTTGGTGTTGCCTATTTTTTCAGTCGCGATGTATTCCATCACCAGCATCGCCAAACAAACGCGCGACGCCATGAACGATGTGATGGGGCGCGACTTTGTCCGTGCGCTGCGCGCTTGCGGTTTGCCCGAACGCAGCGTCATTTGGAAACATGCGCTGCGCAACGCTGCGCTGCCCGTGGTCACCGTGTTGGGTTTGGTCATGATTGGGGCCATCAGCGGTACGGTGTTTGTTGAGCGCGTGTTTGTGTTGCCTGGCTTGGGCAGCTTGGCGGTCAGTGCCGCATTGAACAAAGACATTTTGCTGCTGCAAGGTGTCACCTTGTATTTCACACTCATGACTGTGGCCATCAATTTGTTGGTAGACCTCAGCTACGGTTGGTTGAATCCGAAAGTGAGGGTGTCATGAGCTATTGGCGCCGTTTCTTAAGCCGTCCCTTGGCGGTAGTTGCATTGGTTTGGCTCTTGTTCTTGCTCATTTTGTCGGTGGGCTCTGGTGTGCTGGTGCCATTGGACCCCTTGGATCAAGATTTATTGGCGTTGAAGCAAATGCCCAGCAGCGAGCATTGGCTGGGCACCGATGCTTTGGGCCGTGATGTCTACAGCCGCATGGTACATGGCATCGCACTCACGATGGCCGGCGTCCTTGAGGCCGTGTTGGTGGCCAGCGTCTTGGGCTTGAGTTTGGGGGTGAGTGCTGGCTACTTCGGTGGTTTATGGGACCGTCTGGTGCAGCAGTATGTGAGCCTTGTGCAGTCATTGCCGACCATGCTCATCATGCTGGCGGTGTTGGCCGTATTTGGCCAGGCCATGCTGCCCGCCATGGTGACCTTGGGGGTGATGGGCTCGGCGGGTGTGTCGCGGGTGCTGCGAAGTGTCACCTTGGCGGTGCGAGAAGAGCTCTACATTGCCGCTGCACGCATTTCTGGATTGAGTGATTGGCACATCATTGCGCGGCACGTGTTGCCACGCATTGCAGGGCCCGTGATTGTGCAGATGTCTTTGTTTGCGGCCATTGCCGTGATTGTGCAAACGGGCATCAGCTTTTTAGGCCTGGGTGTGGCACCACCCGCGCCGACATGGGGCAGCATGATTTTTGAAGCCTCGGCCAGCTTGAATGATTTTCCTTGGTTGTTGGTGCCCTCCGGTGGTGTGGTGGCCTTGACGGTGTTGTCGTTTGGTTTGTTGGGCGACAGTTTGCGTGACACCTCGACCGAGGCTTGGTCGCGTCCTGCTGTGCGTCAAAAAGTCAAAGCACGAGAAGCTGTTGCACCAACTGATGTACCTGCAGACAGTTTGTTGTCGATGCGCAATGTGACCATTGTGGTGGATGGCACGCATGGCCGCGAATTTAAGGCAGACAAACTGCCTGCACGTGTCTTGGTCAAAGGCGTCAGTTTTGATTTAAAACGCGGTGAAACGCTGGGCATTGTGGGCGAATCAGGCAGTGGCAAAACACTCACCAGTTTGTCCTTGATGGGTTTGTTACCGCCTGGCGTGAATGTCAGTGCGGGCACCGCTGTGGTGGCTGGTGAGGTGATTGACCTGTCGAATGAGGCGCGTCTGGCGCAATTGCGCGGTGCCACAGTGGGCATGATTTTCCAAGAGCCGATGGCGGCGCTTGATCCGTGTTTCACCATTGGCCATCAATTGGCGGAAGTGCTGCGCTTGCAAGCCTTGAGCGAATCACAAGTTCAAGCCAAAGTGATTGAGTTACTGGAACAAGTCAAAATTCCAAATCCCGACGAAGTGGCTGCACGCTATCCGCATCAAATTTCGGGTGGCATGGCGCAGCGTGTTGGCATTGCACGCGCTTTGGCCAGTGAACCACAAATTTTGTTGGCCGACGAGCCGACCACGGCACTTGATGTCACGGTGCAAGCTGAAATCTTGGCCCTCATTCGCAGCCTGAGCCAGTCGCGCCAAATGGCGGTGGTGTTGGTGACGCACGACTGGGGTGTGGTGGCCGACATCTGCGATCGTGCCTTGGTCTTGCGCCACGGTGAAGTGCTCGAGTCAGCCTCGGTGGTGGACTTGTTCCATCGCCCGCAACACCCCTACACACAAGCCTTGCTGGCGGCCAATCCCCACAGCGCCAAACCTGGTGATGTGTTGCCCACCGTGGACGAACAATTGATGACCCTGACAGGCGGTGCCGCATGAGCCAGCAAGCCCTATTGCAAGTGAAAGACTTGCGTGTGAATTTCCCCCAAGGCCGTGGCAAAGTGTTTCAGGCGCTCAAAGGCATCAGCTTGGACATTCAGCCCGGCGAAACGGTCGGTTTGGTGGGCGAGTCTGGGTCTGGCAAAACCACCGTCGGCCGTGTCATCTTAGGTCTGACAGAAGCCACCAGCGGCGACGTGTGGTTTGAAGGTGAAAACATCACGCATGCATCGCGTGAGCGCAGACGGGCCTTGGGTCGCGACATTCAGGTGGTGTTTCAAGACCCCTACGGTTCACTCAATCCAGCGCGCACCATAGGTGACACCTTGGCCGAACCTTTGATGAACGACAAAAGTCTAACGGGCAAAGACATTTCTGAACGAGTGGCTGAAGTTTTGCAACAAGTGGGCATGCCCACCGACACGGCTTCGCGTTACCCAGGCATGTTTTCAGGCGGCCAGCGTCAACGCATTGCGATTGCCCGCGCCGTCATTGCCAAGCCGCGACTGATTGTGTGTGACGAGCCTGTGAGTGCCTTGGATTTGTCAGTGCAAGCACAGGTTTTGAATCTGCTGAAGTCTTTGCAACAAAGCATGGGTTTGGCCATGTTGTTCATCTCGCACGATCTGACGGTGGTTCGGCATGTGTCGCATCGCACCGTGGTGCTGTACCGAGGTGACATTGTGGAGCAGGGCGATGCCGGCCAAGTGCATGACCATCCCGAGCACCCCTACACGCGTGCGTTGTTGGCTGCTGCACCGGTGCCCGATCCTTTGATTCAGCGCGAACGCCGTGCGCAGTTTGACTTGGCCCGACAAGCACTGTCGGGATTGATTTAACACGGCCATTCAGTTTCAGTTTTCCCTTTCATTTCTCAATAGACCTCAGGAGACACGTATGAAGAAAATGAACCTCAACCGACGCCATGCTTTGCTTGCCAGTGTGCTTGGCGCCTGCACTTTGAGCGTGGGCCTGATCAGCGCACCCGCCATGGCGCAAAACAATGCCAAGGTATTGAGCATTGGCATGCCCTTCTCGCCCTTGAGCATGGACCCCTCTATCAGCGGCAATGGCCGTGCGGGCGTGCATTTGTCACCCGCTTATGAGCCCCTTATTCGCACACAAGCCGATGGCAAATTTGCACCCGCTTTGGCCACGGCTTGGCAAATTTCACCCGACAGCAAAGAAGTGACTTTCACATTGCGTCAGGATGCCAAGTTCAGCGATGGTGAGTTGGTCACAGCGGAAGCAGTGAAGAAATCCATCGAATACTTCGTGGGCAAAAAAGGCCCGTTCTCTGCCAACTTGTCCACCATGACCGGCATTGAAATTCTGGACAAGTTCAAACTCAAAATCAAACTGTCTGCACCGCAGCCTGCGTTGTTGTCGCTGTTTGATGCTTACTTCAACAGTGGCGACATCATCAGTCCCAACGGTGTGGCCAAGCCAGATCAGTTGGGCGCGGCCACCTTTGGCGCGGGACCTTACAAGCTCGATCCTTCGGCCACCATCACAGGCAAAAGTTACACCTACGTGCCCAACGAGCACTACTACGACAAGAGCCGCGTGAAGTGGGACAAGGTGGTGGTTCAAGTGTTTGAAGACCAAAATGCGGGTATTCAAGCCATGAAGGCCGGTCAGCTGAAGGTCTTGGTCAGCGATCCTTTTACGGGCAACTCTAACGCTGGCAACTTGCCCAAGGATTTGCGCATCGTCTCCGACCCCGTACAGTGGACGGGCCTGATTTTGGCCGACCGCGAAGGTGTCTTTCAGCCTGAGTTGAAAGACGTGCGTGTTCGCCAAGCAATCAACTACGCATTGGACCGCAAACTGTTGGCCACTGCTTTGTTTGGCAAGTTGGCAGAGCCCTCTGCTCAACTGCAAAGCAAAGGCTTCTTGGGTTACGACCCTGAGATTGAAAAACGTTACCCCTACGATCCAGCCAAAGCCAAAGCCTTGTTGGCAGAAGCGGGTTACCCCAATGGCTTTGAGTTGAAGTTGCAATATGTCAACAACACCCTGAGCCGCTTCTTGACCATGGCCGTCGCGGGTCAATTGAAGAAAGTGGGCATTCGCCCTGTTACCGAAGAGTTCCAAAACTTTGGTGCCATGTTGGCGGCAGAGCGCGGCAAGAAAATTGGTGCCTTGATGTTCAACAGCAATTCGGGTGTGCCCAATTTGGCGCGCTTCCAAACCTTGGGCAAAGGTAGCTTGAATTTTTACAAATCTGAAGACGCCACCTTGACCAAATTGATGGACGAAGCTGCTGCACTGCCTTTGGACAAAGCTGAAAGCGCATGGAAAAAAGTTTACGCACACACTGCGGAAATTGCTTGGTTTGCGCCCATCGTTGCCAGCCACACCGTGTACTTCGTGTCTAACAGTGTGAAAGCGCCACGAATTGGTCAATCGGTGGTCATCGATACCATCGACTTTGTGCCTGCCAAATAAGAAGAGAGCCATGAGCGTCAGCATGCTTCACAACGTTTCAACCTTGCCGCTGGACCCTGCCATTGTCGACATCGATCGGCAATGGAAAGCGGCCGGCATTCCCGACCTGTACGAGGGGGGCAATGGTCCCGTTAGCCGAGAGCGTGCGCACAATGTACGCGCATTTCTCTATCCCAAACCCAAGTTGCCCCAAGGCAGTATTGCATCACGGACTATTCCTGGCCCGGGTGGCGACATCGACGTGCGCATCATTCGGCCACTTGAAGGCGCAGTGACGGGCACTTTGGTCTATTTCCATGGCGGTGGTTGGGTGGTCGGTGATTTGGAGTCGCACGAAGCGCACGCCATTCGCTTGGCCAATCGTGCGGGTGTGGTGGTGCTTAATGTGGCCTATCGTTTGGCGCCCGAACATCGCTTTCCTGCTGCGGTCGACGACGCGGAAGCAGCGATGCGATGGGCGGCGGCCAACTTGGCAGCGTTAGGTGGTGCTGACAAGCCCTTGGCCGTGGGCGGCGACAGCGCCGGCGGTAATTTAGCCGCTGTGGCGGCTTTGTACTGCCGTGACCATGGCATTGCCCTGGCGTGCCAGTTGTTGATGTACCCTGCCACCAACTTGACGGGACGTGGCGGGCCAGAGAAATCTTACTTGGGTGAAGACGCTGAACAAAAAGCCCTTGACCCTCGTGTGTCGCCATTGAAAGCCTCAACATTGGCTGGTTTGGCGCCTGCCATTCTGGGCGTAGGTGTGCATGACTTTTTGTACCATGACAACATGGTCTATGCAGCTGCCTTGAAGGCTGCCAATGTGGCGTTATGCTTGCGGGTTTACGGTGATTTAAATCACGGCTTCTTCAGCTACACCGCAGTGTCGACGGCGTCAGCTGCTGCAGCCGATCAGTTGTGCGATGACCTCCGAGCCCACCTCTCCACCTAACACCTTGCTAGATCCCATAACGGACAAGCCCATGGATCCGGTCAAGCGCAATATATTGGAAGTTGCGCTGGCCGAATTCGCCAACTTTGGTTTGGAAGGCAGTCGCATTGAATCTATCGCGGCGGGCACGCACACCAGCAAACGCATGATTTACTACCACTTTGGTAGCAAAGAAAATTTGTATGCGCAAGTGTTGGAGTTTGCCTACCGCATCGTGCGAGAAGATCACGTCGATCCACCGGATGATTTGCCGCCGATTGAAGCTTTGGCCAGGCTGGCAGGGTATGCGTTTGACAATTTCAGCAAATACCCCGACTTCATTCGCCTCAGCCTGCAGGAAAATTTGCAAGGTGCAAGATTTTTAAAATCTTCCCCCACCATTGTTCAAATGAATCGCGCAACCTTTGCCATGGTGCAGGATTTGGTCCGCCGTGGTCAGGCCAATGGCAGCATGCGCAAAGAACTCGACCCCATGAATGTGTACATCAACTTCATTGGCCAGTGTCACTATCACATCTCCTCGCACTTCAACTACCAGGTTTTGTTTGACTACGATTCAAACCTACCCAGCAACAGCCTATCTAGGCGGCAAGCCATCTGTGAAGCCATCGTGTGCTATGTTCGGGCTTGATGCTTGAACCTATTTGACGGCATCGTTGTGTTCGCCGAATTGAGGATCTTTGAAATGACTGGCAGTTATCAAAAATTTTGGACAGGTGTGACCTTGGTGTTTGCTTGCTCTTGGGCTGTCGCGCAAAAGAATGCAGGGAGAGATCAATTTTTTTGGTTAGGTCAAATTAACAAAGCTTCGGCAGTCATCAACGTCGATGAAGGCTTGCTTGAACGTGAGAAAGCACCCAAGATTGCCGCTGGCATCGTCAAGGTCATGGCAGATGGCGACAAGCCTGGTGCGGCGCGTCCCTTTCGTGTGGTTGAATTTGAACCCTTGCTGATTAGCGCTGCAGGACAAGAAGCCAGCTTGTTGCATGCCGGGCGCTCTAGCCAAGACATGTTTGCCACTTATCGGGCGGCGATCATGCGTGACAATCTCTTGGATTTGGCCGATCAGCTCACCAAAACCTCCGAAACGCTTGTTCGCTTGTCTGAAAAACATGCGCAAACCATTGTTCCCAACTACACCAATGGCATTGCGGCCCAACCAAATAGCTTGGGGCATGCTTGGCTGGGACATGCTGCTGGTTTTGAGCGCGATGCGCAACGCATCCGAGAAGCCTATGCGCGTATCGACAGGTCGCCCATGGGGACAACCGTTTTGAATGGCAGCAGTTGGCCCTTGAATCGCACGCGCATGGCGAATTACTTAGGCTTTGAAACGATCGTCGACAACGCCTATGACGCGGCGCAAATTTCGTCGAGCGAGTATCCCGTTGAAGTCAGCGCCATTGTGACCAGCATTGGTTTGCACACGGGGCACTTTATCCAAGACATCATGAGCCAATATGGTCAGGTTCGGCCCTGGATTTTTCTGGTGCCACTGCGATTTGTGAATACGCAGATCTCAAGTGCCATGCCGCAAAAACAAAACCCAATTTTGTTAACTGAAACGCGTCGAGAAATTTCTTCAACCTTGGCTTTGGCCATGGGGCCATTGATGCGGGCGCATAACATCACACCTGGCATGCAAGATCCCAAAGAGGAAAGCAGCAACACCGAAATGGTTCAAAGTGCGGTGCAATTTCTCAAACGTTTTGATCGAATTTTGAATGCCCTTGTGGTTGATCCCGATAGAGCATTGGAGGAGTTGAACAGTGACTGGACTGCGTCACAAGAATTGGCAGATGTGTTGATGCGCAAGTACAAAGTGCCGTTTCGCGTGGGACATCATTTCTCAACCGACATAGTTAAGCATGCCAAGCAACACAACATCAAGCCGCTTGACTTTCCTTATGCCGAAGCCAAACGCATCTACAAAGAAGTCATGAAAGAGTTTGATCCTCAGATGGAATTGCCCATGTCTGAAGTTGAATTTAAGAGCACTCTCAATCCTGTCGCGATTGTTCAAAATCGCGCCACGGTAGGTGGCCCACAGGCTTCTGAAATGAAGCGCATGGTGGCGCTGGCCAAAGACAAGCTCAAAGACCAACAAAAGTGGACGACTGAGAAACGACAAAAAATCAATCAATCACTGGCGCTTCTTGAAAAAGACTTTCAACGATTGTTGCAGCCATGAATTGAATGGCTTTTCAAGCAATGAAAAATTCATTGAAATGTTTTGTGCTTTGGCTGGTGTTGGGATGTTCGCTTGGCGCATCGGTATCTTTTGCTAAGACGCTCAACATCAAGCCGATCAACAACGCCAGTCCAGAGCGTGTCTTGTTTGTTGGCAACAGTTACTACTATTACAACAACAGCCTTCACAACCACGTCTCTTACCTTGTCGAAGCCGCTGAACCTGCATTGGGCGCGCGTTTGCAATTCAAGTCGTCCACCATTGGTGGTGCTGCGCTCAATCACCACAACATGGCACACCTCATCGAGCCGGGTCGCATTGGTGTGTCGCAGCCGTTTGAATGGGTGGTGATGCAAGGCGGCAGTGGTGAGCCACTCTCGCCGCGTCGACGTGAGATTTTTCGCCAGACGGCAGCCCTCAATGCGGATTTGATTCGTGCCAAAGGTGGGCAAGTGGCGCTTTACATGACGCATGCCTATGTCAAGCCACACCGTCAATTCAACCCCCAAAACATCGTGGCCACAGAATCGATGTACGTCGATGTGGGCAACGAAATTGGTGCCTTGGTCATTCCCGTGGGCTTGGCTTTTGAGGAGGCGTATCGCCGCTTTCCAGATTTGAAGTTTCACAATCGCGATGGGACACACCCATCATTGCTGGGCACTTACCTGGCGGCTTGCACCACATTTGCCGCTTTGTATGGCCGCTCGCCCGTGGGCAATGTGTACCGTGCAGATGGCCTTATTGATGAAGGGCTGGCAACCCAGCTTCAACAAGTTGCACAGGATGTTGTGACACAATTCTTTCAACGCAACTGAAACGCTGTGAACATGACTTTGCCCTTTGGTACTCGTTTGGCTTGGGCCCTGTGCCTTGGCGTCACGGTGTGGGCCTTGCAGGGCTGTGGCAGCTTGCCTCTTCCAGGAAAATCAGTCGCTGTCAGCAATCAAACCGCTTGGCAGCCCGAAGACCAATTGAAGTGGGACGCCGTCAAACTCCCAGGCAAAGTATCGACGCAATATTCTGTGGTGCGCTTGAGCAATCGCAGTGCCTTGCAGGCCAATGCGCAATCTTCGGCCAGCATGCTGCGGAAAGATTTGCACATTGAACCCGAACAATTGGGTGTCTTGAGTTTTTCTTGGCAAATCAAAAAATTGATAGACGGTGCTGACATGGCACAACGAGATCATGACGACTCGCCTGTTCGCCTTGTGTTGGCCTTTGATGGTGATCGAAGTCAGTTTTCTGCCAAAAACGCCATGCTGAGTGAGCTGTCTCATGTGATGTCGGGACGTCCCATGCCGTATGCCACCCTGATGTATGTGTGGTGCAACCATCGGCCGGTTGAGTCGGTCATTCAAAACCCTCGAACCGATCGAATTCAAAAAATTGTCGTCGAGTCGGGGTCGCAGCGCTTGAACCAGTGGTTGACCTATGAACGCAATATTCGTGAAGACTATGAAAAAGCATTCGGTGAACCGCCCGGGGCGCTGATTGGCATTGGCTTGATGACCGACAGCGACAACACGCGCAGCCACGCGCAATCTTGGTATGGGCCGGTGCAGTTGATTCGGGCCAAGGGAAAACCCGCGTTGTAGGCCATACACACACATTGCGTGTGGTTGGGTTCCTGAGGTTACGCTAGCGCTTGCAAATTGCGTTGATTTTTGACGCTGCATCAACCTCATTTTTTAAACATCCCAATGAACTCAAAAGTCCCCTTTGTATTGACCGCACTGTGTGCCTCCGTTGGCATTGCCCAAGCTCAAAGCGTTGAACTGTTTGGCGTACTCGACGTCGCTTACCTCAGCACCACAGCCACCGGCAGCCCCAAAGTGGTGTCTTTGTCGACAGACAGCAATACCTCAAGTCGCATTGGTTTCCGTGGCAATGAAGACTTGGGTGGCGGCATGCGCGCCAGCTTCTGGCTTGAGGCTGCACACTCGCCAGACAACGGTCTGGGCAGTGGCGCCAATGCCAACAACCAGTCATCGGGACAGGTGTCTTCTCCTGCAGGCACGCAAGGTTTGACGTTTGGCCGTCGTTCAACGGTCAGTCTGACTGGCAACACATGGGGTGAAGTTCGTTTGGGCCGTGACTACGTGCCCAGCTTCAACAACTTGACAGTGTCCATGCACCCGTTTGGCACCAACGGTGTGGGCAATGCCGGTCAGCTGTTTTACCCATTGGCGGCCAATGGCACCACTGCTCGTACCAGCGTGCGCGCCTCCAACTCCATTGGCTACATTTTGCCTTCCAACCTCAATGGTTTCACCGGCCACGTGATGTACGCCATGGGTGAAAACGCTTCCGACCTGTACAACGCAGACGACGGCAAGCACATGGGCTTTCGTTTGGGTTACCGCAACGGTCCTTGGAACATGGCCTACGCTTCAGGCACCACCAAGTACACCACCGCAGCCAAAGTGGCCAATGACTTCGAGCAAACGAACTTTGCCATCAACTACCAAATGGGCGCAGCCAAGTTGATGTACTTGACCAATGTGAACAAAATTGGCGCAACCAAGACCCAAACTGACATGTACGGCACACAGTACAACGTCAGCTCTGGCCAAGTTCGATTTGCCTACACCCAGCTCAAAGCCACAGGCGTGGGCAATGACGCAACACAGTGGGCCTTGGGTTATGTTCACGACTTGTCCAAGCGCACTGCTTTGTTCACCAACTACGCCACAGTTCGCAACTTGAATGGCGGCAAGCAATTCACAGTGGGCAGCGGCAACAACGTCACCACAGCCGGTGGCTCCAGCACAGGTTACGAGTTTGGCGTTCGCCACAACTTCTAATCCAAGCGCTTTTCCATCCCAAAAGGCCACTGAATTATCAGTGGCCTTTTTTTATCTGCTACCCTGCATGACTGCCCCAAAGTGGGGAATCCCCTCTGGTCAAATCAGGCCTGTTTGTTGCATAGTTCAGGGTTCGAATTAAGGGAATTGAATGTTTGCATTTGTCATTCAACGCCTGATCCAGGCAGTCATGGTCATGGTTTCGGTGGCGTTCATCGCATTTTTGCTGTTCCAGTATGTGGGCGACCCCGTGTTGTTCATTTTGGGCCAAGACGCCACCGCTGACCAAATTACAGCGCTGCGCAAAGATTTGGGCTTAGACCAGCCCTTTGTGGTGCAGTTTTGGCACTTTTTGCTCAATGCCGCACAGGGCGAATTTGGCATCAGCCTGCGCCAAGGCGCCAAAGTGTCCCAACTCATTGCAGATCGCTTTCCAGCCACCTTAGAGTTGGCTGTTTTGGCCGCCGGCATGGCCTTGTTGATTGGCATTCCCATGGGCGTTTATGCCGCCCTGCGCCGCGGTACCTTTGGCAGCCAGCTGCTCATGACCCTGTCTTTGCTGGGCGTGTCGTTGCCCACTTTCCTCATTGGTATTTTGTTGATTTTGTTTTTCGCGGTCTTGTTGGGCTGGTTCCCAAGTTTTGGCCGTGGCGATGTCGTCAAAATTGGTTGGTGGAGCACAGGCTTGCTCACGGCCAAAGGTTGGCACCACATCATCTTGCCAGCCCTCACGCTCACGGTGTTTCAGTTGACCCTCATCATGCGTTTGGTGCGCGCTGAAATGTTGGAAGTGTTGCGCACCGATTACATCAAGTTTGCGCGTGCACGTGGCTTGTCCAACCGGGCTATTCACTTTGGTCATGCACTTAAAAACACCCTGGTGCCTGTGATGACCATCACCGGTTTGCAATTGGGTGGCCTCATTGCCTTTGCCATCATCACGGAGACGGTGTTTCAGTGGCCCGGCATGGGCTTGTTGTTCATTCAAGCGGTGACCTTTGCCGACATTCCGGTCATGGCGGCGTACCTGTGTTTGATTGCGTTGATTTTTGTGGTCATCAATTTGATTGTGGACTTGCTGTACTTTTTGGTGGACCCCCGGTTGCGCGTTGGTAAGGCGGGAGGGCACTGAGCATGTTGCGCAACAGCTCACATGACCTGAGTGCAGCCGACGCGGCCCTTCAAGGCGCTTCTTTGAAAAATGCCTTGGCCCAAGGTCGCGCCTTTGCACACATTGCCAAATTCCACCCCGAGCTCACAGCGTTCCGGCGTGACCTCCATGCCAACCCCGAGTTGGGCTTTGAAGAAATTTACACCTCGAGCCGTGTGGTTGAAGCGCTGAAAGTTTCTGGTGTCGACGCCATTCACACAGGCATCGGCAAAACAGGCGTGGTGGCCTTGGTGCATGGCCAAGGTCGCAATGCACAAAACCCAGGGCGCATGATTGGTTTGCGCGCCGACATGGATGCGCTGCCCTTACCCGAGCACAACGACAGTTTGTGGAAATCCAAAAATTCAGGCCTGATGCATGCCTGTGGTCACGATGGCCACACGGCGATGTTGTTGGGTGCGGCCCGCTACTTGGCCGAGACACGTCAGTTTGACGGCACCGCCGTGCTGATTTTTCAGCCAGGCGAAGAAGGCTACGCGGGTGCACGCGCCATGATGGAAGATGGTTTGTTCGACCGCTTTCCTTGCGAACAGGTGTATGCACAGCATAACTCGCCCGACACACCCTTAGGCGTCATTGGCGTCACACCAGGCCCCATGCAAGCCGCAGCCGATACCATTCGCATTCACATCACCGGCAAGGGCGGTCATGGTGCCAGACCGCATCAAGCGGTGGATCCTGTGCTGGTAGCGGCGCACATCATCACCGCGGCGCAAAGCATTGTGGCCCGCAACCTGTCTGCGTTTGATCAAGCAGTCATCAGCATTTGCTCGATGCAAGCAGGCAACCCGGGGGCCTCCAGCGTCATCCCTGGCGAGGCCACTTTGGTGGGCACCGTGCGCACTTACAACGAAGCGGTTCAGCAAACCATTGAGGACCGCTTGCGCCATTTGTGCGAATCGGTGGCGCATGGCTTTGGTGCCACGGCGCAACTCACCTACAAGCGCGGTTATCCGGCCACCGTCAACACGGTGCCCGAGGCCAACTTTGCGGCCGATGTGGCCACCACCTTGGTGGGCGCCGACCGCGTTTGGCGCAACATGCCACCCAGCATGGGGGCGGAAGATTTTTCGTTCATGTTGCAGGCCAAGCCGGGTGCGTATTTGCGCGTGGGTCAAGGCGCCATCGATGGCCCTGGCCCTCACCCTTTGCACAACAGTCGCTACGATTTCAACGATGCCATCTTACCTTTAGGGGCAGCGTTGCATGCCAGCTTGGTGGAGCATGCGCTGCCACTGTCTGGCGTTTAACACTTGGCCACGAAGACCCTCATTCAGAAAGATTCAGACGGCATGTCCAATCCCATTTCCCGTTGGCTCAACAGCGATGTTGGCTACAGTTTCAAGCATTCCAAAACAGCCATGTCGGCGGCTTTGATTGCCTTCATCTTTATTTTTTGCGCGTTGTTTGCCAAGTGGGTTGCGCCTTACAACCCCTTCGATGCCGCCAGTCTAGACCTCATGGATGCCCGTTTGCCCCCCGCATGGTCGGCGGAAGGAAGTGTCAAGTATTTGCTAGGCACGGATGACCAAGGCCGCGACATTTTGTCGGCTTTGATGTACGGCACGCGAATCTCGTTGGTGGTGGGCTTTGCTTCCGTCTTTGTGTCCTTGTTGGTGGGTGTCACCTTGGGCCTGTTGGCGGGCTTTCGAGGCGGCTGGTTGGATGCCTTCCTCATGCGCTTGTGCGATGTGATGCTCTCCTTCCCGGCCATCTTGGTGGCCTTGCTGATTGCGGGTGTTGGACGTGCACTGTTTCCAGATGCCGATGACTCATTGGCCTTTGGCGTGCTCATCATTTCAATTTCACTCACCGGGTGGGTGCAATATGCGCGCACCGTTCGAGGCACCACCTTGGTCGAACGCAACAAAGAATATGTTCAAGCGGCCCGCGTTACTGGGGTTGCACCCCTTCGCATCATGATCCGTCATGTACTGCCTAACGTGCTGGGCCCAGTGATGGTTCTGGCCACCATTCAAGTGGCCACTGCCATCATCACCGAAGCGACTCTGTCATTCTTGGGCGTCGGTGTGCCGCCTACCTCGCCATCGCTGGGCACACTGATTCGCATTGGCAATGACTTTTTGTTTTCCGGTGAATGGTGGATCACCATTTTCCCAGGCGTGACCTTGGTCCTCATTGCCTTGTCTGTGAACTTGTTGGGCGATTGGCTGCGCGATGCCTTGAACCCTCGTTTGCGTTGAGCCCTCATTTCTTTGACTGGTTGTCATGAGTCTTCTACAAGTTAAAAATTTGGTCGTGGAGTTTCCAAGTCGGCATGGCACCTTGCGTGCGCTGGACGAAATTTCATTTGAAATTGCCCCTGGTGAAATCTTGGGTGTGGTGGGCGAGTCGGGTGCGGGCAAGTCCCTCACCGGTGCGTCCATCATTGGTTTGCTTGAACCACCAGGTCGTGTGGCCGGCGGTGAAATCTTGCTCCAAGGTCAGCGCATCGACAATTTGAACAACGACCAAATGCGCAGCATTCGGGGTCGCAAAATTGGGGCCATTTTTCAAGACCCGCTCACCTCACTGAACCCTTTGTATTCGGTGGGCAAGCAACTGACTGAAACCATTCAGGCGCATTTGCCTGTGTCTGATCAGGAAGCGCGTCAACGCGCCATCGCTTTGTTGCAAGACACCGGCATTCCTGCCGCGGCAGAGCGCATTGACCACTATCCCCATCAGTTTTCGGGCGGCATGCGTCAGCGCGTGGTGATTGCCTTGGCCTTGGCGGCCGAACCCCAACTGATTGTGGCGGACGAGCCCACCACGGCATTGGACGTTTCCATCCAAGCGCAGATCATCAGCTTGCTTAAAAACATTTGCAAACAGCGCGGCGCCGCCGTGATGCTGATCACGCACGACATGGGCGTCATTGCTGAAACCTGCGACCGTGTGGCGGTGATGTATGCCGGCCGCATTGTGGAAGTTGGGCCTGTGCATCAGGTGATCAATCACCCAGAGCATCCGTACACCGCAGGCCTGATGGCATCGATTCCCGACATGGAAGTCGACCGCGAGCGCTTGAACCAAATCGATGGCGCCATGCCGCGATTGAATGCCATCCCCCAAGGGTGTGCCTTCAACCCTCGTTGCCCCCAAGCTTTTGATCGGTGCAGACAAGAAAGGCCTGAGTTGACTCAAGTGAACAAGTTCGACCACAGTGGTCAGACGCATGTTGCGTGCTGGTTGCAAAGCGAAGTGAGCGCGGAGGCGGTGCGATGAGCCAGCACAATGCTTCTTCAAACCAGCAGCCCTTGGTGGTCGCGCACGACTTGGCCAAAACCTTTGACGTCTCTGCGCCTTGGCTCAGTCGGGTGATTGAACGCAAACCGCGTCAACTGCTGAAGGCGGTTGATGGCGTGAGCTTTGAAATTGAACGCGGCAAAACACTGGCCTTGGTGGGTGAGTCCGGTTGTGGCAAAAGCACGGTGGCGCGCTTGTTGGTGGGTTTGTATGAGCCAACCCGCGGTGGCCTCACCTTTGACGGAGAGGACGCACATGCAGCGTTCAAATCCGACAACGCCAAAGCCATGCGCAAACGCATTCAGATGATTTTCCAAGACCCTTATGCCAGTTTGAACCCGCGCTGGAAAGTGGAAGACATCATTGGTGAGCCTCTCAAAGAACACGGTCTGATTCACGATGAGCAAGAACTGAAAGCCCGTGTGGCTGAGTTGTTGCAATCCGTGGGTTTGTCTGCCCTTGACATGGTGAAGTACCCCCATCAATTCTCTGGCGGTCAACGTCAGCGCATTTCGATTGCGCGCGCATTGGCCACAGCGCCAGAGTTTTTGGTGTGCGATGAACCCACCTCTGCGTTGGATGTGAGTGTGCAGGCGCAAGTGCTCAACATCATGAAAGATTTGCAGCGCGAACGGGGCCTGACCTATTTGTTCATCTCGCATAACTTGGCGGTGGTGCGCCATGTGAGCGACAACGTGGGCGTGATGTATTTGGGGCAGTTGGTGGAATTGGCCGATAAGCACAGCTTGTTCAGCAACCCGCAACATCCCTACACGCGCATGTTGCTCGATGCCATTCCCAAGATGAAAGACACTGGCCGTGCGCGGACCCCCGTGCAAGGCGAGGTGCCCAATCCGCTCAACCCACCACCCGGCTGCAGCTTCAACCCCCGTTGCCCCTTGGCCAATGAGCGCTGCAGAACGGAGAGCCCTGTTTTGAAAAACATCAAGGGTATCAAGATTGCGTGCCATGCGGTGGAAGAAGGGCGACACTGAAGCCCATTCGGTCGCTTCTTCGCGACTTCAGCAGGCATAAAAAAAGACGTTCCGAGGAACGTCTTTTTCATGGAAGAAACTGAAGGTCAGTTGACAGTCACGTAATACATTTTGGGCGCATCATTTGAATTGTGCGTCATGGTGACGTTTTTCTTCATGGCCCATGGGCGCATCTGGTGGTGCAAGGGGATGTACAACACTTCGTCGCGCGTGATGGTCAAGGCTTCCTTGATCATGGCATCGCGCTTGGACTTGTCGAGTTCTGTTTTCATGGCTTCAATCAAGGCGTCAACGCGTGTGTTGCTCACTTTGGAGAAGTTGAAACTGCCATCAGGACCTGAAGTACGGGTCATGACCAATGATTGCAAAGAGTACTGTGCGTCATAGGTGGCCACGCCCCAACCCAGCAAGTAAGCGCTGGTGTCGAAGTTTTGGATCTTGGAAATGAAAGGACCAAAGTTGATGGCGTTCAGCTTGGCTTTCACACCAATCTTGGCCCACATGTTGACCACAGCTTGGCAAACTTCTTCGTCGTTAACGTAGCGGTTGTTAGGGCAGTCAAGTGTGAACTCCAGACCGTTGGGGTAACCCGCATCGGCCAACAATTTCTTAGCACCTTCTACGTCGGCAGGACCTGTTTTGTCCATGTCGGCGTTGTAACCGTTCACGCCAGGGGCAATGATGAGGCTGGCTGGAACAGACATACCGCGCATGATGCTGCGCTGAATGGCGGTCCGGTCAATGGCCATGCTCAAGGCTTTGCGAACGCGAACATCTTTGAAGAAGTTTTTGCCTTTGGGCGCGTATTTCAACTCGTCGCTGCCCAAATCAAAGCCGAAGAAGATGGTACGAACTTCAGGACCATCGAGCACAGACAAGGTAGGTGTGTTGCGCAAGCGTGCAACGTCTTGTGTGGGCAGGTCGGTGACGGCATCGACGTTACCCGCCAACAATGCAGCAATGCGTGTGGGGTCTGACTTGATGGGGGTGTAGATGATGTCGGTCACGTTGCCTTGCAACTTGTCCCACCAAGACTTGTTGGCCGTCAAAACCACACGTTGGTCGGGCGCCCACTCTTTGATGATGTAGGGGCCAGTGCCGTTGGTGTTGGTGGAGGCGAACGTAATTTCTTTGGCTTTGTAGTCTTGAATTTTCTCAGACTTGTTTTTCACCGACCATGATTTGCTCATGATGTAGAAAGTGGTGAAGTTGTTGAACAGTGTGGGGTTGGGTTTGTCCAAGATCACGTCCACTGTGTGGTCGTCAACCTTTTTCATTTCTTTCACACCCGCCACATAAATCTGCATGGTGCCTTGAGGTTGGCGAATGCGATCAAAGGAGAACACCACATCGTCTGCCGTGAAGGCAGAACCGTCGTTGAACTTGACGTTCTTGCGCAAATTGAAACGCACGGTGGTGGGGTTGATGTTGGACCAGCTGGTGGCCAATGAGGGCTCTACTTTGTAGTTCTTGTCGTAGCGCACCAAACCTTCGTAGGTATGACCCACGATGTTGTTAGTGGTTGCGTGATTTTGTGAATGGGGGTCGAGCGTCAAGATGTCGTTTTGAGCGGCCCATTTGAATTCGACGGCCTGTGCGCTGGTAGCGCCAAGCAGGGCTGCCGACATGCCTATCGCCAGCGTCAGCAGGCGTGAGGTTTTGAGGAAGCGTTGGTACATGCTAAATCCTGTCTAAGTTAAATGACCAGTTCATTCTAGGGGACGCTAGGGACATTTCGCAAGGACCATCAGGGTTAATGCCGAGGGCGACAAACTCAGGCATTCTGAGTTTTAATGTGGTTTTTAAATGTCTGGGTGAATGTCCTATGAGCGCCATCTTGTTTCAATCCGCCAACGTCTTGGATGTCGAGTCTTTGACCTTGAAGTCCAATCAAGACGTTTGGGTCGAAAACGGGCTGATCAAATCCGTGGTGCTGCATCAGCCCGATGTGTTCATTGCCGACAGCACCAAAGTGGTGAAGGCGCAAGGCAAAACCTTGATGCCTGGTTTGATTGATTGCCACGTGCACGTGATTGCGGCGCACCTGAACCTCAATATCACCGCCAACCAGCCCAATGTGTTTGCCACTTTGCGCGCCTTGCCCATCATGAAGGGCATGCTGATGCGCGGCTTTACCACCGTGCGTGATGCGGGCGGTGGTGATTGGAATTTGGCGGAGGCCACACGCACTGACATGGTGGAAGGTCCGCGTATCTTTGCCGCGGGGCGCGCATTGTCGCAAACCGGTGGCCATGGCGATGGCCGTCCGCGCAGTGATGTGATCGAGCCTTGTGGTTGCTCCAGTCGTGTGGGCGCATTGGCGCGCGTGGTGGATGGTGTGGACAACGTGCGATTGGCTGTGCGCGAAGAAATCATGAAGGGTGCCAACCAGATCAAGATCATGGCCTCTGGTGGTGTGGCTTCACCCAACGACCCCATTCATTACCTGGGCTATTCCGAAGCTGAAATTCGCGCCATTGTGGACGAGGCCGAGCATGCCGGTACGTATGTCATGGCCCATGCCTACACGCCCAAAGCCATTCACCGCGCTGTGGACTATGGTGTGCGCAGCATTGAGCACGGCAACTTGATCGACGTGTCAACCGCGCAGTTCATGGCCGACCAGCAAGCCTACATGGTGCCGACCCTGATTACTTACGAGGCTTTGGCCAATGAAGGTGCCAGCCTAGGCTTGCCTGCGGTGTCGGTGGCCAAAATTGAAACCGTGCGAAGTCAAGGTCAAAAGGCTTTGGAGATCTTGGCCAAAGCCGGCGTCAAGATGGCTTTGGGCACCGATTTGTTGGGCGAGTCACATCGCCATCAATCGGAAGAATTGCGAATTCGCGCTGATATTTTGGGCAACGGCGCCGCGTTGCAACAGGCCACGCTCAATGCCGCAGACCTGATCAACATGACAGGCCAATTGGGTGTGGTGAAAGCTGGGGCCATTGCCGACTTGTTGCTGGTCGATGGCAATCCTTTGAACGACATGTCTTGCTTGTTGGGCCAAGGCGATCACATTCAAGCCATCATGAAAGATGGCAAGTTTTACAAGCACACCTAAAGCGTCAGGTGTAGCGCTTACTGCGCAAATTGTGTTTCATCTCGCGCAGGGCGGGCTGCAATGACTCGCCAATGCGCAGCGCCACGGTGGTGGCCAAAATGTCAATGATCAACAAGTGCAACAACCTTGAGACCATGGGGCTGTAGCGGTCGTAACTTTCTGGGTGATCGGCGGTGAGGTGAATGTGACCTGCAGTGGCCAAGGGTGAGCCACTGGCCGTGATCACAATGGTGGTGGCGCCGCGCTTGCGTGCAATGTCGCAGGCGTCCATCAAATCGCGCGTACGGCCTGAGTTGGAGATCACCACCACGCAATCGCCTTTGCCCAACATCGAGGCGCTCATCACTTGCATATGACCGTCGCTGTAGGCGATGGTGTTCATGCCCAAGCGAAAGAATTTGTGCTGTGCATCTTGTGCCACGATGCCAGAATTACCGACTCCATAAAACTCAATGCGCTTACCGGTGGCATGTGTTTCGGCCAAGGCTTGTGCGGCTTGGTCGAGGGCAAAAGACGACGCATCGTTGCGGTACTTCAAAAATGCCGCCACCGTGTTGTCGATGACCTTCACCGCCACGTCACTGGTTTTGTCGTCTGCGTCCACGCTGCGGTGGATGAACGGTACGCCTTCGCTGACGCTACCCGCCAGCTTCAATTTGAAATCCGACAGACCGTCGTAGCCCACACTTCTGCAAAATCGAACCACGGTGGGTTTGCTGACGTGCGCACGATCGGCCAATTCCGTGACGGGTAAATTGGCGAACGCACGGGGATCTTGCAAAACCAATTTGCCAACGCGTTGCTCGGCAGGGGCGAGGGAGGGCAGTGAGGCTTTGATTCGGTCTAACATGGTTTAAGTTTCTTCCGACCAGCAAAAGCCGTCCCGCGCAATCATGGCACTTGAAGCGCTGGGGCCCCAAGTGCCTGCTGCATAAGGACGGGGGCCTTGGGTGTCCGCAGCCCAGTGTTGCAAAATAGGTTCAACCCAGCGCCAAGCTTCTTCTTGCTCGTCGCTGCGCACAAACAAATTCAATCGCCCATCGAGCACATCCAGCAACAAACGCTCGTAGGCACCCACGCGTTCGCTGCCAAAACGTTTGTCAAAGTCCAAGTCCAAATGCACAGGGCTGAGTGCCCCTGACGTTGTGTGACCGGACTTGATGCGTTTGTGTTGGCCTTCAGCGAACAAGTGCAATTCCAAACCGTCTTTGGGTTGCAGGTGAATGATGAGCTTGTTCACGCCACCCGATGGGGCTTGAAAAATGGCATGCGGCGTCGGTCTGAAATTGATCTCAATGTAGGCTTCGCGAGAAGCCAAGCGTTTGCCAGTGCGAATGTAAAAAGGCACGCCAGCCCAACGCCAGTTGGCAATTTCGGTTCGCAGTGCCACAAAAGTTTCGGTGCTGCTGTTGGGGTTCACGCCCGATTCTTCGGTGTAGCCCGGAACTGCTTGACCGTGCACATTGCCTGCGCTGTATTGGCCGCGCACCACGTGTTGACCCAGTGTTTCAGCCGTCCAGGGTTTGAGGGCGCGCAAGACTTTGAGCTTTTCATCGCGAATGGCATCGGCGTGCGCATTGATGGGGGGCTCCATGGCAATGGCGCACAACAATTGCAGCGCATGGTTTTGCACCATGTCGCGCAGTGCACCGGTGTTTTCATAGAACGCGCCGCGTTTTTCAACGCCCAGTTCTTCGGCAATGGTGATTTGAATGTTGGCAATGTGCTCGCGGCGCCACAAGGGCTCAAACAAGGCATTGCCAAAACGCATGGCAAACAGGTTTTGAACTGATGGTTTGCCCAGGTAATGATCGATGCGGAAGATTTGGTGCTCTTCAAAGACCTGGCGCACGCTTTTGTTGATGGCGCGGTTGGATTTGAGGTCGTGGCCCAAGGGTTTTTCTAAAACAATGCGCGTTTTGGGCGTGTTGAGTTGGGCTGCGGCCAGTTGCTCGCAAACGGTATTGAACAAGCTGGGGGCTGTGGCGAGGTACATCACCACATGGTCGGTTTGACGCTCGGCCAGACGGCCGGCCAATTTGGCGTAATCGGCTGGATTGGACAAGTCCACACGCTCGTAATGGAGCATGGCTTTGAAGCGGGCAAATTCTTCGTCGTTGGGGCGCTTGGCGCCCTCGACTTGCTCAAAACGTGACTGAATGAGGGTGCGATACTGTTCATCGCTCATGGCATCGCGTGCGACGCCAATGATGCGGCCGCCTTCGGGCAGGGTGCCGTGGCGAAATGCTTGAAAAAGGGCGGGCATTAATTTGCGCCAAACCAGGTCGCCAGTGCCGCCAAAAAAGACTAAATCGAAAGACATGTTTATTTGTTACATAAAAATGAGTTTGTAATGTAACTTTGTTTCATCGATAATTCAAGCCTTGTTTTAAATTTTTTGATATGAACCAACTCGACGCCCTCAAATCTCATACCACCGTAGTGGCTGACACCGGTGATTTCAAACAGCTGGCCCAGTTCCAGCCGCAAGATGCGACCACCAACCCTTCCTTGATCTTGAAGGCGGTGCAAAAACCAGAATATGCGCCATTGCTGTCCGAGTCTGTGGCCGCACACAAGGAGCAGCCGCTCGATGTGGTGATGGACCATTTGTTGGTGCGCTTTGGTTGCGAAATTTTGAAGACCATTCCTGGCCGCGTGTCGACCGAAGTTGATGCACGATTGAGCTTTGACACAGCCGGTACCTTGGCGCGTGCGCGCCGATTGATGAGCCTGTATGAGGCGCAGGGCATTACACGTGATCGCGTGTTGATCAAAATTGCCGCCACTTGGGAGGGCATTCAAGCGGCCGCCGAGTTGGAGCGTGAAGGCATTCACACCAACCTCACGCTGTTGTTCTCCTTTGCGCAAGCGGTGGCCTGTGGTCAAGCCAAAGTACAACTGATCTCGCCCTTTGTGGGCCGCATTTATGACTGGTACAAAAAGACAGCGGGCGCAGCTTGGGACGAAGCGGCAAGTGCTGGCGCCAACGATCCTGGCGTGAAGTCTGTGCGTACCATCTACAACTACTATAAGAAGAATGGCATTGCCACTGAGGTGATGGGCGCCAGCTTCCGCAACGTCGGCCAGATTGTGGCTTTGGCAGGTTGCGACTTGCTCACCATCAGTCCCGACTTGTTGGCCTTGTTGGCCGCCAATGACAAGGCCTTGACACCTGCACTGGACGCGCAAGCGGCCAAAGGCATGGACTTGCCTTTGGTGCAATACAACGAAGCGAGTTTCCGTTTTGCGTTGAACGAAGACGCGATGGCCACAGAGAAATTGGCGGAAGGCATTCGTGCTTTCTGTGTCGATGCCATCAAGTTAGAAGGCTTGATGTTGGCTGCGCAAAAGGCATAAAGGACCGCAATGCGAGGAGATCAAACAGCCGCTTGGCAGGGCCTGAGCGAACTGGCCAAGGCGTTTTCTGGATTTGATTTGCGCGATGCGTTTGCAGCCGATGCAAAGCGTGCGTCGCATTTCAGTCAAGAAGCGCCAGGCGTGTTTGCTGATCTGTCGAAGAACCATTGGGATGCCAAGGTTGAATCGCAATTGTTGGCTTTGGCGGCGCAAGCCGGTGTGTTGACGCATCGCGATCGCATGTTCCAAGGTGAGGCCATCAACAACACTGAGCAACGCGCTGTGATGCATTGGTTGTTGCGCCATCCTGCTGAAGGTGCCGATGCGCAAGCGCTGCCTGCACCGGTCAAGGCAGCGTTGAACGATGTGCACCAAACTTTGAATGCGATGCTGTCGTATGCCGAGAAAATTCGCTTGGACACGCAGATCACCGATGTTGTGAACATCGGCATTGGCGGCTCAGATTTGGGGCCGCAAATGGCGGTGATGGCTTTGCAGTCTTATGCGCTGCAGGGCAAGCGTTTTCACTTTGTGTCCAATGTGGATGGTCATGAGCTTGATGCGGTTTTGAAGGGCTTGAAGTCAGAGAACACTTTGTTCTTGGTGGCCTCTAAAACCTTCACCACGTTGGAAACCATGACCAATGCTTTGTCGGCCAAGCGATGGTTTGAAGCGCAAGGCGGCACCGATGTGGCGCGTCACTTTGCGGCGCTAACCACGAATGTAGAAGCCGCAGGCAAATTTGGCATTCAAACTTGTTTTGGTTTTTGGGATTGGGTGGGCGGACGATACTCTTTGTGGTCGGCCATCGGTTTGCCTTTGGCCATTGCGATTGGCGGTGATAAGTTCCGTGAGTTTTTGGCGGGCGCGCATGCCATGGACCAGCATTTTCTACATGCCGATGCTGCGCAGAACTTGCCAATTCGTTTGGGCTTGTTGGATGTTTGGTATCGCAACTTTTTGCACTACACCAGCCGGTGCATTGCGCCGTATCACAGCGCCCTGAAACGTTTTGCGCCTTACTTGCAGCAGCTCGAGATGGAAAGCAACGGCAAGCAAGTGGACCATGCGGGACAAGCTTTGCCTTATGGCACGTCACCCGTGTTGTGGGGCGAGCCTGGTACCAACGGGCAGCATGCTTTTTTCCAAATGCTGCACCAAGGAACCGATGTGGTGCCGCTGGAGTTTGTGGCGGTGAAAAATGCCACGCATGCGTTGCCCGATCACCAAGCGTTGTTGTTGTCCAACGTGCTGGCGCAAGCGCAAGCTTTGATGGTGGGCAAGTCGGATGCAGGGGGTCACAAAAACTTTGCAGGCAATAGGCCCAGTACCTTCATCTTGCTGGAAGGCTTAACGCCTTTCAATTTGGGCGCCTTGATTGCCTTGCAAGAACACCGCGTCTTTGTGAGCGGTGCAGTGTGGGGTATCAACAGTTTTGACCAATGGGGTGTCGAGTTGGGCAAAGTGTTGGCCAAAGACATTCATGCTCGCTTTGAATCGGGTGATGTTGCCGGGCTAGATGCCTCTACAGCCCAATTGCTGCAAAGGGTTCGCGCAGCTTGAATTTGAACAGGGCCAGACATTTCTGGCCCAGCTTTCTTCAGTGCTTGTGGCTACTGTGATCGTGTTCGTTGACGGGTTTTTTCGTTTGCGCTGATGGCGTTGTTGCCCCCTTGTCCTGCACAATCACTTGCCCCTTCATACCGGCTTCAAAATGACCTGGGATGAGGCAGGCCATCTGCAAAGTTTGAGCTTGGTCGAACTTGATCACCCATTCTTTGGTTTCGCCTGGTTTGACGCTCAGTGCCAGCAAGTCATTGCCAGAAGCGTGATCGTGCCCGCCTGAGTGCCCTGGCGATTGTTTCATCTCAACCGCGTGGGCTTGGAGCGCGGCTTCAGAGCCCAAGACCATTTCATGCGGCAATTTACCGCTGTTGTGCACCACCAATTTGAGCGTTTCACCCGCTGCAACTTGCAACAGATCGGGTGTGAAGCGCATCGTGTCGTTCATGTCGACTTGGAGTGTGCGATCGATCACCATTGCGCTGTGCATGGGTGTGCTGTCGGGCGCACTGTGTGTGTCATGCGCGTCTTCTGCGCCATGTGCATGACCACCAGCCGCCCATTCTGGGTTGCGCTCGAAGGCTTGATAAGCGGCCCAACTGCTGGCGCAAACCGCAAGCCCCAAGCTCAATGAATACACGATCAATGCGCGTTGCATGCGCATTTTGAGTGTGAACATCAGCGCCAAAATAGAAATGGCGAATCCTAATGGCACCACCCACGCACTGCGCGCAGGCGAGTCAGGAAAATGTTGTAGTCCGCCTGTGAAGAAGCCTAAACCAATGGACAGCAACGTGCCCACCCAAAGTGATTCAATCAAACTTTGCGTGTTGTTTTGACTGCGGTGCTCCATCCATGCGCCGGCCACAAAAAGGACGATGCCTATTGCTGCAGTCCAGAGGGAACGTTCGCCACTGAAGAAACCATGGTTCACTGCGCCGGAAATAAAGCTGATGCCCGAATATTTGAGCAGCATGGCGCTGTGTTGAATTTGAAAGCTTGCGGTCATGGGTGTTTGATTACCTGATAAGAAGTTAAGTAATTCACGAGCTCATCTTAGATGACTTGTTTTGAGAATGCGCGGTCGAAAAAAAACCCCGCAATTTCTTGCGGGGTTTCTTGTGCGAGGTCAAAGGTCTGTGCAGACCCTTGAGGCAGCGGGCAATTACATGCCCATGCCGCCCATACCACCCATGCCGCCCATGTCAGGCATGCCACCGGCAGGTGCGTCGTCTTTCGGTGCTTCTGAAACCATGCACTCTGTGGTCAACATCAAAGAAGCCACGGATGCTGCGTTTTGCAAAGCTGTGCGTGTTACTTTGGTGGGGTCCAAAATGCCCATTTCAATCATGTCACCGTAGGTGTCGTTGGCAGCGTTGAAGCCGTAGTTGCCTTTGCCGGCCATCACAGCGTTCACCACCACAGATGGCTCGCCACCTGCGTTGTACACGATCTCGCGCAAAGGCGCTTCGATGGCTTTCAACACCAGCTTGATACCAGCGTCTTGGTCAGCGTTGTCGCCTTTGATGGCGCCAGCGTTTTGACGAGCGCGCAACAAGGCAACGCCACCGCCAGCCACAATGCCTTCTTCCACAGCAGCGCGAGTAGCGTGCAATGCGTCTTCAACACGGGCTTTCTTTTCTTTCATTTCGACTTCGGTGGCTGCGCCAACCTTGATCACGGCAACACCGCCAGCCAACTTGGCCACGCGCTCTTGCAGTTTTTCACGGTCGTAGTCAGAAGTGGCTTCTTCGATTTGAACGCGGATTTGTTTCACACGTGCTTCGATGTCGCCAGCTGCGCCTGCACCGTCGATGATGATGGTGTTTTCTTTGCCCACTTCGATGCGTTTGGCTTGACCCAAGTCTGCCAATGTCACTTTTTCGAGTGTCAGGCCCACTTCTTCAGCGATCACTTTACCGCCGGTCAAGATCGCGATGTCTTCCAACATGGCTTTGCGACGATCACCGAAGCCAGGAGCTTTCACAGCCACAACCTTCAAGATACCGCGAATGGTGTTGACCACCAAAGTTGCCAAGGCTTCGCCTTCAACTTCTTCAGCAATGATCAACAAAGGACGGCCAGCTTTTGCAACGGCTTCCAATGTAGGCAACAAGTCACGGATGTTGCTGATTTTCTTGTCGAACAACAACACGAAGGGGTTGTCGAGCAAAGCAGCTTGCTTCTCGGGGTTGTTGATGAAGTAGGGTGACAGGTAGCCACGGTCGAATTGCATGCCTTCAACGATGTCGAGTTCGTTGTCGAGTGACTTGCCGTCTTCAACAGTGATCACGCCTTCTTTGCCCACTTTGTCCATGGCTTTAGCAATGATCTCGCCAATGCTGTGGTCGCTGTTGGCAGAAATAGAACCAACTTGAGCGATTTCTTTGGTGGTTGTAGTGGCCTTAGTGGCTTTCTTCAACTCTTCGATCAAGGCTGTGACAGCTTTGTCGATACCGCGCTTCAAGTCCATGGGGTTCATGCCGGCGGCAACGTACTTCATGCCTTCGCGAACGATGGCTTGTGCCAACACGGTAGCAGTTGTTGTACCGTCACCAGCGTTGTCAGAAGTCTTGGAAGCAACTTCCTTGACCATCTGGGCACCCATGTTTTGCAACTTGTCTTTGAGTTCGATTTCCTTGGCCACGGACACACCGTCCTTGGTCACTGTGGGGGCGCCGAAAGAGCGCTCGAGCACCACATTGCGACCCTTAGGGCCCAAAGTCACTTTGACCGCATTGGCCAAAATGTTCACGCCTTCAACCATGCGTGCGCGGGCTTCGCCGCCGAAAATTACGTCTTTTGCTGCCATTTTTAGCTCCTAAATTCAATTAATCAGTTGAGGACAGAGCGGTCATGCGCTTCGCGCGTTGGCCGATCAGTCCCGCAAAATATTCATTCCACGACCGCGAACAGGTCTTCTTCTTTCATGACCAACAGCTCATCGCCAGCTACCTTGACGGTTTGGCCGCTGTATTTGCCGAACAACACGCGGTCGCCGACTTTCACATTCATGGCCAACACTTCGCCTTTGTCGGTGCGCTTGCCTGGGCCCACAGCCAAGACTTCACCTTGATCAGGCTTTTCAGCAGCTGCATCAGGGATCACGATGCCAGAGGCAGTTTTGGTTTCGCTTTCGACACGTTTAACGATCACGCGATCGCCGAGAGGACGTAGTTTCATTGCATCTCCTAAATATGAAACAAGGTTAAAAACAAAAAGTACTCAATAATTGAATACTTTAGGGTTCATTGGAGGGTGCTGAGTTGTTAGCACTCATCTCCTGTGAGTGCTAATCATAAGGGCATTCGAATGAATTTCAAGAGCTTCCCTTTATATTGGGGCTGATTTCAGAGGGTTTCTCTGGCTTGGAAAGTGAATGTCAGCTCCTTACATCGAAATGAACCTCAATGGGCAGCCCGCCCAATTGGCTGCAGGCTCGTCTGGCAATGTGTTGTCAGCTTTGCGCCATCACTTGGGTTTGACGGCAACTCGTTTGGGTTGTGATCAAGAACAATGCGGTGCTTGCCATGTGCTAATCAATGGCCAATCCAAGCCCAGTTGCCAAATGCCCCTCGAGGCCTTGCAGGCTGCCAAGGTGGTCACATTGGAATCCCATGTGAACGACGACTTGCCCAGCACACCTTACTTAAAAGCACTGCAGTTGGCCTTCATCGTAGAGCAAGCCGCGCAATGCGGGTACTGCACCAGTGGGCTATTGATCAGCGCGACTGCCTTGCTGATGAATGCGCATGGAACTGTTTCTGATCTGCAAATCCGTGAAGTCTTGGAGCCGCATCTTTGTAGATGTGGTGCACACAACCGAGTTTTAAGGGCGGTGAAGAAAGCTGCACTTCAGTGCGGCTTGAAAGTGCTTGATTCAGAGGTGTCAGCATGAATCAGCAGCCAACCCCCTCCATAAGTTTGAAAACCAACCCCCTGCTGGCCCAGTGGCTAAGCTTTGAAGTCGATGGCACGGTGACGGTGTTCACAGGCAAAGCCGAATTGGGTCAAGGCATCTTGCATGCGCTGAAGCTAATGGCTTCCCATGAGCTCAGCGTGTCTGTGGCCAGCATTCACATCGAGGCAGCCAATACGCAACATAGCCCCGACGAGGGCATGACGTCTGGCAGCTTGTCCGTCCAAGATTCAGGTTTGGCCATTCGCCAAGCGTGTGCGCACGCAGCGCAGCTTTTCAAAATGCACGCATGCTCGTCTTACGCAGAATTGCGCTCAAAGCTTGATGCGCAGTTGCCTGTGGATGTCACTGTGCCCACCAAGTCCTCCGCCTTGAATTTGACCGAGGGCCGCGAAGACTTGGTCGCGCTTGTTCATGGCAAGCCCATCTTCCTTCACGACCTGGGAATTAATGTTGATCTGACTCCAATTAAAAACAATGGGGGTCAGATCAACATTAATTTTCTACATGGGCGGATGGTGCGAGGGCCTGGTTTACGTTGCACGTTGCGAGACGAAGGATGGACTGACGCTTTGGCTGCCATGTCTAAAGAGATCCAAGTGTTTCGGGATGGCAGTTTGATTGGCGTTGTTGCGCCTACTGAAGAATTGGCCGAGAAGGCTGTTGGCAGGTTGCAGCGTTTGTTGCAGTGGAATATTGAGGCCTTGCCTGATTGCCGTGAGGGCGGTGTTGATTTATCGGAGGTGGCGCCTGCGATGGATTCGCAGGTGTTTCATGAAGCGGGGCAGACTCAAGAAGCGAGCACTGGCGCGAAGGTGTACGAAGCCGTTTATTTCCGCCCCGCATTGCACCATGGGTCGATGGGGCCCAGTGTGGCGCTGGCGGTTTGGGAATCTGCTGAGGCCAACAGTGGTTTGAAAGTGTGGAGTCACACGCAGGGAATTTTCCCTTTGCGCAAAGATTTGGCGCTTGCGTTTTGCATCGATGCGAACCAAATTGAAGTTCAGCATGTGCGCGGCGCTGGCTGTTACGGACACAACGGTGCGGACGATGTGGCCTATGACGCGGCATGGTTGGCCAGTCATGTGCCAGGGCAGTGCGTGCGTGTGCAATGGACGCGAGAAGAGGAGATGCAGCAATCGCCTTTGGCGCCTGCGATGCGCGTGAAGTTGCAGGCCACGGTGCAAGCCAGCACTGGAACAACAAGCATTCGCGCGGCCAAAGATGGCGGCCCTATTGAGTTGCTCAGTTGGCAACACGATGTCTGGAGCCAAGGCCACAGCTCAAGGCCTGGCCGCGCAGCGACGCCGGCCTTCAAAGACAGTTGGCAAACAGCGCAAAAGTTTCCTGTGCTCGAGCCCATCAATGTGGCCGCAGCAGCAGGTGCTGGTGCAGAGCGCAATGCCATACCGCCTTACAGCAGTCAACACGTGAAGGTGAATGCGCACCGCTTGTTGGGCTTGCCATTCAGAACCTCTGCGTTGAGAAGTTTGGGCGCGCATGCCAATGTGTTTGCCTGCGAAAGTTTCATGGATGAAATTGCCAACGATCAAGATTACGATCCTGTGGCATTTCGATTGGACAAGCTTGAAGATCCTCGCGCCAAGGCGGTGGTGCAAACTTTGGCAGATCAAGTGAATTGGTTAGAACGTCGTCAAAGCTTGGCGCACAAAGAAGGCTGGGGTTTGGGCATTGCGTATGCACGCTACAAAAGCAAAGGCGCTTATTGCGCTGTGGTGGCCGAAGTAGAGGTGACGCACCAAGTGAACGTGCGCCGCTTGTGGGTGGTGGCGGACATTGGTGAAATCATTCATGCCGATGGCGCCATCTCTCAGTTGGAAGGTGGCGCCATTCAGTCCACCAGTTGGGCATTGAAAGAGCAAGCGCATTGGGATGCCCACCACATCACCAGCACGCATTGGGACGCGTATCCCATTTTGCGTTTCAGTGAAGTGCCCGAAGTGCACGTGCATTTGATGCCGGGTGATTCACACAACGCAACATCACTCAACCCGCCATTGGGTGCCGGCGAAGCCACGCAAGGTCCCACCACCGCCGCCATTGCCAATGCGGTGTTTCATGCGGTGGGCGTGCGTGTGCGGCAGTTGCCGATGACGCCAGACAACTTGGCCAAAGCTGCTCTGGCCTGAACTGAATCAGGTCAGGGGCAAGAAGCCGCCCTTGGCGCGCAGTGCTGCTTGCTCTGGACTGGTCAAAATGTCAATCATGGCCTGCGCTTCGACCTTGCATGTGCTGGTCGATCGAACGCCTGCGGTGTACATGGTGGCCAATTCAAATTCGAGGGGCAAGTTGGCCACCAAGTCAACGCCTTCGGTGATCAAAATCTCAGTGACTTGGGTGCACCCAATCACATGGGGGTCATCGCATGCTGCCATGGCATTCATGGCCGTGTTGCCGTTGGGGTAGGGGCGCAGTTTGCTGGTCACGGTCTCGGCAATGCCCAAGCCATTGAGCACCTTCATGAAGTGAATGCCAGCTGTGGCCAATTGGGGGTCGGGAAAATAAATGCCTGTGGCGGCCAGCATAGCGGCTTTGAGTTGCTCGGCTGTTTCTACGTGGGGATGCGGTGTGCCGTGCTTCACGGCAACGCCCGTTTTCACGGGGCCTAAATTGCGCGCACTGCCTGCCACCACATGGCCTGAAGCGGTGAGCTGTTCAATGAGTGCTGCTGTCAAAATGACCACATCACAAGGCGCGCCATCGATGAGCTTTTGCTTCATCAAGCCCACCGCACCAAAGGTGTTGGACAGCAGGGTGTTGGTGGCGGTTTCAATGGACGGCTTTAAAGCGTTGACCAAACCTTGAGCGGCACCGCCGCTGAGCAAATGAATAAAGCGTGACAAAAGAATTAGTCCAGTTTGATATTGGCCGACTTGATCACGTTGGACCATTTGGCAATGTCGTCGTTCAAGTATTTGTCAAACGCAGCAGGGTTCATGACCATGGGCACAGCGCCTTGCTTGGCCCATTGTTGTTTCACATCAGCTTGTGATGCAATTTTTGAAACGGTTTCGTTGAGTTTGTCGATGATGGCTTTGGGTGTGCCTTTGGGCGCCATCAGGCCTAACCAAATGGTGGCTTCGTAGCCAGTCACGCCAGCTTCGTTCAAGGTGGGGACGTCGGGCAATACATCTGAACGAGATTTGCCGCTGGTGCCCACTGCTTTCACTTTGCCCGCTTTGACTTGTTCTGTCATGGTGGTGACGGCATCAAACATCATGTCGACCTGGCCACCCAGTACGTCAGTGCGCGCGCCAGAGCTGCCTTTGTAGGGCACGTGCACCATGTCAATCTTGGCCATGCTCTTGAACAATTCGCCGGCCATGTGATAAGGCGTGCCAGGACCCGACGATGCGTAATTCAGCTTGCCAGGTTGTGCTTTGGCCACACGAATGACGTCGGCCAATGAGTTCATGCCTTTGGTGGGGTTGACCACCAACACCAGGTCTGAATAGTTGATGGGGGCAATGCCCACAAAGTCCTTCATCAGCGCGTAGGGCTTGTTGGGAATGAGGGTTTCATTCACGGTTTGCGTGTTGGACATCAACAGCAGTGTGTAGCCATCTGGTTGGGCTTTGGCTGCCAAGTCGGTGCCAATGACAGAGCCTGCACCTGGCTTGTTGTCGACCACAAATGATTGGCCTAAGTTCTCTTGTAGACGCTGCGCGATGAACCGCGCGTAGTTGTCGGCAGGACCGCCTGTGGCAAATGGCACGATGATTTTGACAGGATGGTTCGGGTAATTTTGCGCATGCGCTTGTTGCGACAAGAAGATGCCAGTGCCCATGACCAAAAGGCTGGCCAATGCAATCACCATGTTGCGACGCTTGCTTGCATGCTTGGACAGCGCTTTGGCCTGTGTGCCATTGCCATAAGTCGATTGACCGTAAGAGTTCATGTGTGTCTCCGAAATTTTGAAGATGAGTTGCAGTTCTGTTTGCGCTTATTCGACTTTGCCAATTTTCTTGACAACATCGGTCATGCGTTTGGCATCGGCTTGCACGTATTTTTCAAAGTCAGGGCTGTCCAAATACACCACGGGACTGCCTGTGTTTTGAATCACGTCGCGCACTTTGGCGTCTTGTGCCGCAACTTTGGCGGCGGCGCGAATGCGCTGTGCAATGGGCTCGGGGGTGCCGCTGGGAATGAACAGGCCAGACCACTGCGCATACTCGGCGTTGAAGCCCACATCTTTCAAGCTGCTCACATCGGGCAAGGACGCCAAGGCACCATTGCCCCAATGACCTAGCACGCGAATCTTGCCAGCTTTGACGTGTTGCAGCACGGTGGCGGGCCCTGTTGAAACCGCATCGATTTGTCCACCCAACATGGCCACCACGGCAGGACCTGCGCCAGTGAACGGAATGTGGGTCATTTTGACGCCAGCGGTTTGCGCCAAGATTTCCATGGGGACGTGCATGGTGCCGTAGTTACCAGACGAACCATAGTTGATGGCACCAGGTCGTTTACGTGCGTCTTCAATGAATTCTTTAACGGTTTTCCAAGGCGCGTCAGCGCGCACAGCCAAAACAGTGGGATCTGCGGTGTAGCGAGCAATGGGGCGCAATTCATTCAGCAAAAACATAGGGCTGCGACCCAACAAGGCATCCGCCTCTGGAATCACTGTCAAAGACGACAGCGCCATCAGCACGGTGTAGCCATCGGGCTTGGCGCGAGCCGCCACGCCCATGCCTATGCCGCCGCCTGCACCTGCTTTGTTTTCAATCACCACGGGTTGTCCCAACTCACGGCTCATGGCCTCGGCCACAGGGCGCGCCACAATGTCGGCCAAACCGCCAGGCGGGAAGGGCACGATCATGGTGATGGATTTGTTGGGGTAGGGCGCAGTTTGGGCAACGGCGCTGCCAGTCAAACCCATCTGCAAAAAGAGGCCACCCATCAAGCTGAGGGCAGTGCCCAATACATGACGTCGAGTTGCTTGGGTGGGACGGGTCCCATGGAAGAAATTCATGAAGTCTCCTGCGCTATTTTTTAGGGTGCATTGCTCGGGTGCAATGCCTTTGAAACGCACTCTAACACCCCGCTTTCTTTTTTGCATGAACCTATGTCACAAGGGGACATGTGGGCCGGTGACTTGGTCTCACCCCTACAAATTGCGGATGACGGCACAATAGAGGCTGTTCTCAATTTCACTTCCCAAACCAATACCATGCGCATTGCAGCCTTCTTCTACAAAGACCAACCTCACGTGGGTTTGGTGTCTCAAGATCTGAATTCCGTCACGCCTTTTGATCTGCCATTGGCCGATCGTGAACTGGGTGCACTCACATTGGTGGACACCTTGTCCCGCGGTGAAGCATTGCCCCCTCAAGGTGCTGCCATTGCTTTGAAAGACGTGCAGTTGCGCGCGCCATTGCCACACCCCCGCCGCAATATTTTTTGCGTGGGTAAAAACTACCATGCACACGCCAAAGAATTTGCCCGCAGCGGTTTTGACAGCAGCGCCAAAGCCGGTGGCGAAATTCCCGCCGAGCCCATCATTTTTTCCAAAGTGCCCGAGTGCGTCATCGCCACGGGCGAGGCGATCGAGATGCCTGCAGTGTCAACTGCCATTGACTACGAAGCCGAATTGGCCGTGATCATTGGCAAAGGCGGCAAGGGCATCACCAAAGCCGATGCCATGAAGCATGTTTGGGGTTACACCATCGTCAACGACGTGACGGCGCGCGATTGGCAAAACAAGCACATGCAATGGCATATGGGCAAATCCTTTGACACCTTCTGCCCCATGGGACCTTGGCTGGTGAGCGCCGACGAACTCGACGGCACCAACACGCATGTGCGTTGCTACGTGAATGGCGAAGAGCGCCAAAACGCCGCCACGCCCGATTTGATTTTTGACATTCCCACGCTGGTTGAAACATTGAGCGCCGGCATCACCTTGTACCCAGGTGATGTCATTGCCACGGGCACGCCAGTGGGCGTTGGCATTGGCTTTACACCACCCAAATACCTCAAGGCCGGTGATGTGGTGCGTGTTGAAATTGATGGCATTGGCGCCATCGAGAACCCCGTTAAATAAAGATCACATCGAACAAAGAAAAAGGGCAAGCACCTCGCGGTGTTTGCCCTTTTTTAATGTGCATCGCAAGGGATGCACTTGGCGTTTGAAAATTACTTCAAACCAGCAGCGGCGCGCAATGTGGCAGCCAAGTTGGTACGCTCCCAAGTGAAGTTGGGTTCGTCACGGCCGAAGTGGCCGTAGGCTGCCGTCTTGCTGTAAATGGGGCGCAAGAGGTCGAGCATTTGAATAATGCCTTTGGGCCGCAAATCAAAGTGCTCGTTTACCAAGGCGGCAATCTTGTCGTCCGCAATCACGCCAGTGCCTTCGGTATTGACAGTGATGTTCATGGGGCGCGCCACACCAATGGCGTAGGCCACTTGAATTTGGCACTTGGTGGCAAGACCAGCAGCCACAATGTTCTTGGCCACATAGCGCGCGGCGTAAGCAGCAGAGCGGTCCACTTTAGAAGGGTCTTTGCCAGAGAAAGCGCCACCGCCGTGTGGGCAAGCGCCGCCGTAGGTGTCCACAATGATTTTGCGACCGGTCAGGCCGCAATCGCCTTGGGGGCCGCCAATCACAAAGCGGCCTGTGGGGTTGATCAGGTACTTGGTGTCTTGCAGCCACTCTTTGGGCAGCACAGGCTTGATGATTTCTTCAATGATGGCTTCGTTGAAGCTGGCCTTCATTTTGGTGGCCGACTCGCTTTGGTCGGGGCTGTGCTGTGTCGACAACACCACGGTGTCAATGCTGTGGGGCTTGCCGTCCACATAGCGCATGGTCACTTGGCTCTTGGCATCGGGACGGAGGAAAGGCAAGCGGCCGTCTTTGCGCAGTTGCGCTTGACGCTCCACCAAACGGTGCGCGTAATAAATGGGCGCAGGCATCAAGTCGGGGGTTTCGCTGCAGGCGTAACCAAACATCAGGCCTTGGTCGCCAGCGCCGGTGTTGAGGTGGTCGTCAGACGCGTGGTCCACACCTTGGGCAATGTCATTGGATTGCTTGTCGTAGCAAACCATGACGGCACAGCCTTTGTAGTCAATGCCGTACTCGGTGTTGTCGTAGCCAATGCGCTTGATGGTGTCGCGCGCCACTTGGATGTAATCGACGTGCGCGTTGGTGGTGATTTCACCGGCCAGAACCACCAAACCGGTGTTGGTCAGGGTTTCGGCAGCCACGCGGCTGCGAGGGTCTTGTTCAAAAATAGCGTCGAGAATGGCGTCTGAGATTTGATCGGCGACCTTGTCGGGGTGGCCTTCGGACACGGATTCTGATGTGAAAAGATAGTCATTCGCCATGAGGGTTCTCCTAAAGTTTGGCATGCATGTTGATCTGCGCTACCTGAGCTTTGGGGCCTCGGCGAACGCTTTAGCAGATGTGTCCGAAGACAAGGCACAATCCGAGGCATGCGGTGCATGCTGATCAGACGGTGTGTGTCGCCCTGCAAGTTGCTCTGTTTAACTCAGCGACCGGCGTAGTTTAACAAATACAACATGATCTTTTGGTTTCGATTTTTGGCCCATTGGCCTTTGTGGGCTCTGCATGCGATCGGTCAAGTGATTGGCTGGCTGGCATGGCTGTTGTCGCCCACTTACAGGCGCCGGTTTTTGGCCAATGTCAAAACGGCGGGCCTGAGTGGCTGGCAAGTGCTGGGGGCCGTCGGCCAAGCCGGTTGCATGTCGACCGAGTTGCCGCGTTTGTGGATGGGGCGTCAGCCCAAAGTCGAATGGACCGAGGGCGCCTTCCAGACCATTGAAGCCGCTTATGGCGAAGGGCAGGGCGTGTTGTTTTTAACCCCCCACTTGGGTTGTTTTGAAATTTCTGCGCAGGCGGTGGCCAATGCATTCAGTGCTGCGCAAGGTCCCTTGACGGTGCTGTTTCGCCCGTCTCGCCAAAAGGGTTTGGCCCAAGTCATGGAAGCTTCGCGCGCCCGACCCGGGCTTGAAACAGCGCCCACCACCTTGGCGGGTGTCCGGCAAATGATCAAGGCTTTGCGCGCAGGTCGATCGGTGGGTTTGCTGCCCGACCAAGTACCCCCCGAAGGCATGGGCCAATGGGTGCCCTTCTTTGGCAAGCCTGCTTACACCATGACCTTGGCTGCGCGCTTGGCCTTGCAAACAGGTGCCAAGTTGGTTTTGGTCTGGGGCGAGCGCTTGTCATGGGGGCGCGGCTATCGCATCCATGCCAGCGTGTTGCAAGATGAATTGGCCAGCGACGTCGACGCTGTGGTGCTTCAAATCAACCAAGCCATGGAGCGTTTGATTTTGACGCGTCCCGAACAGTATTTGTGGGGATACGCCCGTTACAAACAACCACGGCAGGAGCCGCACGCATGAGCGTCCTGTTCATTGCGTTGATGCGGTTTTTGTCGCACTGGCCACTGCCTGCATTGCGGGTTTTGGGTCATGTGTTGGGCGTGTTGCTGTGGGCGGTGGTCCCCAGTCGGCGCCGCATTGTGCAAATCAATTTACGTTTGTGCTTTCCGCACAAGTCAGACGCTGAGATTCACCATTTGGCGCGTGCGCATTTTGTGCAGTTTGCCCAATCCCTGCTCGATCGTGCGTGGTTGTGGCACGCACCTTTGCGCTTGGTTGAACAGCGTTTGAGGTGGGTCGGTTCAGACTTGGCCATGGCGCAGTTGGCGCAAGAGGGCCCCAAGATTGTGTTTGCGCCGCACTTTGTCGGCCTGGACGCAGGTGGCTTGGCCTTGACCTTGAAAGCCAGCAAGCCTGTGGCCTTTATTTTTGTGCCGCAACACAACAAGGTGATGGATGCGTGGGTCAACCAAGGCCGTCAAAGAACGGGCAATGTGAAACCTTATTTCCGCCACGAAGGTGTCAAGCACATCATGAGTGGTTTGCGACACGGCGAGATGCTGCATCTCTCGCCCGACATGGACTTTGGGCCTGAAGAGTCTGTCTTTGTGTCTTTCATGGGCGTGCCTGCGGCCACCGTGCCTTCACTGTCACGCTTTGCCAGGTTGGGCCGTGCGCCTGTCATGAGTTTGGTGACGCGCATGACGCCGCAAGGTTATGAGATGGAAGTGTCCGAGATGTGGTCAGACTTTCCGACCGCCGATGTTCAAGCGGACACACAGCGCATGAACGATGAATTGGCCAAGGCCATTGAACGCACACCCGACCAGTACTACTGGGTACACAAACGATTTAAAACGCGCCCCGAGGGCGCGCCGGCTGTTTACAAGAAGGCCGAGATTTCTCGCTGAACGATTTGGGGGTGCTCATGCACCACCCAATGCGAGCCCTCTTCAATGGGCACGTAGGTGAGTTGGGGAATGTGCTCGGCCAGGCCTTCATTCAGGCTAGGCAACAAAGCCACATCTTTCAAACCCCACAGCAACAAAGTGGGCACGTTGATGCGCAACATGCTGTTGGGCAATTCCAAATTTTGCAGCGTGTTCTCACCAGGCTTGTTGGGCTTTAAGGGCGAGGCGCAGTAATAGTTGAGCCCACCTTGCAGGCCGCAAGACCACGCGGCGCGGTAGTGTGCTTTGACTTCGGGCGTGAGCCAAGTGGGCTTGACGCCTTTGGCTAAAAATCCAAACAACACTTCAAATTCATTGGCACTGAGTTCTGCAGCTGCTTGCGGCTCACAGAAATAGTTCATGTACTCGCTGGCCGCAATTTGCGCAGGATTGCTTTTCAAGTCGCGCAAGAAGGTGCCCGGATGCGGTGAGTTGATGATCACCAACTTGTGCATCAACTGCGGCAATTGGTTGGCCAAGTTCCAAGCCACACCGCCGCCCCAATCGTGCGCCACCAAGGCTTTCAAGGGCGCTCCACCCGCTTCAATTTGAATGAGGGCTGTAATGTCTTGCACCAAAAATTTGGCACGGTAAGACGCCACATCCGTAGGTTGGCTGGATTTTTCATAGCCGCGCAAATTGGGCGCAACACATCGATAGCCGCCGTTTTCGGGTTTGGAAAAATGCAGCAGCATCTCGTCCCACACAAACGCCGCTTCGGGAAATCCGTGCAAAAACATCAGCACGGGTTGACCTTTGGCGCCTGCCGCGCGGCAACTCAATTGAATGCCATGCGGCAGGTCTTGTTGCCAGGTTTCAATCATCGGTGTGTGTCCAATCCCACATCAGTTGCGCCAAATCCTCCACGCCTTGTTTCTTGAGTGCAGAAAACAGTTTGGCTTGACCGCCACCGGCTTGCAGTTTGGCAATGGACAAAGCTTTGGCGCCTTCAGAGCGGGTTAGCTTGTCCGATTTGGTGAGCAACACCAAAAAATTCAGGCCTTCTTCGACGCGGGGACGAATGACTTCCAGCAACACCTCGTCCAACTCGGTCATGCCCAAGCGGGGGTCACACAAGAGCACGATGCCCTTGAGGTTTTCGCGGGTGACCAGGTAGTTGGCCATCACTTTTTGCCAGCGTAGCTTGTCTTGCTTGGGGACGGCCGCATAGCCATAGCCCGGTAAATCGGCCAAAACAGCGTCGGTCACACCTTGTTTGCCCAGGGCAAACAGGTTGATGTGTTGGGTGCGACCGGGCTTTTTGGAGGCAAAAGCCAGCTGTTTTTGCTGGGTTAAGGTGTTGATGCAGGTTGATTTGCCTGCATTGGAGCGGCCCACAAAGGCAATTTCAGGGACATCGAGTTCGGGCAAATGGAACAGTTCGGCGGCCGTGGTCAGAAACCGGGCTGTGTGCATCCAACCCATGGGGGTGATGGCCTTGATTTCGGGCGTTTCGGGGGCAGAGGCCACTTTGGCAGGGGTTTTCCGCGGCTTGGCAGGGGCAGCTTTGGAGCTGGAAACGGGGCTGGTTTTGGTGGCCATTCAGGTCAAACTTTCAGGGCGTCAGAAATGACGCAAGCAGGCATTGTAGAATCCCATGGTTTAGCGCCCACTATTTCGGATGTCGTCCATGAAGTCAATGACTAAATTTTTGTTCGCCGCCTTCACATCAGTTTTGATGGTTGGCTCTGTTTTTGCCGCCGACTCAGCCCCCAAAGCTGCCAAGCCAGACCTGGCCAAAGGCGAGGCTATTGTGGCCGGTGTCTGTGCCGCATGCCACGCAGCCGATGGCAATTCCATGATTCCTGCCAACCCCAAGTTGGCCCAGCAGCACCCTGAGTACATCTTGAAGCAATTGCAAGAGTTCAAATCAGGCAAGCGTGCCAACCCCGTCATGATGGGCTTTGCCGCACAAATGAGCCCTGAAGACATGCGCAACGTGGCGTACTTCGTGGCCAGCAAGACTGCATCGCCCGGTTTTGCCAAAGAAAAAGAAACAGTTGCTTTGGGTGAAAAGATTTACCGCGGTGGCATTGCCGATCGCCAAATCGCTGCCTGCGCAGGTTGCCACGGCCCCAACGGTTCTGGCATGCCTGCTCAGTACCCCCGTTTGTCTGGCCAACACGCCGACTACACGGTCAGCCAGTTGACACAATTCCGCGACGGTATTCGCAAAAACAACCTGCAAATGACGCAAGTTGCAGCCAAGTTGAACGACCGTGAAATCAAAGCGGTGGCAGACTACATCGCTGGTTTGCGTTAATCACATAGGCTTGACGGCGAGTTAGCCGTCAACCTGCAAAATGGGCCTTTCGGGCCCATTTTTTTTGGCCGTGACAGAGGCCCTAGGAGGCGCTTTAACCCTTGCTTATACGGGGTTATGCCTGAAGTTTTCCAATGACATTCACACATTGAAAGTCCGCCATGCTCATTCGCACCCATCAAGATGGATTCATTCACCCGCTCAGCAGCGAAATCACCTCGCCTGAGGTCTATGCCACCCGTCGCCAACTGCTGCGCCAATGGACGGCCGGTGCAGCTGCTGCGGGCTTGTCTGTCTGGGCGCAGCGCGAAGCTTTTGCGCAGGGCGGCGGTGTTGCAGCCAAGCTGGCGGCCTTGCCCGCCACCCAGTCGCAAATTCAAGGCGCCATGACCGTTGAGAAATTGACGTCTCAACAAGATGCCACCACCTACAACAACTTTTATGAGTTTGGCACGGACAAATCCGATCCTGCACGCAAAGCGCACACCCTCAAAACATCACCTTGGTCGATTGAAGTGGAAGGTTTGGTGAAAAAGCCCACCCGTTTCAACTTGGAAGACATCATGAAGTGGGGCGCCATGCAAGAGCGCATTTACCGCATGCGCTGCGTTGAGGGGTGGTCCATGGTCATTCCTTGGATTGGGTACTCCTTGTCTGATTTGATTCGCCGTGTTGAGCCTTTGCCCAGTGCCAAGTATGTCGAGTTCATCACGCAGGCCGACCCGCAAACCATGCCGGGCCTGCGCGGTGGTTATTTGGACTGGCCCTATGTGGAAGGCCTGCGCATGGACGAAGCCATGCACCCCTTAACGCTGCTCACCTTTGGCATGTACGGTGAGGTCTTGCCCAAACAAAATGGCGCGCCTGTGCGTTTGGTGGTGCCATGGAAATACGGTTTCAAAAGCGGCAAGAGCATTGTCAAAATTCGCTTCGTTGAAAAGCAACCCCTGGTCTCTTGGGAAAAAGCGGCGCCGCAAGAATACGGTTTCTATTCCAACGTCAACCCCAAGGTTGACCATCCACGTTGGAGCCAAGCCTCCGAGCGCCGCATCGGCGAAGGGGGCTTGCTCGACAAGAAGCGCAAGACCCTCATGTTCAATGGCTACGAAGCGCAGGTAGCTTCGCTCTATGCCGGTATGGATTTGGCCAAGAACTTCTGATGTTGAGAAACCGCTTGCGCCAGCCCCTGGCCAAGTGGGTGCTGGTCGTGTTGTCCTTGGTGCCGTTTGCCTACTTGTGCGCCGGTGTCTACTTCGATAGCTTAGGCCCCAATCCGGCAGAGTATTTGATTCGCGCCAGTGGTGATTTGACGCTGCGGTTTTTGTGCATCACGCTGCTGATCACGCCTTTGCGCATCATCACGCAATGGCCAGAATGGCTGCTGTTCAGACGCAGCTTGGGGCTTCTGACTTTTTTCTATGCCTGCATTCATGCGCTGTGTTACAGCCTGCTGGACATGTCATGGGCGTGGAATGAGATTGCCCAAGACATTGTCAAACGTCCCTTCATTGCAGTGGGTGTGGCAGGCATGCTGTTGTTAACCGCCCTGGCCGCAACCTCGTTCAATGCTGCGGTGAAGGTCATGGGTGCCAAGCGTTGGCGGCAATTGCACCGTGCGGTGTATGGCATCGCGGTGCTTGCCATTCTGCATTTCTTTTGGATGCGCGCCACCAAAAGAAATTTCGACGAGGTCTGGCTCTACGCCGGTATCTTAGGTGTGCTTCTGGGCTTTCGCGTGGTTCACTTCACCAAGCGTTCGCTTTGGAAGGTGTCTTGAGGCGTTTCGCGCTCGCGAATCAAATGCACAACCTTGCCGTCGATCAACACTTCGGCCGCACGGCCACGGGTGTTGTAGTTGCTGGCCATGCTCATGCAGTAGGCACCCGCTGACAACACCGCCAAGGTGTCGCCCGCTTGAACATTCAACTCACGGTCACGGCCAATCCAGTCGCCGCTTTCGCACACGGGGCCCACCACGTCCACCAAGGTGGTGGCGCCGGCGCGAGGTGACACGGGCACGATGTGGTGGAAGGCTTGGTACATGGCAGGACGCGGCAAATCGTTCATGGCCGCGTCAATGATGCAAAAGTTTTTTTGCTCGCCGGGTTTCATGAACACCACGTCGGTTAAGCAGACGCCAGCGTTGCCGACCAAGGAGCGACCCGGCTCGATCATCAGTTGACGATCGCCATAGCCGCGTGCATCCAGCTTGGCCAACAACTGGTGCCACAGTTGATCGGCAGCAGGCGGTGTATCGCCGTTGTAGTTGATGCCCAAGCCACCGCCAAAGTCGATGTGGTGAATGGGAATGCCTGCAGCCTCAACTTCGGCCACCAAATCCAAGATGCGGTCCATGGCATCGAGGTACGGCGTGGCTTCGGTAATTTGGGAGCCAATGTGGCAGTCAATGCCCACCACTTTCAAACCAGGCAGGGCCGCAGCGCGTTGATAGGTTTGGAGCGCATGCTCGTGCGCCACACCAAACTTATTGCCCTTTAAACCGGTGGAAATGTAGGGGTGGGTTTTGGGGTCGACATTGGGATTGACGCGAAGGCTAACTGGTGCCCGAGTGTTGAGCGACAAGGCCACCTCGTTCAAAACTTCAAGCTCTGCATCACTTTCCACATTGAAGCAGCCAATGCCAATTTGCAAAGCTTGCTTCATTTCGTCGCGAGTTTTGCCCACGCCCGAGAAAATGATTTTGGCGGGTTCACCGCCAGCAGCCAAAACGCGCGCCAATTCGCCGCCCGAGACAATGTCAAAGCCACAACCCGCTTGGGCAAACACTTGCAAGATGGCCAAATTGGAGTTGGCTTTCATGGCATAGCAAATTTGCGCTTTGCGACCCGCAAAACCGCGCTGGTATGCTGCCAAGGCAGACAACATAGACGCTTTGGAATAGGCAAACACAGGGGTGCCAAATTGGGCGGCCACGTCTGCCATGGCCACGCCTTCCATGTGCAAGGACTCGCCTTGGTAAGCAATGTGAGGTTGACCGGGAAGTGCGTTGGCTGTCATGGTTCAGTTTTGGAAGGTGTCTGAGGGATCAAAGTTTGAAGCAAGGTGGCGCGGTCTGCCGCCAAGGGGTCTTGGGGGTGAACCAGCGGGCCTTTTTGGCCACAGGCGCTCAAAGCCACCGCACAAACCCCAAGGATTTGGGCAATGACTAAAATTCTCAAAACTTTGAACATGTGACGGATTGTAATGACCGACCTCGAATTTCTGGATACTGCTGAACGCCTTTTGTCACGCATTGAGGGCAGTTGCGATCGCATCAATGACGAAACCGATGCTGACATCGACAACCAGCGGGTGGGCGGCATGATCACCATCACCTTCAGCAACCGCAGCCAAATCATTGTGAATTTGCAAAAGCCCTTGCATGAAGTGTGGCTGGCCGCCAAGTCGGGTGGCTACCACTACAAGTTCAAAGAGGGCCAGTGGCAAGACACCAAGGGCCAAGGCGAGTTCTTTGAAAACCTCTCGCGTTTCGCGACAGAGCAGTCGGGTGTGCGCCTGAGTTTCTGACCAGCGGCGGCTTCGCCGCTGATCAGTTGCGGAACAAATCTAAGATTTTCTTGCGCTCGTCTGCTTCAGGCAGCGCACCGCCTTTGTCATTGCCAAGGCCCAAGCTGGTGACGCCACCGCCCTTGGCATATTCTTCAAAATACCATTCGCCATTGATGTGTAAAACGCCTTCAGGCGCGACGGCGTCAGACACAGGCAGTGTTTTGAGGGCCGTTTCCATGAAGCTGATCCACACAGGCAAGCTCAGGCCGCCCCCGGTTTCGCGATCACCCAACTTGCGGGGCGTGTCGTAACCAATCCAGACCACAGCTGCCAAGTTGCGGTGGTAGCCTGCAAACCAAGCGTCCATGGAATCGTTGGTGGTACCGGTTTTGCCGTAGATGTCATCTCGTTTCAAAGCCACACGGGCTTTGGCCGCAGTACCCGAGCGCGTCACCTCTTGCAGCAAGCTGGTCATGACAAAGGCATTGCGCGGTGAGATGGCGCGATGGCTTTCGTCCACGGGCACCGGCGGACTGTTGACCAAAATTTTGCCTTTGTGGTCGGTGACGCGAGTGATCATGTGAGGTTGCACGCGCATGCCGCCGTTGGCAAATACCGAGTAACCCGTGGCCATTTGCATGGGGGTGACAGAGCCCGCACCCAAAGCCATGGTGAGGTAGGCGGGGTGTTTCTCTTCATCAAAGCCAAACTTGGTGACCCACTCTTGTGCGTTGCGTGTGCCCACGGCTTGCAAGATGCGAATGGAGATCATGTTCTTGGACTTCGCCAGACCTTTGCGAATGGTCATCGGACCTTCAAAAGTGCCGTCGTAGTTTTTAGGTTCCCAAGGTTGGCCACCTGTGACGCCTGCGTCGAAGAACAAGGGCGCATCGTTCACCACTGTTGCGGGCGTGAAGCCTTTTTCCAGAGCCGCTGAGTAAATGAAAGGCTTGAAGCTAGAGCCCGGCTGACGCCAAGCTTGAATCACGTGGTTGAACTTGTTTTTGGCAAAGTCAAAACCGCCGACCAAGGCCCGCACAGAGCCGTCTTGTGGACTGATGGCCACGAAGGCACCTTCCACTTCTGGCAATTGCGTGATTTCCCATGTGCCTTTGGGCGTTTGCACCACACGGATCACAGCGCCGCGCTTGATCTTGATGTTGGGGCCGGCTTTGTCTGATAAGCCAGATTGCGCTGGTTTCAATCCTTCGCCAGTGATTTCAATTTGTTCAGCGTTTTGACGGACCGCCACAATCTTTTTGGGTGTGGCTTCCAGCACCACGGCCGACATGACGTCGCCATTGTCGGGATGGTCTTCCAACACATCGTCGATGGCCTCTTCCATTTCTTTGGGCGTGCTGGGCAAGTCGATGAACTTCTCTGGGCCACGGTACACCTGACGGCGCTCAAAGTCCATGATGCCTTGGCGCAGGGCATGGTAGGCCGCGTTTTGTTCGGTGGATTGGAGCGTGGTGTAAACGTTCAAACCGCGTGTGTAGGTTTCTTGACCATACTGCGCAAACATCAGCTGGCGCACGGTCTCGGCCACGTACTCCGCATGGATGCGGTTCTTGTCGTTGCTGGCGCGAATTTTCAAGGGCTCGGCTTTGGCCTCTTGCGCTTGCTTGGCTGTGATGAAGCCGTTTTCTTCCATGCGCTCAATGATGTAGAGCTGGCGTGAACGTGCGCGCTTGGGATTGCTGATGGGGTTGTAGGCCGAAGGCGCTTTGGGCAAGCCGGCCAACATGGCTGCTTCTGCAATGCTGATGTCCTTCAAGGGTTTGCCAAAGTAAGTTTCGGCGGCTGATGCAAAGCCATAGGCCCGGTTGCCCAAGAAGATTTGATTCATGTAAATCTCAAGAATCTGATCTTTGGTCAGCAAGTGCTCCAACTTGAAGGTGAGCAAAATTTCATAAATTTTGCGGGTGTAGGTTTTTTCAGTCGACAGATACACATTGCGCGCCACCTGCATGGTGATGGTGGACGCGCCTTGGCTTTTGCGTTTGCCCAAGTTGGCAATGCCAGCGCGAATCAAACCCAAATAGTCCAAGCCGCCGTGTTGGTAAAAGCGCGCATCTTCAATCGACAACACCGCGTCTTTCATGACCTGCGGAATTTCTTTGATCGGCGTCAAGTTGCGGCGTTCTTCGCCAAACTCACCCATCAAGGCGCCATCGGCGGTGTAAATTCGCAATGGCAATTTAGGGCGGTATTCGGCCAAATCAGACGTGTCGGGCAGTTGGGGATAGGCCATCACCATGGCCACGCCAATCACCATCAACAAGGACAACAAGCCCGCTGCCACCAAGCCTGCGGCCCAAAGGCAAACTCGCAAGGCCCAATGCAGGCGAGGTGACTCGATCAAATCGAGTTGTTGAGGGGATGCGTCGTTGTTTTTTTTGGACATGTTGAGGGCGGAAAAAACCGCTGACCGCATTATAAAAACTGCTGGGCAGATGGCGGAATTTGAATGTTGCGCAAAGCAACTGGATTGGCAGGAATTGTAGTCTTTTCGGGGCTGGGTCGAGGGTTCAATGAGGGATCGCCAACCGCCTCAGAAAGTCCAATTTGTTTGCCTTGCCTTTGTTTCAGCGGCGCCATGCGCCGAGATGGGGTGTATTCGAGCATGCTGCCTCTGCGCAGTCCCCAGATGATGCGCGATTTTTCACTGCAGTGGTCGTCCATGGCCAGCAGGTGTTAACCCAGACAGGGGTGGACCTGCCAAGCTTGATGTCGGCGCTCTTGATGGCCCGTGAGCGGGCTTGGCCGGCTTTACCTCGTGTGCCCTTCTTCAAGACCCATGTGAGGCCAACAGCTTGGGTCATTCCAGATACGCAGTGCAAAACGTTCGAGTGGGCCTGCTTGCCCAGTTGGGGACCTCATGACATCGAAGCCGAATGTCGTTTAGAGGCCAGTGTGCGCATGCAATTGGCGACCCATCAAGTGGCCCTTGATTACCAGGTTCATCAGCCAGTCACCGGAAGTTTGCAGGCCACTGTTTGGGCTTATGAGGCATTCAAGCTCCATGAACGCATGGCGCACATGAAAGAACTGGGGTTCGATTTGCAGGTGTTCACGGCACAAAGCCAAGCGCTGGGTTTGGCCAGCTTCTTTCGACATTCGTTCAAGTCGCAGCAGGCTTTGCAGCAGCGCATCACTGAACAGCTTGTTTCTTTTTTGCGGCAAGGTGAAGTCCCATGTTGAACTGGCTACAAAACGCTGCACACCGCAGCAAGCGCACACGCCGGAACATCCAATTGTCCATGGGCACGGGGCTGCTGTTGGGTTTAGGAATCATTGGGCAGCAAGAGCTGTTCGCTTTGGATGAATTGGCCACCACAGCGCACGTGCAAGGCAGCGCAATCTTGCCCTTGCCTGGGGCGATGCCTGCAACTCCATCTGCCGACGCAAAAGCATTGACCGATGCGAAGAAAACGGTGGCTGACTTGAAAGCACGTCAAGCAAGTTTGGCACGCCGACAGGCGCAGCGTGAAGACATCTCTGAAGTTCAGGCGGCCTGGAGAATGAAGCGAGAGGGTCGCAATGGAGAAGCACCCACGGCCTTTGCTTTGCGAACACATCAATTTCAAAACGGCCTTTTCACATGGGAAGGTTTGGCCGAACAATCTCATGATGTCTCGGCCTTGTTGCAAGGCTTGAACCGTTTTCCAGGTTGGTTGCAAGCGCCTGTGTTGGTGCAAGTGCAGTCCGACTTGAATGTGCCCGGTTCGGTGGCGCCTAAAGGATTGGTGTTTTTGATTCAGGCCAAGCTCTATGACAAACAGGGAGCGGGTTCATGAGTCGTGCCAAGGTCTTCCAAAGTATCACGGACCCCTTGGCCCATTGGGTATTCTTGAGATGGCCCAAGTGGGTGTTGAATTGGCAAAACCAAAGCTTCTTGGCCTCGCCCATGCAACAAGCTTGGATGGTGTTGCTGATGTGTCTGTCTTTGTGCGGCTTGGTGCCAGTGATTTGGCGCGGCTTGGTCGCAGCGCTTGCTTTGTCTGTTCCCAGTGCGCAGTGGATGGAACGCCAGCAGCAGGTCCAAGAAGCCTTGCGACAATCAGCTTTGCAACAAACGCAAGCAATGAATGTGCAGGCCGGTATAGCCCAGCAGGACTTGTTGATGCACCAGCACCAAGCTCAAGTCGATGACCTGTTGGTGGCATGGCCCAATTCGGCCATTCGCTTGACCTTGCTCCATCGATTGCACCGCATGGCACAGCAGCGTGGTTTGCTGGTGCAGCAGCTCAAGCTGATGCCAGAACCCGACGTGCACGGCTTGGAGGCCAGTACCTTGAAGTTCAGTGTTCAAGGCGCCGAAGACGCTGTGCATGCCTATTGGCAAGACCTGGACCAATGGTTTCAAAACGGGCTGTGGACATCGTGGGTCAGTCGCAGGCAAGCCGATGGACGGTTTGTTTTAGAAGGGCAGCTGTCTTTGTATTGGGATGCACAAGACGCCGATACCGATACAGGCGTTGCGTTGCAGTTTGAAGTGGCTGCACTGGCAAATTCACAGACCACATCGGCCTTGCCATCTGTGCACGTTTTGCCCAAGGAAAGTCAATCACAGATGCGGGTGGTGGGTGTTGCGCAATCCAGTCATTCAAGTGGCCGTGGCGAAGCTTGGACCTGGGTTCGCTCTGGCGCACAAACGCATTTGGTGCGCCCCGGTCAACAGCTTGGCACCGAGCAAAGCCAAGCCAAATGGACCGATGCGCAGGGGCTTTGGCTGAGTTCAGGGATGGGGCAGCCCGATGTTCGGCTCGATTGGGAGGGGGCGAAGCCATGAAGCGAGGGCCGTGGTTTCAGGCAGGGGTGGTCGGTCTTTGCACCTTGATGTGGAGTCCTTTGTTGCAAGCTGCCGATGACAAGCTGAAGTGGACATTTCAAAACATGGAGGTCAAAGCTTTGTTGCATGCCTTGGCCGAAATGGGGCAACACAATTTGATTGTGGCCGACGGCGTTTCGGGCCCTGTCAGTCTGCATTTGAAAGACATGACGTGGCGAGAAGCGCTCGACGTGGTGGTGCAATCCAAAGGGCTGGAGGCGATCAGCAAAGATGGCGTTTTGTGGATCAGTTCACGCAACGATGCATCCGAGCGATTGCAAGCCTGGGCCATCACTTTGAAATACGCCAAAGCCCTCGATGTGGCGCAGCGCTTGCAGTCTGCCGGCGTGAGTGCGGGCGCGTCAGGGCAGCGTTGGTTAAGTGCGCGAGGCACGGTGATGGCCGAACCCCGAACCAATCAGTTGTTTTTCTTGGACACGCCCGCGGCTTTGAAACAGCTGCAAAACGTCATTCAATGGCTGGACATTCCAGTGCGACAGGTCATGATCGAAGCGCAAATCGTGGAAGCTGAAGCGCAATTTGGCAAATCCTTGGGTGTTCGTTTGGGCGGTGCATTTGCCAGCAGCTTCGCGGCCCCCTTTGCAGCAACTGCCAAGCCAGTTAACTTGGCCATCGGTGGACAAGGCATGGCCGCCTCGGGGGGCATTCAGCCCAGTTATTGGCTCAATTTGCCGGCAGGCTCGGCGGGGCAAACCCTGTTTCCGCCTGCTAATTTTGCGGTGTCCTTGTTCAATGCAGCGGCCAATCAATTTCTCAACCTCGAAATCTCTGCGCTTGAAGCCGACGGCAAAGGCAAAGTGATTGCCAGTCCGCGGGTGGTCACTGCGGACCAAACCAAGGCCTTGATCGAGCAGGGCACCGAGCTGCCGTACCAAGTCAACAATGGCAATGGGGCGGCCTCCATTGCGTTTCGCAAAGCCAACCTCAAACTCGAGGTGACACCGCAAATCACCCCGGAAGGGGCGGTGGTGTTAGAGCTCGACATCGCTAAGGACAGCGTCGGTCAGGTCACCACGGCGGGTTATTCCATCAACACCAAACACGTCAAAACACAGGTTTTGGTGGACAACGGGGGCACGGTGGTCATTGGCGGCATTTTGGAAACGGCAGACAAGCAAGATGAGGCGCGGGTCCCTGGCTTGGCCAGCCTGCCGGTTATTGGCAGGCTGTTCCAAAGTGAGCAGGTCACCCAGCGAAAAACCGAGCTTCTGATCTTTGTCACCCCCAGAGTGCTGGCTGAATCGCCACCCAGGGCGGCCTCGAATACACTTAGGGACTCATTCCAACCTTGAATTTCTTCTTTTGCTCATTATTTTTGTTGGCCTCCCGGGATCTGGCAAAACGACCATCGGCAGACAGATGGGGCGTCGTCTCGGCTTGCCTTTTTTGGATTCCGACAGCGTCATTGAGCAGCGCTTGGGTTGTTCGATTCGTGAGTTTTTTGACCGCGAAGGCGAAGAGCGATTCCGCGACATCGAGCAAAACGTCATCGACGATCTCAGCAAATACCACCACGGTGTTTTGTCTACCGGCGGCGGGTCGGTCTTGCGCGAAGCCAATCGTCAACATTTGCGGGCGCGTGGCAAAGTGGTTTATCTGCGTTCAAGCCCTGAAGAAGTGTTTCGCCGTTTGAAGCACGACATGCAAAGACCTTTGCTGCAAGTGAACGACCCCCTCGAGAAATTGCGCGCCCTGTTTCAAGTGCGCGATCCACTCTACAAAGAGACGGCGCACCATGTGTTTGACACCGGGCGGCCCAGTATCAACCGATTGTTGAACGCCATCATTGCGGAGTTGGACCTTCAAGGTTTTGACACGCACACCCCACACCAAACTTGAAGCCGCTTATGAACAGCACGACGCAACAGCCAGAAGTGGTTCGAATTGATTTGGCCGACCGAAGCTATGACATCGTCATTGGTCAAAACTTGTTGGCCCAAGCTGCCACCTATGCCCACTTGCCCAAAGCGGCTGCGGCATTGATTGTGAGCAACACCACGGTGGCGCCCTTGTACGAGGCTGCGCTCAAGCAAGCCCTTTCTGCCCATTACAAAGTCATTCACAGCGTGCATTTGCCCGATGGCGAAGCGCACAAAGATTGGATGACCTTGAATTTGATTTTTGACAGCTTGCTGGGGCAGGCCTGCGATCGCAAGACCGTGTTGTTTGCATTGGGCGGCGGTGTGGTGGGCGACATGACGGGTTTTGCCGCAGCCAGTTTCATGCGCGGCGTGCCCTTCGTGCAAGTGCCAACCACCTTGTTGGCACAAGTTGATTCTTCTGTGGGTGGCAAAACAGCCATCAACCACCCCATGGGCAAAAACATGATTGGCGCGTTTTACCAACCGCAACGTGTGGTCTGTGATTTGGCAGTGTTGCAAACTTTACCTGCACGCGAATTGAGTGCGGGCTTGGCCGAAATCATCAAGTACGGCCCCATTGCCGACATGGCGTTCTTTGATTGGATTGAAGCCAACATCCAGGCGCTCAAAGCCTGCGAGCCGCAAGCCATGGCGCATGCAGTGAAGCGCAGCTGTGAAATCAAAGCCCACGTGGTGGGGCAAGACGAGCGCGAAGCCGGCTTGCGCGCCATTTTGAATTTTGGCCACACCTTTGGCCACGCCATTGAAGCGGGCTTGGGTTATGGCGAGTGGTTGCATGGCGAAGCAGTGGGTTGCGGCATGGTGATGGCCGCCCATTTGTCGGAGGCCTTGGGCCTGATCGATGCGGCGTTTGTGACGCGCTTAACGCAGCTCATTTCGCAAGCTGGCTTGCCCATCCGTGGCCCTGTGCTCGATGCCCAGGACAATGCGGGCAAGTATTTGGCCTTGATGCTGCATGACAAAAAATCGGTGGCTGGCGACATTCAATTTGTATTGATTGAAGGCCCAGGCAAAGCGCGCGTCAGCGCTGCGCCCGAAGCCATGGTGCGTGCTGTCATCGATCGCTGCTGTGCTTGAAGCCTACGCTTGCCATCCTGAACAAACCCGCGGGCGACGCCACGCCGAAGTGCCTGCGCCCACGCGCAATGATTTTCAGCGCGACCGCGATCGCATCGTGCACTCCACCGCGTTTCGGCGTTTGGTCTACAAAACCCAAGTCTTTTTAAACCACGAAGGCGATCTGTTTCGCACGCGCTTAACGCATTCCTTGGAAGTGGCGCAATTGGGACGCTCCATTGCGCGGGCCTTGGGTTTGAACGAGGATTTGGTGGAGGCTGTTGCGCTGGCGCATGATTTGGGGCACACCCCGTTTGGCCATGCAGGACAAGACACACTGAACGAATGCATGCAAGCCTATGGCGGCTTTGAACACAACTTGCAAAGTTTGCGGGTGGTGGACCATTTGGAAGAGCGCTATCCCGAATTCGATGGCTTGAACCTCAGCTTTGAAACGCGCGAAGGCATTTTGAAACACTGCGCCAAACGCAATGCCTTGTTGATCGAAGCGCAAGAGCCGGGTGGCGTGGCCCATCGCTTCTTGAATGGCACGCAGCCCAGTTTGGAAGCACAACTGTGCAACCTGGCCGATGCCATTGCCTACAACGCGCACGACATCGACGATGGCGTGCGCTCGGGTTTGCTCACGCTGTCGCAAATGGACGAGGTGCCTTTGTTTGCGCATTACAAAACCGTCACCTTGCAACAACATCCAGGCTTGGCGGACGCCAGCAAAGCCAGACGCTTGCTTTATGAAACCATCCGACGAATGTTGAGCGATCAGGTCTACGATGTGATCGACACCACGCGCCAACATTTGACGCAACACCAGCCGCAAAGTGCCGACGAAGCGCGCCTCTCTGGCCCTTTGGTGGCTTTCAGTGAGCCGATGGCGCAGCAAGTGAAGGTGATGAAATCTTTTCTGTTCAAACACCTCTACCGTCATCCTCAAGTGATGGAGACCACGGCCAATGCCCAAGTGGTGGTGCGCGAACTGTTTGATGCGTACATCAGCAGTCCTCAAGAAATGTCGTCTGACTTTTCAGCGCGTGAAGAAACGCCTCGCGCAGTGGCCGATTACATCGCAGGCATGACCGATCGTTATGCCGCTAAAGAGCACGAGCGCCTCACCGGGCGTCGTCTGTTGGCATGAGCACGCAAGCAGATACAGGTGCCGATGCCAAGCGGTCGCAGGCTGCGGCCTTGATTGTCATCTTCGCAGGTGTGGTGGCTGCATTACAGATTGGCAAGTTGCCGCCGGCCTTGCCCGCATTGGCCGAAAGCTTGGGCATGAGCTTGATGCAATCGGGCTTCTTGTTGTCGCTGGTGCAATTGGCGGGCATGAGCTTGGCCTTGGCGGTAGGTTTATCAGCAGATGGCTTGGGACTCAAGCGCAGCATGCTGATGGGCTTGTTGGTTCTGGGAGTGGCCAGTGCCATGGGATCGTTTGCGCTGAGTGTGCCTGAGTTGATGTTCTGGCGAGCGCTTGAAGGCCTCGGGTTTTTGTGTGTCACTTTGCCTGCGCCTGGGCTGATTCGCAAATTGGTCAGCGCGCAACAAGTTCGCAAGTTACTGGGCTATTGGGGTGCTTACATGCCGGCGGGGACAGCCCTCACTTTGTTGGTGGGGCCTTTGTGGCTACCTGCTTGGGGTTGGCAAACTTGGTGGTGTTTGTTTGCCGTGCTGTCTTGGGCCATGGCGCTGGTGTTGTGGCGTGTGGTGCCCGCCGATGCGGTGATGGCTTCACAACAACCCACACTGCAAAGTACGCCAGCCGTTGTTCAAGTGGCATGGCCGCAGCGTTTGCGTGAAACCTTGACTGCACCAGGCCCTTGGTTGGTTGCACTTTGTTTTGCCATGTACTCGGGGCAGTGGTTGGCCGTGGTTGGCTTCTTGCCTTCCATCTACACGCAAGCAGGTTTGTCGGGCGCCACCTTGGGCGTGCTGACGGCATTTGCCGCTGCCGTCAACATGGGTGGCAACATGGCGTCGGGCCGCATGTTGCAACGTGGTCTTCATCCCAGTGTGTTGCTGGGCCTCGGATTTTTGGCCATGGCTTGTGGCTCATGGCTGGCGTTTTCCGAACGGACGTCTGCGTTGCCCTGGTTGCGCTACGTAGGGGTGTTGTTGTTCTCATCTTGTGGTGGCTTGGTGCCGGGTACTTTGTTTTCGTTGGCCGTGCGTTTGGCGCCGCATGAGCGCAACGTGTCCACCACGGTGGGTTGGATGCAGCAAGGCTCTGCCGCCGGTCAGTTTGCGGGACCTCCGGCGGTGGCATGGTTGGCCTCGCAAGTGGGCGGCTGGCAGTGGACATGGACCGCGACAGGTTTATGCTGCGTCGTGGGTTGGGTGATGTCTTTCTTCATTGCCAAAGCCTTGAATGCGCCAAAGGAGCTTGCATGAATCAGGTCAGTGCTGAAGTGATGGTGCAAGACACCTTGCGCTGGTTGGAGCGCGCGGTCATCGGCTTGAATTTGTGTCCGTTTGCCAAGTCGGTGTATGTCAAAGGCCAAGTGCATTGCACGGTCAGTGCGGCGGATGATTTGGAAACTTTGCGCGATGATCTACTGCGCGAGTTGCGCGACTTGGTGGCGCACGAACCCGCGGTGCGAGACACCACCTTGTTGGTCGTTCAGCATCTGTTGCAAGACTTTTACGATTACAACGACTTTTTGAATGTGGCCGACGATTGTTTGCTGGCGCTCGATTTAGAAGGCGTCATTCAAATTGCCAGTTTTCATCCAAAGTACCAATTTTCGGGAACCGATGAAGACGACATCACCAATTACACCAACCGCTCGCCGTATCCCACTTTGCACTTGATTCGTGAAGCCAGCATTGACCGTGCTGTGGCTGCGTTTCCAGATGCCGAAGATATTTTTGAAGTCAACATGGCCACCCTGAACCAATTGGGTTTGAAGGGTTGGCAAGACTTGAACGTGGGGCCATCGCTGCCCCAGAATGACAGCAATGAAAAAAAATAACGCCAACTCAGACGCGCCCAAACCCTTGGACCTCGACCTGCGTCCAGGCCAGTCGATCGAGTTGCTCAAAGAGCTGCACATTCTCACGCGCGAAGGCAAACTCAATCAGGATTCACGTCGCAAGCTCAAACAGGTTTTGCACTTGTTTCAGTTCATCGAAAAAATTCTGAAAGAGCTGTCGGAGGAAGATGCGGGCAAGTCTTCGAATGTGGCGGCAGGCAAACCAGCGGATGTGCACGCCAGTCATATGGGATTGACCTTGGCCGACCATGGCGCTGGCAAGTCTTACTTGGGCTTTATTGTTTACGACTTGTTTTTCAAGGCTTTGTCGCAAGGTCATATTTACGGCATTGAAACGCGCGCCGAATTGGTCGAGGCCTCACGCGCATTGGCGCAGCGCTTGGACTTCAAGCGCATGGTGTTTTTGAACACCTCCGTGGCTGAGTCCTCGCAATCTGACCAAATGCCTGCGCAAATAGATGTGGTCACGGCCTTGCATGCGTGCGACACGGCCACCGACGATGCCATTGCCTTTGGCTTGCTGAAAAAAGCCCGCGCCATGGTCTTGGTGCCTTGCTGTCAGGCCGAAGTGGCTGCCAAGCTGCGCCAAAACAAAGCCCTCAATTTATCCCGCACGCCCTTGGCCGAACTCTGGCGTCACCCCTTGCACACCCGCGAAATTGGCAGCCAACTCACCAACGTCCTGCGCTGTCTCTACCTAGAGTCCAAGGGCTACACCGTCACCGTCACCGAGCTGGTCGGTTGGGAGCACAGCATGAAAAACGAACTTATCCTGGCCCGCTACACCGGCCGTCCCAAAGCAGGCGCCGCCGACCGCCTCCAAGCCCTCCTGACCGAATTCGGCCTCACCGAATCCCTTGCATCGCGCTACCCTTAATTGGGGTCAGATCAACATTAATTCCTTTCGGGTTAGCATTCGCGCATGGCCCGTCATCCTCGTTTAGCCCTTCCTGGTTACCCGCATCACGTGATTCAGCGGGGAAACAATCGCCAGCCCATCGTGATGGACGAGGCAGATCGAAAGATGCTTTACAGCCTCTGGCTGGAAGAGTCGCAGCGACACAAAGTTGCTGTGAATGCCTACGTGTTGCTAGACAATCACTTTCACATGCTGCTCACGCCGCCTAGCGATGAAGCCATGTCCTTGATGATGCAGGCAGTTGGCAGAACTTATGTGCGTTACTTCAACCAACGCCACAAAAGAAGCGGCACTTTGTGGGAAGGCCGTTACAAATCTTCGGTGATTGATTCGGAGGCCTATCTCCTCACATGCATGGCCTACATTGATTTGAACCCCGTCAGGGCAGGGGTGGCTGAAGCTGCAGAAGATTTCAATTGGTCCAGTTACAAGCACCTGATTGGTCAAAAAATCGACAAATTGGTGACGCCGCATGCACTGTATTGGGGCCTAGGCAACACGCCGTTTTCTAGGGAGGCCGCATATGCAGAGTTTGTGGCCGCAGGGCTGTCTGCTTCCATGCAAAAAGACCTGACCGAGTCGGTTTTGAAGAGCCGAGTCGTAGGCCGACCTGAGTTTTTGAAGTCTTTACAGAAGACAACGCAGCGCCCCATCCTGCCCCAGAAGGCTGGCAGACCCTTTAAAACACCTCCCTAAAGTCAATAATTTGCCGATAAAGTGGCTTTAATGAGTTCTTTTTTACTCAATTTAGATCTGTCCCCAATTAATTTAATTCTGAAAAAAGAAAAAATTAATGTTCATCTGACCCCAATTATTTTTCTTGGCATTTTTGTTGCAATGCAATATGCTCACGTTCCCGCGAAATATCTTTAGGAGTGCGCCATGACTTCGGCTGCCGAAAAATCATCTTTGCAACAAACGGGTCTGTATGACCCCACACAAGAACACGATGCTTGTGGTGTGGGCTTTGTGGCCCATATCAAAGGCGCCAAAACGCACGCCATCGTGACGCAAGCCCTGAAGATCCTTGAAAACTTGGACCACCGGGGTGCGGTGGGTGCCGATAAGTTGATGGGCGATGGCGCTGGTATCTTGATTCAGTTGCCAGACGCTCTTTATAGAGAAGAGATGGCCAAGCAAGGCGTCACATTGCCAGCGCAGGGCGAGTATGGTGTGGGCATGGTGTTCTTGCCGAAAGAGCACGCTTCACGCATGGCTTGCGAGCAAGAGCTCGAGCGCGCTGTCAAAGCTGAAGGTCAAGTGTTGCTGGGCTGGCGCGATGTGCCGGTCAACCGTGACATGCCTATGTCGCCTACTGTTCGCGAAAAAGAACCTGTGTTGAAGCAGATCTTCATTGGCCGCGGTGCCGATGTGATTGTGCAAGACGCCTTAGAGCGCAAGCTGTACGTCATTCGCAAAACAGCCAGTGCGGCCATTCAAAACCTGCAACTCAAGCACAGCAACGAGTACTACATCCCCAGCATGTCCAGCCGTACCGTGGTGTACAAAGGCTTGCTGTTGGCTGATCAAGTTGGTACCTACTTCCGTGACTTGGAAGACGAGCGCTGCGTGTCTGCACTCGGTTTGGTGCACCAACGTTTCTCCACCAACACTTTCCCAGAGTGGCCTTTGGCTCACCCTTATCGCTATGTGGCGCACAACGGTGAGATCAACACGGTCAAGGGCAACTACAACTGGATGAAGGCGCGCGAAGGCGTGATGTCTTCGCCTGTGCTCGGCCCCGACTTGCAAAAGCTCTACCCCATCAGCTTCGCAGGCCAATCTGACACAGCCACGTTTGACAACTGCTTAGAGTTGCTCACCATGGCCGGCTACCCCATCAGCCAAGCCGTGATGATGATGATTCCCGAGCCATGGGAAAACCACAACACCATGGACGAGCGCCGCAAGGCCTTCTATGAATACCACGCCGCCATGCTTGAGCCATGGGATGGTCCTGCCTCTATTGTGTTTACTGATGGACGCCAAATTGGCGCCACTTTGGACCGCAACGGTTTGCGTCCTTCACGCTACTGCATCACCGATGACGACATGGTCATCATGGGTTCTGAAACAGGCGTGTTGCCCATTCCAGAAAGCAAAATTGTTCGCAAGTGGCGCCTACAGCCCGGCAAGATGTTCTTGATTGATTTGGAACAAGGCCGCATGATCGACGACGAAGAACTCAAGTCGAACTTGGCCAGCAGCAAGCCCTACAAGCAGTGGATTGAAAACTTGCGCATCAAGTTGGATGACGTCAAATCAACCACCGCAGAAGCGCCTGTGTCCAAAGAATCTTTGCTTGATTTACAGCAAGCCTTTGGCACCACCCAAGAAGACATCAAATTCTTGTTGGCCCCCATGGCACAAGCCGGCGAAGAAGCCTTGGGCTCCATGGGCAACGACAGCCCCTTGGCTGTGTTGTCCGACAGAAACAAGCCGCTGTACAACTACTTCAAGCAGTTGTTTGCGCAGGTGACCAACCCCCCGATTGACCCCATTCGCGAAGCCATCGTGATGTCTTTGGTGTCCTTCATTGGTCCCAAGCCCAACTTGCTCGACATCAACCAAGTCAACCCACCCATGCGCTTGGAAGTCAGCCAGCCCGTGCTGGACTTTGCCGACATGGCCAAGTTGCGCAACATTGAACAGTCCACACAGGGCAAGTTCAAGAGCGCAACCTTGGACATCACTTACCCCGCTGCATGGGGTCGTGAAGGTGTTGAAGCCAAGCTGGCATCACTCTGCGCTGAAGCCGTTGACGCCATCAAAGGCGGCAACAATATTTTGATCATCAGCGACCGCGGTGTGTCGCCCACCCAAGTGGCCATTCCCGCATTGCTGGCGCTGTCTGCCATTCACCAACACTTGGTGCGCGAAGGTTTGCGCACCACGGCTGGCTTGGTGGTGGAAACAGGCACAGCCCGCGAAGTACATCACTTTGCCGTGTTGGCAGGTTACGGCGCAGAAGCCGTTCACCCCTACCTGGCGATGGAAACTTTGCAGGCTTTGCACAAAGAGTTGCCTGGTGACTTGTCAGCCGACAAAGCCATCTACAACTACATCAAAGCGGTGGGCAAGGGCCTGTCCAAGATCATGTCGAAGATGGGTGTTAGCACCTACATGTCGTATTGCGGCGCGCAGTTGTTTGAAGCCATTGGCGTCAACACAGAAACCGTGAACAAATACTTCACAGGCACACCGAGCCGCGTGCAAGGTATTGGTATTTTTGAAATTGCCGAAGAAGCTTTGCGCATGCACAAAGCAGCGTTCGGCAACGATCCTGTGTTGGCCACCATGCTGGATGCCGGCGGTGAATACGCATGGCGTGCACGTGGTGAAGAACACATGTGGACACCCGACGCCATTGCCAAGTTGCAGCACAGCACCCGTGCCAACAACTGGAACACGTACAAAGAATACGCCCAGATCATCAACGACCAAACCAAGCGTCAAATGACATTGCGCGGCTTGTTCGAATTCAAGATCGATCCTGCCAAAGCCATTTCGATTGATGAAGTAGAACCCGCCAGCGAAATCGTTAAACGTTTCGCCACCGGCGCCATGTCTTTGGGATCGATCTCTACAGAAGCACACGCCACCTTGGCCGTTGCCATGAACCGCATCGGCGGCAAGAGCAACACCGGCGAAGGCGGTGAAGATTCTGCGCGTTATCGCAACGAACTCAAAGGCATCCCAATCAAAAAGGGCGAGACTTTGAAGAGCGTCATTGGCGCCAAAGAAGTGGAAGTCGACATGCCCCTTGAGGCTGGCGATTCCCTCCGCTCCAAGATCAAGCAAGTGGCGTCAGGCCGCTTCGGTGTGACTGCCGAATACTTGCACAGCGCGGATCAAATTCAGATCAAGATGGCGCAAGGTGCCAAGCCCGGTGAAGGCGGTCAATTGCCAGGTGGCAAAGTGTCCGACTACATCGGCAAGTTGCGTCACTCTGTGCCAGGCGTGGGTTTGATTTCTCCTCCCCCACACCACGACATCTACTCCATTGAAGATTTGGCCCAACTCATTCACGACCTGAAAAACGTGGCGCCGCACAGCGACATCAGCGTCAAGTTGGTGTCTGAAATTGGCGTGGGCACCATTGCCGCAGGCGTGGCCAAGTGCAAGAGCGATCACCTGGTGATTGCCGGCCACGACGGCGGCACCGGCGCATCACCTTGGTCCTCCATCAAACACGCTGGCAGCCCTTGGGAAATTGGTCTGGCTGAAACACAGCAAACCTTGGTGCTGAACCGCTTGCGCGGTCGCATTCGGGTGCAAGCCGACGGTCAAATGAAGACTGGCCGCGACGTGGCCATTGGCGCGTTGCTGGGTGCAGACGAGTTTGGTTTCGCCACCGCACCGCTGGTGGTCGAAGGCTGCATCATGATGCGCAAATGCCATCTGAACACTTGCCCTGTGGGCGTGGCCACGCAAGATCCTATTTTGCGTAAGAAGTTCTCTGGCAAGCCAGAGCACGTGGTCAACTATTTCTTCTTCATCGCTGAAGAAGTGCGTCAAATCATGGCGCAGCTGGGCATCAAGAAGTTTGACGACATGGTCGGTCGTGCCGATTTGCTCGACACCCGCAAAGGCATTGAGCACTGGAAGTCCAGCGGCCTCGATTTCAGCCGTTTGTTGGCTGTGCCCGATGTGCCTGCCGACGTACCCCGTCGCCACATTGATGTGCAAGACCATGGTTTGGACAAAGCCTTGGACAACGTGCTTATTGCCAAGAGCCGCGCCGCCATCGACAAAGGTGAGAAGGTGCAGTTCATGGAAGTGGCGCGCAACGTCAACCGTTCTGTGGGCGCCATGCTCTCGGGTGCGGTGACCAAAGTGCATCCAGACGGTTTGCCAGACGACACCATTCGCATTCAACTCGAAGGCACCGGCGGTCAATCCTTTGGCGCCTTCGTGGCCAAGGGCATCACGCTGTACCTCATTGGTGAAGCCAACGATTACACCGGCAAAGGTTTGTCGGGCGGTCGCATTGTGGTTCGCCCAAGCCTCGAGTTCCGTGGCGTGGCCAGCCAAAACATCATTGTGGGCAACACCGTGATGTACGGCGCCACCACGGGCGAAGCTTTCTTTGCCGGCGTGGCTGGCGAGCGTTTTGCTGTTCGTTTGTCGGGCGCCACAGCAGTGGTGGAAGGCACGGGCGACCACGGTTGTGAATACATGACCGGTGGTACGGTGGCGGTGCTGGGCAAAACAGGTCGCAACTTTGCGGCCGGTATGAGCGGCGGTATTGCGTATGTGTACGACGAAGACGGTCAGTTTGCTTCGCGCTGCAACACCGCCATGGTCAGCATGGAAAAAGTACTCACTGTGGCCGAGCAAGAAGCGTCAGTGGACCGCAAAGTGTGGCACCGCGACCAAGCCGACGAAACTCAGTTGAAGAAATTGCTGGAAGACCACCACAAGTGGACCGGCAGCCAACGCGCACGTGAGTTGCTGGACAACTGGGCGCAAGCGCGTCTGAAGTTCGTCAAAGTGTTCCCGAACGAGTACAAGCGCGCCTTGGGTGAAATCAATGCACGCAAAGCGGCCGCCAAGTCCACAGATTCTGTGGCTGCCAGCTAATTGAGCACAAAGAAATAACAAGGATTGATCATGGGAAAAATCACTGGTTTCATGGAATTTGAGCGCATCGAAGAGGGCTACAAGCCTGTCGGCGAGCGCGTCAAAAACTACAAAGAGTTCGTCATCGGTTTGGACGAGGCGCAAGCCAAAGTTCAAGGTGCACGTTGCATGGACTGCGGCACACCGTTTTGCAACAACGGCTGCCCAGTCAACAACATCATCCCCGACTTCAACGATTTGGTGTTTCAAGGCGATTGGAAAAACGCCATTGACGTACTGCACAGCACCAACAACTTCCCAGAGTTCACGGGCCGCATTTGCCCCGCACCTTGCGAAGCTGCTTGCACCTTGAACGTGGCCGACGATGCCGTGGGCATCAAGTCCATTGAGCACGCCATCATTGACCGTGCGTGGCAAGAAGGATGGGTCAAGCCCCGTCCCGCTGCGCACAAGACAGGTAAAAAAGTCGCCGTGGTGGGCTCTGGCCCAGCCGGCATGGCTGCTGCCCAGCAGTTGGCCCGCGTGGGTCACGATGTGACACTGTTCGAGAAGAACGATCGCATCGGTGGCTTGTTGCGTTATGGCATCCCCGATTTCAAAATGGAAAAATCTCACATCGACCGCCGCGCTGAGCAGCTGGTGGCCGAAGGCGTGAAGATCAAAACGGGTGTGTTGGTGGGCGAGTTGCCTGCAGGCTCCAAAGTGACCAACTGGTCGCAAGAAACCATCAGCCCCAAGCAACTTCAAAAAGACTTTGATGCCGTGTTGCTGACGGGTGGTTCTGAGCAATCACGCGATTTGAATGTGCCTGGCCGTGATTTGGCAGGTATTCACTTTGCGATGGAGTTCTTGCCACAGCAAAACAAAGTGAACGCGGGCGACAAGCTCAAAGACCAATTGCGCGCTGACGGCAAGCACGTGATCGTGATTGGTGGCGGCGACACAGGTAGCGATTGCGTCGGTACTTCGAACCGCCATGGCGCCAAGAGCGTCACACAGTTTGAAGTGATGCCTCAGCCACCCGAAGAAGAAAACCGTCCTTTGACATGGCCCTACTGGCCCCTCAAATTGCGCACCAGCTCCAGCCATGAAGAAGGTTGTACCCGCGAATTTGCCATTTCCACCCAAGAATTCATTGGCGAAAAAGGCAAAGTCACCGGCCTCAAAACCGTGGAAGTTGAATTCAAAGACGGCAAGTTGGTCAATGTGCCTGGCACTGAAAAGACTTACCCCGCCGACATGGTCTTCTTGGCCATGGGCTTTGTGAACCCCGTGGCCACCATCTTGGACGCTTTCGGTGTTGAGAAAGACAACCGCGGTAACGCCAAGGCCACCACAGACTTCACCGGTGGTTATGCCACCAATGTGCCCAAGGTGTTTGCAGCGGGCGACATGCGCCGTGGCCAGTCTTTGGTGGTTTGGGCCATTCGTGAAGGCCGTCAAGCCGCACGTTCAATTGACGAGTTCTTAATGGGAACCAGCGACTTACCCCGTTAAAATGAACGCAGACAGGGAAGTGTGTAAATCTGAACGGTTTACACAAGCTTCATCTGAACGCCTTATCCTTCAAAAGCCGGCGACCCCGGCTTTTGTTTTTTGACACATGACCTTGCCCACATCTCCACTGCTGGTTGAACTCAAAAACCTCAGCTTCGGCTACGGGGACCGCGTCATCTTGAACGACATCTCGTTTGGCATTCCGCGCGGCAAAGTCACGGCACTGATGGGCGTGTCTGGCGGTGGCAAGACCACGGTGCTGCGTTTGATCGGCGGCCAATACACGGCGCAACAAGGTGAACTCACCTTTGATGGCCACGATGTGGGTCAGATGAACATCGAACAGCTTTATGCGGCGCGCAGGCGCATGGGCATGCTGTTTCAGTTTGGTGCTTTGTTCACTGACATGAACGTGTTTGACAACGTGGCCTTCCCATTGCGAGAGCACACCCAAATGTCTGAAGCCATGGTGCGCGACATTGTGTTGATGAAGTTGGATGCGGTGGGTTTGCGCGGTGCCAGACATCTCAAGCCTTCAGAAATCTCAGGCGGCATGGGACGGCGTGTGGCCTTGGCACGTGCCATTGCGCTCGACCCCGATCTCATGATGTACGACGAACCCTTTGCCGGTCTCGACCCTATTTCTTTGGGCACGGCTGCGCGTTTGATTCGACGTTTGAACGACAGCTTGGGCATCACCAGTGTGGTGGTGTCGCACGATGTGGACGAGACCTTTCAAATCGCCGATCACGTGGTGGTGCTGGCCAATGGCAAAGTGGCAGCCCAAGGCACACCGAACGAATTGCGACAAACCAGTGACCCGCTCATTCACCAATTCGTGAATGGGTTGAGTGACGGGCCGGTCCACTTCCATTACCCCGCCAAATCTGTGACGGAAGACTTTGGAGGTGCCTCGGCATGATCTTTCTGCACCCCGCCGAATTGGGTTTTGCCCTCCGTCAAAAATTGGCCGATTGGGGTTACGGTGCGCGTTTGTTTGCGCAATTGCTGATGTTGTCGGGCGCCTGTTTGAAGCGCTTTGGCTTGGTTCGTGATCAAGTGCATTTTTTGGGCAACTATTCCTTGGCCATCATCACCGTGTCCGGTTTGTTTGTGGGCTTTGTGCTGGGCTTGCAGGGTTACTACACCTTGCAACGCTATGGCGCGTCTGACGCCTTGGGATTGTTGGTGGCACTCAGCTTGGTTCGTGAATTGGGCCCTGTGGTTGCGGCCTTGTTGTTTGCTGGGCGAGCAGGCGCATCCATTACCGCTGAAATTGGTTTGATGCGTGCCGGCGAGCAACTCACGGCTTTGGAGATGATGGCTGTCGATCCCAAACTCAGAATATTGGCACCGCGTTTGTGGGGCGGCATCATTGCGTTGCCCCTCCTCACGGCGGTGTTCAGTACAGTGGGCATCTTGGGTGGCTATGCGGTCGGTGTCTTGCTGATTGGTGTTGACGCAGGTGCTTTCTGGAGTCAGATGCAAAGCGGCGTCGATGTCTTCAAAGACGTTGGCAATGGCATGATCAAAAGTGTGGTGTTTGGCGTTGCAGTGACTTTCATTGCGCTGCTGCAAGGTTATGTGGCGCAACCGACGCCAGAGGGTGTGGCCTCTGCCACCACCCGCAGTGTGGTGATTTCTTCATTGTCAGTTTTGGGACTGGACTTCATCCTCACCGTGATGATGTTCAGCATTTAAGGAGGACGTGATGCAACGTTCAAAAAATGATGTGTGGGTGGGTTTGTTTGTCCTGATTGGATTGGCTGCAGTGCTGTTTTTGGCGCTCAAGTCAGCCAATTTGCTGCAATTCAGTTGGAGCAAAGACTACATGGTCACCGCCAAATTTGACAACATCGGCGGCCTCAAAAAAGGTGCCGCCGTGAAAAGTGCGGGTGTGGTGGTCGGCCGTGTGGACAACATCCAATTTGACGACGACAGTTACCAAGCCAAGGTGAGTCTGGCTTTGGAGACGCGATACGCATTTCCCAAAGACAGCTCCCTGAAAATCCTCACCAGTGGTTTGCTGGGTGAGCAGTATGTGGGCATTGTGGCGGGTGCAGATGAAAAGAATTTAGCAGCGGGCGATAACATCGGCTCCACGCAATCCGCTGTGGTGCTTGAGAATTTGATCAGCCAGTTTTTGTACAGCAAAGCCTCGGACGCTGCCACGCCCGCCGCCGGAAACAAATGATGCTTCACTGGCGCCTGCTCTGTACGGTGGTGGCACTCTTGCTGTTGCAAGGGTGTGCCTCCTTGCGCGGGCCCGACCCTTCCGATCCGCTTGAGCCAGTGAACCGCAAGGTCACAGCTTTCAACGACCTGGCAGACGATTTGGTGTTGCGACCAGTGGCCGTCATCTACGGCGAAGTGCTGCCCACGATTGTGCGAAAGGGCATCAGCAATTTTTTCAGCAACCAAAGCGATGTGATGTCCTTTTTCAACAGCTTGGCGCAGTTGAAGTTGGAGGCGGCCTCTCGCAATGCCATGCGTGTGGCCATCAACACCACTGTCGGTTTGGGGGGCGTCATCGATTGGGCAACCGAGTTACGCATTGACAAGCACAAAGAAGATTTCGGTCAAACCATGGCTTTTTGGGGGGTCTCGTCGGGGCCTTATGTGGTCTTGCCGTTTTTTGGGCCTTCAACCGTTCGAGACAGTGTGGGCTTGTGGGTGGACACCAAAACAGACGTGAACCAGCAAGTCAGTGACATTGGTGCGCGCAACACCCTCACGGTGCTTCGCTTGACCGACAAGCGCGAACGCTATTTGTCTTTGTCGGACGCGGTGAAGCAAGCCTCCCTGGACCCCTACACCTTCACGCGCGACGCCTACCTTCAAAAGCGCTTGAACGACATCTACGACGGCAATCCGCCCATGTTGGACGACTTTGACGATCCAGAGCAGCCAGCCCCCATGTTGGCGCCTAATCGACCTTCGGCAAGCCCTGCGGTGCCTGCCAAGTCAGCGGTGCCTGAGGCAAAACCTTAGTTCCAAATTGAAATGTCGCCAGTGGTTTAATCAACTTTTTAGACACTGGCGCGTTAAAGGGCTAGACGCTCTTTATGATGACCCCCTATGAATCGCAAATTTCTGACCCTTTTCACCTCATTTTTCATGGCAATTGGCTTGCTTTTGGGCGCCAGCGCTGTGATGGCTGCTGACGAAGCACCCGATGCCTTTGTCAAACGCATCTCCAACGAAACCTTGGATGCGGTGCGCGCAGACAAGAGCATCAAGGCCGGCGACATCAACAAAACCATGCAATTGGTCGACAGCAAATTGATGCAGCACGTCAATTTCCGCCGCATGACCGCCTTGGCCACTGGCCCCGGTTGGCGCAAAGCCACACCCGAGCAGCAAGAGCGTTTGCAAGAAGAATTCAAGCTGTTGCTCATTCGCACTTACTCGGGCGCACTGAGCCAAATCAATGACCAAGTCATTGAAGTCAAGCCCCTGCGCGGCGCTTCAGACGAGAAAAATTTGGTGGTGCAAACAGAAGTCAAAGGCAAGGGTGATCCCATTCAGCTCGACTACCGTTTGGAAAAAACACCTGGCGAAGGCGCTGGATGGAAAATTTTTGACCTGAATGTCTTGGGCATTTGGTTGGTCGAAAACTACCGTTCGCAGTTTTCCAAAGAAATCAATGCGGGTGGTGTGGACGGCCTGATCAAGAGCCTCTCTGATCGCAACAAATCCAACGCCAAAAAAGCTTGAGTTTCAGGTCCTCCCAGCATGTCCACTGCGCGCCTCATTCTTCCTGCCGATTTACGCCATGGCAACGCCGCTGCGTGCATGGCCGCTTTGCAGGCGCAAATCCGAAACAGCCCAGATTCCGAGGTTGAAATTGAAGCGGGGCAGCTGACCGATTTTGATTCTTCGGCCTTGGCTGTGCTGCTGGGGTGCCGCCGAGAAGCCGAAAGTTTGACCAAAACCTTGAAATTCAAGCAGTTCCCAGCCAAATTACGTGAATTGGCCCTGCTTTATGGTGTCTCGGAGCTCTTGGTCGAAAGCGCATGACCGTAAAATAGGGGGCTCATGCCCGCCATCTCTTTTCAATCCGTATCCAAAACATTTCCCGCCAAATCTGCTGGCGGTGAGCCTTTCAAGGCCCTGAACCATGTCAGCTTTGACATTGAAGAAGGTGAATTTTTTGGCCTGCTTGGCCCCAACGGTGCCGGCAAAACCACGCTCATCAGCATCTTGGCAGGACTTGCCAAAGCCAGCGAGGGTCGCGTCTTGGTGCACGGTCACGATGTCCAAACCGACTATGCACAAAGCCGCCGCTTGTTGGGCGTGGTGCCACAAGAGTTGGTGTTCGATCCCTTTTTCTCCGTGCGCGAAGCCTTGCGATTTCAGTCGGGCTATTTTGGTGTCAAGAAAAACGACGCATGGATCGATGAGTTGCTAGACAGTTTGGGCTTGGCCGACAAGGCCAATGCCAACATGCGTCAGTTGTCGGGCGGCATGAAGCGTCGTGTGCTGGTGGCACAAGCTTTGGTGCACAAGCCACGGGTCATTGTGTTGGACGAGCCCACTGCGGGTGTCGATGTCGAGTTGCGTCAAACCTTGTGGCAGTTTGTGGCCAAGCTCAACCGCCAGGGCAGCACAGTGCTGCTCACCACCCATTATTTGGAAGAAGCCGAAGCCTTGTGCGGACGTTTGGCCATGCTCAAACAAGGCCGAGTGTTGGCCTTGGCCAGTACCTCCGAGTTGCTCAAGTCGGCTTCCAGCAATGTGCTGCGCTTCAAGATCGATGGCCAGTTGCCCACTGAATTGGCAAGCAAGGCACGCATCACGGGACGGATTGTTCAGTTCCCCGCAAACGATGCCGTTGAAATTGAAACCTATTTGGCGGCCGTCAGGCAAGCTGGTTTGGTGGCTGAAGACGTTGAAATTCGCAAAGCCGATTTGGAAGATGTGTTCTTGGATGTGATGGCTGAGGGGCAAGCATGAACGGCTGGCGCATGTTGTTTTACAAAGAAGTGTTGCGCTTCTGGAAAGTTGCTTTTCAAACCATTGCGGCGCCTGTTCTCACCTCGGTGCTGTACATGATGATTTTTGGTCACGTGCTGGAAGACCACGTGAAGGTCTACGACAGCGTGCCCTACACCGCGTTCTTGTTGCCAGGCCTCATCATGATGAGCGTGCTTCAAAACGCCTTTGCCAACAGCTCGTCCAGTTTGGTCCAAAGCAAAATCATGGGCAACCTGGTGTTTTTATTGCTCACGCCTTTGTCGCATTGGCATTGGTTTGTGGCCTATGTGGGCTCGGCCATGTTGCGCGGCTTGGCCGTTGGCTTGGGTGTGTTTGCTGTGACGGCGTGGTTTGCGCCTTTGCAGTACCAAGCGCCTGTTTGGATTGCGGTTTTCGCCTTCATGGGTGCCGCGTTGTTGGGCGCCTTGGGTCTGGTTGCAGGCTTATGGTCCGAAAAATTCGACCAAATGGCAGCCTTCCAAAGTTTTGTGATCATGCCCATGACCTTCTTGTCAGGCGTGTTCTATTCCATTCATTCCTTGCCTGCTTTTTGGCAAGGTTTGAGTCATTTAAACCCTTTCTTTTACATGATCGACGGGTTTCGATATGGCTTTTTTGGTCAAAGCGATGTGTCGCCTTGGACCAGCTTGACGGTGGTCTCCATCGCCCTGTTGGGTGTGGGTACTTTGGCAATTCAATTGCTGAAAACCGGCTACAAAATTCGAGGCTGATTCGATTCTCCGAGCGCAACTCACCATGACCGCAGACCAAATACAAACCATGATTGCCGCAGGCCTCCCATGCCAGCACCTCCAAGTCGACGGAGACGGTCGTCATTGGCAAGCTGTGGTGGTGTCCGAGCAATTCGAAGGACTTCGCCTCATTGCGCGCCACCAAAAGGTCTATGCCACCTTGGGCAACAAAATGCACAACGATGAGGTGCATGCCTTGTCGATGAAAACTTTCACGCCCGCTGAATGGGTCAAAGCGCAGGCCTGAGCCTCCGCTTGATCAGACAAACTCAATAGACAACATGGACAAACTCATCATTCGGGGCGGCCATTCATTGAATGGCGTCATTGACATCTCAGGCGCCAAAAATGCAGCCCTGCCAGAACTCTGTGCGGCACTGCTGACTGCGCAACCTATGGTGCTGCGCAATGTGCCTAAGTTGCAAGATGTCAGTACCATGCTCAAGCTCATCCGCAACATGGGCGTTTCTTGCTCGCACGAAGAAGATGGCACGGTCCATTTAAACGCCGGCGCGCTGAACAATCCCGAAGCGCCTTACGAGATGGTGAAAACCATGCGTGCCTCCGTGTTGGCTTTGGGCCCTTTGCTGGCACGCTTTGGTGAAGCCCGTGTGTCATTGCCTGGCGGTTGTGCCATTGGTTCTCGCCCTGTGGATCAGCACATCAAAGGCCTGCAAGCCATGGGCGCGCAGATCGCTGTTGAGCACGGCTACATGGTGGCCAGTTTGGCCAATGGCCGAACACGTCTCAAGGGCGCGCGCATTGCCACCGACATGGTCACCGTCACGGGCACCGAAAACTTTTTGATGGCGGCTGCGTTGGCCGAAGGCGAAACCGTCTTGGAAAACGCCGCCCAAGAGCCCGAAATTCCTGACTTGGCTGAAATGCTCATTCGCATGGGCGCCAAAATTGAAGGTCATGGCACCAGTCGCATTCACATTCAAGGTGTTGAATCTCTGAACGGTTGTGACCACGCTGTGGTGGCCGATCGCATTGAAGCAGGTACCTTTATGTGCGCGGTGGCAGCCACAGGCGGTGATGTGGTGCTGAAGCATGCGCGCGGTGACCACATGGACGCCGTGATCGATAAGTTGCGCGACGCAGGTGCCAGCATTGAAGTGGGCGCTGATTTTGTGCGTGTACAAGCTTCAGGTCGCATGAAGGCGCAGAGCTTTAGAACCACCGAATACCCAGGTTTCCCTACCGACATGCAGGCCCAATTCATGGCGCTCAATTGCATCGCCGAAGGCACCAGCAAGGTCACTGAAACCATTTTTGAAAACCGCTTCATGCACGTCAATGAGTTGGTGCGTTTGGGTGCCAACATTCAAATTGATGGCAAGGTGTCTGTGGTTCAAGGCGTGCCGAAATTGTCGGGCGCCACCGTCATGGCCACCGATCTGCGTGCCTCGGCCAGCTTGGTCATTGCCGGCTTGGTCGCCGAAGGTGAAACCATTGTCGACCGCATCTATCACCTTGACCGCGGCTACGACCGCATGGAAGCCAAATTGCGCAATGTCGGTGCGCAGATTGAGCGTTCGAAATGAACGCGCAACAGAAAAGGAATTGACATGATCACCTTGGCCTTGTCCAAAGGACGCATTTTTGATGAAACACTGCCACTGCTCAAAGCGGCCGGCATTGAAGTTTTGGAAGATCCCGAAACCTCGCGCAAACTGATTTTGCCCACCAACCAAGCGGGTGTGCGCGTGGTCTTGGTGCGTGCCACCGACGTGCCGACTTATGTGGAATATGGCGGTGCAGATTTGGGCGTCACTGGCAAAGACACGCTGATTGAACATGGCGGCCAAGGTTTGTACCAGCCCCTCGATTTGCAAATTGCCAAATGCCGCATGAGCGTGGCCGTTCGTGCCGACTTCGACTACGCTACAGCCGTGCGTTCAGGTTCACGTTTGAAAGTGGCCACCAAGTACACCAACATTGCACGCGAATTTTTTGCGCAAAAAGGTGTGCACGTTGACTTGATCAAACTCTATGGCAGCATGGAGTTGGCACCCCTGACAGGTTTGGCCGATGCCATCGTCGATTTGGTGTCGACCGGCAGCACCCTCAAAGCCAACCACCTGATTGAAGTGGAACGCATCATGGACATCAGCTCACGTCTGGTGGTGAACCAAGCGTCACTCAAGCTCAAACAAGAACCCATTCGCGCCATCATTGAAGCCTTTGCAGGCGCAGTGGCGGCGGGACAAGCTGCCAAAGCAGCCTGAACATTTCAAAATTGAAGAGAAAACCGATGACTGCGCTTGTTGCCAAAGCTCTGCGTTTAAGCACCACCGATGCCGATTTTGAAGCGACGTTTCAAAAGCGCTTGCATTGGTCCGCCGACGCTGATGCAGCCATCGAATCGCGTGTGGCCGAAATTTTGGCCGACGTGCAACAACGCGGTGACACGGCCGTGCTTGAGTACACCCAGCGTTTCGATGGCCTCAATGCCAAAGACATGCAGGCCTTGATGCTGACGCAGGCGGAACTCAAAGCTGCATTTGACGGCCTGCCCGCAGCCCAAAAAGACGCTTTACAAGCTGCGGCCCGGCGTGTTCGCACCTACCACGAAGCACAAAAGAAAGCCTCCGGCGAAAGCTGGTCTTACACAGACGAAGACGGCACTTTGCTGGGTCAAAAAGTCACGCCCCTCGATCGCGTGGGCATTTATGTGCCTGGCGGCAAAGCGGCTTACCCTTCGTCGGTCTTGATGAACGCCATTCCTGCACATGTGGCTGGCGTTGAAGAAATCATCATGGTGGTGCCAACGCCCCAAGGTGTGAAGAACCCCTTGGTCTTGGCTGCCGCTTATGTGGCGGGCGTCTCGCGTGCCTTCACCATCGGTGGCGCGCAAGCCGTTGCAGCGCTTGCATTTGGCACGGCCACGGTGCCCAAGGTCGACAAAATCACAGGCCCTGGCAACGCCTATGTGGCCAGCGCCAAGAAGCGCGTCTTTGGTACCGTAGGCATCGACATGATTGCAGGCCCCAGCGAAATTTTGGTGTTGGCCGATGGCAGCACACCGCCCGAGTGGGTGGCCATGGACTTGTTTTCGCAAGCTGAGCACGACGAGTTGGCGCAAAGCATTTTGCTGTGCCCTGATGCAGCCTACATCGACAAGGTGCAAGCCGCCATCGATCAGTTGCTGCCCACCTTGCCGCGCGCCGAGATCATTGCCAAATCGATGAACGACCGCGGTGCGCTCATTCAAACGCGCAGCATGGAAGAGGCCTGCCACATCAGCAACCGCATTGCCCCCGAACACTTGGAAGTGTCCAGTCGCAATCCGCACGCGTGGGAGCCTTTGCTCAAACATGCGGGCGCTATTTTCTTAGGTGCATTCACCAGCGAGTCGCTGGGCGATTATTGCGCGGGTCCTAACCACGTGTTGCCCACCAGCGGCACCGCAAGATTTTCATCGCCCTTGGGTGTGTACGATTTTCAAAAGCGCTCTAGCCTCATTGAGGTGAGCGAAAAAGGCGCGCAAAGTTTGGGCCTGATCGCTGCCGAGCTGGCTTACGGCGAAGGCTTGCAAGCCCATGCCCGTGCTGCCGAGTTGCGCTTGAACCCCGTGCCAACGCAAAGAGAAACACCATGAGTGCCATTCAAAATCCCGCTGCTTGGTTGAAGCACATTCGTCAAGACGTGCAGTCCATGCATGCCTATGCCATTCAGGATTCGACTGGCATGGTCAAGCTCGATGCCATGGAAAATCCTTTCAGCTTGCCTCCAGAATTGCAAAAGCAATTGGGCGAGCGGCTGGGTGCCTTGGCCCTTAATCGTTATCCGGGTGACCGCATCAATGTCTTGCGCGCCGAGTTGGCCAAGTATGCGCAAATGCCAGAAGGCTTTGACATCATGTTGGGCAATGGCTCCGATGAGCTCATCACACTCCTGTCAGTGGCCTGTGATGTGCCGGGTGCCAGCTTTTTAGCGCCATTGCCGGGCTTTGTGATGTACGCCATGAGCGCGCAATTGCAAGGGGTGACCTTTCACGGTGTGCCCCTCACAGCCAACTTTGAGTTGGACGAGGCCGCCATGCTGAGCGCCATTGCCACGCACAAGCCGGCGGTGGTCTATTTGGCTTATCCCAACAATCCCACGGGCACCTTGTGGGATGCTGATGTCATTGAACGCATCGTGGTAGCTCAAGGCGCGCAAGGCGGTTTGGTGGTGATGGACGAGGCCTACCAGCCCTTTGCCAGCCAAACCTACATGGACCGCGTTGCGAAGCATGGCCACGTGCTGCTGATGCGCACTTTGTCTAAATTTGGATTGGCCGGCGTGCGCCTGGGTTACATGGTGGGCCCCAAGGCTTTGATTGCCGAAATCGACAAAGTGCGTCCGCCTTACAACATCAGCGTTTTGAACTGCGAATGTGCGCTGTTTGCGTTGGAACATGCCGATGTGTTTGCCGAACAAGCGGTGCAAATTCGCCAAGAACGTGAAAAACTCAGCCAGTCTTTAGCGCAATTGCCAGGCGTTCAAGTCTTCCCAAGCCAGGCCAATATGCTGCTGGTTCGTATGCCAGACGCCACAAAGTGCTTCGAAGGTATGAAAACGCAAGGCATTTTGGTGAAGAACGTTTCTAAAATGCACCCATTGCTTGGCAACTGCTTGCGTCTCACTGTCGGAACCCCCGAAGAAAACGTGCGCATGTTGGCAGCACTCAAGGAATCTTTATGAGCTCACCCCGCGTCGCAGAAGTCACGCGCAAAACTGCAGAAACCCAAATTCGCGTCAAAGTGAATTTGGACGGCACTGGTCAAGCCAGTCTGTCCACAGGCATTGGTTTCTTTGACCACATGCTCGATCAAATTGCCCGCCATGGTCTCATCGATTTAGAAATCGATGCCAAGGGCGATTTGCACATCGACGGCCACCACACCGTGGAAGATGTGGGCATCACTTTGGGCCAAGCCGTTGCCAAAGCGGTGGGCGACAAAAAAGGTTTGCGCCGATACGGCCATGCCTATGTGCCCCTCGACGAAGCTTTGTCGCGCGTCGTTATCGATTTTTCAGGCCGTCCTGGCTTGGTCAACCATGTGCCGTTCACCAGCGGCATGGTGGGCGGCTTTGACACGCAACTCATGCACGAATTTTTCCAAGGTTTTGTGAACCACGCCTTGGTCACCTTGCACATCGACAATTTGCGCGGCGACAACGCGCACCACCAAGCCGAAACCGTGTTCAAGGCTTTTGCACGTGCCTTGCGTGCAGCGCTAGAAATCGATCCCCGTTCGGTGGGCGTCATTCCTTCCACCAAAGGCTCGCTCTAAGCATGTCTGTCAACTCAGTGGCGGTGGTCGATTACGGCATGGGCAACTTGCGCTCCGTGGCGCAGGCGGTCATTCACGCCGCTCAAGACACCGGCGTTGAGGTCAAAATCACCTCCAACCCGCAAGACGTCCGTGATGCCTCGCGGGTGGTCTTGCCTGGCCAAGGTGCCATGCCCGATTGCATGCGCGAACTGCGCGAGTCGGGCCTGATGGAGGCTGTGCTGGAAGCCGCTGACAAAAAGCCCTTGTTTGGCGTGTGCGTGGGCATGCAAATGCTGCTCGACCACAGCGATGAAGGCAACACGCCGGGTTTGGGCCTGATTCACGGCAATGTGATCAAGTTTGACTTGGCTGGCAAAGTCCAAGCCGATGGCAGCCGCTTCAAGGTCCCCCAAATGGGCTGGAATCAAGTCAATTTCAGTCAGCATCAAGGGGCGCAACACCCGGTCTGGGGCAACATTCCCAGCGGCAGTTATTTCTACTTTGTGCACAGTTTTTACGCCAAGCCGCTCAATATCACCCAAGTGGCTGGGGAAACTGACTACGGTGGCGCCTTCGCTTGCGCCATTGCGCGCGATAATTTGTTTGCCACGCAGTTTCACCCCGAGAAAAGTGCCGACCAAGGTTTGGCGCTCTACCGAAACTTCTTGCACTGGCAACCCTGAATTTTTTAACTTTCTTTCGTTCCACTCTAGCGCTAGCAATTCGCCATGATTCTGATACCTGCGATTGACCTCAAAGACGGCCACTGCGTTCGCCTCAAACAAGGCGACATGGACCAAGCCACCACGTTTGGCGAAGACCCTGCGGCCATGGCCAAATCTTGGCTAGAAAAAGGTGCACGCCGTTTGCACCTGGTCGATTTGAATGGCGCTTTTGCGGGCAAGCCCCAAAACTTTTCCGCCATCAAGTCCATCTTGAAAGAAGTGGGCGATGACATCCCCGTTCAATTGGGCGGTGGCATTCGCGATTTGGACACCATTGAGAAATACATTGATGGTGGTTTGCGTTACGTCATCATTGGCACAGCGGCGGTCAAAAACCCAGGCTTCTTGCGCGATGCGTGCAGCGCCTTTGGTGGCCACATCATCGTGGGTCTTGATGCCAAAGATGGCAAAGTGGCCACCGATGGTTGGAGCAAGCTCACCGGTCACGAAGTGGTCGATCTGGCCAAGAAGTTTGAAGACTGGGGCGTTGAGTCCATCATCTACACCGACATTGGCCGCGATGGCATGCTGAGCGGCATCAACATCGACGCCACCGTCAAACTGGCCCAAGCCCTCACCATTCCTGTCATCGCATCCGGCGGTTTGTCCAACATGGCCGACATTGAACAGCTTTGCGCGGTCGAGGACGAAGGCGTTGAAGGCGTCATCTGTGGCCGCGCTGTTTATTCTGGCGACCTTGATTTCCAAGCAGCCCAGGCCAGGGCCGATGAACTTAACGGCTGATACTTACCAAGGCCACGCCGGTTGGCGCTGGTCCTTGCCCAACGGCGACAGGGTGTTTGTGGCGCAGCAAGGCGCACAAGTTTTGTCTTGGCATGCCGCAGGCGCAGAGCGCTTGTACCTTAGCCCCACGTCCGCATGCGATGGCATCACCGCCATTCGAGGCGGTGTGCCGGTGTGCTTTCCCCAATTCAACCAGCGTGGCAATTTGCCCAAGCACGGCTTTGTGCGCAACATGCCTTGGCGTTTGTCTGAAGCCAGTTTGCAAGATGTAACGCCAACATCAACCCATGCGTTTGAATTGCAGGCCAATGAGGCAACTCGCAGCATTTGGCCCGTCAATTTCCGCGCCTTGCTCACAGTCGATTTGCAGGCGCACCAATTGAAAATTTCATTGCGCGTCGACAATCTAGGGGACTCAGCGCTGACTTTCACTGGCGCTTTGCACACCTACCTTGCAGTCAGCGACATAGCCCAAGTCAGTTTGCACGGACAAGCGCAGCAACCCGAATGGGATGCCGTAAAAGACACACACCAAGCCTGTAGCGGCAACTTGCGCTTTGAAGCTGAATTTGACCGGGTCTATGATGTCGAAACCAAGGCTGCAGAAGCGACTGCGCACAGCGCGCCGACATGGGTGCTGCAAGACGGCGCTCAGTCTTTGAAGATTTCGCAAAGTGCCACGTGGGGCCAAAGCGTGGTTTGGAATCCGGGTGCCGAAAAAGCGCGTCAACTCCAAGACATGCCCGATTCAGGCTACCAGCACATGTTGTGCGTTGAAGCGGCCCGCGTCAACACACCCATCGACGTGCCTGCTTTCCAATCGTGGGAAGCTTGGCAACAATTCAACCTCTAAGACACCATGCTAGCCAAACGCATCATTCCTTGCCTTGACGTCACCGGTGGCCGCGTGGTCAAGGGCGTCAATTTCGTAGAACTGCGCGATGCCGGCGATCCTGTCGAAATTGCAGCGCGCTACAACGACCAAGGCGCCGACGAACTCACCTTTTTGGACATCACGGCCACCAGCGATGGCCGCGACCTGATCCTTCACATCATTGAGGCTGTGGCCTCTCAGGTCTTCATTCCCCTGACGGTGGGCGGCGGTGTGCGCACCGTGGACGATGTGCGCCGATTGCTGAATGCAGGCGCCGACAAAACCAGCTTCAACTCGGCGGCCATTGCCAATCCCCAAGTCATTCGCGATGCCTCCCAAAAGTACGGCGCGCAGTGCATTGTGGTGGCCATTGATGCCAAGCGCCGTCAGGGCGACGACCTGGCATTGCGCGGCGAAGGCTGGGACGTCTACAGCCACGGCGGCCGTCAAAACACGGGCTTAGATGCTGTCAAATGGGCCACCCAAATGGCCGAGTATGGCGCTGGCGAGATTTTGCTCACCAGCATGGACCGCGATGGCACCAAGTCGGGTTTCGATTTGGCGCTCACCAAAGCTGTCAGTGACGCCATCCAAGTGCCTGTCATCGCCTCAGGCGGGGTGGGCAATCTGGACCATTTGGCCGACGGCGTGCAGCAGGGTGGTGCCGATGCCGTTTTGGCGGCCAGCATTTTTCACTATGGCGAATACACCGTCCAAGAAGCCAAACAGCGCATGCGCGAGCGGGGAATTCCCGTTCGTTTGTAATCCCTTCATCTTCAAGTGGTAGATTCAACCCATGACATGGCTTGATCAAATCAAATGGGACGCACAGGGCCTGGTGCCCGTCATCGCGCAAGAGGCCAGCACCGGTGATGTGCTGATGTTTGCCTGGATGAACCGCGAGGCGCTGGCCAAAACGGCCGAGCTCAAGCGCGCGGTGTATTTCAGCCGTTCGCGCAACAAACTCTGGTTCAAAGGTGAAGAGTCGGGTCATGTGCAAACCGTGCACGACATGCGCCTCGATTGCGACAACGATGTGGTCTTGCTCAAAGTCACGCAACTGGGCCATGAGCCCGGCATTGCCTGCCACACCGGACGTCACAGCTGTTTTTACCAGCAGTACCAAGAAGGCGCATGGCGCGCCACCGAACCGGTCTTGAAAGACCCCGAATCCATTTACAAGTGAGCACTCGTTGCCAAAATCATGAGTTCAACAGATGCTTTGGCCCGCTTAGCGGCCGTCATTGAAAGTCGCAAACTTGCTAACGGTGGCGACCCCGAAAAAAGTTATGTAGCCCGTTTGCTGCACAAGGGCCCCGATGCCTTTTTGAAGAAAATTGGTGAAGAGGCCACCGAAACGGTCATGGCCGCCAAAGACATGGACCACGGCGGCGAAGCGCACAAATTGGTAGGCGAGGTGGCCGATTTGTGGTTCCACAGCATGATTGCCTTGGCACACTATGGTTTGTCGCCTGCCGATGTGGTGGCCGAACTCAGCCGCCGCGAAGGCCTGAGTGGCTTGGAAGAAAAAGCCCTCCGAAAAGCGGAACAACGCGAAAAAACAGGTGAATGATGCACGACCCCAATTGCCTCTTCTGCAAAATCATTGAGGGAAAAATTCCCTCCAAGAAGGTCTACGAAGATGAACACGTCTTCGCCTTCCATGACATCGCGCCCTGGGCGCCGGTCCACTTTCTGATGGTGCCCAAGCTGCACATCCCTTCAATGGCCCAAATTACCCCTGAACATTCAGCCTTAATGGGGCACATGATGGCTTTGGCACCTAAACTGGCGTTGGAACAAGGCTGTCGCCCTTACCCCGATGGTGGCTACAGAATTGTGACCAACACCGGATCTGAGGGTGGGCAGGAAGTTCACCATTTGCATTTCCATGTCATGGGCGGCCCTCGTCCTTGGCTTCGCGGTTAAACGCTTAGAATTACATTCAATTGTTAGGAGATATCCATGGGTTCATTCTCAATTTGGCATTGGCTGATCGTTTTGCTCATCGTGGTCATGGTTTTTGGCACTAAAAAGCTGAAAAACATCGGTTCAGACTTGGGCGGTGCGGTCAAAGGCTTCAAAGATGGCATGAAAGATGCCAACGGCAATCCCACCACTGAAGAAAAGCCTGCGGGTCAAGTGGCTGCCGCGGCTGCGGTGGAAAAAACCACCATCGACGTAGAAGCTAAGACAAAGTCCTGATTTGATCGATCTTGGCATTTCCAAAATAGCCCTTATCGGGGTCGTGGCGCTGGTCGTCATTGGCCCTGAGAAGTTGCCGCGCGTGGCGCGCACCTTGGGCAATCTGATGGGCAAGGCCCAGCGTTACATCTCCGATGTCAAGGCTGAGGTCAATCGCACCATGGATTTGGAAGAGCTCAAGAAAATGAAAGACACCGTGGAGGGGGCCGCACGCGACGTCGAAGGCTCTGTTCAATCCACGGCCATTGATTTTGAAAAGCAGTGGAATGAAACCACGGCTGGCCTTTCAACCGAGTCCAATCACACCCCTTGGGAACCACCGCCACCGGTTTACAAACACCCTGGCAAAAAGTTTCGCCTGAAACAAGCGGCTGTGCCTCAGTGGTACAAATCACGCGCGGGTGTCCGCACCAAAACACTGTCGGGCGCTGCACGCGTCGCGCGATACCGACCTACCCAACTGAGTTAATTCCCCGTGTCCGATCCTTCCCAAAAGCCCGAAGACGAATTGGCTGGCACCGAGCAGCCCTTTGTGTCCCATTTGATGGAGTTGCGCGACCGTTTGGTGCGCGCCTTGGCGGCGGTGGGTGTGGCAGCGGCCATTTTGGCCCTCTTTCCCGGACCTGCAGAGCTTTACGATTTGTTGGCGGCGCCTTTGGTAGCCAACTTGCCAGCGGGCACAACGCTCATTGCCACGTCGGTCATCTCGCCTTTCATGGTGCCCCTCAAAATTTTGTTGATGGCCGCATTTTTGCTGGCGCTGCCTGTGGTGCTTTACCAAATGTGGGCCTTCATCGCGCCTGGACTGTATGCCCACGAAAAACGCTTGGTCATGCCCTTGGTCGTTTCCAGCACGCTCTTGTTTTTCATTGGCGTGGCTTTTTGTTATTTCTTCGTCTTTGGGCAAGTCTTTAAATTCATTCAAAGCTTCGCTCCCAAAAGCATCACGGCTGCACCTGACATTGAAGCCTACCTGGGCTTTGTGCTCAACATGTTCTTGGCGTTTGGCTTGGCCTTTGAAGTGCCGATCGCTGTGGTGGTGCTGGCCAGATTGGGCATTGTCACCATCGAGAAATTGAAAGATTTCCGCGGTTACTTTGTGGTCTTGGCCTTCGTCATTGCGGCCATCGTCACGCCACCCGATGTGGTGTCTCAATTAGCCTTGGCCATTCCCATGTGCTTGCTTTATGAATTGGGCATTTGGGCGGCGAAGTTGTTCATCAAACACACGCAAGCGCCCAAAGAAGACGAAGCGGCTGCCTCGTCTTGAACGCGCTTTAGCGGCGCACTGGTCGTGTGCCCGGTGTCACGCGCACCTCCATGGATTGACCATGGCGTTGCAACAAAATCACAGCTGTTTCTCCGGGCTTCAATGCCGCCACGCGCGAGAGCATGTCGGGCACATCGCCCACGCCCTGACCGGCCACTTTCAGAATCAAATCACCCGGTTGCAAGCCCGCTTTGGCTGCCGGACTGTTTTGCAGCACGCCATTGATCAACACGCCTTTGGGCAACTCACCCGTGCTTTTGTCTTTGGCAATGCCAAAACTCTCGGCCAGTTCGGCATTCAAAGGGCGCGGTTCTACGCCAATCCAACCACGCGTGACTTTGCCGTCTTTGATCAACGAATCCATGATTTGGGTGGCGGTTGAAACCGGCACGGCAAAACCAATGCCCATGTTGCCGCCCGAGCGTGAATAAATGGCTGTGTTGATGCCCATCAGCGCACCATTCGCATCCACCAACGCACCGCCCGAGTTACCAGGGTTGATGGCGGCGTCGGTTTGGATGAAGTTTTCAAAGGTGTTGATGCCAAGTTGTTTGCGGCCCAGTGCACTCACGATGCCGGAGGTGACGGTTTGTCCCACTCCAAAAGGATTGCCAATGGCCAACACCGCATCGCCCACTTGCAAGCTGTCGACTTGCCCCAACACAATCACGGGCAATTGGCCCAATTCAATTTTGAGCAGGGCCAAGTCTGTTTCGGGGTCGGTGCCAATCACTTTGGCCATGGCCCGTCGTCCGTCGTTGAGATTCACCTCAATGGCCTCAGCGCCTTCAATCACATGGTGGTTGGTGAGGATGTAGCCCTCGGGGCTGACGATGACACCGCTTCCCATGCCACCGCTGGGCGCCTCGTCTTCGGGCTCCTCAAAAAATCGAAACCAGGGGTCGGCTCTTCGAGATTTGCCCCGAGACTTTTGTTGCACATTGATGCTGACCACTGTCGGTGCTGCTTTTTGGGCGGCTTGTCGAAAACTGCCGCCAGGCGCAACACCCGGTTGGCCATCGTCCTTGGCTTGCATGAAAGACACCGTGCTGGGCGTGTTGGCGCGCTTCAGCCAAGTCGGTTGAAGGGTTGCCACCACAAACCAAGCGGCCACCAGAACAGTCACGGTTTGGGAAAATAAAAGCCAATATCTTTTCATGATTTGCATTGTGTCGTAAGCATTGAATCTTTGCCAAGGCCATCAGATGGGCCACAATAGCCTCTCCCTTTAAATGAGACGCCCATGACAGATTTCAAGACGCTGCTTCAAGCGTTTGACCAACTGCTACAACCAGAACGCTTCAAAGACTACGGACCCAACGGTTTGCAAGTCGAAGGCAAGCCGTCGGTGGGTAAATTGGTCTCGGGTGTCACAGCCAGTCGCGAGTTGATTGACGCGGCCATCGAGGCCAAAGCCGATGCCATCTTTGTGCACCATGGCTTGTTTTGGCGCAGCCAAGATGGCCGGGTGGTGGGCTGGATGAAAGAGCGCTTGCAAAGATTGCTGGCGCACAACATCAACTTGTATGCCTACCACTTGCCCCTCGATGCGCACCCCGAGTTGGGTAACAACGCGCAGTTGGGCAAAGTCCTTGGCCTGCAAGCGCACGCTTGGTGTGGCGATCAAAATTTGGTGAGTGTGGGACATTCGCTCAACCCGCAGGGGTTTCAAAATGCAGAGGCACTTGCTTCGCACGTGCAGTCTGTCCTTGGGCGGCACATCACCTGTGTGGCACCTACGGCCAAGCCCATTCAACGCATCGCTTGGTGCAGTGGTGGGGCTCAGTCTTATTTCGAGGCGGCCATTGCGGAAGGTGTGGACGCCTTCATCACGGGCGAAATTTCCGAGCCTCAGGCACACATTGCCAAAGAAACTGGCGTGGCCTTTTTGGCTTGCGGTCACCATGCCACCGAGCGCTATGGCGCACCCGCGGTGGCGGCGCATGTGGCTGCCGAGTTGGGGCTCTCGCATCAATTCATTGACATTCACAATCCTGCCTAAGCACCATGACCCAGCCGCAAGCCATTGCCATCACGCCTGGAGACCCCTGTGGCATTGGTCCTGAAATCATTGCCAAGGCCTTTTTGCAGGATGCCAAAGCGCCAAGCGCTTCTGCGGTCACGCGGCATTGTTTTGTGGCGGGCGACCTGCACTTGATGCAAAAGGCTGCCAGCTTGGTTGACCCCTCTGGCCAATTGCGTGTCAGCCTCATTCATCGCCCGGAAGAAGCGTGCCATGCCTCAAGCGGTGTGCTGCCTGTTTTGCAAGTGGCCCAAGTGTCAGCCGCATTGCCGTGGGGGCAAATCCACGCCGAAGCAGGACGGTTTGCCGGCGAGTGTGTGCAGTGGGCAGCACGTGCCGCCTTGCAACACCAAATTGCCGCACTGGTCACGGCACCTTTGCACAAAGAAGCCTTGTCTGCCGCTGGGGCGCCTTTCAATGCATTTCCGGGGCACACTGAATTGCTGCAAGCCGAAGCAGCACATCACCAGGGTGTGCCCGTGGCCCAAATGCCCGTGCGCATGATGTTGGCCAATGACGAACTGCGCACCGTGCTGGTCAGTATTCATGTGTCCATGCGCCAGGCGCTCGACGCCGTTACCTACAACAACGTGCTTGAAACGCTGCGCATTACCCATCAAGCCCTCAGTCGTTTGTTGGGCCGCGCCCCCAAAATAGGTGTTGCGGGCCTCAATCCCCATGCCGGAGAAGGGGGATTGTTTGGGCAAGAAGAAATTCAGATTATCCAGCCCGCCATGGCCCAAGCTGCGGCTGAAGGCTTGGACGTGCATGGCCCCTATGCCCCCGACACCATCTTCATGCGGGCTAGGCGCAAGGCCCAAAGCCCTGGCGAGTTTGACGTGGTGCTGGCCATGTACCACGACCAGGGCCTTATCCCTGTGAAGTACATGGGCTTAGAGCAGGGGGTCAATGTCACTTTGGGTTTGCCCCTGGTTCGAACCAGTCCAGACCACGGCACCGCCTTTGACATTGCGGGCAAAGGGGTGGCCGATGCCGACAGTTTGGTTGCGGCTGTTCGCATGGCGCAGCAACTGATTGCCTAGCGCCCCTAGAAAAAACCCTCACCAGTCGGCTACAATCGGCGGTTAACCCTGATACCGATTCGCTAGAGGATTCTCATGAGTGATACCCCAGTCGACAACAGCAAAAGGACGTGGCTAATTGCCTCAACTTGTGCTGGCGCCGTAGGCGCAGGCTTCGTCGCCACCCCATTTGTTAGCTCTTTTCAGCCTTCCGAGCGTGCCAAGGCCGCTGGTGCTGCTGTAGAAGTTGATATTTCTGACGTCAAGCCTGGTGAAAAACTCACCGTGGAATGGCGCGGCAAGCCCGTGTGGATCATGCGCCGCACGCCTGAGCAGGTTGAAGCATTGAAAAAGTTGGATGGTCAATTGGCCGATCCCGCTTCTGATCGCAAAGCCTACCCCACACCCGAATACGCTAAAAACGGCCACCGCTCTATCAAGCCTGAGTTCATGGTGGCTGTTGGCATTTGCACTCACTTGGGCTGCTCGCCTGGCGACAAATTCCAATCAGGCCCACAGCCCTCTTTGCCTGACGATTGGCAAGGTGGTTTCTTGTGCGCTTGCCACGGTTCTACCTTCGATTTGGCCGGCCGCGTGTTTAAAAACAAACCCGCACCCGACAACTTGGAAGTGCCACCGCACATGTACCTGTCCGACAGCAAGTTGCTGATCGGTGAAGACAAGAAGGCTTGAGGCAAACCATCATGGCTGAATTCAAGGAAATCTCCCCCAACGCCTCCGCTGGCGAAAAACTCATGAACTGGGTCGACAACCGCTTCCCAGCTTCAAAGCTCTACAAAGAGCACATGAGTGAGTATTACGCGCCCAAAAACTTCAACATGTGGTACATCTTCGGATCCTTGTCACTGTTGGTTTTGGTCATCCAAATCGTCACCGGTATTTTCTTGGTGATGCATTACAAACCCGATGCCAACATCGCGTTTGCCTCTGTTGAGTACATCATGCGCGATGTGCCATGGGGTTGGCTCATCCGTTACATGCACTCCACTGGCGCTTCTGCGTTCTTCATCGTGGTGTACTTGCACATGTTCCGCGGCTTGATGTACGGCAGCTATCGCAAGCCACGTGAATTGGTTTGGATTTTTGGCTGTGCCATCTTCTTGTGCCTGATGGCCGAAGCCTTCATGGGTTACTTGTTGCCTTGGGGTCAGATGTCCTACTGGGGCGCCCAAGTGATCGTGAACTTGTTCTCCGCCATTCCTTTCATCGGCCCCGATTTGGCTCTGCTGATTCGTGGCGACTTCGTGGTGGGTGATGCCACTTTGAACCGCTTCTTCAGCTTCCACGTCATTGCAGTGCCTTTGGTTCTGCTCGGCTTGGTGGTGGCGCACATCATTGCGTTGCACGAAGTGGGTTCCAACAACCCTGATGGCATCGAAATCAAAGGCCCCAATGCACCGAAAGATGCAGCCGGTCATCCTTTGGACGGTATCCCTTTCCACCCTTACTACTCTGTGCATGACATCTTTGCGGTCAGCATGTTCTTGTTTGTGTTCTCGGCCATCATCTTTTTTGCGCCCGAGTTCGGTGGTTACTTCCTGGAATACAACAACTTCATTCCAGCTGATCCTCTGAAGACACCTTTGCACATTGCGCCTGTCTGGTACTTCACCCCTTACTACTCCATGCTGCGTGCCATCACCAGCGAGATGATGTATGTCTTGATCATCTGCGTGGTCTTGGGTGCTGTCTTGGCCGTTCGCAAGAATGCATTGCCTAGCATTTTGAAGGCGGGCATTGTGGGCGGTGCTGTGGTCATCTCTGCCATGATGCTGGCCATTGACGCCAAGTTCTGGGGTGTGGTGGTCATGGGCGGCGCTGTCGTTATCATGTTCTTCTTGCCATGGCTCGACAACAGCCCTGTCAAGTCCATTCGTTACCGTCCCGACTGGCACAAGTATGTGTACGCCGTGTTCGTGATCAACTTCTTGATCTTGGGTTACTTGGGCGTGCAGCCACCTTCACCCATTGGTGAGCGTGTTTCACAAGTGGGCACCTTGTTCTATTTCGGCTTCTTCTTGTTGATGCCTTGGTGGAGCAAGTTGGGTACACCTAAGCCTGTACCTGACCGCGTTACTTTCGTTGCGCACTAAGCCCAGGAGTATTTGAAAATGAAATCAATTCAAAAATTTGCACTGGGTTTGTGTATTGCTGTTGCATCCCTAACAGGTGCACAAGCTGCCGGCGGCAACGCCATTGCTTGGGACAAAGCCCCTGTTAACACCAGCGACTTGGGTTCTTTGCAGAATGGCGCCAAGCTGTTTGTCAATTACTGCTTGAACTGCCACTCTGCGGCATTCATGCGCTACAACCGCTTGCAAGACATCGGCTTGACCAACCAACAGATCAAAGACAACCTCTTGTTCACCACTGACAAAGTGGGCGACACCATGAAGGCCAACATTGATCCCAAGCAAGCCAAAGAGTGGTTTGGTGCGGTGCCTCCCGATTTGACATTGGTGGCGCGTTCACGCTCGGGTCATGGCGGTACAGGTGCCGATTACCTGTACACCTACTTGCGCACTTACTACCGCGATGAAACCAAACCTACGGGTTGGAACAATTTGGCTTTCCCCAACGTGGGCATGCCCAATCCTTTCTGGCAATTGCAAGGCGAGCGCGAGCCCGTCTATGAAGAGCGCAAAGAGCACGGACAAACCACTCACGTTTTTGTGGGGTGGAAACAGGTCACGCCTGGCACCTTGTCACCCAAGCAATACGACAAAGCTGTCGGCGACTTGGTCAACTACTTGCAATGGATGGCTGAACCTGCGCAAAATAACCGCGTTCGTCTGGGCGTCTGGGTGTTGCTGTTCTTGGCCGGCTTTACGGTCGTTGCATGGCGCTTGAACGCTGCTTACTGGAAAGACATCAAGTAAGAACTCGTGATTCGGGCCATGCCCGAATTGATGGAGTGGGCAGGCCCGCCAACCCGGTGGCTTCCCACTCTTTTTGATTTTTAGGAGCCTTCACCATGATGGTGCTTTATTCAGGAACAACCTGCCCCTTTTCTCACCGCTGCCGCTTTGTGCTGTTTGAGAAAGGAATGGATTTTGAAATTCGTGATGTCGATCTGTACAACAAGCCTGAAGACATCAATGTCATGAACCCCTACGGCCAAGTGCCGATCTTGGTCGAACGTGATTTGATTTTGTATGAATCTAACATCATCAATGAATACATCGATGAGCGATTCCCACACCCGCAACTCATGCCAGGTGACCCTGTCGATCGTGCCCGCGTCCGCTTGTTCTTGCTCAACTTTGAAAAAGAGTTGTTTGCACATGTGGCCACATTGGAAAACCGCACCCTCAAAGGCAACGACAAAGCTTTGGAGAAAGCACGCTCACACATCCGCGATCGCTTGACCCAGTTGGCCCCCGTGTTCTTGAAAAACAAGTTCATGTTGGGTGACAACTTCTCCATGCTCGACGTGGCCATTGCGCCCTTGCTCTGGCGTTTGGACTTCTACGGCATTGACCTGAGTAAAAATGCGGCCCCTTTGTTGAAGTACGCCGAGCGCATCTTCTCGCGCCCTGCTTACATCGAAGCGCTGACGCCTTCCGAAAAGGTCATGCGCAAATAAGGCGCAATCAAAGCCCTTCGCAACACAAGGTTTGTTCGCATGGTCATGAACGCACTTGAATCACCTTCGACTCGCCCGTACCTCATTCGGGCGATGTACGAGTGGTGCACCGATCACTCTTTTACCCCCTATGTGGCGGTCAAAGTTGATGGTTCTGTGCAAGTGCCGCGTGAGTTTGTGCAAGGTGGCGAAATTGTGCTCAACATCAGTTTCGATGCCACCAGTTCATTGCAATTGGGCAATGAGTTCATCGAATTCAAAGCACGCTTTGGTGGCAAGCCCCGTGACATCATGGTGCCCATTCACCGTGTCATGGCCATCTATGCGCGAGAGAACGGCCAAGGCATGTCCTTTCCTGTCACCGATTCACCCTTGAACAGCACGGTGCTCGGCATGGACAAATTGCACCAAGTGCCCAATGCACCGGAGGCTTCTGAAGCTTCAAAGTCAGAATCTTCAGACTCGGGCGACAAGCCTGTACCGCCGTCACCCACACGGCCCACGCTAACCCGAATTAAATAAGCACCCTCAAAAATTCAAGTGGCTCTGAAAAACGGTCATTATTGAATTACAATTCAGCCCGTGCCGCTTTAGCTCAGTTGGTAGAGCAACCGCCTTGTAAGCGGTAGGTCGTCAGTTCGAATCCGACAAGCGGCACCATTTTGAAAACCAGCCCACTGCAAAACAGTTGAGTTGGTTTTTTTTCGTCTGTACTTTCTTCGTCAGGCAAATCGCAGCCAAGCCTTGGTGCAGGCGAGGGTGTCAGCGAGAATGTTAAGAGCGTATTAGCGAGGGTTTTGAAGGATCTTGAGGCGAATTTTTTCGACCGCATGGCCATGAGTGTTCAGATGCGCCAACAGCGCAGGCAACATTTGGCGTAATTTGGCTGCTGCAGCATTGGAGTTCACCAATAAGCACCATTCCGTGCCCTCGATAGGACCTGCTTGGATGGCGGTTCGAAGCGGCCCTGGAATGAGGGTGTGCAGGAGTTTGAGCCTTTGGCTAGACACACGCGTGAGTTCTGTCAGGTGCGCCAAGCTAGGCGACTCTTGAGCAGCTTCCATGAGTGAGATCGCTTGATTGAATTTGACCATGTTGCCATTATGCGAGAACCCCGCTGATCTGCGGGAAATCTTCAGATTCTGGGCTTGCCCAGCAGTTAAAATGGCGCGTTCACTTGCGCCTCGTGCGCTTGTCCTTTTGAATCCACTTTAAGACAGGATTTTCGGGCGAATCTTTGCTTGCATGGCAAAGACGAACCCGTGGCACCATGGCGACCAATTTTCTGACCAAAATTTTCGGCAGTCGTAACGACCGCTTGATCAAGCAATACCGCAAAACAGTGGCATTGATCAATGGCCTTGAAGCCCAATTCGAAGCTCTGAGCGACGATCAGCTGCGCGCCAAGACCGATGAGTTCCGCACGCGCGTAGCGCAAGGTGAAACACTCGACGCCATCTTGCCTGAAGCTTTTGCGGTGGTTCGTGAAGGCTCCAAGCGTGTCATGAAGATGCGCCACTTCGATGTGCAAATGATTGGCGGTATTGCCTTGCACAACGGCAAGATTTCAGAAATGCGCACGGGCGAGGGCAAGACCCTGACGGCCACCTTGGCGGTGTATCTCAATGCCTTGGCCAACAAAGGTGTGCACGTGGTCACAGTCAACGATTACTTGGCCAGCCGCGATGCCCAGTGGATGGGCAAGCTCTACAACTTCTTGGGCATGAGTGTGGGCATCAATTTGCCGCAACTGTCACGCGAAGAAAAACAAGCGGCCTACAACGCCGACATCACCTACGGTACCAACAACGAGTTTGGTTTTGACTACCTGCGCGACAACATGGTCTACGAAGCCAAAGACCGTGTGCAGCGCGGTCTCAACTACGCCATCGTTGACGAGGTGGACTCCATCTTGATCGATGAAGCGCGCACGCCGCTCATCATCAGCGGACAAGCCGATGACCACACTGCGCAGTATGTGGCCATGAACCAAGTGGTGCCCATGCTGACCCGTCAAGAAGGCGAAGCCGACCCGCGCACAGGTGAAGGCATCACCAAGCCAGGCGACTTCACGGTTGACGAAAAATCGCACCAAGTGTTCTTGACCGAGCAAGGTCACGAAAACGCTGAGCGCATTTTGGCCAGTGCAGGCCTCATTCCTGAAGGCGCCAGTCTTTACGACCCCGCCAACATTGCGCTCATGCACCACCTCACGGCAGCATTGCGCGCCAACCACATCTATCACCGCGATCAGCACTATGTGGTGCAAGAAGGTGAGATTGTGATTGTGGACGAGTTCACTGGCCGTCTGATGACCGGTCGCCGTTGGAGCGATGGCTTGCACCAAGCGGTGGAAGCCAAAGAAGGTGTGGCCATTCAGGCTGAAAACCAAACGATGGCGTCCATCACCTTCCAAAATTATTTCCGTTTGTACGGCAAGTTGGGCGGCATGACCGGAACTGCCGATACGGAAGCCTACGAGTTCCAAGAAATTTACGGTTTGGAAACTGTGGTGGTGCCGCCCAATCGCATCAGCCGCCGCGAAGACCAACTCGATCGCGTTTACAAATCATCGCCCGAAAAATACAACGCTGCCATTGCAGACATCCGTGAATGTTTCGAGCGAGGTCAGCCGGTTTTGGTTGGCACCACGTCCATTGAAAACTCAGAACTCATTTCTGAGATGCTCACCAAAGCCAAGTTGCCACACCAAGTGCTCAATGCCAAGCAGCACGCACGCGAGGCCGACATCGTGGCCCAAGCGGGACGCCCCGGCATGATCACCATTGCCACCAACATGGCGGGCCGCGGTACCGACATTGTGCTGGGCGGCAACATCGAGAAAGCCGTTCAAGAAGTTGAAGCCGATGAGAGTTTGGACGCCCAAGCGCGCCAAGAAAAAATCGCAGCCTTGCGCACCGAATGGTTGACTGTTCACGAGCAAGTTAAATCGCTTGGCGGTTTGCGCATCATTGCCACCGAGCGTCATGAGTCACGCCGCATTGACAATCAATTGCGTGGTCGCTCTGGTCGTCAGGGTGATCCTGGCTCCTCACGCTTCTATCTAAGCTTGGACGATCCGCTGATGCGCATTTTTGCGGGTGACCGTGTGCGCGCCATCATGGACCGTTTGAAAATGCCAGAAGGCGAAGCCATCGAAGCCGGCATGGTCACGCGCAGCATTGAAAGTGCGCAGCGCAAAGTGGAAGCGCGCAACTTTGACATGCGCAAACAATTGCTGGAGTACGACGACGTCTCCAACGATCAGCGCAAGGTGATTTACCAACAGCGCAATGACATCTTGGACGCCACCGAAATGGACGCCCAAATCACAGCATTGCGCGAAGGCAGTTTTACCGACTTGGTGCGCCAGTACGTACCCGAAGAAACGGTGGAAGAGCAGTGGGATCTGGCAGGACTTGAGCGTGTGCTCAAAGATGATTGGCAAATTGAGTTGCCATTGCGTGAAACGGTGGCGGCTGCCACGGCCATCACCGATGATGAAATCTTGGACATGGTTTTGGTCGCAGCCAACAACGCCTTCAAAGTCAAGTTGGATGCTGTGGGCGTTGAGAACTTTGTGCCTTTCGAACGCGTGGTCTTGCTGCAAAGCATTGACACCCATTGGCGCGAACACCTCAGTGCCTTGGATTATTTGCGCCAGGGCATTCACTTGCGTGGTTATGCACAAAAGCAACCCAAGCAAGAATACAAGCGCGAAGCCTTTGAATTGTTCGGCCAGTTGCTTGACTCTGTGAAAAACGAAGTGACCCGCGTGCTGATGAATGTGCGCATTGAGTCCAGCGAGCAAATCGAAGAAGCGGCCCAAGTGATGGAAGAACGTGCTGAAAACATCAGTAACGTCACCTACACGGCGCCCGATGAGCAAGGTACACCGCAGACGCAATCTGATTTTCAGAGCACCCTGTTGGCCCCTGTTGGTCGCAATGACCCTTGCCCCTGCGGCAGTGGTAAAAAATACAAGTTCTGCCACGGCAAATTGGCATAAGAGGTAACGATGACTGTGAACCTGCAAGCTCCCAATCCCGCCAACATCTTGGCAGTTCCTGGTGTGCGTCTGGGCATTGCCGAGGCGGGTGTCCGCAAAGTGGGGCGCAAAGACCTGACTGTGATCTTGTTGGATGAAGGCAGTGCTGTGGCCGGCGTGTTCACACAAAACAGATATTGCGCTGCACCTGTCCAAGTTTGTCGGGAGCATTTGAAGCAAGTGACTTCGGCCGTTGATTCCCAAATTCGCGCACTGGTCATCAACACCGGCAACGCTAATGCGGGCACAGGCGCCAAAGGCTTGGCCGACGCGCGCGCTACAGCAGATGCATTGGCGGGTTTGCTCAACATCAAGGCACAACAGGTCTTGCCTTTTTCCACAGGCGTGATCATGGAAAACTTGCCTGTCGATCGCATCGTGGCGGGCATGCCTGCCGCATTGGCCGACGCACAAGCCGCGCATTGGGCCAAAGCAGCCGAAGGCATCATGACCACCGACACGGTGCCCAAGGCTTTCAGCCAGCAAGTGGTCTTGTCGGGCCAAACTGTCACCATCACCGGCATCAGCAAAGGTGCGGGCATGATTCGACCCAACATGGCCACCATGTTGGGCTTCTTGGCCACCGATGCCAACATCGATCCTGCATTGTTGCCAGCCTTGGCCACCGATTTGGCCAACGCATCTTTCAATCGCATCACCATCGATGGCGATACCTCCACCAATGACTCTTTCATGGTGATGGCCACACGCAAAGCCAATCATGCTGTGATCAGCGATTGGCAAACGGCCGACGGCCAAACTTTGCGCGCTGCCTTGTTGTCCGTTGCACAACATTTGGCACATGCCATCGTGCGAGACGGCGAAGGTGCAACCAAGTTCATCACCATTCGGGTGGAGGGCGGCAAAACTTCTGAAGAGTGTCGTTTGGCGGCATACGCCATTGCCCATTCACCCTTGGTCAAAACCGCCTTCTTCGCCAGTGACCCCAACCTGGGCCGCATTTTGGCAGCCGTGGGCTATGCGGGCATTCAAGACCTCGATCAAGATTTGATTGGCTTGCATTTAGACGACGTGTGCGTTGTGAAAAACGGTGGTCGCAATCCAGACTACCAAGAGGCCGATGGCCAACGCGTCATGAAACAAAGTGAAATCACCATCCGAGTTCATTTAGGCCGCGGCAACGCTGTTGACACGGTCTGGACATGCGACCTGAGCCACGACTACGTGTCCATCAACGCGGACTACCGTTCATGAGCAACAACATTGAAAAGCTTTTAGAGCGTGCAGTGCTGATGTTGGAGCGCTTGGAGCGCGTCTTGCCGCAACCCCTCAGCCAGCCCGACTGGAACGAAGCCATTGCTTGGCGTTATCGCAAGCGTGCGTCGGGCCATGGTGTGTTGGAAGGCGTTCGCCATGTGTCCGACATGAGTCTCAATGACCTGCAAGAAATTGACGGTCAAAAAGAAAAACTGCAACAAAACACTTTGCAATTTGTGCAGGGCTTGCCTGCCAACAATGTGCTGCTGACAGGTTCGCGTGGCACCGGTAAATCATCGTTGATCAAAGCCTGTTTGAACGCCTATGCGGCGCAAGGCTTGCGCCTCATCGAAGTTGACAAAGACGACCTGACTGATTTGCCCGACATCGTGGATGTGGTGGCCGGACGTCCCGAAAAGTTCATCATCTTCTGCGACGATTTGAGCTTTGAAGATGGCGAGGGCGGTTACAAGGCTTTGAAATCCATCCTCGATGGCTCGGTGGCCGCAGCCACTCCCAATGTGTTGATTTACGCCACCAGCAATCGCCGTCATTTGTTGCCCGAGCACATGAAGGACAACCTCACCTACACCCATACCGAAGACGGTGAAGTTCATCCAGGTGAAGTGATTGAAGAAAAGATTTCTTTGTCTGAGCGATTTGGTTTGTGGATCAGCTTCTATCCCTTCTCGCAAGACGAGTACCTCACCATCGTGGCGCAGTGGCTCAAGTCGCTGGGCGCCTCAGAGGCGGTCATTCAAACCTCTGGCCCTGAGGCCTTGGTCTGGGCATTGGAGCGTGGTTCACGCAGTGGTCGTGTGGCGTATCAGTTTGCGCGCGACTACATGGGCCGCATGGGTCCATCGCCCACTGCCAGCATCCATCGCAGTTTGTGAGCAACACCTTGACCGGCAGCGCCAAGTCTTTGCTGGTGGCTGATGGCCATGTGCAACGCGAAGGCGGTGCCGACCGTGCCACGGTCGATGTGGCGGTGGGCATTCTCATCAATGCGCAAGATCAGTTTTTGCTCACCTCGCGCCCGCCAGGCAAAGTCTACGAGGGCTACTGGGAATTTCCAGGGGGCAAGTTGGAGGCGGGTGAAACCGTCGCGCAAGCCTTGACGCGCGAGCTGCACGAGGAGTTGGGACTGAACATTGGCGATGTGCAGTTGTGGCATCAGCAATTGGTGGACTATCCCCACGCTTTGGTGCGGCTGAACTTTTGCAAAGTGCTTGAGTGGCAGGGCGAGCTTGAAATGCGTGAAGGACAGAACTTTGCTTGGCAGTCTTTGCCTGTGCAAGTGGTGCCCGTCTTGCCTGGCACGATACCGGTGTTGGCTTGGCTGGCCGAAGAGCGTGGCTTTGCGGGGGCCACACATTCAAGCTGATTTACTGCAGCTTGGGATCGCCAAAATTTTCTTGATCGGGTGGTGTTTCTTCGGGCACGCGGAAGCTTTCATTGGCCCATGCGCCCAAATCAATGCCTTTGCAACGCTCGCTGCAAAACGGCCGATATGCATTTTCTGAACTGAACAAACTGGGCCCGCCGCAAGTGGGGCAGGGCACGTGGCGTGGCTTGGACAAGGGCTCGCTCATCGGTGTCTCGCAAAAGGGGGAGGAACTGCTTGCGCGAATTAGGCGCAGAGTGTCATTTCGAAGGGGGTGTCTTCTTTGCTGGCCAGCAACTTACCGTCTTCTTGTTGTTGCATGAGGCGAATCACCACCAGCAAACGGTTGCAGCTGATCTCGGGTGTGAGGTTCAGGCTGTCGTCAATGCGCAGTCGCAACAATTGAAAGTTACGACCTTGCGGTAGATTTTGTTGCAGCTGGCCGCCTGTGGCCATGACCTTTTGGGTGCTGCCCGACTCACGCAACATTTTCAGCATGAGCTGAATGGACGTAGCCAAAGGCGCAAAGTGTTGAGACCACTCGTACAAGTTGGCTTGGCGAGCTGCGGCGGTGTGGTGTTGCCATGCATGGTAGGCCGGCAAATCAAACTCACAGGTGCCACCCGGAATGGCTGTGCGGCTGCGAATGCTGTTGAGGAATTCACTTTCGTTGAGTGCGCTACCCATCTTGCCAACCATGCTGTTGAGGGTTTCAAAGCGTTGATCGAGTTGTTCGATGATGAGATCGAGTGCTTGCTCGGAAATGGAGGGGTTGCCGCGGTAGGCATTGAGCTGTTGCTTGTGACGCTCAATGTCTTTGAGAATTTCAGATTTAAGTTCGGAGCGTGAAGCCACTTCCATGATTTCAAAAATCGTGGTGAGTGCATAGTGATGGTCCAAAGCCTCGGTACGTTGGCAAAGCTTGTTGAAGCGCGCGAACAAATGTTGCAGGCGCAAATAAGTTCGGATGCGTTCGTTGAGGGGGTATTCGTAAAGTATCACGCTGCGTCTTTCAGTAGCAAGATCATAGCCCGAAGCGGGCCATCATTTCATGCACGGCCGTCTGGAGTTGGTCTAAATCAAGCCCATCGTTGTAGATGACGCCATCGGCACTGGACAGACGCTGCGCGCGGCTGACTTGCTGCGCCATGATGGCTTCAATCTCCGGCTGTGACAGTTGGTTGCGGGCCATCACGCGCTGAATTTGGGTATCGGTTTGGCAATCGACCACACAGACCCAGTCCACTTGGCGCCGCCAGCGCTCACCCGACTCGACCAGCAAAGGCACATCGAATACCAGGCATTTTTTGCCAGCTTCTATGGCAGCTTGCGTTTGGGCTTGCAAAGCTTGCGCAACCAAAGGATGGATGATGGCTTCGAGCTGGCGTTTGGTCTGGGGGTTGGAGAAAACCAAGGCCCGCATGGCGTCTCGGTTCATGGCGCCTTCTGGCGTGATGAGGGTTTCACCAAATTCAGCCAAGATGGCGGGAATGGCCTGGCCACCGGCTTGTGTCAGGGCGCGAGAGATGGCATCGGCGTCCATCACGGCGGCACCTGCTTGCGCCAAGAAAGCGGCCACGGTGCTTTTACCGCTGCCAATGCCCCCCGTGAGCCCCAGTCGAACAGGCTGACGCATCAAAGGCTCACACTCCCATGGAAATTCCTAGAAAGAAACATGCGAATCCAGACAGGGCTAAAAAGGGTCCAAAAGCGAAGTGCCCATTGTCACCCAGTTGCCCCCGCATTTTTTGGATGACCCCAAAAATCAGTCCAGAAACCGAAGCCAGCAAGAGCACGGGCAACAAGCTCCAAATACCGACCCATGCACCGAGTGCGGCCAACAGCTTGAGGTCGCCTTGACCCATGCCTTCTTTGCCACGCCAAGCTGCAAAAGCCCAGCCCACAGCCCACAACATGCCGTAACCCAGCACGGCACCCGAAAGCGCCTGGATGAGGGGCGTGGGGGTGAGTGACATGGCACTGCCAACGAGGCCAACCCACAAGAGGGCCTGCGTGATGACGTCGGGCAGCAAAAAGGTTTCTGCATCGATCCAGGCCAGTGCCAGCAGGGCTGCCGTGAAAAAGCAAGCCATCAGTGCTTGGACCGTCCAACCAAATTGAAACAAGCACAAGGTGAACAACAGACTGGTGGTGATCTCAATGAGCGGATAGCGCCAAGCAATACGGCCATTGCAATGCCGGCAGCGACCTAAGGAAATCACAAATGACAGCACCGGGATAAGTTCGTGCCAACGCAAACGCTGCTGGCAGAGCGGGCAATGTGATGGCGGTGTGCTGAGGTTGAAGTTGGTTTCTGCAGCCGAAGCTTTGGACGCGTCTGAGGAAAGCTCAGTTGGCATGTGGGTGGACAGATCGTTGCCCAAGATCATGAGCGGCAAGCGGTGTATCAGCACGTTCACAAAGCTGCCAATGATGAGTCCCAGCGCGGCAAATACCAGCACTTGCAAATGACTGACCTGCTCAAATTGCGGCAACACCCAGCCCATGGCGCCGGGCGGTGCCAGTAAATTGGGCCATTGCGAAGCGGGCATCAAAAGACTTGTCCTAAATTGAAAATGGGCAAATACAAAGCCACCATCATGCCGCCAATGAGCCCGCCCAGAAAAACCATGAGCAGGGGTTCTAACAGGGTGGTGAGTTGAGCGATGTGTTGGTTCAAATCGGCCATCAAGAGCTGTGCGGCTTTTTCGAGCATGGCCGCCAAAGAACCCGTTTCTTCTCCGATGGCGCACATTTGGATCAGCACAGGTGGAAACAGTTTTGATTTTGACATGGCGACGTTCAAACCGCTACCCTCTTGAATGTGCTGCATCAACTTTGCAGTATGCGCTTGAAGCATTGTGGACCCTGATGCGGCTGCAGCCGGCTGCAAAGCTTCAGAGATGGGAATGCCTGCTTCCAGCAAGGCCGAAAGTGTCAATGCCCATTTGGCTGAGCGATGACTTTGCATGAGTGGACCCATGAGTGGCAAAGCGCTTGTGGCCGATTCCCAACCCAACCTCACGGTTAGCGAACGGCGATACCCGCGGTGCAAGCCGATTGCTGCGCAGGTTAACAAAGCCAAGCAAGGCAGTCCCCATTGCGAGACCCAGCGGCTAACTTGGATCAACTGCTGTGTAGCCTGTGGCAAGGCAGCGCCCATGCTTTGGAACACCGCTTCAAACAGAGGGACCACCCAAATCAAGATGACGGTTAAAACGCCGCAGGCCACCAGCAAAATGCAGGCAGGGTAAATCAGCGCGTGTTGAACTTTGGCCTTCAATTGCGCATGGGCCTCCAAGGTATTCGCCAAGCGGACCAAGAGCGTGTCCAAAATACCTGCCGACTCACCGGCTTGGAGCAGGCTGCAATACAAACTGTTGAAGGTGTGCGGATGTTTTTGAAAAGCGACATGCAAAGCAGAGCCTGCGCTGACATCTTGCTGTAACTGTTGCAATATTTGCCCCAAGGATTGCCTTGTTTTGCGCGACCCCACAGCACTTTGTCCTAGCAATTGAAAGGCCTGTACCAAAGGAATGCCAGCACTCATCAAGGCCGACCATTGCCGGGTGAAGACAGTCAAAGTTTTGGCGGGAATGCGGTGCAAAGAAACGTGTGCGCTAGGCCTTCGCCTTTCTAAGGCGCGTGCCATGGCTGCTGGGGTGCTCATGCCATGCACTCAGTTTGCGTGAGCACTTCGGCCATCGATGTGATGCCCATGGCGGCTTGAATTAAACCTGCATGTCGAAGCGAGTGGACGCCTTCTTTGTACGCTTGCGTTGCCAATTGAACATGGCTGCTGTCATTTTCAACGCATTGCCGCAAACTGGGGCTCATGGGCATGACTTCAAACAAGCCAATGCGTCCCCAATAGCCTTTGTGACATTGCGAACAACCCTGCGCACTGAAAAAGACAGGTTCAAACGGCAAGTCTTGAAAGGACGTTTGTAGGCCCAATTCGCGCAGGGCTTGAAGCGAGACATGCATGGGTTTTCGGCAATGCAAACACAAACGCCGAATCAGCCTTTGCGCAGAAATGAGGCTGATGCTGGCGGCCAAGTTGTAGGACGCCACGCCCATGTTGCGAAGACGAACCAGTGCGCCTGCGGCATCATTGGTGTGCAACGTGGACATGACCAAATGACCTGTTTGTGAAGCCTTGATGGCGATGTCGGCTGTTTCAGGGTCTCTGATTTCGCCAAGCATGATGACGTCGGGATCTTGTCGGAGGAAGGCTTTGAGTGAACTGGCAAAGTTCAGCCCAATTTGTTCTTTGACATTGACTTGGTTGACGCCATTCAGCTGAATTTCGGAGGGGTCTTCGACAGTGGCGATGTTGATTTCGGGCCGATTCAAAAGGTGCAGGCAGGCATAAAGTGATTGCGACTTGCCCGAGCCTGTGGGGCCCGTGACCAAAATGAGGCCTTGTGTTTTGTGGATGGCCTCTAGCATGCGCTGCTTTTCCTGAGGGCCATAGCCCAAATGGTCAAGATGCAATTGGGCCATGTCGGTGGCCAAGACCCGGACCACCAACTTCTCGCCAAACAAAGTGGGCAGTGTACTGACCCTTAAATTCAAGCGTTGCAAATTGCGCAAACCGATTGTCATGCGCCCATCTTGTGGCAACCTTTTTTCTGCAATGTCTAACTTGGCCAGCACCTTGATGCGGGAGGCAATTTGGTCTTTGAATTCGTAGGGGGGTGGCGGAATTTCTTGCAACACGCCATCGATGCGCAAACGGACTCGGTAAAAATTCTCGAAAGGTTCGAAGTGAAGATCGGAGGCGCGCAGTTGGGCTGCTGTTTCCCATGTCTGCTGCAAATAATGAACCACAGGGGCTTCAACTGCAGCCGGTTGGGGATGGGAAAGAGTGTTGTCCATCTGCAAATCATTTCATCATGTCCGGGCAGGTCATGATGCGCGCAAATGGACTTGAAAAACCTAAGCGTTTTTAAATGCAAGAATTTGTGCGGTGGTGTGAAGGCCGACGTGATAACTGCCTTCATTTAACTCACGCTCACATTGTTTAGAAAATGCCACTTTCAAAGGCTGTATGTCCTGGATGAGTGTGTCTACACCTGGATAGCGGTTAACTGCAGTTCTTTCGCCGTTCACCTTGGACTCTAGGATGAAAGCGCCGCCCGGTTTCAATGATTGGCCCAAGCGTGCATAAAGCCGCTGGCGGATGTCGGCATCAGGTTGTGCAAAGACGCTCACCACCAAGTCCCATGCATTATTTTCTAGCTCAAAGTCTTTCATGTCTGCGACTTCGTAGTTCAGGGTGACTTTGTGCAGGTCGGCCAATGCTTTGGCCTTGTTCAAACCCACGCGCGAGAAATCGACGGCAGTGACTTCAAAACCCATCTTGGCCAAGAACACTGCATTTCGGCCTTCGCCCTCGCACAAAGAAACAGCTTTGCCGAGTTTGACTTGAGGCGCAGCCCAGCGCAGGAAATCGTTGGGCGCTTCGCCATAAGCATATGCGGGCGCTTGGAAGCGATCGTCCCAATACGCTGCGCCTTTCATTTCTTTGTTGGACATGGTGTTTCTTTAATCTTGGGGAATCAGTTGAAATGTTTTCATCACGACTTCACGATCTGCTTTGTCTTGAATTTTTTGGAGACTCTGAAATGCTGCTTGCCTGGAAGCTTTGAATTCAGGTGTCTTGCCGAAAGCAAGTGCTGCCAAAGCATGCACCGTGTGCGTGAATGCCAATTCCCAATCTGGCGTGTCGGCTTTTTCAGTGAAATACATGCGCATGCGTTCTGCATAAGCCCAAGCACTGGGTCCCATGTTCATGCGTGCATGCACCAGTGCCAGTAGCATCACGCTGCGCATGTGGTTGATTTCTTTGCCAACCACTCGCCAATGCCATGCCGATGCATGGGCAGTGTCTAAAATTTCAGTGTTCAGGCTGATGTCAGCCAAAGACTCTGACAATGTCCAAGCGGTGTTGTTGGCTTGGATGGCAAAGTACTTGTGCCAACTGTCTGGCAACAGGTTGTCGGGGGTGTTTTGCATTTGAAGTTCCTCAAAGACAAGTCATTTCTGAGTGTGCATGGTACGGTAAGTGTTGCGAGATTGCCCACGTCATTGACCAGCCTCTTCAAAAAGCTACTTGGCGCAGGTGACGCTGAGGCAAAATAGATTCACAATGCGGTTCATTGCGGCATGCACAGAGCGCCGTCGATCTACGAGGACTTCATGAAATTTGCAGTGATTTTTGCCATGCTGTTGGCATTCAACGCTTTTGCCAGTGATGCACCTAAAGCGGATGACAAGAAAAAACCGGAGCGTTCTGTGGTGCCCGAGAAGATCACTCGCCCCAAAACAACGCCCGATTCTTTACCTCAACCCGTCGGGAAAAACAGCAACCCGGATGCTTGCCCCAAATTTGAGTACAAAGAAAAGCCAGCCAAAATTGTGTGCTTGCAAAAAGCCGTTGGCGCTGACAAACCCAAACCTGCAGCGCACTGAGCCCTGTAAGATTCAAGTGTCAGCGGTGCTTGTGAAGCTCAGTTAGACAAGCCCACAAAAACGTTTTGCACATCGTCGTTGCCGTCAATGGCCGCTAAGAAGTTTTCAACTTCTTCAAGTTGCTCAGCCGACAGGTTGGCTGGATTGACCGGGTTCTTGGGCTTGTAGCCCAATTTATTCGACAGCACGGTAAAGCCATGGTCCGGCAGTGCTTTGCTGACCAAGTCCAAATCGCTGGGATCCGTGATGAACACGGTCACGCCATCCTCATCAGCTGCTTCAAAATCTTGGGCGCCTGCCTCGATGGCGGCGAGTTCTGCGTCGGCATCTGACTTGGCAGGCTCAGCTTCAATCATGCCCACATGGTCAAAATCCCATGACACGGAACCGGAGGTGCCCAATTGACCTTTGCGAAACAGCACACGAACTTCGGAGGCTGTGCGGTTCAAGTTGTCTGTGAGGGCCTCCACCATGACAGGCACTTGATGCGGTGCAAAACCTTCGTAAATGACACGCTCAAAATTGACGGGGTCACCCAACAAACCAGCGCCTTTTTTGATGGCCCGTTCTAAGGTGTCTTTGGGCATGGAGACCTTACGTGCTTGCTCAACAACCAAGCGCAAGCGGGAATTGGCGGCTGGATCGGCGCCACTTTTGGCGGCCATCATGATGTCTTTGGCCAAGCGACCAAACAATTTGCCTCTGGCATCTGCGGCTTGTGCCTTGCCTTTTGCTTTCCACTGCGCGCCCATAGGGGTCTACTTTCTTGCTGGATGTTGAAGCAGCGAGTTTAAATCATGCGCATGGCGGCGATGACCGCAATCTGTTGGGCCTGGTGAATCAATCAGACCGTAATGTCCACATTCCCACCTTTGAGTTTGGGGTTGGTCGCTTCATGTTTGACCACCTCGCGTTTGGCTTCAACCCGCTGCATCTGTTCATGATGCGGGTGATTCTCAGCTTTGGCAGGTCGTTCTTGTTGAATGCGTTGTGGCTCAGGACGACTTTGCGTGGGACGAATCTCAGACATGAATGCTCCTGTAACTCAACTTGAAAGGGGTGGCCGCTAGCAAGACCTCATTGTCAACCCAATTGGCTTGTGGAATCATCTTGCTGATGCCAATCAATTGGAGTTCACCATGAAAATCTTGATTTATTTGTTCTTGGGACTGGGTCAATTTGTGATTCAAACGGCATGGGCCAATGATGCGGCATGTTTTTCCATTCACGACCCAGACAGAAAAAATGTGTGTTTGGCCATGTCCAAAAAACAAAATTCTTACTGCTATTCGGTCAAGGACCACGACACCAAGAACATGTGCCTGGCCAATGTCATGGCCCAGCAAAGTTATTGTCACAGCATCAAGTCGCATGACATGAAGCAACAATGCTTGGCGCAAGTGAAATAGGGCCCTGATAGCTAAAGTTTCTGTAAAGATTTACCAGAGGATTGTTGGCACGATTATAATAATATGCTTATACATTCAATAAGCATATTGCTCGTGCACATTTTGACTGAAGCCGAAAATCGCATCGTGGACAAACTTCGTTTGGCTTACTATGACGTCGTGCCTGCAGATCTCAGAACTTTTTGCTCATTAACGTCGCGCATATCCAAACATGTCTTGGATAAATTTGGCATTGGCAACGAGTTGATGCCTTGCCAACTTTGGTACACCAACCAAACGCAAAACTATGTCGTGGGTTTTTTGAATCAGCAAGAGCCAAGCAGCGAATGGAATGGCCATGTCGTTTGCCGTGCAGGCAACGTCATCATGGATGCAGCCACTCAAAATCTAGAAGTGAAACTGGGCGTACCAGTGCCTTGGGTGGTGGTGGCCAGACGCTTTTTGGTCACCACGCAATTGATTTCTAGGGCAAGACTCGACAACAATGCCATGCTGGAATGGTTTTATCCTCCTGCCAATATGGACACCAACCCGCCTGTTGAGCCCGTTGCACTGGTCGAGCAGTATGGCAACTTGTTGTACGAGCGCATCGCCCATTCACCCACATGAGCTTGCCCAAAAAAATCTTGGTCATTGCCGTCTCGGCAGTTTTGTATTACGCGTCGCTTTGGTTCAATGAGCTGATCTGGGGGCAGACGGAGTTTTCTTTCGATGTGCATTGGGTCTTTTTTCCAAGTGGCATCCGTTTCATTTTGGTTTTGTTGGCGCTTGAATCGGGCGCGGTTGGCATTGCCATGGGCGGCATGCTTTGGAACTTTCAAGATCATCCCGACTTGGGGATTGAATTCGCATTGATCACTGGTGTGATTGCTGGCCTGTCACCTGTCATTGCCCGCATGCTGAGCATCAAATTTTTGGATCTGGATCCGGAATTTAAAGTTGTTTCCCCGCTAACCCTGTTGAAAATATCCATGCTTTTCGCTACCCTTAGCGCGCTTTTGCATCAAATTTGGTTTTTCTCCCAAGGATTGACTGAACATTTTCCGCTGAGTTTTGGGGTGATGGCCATGAGCAACTTGGCTGGCACTTGGCTTGTCTTGATGATTTTCAAGCTGCTGTTACAAAGCACGGCAAAGCCACCATCAGGTTCGGATTCCTAAGCAGTTTTTTCGTCATCTTCCCCTACAACCAGATCAACCCATCATGAATCAAATTTACCTGCGCTACTTGGTGTTGGCGGAAGCATTGCGTAAATCCAACATTGATCTTTCTGGCATCGACGATGTGGGCAAAAAATTGTTGGAAGCCATTGCCATCCGAAGCGCACAAGGTCAACCCTTGGTGGTCACCCAAACCATGGAGTTGAGTGACATTGCCAGCCCCGCCACCATCCATCGCCGTATTGGCATTTTGCTGAAGGCAGGACTCATCCAAGTGCAGCAAACCGAGCAGAATCAAAAAATCAAATTTTTGGTGCCCACCCAAATGAGCATCGACTATTTTGACAAGCTTGGTAAGCTCATGACCTCCGCCATGCGCACTTAAGAGCCCTGCACATTACAAGGCCTGCAACACATGTTCGTACGTGAAGGGCGGTGTTATCAATTTTGGGTTCAATCGAGTAAATCTCATGCCGCAAGCTTTGCCTACCTTTGACGATGTAATCGCTGCCGCTGCGCGGCTAGAAGGCATTGCGCACAAGACACCTGTTTTGCAGTCCAGTACCCTGAATGAACAGCTACAAGCCAAGGTTTTCATCAAATGTGAAAACTTTCAGCGCATGGGGGCCTTCAAGTTTCGAGGGGGCTTCAATGCTTTGGCCAAACTCAACGAGGTGCAGCGCAAAGCCGGCGTGGTGGCTTATTCCTCAGGCAATCATGCCCAAGCGGTGGCCTTGTCTGCCCGTATCCTGAACATCCCAGCCACCATCTTCATGCCGCATGATGCGTCGCCTGCCAAGCTGGCGGCCACCCAAGGCTATGGCGCTACGGTCATTGGCTACGATCGCTATTCAGAAGATGCCAGCGCCAAAGCAATGCAATTGGCACAAGAAAAAGGCCTCACCTTCATTCCACCCTTTGACCACGCCGATGTGTTGGCAGGGCAGGGCACGGCTGCGTTGGAGTTGTTTGACGAAGTGGGCCAGCTCGATGCTTTGTTTGTGTGCCTAGGGGGCGGTGGCTTGCTCAGTGGCAGCGCCTTGGCGACCAGAGCGCGCTCACCCTTGTGCAAAATTTACGGTGTCGAACCCGAGGCAGGCAATGACACCCAACAATCTTTTCGCAAAGGTGAGCGCGTCAAAATTCCAACGCCGATCACCATTGCGGATGGCGCTCAAACCCCGATGGTGGGCGCCATCACCTTTGAAATCATCAAAGCCTTGGTCGATGACATTCACACAGTGACCGATGCGCAGTTGATTGCGGCCATGCGCTTTTATGCAGAGCGCATGAAGATGGTAATCGAGCCCACTGGCTGTTTGTCTTTGGCTGCCGCCATTCAGGCGGCACCCTCCTTGAAAGGTCAGCGCGTGGGCGTCATCATCAGTGGCGGCAATGTGGACCTGGCCCGATTTGCACAGTTACTGGCAACACCCCCATGACACGCCAACCCTATTTGCAATCTTCACTGTTCGCCTTCAGTGTGACTTTGGGAATGACATGGGGCATGTCACTGCTGGCGCAGGCGCAGTCCACCCCAACTGCGTCACCCCTTGTCAGTGTCAATTCAGTGGGCATGAAATTCGTGCGCATTCCTGCTGGCGAATTCATGATGGGCAGCAACGAGACCGTGGCGTCCTTGCAAGCTGACTTTCCTCAGTTGGAAGTCAAACGACTCGACGAGCTGTCGGATGAGATGCCTTTGCACCGCGTCAAAATTTCTCGTGCATTTGACCTCGGCCAAACAGAAGTCACACGGGCTCAGTTTGAACAGTTTTTGAACCTGTCTGGGTACGTGCCCGAATCTGTTCGCGACAAAACCGGTGGCTATGGTTACAGCGTCCAGCACGATCGCAACCGACCCGAAAAAGCCGATGCGTTTGCAGGCAGAGACCCGGCCTACAGTTGGAAAACGCCAGGCTTTGAACAAGCCAACGACCACCCCGTGGTCAACATCACTTGGCACGATGCCATGGCCATGGCCAAGTGGCTTTCGCAAAAAGAAGGCGTGACGTATCGACTGCCTACCGAGGCCGAATGGGAGTACGCCTGTAAAGCTGGAACGCAGACGCGTTTTCCACATGGCAATGATCCGCAAACCTTGACGAAGTGGGCCAATCTGTTTGACGCAGCGGCTACCCCGCATTGGCAGCGCTGGCAAGACAAAGCTTTGCCAGGCAACGACGGCCATGCCTTCACCTCACCCGTGGCCAGTTACCCTCCCAATGCCTTTGGTTTGTACGACATGGTCGGCAATGCCTGGGAATGGGTGAGCGACCATTACGCAGAAAATTACTACAAGACCTCACCTGCCATCGACCCGCAAGGCCCCGACGCGGGTCATCTCAAAGTTCGAAGAGGTGGGTCTTGGCACACATGGCCCATTTATGCGCGTTGCAGTTATCGCAACATCAATGCGCCAGACAGCCGCTACACATTGCTGGGCATGCGACTCTTGCGTGAAGTGGCGCCTTAAAGCAAACCTCGAAAGCTCAGGTTCGGCGCACCAGCAGTTGGGACGCTAGCCCGATCAAGGCTTCTTTGTACGGGCCGTCAGGCAATTGTTGTGCGGCGTTGATGGCGCGCTGCGCTTCTGACATGGCGGCTTGGCGGCTGCCATCCAAGGCGCCTGTCTCGCGAACAATGGCAATCACTTGGCTCAACTGGTCCACAGAGCCGGTTTCAATGGCTTTTTGAACCAACTCTTTTTGAGCAGGTGTGCCGCGTTGCATGGCCAAAATCAAGGGCAGAGTGGCTTTGCCTTCCCGCAGGTCATCGCCCAAGTTCTTGCCCATTTCAGCCGCGTTGCCCTCGTAGTCCAGCACATCGTCGATGACTTGGAATGCGGTGCCAAGGGCTTGGCCATATTCAGCACAGGCCTCTTCGAGTTGAGGCGATGTTTGGGCCAAGATGGCGGCCAAGCGCGAGCTGGCTTCAAACAATTTGGCGGTTTTAGAGCGAATCACGCGCAAATAGGCTTCTTCGTCCAAGGAGGCGTCGTGCATGTTCATCAATTGCAGCACTTCGCCCTCCGCAATCACATTGGTGGCATCGGCCAAGACTTGCATGATGCGCATGCTGCCGACATCGACCATCATTTGAAAGGCGCGCGAATACAAAAAGTCGCCCACCAGCACGCTGGCGGGGTTGCCAAAGCGCTCATTGGCCGTGGGCCTGCCGCGGCGCAGGGTGGACTCGTCCACCACATCGTCATGGAGCAAGGTGGCGGTATGGATGAACTCCACCACGGCTGCCAGGCTGTACTTATGGTGTTCTTGGTAATTCAAGGCGCCGCTCGTGAGCAGCAAAATGACTGGGCGCAATCGCTTGCCGCCAGCCGAAATAATGTACTGAGCCACTTGACCTACCAATGGCACACCGGAGCTCAGGCGGTCGGCAATGACCTCATCGACCTTGGCCATGTCTTGGGCCACCAGGGCCAAAGCGGAGGCTGGGGAGGCTGATTCAGAGGACGCAGTGGTAGACAAAATGGCTTCACTCAACAGGGTGTCAGGACGGGGTGTTGGGGCCAGAATGAAGTAAATCACGGGTTTTCCCGAGTTTGAGCCCCAATTTCCGGTTCCAAGCTGATTATAGAGAGCGAAAAAGCCTGACTTGACTGAACAGGCCGGCTTCTGATCTAGGGGGCTTGGCAAGTCCCAAAAGTCCGTGCTAAAATCCGCGGTTCCTTAGGGTTCGTCCTAGGAAACTTCCAATTAAGAGGTCATTATGTACGCGGTCATAAAAACCGGCGGCAAACAGTATCGTGTTGCTGCTGGCGAAAAAATTAAAGTAGAACAGATTGCTGCGGACGTGGGCCAGGAAATCGTGATCGACCAGGTTCTGGCAGTCGGCAACGGCGCAGATCTGAAGGTTGGCACGCCCCTGGTGTCCGGCGCCACTGTTAAAGCCACTGTGTTGGCACACGGCAAGCACGACAAAGTGCACATCTTCAAGATGCGCCGTCGCAAGCACTATCAAAAACGTCAAGGTCACCGTCAGCAGTACACAGAACTGCAAATCGGTGCGATTGCAGGCTAAGGAGCTTAGGTCATGGCACAGAAAAAAGGCGGCGGCTCTACGCGAAACGGGCGCGATTCAAAGCCCAAAATGCTCGGCGTGAAAGCTTTCGGTGGTGAACTCATCAGCGCAGGCTCTATCATTGTTCGTCAACGTGGCACCAAGTTCCATGCTGGCACCAATGTTGGCGTGGGTAAAGACCACACATTGTTCGCTTTGGTTGACGGCCACGTGTCGTTCGGCACAAAGGGTGCTCTGAACAAGCAAATGGTGAATGTGACTGCTGCCTAAACAGCGTCAGCCATTGCGCAAAGAGCCCCGCCGAGTCGGGGCTTTTTTGTTCCAGAGCTCCTCGTTAAAAAGATAAACTGGAATACACACCGGATCGATCATGAAATTTGTTGACGAAGCCTACATTGACATCGCCGCGGGCGATGGCGGGAACGGCTGCGTCTCGTTCCGGCACGAGAAGTACAAAGAGTTTGGCGGCCCCAATGGCGGCGACGGTGGCCGCGGTGGTCACGTCTTCGCTGTGGCAGACCCCAATCTCAACACCCTGGTGGACTACCGTTACTCCCGCCGTCATGAGGCCAAGCGTGGCCAACACGGCATGGGCTCCGACATGTTCGGTGCCATGGGCGACGATGTCACCCTCAAAATGCCTGTGGGCACCATCATCACTGACGCCGAAACCGGCGAGGTGTTGTATGAGTTGCTCAAGCCGGGCGAAGTCATCATGATCGCCAAGGGCGGCGATGGTGGCTTTGGCAATATGCGCTTCAAGAGCGCCATCAACCGCGCGCCTCGTCAAAAAACACCTGGCTGGCCCGGTGAGAAAAAAGAACTCAAGCTCGAATTGAAGGTGCTGGCCGATGTCGGTTTGTTGGGGATGCCCAATGCGGGCAAGTCCACGCTGATTGCCGCTATCTCCAATGCGCGCCCCAAAATTGCCGACTACCCCTTCACCACTTTGCATCCTAATTTAGGTGTGGTCCGTGTGGGCCCCGAGCAAAGCTTTGTGGTGGCCGATGTCCCAGGTCTCATTGAAGGTGCCTCCGATGGCGCAGGTTTGGGTCATTTGTTCTTGCGTCATTTGCAGCGCACACGTTTGCTCTTGCACATCATTGACTTCGCGCCGTTTGACGAAGCCGTCGACCCTGTTGCACAAGCCAAAGCGATTGTGGGCGAACTCAAAAAATACGACAAAGCCTTGTACGACAAGCCCCGTTGGTTGGTCCTCAACAAACTGGACATGGTGCCTGAAGATGAGCGCGAAGCACGCGTTAAAGACTTCATCAAGCGCTTTAAATACAAGGGACCTGTGTTTGAAATTTCTGCGCTCACCCGTGAAGGTTGTGAGCCTTTGATCAAGACCATTTTCCAGCACATCAAAGCCCAACAGGTGCAAGAGCAAGAGCCGGTTTATGTGGACCCGCGCTTTGTGGAAGAGCCTCCCAAGGATTGAGATTTCCGTGCTGCCACGGAACTTATTGCACATTTAAAAATCATGAGTCAACCCTTCACGTCCACCGTTCTGCGCGATGCGCGTCGCATCGTGGTGAAGGTTGGCTCCAGCTTGGTCACCAATGAAGGCCGCGGTCTCGACGAGGCCGCCATTGGCGAGTGGTGCAGACAAATGGCTTTGCTGGCGCAAGAGGGCCGAGAGGTCATCATGGTTTCAAGTGGCGCCATTGCCGAGGGCATGAAGCGATTGGGCTGGGCCACACGCCCCCAAGAAATTCATGCCTTGCAAGCCGCCGCCGCTGTGGGCCAAATGGGCTTGGCCCAAATGTACGAAACCAAATTGCGTCAAAACGGTTTAGGCAGTGCGCAGGTTTTACTCACGCATGCCGACCTGGCCGATCGCGAACGTTATTTGAACGCCCGTTCTACCTTGCTCACGTTGCTGCAGCACAAAGTGCTGCCCGTGATCAACGAGAACGACACTGTGGTCAACGATGAAATCAAGTTTGGCGACAACGACACTTTGGGTGCGCTGGTGGCCAACTTGGTCGAAGCCGATGCCTTGGTCATCCTGACCGATCAAAAAGGTTTGTACACCGCCGACCCGCGCAAAAATCCTGCTGCTGAGTTTGTGCATGAAGCGCGTGCGGGTGACCCAATGCTAGAGGCCATGGCCGGTGGTGTGGGCTCCAGCATTGGCAGTGGCGGCATGATCACCAAAATTTTGGCGGCCAAGCGTGCTGCGGGTTCTGGTGCATCGACCGTCATTGCATGGGGTCGTGAACCCGATGCGCTGATTCGCTTGTGCAAAGGCGAAGCCATTGGCACTTTGCTGGTGGCGCAAACGCAAAAGCAGCAAGCGCGTAAACAATGGATGGCCGACCACTTGCAATTGCGCGGTGCGGTCACTGTCGATCCAGGCGCTGCCTCTAAATTGCAGGCAGAAGGCAAAAGCTTATTGGCCATTGGCATGACCCAGGTGGAAGGTGATTTTTCTCGCGGCGACGTCATTGCCATTCGCGATGTGAGCGGTTTGGAAATTGCCCGTGGTTTGGCCAACTACGCCAGTGCAGAAGCCCGCTTAATTTGCCGCAAACCCTCTACCGAATTTGAAGGCTTGCTGGGCTACATTGCAGAACCTGAGTTTGTTCACCGTGACAACTTGATCTTGACGCGCTAAGCGATTCAAGCATTCACAAAAAAGGGGCTTTGAAGCCCCTTTTTCATTGCCCGTCTGAGGGCGGTTTGTTTAAGCTGTTTTGGGGATCAGGGTCAAAACTGCCGCCCGGTGGCAGCTCCATGCGAATTTGGGTTTGCATGAAGCCAAATTGAACCGTCAAGGACGCTTCGTGCTTGGGCGAATTGGATGTTGAGCTCTCTGAGTTGTCTTGTCGGGGCCTGGCTGGGCCGCGGTAAGACCGCCCACGGTTGTCGTAGCGTGGCAAGAACCTGGAAAGCTCTGTGAGGGCCATTTCATAGACGCCCCGTTTGAACTCCACCACCACATCGAGCGGTACCCAGAAGTCATTCCAACGCCAAGCGTCAAACTCGGGGTGGCTGGTGGCGCGCAAGTTGATGTTCCAGTCGGGTTCAACCAGCTGGAGTAAATACCAAATTTGCTTTTGGCCCTTGTAATGGCCCCTGGCATCGCGCCGGATGAAACGATCCGGCACTTCATAGCGCAACCAATCTCGGGTTCGGGCCACGATGCGCACATGCTCCGGCAGGAGCCCCACTTCTTCATGCAGTTCTCGGAACATGGCCTGCTCGGGGCTTTCGCCTCGGTCAATGCCGCCTTGCGGAAACTGCCAGCTGTGAGTCCGGATGCGCTTGCCCCAGAACACCTGATTTTTCTGGTTGAGCAGAATGATGCCGACGTTAGGCCGAAAGCCTTCGCGGTCAAGCATAATCAAACCCCAAATTTTTAAACTGTGTCCATTATGCACGGACAGATCCGTGCAGCATTGGGACTCACCCTGAGAACGCTTGGAATTAGCCCATGAAAGCCAGTCAATTTTTAATTTCCACCCTGAAAGAGGCGCCTGCTGATGCCGAGGTGGTCAGTCATCAACTGATGATGCGCGCCGGCATGATCAAACGCTTGGGCGCTGGTATCTACAACTACATGCCCATGGGTCTGCGCGTGATTCGCAAAGTGGAAGCCATCGTGCGCGAGGAAATGAACCGCGCTGGCGCCATTGAAATGACCATGCCTGTGGTGCAACCTGCCGAGCTGTGGCAAGAGACCGGTCGCTTTGAAAAGATGGGCCCTGAGCTGCTTCGCATCAAGGACCGTCATGGACGGGACTTTGTGGTGCAGCCCACCAGCGAGGAGGTGATCACCGATGTGGCGCGCCAAGAGTTGCGCAGTTACAAACAATTGCCCAAGAACTTCTACCAAATTCAAACCAAGTTTCGTGACGAGCGTCGCCCCCGTTTTGGTTTGATGCGTGGCCGTGAGTTCATCATGAAAGACGCCTACAGCTTTGACCGCGACCCAGTGTCTGCCAAGCAAAGCTACAAGATCATGGAGGACGCCTATCGCAAAATCTTTGACCGCTTTGGTTTGAGCTACCGCGCTGTGGCCGCTGACAGCGGCGCCATTGGTGGCGATTTGAGCGAAGAGTTCCAAGTGATTGCGGCCACGGGCGAAGACGCCATCGTGTATTGCCCCAACAGCGACTACGCAGCCAACATGGAAAAGGCTGAGGCCTTGGCGCCTGCGCACGCACGGCCTGCGGCTTCCAAACCTCAAACCCTCACACCCACACCGGGCAAGAGCACTTGCGAAGATGTGGCGGCATTGTTGAATGTGCCTTTGTCCACCACCGTCAAGTCGCTGGTTTTGGCCACTGACGAAACAGATGATCAGGGCAACATCAAGGCCTCCAAAGTTTGGTTGTTGTTGCTGCGCGGTGACCACGACATGAACGAAGTCAAAGTGGGCAAGCTACCTGGCCTGAATGCTGGCTTCCGCTTTGCCACCTTGGCCGAAATTGAAGATCACTTTGGCTGCAAGCCCGGCTACCTTGGCCCCTTGAATTTGAAGAAGCCCTTGAATGTGGTGGCAGACCGTGAAGTGGCCGTCATGGCCGATTGGATTTGTGGCGCCAACCAAGTCGATCACCACATCACCGGTGTGAACTGGGGTCGTGACTTGCCAGAACCCATGATGGTGGCCGACTTGCGCAACGTGGTGGCCGGCGACGCATCGCCAGATGGCAAAGGTCCTTTGGCCATCGAGCGAGGCATTGAAGTGGGTCATGTGTTTTATTTAGGCACCAAGTACAGCCAAGCCATGAACGCTACGTTCTTGGACGAAAACGGCAAACCTCAATTCTTGGAAATGGGTTGCTACGGCATTGGTGTGACGCGTTTGCCTGCGGCAGCCATTGAACAAAACCACGATGCCAAAGGCATCATTTGGCCCGACGCCATTGCACCTTTCACCGTGGTCATTTGCCCCATTGGCGCCGACCGCAGCCCCGATGTCAAAGCAGCTTCAGAGAAGCTCTATGCCGACCTGATGGCTGCGGGTGTGGATGTGCTGTTGGACGATCGCGGCGAGCGTCCTGGCGCCATGTTTGCCGACTGGGAACTGATCGGTGTACCGCACCGCGTCACCCTGGGCGACCGTGGCTTGAAAGAAGGCAAAGTGGAATACCAACATCGCCGCGATGAAGCCGCCACCGCTGTGGCGCCTGCCGACATTGCCGCGTTTGTCTTGGCCAAACTCGGCAAGTGACATTGACACCCTGAGGAGCTGGCGCATGAATTTGCACAGACGCAAATCCTTGCGCCAAGTTTTACAGGCAAGTATTGCCGCACAAACCCTTCAATGGGTGGGTTGGATGACCCTGCTGATGCCTTTGGCCAAAGCGGGTAATCAAGCGGAAGAGGTGCTTTCAGATTCTGTTCGGACTGCCCTCAGTCAAGCTGTTCAGCAAAGTGGACCGCCCGATCCCGTTCTGCCGACTGCACAGGCGATGCAGCAGTTCAATGCATGGCGCAGTGCTACGTCGCGAATTCTGAGCAAATGGATGGACCATCCAGACGATCGGCAAGAATTTCTCAACACCCTTTGGTATGAAGCGCGCCGGGCTGGCTTGTCTTTGTCTTTGGTGTTGGGACTGATTGAGGTGGAAAGCGCGTTCAGAAAATACGCCATTTCCAGCGCAGGTGCCAGGGGGTTCATGCAGGTGATGTCCTTTTGGGTGCGCAGCATCGGCGATGGCAACGAAAGTGCCTTGTTTCACACGCAAACCCAACTTCGCTTTGGCTGTGTGATCTTGCGCCACATGTTGGAACGAGAAAACGGTAATTTGTTTTTCGCTTTAGGTCGTTACAACGGCAGCCGGGGACAAGCTGCTTATCCTCAAGCGGTTTTGGCTGCACAAAAAAAATGGCTTCAACCGGTAGATTGAAGCCAAGCTGATCAAGCTTCAACAAGAAGCTTGAAAAATAAAGGTGCGTTTATTCTTTGGGTGTAGTGCCCAAAACTTGAACCATCTCACCAGATTCGTACATCTCCATCATGATGTCGGAGCCGCCAATGAACTCGCCTTTGACGTAAAGCTGAGGAATGGTGGGCCAGTTGCTGTATTCCTTGATGCCTTGGCGAATTTCCGCATCGTCTAGCACGTTGACTGTTTTGACAGTCTTGGTGTCCACACCGCAGGCTTTCAAAATTTGAATAGCGCGGCCGGAGAATCCGCACATGGGGAAACTGGCGCTGCCTTTCATGAACAGCACAACGTCGTTGTGTTTGACCAAATCATCAATGCGGGCTTGTGTATCGCTCATAGGAATCCTCGTTGTCTTTCCGGTGTCTTCAATGGGGGTGATTATTTCATGTTGAAAGGGCTTGCGCTGTTTAGGGTCTATTTTTGCCCGCCAGAACACCGCTCGATCCCAGCCAAGTCCTTTTTGGACTGAACTTGCTTGTAACCTGCAGCCTCTAGCAAGGCGCGAACTTGAGGTGCTTGCTGCCACCCGTGTTCTAACAGCAACCAACCCCCTGATACCAGGTGCGACTGGGCATTTTGCACAATGTTCCGAATGTCTGCCAGGCCATCGTCGCCGCTCACCAGGGCCTCTAAAGGCTCGTGATGCAGGTGGGCCAGGTGCGGGTCTTGCGCTTCAATGTAGGGGGGATTGGACGCGATCACGTCAAACACACCAGTGACTTGGCTGAACCAATCACTTTGCAGGAAACTCACGTCCAAGGCTAAATTTTGTGCGTTGTGCTTCGCCACATTCAATGCATCGGTGCTGGCGTCCACCGCAGTCACTTGCGCATCACTGTGCTGCGATTGAAGGGCCAGTGCAATGGCGCCACTGCCTGTGCCTAAATCTAAGTAGCGCGTTGCGTTGAAAGATTGTCCGCAAGCCAAAGCCCATTCCACCAACACTTCGGTATCGTCCCTGGGGTCCAGAACACGCTTGTCGATGTGAAGTGTCAAGCCAAAGAATTCTTTTTGCCCCACGATGTAGGCCACGGGTTCATGCTGCAGTCGGCGTTGCGCATAGGACTTCAAAGCATCCACTTGATCCGCTTGCACTTCGTCCGTGTCATGGGCTAACAGCCAAGCACGGTCATGCAGTGGACGACCCAAAGCATGAAGCAATAAAAGCTGCGCTTCCAATCGGGGCAAGCCCAAGACTTGCGCATGTTGCAAACATTGCAAAACGTTCATGAGGGCAAACTCGATTCCAGCTCTGCCAATTGCTCTGCTTGCCGTGCATTTTGCAAAGCTTGGGTGACTTCTTCCAAATCACCTTCCATGATGAAACTCAGCTTGTACAAGGTAAGGTTGATGCGGTGATCTGTCAGACGACCTTGGGGGAAGTTGTAGGTGCGAATGCGATCGGACCGGTCGCCACTGCCAATCAAGCCCTTGCGCAGCGCTGCATCTTTTGCGGCGCGTTCGCTGCGTTCTTTTTCTTGAATGCGTGCCGACAGTACCTGCATGGCCTTGGCCTTGTTGCGGTGTTGGCTCCGATCGTCTTGGCACTCGGCCACGATGCCCGTGGGAATGTGGGTGATGCGCACGGCGGAGTCGGTCTTGTTGATGTGCTGACCGCCTGCACCGCTGGCGCGGTAAGTGTCAATGCGCAAGTCGGCCGGGTTGATGGTCACAGCCTGGGCTTCGTCGGGTTCAGCCAAGACAGCCACGGTGCAAGCACTGGTGTGAATGCGACCTTGAGTTTCGGTGGCGGGCACGCGTTGCACACGATGGCCGCCCGATTCAAAACGCAAGCTGCCAAACACGTTGTCGCCTTCAATGCGAATGACGACTTCTTTGTAGCCGCCCAATTCACTGGGCGAGTCGGACATGATCTCGGTCCGCCAGCCTTTGCGCTCACAAAATTTGGTGTACATGCGCAGTAGATCGCCTGCAAACAAAGCGGATTCATCCCCACCAGTGCCGGCGCGAATTTCTAAGTAGGCAGGACGAGCGTCGTCAGGGTCTTTGGGCAGCAGCATGCGCTGCAATTCAATTTCCAATTCCGCCATTTCTTGCGCGGCACTTTGAATTTCTTCGTCGGCCATGGCTTTCATGTCTGCGTCGTCCGCGCTGCTGGCCGCCAAGGCGTGACCCGCTTCTAAATCCTGACTTCTCTCTTGGTAGCGTGCATAGCGTTTTGCGACAGCGCTCACATCGGCATGTTCACGGGACAACTTCAAAAACTGGTTCATGTCCGCCATGATGTCTTCGCGCGACAGCAAAAAATCCAGCTCCTCAAGGCGCTGGGCATATCGCTCAAGTTGATGACGTAAAAAGGGTTTCATGACACTTGGAAGAAAGAGAGACAAGGCATTGAGAAAGTCTCAATGCGGCGAAGGCAAGCTTGAGCTTCGCTAGCGCTCTTTGCGCAAGAACATGCGCTGCACAGCATGCACAGCGTGGGGCATGTGTTCTGGATCGGCTTCGCGCAATTCCGCCATGGCGCCGTGCAACATTTTTTGGGTCAGACCGCGTGAGAAGGCTTCCAGCACTTTCTCGGGATCTTCGCCTTTGGCCAAGAGCTTGCGAGCGCGAGCCATTTCTGCTTCGCGCCATTGATCGGCTTGAGCGTTCAGCTGTTGGATGAGCGGCACGCTGCCGCGTTGCACCATCCAGTGCATGAAACTTTGCACGCCCGCATCAATGATGACTTCGGCTTCGGCAACCGCAGCTTGACGGTGCGCTTGGCCAGTTTGGATAACACTGGCCAAGTCGTCGACGGTGTAGAGGTAGACGTCTTCCAATGATTTCACTTCAGGCTCGATGTCGCGTGGTACGGCCAAGTCGACCATGAACATAGGGCGGTTGCGGCGTTTTTTAAGGGCACGTTCAACGGCGCCTAAGCCAATCAAGGGCAGGGTGCTGGCCGTGCAACTGATGACGGCATCAAACTCATGCAAGCGGTCTGGCAACTCAGAGAGGCGCATCACTTCGGCGCCAAATTGCGCGGCCAATTTTTCACCGCGGTCCATGCTGCGGTTGGCGATCGCCATGCTGCGTGGATTTTTGGCCGCAAAGTGAGTGACCACCAGTTCGATCATTTCACCCGCACCGACAAACAACACCTTGATTTTGGACAGGTCCTCAAACAATTGACCTGCCAATCGCACTGCGGCAGCAGACATGCTGATGGAGTGCGCGCCAATCTCGGTGGTGGTGCGAACTTCTTTGGCCACCGCAAAACTGCGCTGAAACAGTTGATTCAAGGTGCTGCCCAAAGCGCCAGCCTCATCGGCTGCGCGAACTGCATCTTTCAATTGACCCAAAATTTGGGCTTCACCCAAGACCATCGAGTCAAGACCACTGGCCACCCGAAAAGCATGCCGAGCGACATGACCTTCTTCGAGCAAGTAGGTGTGATGACGAAGTTCATGAACCGACACGCCGCCTGTTTGGGCCAGCCACTTTAAAGTGTCCTCAATGGCCAGTTGATCTGCGGCACAATAAATTTCTGTGCGATTGCAAGTTGAGAGAATGGCGGCTTCGGGTTGCTGTTGGGTTTGGGCAGCCAAGTTGCCGCGCAATTGGTGCAAAGTGGGGGGCAATTGGTCCATGGCAAACGCAAACCGCCCGCGCAAATCGAGCGGGGCTGTTGTGTGGTTTAACCCCAATGCCCAAACTGCCATACTTGGATTATAAAACTTTGAGTTGTAAGAAAGATTTCAATGAATTGGGACGATGTCTTCTGGCATGTGATGAATTTTGCGCTTCCCGCGTGGGTGTTGTCGCTGGGCATCACAGCCTGGGGCTCATTTCAATTCAGGCGCCAAGCCCAAATTCGCTGGATTTGGCGTTGCTTGCTCAATGTACTGGCCGGCACGTGCGTGTTGGTGGCGGGCCTGGTGATCACGGGCAACGACGGCAAAATGGCCACTTATGGGGCCCTGGTGTTGGTTTGCGCCACGCTGGAGTGGCTGATGCAAATGCGCTTTAAGCGGCAGGGCTGAAGACATCAACCCGGTCTGTGATGATGCCGTCAGTCCCCAGTTGCAGCAGATGTTCGGCCACCCATTCGTCGTTCACGGTGTAACTCAGGCACTTCATGCCTGCGTCATGAACGGCTTTGACTGTTTCAGGTGTCCACAAGGCGTACAAGCACACCACGGCGCAACACTCTAAAGCTTTGGCTGTGTCTAGCCAGCCCTCAGAAAGGCTATTGAGCAACAAGCCACGCGGTAAATGAGGTGCAGTTTTAAAAGCGCCCTTCAGCGATTCCACTTGAAAAGACGTGAGCAAGGGCGGTACGGCTTCGTGCTGCCAAATCTGGGCTGCCTCACGAGCCACCACTTCACCTGTTTTGTATTCAATGCCCGGCGTGGGTTTGATTTCGATGTTCAAGAAGTAGCGATTGCGAATGCAAAACTGCGCGACATTGGCCAATGTAGGCAGTGGCTCGCCACTGAAATTTCTGGAGTGCCAACTGCCTGCGTCCAACTGCGAGAGTTGTTGCCAGTTCAGTTCGCCGCCAATGCCATGGCCATTGGTGGTGCGATGCAGCGTGGCGTCGTGCATTAAAAACACCACATCGTCTGCGCTCAGTTTGGCATCGCATTCGAACATGCGGTAGCCATGTTCAGCGCCTTTGCGAAAGGCTGCCAAGGTGTTCTCAGGGGCGAGTGTGCCTGCCCCGCGGTGGGCAACCCAGCGCGGATAAGGCCAAGGGCGAGCGCTGTGTGGGGTCACAAACGTTTTCCTGTTTCGGCGTTGAAGTGGTGCAAACAGCCTTCTTTGGGCCTTGCATAAAAGATTTGGCCTGCAGCGGGTGCAGCTAAGCTGGCGTCTAAGCGCAGCGTGAGTGTTTCGGTGCCTAGGTGCGCATGCACCAAGCGTTCGGCGCCCAGCAATTCCACCGTGTCCACTTTCAATTCCCAGCCCGCGCTACTGAGCTCTAGATGCTCAGGTCGAATGCCTAAAATTTGTCCAGCCGCAAGTCCGGGAGCTTGCTTGAGCAAGTTCATTGGCGGTGAGCCGATGAAGCTGGCCACAAAGGTACTGGCAGGTCGGTTGTAAACCTCTTCGGGTGTACCAAACTGTTCCATCACGCCGCCGTTCATCACAATCATGCGCTGTGCCAGGGTCATGGCTTCCACTTGATCATGCGTCACAAACAAAGACGTGATGCCCAACTCGCGGTGCAGCTTTTGAATTTCCAGCCGCGTTTGAGCACGCAGTTTGGCGTCAAGGTTGGACAAAGGCTCGTCAAATAAAAACACTTGCGGCTGGCGCACGATGGCGCGGCCCATGGCCACACGCTGGCGTTGGCCGCCAGACAGTTCACGGGGTTTGCGTTGCAGCAAGTGGCCCAACTCCAAAATACCCGCCGCTTTATCGACACGTTGTTTGATGTCTTCCAAAGGCACCTTGGCAATCTTCAAACCATAGGCCATGTTGTCGAACACGCTCATGTGTGGATACAGCGCGTAGTTTTGAAAGACCATGGCAATGTCGCGTTCAGCAGGTTCGAGGTCGTTGACCACGCGATCACCAATGGCGATCGTGCCACCCGTAATTTCTTCAAGGCCGGCCACCATGCGCAGCAAGGTGGATTTACCGCAGCCAGAAGGACCCACAATGACCACGAACTCGCCGTCGTGAATTTGGGCGTTGAGGTTGTGAATGACGGGCACCGCTTTGGCGCCAGAGCCGTATTCTTTGACGATGTTTTGAAGAGTGATGGAAGCCATTATTTTTCAGTATCAACCAGGCCCTTGACGAACCATTTTTGCATCAAGATCACCACGAGGGCGGGCGGGAGCATGGCCAAAATAGCGGTGGCCATGACGATGTTCCATTCGGTATAGGCCTCACCGGCCAGCATGCGTTTGATCCCCATCACGATGGGGTACATGTCTTCGTTGGTGGTGACCAATAGGGGCCACAGGTATTGGTTCCAACCGTAAATGAATTGAATGACGAACAAAGCAGCGATGTTGGTGGCTGACAGAGGTAGCAAGATGTCTTTGAAGAAGCGCATGGGGCCTGCGCCATCCATGCGTGCGGCTTCTACCAATTCATCGGGAACTGTTAAGAAAAACTGACGCAGCAAAAATGTGGCGGTGGCTGACGCAATCAGAGGCACGGTCAGACCTGCATAAGTGTTCAGCATTCCAAGGTTAGACACCACTTCGTAGGTGGGACTGATGCGCACCTCAACAGGCAGCATCAAAGTGATGAAGATCATCCAGAAGAAAAAATTGCGCATGGGAAAGCGAAAGTAAACCAGCGCAAATGCAGACAGCAAAGAAATGGCAATTTTGCCAATCGAAATCACCAAGGCGCTGATCAAACTGGTTTGCATCATGGGCCAGACCGCTGGCACCTTGCCGCCCAAGGAGGTTTCTCCACCCAACAAAGCAAGTCGATATGACTCCCAAAAGTTGGTGCCAGGCATCATCGACATGGGAATGCTTCTGGAAATCTGCTCGGCTGTTTGGGTGGAGGCCACAAAGGTGAGGTACAGCGGAAAAGCCACCATCGACACGCCAAGTAACAAGATGACGTGCGACAGGATGTCGAGGGCAGGACGTCGTTCGATCATGTCAGTACTGCACTTTCTTTTCGACAAAGCGGAATTGCACCACCGTGAGGGCCACCACAATCACCATCAAGATGACCGACTGTGCAGCCGAGCCGCCCATGTCGAGCGCTTTGAAGCCGTCGTAGTAAACCTTGTAAACCAAAATGGCGGTTTCCTTGCCGGGGCCGCCGTGCGTGGTGGCATCAATGATGGCGAAGGTGTCAAAGAACGCGTACACCACATTGATCACCAACAAGAAGAATGTGGTGGGTGACAACAGCGGAAACACGATGGTCCAGAACCGATGCCAAGGCGATGCACCGTCGATGGCAGCCGCCTCAATCAATGACTTAGGAATGGATTGAAGCCCTGCCAAGAAAAACAAAAAGTTATATGAAATTTGTTTCCACACCGAGGCCATGACGATCAGTGCCATGGCATGGTTGCCGTTGAGCAAATGGTTCCATTCAAAGCCGATACTTCGCAGAAAATAAGCGACCACGCCCATGGGCGACGCAAACATGAAAATCCACAACACGCCTGCCACCACAGGCGCAACGGCGTAGGGCCAAATCAGCAGGGTTTTGTAGAGCCCTGCACCACGAACCACTCGATTGGCCATCACGGCCAGCAACAATGACACAGTCAACCCCGTGCTTGCAACCAAGATGGAAAAGAAAGCGGTCGTTTTGAACGAAGTCAAATAACTGCTGTCGCTGAAAAGCCGGTCAAAGTTTTCCATTCCGACAAACTGAACCGACCCGCCAAATGCGTCTTCCGTCAGCACACTTTGGAAAAGCGCTTGTCCTGCTGGCCAAAAGAAAAAGACCAAAACCACCGCCATTTGCGGTGCAATGAGCAGCCAAGGCAACCAAGCTGATTTGAAGCGTACGCGCTTTTCCATGAAACTCTTTGTGAAACTTCAGTCAATGTAAAGGACAAAAGCAGAGGATGGCTCCTCTGCTTTTGATGGGGCGAACATGTTTCTTTTCAGAAGCATGTCGCCAGTGGGAACTGCTTGGAGTTTACTTGTTGGCTTTTTCGAAACGCTCAAGTTGTTCATTGCCGCGTTTGATGGCGAGGTCCAAAGCTTCTTTCGGTTGCTTCTTGCCACTCCAAACGCCTTCGAGTTCCTCATCGATGATGGTTCGAATCTGAACGAAGTTGCCCAAACGCACGCCACGAGATTTGTCGGTTGTTTTGCGAATCATCTGCGTCACAGACACGTCTGTGCCAGGATTCTTTTTGTAGAAGCCTGATTTTTCAGTCAACTCAAAAGAGGCCTTCGTGACTGGCAAGTAGCCTGTGCGTTGGTGGCTGGCAGCCGCTACATCAGGTTTGGACAAGAAGGCAAAGAACTGACCCACGCCTTTGTATTCGTTGGCTTTCTTGCCGCTCATCACCCACAAGCTGGCACCACCGATGACGGTGTTTTGAGGTGCGCCGGCCACATCGGGGTAGTAGGGAAGCGTGCCAATGCCGTAGGCAAACTTACCATTGCGAACCACGTTGCCGTAAAGGGCGGAAGAGCCTGTGGCCATGGCACATTCCCCTGAAACGAAAGTGGCATCTGCTGCATTGCCGCGACCTTTGTAAACAAACAAACCGCTCTTGGCCATGTTGGCCAAGTTTTCAATGTGACGCACATGCAAGGGTGTGTTGAAGCTCAGGCGAGCATCGATGCCGCGCATGCCATTGCCTTTGGTCGCGAATTCCGTGTTGTGCCAAGCAGAGAAGCTCTCTAACTGCGTCCAGCTGATCCAGCTGGTGGTGAAGGGGCACTTGTGGCCGCTGGCTTTCAATTTGGCGGCAGCCAAAGCCACTTCAGGCCAAGTTGTGGGGGGCTTCTCAGGGTCCATGCCCGCAGCTTTGAACGCATCTTTGTTGTAGTGGAAGACGGGCGTGGAGCTGTTGAAGGGGAAGCTCAGCATTTGGCCGTTGGGGGCTGTGTAGTAGCCAGAGACGGCAGGCACGTAGGCGTCTTGGTCAAATTTGAGGCCCGCGTCCTGCATCACTTTGCCGACTGGCACGATGGCGCCCTTGCTGGCCATCATGGTGGCGGTGCCCACTTCAAACACTTGAAGGATGTGGGGCGCATTGCCAGAGCGATAAGCTGCAATGGCAGCCGTCATGGATTCGTCGTAACCACCTTTGAAGGTGGGCACAATTTTGTAATCTTTTTGGCTGGCATTGAAATCTTTGGCAAGGTCATTGACCCACTCGCCCAAAGCACCGCCCATAGAGTGCCACCATTGAATCTCGGTTTGGGCTTGTGCGCCAACGCTGAAGGCTGCAATGGCCAGCGCGGCCAGGGATTTTTTGTAATTCATAAGTACTCCTATTGTTGTGTCATCGCCTGATGCGAGGACTGACTTCCAGATGCTATTACAGTGCCATGACCGTTTGGTGACAACCCGGGGTTTCCATGACGCAGCTCAAATTGCCGGTCTGTCCCCACCTGCGGTGCGTGATTGACCCCCTGACGTAAAATCGGGCTTAAATCTCATGAACGCACCTACCACCCTCCAACACCTGCTCCAAGCGGACGATTCATCGCCTCGTTTGCGCGAAATTCCCTACAACTACACAAGCTTCTCTGACCGAGAAATTGTGATTCGTTTGCTGGGCTCTCGCGCCTGGGACCTTTTGAACCAGCTTCGTGATGAGCGCCGCACGGGTCGGTCCGCGCGAATGCTGTACGAAGTGTTGGGTGATATTTGGGTCGTTCAGCGAAATCCCTACCTGCAAGACGACTTGCTGGACAACCCCGACCGCCGCAAATTGTTGGTGGAGGCCTTGCAACATCGCTTGGGTGAGGTGCAAAAGCGACGCACGCCTGACGCAGATGCTTTGCGCGATGGCTTGGTGGGTGAGTTATTGGTACTGGCCAAACAGGCTGTTGCCAGCTTTGACCAAACCTTTACCGCCATGGCGACCTTGCGCCGCAAATCGCAAAAGGCCTTGGGCAAGCTCACGGCCAAAGACAACATCAAGTTCGATGCCTTGTCGCGCGTGAGCCATGTCACCGACGCCACCGACTGGCGCGTTGAATACCCGTTTGTGGTGTTAACGCCCGATACCGAAGCCGAAATGGCCAATTTGGTCAAAGGCTGTTTCACCTTGGGCTTGACCATCATTCCACGTGGAGGCGGTACCGGTTACACCGGGGGGGCTGTGCCACTGACATGGAACAGTGCCGTCATCAACACCGAAAAACTCGAAGCCATGTCGGGCATCGAGATGGTGAAGTTGCCTGGCCTCGATAAAGAAGTGCCCACCTTGTGGACCGAAGTGGGTGTGGTCACCCAGCGTGTCACCGATGCCGCAGAGCGCGCCGGATGGGTGTTTGCGGTGGACCCCACGTCGGCTGAAGCCAGCTGCATTGGCGGCAACATTGCCATGAACGCAGGCGGCAAGAAGGCTGTGTTGTGGGGCACGGCGCTCGACAACTTGGCCAGCTGGCGCATGGTCACGCCCGATGCGCAGTGGCTCGAAGTCACACGTTTGGGACACAACCTGGGCAAGATCCATGATGTGGAAGTGGCCAGCTTTGAATTGAAATACTTTGAGGCCAATGGCACCACGCTGGTCCGTGAAGAACGCTTGGACATTCCTGGCACCGTGTTCCGCAAAGAAGGCTTGGGCAAAGACGTTACCGACAAGTTTTTGGCGGGTCTGCCGGGTGTGCAAAAAGAAGGCTGTGACGGCCTTATCACCAGCGCGCGCTGGGTTTTGCACCGCATGCCCGATCACACACGCACGGTGTGCATGGAATTTTTTGGCAATGCCAAAGATGCCGTGCCCAGCATCGTGGAAATCAAAGATTTCATGTTTGCCGAACAAAAGCGCTCGGGCGTTTTGTTGGCAGGCTTAGAGCATTTGGACGATCGCTATTTGCGCGCGGTGGGTTACACCACCAAGTCCAAACGTGGCGGCTTTCCCAAGATGGTGTTGCTGGCCGACATTGCAGGCGATAACGCCGACGATGTGGCCAAGGTCACTTCTGAGGTGGTGCGCATTGCCAACTCGCGCAGTGGTGAAGGCTTCATCGCCATCAGCCCCGAAGCGCGCAAAAAGTTTTGGCAAGATCGCAAGAAAACGGCGGCCATCAGCCGCCACACCAATGCTTTCAAAGTCAACGAAGACGTGGTGATTCCTTTGCCCCGCATGGCAGAGTACACCGATGGCATTGAGCGCATCAACATTGAATTGTCAATGCGCAACAAGATCAAGTTGTGCAACGAGTTAGAGCTGTTTTTAAGCAAAGGCAACTTGCCTTTGGGCAAAGACGATGACACCAGCGAAATTGCATCCGCCGAGCTGCTTGAAGACCGTGTGGCGCAAGCTTTGGCTGTGGTGCGGGATGTGCGTGATTTGTGGCAAGGCTGGTTGCAAGGCGTCGAAACCTTGTTCCCCCAATTGCAAGACCACACTTTGCGCGCCAGCTGGAAAACGCAAATCAAAGCGCCTTTCCAAACCATTTTCTCGGGCGCTGCGTTCCAACCTATTTTTGACGAGTGTGTGGCCATCCACAAACGCGTGCTGAAAGGCCGTGTGTGGGTTGCTTTGCACATGCACGCCGGTGACGGCAACGTGCACACCAACATTCCAGTCAACTCGGACGACTACGACATGTTGCAAACCGCGCACGAAGCGGTGTCGCGCATCATGGTTTTGGCGCGCAGCTTGGACGGTGTGATTTCGGGTGAGCACGGCATTGGCATCACCAAGCTGGAGTTTTTGAGCGACGCTGAACTCAAGCCCTTTGCCGATTACAAGCAGCGCATTGATCCCGAAGGTCGTTTCAACAAAGGCAAATTGATGCGCCATGTGGCGGGTCCTGAAGGCATGGAAATCCAAGCCGACTTGACCAATGCCTACACGCCCAGTTTTGGTTTGATGGGCCACGAATCGCTCATCATGCAACAGTCCGACATCGGCGCCATTGCCGACAGCGTCAAAGACTGCTTGCGCTGCGGCAAGTGCAAACCGGTTTGTGCCACGCACGTGCCACGCGCCAACTTGCTGTACAGCCCCCGCAACAAAATCTTGGCCACATCCCTGTTGGTTGAAGCTTTCTTGTACGAAGAGCAAACCCGCCGCGGTGTGTCGATCAAGCATTGGCAAGAGTTTGAAGATGTGGCCGACCACTGCACGGTGTGCCACAAATGCCTAACACCTTGCCCGGTCAAAATTGACTTTGGTGATGTGTCCATGAACATGCGCAACTTGTTGCGCAAAATGGGGCAAAAAACATTCCGTCCCGGCAATGCCGCGGCCATGTTCATGCTCAACGCCACCAACCCCGAAACCATCAAGCTGGCGCGTGCCGGCATGGTGGGTGTGGGCATGAAGGTTCAGCGCTTTGCGCACGACTTGCTTAAAACTTTTGCGCGCAAGCAAACCAAGGCACCACCGGCCAGCATTGGTGCAGCGCCTATCAAAGAGCAAGTGATTCACTTCATCAACAAGAAGATGCCCGGTGGTTTGCCCAAGAAAACGGCGCGCGCTTTGCTCGACATTGAAGATCAAGATTACGTGCCGATCATTCGCAACCCAAAGGCCACCACCCCCGAAACAGAGGCGGTGTTTTACTTCCCCGGTTGCGGCTCGGAACGCTTGTTCAGCCAGGTCGGCTTGGCCACGCAGGCCATGCTCTGGCACACCGGCGTGCAAACTGTTTTGCCACCAGGTTACTTGTGCTGCGGCTACCCGCAAAAGGGCAGTGGTCAGTTTGACAAGGCCGAGAAAATCATCACCGACAACCGCGTGTTGTTCCACCGCGTGGCCAACACCCTGAACTACCTCGACATCAAAACGGTGGTGGTCAGCTGCGGTACCTGCTACGACCAATTGCAAGGCTACGAGTTTGACAAGATCTTCCCTGGCTGCCGCATCGTGGACATTCACGAGTACCTGCTTGAAAAGGGCATGACGCTGAACAACAACGGCGCCTACCTGTACCACGACCCTTGCCACAGTCCGATGAAGTTGCAAGACCCCATGAAGACCGTCAAATCTTTGTTGGGCCCGCAAGTCCTCAAGTCAGATCGTTGCTGCGGAGAGTCAGGCACCTTGGGTGTGACGCGTCCCGACATCGCTACGCAAGTTCGCTTCCGCAAGGAAGAAGAAATTCGCAAGAGTGAAACGCAAATGCGTGACGCTGGCATGGTGGGCGCCAAAGACAACATCAAGGTGTTGACCAGCTGCCCAAGCTGCTTGCAGGGCTTGTCGCGTTACGGTGACGATTTGCAAAATGGCTTGCTAGAAGCCGACTACATCGTGGTTGAAATGGCCAAGCACATTTTGGGCGACCAGTGGATGCCCGAGTATGTGGCTGCCGCCAATGCGGGTGGCATTGAACGCGTTTTGGTTTAAAGAAAGCATCGCATGGCCGGATTGACAGCAGGCGCTCCAACGCCAGAGGCCTTGACCCTTCATGGTCAAAGCAAAGCCTTGGAAATCAGTTTTTCGGATGGCAAAACTTTCCGAATTCCTTTCGAGTTGATGCGTGTTTATTCACCCTCGGCCGAAGTGCAAGGCCATGGTCCTGGCCAAGAGGTCTTGCAAACAGGCAAGCGCGACGTGGACGTTGTAGAGCTGGCGCAAGTTGGCAATTACGCCGTGCAACCGACCTTTTCTGACGGTCACAACAGTGGCATTTTTTCCTGGGATTACTTGTACTTCTTAGGGTCCGAACAAGACCAGCTTTGGACCCAGTACAACGAACGCTTGCTGGCTGCAGGTGCGCAGCGAGACGATCCCATGCCCGTAGCCGCTGCTGGCGCTTGCGGTCATTCACATTGAAGAGAACGACATCATGAGCTCGACCCATTTCGGTTTCAAAACGGTTGACGAAAAGGAAAAAGCCAAACACGTGCGCGGCGTGTTTGACTCTGTGGCTTCCAAATACGATGTCATGAACGACTTGATGTCGGCCGGATTGCACCGCGTCTGGAAGGCCTATACCGTGCAGGTGGCCAACTTGCAAGAGGGCGATCAAGTGCTGGACATTGCCGGTGGCACGGGCGATTTGTCGCTGGCCTTTTCCAAAAAAGTGGGTGCCACAGGCCGAGTGGTTCACACCGACATCAATGAAGCCATGTTGCGGACAGGCCGCGACAGGCTGGTCAATGAGGGTGTGGTGTTGCCCACCTTGGTGTGTGACGCTGAAAAACTGCCATTTCCCAATGACCATTTCAACGTGGTCAGCGTGGCCTTTGGATTGCGCAATATGACCCACAAAGATGCAGCGCTCCAAGAAATGTGCCGCGTCTTAAAACCGGGCGGCAAGTTGCTGGTGTTGGAGTTTTCCAAAGTGGCCAAACCCCTTGAGAAAGCCTACGACTGGTACTCTTTCAACGTGCTGCCCAAGCTGGGCAAGTGGGTGGCTGGTGACGATGCCAGTTACCGCTATTTGGCTGAATCCATTCGCATGCATCCCAGTCAAGAAGAGCTGAAAGCCCTTATGAAAAATGCCGGATTTGGACACGTCGATTTTCACAATTTGAGTGCAGGGGTGGTAGCCTTGCATGTCGGCATTAAATGCTGACGGTTTTTTTCTGAATTTGTCGGAGACAAAGTGAATAAATTTCTAAGCATCGCATTGACACTGGTATTGACCTTGGGCGCTTTGAACGCCGAAGCAGCACGCCGATTGGGCGGTGGCAAATCTGTGGGTCAACAATCTGGCAACGTTACGCAGCGTGAGGCCGTGAAGCCAGCTGCGCCTGCAGCGGCACCTACGCAAGCGGCGGCCCCTGCCAAACCCGCAACGCCTACAGCAGCGCCAGCACCTGCACCTGCAAAACGTCCTTGGGGCGCCATGTTGGGTGGCTTGGCCGCTGGCTTGGGTCTGGCCTGGTTGGCACACAGTTTGGGCATGGGTGAAGCGTTTGGCAACATGCTGATGTTTGCATTGTTGGCCATGGTGGCTGTGGCGGTCATCGGTTATTTCTTGCGTTCACGCAGCAAAAATACTTCTCAAGATGGCCTGGCTTATCAAGGTGCCGGCAATACGCCTGATACGCCCGTCACCTTGCGCCAGTACAACCCTGAAAAAGTGGGCAATGATGCGTCTGCCCGTCCTTGGGAAGGACAACAAACAGCCTTTGACAGCACCCCCGAAGCCAACCCCCAAACAGGTGGCTCCATGATTGGTTCTGCCATTGGTGGTTCTGTGCCCAACGCCCTGCAAGGTTCGCAAACATGGGGTGTACCTGCCGGTTTCGACAGCGAGAACTTTGTGGAAGCGGCCAAGCGCAACTTCATCACCTTGCAAGACGCATGGGACCGTGCAGACATGGGCTCTTTGCGCGCCATGATGACCGACGGCATGCTGTCAGAAATCAAGAGCCAATTGGCCGAGCGTGAAGCCAACTTCCCAGGCCAACCCAACAAAACCGAAGTGGTCAAGTTGGACGCCTTGTTGCTGGGCATTGAAGAGTTGCCAGATGCGTACATGGCCAGCGTGGAGTTCAATGGTGTCATCCGCGAAGAAGCCGATGCTGCACCCAGCCCCTTCCGTGAAGTTTGGAACATGACCAAGCCCAAAAACGGCGACAGCGGTTGGCTGGTGGCAGGTGTTCAAGCCCTGCAATAAATTCAGGACTATCTAGTCCGAAATGCTGGCAGAAGCCGGCCTTTCGGGAATAATTGGGGACTATGGCAACACAGTCCCCTTTTTCTTTGGTGAGCGACGCGATCACCCAATTTGCAACCCAAACTCGGCCGCCCGCTTGGGTGGTCGATGAGACCCTCAATCGGGTGGTTTTGTTTTTAAATCACGTCATCAGCCGTGAACCGGAAGCGCAAAATCGATTGGCCCGTCAAAAGGGCCGCTGCATTCAGTTGCAATGGCAAGACAAACTGATTCAACTGACGCCTACACCGGCTGGCATGTTTGAACGCGTGAATGGTCAGCGTACAGATTTGAAGCTCACATTGACCGATGCATCCCCCTTCGACATGGCCGCTGCTGTTCTCAAAGGTGAAAAGCCTGGCGTGCATGTTGAAGGCGATGTGCAGTTGGCCGCCGAAGTCAATTGGCTGATCGATCATGTGCGATGGGACGTGACCGAAGACCTCTCCTATTGGTTGGGCGATGCGGCCGCTCACACGCTGGTTGGCATGGGCAAGCAAGCCGTGCAAGCCATCCAACAATTTGCACGCAAGGCCGCATCATGAACCGCTTCCTTCGCGGCAGCTTCATTGTTTGGACGGTTTGGCGCTATGGCCTGCACGAAATGGTCTTGTCCAATTTCAAGCAGCCTTTGTTGCGCGTGTTGGCGCATCTCTTGAGTTTGGGTCGTTCGTATACCAAGCCTCGCGGTGAGCGTTTGCGTTTGGCTTTGGAAGGCTTGGGCCCTATTTTTGTCAAATTTGGACAAGTGATGTCGACGCGGCGTGACTTGCTGCCAGAAGACATTGCTGAAGAGTTAGCCAAGTTGCAAGACCGAGTGCCCCCTTTCAGCTCTGACATTGCTGTGGCCACCATTGAGCGGGCCTTTGGCCGCTCGGTGTCTGAGATCTTCGAGTCCTTTGACCGAGTGCCTGTGGCCAGCGCCTCGATTGCGCAAGTGCATTTTGCGTTGTTGAAAGACAAGACAGGGATGGTTCAAGAAGTGGCGGTCAAGGTCTTGCGCCCCAACATGTTGCCCGCCATTGAAAAAGACCTGAGCTTGATGCGCATGATGGCAGGTTGGCTCGAGAAAGTCAGTGCAGACGGTAAACGTTTAAAGCCGCGCGAAGTGGTGGCCGAGTTTGACAAACATTTGCACGACGAATTGGACTTGGTGCGCGAAGCTGCCAATGCTGCGCAGTTGCGCCGCAACATGCAAAGCTTGAATTTGGTGTTGATCCCCGAAATGTATTGGGACTATTGCCATCCTGAAGTGATCGTCATGGAGCGCATGAAGGGCTTGCCCATCAGTCAAGTCGACGCATTGCGCAGTGCCGGTGTCGACATTCCGCAACTGGCCAAAGATGGCGTGACGATCTTTTTCACGCAGGTTTTTCGCGATGGATTTTTTCACGCCGACATGCATCCAGGCAATATCCAGGTCAGCGTGGAACCTGAAAGCTTGGGGCGCTACATCTCCTTAGACTTTGGCATTGTGGGCACGCTCACCGAATTTGACAAAGAATATTTGGCGCAAAACTTCAGCGCTTTTTTCCGGCGCGATTACAAACGTGTGGCCGAATTGCACATCGAGTCTGGCTGGGTGCCCAGCACCACGCGCGTTGATGAGTTGGAGTCTGCCATTCGCTCTGTGTGCGAGCCTTACTTCGACAGACCCCTCAAGGAAATTTCATTGGGCATGGTGCTCATGCGTTTGTTCCAAACGTCGCGGCGCTTCAATGTTGAAATTCAACCGCAGTTGGTGCTGCTCCAAAAAACCTTGCTCAACATTGAAGGTTTGGGACGTCAATTAGACCCAGAGCTCGATTTGTGGAACACGGCCAAGCCCTTCCTAGAGCAGTGGATGATTGACCAAGTGGGCCCTAAGCGTTTCATTCAGCAATTGCGCGAGCAAGCCCCTCAATACGCCAAAATCTTGCCTCAACTGCCTCGGTTGATGCATGACTATTTGAAACAAACCACCGCCAGTGCGCATGAGCGAAATCAACTGGCAGCCCTCTTGGCTGAGCAGCAACGCACCAACCGACTGTTGCAAGCCATTGTGTATGTGGTGATTGGTTTTGTGTCCACCCTCATCGTGCTTCAAGCACTCGAAAGATTCCAACAAATCTAAGGAGCGTTGTTGTGTTGTTGACTTTGGTCATTGCCTATTTACTGATCACCATTGCCATTGGTTTGGTGGCCGCCAAGCGCGTTAAAAGTTCTGCTGACTTTGCCATTGCAGGTCGACATCTGCCTTTGGCCATGATTGTCACCACCACCTTTGCCACTTGGTTTGGTTCCGAAACGGTGTTGGGAATTCCAGCCAAGTTTGTCAACAGTGGCTTGAATGGTGTGGTGGAAGATCCCTTTGGTGCGGGCAGTTGTTTGATTTTGGTGGGCGTATTTTTTGCCGCCAAGTTGTACCGCATGAACTTGTTGACCATCAGTGACTATTACCGCGAGCGTTATGGTCGCACGGTTGAGGTTTTGTGTTCCATCATCATCATGGTCAGTTATTTGGGTTGGGTCTCAGCCCAAGTGACCGCCCTCGGTTTGGTTTTCAATATGTTGTCCGGCGGTGTGGTCAGCATGCCCATGGGCATGGCCATTGGGGTGGTCTCGGTATTGGCCTACACCTTGTTTGGTGGCATGTGGTCAGTGGCCATCACTGACTTCATTCAAATGATCATTTTGGTGGTGGGTTTGGCCACCTTGGCCATTTTTGCAGGCAACCAAGCGGGTGGCGCCGACAAGGTGATTGCATTGGCGGTCAGTCAAGACATGTTCAAGTTCTTGCCAGAGCCTGAGTTGAAAGAGATCTTGTTCTTTGTGGCTGCGGCCATCACCATCATGTTTGGTTCGATTCCTCAGCAAGACGTGTTTCAACGGGTCATGTCGGCCAACAGCCTGGGAGCGGCCACCAAGGGCCCCATCATTGGCGGCATTTGCTACATCTTGTTTGCCTTTGTGCCGATGTTCTTGGTGGTCAGCGCGTTGATCATCATGCCCGAGAAGGCGGCTCAACTCATCAAAGAGGATCCCCAAAAGGTCTTGCCCACTTTGGTGATGGAGCAAATGCCATTTGTCATGCAAGTTTTGTTCTTTGGCGCTTTGTTGTCGGCCATCAAATCGTGTGCTTCGGCCACCTTGCTAGCCCCCAGCGTCACTTTCACAGAAAACATTTGGCGTCAATTCTTCCCGCACCAAGGCGACAAGCAGGCCTTGTTGGCCATGCGCATCACGGTCTTGGTGTTCAGTGGCTTGGTCTTGACCTATGCCATCTTGATGCAAGGCAGTTCCATTTATGACATGGTCTCTGGTGCCTACCAAGTGACCTTGGTGGGCGCATTTGTCCCCTTGGTGTTTGGCCTTTATTGGTCCAAGGCAACGACCCAAGGCGCCATTTTTGCCATCGTTTTGGGACTTTTGGCATGGCTCTTGTTCCTCATGACCCCCGCAGGCGAAGAGTTTCCGGCCCAATTGGCCGGTGTGTTGGCCAGCTTGACTGGCATGTTGGTGGGCTCTCTAGGCCCGCAAGCCCTCAGAAACAAGCACGGTGCACACCATGCACTGGCAGGCACCCGCCTATAATTGAGGGTTTTGTGAATTCCACGCGAGAACCTTCAACATGCCCATCTACGCTTACAAGTGTGATTCCTGTGGCCATGCCAAGGATGTATTGCAAAAAATGTCAGACGACCCTCTGACAAAATGCCCTTCCTGTGGCGCGCCCACTTTCAATAAACAGCTCACTGCCGCTGGTTTTCAGCTCAAAGGCAATGGCTGGTATGCCACCGACTTTAAAGGCGGCTCTTCTGGCACGTCTGCGCCTGCTGTGGCGGGCGCAGGAGCCGGTGCTGCCTCAACATCTTCCGATGCAGGCGGTTCGACGCCCTCTGCCGAACCGAGTGCTTCGGCTGCGCCAGCGGCTTGCGGTGCTTCTTGTGCCTGTCACTGAGACCTGCTGAATGAACTTGAAACTCCGCCATTACTTCCTGACTGGCATGCTGGTTTGGCTGCCCATGGGTGTCACCGTGTGGCTGCTGACTTGGCTGGTGGGCACCATGGACGGTATTTTCTTGGCCGTTCTAGGAGCCTTGGACGCGATCATTCCTGGCATGCATTCGTTGGCCGACTCCTTGCGGCACGTGCCAGGTTTGGGTGTGGCCTTGGTGGCACTGGTTATTTTCGGCACGGGCGTCTTCGTGGCCAATATTTTTGGTCAATGGTGGTTGCGTCAATGGTCCAAAGTGATCACCCGCATTCCAGTGGTCAACAGCATTTACTCCAGCGTCAAACAAGTGGCCGACACTTTGTTTTCTGGCAGTGGCAACGCTTTTTCCAAAGCGCTGTTGGTGCAGTACCCTCATCAGGGCTCTTGGACCATCGCCTTTTTAACGGGTGCGCCGGGTGGCCAAGTGGCACGTCACTTGCCTGGCGATTGCGTCAGTGTGTATGTGCCCACCACGCCCAACCCTACGTCGGGCTTCTTTTTGATGATGCCGCGAAGCAGTGTGGTTGAGCTCGACATGAGTGTCGACGATGCGCTCAAGTACATCATCTCGATGGGTGTCGTGGTGCCGGGTGGCCCAGACGCTTTGCCCGTGAAGTCAGTTGCCGACAACACTCAGCCTGCTTCTTCAAATTCTCTGTAAGTGGGTTCAGACCCGCTTCAATTTTTCAACTGAAAGATCCTCTCCATGTCTATGCGTTCACACTACTGCGGTCTTGTCACCGAAGCCCTGATGGGCCAAACCGTCACTTTGTGCGGTTGGGTCAATCGCCGTCGTGACCACGGTGGCGTGATCTTCGTCGACGTGCGTGACCGCGAAGGCTATGTGCAGGTGGTGTGCGACCCCGATCGCGCCGACATGTTCAAAACCGCTGAAGGCCTCCGCAACGAGTTTTGCATTCAGATCAAAGGCTTGGTCCGTGCGCGCCCCGAAGGCACCACCAACGACAACCTCAAAAGCGGCAAGATTGAAATCTTGTGCCACGAACTGACGGTGCTCAACCCCTCGGTCACGCCGCCTTTCTTGTTGGACGACGACAACCTGTCTGAAACCACTCGCCTCACGCACCGCGTGCTGGACCTACGCCGTCCCTACATGCAAAACAACCTGATGCTGCGTTACAAAGTGGCCATGGAAGTGCGCAAGTTCTTGGACGAGAACGGCTTCATCGACATTGAAACCCCCATGCTGACCAAGAGCACGCCCGAAGGCGCGCGCGATTACTTGGTGCCAAGCCGTGTGCACGATGGTCAGTTCTTTGCGTTGCCCCAATCGCCTCAGTTGTTCAAGCAATTGTTGATGGTGGCCGGCTACGACCGTTACTACCAAATCACCAAGTGCTTCCGCGATGAAGACTTGCGCGCCGACCGTCAGCCCGAATTCACGCAGATTGATATTGAAACGTCCTTCTTGGGCGAGCAAGAAATCCGTGACATGTTCCAGGGCATGATCAGCAGCGTGTTCAAGAAGGTTTTGAACATTGACCTGGGCACCTTCCCTGTCATGGCTTACGCCGAAGCCATGCACCGCTTCGGCTCAGACAAGCCCGACTTGCGCGTCAAGTTGGAGTTCACAGAATTGACCGACATCATGGGCGATGTGGACTTCAAAGTGTTCAGCACACCTGCCACAACGCCTGGTGGTCGTGTGGTGGCCTTACGCGTACCCGGTGGTTCTGACATCAGCCGCGGCGAGATCGATGGTTACACCGAATTCGTCAAAATTTACGGCGCCAAAGGTTTGGCCTGGATCAAGGTCAACGAAGTGGCCAAAGGCCGCGACGGTTTGCAAAGCCCTATCGTGAAGAACTTGCACGATGCCGCCATTGCCGAAATTCTGAAACGCACCAACGCACAAGACGGCGACATCTTGTTCTTCGGTGCCGACAAAGCCAAAGTGGTCAACGATTCAATCGGTGCTTTGCGCCTCAAAATTGGTCACAGCGAATTCGCCAAAAAATCTGGCTTGTTCGAAGACCGTTGGGCGCCAATGTGGGTGGTCGATTTCCCCATGTTCGAGTACGACGACGAGTCACAGCGTTACACCGCCGTGCACCACCCCTTTACAGCGCCCAAAGACGGCCACGAAGACTGGATGGTCACAGCCCCCGAGAAGTGCATTGCCAAAGGCTATGACATGGTCTTGAATGGTTGGGAAATTGGCGGTGGTTCTGTGCGTATTCACCGCGCCGACGTGCAACAAAAAGTGTTTGATGCTTTGAAGATCACACCCGAAGAAGCCCAACTCAAGTTTGGCTTCTTGCTCGACGCTTTGCAATACGGCGCGCCACCTCACGGCGGCTTGGCCTTCGGTTTGGACCGCATCATCACCTTGATGACCGGTGCCGAGTCCATCCGCGACGTGATTGCCTTCCCCAAAACACAACGTGCGCAGTGCTTGCTGACCCAAGCCCCCAGCCCTGTGGACGAAAAACAATTGCGCGAATTGCACATTCGTGTGCGCAACCCCGAAGCCGTCAAGGCTTAAAGCAAAAAGGCCGCATCAGCGGCCTTTTTTCATGAGGGCATGTTGCCCACGTTCTGCTTTAAATTGGGTAGATTACTTGGCAGCCAGGCGCCACAAAGAAGTGAGCTCTGCAGCACGAGCGGCATGCAAAGGATCACTTTGATCTTGAACTTTCTTGTGCTCGGCTTTGGTGTCGAGTTTGCCAATCACCTTCAAGCCGCCCTCTGCAATCCACGCTTCGAGTTCTGCGCGAGTTCGCAAACCCAAATGCTCCGCCAAGTCTGACAAGATCAACCAGCCTTCGCCCTTGGGTGCAAGGTGCGCTGCCAGTCCTGCCAAGAAGCCCTTGAGCATGGCGCTGTTTTCATCGTAGATGGCCCGTTCAATGGGGGCGCTGGCACGTGCGGGCAACCAAGGGGGGTTGCAGACGATCAGGGGTGCTTTGCCATCTGGAAAGAGGTTGGCTTGTACCAATTCAACTTTGTCTTTCAGGCCCAAGCGCTGGATGTTGTCTTTGGCACAAGACAAGGCACGCGGATCGAGATCGGTGCCCACCACGCGTTTGACGCCTCGCTTGGCCAAAACGGCAGACAGCACGCCTGTGCCCGTGCCAATGTCAAATGCCAATTCGGTGCTGGGCAAAGGCGCGTCGGCCACCAACTGAATGTACTCGCCGCGCACGGGTGAGAAAACGCCATAGCTGGGGTGAATGCGGTTGTGGGGCGCGCTGCCCAGGGCAGAAATTTCCATGCCCTTTTGATGCCATTCATGCGCACCCACCAGTCCGAGCAATTCACGCAAAGAAGTGACGCAGCCTGTGGTGCCTGCGGGGCCCCAAGCTTCCTTCATCGCTTCGCGCCAATCGGGCGCTCGGCGCAGGCTGATCTGTCGGTCTGGATTGACTTGAATCAAGATCATGCTCAAGGTGCGCGCGCGCTGCGATTGGGCTTGGCGGTGCAAATGGAAATTCTCTTGGGGGGTGTGCGTCACCTCAGGATGGGTTTTGGACGCTCGACGCACTTTTTTAGGCGCATCGCAACGGCGTGCCAAAGCTTGCAGCAACAAGCGGGCGTTCTGGAAGTCACCTCGCCACAGCATGCCGGTTCCGGCACAGGCCAAGCGGTAAGCGCTGTCGGCACTGAGGGTGTCATCGGCCAAGACAACCCGTTTGGGAGCAGGCGCGCCGCGTTCGCTGCGCCATTCATCCTGACAGTCATGGCCATTTTCTTGCCAAGTCAGTTGGGTGGCAGAAGCGCTCAAGGCCACTGGAGAGGAGGGGGTTGTTTCTGAACGGTGCATGGGGTGATCATAGGCGTTTCATCAAGCTGTCTGTGAAAGTGCAGCTTGAACCTGAAAGTTCATGCAGAATGTTCATGCAATGAGTGCCAGTTCCTACAAAATTCCTGAGTCTGTCTTGGTGGTGATTTACACCGCCCAAGCCGATGTCTTGCTGATTCGCCGCGCCGATGCGGGCACTTGGCAATCGGTGACAGGAAGCAAAGATGCTGTCCATGAAACTTGGGAAGAAACGGCGCGCCGTGAAGTGATGGAAGAAACAGGCTTAGACGCTTTGCACCCCCATTTGAAATTGACCGATTGGGGACTAGAAAACACCTACGAAATTTACCCGGCTTGGCGATGGCGTTATGCGCCCCATGTCACGCATAACCGAGAGCGTGTGTTTGGCTTGGCCTTGCCCCACAGGCTGCCAGTTCAACTCAGCCCAACAGAACACACCGAGCACCAATGGCATGCTTGGCGTGATGCCGCAGACCTTTGCTTCTCGCCGTCAAATGCCGAAGCCATTTTGATGTTGCCACACTGGATGGCACAGGATGGCGCTTAACCATGCCCACTGAAAAGCCAGCCTTTTTGAAAGTGGCCACCTACAACATCCACAAGGGTGTACAAGGTTTGGGGCCAGCGCGACGTTTGGAAATCCACAACTTGGGTTTGGCCATTGAGCAGTTGGATGCGGACATCGTGTGCCTGCAAGAGGTCAGAAAAGTCCATCGCCGAGAAGAGAAATACTTCAAGCATTGGCCGGAGTTGCCACAAGCAGAATTTTTAGCGCCACCTGGTTATGAGGCGGTCTATCGAACCAATGCGGTCACTCGTCATGGGGAACACGGCAACGCTTTGTTGTCGCGCTGGCCAGTCGTCTCGCATCGGCATGAAGACATCTCAGACCATCGCTTTGAGCAGCGGGGTTTGTTGCATGTGGAGGTTCAGGTGGGGGATGCCAGAGCGGCACACAGCAGTCCCACTGCGCCCATCTCTGTCCATGTCATCGTGGTGCATCTAGGCTTGATTCCGGCCAGCCGTGTGCGCCAAGTCGCGCAATTGCACAAGTACATTGCACGTGAAGTGCCTGAAGATGCCCCCTTGTTGGTGGCGGGCGATTTCAACGATTGGGGTACCCGCATCACACGCATGATGCAGCGCGAAAGCTTGCACGAATGGCCAACCGATGCGCAGCCCACTTACCCCTCTCGCTTGCCCATGGTGCAACTCGATCACGTCTACGCCAGAGGCTTAACGCCAGTGAGTCAAATGGTCCCGCATGGCAAAATTTGGCAACGCATGTCTGACCATTTGCCCTTGGTCGCAAAGTTTGAACGATGAAAAACCGTCCCCCTTTGCACGATGGCCATCAAATCAAGTTGTTGAAGGGTGGCGCAGAGTTTTTTCCAGAGCTGATTCGGGCCATTGATGCTGCCCGTTCGCACATTCACCTCGAAACTTATATTTTTGACTTTCACGCAGCGGGTGCGCTGGTGGCTGCAGCCTTGGAGAGGGCTGGCCGAAGAGGGTTGAGGGTGTGGGTGGTGGTGGACGGTGTGGGGACGCCTCGTTTGAGCGAAGAGTGGCGAGCTCGATTCGATGAATCTGGTGTGGTGTGGCGTGTTTACTCCCCGCTTGGGACCTTGGGCCTTTTGATCCCCAGTCGATGGCGACGCTTGCATCGCAAACTGTGTGTCATCGATGGTCACTTGGCTTTCTGTGGCGGCATCAATGTCTTGGACGATTGGCATGACCCTTATTACGGGGCTTTGAAATCACCTCGTTTGGATTTTGCCGTTTGCGCCACAGGTGCGCTGGTGCAGCAAGTGCAAGAGACTACGACGCAACTGTGGTGGCGCATGCAAGCCGTTCGACATGTGCGACAACAAAACTTTCCGGAGGCATTCAGCTCATTCAGGGCCGCTGGTGTGCATCTGCCATGGTTACAAGATGCCCAAGCGGCGCAAGGTCAGAGTTGGGTGGCGCGAGCTGGCTTGCTGCTGCGAGACAACGTGTTGCATCGCAGTCAAATTGAAAAGGCCTATCGGCGTGCCATTGGCATGGCGCGCCACGACATTGTGATGGCCAATGCCTATTTCTTGCCGGGCCGCAAATTGCGCCAAGCGCTGATTCACGCGGCTCAAAGGGGTGTTCGGGTACAACTCTTGTTGCAAGGGCGGTACGAGTACTTCATGCAATACCACGCTGTCCGACCGGTTTACCGTCAATTGATGGCCGCAGGGGTTGAGATTTACGAATACACCGAGAGTTTTTTGCACGCCAAAGTGGCCGTCATCGATGCGCATCATGCCCATCCTTGGGCCACCGTGGGTTCTTCCAACCTCGACCCCTTTAGCTTGTTGTTAGCCCGCGAAGCCAATGTGGTGGTGGTCGATGGGTTTTTTGCCAAGCAATTGCACGAAGCTTTGAGCCAAGCCATTGAGACGGGCAGTCAACGGGTCGTCGCAGAGGCGTTGCTGACGCGCTCAAAGCTTCAGCGCGGCATGGACTGGGTGGCCTTTGGCTTGATGCGTTTTGCAATTTGGCTGACAGGAAATCGTTACTGAGCACCTCGGCATGCCCTGTTGTTGCCAAGCCCTACACCTTGCAATGGCATCAATCACTGGTAGGATCAGGGTTTGACTTTTCAAAAAACGCTTATGAATGCACCCGTCCATTTAAACGCTGAGGACATTGGTACGCCGGTTTCCGTGAAGATTCGCGAGCGCATCAAGGCTGCGCGCAAACGATTCAATGCCAACGACAACATCGCTGAGTTCATCCAGCCCGGTGAGTTAGATCATTTGCTCGACGAAGTTGCAGGCAAAATGCAAACGGTGTTGGACAGCATGGTGATCGACACGCAAAACGATCACAACACCCAAGACACAGCGCGGCGTGTGGCCAAAATGTATTTGAAGGAAGTCTTCAAAGGCCGCTATGTTGAAGGCCCCGAAGTCACAGAGTTTCCCAATGCCGAGCATTTGAACGAACTCATGATTGTGGGCCCCATCACTGTGCGCAGCGCTTGCAGCCACCACCTGTGCCCTGTCATTGGTCAAATCTGGATTGGCGTCTTGCCGAATGAACACACCAACGTCATTGGCCTGTCCAAGTACGCTCGTTTGGCCGAATGGATCATGGGACGTCCTCAAATTCAAGAAGAAGCTGTGGTTCAGTTGGCTGATTTGATTCAGCGCAAAACACAACCCGATGGTTTGGCTATCGTGATGGAGGCCAGCCACTTTTGCATGGGCTGGCGGGGTGTCAAAGACATGGACAGCAAAATGATCAATTCGGTCATGCGCGGTGTGTTCTTGAAAGACGCCAACTTGCGCCGTGAATTCTTGTCATTGATCCCCAGAAAGGCCTGAACATGTTGGTCCGTTTACTTTACGCCAGTCGTGCGGTGGATGCTCACCCCGATGTCATTGAATCCATTTTGGCGCAGTCTCGACAGTTCAACCCCAGCACTGGCATCACAGGCATTCTGGTTTACGGCGGCGGTATCTTTTTGCAGGCCATCGAAGGTGGTCGTGAAGCCGTCAGTGACCTCTATGGCCACATTCAAAAAGACGCGCGTCACAAAGATGTGGTCTTGCTGCATTACGAAGAAATTTCAGAGCGCCGCTTCAGTGGTTGGACCATGGGCCAAGTCGATGTGGCACGTGTCAACACCAGCATCTTGCTCAAGTACTCCGAGCGTGCAGAGCTCGACCCCTACAGTGTCTCTGGTTCAGTTTCTCTGGCATTGCTGGAAGAACTGATGGCCACGGCTTCCATCATTGGGCGCGCCTGATCTTTCTGCCTTGTGTTTGCTGGGATGCGATTTTTCAAGCAGCCCCAGCAAGCGCAAACCCATCGTGGTGGCATTGGGTGCCGTGCACCGAGGCAGTGTTCAACTGAAGCAATTGCAACAGTTTGAAACCCTCTCATCGTTTCAAGAATTCCTTCAACAACCTGCGCCCGATGGTCAGCCCTGTGTAGGCGGTTTTGATTTGCCCTTTGGCTTGCCCAGAGAATGGGTAGAAGCTGTTCACTGGCCAAGCACCTGGCCTGAATGCATGGACCGCTTTGCCGCCCATTCGCGCGAGGAATTGCGGCAGTTGTTCAAATCTTTCTGCGATGCCAGGCCGGCAGGGTCGAAGTTTGCGCATCGCAAGACAGATCTACCTGCGGGGTCTAGCCCCTCCATGAAATGGGTCAATCCTCCTGTGGCTTGGATGATGCATGCAGGTGTGCCTTTGCTGCGGCAAGCTGCTTGGACCTTGCCTGGCCTGCAGACAGGGCGGCCCGACTGTGTTGCTTTAGAAGCCTACCCAGGTTTGCTGGCGCGTGAAGTGGTGGGGCACAGAAGTTACAAAAGCGACGACAAACAAAAACAAACGCCTGAACGGTGGGTGGCACGCAAAGACATTTTGCACGCCCTTGACATGGCGCAAACGCGCTTGGGTCTTCGCTTGAAACTGAGTGCTTCACAGCACGACACTTTGTTGGCCGATGCATCGGGCGACAGCTTGGATGCGGTGCTGTGCATGGTGCAAGTCGCTTGGGCTGCAACGCAACACGCTGCGGCTGAAGCGGCTGGGCAACTGGCCAACTATGGCTTGCCCAATTTTGATCCACTCGAAGGCTGGATTGTGAGTGCCTGAATTTAAATGGCCATGCCTGAAATGTCGTCGGGCAAGGCTTGCAAGGCGCGCAATGCGTTGACGGCCTCAATGTCGGTGCGGTACAACTTTACGCCGTCTTTGCCATCTAACTCGCCTGCCAAACGCAGTGCTTTTTCAACGGGCAGTTTGATGCCGCTGATGTGCAGCTGGATGTGAGCTTGTGTCAATTGCTTGCGCAACTGCTGCATGGTTTCGACGCCCGTGGCATCGATGCGATTGATGGGCTGTGCAAACAAGCACACATGTTGAATGTGCGGCAAATCACGCAATTTTTCAGTGATGTATTTTTCAAAGCTGCTGGCCGCAGCAAAGTCGAGCTCGGCATCCATGCGCAAAGCAAGCACATCGGACGTGATGGCGGGCAGTTGCCAAAGGTGACGATCGCGCAGGCTGCCATCTTCATGCAGGCCCACTTCGATGATGCGTGGATGAAGACGCGTATGCAAAAAGTGGCTCAGGCCCATCAGCACCCCAGCCAATACACCCCAATAAATTCGAGGCGTGCTGAGCAGTGTGATGGCAAAGGTCAGGCCAGCCGTGATGGCTTCAATGCGTGATATGTGCCAGAGCTTCACAAAAGCTTTGGGTTGAATCAAACTCGAGACAGCCAAAATCACAATGGCCGCCAACACCGCTCGCGGCACATGAAACAAGGCGGGTGAAGCAAACACCGCCAAGAGCACAAAGGACGTGGTGCCGATCACGGCCCACCCAGTTTTGGCGCCTGATGCCAAACTGATGGCGGACCTGGAAAACGAGGTACTGGTTGCAAAACTGCCGCAAAGCGCAGAAGTGATTTTGGCCAGTCCTTGTCCAATCAAATCTTGGTTCTCTTGCCATAAGGTGCCGTCTTTTTGATTTTCAGTTTTGGCGCTTGAAGCAGCCTCCAAAAAACTCACCAAGGCGATCAACACCGCAGGCCCCGCCAACATGCCCAGCTCGGTCCAAGTGATCAGAGGCGGTAGCGAAAGTTCGGGCAAGGACGTTGGCAAAGCGCCAATCACTGTGCCACCTTGTTCGGCAAAACCGATGGCATAGCTGATGACCGCAGACGCGGCCACCACCAACATGATGCTGGGCCATTTGGGCAACCATTTTTTGGCGGCAAAGAGGGAGGCCAGGCTGATCAGTCCAAATGCCAGATCTGACACTTGCACAGAGCCGCCTGCTTGCCAGCCTGTGATGGCGGGCAATTGAGAGGCCATGACCAACAAACCTGCAGCTTGTGTAAATCCCATCATGACGGGCGAGCTGATCAGGTTGAGCAGCCAGCCATAACGCATGATGCCCATCAGCAATTGCAAGGCGCCCGCAATGAGTGCCAACCAAACGGCCAAGTGCACCCAATGTGAACTGGCCGGTTGCGCCATGCCAGCCAGCGACGCACTGATGAGAACGCAGGTGAGGGCGGAGGGGCCAATGGACAAACGGGTTGACCCACCCCACATCACGCCCACCACAGCTGGCAATAAAGCCGCGTAGAGACCGGTGACCAAGGGCATGCCCGCCAACGCGGCGTAGGCCACCGATTGCGGCACCATGAGCAGGGCCACCGAAAAGCCGGCGAGCCACTCTTGTCGAAACAGCTGAGCGCTTAAGCGCGGCCACTTGAGAAAGGGCAACCAAGCTTGGAGAGAATTCATGCGGCAATCATAGAGGCATTTACCTGCCGAGGACCTTCAGGCAAACGCTTAGCGGCGCAAGCTGCTGCACACAGGGCAATGGGCTTGGCGATGTGTTTGAAGGGTTTGCCATTCCATGTGTTGCGCATTGAACATCATCAGTTGTCCGCGCAAACTGCTGCCCATACCACTCAAAATTTTGAGTGCCTCGGTGGCTTGCAAACTGCCGATCACGCCAACCAGCGGTGCCAGCACGCCCATGGTGGCGCATCGGGTTTCTTCAAAATTTTGAGTCGGCGGAAACACACAGGCGTAGCACGGTGACTCGGTGTGCTGTGTGTCGTACACCGCCAATTGGCCATCAAGACGCAAGGCAGCGCCAGAGACCAGGGGTTTGCCATGCGTCACACATGCCAAGTTGATGGCGTGGCGTATTTCGAAATTGTCGGTGCAATCCAGGATCACATCGGCTTGGGGAACCAAGCTGTGCAACAAAGTGGCATCAGCCTTCATGGCATGTGTGCTGATGTGAACATCGGGATTGATGGCGCTCATGGCGGCACGCAGCGATTCAACTTTGGCTTGGCCCACACGTGCCTGTGTGTGCGCAATTTGGCGCTGCAAATTGGTGACATCTACGTGGTCATTGTCCACCAGGCTGATGCGGCCTACGCCTGCGCTGGCCAAATACAAAGCAACTGGAGAGCCTAAGCCACCCGCACCAATGATGAGTGCATGCGATGCGTTCACTCGCTCCTGCCCTTCAACACCCCATTCGTCCAGCAGAATGTGGCGCGAATAGCGCAGGAGTTGGTCGTCCCTCATGGGCGCTTACTTGTCTTTTTTCTCTTCTTTGCGCGCGGCCAAAGTGGCGCTCACTTTGACGGGCAAACCTTTGAGTTGGTTCAAGGCTTGGTTGAGTTGGAAGTCTTTGTCGGAGCCAAACTCAGGGGGTCGTCTTTCGGACTGTGGTTTTTTGGCTTCTGCTTCCAATTTCTTCAGCGCTTCTTCACGTGCCTTTTGGCGCTCTTCGTTTTTCTTCTCGGCTTCTTGGCCATTGCCCAAATGCTTTTCCAAATCTTCTTCACGTGTACGCAAGGCTGCAAACACATTGCCGTTCTCGGTTTCGTCCAGCATCACGTCGGGCAAGATGCCTTTGGCTTGGATGGAGCGACCACTGGGTGTGTAGTAACGCGCTGTGGTGAGTTTCAATGCGGTGTCAGGACCCAGTTGGCGCACCGTCTGCACGGAGCCTTTGCCAAATGTTTGGCTGCCCATGACCACAGCGCGTTTGTGATCTTGCAATGCACCGGCCACAATTTCGCTGGCTGAAGCAGAGCCTTCATTGACCAACACCACCAGCGGTACTTTTTTCAACTGACCTTGGGTGTTTTGGGTGAGTCGCTGAATGGGATCGACATCGGCACTGCGGCGCCAAAACTGCGGCGCTGCTTTGTAGACAAACTTGCTTTCTTCCAACTGGCCGTTGGTGGACACCACCGTGGCGTTTTCTGGCAAGAAAGCGGCAGACAAGGCCACTGCTGCATCGAGCAAACCACCGGGGTCGTTGCGCAAATCAAGCACCAAGCCTTTGAGCTTGGGTTCTTGTTTGTACATGTCTTCTATCTTCTTAGAAAAGTCTTCGACGGTGCGTTCTTGGAACTGAGACACCCGAATCCAACCGTAACCAGAATCCAAAAGTTTGGCTTTGACCGATTGTGTTTTGATTTCTTCCCGCACGATGGTGACGGTGAAGGTGCGGCTCTCGTCTTTGCGGAAAATGGTCAAGAGCACTTTGGTGTTGGGCTCGCCACGCATGCGTTTCACCGCATCGTTCATGGACAAGCCTTTGACGAAAGTGTCGTCAATCTTGGTGATCAGGTCATTGGTTTTGAGGCCAGCCCGGTCTGCGGGAGAACCTTCAATGGGTGACACCACTTTGACCACACCTTCTTCTTGGGTGATCTCAATGCCCACGCCGACGAATCGACCGGATGTGCCTTCGCTGAATTCTTTGAAGCTTTTCTTGTCAAAATATTGAGAGTGGGGGTCGAGACTGGCGACCATGCCCGAGATGGCTTCAGTGATGAGTTTTTTCTCATCCACAGCTTCGACGTAGTCGCTTTTCACCATGCCAAACACGGCAGCCAATTGCTGCAACTCTTCGAGTGGCAAAGGCGCAAACGCGCCTCGTGCCGTGGTTTGCAAGGACACCGTAGTGAGTGCACCCGCCAAGGCGCCCACGCTTAACCAGCCCACTATTTTCAATTTTTGACCCATGTTCATTGACCCAGAGGGTCTCCTTTTGAACCAATATACACCCTGACGCCCAAGTTTGGAGGCATCAGGGATTGTCTTGGTGGTAATTAGGCCTTGCCTTGGCTGGCCACAGCCGCTGCCGCTTTGGCGGCTGCTTCGGCATCACCCAAATAGTATTTTTTGACAGGCTTTAAATTGGCATCGAGCTCGTACACCAATGGGATGCCATTGGGGATGTTCAAGTTCACGATGTCGTCGTCTGAAATGTTGTCCAAGTACTTGATCAGTGCTCGAATGGAGTTGCCGTGGGCGGCCACCACCACGCGCTTGCCTGCTTTGATGGCAGGTGCCATGGACTCGGTCCAAAAAGGCACCACACGCGCCACCGTGTCTTTGAGGCATTCGGTCAATGGCACGTCTTGGGCGTTGATCTTGGCGTAACGCAGGTCACCACGTTCGCAGCGGGGGTCTTGCGGCTCCAAAGCGGGTGGCGGCGTGTCAAAACTGCGGCGCCAGACCAAAACCTGATCATCGCCATACTTTTTGGCAGTTTCAGCTTTGTTCAAGCCTTGGAGCGCACCGTAGTGACGCTCGTTCAAACGCCAGCTGTTGTGCACAGGCAGCCATTGGCGGTCCATGGCATCCAAGGTGTGCCACAGCGTGTGAATGGCGCGCTTTAAGACGCTGGTGTAGGCCAAGTCAAACTCATAGCCTTCGGCTTTCAGAAGACGACCAGCGGCTTTGGCTTGTTCAATGCCGGTGGGGGTTAAATCAACATCGGTCCAGCCAGTGAAGCGATTTTCTAAATTCCAAGTGGACTCGCCGTGGCGAATGAGAACGAATTTGTACATGGTGAAAGGTTTAATCAGAGAGGACAATACGGTTTTCCGTTCGCCATTTTAGAATTCGAATCTGGCGTGCGGCCGTGAAATGTGCTGCATGTGAACTTTTTAAGGGTTTTTTGTGAATTTTTTGATTGAAAACTGGATGTTGGTTTCCGTGGCTGCGGCCTCAGCCTTGGCGCTTTTTTGGCCAGCCATTACCAAAGGTGCTGCCGGTGGGGTGGAACCTTCCGAAGCGGTTCTGCTCATGAACCGTGAAAAAGCGGTGGTCATTGATGTCTGCGAGCCTGCCGAATTTGCCCAAGGCCATGTGGTCGGCTCCAAAAACATTCCCTTGGGTCAGCTTGAGCAACAACTGCCCCAGTTGGTCAAAAACAAAAGCCTGCCGGTCATCATGGTCTGCCAAGTGGGTGGCCGTGCCAGCCGCGCTGCGGCCCAAGCCCAGAAGCTGGGCTTTGAACGTGCGCAGGCCTTGTCCGGCGGTTTGAAGTCATGGCGCGAAGCCAACCTGCCTGTTGAAAAAGCATAACCATCGAATCTGGAGTTGTCATGCCACAAGTGAAGATGTACACAACGGCCGTTTGCCCCTACTGTGTCCGCGCCAAACAAGTCTTGAAGTCCAAAGGCGTCACGGACATTGAGGAAATCAGGATCGACACCCAACCTGAAGCGCGTGAACACATGATGAAAATCACGGGTCGCCGCACAGTGCCTCAAATCTTCATCGGTGAGACGCATGTGGGTGGCTGTGATGACCTGATGGCTTTGGATGCCAAAGGCGGCTTGATGCCGTTGCTGCAAGCCAGCTGATCTTTGCAGGGGGGGCTTTTGCGCCCCCTGCCATCGGTGATAATCTGACCTGAACCCGCGGTTGGGGCTTGTTCAAGCGGCCGCAGGGATGATCACCCTCAAAGCAAAATTATTTATGTCAGAAGCCAACACCCCCGTGTTCCAAATCCAACGCGTTTACATGAAGGAAGCGTCTTTGGAGCAGCCCAACTCACCCGCCATTTTGTTGGAGCAACAACAACCTGCGGTCGACATTCAATTGGGTGTGGAAGCCAACCAGGCGGCTGAAGGCGTTTACGAAATTTGCGTCACGGCCACCGTGCACACCAAAATTGAAGACAAAACGGTCTTTTTGGTGGAGTGCAAACAAGCAGGCATTTTCGAAATCCGCAATTTGCCTGAAGACCAAATGGGCCCCATCATGGGCATCGCTTGCCCCCAAATCGTGTACCCCTACCTGCGTGGCAATGTGGCCGACATGGTCACTCGCGCTGGCTTCCCGCCTGTGCACTTGGCCGAAATCAACTTCCAAGCCATGTATGAGCAGCAACAAGCTGAAGCTGCGGGCCAAGCGGCGGCTGCACCTCAAGTTCAGTAAATTCATCACCAAGGCCTCAGCTTGAGCCTGAAGATTGCGGTCATCGGGGCAGGTGCTTGGGGCACCGCGCTGGCCATCAGTGCCAGCCGTGAGGGCACAGGGCATCACGTTCAGTTGTGGACGCGTGACCCTGCTGCTGCCAAAGAACTTCAATCCCAAAGAAGCAATCAGCGCTATTTGCCTGGGATTCTTTTTCCTGCGTCATTGCAGTGTGTCAGCACGCCTGTGTCTGAATTGGCCGCATGGGCACAGCAGCACGATTTGATTGTGATTGGCACGCCCATGTCTGCTTTGCGCAGCATGTTGATGACCTTGAAAGATGTGCAGGTGCCCGTGGCTTGGCTTTGCAAAGGCTTTGAAGCGGGTAGCCAAGGTGTTGAATCGGGTGCCATGCCGCATGAGGTGTGTCAGCAAGTCGCTCCCCAACTTCAAGCGGGGGCTTTAAGTGGTCCTAGCTTTGCCTTGGAAGTGGCCACAGCACAGCCAACCGCTTTGGTGGCTGCCAGTGCGCACCCCAAGGTGCGTCAGTTGTTGGTGGATGCGTTTCACAGTGCCAGTTTGCGCGTTTATGCCAACGAGGACATTGTGGGCGTTGAGGTGGGTGGTGCAGTTAAAAACGTATTGGCGATTGCCACAGGTTTGTGCGATGGCTTGAACCTTGGTTTGAATGCCCGCGCCGCGTTGATCACACGTGGCTTGTCTGAAATGACGCGCTTGGGCGTAGCCTTGGGCGCCAAGCCCGAAACCTTCATGGGCTTGTCTGGCTTGGGCGATTTGGTGCTCACTGCCACAGGTGATTTAAGTCGCAATCGCAAAGTGGGTTTGTTGCTGGCGCAAGGCATGGATTTGCAGCAAGCCGTTCAATCATTGGGGCATGTGGCCGAAGGGGTTTACAGCGCGCGCACTGTGGTCAAGCGCGCAATGGCCTTGGGGGTTGAAATGCCCATTGCACAAGCGGTTGTGGCCTTGCTCGATGGCCAGTTGAAACCTGCCGAAGCCGTCGCCGCATTGATGGGACGGGGTGCCAAAGGCGAAGCGGCTTCAAGTTCCTGACCCATTCGGGGCAGTGGTTTTGCCAGGCTTATGCAGGTGTGAAGGCCAAGCGCACGTAGATGGGAGCGAATGCTTCGGCTTGCGTGATTTCAATCAAAGTTTCTTTGGCCAGTTCCAGTAGTGCAATGAAGGTGACCACCAACACCGGTGTGCCTTTGCTGGGATCGAACAAGTTTTCAAACTCCACAAACTTGCGGCCTTGAAGGTGCTTCAAGACGATGCTCATGTGCTCGCGCACGCTGAGCTCTTCGCGCGAAATTTTGTGATGCTGTACCAACTTGGCACGCTTCAGAATGTCGCGCCAGGCTTCTTGCAATTCCACCAAATGAACATCGGGGAAGCGGGGTTGCAAACTTTGCTCGATGTAAACCTGTGCCTTCAGGAAGTCGCGGCCGTATTGGGGCAAATTGCCCAATTGCATGGAGGCCATTTTCATTTGCTCGTACTCGAGCAAACGGCGAACCAATTCGGCACGTGGGTCTTCGGGTTCTTGACCTTCAGCCACTTTCTTGGGTGGCAGCAACATGCGTGATTTGATTTCAATCAGCATGGCCGCCATCAGCAAATATTCAGCGGCCAACTCTAAGTTGTGCTCGCGAATTTCGTCGACATAGCTGAGGTACTGGCGCGTGACCGCCGCCATGGGAATGTCGAGGATGTTGAAATTTTGCTTGCGAATCAAATACAACAACAAGTCCAGAGGACCTTCAAAGGCCTCTAGAAAAACCTCCAAGGCATCCGGTGGGATGTAGAGGTCGTTGGGCATGGAAAACAAAGGCTCGCCATACAGGCGTGCCACGGCCACGTGGTCGATGACCTCGGGCAAGCCCGCGGTGTTGTCAATCGCGGGAAGAACCTCGGGAGATGTGGCCGTGTTTTCCAAAAGTTTCAACCTTTAGTCTGATAGACGTAAGGTTTTTGAGCGACGCGACCTTCGTTGAATTCTTTCAACACATGACGGTCAACTGATGCGTTCCACAACAAAGCGCGGGCTTCTTGTTGGGCGGCATCCAAATGCGGGCGGTCAGCTTTGAGCTGTTCAATGAATTGTGTGGCGTCGGACTGATAGTCTGGACGACGGAAAAAATGCAAGAGCGACATGACAAAGCGCTTTCTGGTTAGAAGTCCGTATTTTAGCGGGCTGGCGCTAGAGGTTTTCTGACGACAAGGCGGTTTCGAGGCCCGTGCCCCAATCGGGCTGGCAGTCCTTGCCGACCAAATCCAGAAGCCCTGTGCGCTTGGCAATGTCCATGGGTTGGTGGTTCAGGCCACAGATCAAGAGTCGAACCTGCCGTTTTTGACAGACCTGCGCCAATGCCATCAAGGCATCAGCGCCTGAAGAATCGATGTAAATGATGTTTTTGAGGTCCAAAATGACCGCTTTTTGCGGTAAGTGGTCTTCGATGGCCTCCACCAGTTTGACCGCACCAAAGAACAAAGCGCCGTAAAACCGATAAGCGCTGATGCGTCCGTCTTGGCCAATCAGGGCTTGGGTGTCCACAGGCGACAGTTGCTCCACCCGGCTGAGGTTGGAAATTCGGTAAATGAAGGTCACGCAAGCCGCAAACAAGCCAAATTCAACCGCCACTGTCAGGTCGACCATCACGGTGAGCAAAAACACAGCCAGCAGGGTGATGCGATAGGGCGCACGGAACTGTTTCAAATCAGAAAATGCGTGCCATTCACCCATGTTCCATGCCACAAACATCAAGATGGCGGCCAAGGCAGCCAAGGGCACGTGGTTGGCCAGCGGCGCGGCCACCCACACCACCACCAACAAGGTCAGCGCATGCACCATGCCTGCGACCGGCGAGCGTCCGCCACTTTTCACGTTGGTCACGGTCCGCGCAATGGTGCCTGTGGCGGGCATGCCACCAAAGAAGGGTGTGACAAAGTTGGCCACGCCTTGCGCCATCAGTTCTTGATTGGGGTTGTGCCTGTCGCCAATCAGGCCATCGGCAATGCGTGCGCACAACAATGACTCAATGGCGCCCAACAAGGTGATGGTGAAGATGGGCATGCTCAAGTTCTTCAATGCCTCCAAGCTGAACTCGGGCCACACAAAGCTGGGCAACGCGGAAGGGATACCGCCAAATTTGCTGCCAATGGTTTCCACAGGCAAGCTCAAGCTTTGCGCCACCAAAGTGGCTACGACCAAGGCCACGATGGAGCCTGGGATGACTTGCAATGTGCGGCGCAAGCCACTGGCTTGAGTTTGTGACGGGCGAGCTGCAAAAGTGCGTTGCCACACCACAATCAACAGGAGAGATCCCAAAGCCAAAGCAAAAGAAGTGGGTTGAAAGCTGGGCAATGCATCGCTCAAAGCGCGCAAGATGCCAAAGAAGTCGGCGGGCATGTTGTTCACTTGGAGACCCAAAAAATCTTTGGCCTGAGACAGCATGATGAGCACAGCAATGCCGTTGGTGAAACCGATCACCACCGCCACCGGAATGAAGCGAATGAGGGTACCCAATTTGAGCAAGCCCATGATGAACAAGAGCACGCCCGATGCGGCGGTGGCAATGATTAGATTGGCCAACCCATAGCGTTCCAAGATGCCATACACAATGACGATGAAGGCGCCGGCTGGACCGCCAATTTGGACCTTGCTGCCACCCAATGCAGAAATGATGAAGCCTGCAATGATGGCGGTGAACAAACCCGCTTCGGGTTTGAGGCCAGAGGCAATGGCGAAGGCCATGGCCAAGGGCAAGGCCACCACGCCAACGGTAAGTCCAGCGGCGATGTCAGCGCCCAGCTGCTCGCGCGAGTAAGCCTTTAACGAGTCAACGAGCTTGGGGCGAAAGAAAAAGGCCATGTGTCAGTGTAGCGTTGCAAATGGCCTTTGATGTGACGCCGATCAGTGAATGCGCATGCCAGGTTTTGCACCGGGCCATGGGTTCAACACATAAATGCCGGGTTCGGCTTTTTCATCGGCATGGCTGGCGGCCAGCACCATGCCTTCAGACACACCAAACTTCATTTTGCGCGGCGCCAAATTGGCCACCATCACGGTGAGCTTGCCCACCAAGTCTTCAGGTTTGTAAACGCTGGCAATGCCACTGAACACATTGCGGTGTTTGCCTTCGCCCACATCCAAAGTGAGGCGCAAGAGTTTGGTCGAACCTTCCACTGCTTCGCATTGCACGATCTGCGCGATGCGCAAATCTACTTTGGCGAAGTCATCAATCGAGATGGTGGGCGCAATGGCCTCGCCACCTGGCAGCGGTGCCGCTTCAACCATGGGCTCGGGCGCTTCGAACAAGGCATCGAGCATGGCCACATCCACACGCTGCATCAAATGTTTGTAGTCGTTGATGGCGTGACCTGCACCCAGGGAAGCTTGCACATGGGTGAAGTTCATGGCATCGATGTTCAAGAATTTTTCCACGTTGCTGGCCAATGAAGGCAGCACCGGCTTGAGCATCAGGCTGAGCAAACGGAAGGCTTCAATGCAGGTGGTGCAAACGTCGTGCAGGCGTGCATCCATGCCTTCTTGTTTGGCCAATTCCCAAGGTTTGTTTTGATCGACGTACTCGTTCACGCGATCGGCCAAGAGCATCACTTCGCGCAGGGCTTTGGCGTAGTCACGCTCGTCATAAAGTTTGGCAATAGGGGGCACGCCTTCGTGCAATTGCTTCAGCAAAGCCTGGCCATCAGCCGACACCGTGCCCAACTTGCCGCCCAATCGCTTGGCAATGAAGCCTGCAGCGCGCGATGCGATGTTGATGTACTTGCCCACCAAGTCGGAGTTGACGCGGGCCATGAAGTCTTCGGGGTTGAAATCGACGTCTTCGTTGCGGCCATTGAGTTTGGCGGCAATGTAGTAACGCAACCACTCGGGGTTCATGCCGAGCTTCAAATACTTGAGCGGGTCGAGGCCGGTGCCGCGGCTCTTGCTCATCTTCTCGCCGCTGACGGTTAAGAAGCCGTGCACATAGACCGCATTGGGTGTTTTGCGGCCGCTGAAGTGCAGCATGGCCGGCCAGAACAGCGTATGGAAATACGTGATGTCTTTGCCAATGAAGTGGTACTGCTCGACATTGGGGTTGTTGATGTAGGCGTTGTAGTCCACACCGATCTTGCCCAAATAGTTTTTGAGCGAAGCCAAGTAGCCAATGGGCGCATCGAGCCACACATAAAAATATTTGCCGGGTGCGTCGGGAATTTCAATGCCGAAGTAAGGTGCGTCGCGGCTGATGTCCCAGTCGCCCAGGCCGCCTTGACCCTCTTCGTCTTTCGCAAACCACTCTTTGATTTTGTTCAGCACTTCGGGCTGCAGGCGGCCGGTGTCGTGTGTCCATTTTTCAAGGAACTCAACGCAGCGTGGGTCAGACAATTTGAAGAAGTAGTGCTCCGATTGTTTGAGCACGGGTGTTGCGCCAGACAAAGCGGAGTAGGGGTTCTTGACCTCTGTGGGCGAGTAAACCGCACCGCAAGATTCGCAGCTGTCGCCGTACTGGTCTTTGGCGCCACACTTGGGGCACTCGCCTTTGATGAAGCGGTCGGGCAAGAACATTGACTTTTCGGGGTCAAAGAATTGCTCAATGGTTTTGGTGGCAATCAAGCCGGCGGCTTTGAGGTCGCGGTAAATTTGCTGCGCCAGTTCGTGGTTCTCGGGGCCATCGGTGGAATGCCAATTGTCAAAGGCAATGTGAAAGCCGTCGAGATAGGGTTTGCGGCCCGCTGCAATGTTGGCCACAAACTGTTGAGGTGTGATGCCGGCTTTTTCGGCGGCAATCATGATGGGGGCACCGTGCGCATCGTCAGCGCACACGAAATGCACCTCATGGCCTTGCATGCGTTGTGCGCGAACCCAGATGTCGGCCTGGATGTACTCCATGATGTGACCGATGTGGAAATTGCCATTGGCATAAGGCAATGCGGTCGTGACAAAAATTTGTCGCTGGGCAGCAGTGAGGTTCGAAACAGACGAGGCAGACATGAGGGGTCAATTTGTAGGGGAATCCTTGATTTTATGGGCTTCAGCCACTTGATGTCGCTAAACTTCCGGCCATTCGCAGAAAGTTTCACATGTCGACCCCAGAACAACTCCAAAAAGCCCTCGAATCGGTCATCGATCCCAACACCGGCAAAGATTTTGTCTCCACCAAAGCCCTGAAAAACCTGGTGGTAGACGGCGGCAATGTGGCATTTGACGTTGAGTTGGGCTATCCCGCCAAGAGCCAGATTCCGGGTTTGCGCAATGCCCTCATTGCCGCTGCCAAGCAGGTTCCCGGCGTGACCAATGTCTCGGCCAACGTCACCATGAAAATTGTGGCTCACGCAGCTCAGCGCGGTGTGGCCTTGCTGCCGCAAGTCAAAAACATCATCGCTGTTGCGTCTGGCAAAGGCGGCGTGGGAAAGAGCACCACGGCAGTCAATTTGGCCTTGGCGCTGGCCGCAGAGGGCGCCAGTGTGGGCTTGCTCGACGCCGACATTTACGGCCCCAGCCAGCCCATGATGATGGGCATTGAAGGCCGTCCTGAGAGCGAAGACGGCAAAACCATGGAGCCCATGGAAAACTATGGCGTGCAAGTCATGTCAATTGGTTTCTTGGTGAACCAAGACGAGGCCATGATTTGGCGCGGCCCGATGGCCACTCAGGCCCTTGAGCAGCTGCTTCGTCAAACCAATTGGAAAGACCTGGATTATTTGATCATCGACATGCCTCCTGGCACGGGTGACATTCAACTCACCCTCAGCCAACGCGTGCCCATGACAGGCGCCGTGATTGTGACCACACCCCAAGACATCGCTTTGTTGGATGCCAAAAAGGGCATCAAGATGTTTGAAAAAGTAGGCGTGCCTATTTTGGGCATTGTGGAAAACATGGCGGTTCATGTCTGTACAAACTGCGGTCATGTTGAGCACATCTTTGGCGCTGATGGCGGCAAGAAAATGGCCGAGAACTACCAAATGGACTACCTGGGTGCCTTGCCCTTGAACATGCAAATTCGTTTGCAAGCTGACAATGGCAAACCTACTGTGGTGGCCGATCCCGATGGCGAAGTGGCCAGCATTTACAAATCGGTGGCGCGCCAAGTGGCCATCAAAATTGCGGCCAAGGCCAAGGACTTTTCTGCCAAGTTCCCAACCATCACTGTGTCAAAAAACACTTGATACAAAAAGCAGTGGCATCTGAATGAGGCCACTTCGCAAAGGCTTGAAGGCTTAGGCTTTCAAGCCTTTTTGTTTTCCAAATCGCGCAAACGGAATCGTTGAATTTTGCCTGTGGCGGTTTTGGGCAGTTCGGTGATGAATTGAATGAAGCGTGGGTATTTGTAGGGCGCCAAACGCTCTTTCACAAAGGACTTCACCTCTTCTTCGGTCAAGCTTTGTCCCGCCTTCAGCACAATGAAAGCTTTGGTTTTGGTCAGGCCATCGGCGTCCACTTTGCCAATGACGGCGGCTTCCAAAATGGCGGGATGCTGAACCAAGGTTGATTCCACTTCAAAAGGTGACACATAGATGCCACTGACTTTCAGCATGTCGTCATTGCGGCCAGCATAGGTGTAATAGCCTTCGGGGTCGCGCGAGTATTTGTCGCCACTCTTGGTCCATTCACCTTGAAAGGTGTCGCGAGATTTTTCTCGGTTGTTCCAATACATCAAAGCGGCTGAAGGGCCTTTGATGTACAAGTCGCCGATCTCGTTGTGGCCGGTCAGCACTTCACCTTGTTCGCCGCGCAATTGCACTTCGTAGCCGGGTACAGGTTTGCCAGTGGTGCCATAGCGCACATCGCCTGGTGTGTTGGACAAGAACACGTGCAGCATTTCAGTCGAGCCAATGCCGTCAATGATTTCGCAGCCAAATTGAGCCGTCCAACGTTCGCCAATGTCTGCGGGCAAGGCCTCGCCTGCAGATGAGCAAAGGCGCAAGGCCACTTTGTCTTTGGTGGGTAAGTCAGGGCTTGCCAACATACCGCCGTAACCTGTGGGCGCGCCGTAAAACACGGTGGGCTTGTGTTCCACCAAACGTTTGAAGGTGGCTTGGGGTGTGGGACGTTCAGCCATCAAGACCACGCTGGCGCCAACGCTTAGCGGGAAGGTGAGGGCATTGCCCAAACCGTATGCAAAGAACAATTTGGCAGCTGAGAACACCACGTCGTTAGACGTTAAAGCCAACACGCCTTTGCCATATAACTGCGCAGTCCAATACAAATTGCCTTGGGTATGCACTGTGCCTTTGGGGTTGCCAGTAGAACCTGAAGAGAACAGCCAGAAGGCGGGTTCGTCGGCATGTGTTTCGGCAGGCAAGCTGGGGCCTGTTGCCGAAGCCAAGAAATCCTTGAAGTGCAGGTTGGGTGCAGGCAAATCACCCTCGTGGCGTGAGACCACGATGTGTTTGATGCTTTTGGTGCCTTGTGCAATGGCGGCATTCAACGTGCCCAGCAATGCGGAGGACACCAAGGCCGCTTGCGCGCGGCTGTTGTTGATCATGAAGGCATAGTCGTCCGCTGTTAACAGCGTATTGACCGCCACGGGCACCACCCCAGCATAAAGAGCGCCCAAAAATGACACAACCCAATCGGTGCTGTCTTGCATCAGCAAGAGCACGCGCTCTTCGCGCTTGAGTCCCAACTTGCGCAGACCCGCTGCACAGGCTCTGATCTGTTCACCCATTTCGCCATAAGTGAGGCTGCCGATATCGTCGATGAGCGCGGTCTTGTCTTTGCGACTGTTGTTGGCTGCGATCAAAAATTGCGCGAAGTTGAATTGCGCGGGTGGGGCTGAGGGCAGCGTCATGTTGATCTCCGTGATCTTGATCAAAAATTTGGATGGTGTGCATTAAAACGCTTGGGCTTTAGGACAACTCGCGGTATAAATGCACTATCTTGCTTGCGGACGAGTATGCAATAAAGTGCATGTTTTGTCTGTCATGAAAAATCAGGGTTTTCCCTTTATTTTGAAAAATCAGCATCGCCAATTCATTGTCTTTGGAGACTTCGGTGACCGAATCATCGACCGCATTTGTTGAAGTGGGTAGCTCTTTAGAGCCCCTGCGCAGCCCATTTTTGATGGCGCTGGGTGATCGTGTGCGCAACTTGCGTTCTCGCAAAGGCATGACCCGAAAAGCAGTCGCTTTAGCGGCCGATGTGTCAGAACGGCACTTGGCCAATTTGGAGTACGGCACAGGCAATGTCTCTGTGTTGGTGTTGTTGCAGGTGTCGCATGCATTGCAATGTTCATTGGCAGAATTGTTGGGTGACATCAGCACCAGCTCACCCGAATGGTTGTTGATTCGTGAACTGCTCAGCAAGCGCACAGAGGCCGATCTGCGTCGTGCGCGCGTTCAGTTGACAGAAATGTTTGGTGAAAGTGGTGACGCCACAGCACGCCGCACCCGCATTGCCCTCATTGGTTTGCGAGGGGCTGGCAAAACCACACTGGGCCAGCGTTTGGCCGATGATTTGGGTTTTACGTTCATTGAACTCAGCCGTGAAATTGAAAAGTTTGCAGGGTGCCAAATCAGTGAAATTCACAACTTGTATGGTGCCAATGCGTATCGCCGATATGAGCGACGTGCATTGGAAGAGGCCATTCAAATTTACCCAGAGGTGGTGATTGCCACGCCGGGTGGTTTGGTCTCTGACTCCGCCAATTTCAATTTGCTGCTGACCCATTGCACCACCGTGTGGTTGCAAGCCAGTGCCAACGACCACATGTCACGCGTCGCTGCGCAAGGTGACCTGCGCCCCATGGCCGCCAGTCCCGAGGCGATGGAAGATTTGAAACGCATTTTGGAAGGACGCTCTGCGTTTTATTCCAAAGCCGATCTCAGCATCGATACCAGTGCACAAGATGCCGAAGAAAGTTTCAAGCGCTTGAAAACGGAAGTTCGCAAAGTCATTCAATGGGTTGAGTAGGGTTTGGGAAAAATTCTCAAAACATAGGGTAAATACTTAATAATTGCATTAAATTGCATGTTGAGTCCCTAAGTTGAATGCAATAAACTGCATGTCAACGCGGTTCGATGGCTTTTTAAGTCTCGCACCAGAGATTCAGACCTTACAAAGACCTTCATTGGAGACCTTTATGACCACAGCGCCCATCGTCAATTACCAAACCTCACCCGAAAACTACAAGCACATCAGCTTGGCCTTTGACGGTGCCGTGGCCACCCTGTCGATCAACATCGACGAAAACGCAGGCATTCGCCCTGGTTACAAATTGAAGCTCAACTCTTATGACTTGGGCGTGGACATTGAATTGCACGATGCCTTGCAGCGCATCCGCTTTGAACACCCCGAAGTTCGCTCTGTGGTGGTCACCAGCTTGAAAGATCGCGTGTTCTGCTCTGGCGCCAACATCTTTATGTTGGGCGTGTCGACTCACGGCTGGAAAGTGAACTTCTGTAAGTTCACCAACGAAACACGCAACGGCATTGAAGACTCCAGTAAATACTCTGGCTTGAAGTTTGTGGCTGCATTGAATGGCGCATGTGCTGGTGGCGGTTACGAGTTGGCCTTGGCTTGCGATGACATCGTGTTGGTGGACGACCGTTCTTCTGCAGTGTCTTTGCCCGAAGTGCCATTGCTCGGCGTATTGCCAGGCACAGGTGGCCTCACACGCGTGACCGACAAGCGCCACGTGCGCCACGACTTGGCCGATATTTTCTGCACCAGCGTGGAAGGTGTGCGCGGTCAAAAAGCCGTAGACTGGCGCTTGGTCGATGCCATTGCCAAGCCCAACCAATTCCAGCAAGTGGTGCGCCAGCGTGCCGACAATTTGGCTGCAAAAAGCGATCGTCCTGCTGCAGAAAAAGGCGTGGCGCTCACACCGATTCAGCGCAACATTGAAGCCGACCGCATCAGCTACAACAACGTGACGGTTGAAATTGACCGGGCCAAGCGCCTGGCCACCTTCACTGTGAAAGCACCAGCATCTGCACAACCCACAGACATCGCCGGCATCTTGGCAGCTGGCGCTCAGTGGTGGCCTTTACAAATGGTGCGTGAATTGGACGACGCCATTTTGCACATGCGCACCAATGAACTCGACATTGGCACTTGGTTGCTCAAAGCCACAGGCGATGCCAAAGCAGTCTTGGCCAGCGATGCGACTTTGTTGGCTCACAAAGACCACTGGTTCGTGCGCGAAACCATTGGTCACTTGCGCCGTACCTTGGCACGCTTGGACGTTTCTTCACGCAGCATTTTTGCACTCGTTGAACCAGGCACTTGCTTCGTAGGCACCTTCGCTGAGTTGGCTTTCTGTGCCGACCGCACTTACATGTTGGCCTTGCCCGATGATGCAGACAAAGCGCCCACCATTCAATTGAATGAGTTCAACTTTGGCTTCTACCCCATGGTGAACGATCAGTCCCGTTTGGCACGTCGCTTCTACGAAGAAGTGCCCGCCATGGAAGCTGCGCGCGGCGCCATTGGCAAAGCATTGGACGCTGACGCTGCATTGGCACTCGGCTTGGTCACCGCTGCACCCGATGACATCGATTGGGATGACGAAATTCGCATGTGCTTGGAAGAGCGCGCGGCCATGTCGCCAGACGCCCTGACAGGCCTCGAAGCCAACCTGCGTTTTGCCAGCCAAGAGAACATGCTCACCCGTATTTTTGGTCGCCTGACTGCATGGCAAAACTGGATCTTCCAGCGCCCCAATGCCGTGGGTGAAAAAGGTGCTTTGAAGGTGTACGGCAAAGGCGAAAAAGTGCAGTTCGACATGAACCGCGTTTAAGCCTCAACGTACAAAAAGTTTTTTGAAAGTGTTGTGCAGCAAGGTTCCCGGTGGTCTTTGCTGCAACCAAAATTTGACCCCACCGTTGCTTTAATTTCTGGAGACTCACATGTCCGGTATCAACTACAGCGAAAAGATTCCTAACAACGTCAACTTGTCTGAAGACCGTACGTTGCAACGCGCCTTGGAACAATGGCAGCCCAACTTCATCAACTGGTGGGACGACATGGGCCCTGAAGGTTCAACCGACATGGACGTGTATTTGCGTACCGCGGTGAGCGTTGACCCACAAGGTTGGGCACAGTTTGGTCACGTCAAAATGCGCGACTACCGTTGGGGTGTGTTTTTGAACCCAGGCGAGCAAGACCGTCAAATTCACTTCGGCGATCACAAGGGCGAGAAAGCTTGGCAAGATGTGCCAGGCGAACACCGCGCCAACCTGCGCCGCATTATTGTGACGCAAGGCGATACGGAACCAGCATCTGTGGAGCAGCAGCGTCACTTGGGCCTCACAGCGCCCAGCATGTACGACCTGCGCAACCTGTTCCAAATTAACGTCGAAGAAGGCCGTCACCTGTGGGCCATGGTCTACTTGTTGCACAAATACTTTGGCAGAGATGGCCGTGAAGAAGCCGATGCTTTGTTGCAACGTAACAGCGGCAACGAAGACAATCCCCGCATCTTGCAAGCCTTCAACGAGAAGACCCCTGACTGGCTCTCATTCTTCATGTTCACGTACTTCACAGACCGTGACGGCAAGTTCCAATTGTGCGCCTTGGCCGAATCTGCATTCGATCCTTTGGCACGCACCACCAAGTTCATGTTGACCGAAGAAGCGCACCACATGTTTGTGGGTGAGTCTGGTGTCAGCCGCACCATCCAGCGCACAGTGGATGTGATGAACCAACTCAAAACCGATGACGTGGCCAAACTGCGCGCTGCCGGCGTGATTGATTTACCCACCATCCAGCGTTACATCAACTTCCACTTCTCCGTCACCATTGATTTGTTTGGTGCCGACGAGTCTTCTAATGCTGCGACTTTCTACAGCTCTGGCTTGAAGGGCCGCTACGAAGAAGGCAAACGCAATGACGATCACGTGTTGAAGGGCAACACTTACAAGATCTTGGCTGTTGAAAATGACAAGCTGATTGAAAAAGAAGTGCCCATGTTGAACGCCTTGAACGAAGTTCTGCGTGACGATTACATCGTTGATTCCAAAGGCGGCATTGAGCGTTGGAACCGTGTGATTGAAAAGGCAGGCATTCCTTTCAAGCTCACAGCCCCTCACAAAGCTTTCCACCGCAACATCGGTTCTTTGTCTGGCGCCAAAATCACGCCCGATGGCCGTGTGGTGACAGCCGAAGAGTGGATGGCCAAAGTGGGCGAGTGGTTGCCTACCAACGAAGACCGCGCTTATGTGGGCAGCCTGATGGGCCGCGTCACAGAGCCAGGCAAGTTTGCCAACTGGATTGCCCCTCCTGTCATGGGCATCAACCGTCAGCCTGTAGACTTCGACTACGTTCGTTTCAACTGAGATCTGAAAAGATCTTACCCACACGCCATGACCACAGAAGCCGTTTTAATTCAGCAACACCTGATTGATCCCGAGATCTGCATTCGTTGCAACACCTGCGAGGCCACTTGCCCCGTAGGCGCCATCACGCACGACTCTCGCAACTATGTGGTTGATGCTGAAAAATGCAATCTGTGCATGGCCTGTGTGCCACCTTGCCCCACAGGCTCCATTGACAACTGGCGCAGCATGCCCAAGGCCAAGGCCTATTCCATCGAAGAGCAATTGACATGGGATGACTTGCCTGCCGCCTTGAGCGATGCTGAGCTTCAAGCCATGGGTGTGGACAGTCAAGCTGTGACTTCTGCCCCTGCCGTAGAGGCTGCACCTGCACAAGCTGTCAATGCCTCTGGCGAAGTTGTGTTCAATTCCGCCGCTTATGGTTCTACCTTGCCACCTTGGTCCGCAGCGCACGCGTACACCAACTTGTATGGCCCTAAAACGCCCACACAAGCCACAGTGGTCGGCAATTTCAAAGTGAACGAGGCGGGCACCAGCAACGAAACCCATCACATCGTGATTGATTTCGGCAGCATGCCTTTCCCAGTTTTAGAAGGTCAGTCTGTGGCCATCGTGCCGCCAGGTGTGGATGCTTCTGGCAAGCCGCACCATGCACGCCAGTACTCCATTGCCAGCCCGCGCAATGGTGAGCGCGCCGGTTACAACAATTTGTCTTTGACGGTGAAGCGCGTGGTGGAAGATCACGACGGCAAGCCGGTCAAAGGCGTGTGTTCCAACTATTTGTGCGATGTGAAAGTGGGTGACACGATTCAAGTGATCGGCCCGTTCGGCAGCAGCTTCTTGATGCCCAACCACCCCAAGTCCAACATCGTGATGATTTGCACCGGCACAGGCAGTGCGCCCATGCGCGGCATGACCGAGTGGCGCCGTCGTTTGCGTCAAACGGGCAAGTTTGAAGGTGGCAAACTCATGTTGTTCTTCGGTGCCCGCACCCAAGAAGAGCTGCCTTACTTTGGTCCGCTGCAAAAGTTGCCCAAAGATTTCATTGACATCAACTTTGCTTTCTCGCGCACACCAGGTCAGCCCAAGCGCTATGTGCAAGACGCCATGCGCGAGCGTGCTGCCGATTTGGTGGCCTTACTTCAAGATCCCAACACGTATTTCTATGTGTGCGGTTTGAAGAGCATGGAAGAAGGCGTGGTCTTGGCTTTACACGACGTGGCCACCCATGCAGGACTGAACTGGGACCAGTTGGGCGCCACGCTCAAAAAAGAAGGCCGTTTGCACCTAGAAACTTATTGAGTTTCTGACCCATACTTCTGAGCATTCGTTGAATTTCAGAAGTTTCACGCCGTCTGAAAGGCGGACAAGCGCCAATGACTTTGAATCATTGGTACTATCCGCCCATGAGTTCCAGACCCTCCATTGATGTTGCCGTTGTCATGCGCCGCGAGCGCGTGCAGGGTGACATGGCCAAATGGCAGACTTGGCGTTGGATTCTGGACGACGTCACGCCCCACGAAGAAGGCTTTGGCAAGCACCCCAAGTGCTTGTGCGAGGGGGAGGATGGCGCGCTGTGGCTGTTTCCCAATTTCAAAGTCGAGTTGTATCCAGACGATGCAGAAGGCTACCTTTTGAACGTCACCTCGCCCGATCCCTGTTTCTTTGTGATGTGGCGCATGGAAGAGCAAGCTGCCTTGAGCGACGATCTGGTGGCCGTGCCCGAACGCGTCTCGCTCAGTTATCACGATGCTGGCCGATGGCTAGACGCGCAAGAAACCATCGAGCAGGTTCCTGCTTCACCCGACATCGTTGAATGGGTGCGTGAATTTGCCAAGCAACATTACACACCCGAGGTGAAGCGCCGCCAGCGGCCGCAAAGTTTTCAAGCGCTCACCGATCGTTTTGGTCAACCCGCCAAGGTCACCACCAGTGATCGCTCTGGCCGAAAGGTGGACGGCGCATGACTGAGAATTCCGGTGGTTTTTTCAGCCGTTGGTCGCAGCGCAAACAGGCTGTGAAGTTGGGATTGGCTGAAGAAGACATCAGTCCAAACAAAGTGCAAGACAAACCGCAGCCCTCTGTACAGAACAGCGAAGTTTCTGTGGCCAATGTCAAGCCTGAATCGGCCGACCCTGCTGCTGAGCCACCCAAGTTGCCCACGTTGTCGGATGTTGAGCAATTGACACCTGATTCTGATTTTTCGACGTTCATGACGCAAGGCGTCTCCCCAGAAGTTCGCAATGCGGCCATGAAAAAACTTTTCACCGATCCGCATTACAACGTGATGGACGGTTTGGACATTTACATTGGCGACTACAACACGCCAGATCCTTTGCCCGCTGGCATGCTGGCCAAAATGGTGGGCGCCCAATTTTTGGGTTTGGTGAAAGCCCCCGAAGATGTGGCACAGTCCAGCACTTCAGATGGCGACACTCCCAAACCTGCAGAGACAAAGTTGGCTGCCAACGCAAACAACTTAGACAACCCTGAGCCCCTAGAAAACAACTCGGTACAACATGACCACACTCATTTGCGATTGCAATCAAACCATGCCCCTGCAGACCCAGAAGCTGGGTCAGGCGCTGGGTGAATCGCTCACACTGCACAGCACACTTTGCCGCCGAGAAGCGGGCGCATTTCAGAAGGCCATTCAATCGGGTCAAGAAGTGGTGGTGGCCTGTACCCAAGAGAAAAAGCTTTTCTCTGAGTTGGCTTCACAAACAGAAGGCGCAACGTCCCCCATCAAATTTGTGAACATCCGTGAGGCGGGTGGTTGGAGCAGCGATGCACAAAACGCCTCCCCCAAACTGGCTGCGCTATTGGCCGCAGCCCATCTGCCTGAACCCGACCCAGTGCCTGTCGTCCCTTTCAAAAGTGAAGGGCGCTTGTTGATCATTGGACCTCTCGATCAAGCTGAAAAGGCTGCCGCCATGCTGGCCGATGTCTTGCAAGTGGTGATCTTTGCACAGGGTGCTGGCGAAGCAGGTGGCTCGCAAGAGCGTCAATACCCTGTGATCGCTGGCGAATTGAAATCAATGAGCGGTTGGTTGGGCGCCTTTGATGTGTCATGGTCTGACAACAACCCCATCAACCTGGATTTGTGCACACGCTGCAATGCTTGCGTGCAGGCTTGCCCCGAGAACGCCATTGGTTTGGATTACCAGATCGACATGAGCGTGTGCAATGACAGCCGCGCGTGCGTCAAGGTTTGCCAATCTGCTGGGGCCATTGATTTCAACCGTGTGCCCACAGAAGCTTCCGAAAAGTTCGACCTCATTTTGGACCTCCGCCCTGCAGGCACGACAGGTCCGCAGTTTTTGCAACACGCGCCACCACAAGGTTATTTCAAATGGAACGGACAGGATCTGGCGACGCTCATCAAGTTGCGCGACATGGTGGGCGAGTTTGAAAAACCCAAGTTCTTTGTTTACAAACAAAAACTTTGTGCACACAGCCGCAACGAAACGGTGGGCTGCAATGCCTGCGTCGACATTTGTTCTGCCGAGGCCATTTCAAGCGACAAGTCGCGCCAACAAATCAAAGTCAATCCCAACTTGTGTGTGGGGTGTGGCGCTTGTACCACCGTGTGTCCTACGGGCGCTTTGACGTATGCCTACCCCAAGGCACAAGAGCAAGGTTCGAAAATCAAAACGCTATTGTCTACCTACCATGCGGCAGGTGGCAAAGAGGCAGTGCTGATGTTGCACAGCCAAGAAGCCGGACTCAAAGTGGTGGAAGAGTTAGGCCGTGCAGCGCAACTCAAATTGGCCAAGGGCATCCCCGCCAATGTCATTCCCATGTCTTTGTGGCACACCGCCAGTTTGGGTTTGGAAGTTTGGCTAACGGCAGTGGCCTATGGTGCGCATCAAGTTTTGGTGCTCTGCACACACGAAGAAGCACCACAATATTTGGAGGGGCTAGAGGCGCAAATGGCCGTTGCCCAGAGTTTGTTGGCGGGCCTAGGCTACGAAGGCATTCATTTTCAAATTATGCGTGCCAAAAACGGCATGGACTTAGACGCTAGTTTGCAAGCCAACAGCGCCGCAAAAGCACAAGCCAAATGGAAGAACCAAGTGCCGGCCGTGTATGCCAAGTACGCCGTAGCCCCCGAAAAGCGCAGCACCCTTGAATTGGCATTGGACCACTTGAGCGAGCATGCACCCTCGGCATTGCAGGCCAGCAACAGCGCCATTGCGTTGCCTGTAGCATCACCTTTAGGTGCTTTGAAAGTCAATGCTGACAAATGCACGTTGTGCCTGAGTTGTGTCAGTGCATGCCCAGCCAGCGCATTGCAAGACAACCCCGATTTGCCGCAACTGCGTTTTATCGAAAAGAACTGTGTGCAGTGCGGCTTGTGTGCCACCACGTGCCCCGAAGATGCCATTGAGTTGGTGCCACGTTTCTTGCGCACGCCCGAGCGCAAGCAAGCGCAAGTCTTGAACCAATCTCAACCCTATGGTTGTGTAAAGTGTGGCAAACCATTTGGCACCCTCAAGGCCATCGAGGCCATGTTGGGTAAATTGGCCGGTCACAGTATGTTCCAAGGTGCCGCATTAGAGCGCCTCAAGATGTGTGGCGATTGCCGCGTCATCGACATCTATTCCAATTCGGATGAGGCCAAGATTGCCAACATCCCTCCCAAATCTTGAAGAAATCCAAATGACTTCCAATCTGTCATCGTCCTCAGCCCTAGACGAAGAAACGGCGCGCGCTGAAATTTATGGCTTGCTCGCGCAATTGTTTTATCAAGTGCCCAGTCCTGAATTGTTGGCACAACTGCGCGTTGCAGTGACGGATGCGCCCGTGGCCGGTGGATTTTTAGAAGAGCCATGGCGTCAACTTGTTGCTGCATCGCGAGTGTCAACTGATGCTGACATCGCCTCGGAGTACAACCAATTGTTTGGGGGTGTGGGCAAGCCTGAAATTTACCTTTACGCCTCACATTACGTGAGTGGTTTTCTCAACGACAAACCGGTTGCCAGATTGCGTGAAGATTTGGCCGCGCTAGGCTTGGAGCGCGACGACAGCATGTCGGAAACAGAGGACCATTTTGCGTGCCTTTGCGAAGTGATGCGCTATCTGATTGCGGGTGACGATGTGGCCATCTCCAACCTCACACAACAACGCGAGTTCTTCGCAAAGCATGTTCAGCCTTGGGTTCAAGAGATGCTGGATGTCATCTTGAAACATCCCAGAGCGCAATTCTTTGCGCAATTGGCTGCGTTCACCCAAGCATTTTTGAACATTGAGACCCAAGGTTTTGATTTGCTGACTTGAAAATTGTCAAGCCGGAAAGCGCACAAACATAAGGGTTTCCCCATTGTTGCAATAAGGCGAACTGTTAACATCACTGAGGTATGCAAAGTATTTCCTAAGCATCTTTCAAGGAAACATTCATGAGTACGCAAAACCCTAAAGTTTCACGTCGCACATTGTTCGCTGGTGCAGGCACAGTTGGTGCTGTGGCAACTGCAACAAGTTTCTTACCCCAAGTAAAAGACTTGGCGCCCCAAATCACTCAAAAAGCCAAACCCGAACGCGGTGGTGGCTACGAGCTATCCGAGCACGTCAAGCGTTACTACAAGACCACCTTGGTCTAAGTCCTTTCTCAAACACTCACCTCTTCTGGAGAGTTTCATGTTGTTGACCAAAAAGAATTCTGGCACCTCAGGTGCTTCAGCGTCGCCGTTCGTGCACAGTTTGCGCCGCGGCCTCACACAGGCATTGCCCACACTCGATCGACGCACTTTCTTGCGCCGTTCTGGCTTAGGGGTTGGCGTTGGCTTGGCCGCTTCGCAACTGAGCTTGGTGAAAAAAGCCCAGGCGGGCACGCAAGGCGGCTCCATCATTGGCGCAGGCAAAGTTGAAGTGAAGCGTACCGTTTGTACCCACTGCTCAGTGGGTTGCGCTGTTGACGCCGTTGTTGAAAACGGCGTGTGGGTTCGCCAAGAACCTGTGTTCGATTCGCCCATCAATTTGGGTGCACATTGCGCCAAAGGTGCAGCGCTTCGTGAGCACGGCCACGGCGAATACCGCCTGCGCTATCCCATGAAGTTGGTCAATGGCAAGTACGAGCGCATCAGCTGGGACTTGGCCCTGAAAGAAATCAGCGAACGCATGATGGAGCTGCGCAAAGCCAGTGGCCCCGACAGCGTTTATTTCATTGGCTCTTCCAAGCACAACAACGAGCAAGCCTATTTGATGCGCAAGTTTGTGAGTTTCTGGGGCACTAACAACACCGATCACCAAGCGCGCATTTGCCACTCCACCACGGTGGCGGGTGTGGCCAATACATGGGGCTACGGCGCCATGACCAATTCGTACAACGACATGCAGAACAGCAAGTGCGCTTTGTACATCGGCTCGAATGCGGCCGAAGCGCACCCTGTCAGCATGTTGCACATGTTGCATGCCAAAGAAAATGGCTGCAAGATGATCGTGGTCGATCCACGTTTCACACGCACTGCGGCCAAGGCCGACGAGTACGTGCGCATTCGCTCCGGCACCGACATTCCTTTCTTGTTTGGCATCGTCTATCACATCTTCAAAAACGGATGGGAAGACAAGAAGTACATCAATGACCGTGTGTACGGCATGGAAGCGGTCAAGGCCGACATCATGGCCAAGTGGACACCCGACAAAGTGGAAGAAGCTTGTGGTGTGAAAGAAGAGCAAGTTTTCAAAGTGGCCAAGATGCTGCACGAAAACAACCCCAGCACCATCGTGTGGTGCATGGGTCAAACTCAGCACACCATTGGCAATGCCATGGTTCGTGCCTCTTGCATCTTGCAGTTGGCGTTGGGCAACATCGGTAAATCGGGTGGTGGCACCAACATTTTCCGTGGTCACGACAACGTACAAGGCGCCACCGACGTGGGCCCCAACCCCGATTCATTGCCTGGCTACTACGGGTTGGCTGAAGGCTCTTGGAAGCACTTTGCCAAAGCGTGGGATGTTGACTTTGAATGGATCAAGGGCCGCTACGCCAGCCCTGCCATGATGGGCAAAAACGGCATCACGGTGTCGCGCTGGATCGATGGTGTGCTCGAGAAAAACGAACTCATCGACCAAGACAGCAACTTGCGCGGCGTGTTCTATTGGGGCCATGCCCCCAATTCTCAAACACGTGGTTTGGAAATGAAGCGCGCCATGGACAAGCTCGACTTGTTGGTGGTGGTCGATCCCTATCCATCCGCAACCGCTGCCATGGCGGCCATGCCTGGCAAGCCAGAAGACCTGAACCCCAATCGCGCGGTGTATTTGTTGCCCGCAGCCACACAGTTCGAAACCAGCGGTTCTTGCACAGCGTCCAATCGCTCATTGCAATGGCGCGACAAGGTCATCGATCCCTTGTGGGAAAGCCGCTCTGACCACATGATCATGTACCAATTGGCCGACAAATTGGGCTTTGGCAAAGAGCTGGTCAAGAACTACAAAATGCAAAAAGTCAAAGGCATGGACGAACCCGTGCCCGAAGACATCCTGCGCGAAATCAACAAATGCGTCTGGACCATTGGCTACACCGGCCAAAGCCCAGAGCGCCTGAAAGCGCACATGCGCAATATGCATTTGTTTGATGTCAAAACGCTCAAATCCAAGGGCGGTAAAGACAAAGAAACAGGCTACGACTTTGGTGATGATTATTTTGGTTTGCCATGGCCCTGCTACGGCACGCCCGAACTCAAACACCCAGGTTCCCCCAATTTGTACGACACCTCCAAACACGTTATGGAAGGCGGCGGCAACTTCCGCGCTAACTTTGGCGTGGAGCGTGAAGGTAAATCCTTGTTGGCCGAAGACGGTTCTCATTCCAAGGGCGCTGACATCACCACCGGCTACCCCGAACTCGACCATGTGCTGCTCAAGAAATTGGGCTGGTGGAGTGAACTCACCGAAGCTGAAGCCAAAGCAGCTGAAGGCAAAAACTGGAAGACCGATTCTTCTGGTGGCATGATGCGCGTGTTCATGAAGAACCACGGTTGCCATCCCTTCGGCAATGCCAAGGCCCGTGCAGTGGTTTGGAACTTCCCCGATCCTATTCCTCAGCACCGCGAGCCACTGTATGGCACCCGTCCAGACATGATGGCCAAGTACCCCACGCACGACGACAAGAAAGCCTTCTGGCGTCTGCCCACTTTGTACAAAACCATTCAAGACAAGAACATTGCCGACAAGGTGCATGAGAAGTTCCCGCTCATCATGACCTCAGGCCGCTTGGTGGAATACGAAGGCGGTGGCGAAGAAACACGTTCCAACCCATGGCTGGCCGAGTTGCAGCAAGAAATGTTTGTGGAGATCAATCCTCAAACTGCTTCCAAACGCGGCATTCGCAATGGTGAACGTGCATGGGTCAAAACACCTACGGGTGCACGCTTGAATGTGCAAGCTTTGGTGACAGAGCGCGTGGCGCCTGACACCGTGTTCTTGCCTTTCCACTTTTCAGGTCGTTGGCAAGGTGCCGACATGCTGGCGCATTACCCCAATGGCGCAGCACCGATTGTGCGCGGTGAGGCGATCAACACGGCCACCACTTACGGCTACGACAGCGTCACCATGATGCAAGAAACCAAAACCACCGTTTGCGATGTGGAGAAGGCGTAAAGCCTTTGCCACACACAGGAGTAAAACATGGCAAGAATGAAATTTATCTGTGATGCAGAGCGCTGCATTGAATGCAACGGTTGTGTCACGGCTTGTAAAAACGAACACGAAGTGCCTTGGGGCGTGAACCGCCGCCGTGTGGTGACTTTGAACGACGGCGTGCCTGGCGAGAAATCCATTTCGGTGGCCTGCATGCACTGCTCAGACGCCCCCTGCATGGCGGTGTGTCCCGTGAACTGTTTCTATCGCACCGAAGAGGGTGTGGTGTTGCATGACAAAGATGTGTGCATTGGCTGTGGTTACTGCTCCTATGCTTGCCCCTTTGGCGCACCCCAGTTCCCAAGCGCAGGCACCTTTGGTGTTCGCGGCAAGATGGATAAATGCACATTCTGCGCAGGCGGCCCCGAAGCCAACGGCAGCCAAGCCGAATTTGAAAAGTATGGTCGCAACCGTTTGGCAGAAGGCAAGTTGCCTGCATGCGCCGAAATGTGTTCTACCAAAGCCTTGCTTGCTGGCGACGGCGACGTGGTGGCCGACATCTTCCGCAACCGCGTTGTACAACGCGGCAAAGGCGCAGAAGTTTGGGGTTGGGGCACTGCCTATGGCAGCAAAACCGATTCGAAAGGTGCCAAATCATGAGCCGCATCCATCGTTTAACAGGCCTGGCTTGCGCCGTGTTGTTGGCTTCAGGCCTTTCCGCTTGCGGCGACAAAGTGCAAGAGTTGGCAGGCCAACCTAAACTTGACGCAGCGCCCCACACCGGCACCGGCGTTCAAGTGTTCACTACGTCCGACTGGAAAGCCGGCGACAAAAACAGTTGGGCCCAGCAACTCAAAACACGCGCTCAATATGGGCAAAACGATCACTCGCGATCCAACTGAAAGTGGGAGAGCAACCATGAACCGATCTTCGGTATCCACACACATTCAGTCGGGTCTGATGGCGGCTTGTTTGATGTTGGGGGCTGTATGGAACGTTTCCGCACAAACGCAGCCTGCAACTGCTGCGCCTGCAGCTGAAAGCGCCAAAGCAGTCGCACCGGGTGTTCAAAGTGCCAACATCTTTTCCATTGCACCCGACGCCAACACAGATCCTAAATACGCAGACCAAAACAATGGTGAGCGTGGCAAGGTTCAGCCTGGCAACAATGCCCCCATGTGGCGCCAAGTGGGTGCGGGTGTGACGGGCTACAGCAGCTTGCCAGCGTCGCAAGCGCCCGAAGCCGGCAACCTCATTCAGCCTTTTGTGCAATACCCAGGCTCCAAACTCACCACCGCAGGTGAGGCATGGCGTCAAGTTCGCAACAACTGGATCATTCCTTATGGGGGTTCTTTGTTGCTGATTGCAGCATTGGCCATTGCGCTTTTTTACTACGGCAAAGGCACTATGACATTGCATGGCGCTGAAACTGGCCGCAAGATTGAACGCTTTACACCCCTTGAGCGCGCTGCCCACTGGACCAATGCCATTGCCTTTGTATTGTTGGCAGTTTCTGGCGTGGTGATGGCTTTCGGTAAGTTTTTCATTCAACCCATCATTGGCAATGCTTTGTTTGGTTGGCTGACTTATGCCTTGAAAAACATCCACAATTTTGCAGGCCCCTTGTTTGCGGTATCCCTCATCATTGTGTTTGTGACCTTCTTGAAGGACAACTTCCCCAGCAAAGAAGACATTACTTGGTTGTTGAAGGGCGGTGGCTTGCTTTCTGGCCAAGAAGTTCCTTCGCATCGCTTCAATGCCGGTGAAAAAGTGGTGTTCTGGTTCGGTGTCTTGGGCTTGGGCCTTATTGTGGTGGCGTCAGGTTTGGTTCTCGACAAACTTATTCCCGGTCTCATGTACGAGCGCAGCACCATGCAAATTGCCAACATGATTCATGGTGTCGCCACCATCCTCATGATGGCCATGTTCATGGGCCACATCTACATGGGCACCATTGGCATGCAAGGCGCCTACAGTGCCATGCGCGATGGTTATGTTGACGAAACTTGGGCCAAAGAGCATCACGAACTTTGGTACAACGACATCAAAGCAGGCAAGATTCCTGCGCAACGATCTCCCGAAGCGCCCGCCCATGGTGGTGCTGCTTCTACCTCGGCATCTGCCTGACGTTTGAGGATTCAAATCATGAAAAAAACATTCATCAGCTTGGCCACACTGTTGTTGGCATCTCTTTTCAGCGTCTCGGCCATGGCCAAGTTGCCAGCACCCAGTGACGAGGCCAAAGCCAAAGCGGCAGAAGCTGCAGCCAAAACGGCCCACGGCAACAAAGTCGCTGACTATCAACTTTGCAAGTCACGTGAAAAAGTGGCTGCGCACTATTACAAGACAGCCAAGGCCACTGGCAAGCCCACCACGCCGCCTGTGGCAACGCCAGCTTGTGCAGATCCAGGCCCCTACGTCGCAGCACCAGCAGCGCCTGCAGTGGCAGCAGCACCTGCACCAGCGGCAGCCAAGCCGGGTGCCACGCCTGCTGCACCCGCCGCAGCAGCGCCCGCTAAAAAATCCTGATTTTTCCCTGAATTCAACAGGTTGAAAGTCCCTCGCTGAGTCAGCGAGGGACTTTTTGCGTTAGGCTCGTGCCTGAACTTTGTATTACCCATGTCGCACCCATCTTCTCTCAAACCCCGACTGACCCAAGCCCATGCCGAATTGACGCGGCAGATTGAGGTCGTCAACGAGTTTGGTGAAAGCTCGCAAGTTCACATTCCTGCAGAGCGTGCACTGACGGTGTACTTGGACAAACGTGAACTGGTGACCCTGATGACATTGGGCGCCAGCCCTGAATTCTTGGTGTTGGGCTTTTTGTTGAACCAGCGCCTCATTCATTCTGTTGCCGAAATTGAGTCCATCACGGTCGATTGGAGCTTGGGCGAAGGTGAAATGGGGCAGCCGGGTGTCGCTGCCATCAAGACACGTGAAGGTCAAAGCCAAGCAGGCAGCAAAACGGCGGCACGCGTGGTGACCACAGGTTGTGGTCAGGGCAGTGTGTTCGGTGATCTGGTCAACGACATCGATGCCATTCAATTGCCACGCGATTCACGCATTGACCAAGCCACCTTGTATGCCTTGGTCAATGCCATTCGCGTGCAAGAAACCACTTACAAATCTTCTGGCTCTGTGCACGGCTGTGCTTTGTTCAAAGGCGCAGAGATGCTGATGTTTGTGGAAGATGTAGGCCGCCACAATGCAGTTGACACCATTGCGGGATGGATGGCAATGAACGATGTCAGTGGCCACGACAAAGTGTTTTACACCACCGGTCGACTGACCAGTGAGATGGTGATCAAGTCTGCGCAAATGGGTGTCTCCATTGCGGTATCGCGCAGTGGCATCACCCAAATGGGTTTGGAAGTTGCACAGCGTGTGGACCTCTGTGCCATTGGCCGTGCCACCAACAAACGTTTCTTGTGCTTCAGCGCTGCGCATCGCCTCACATGGCAAACTGAACTGGCAGAGCCTAGCGTCAAGTCAGTTGCGCATGACTAAAGCTTTGACGCAAGCTACAAGGCCTGAGTGGCTGCTCGCCACTCAATTGGGTTGGCGCAATCTGTGGCGCGACCTTCGCGCTGGCGAACTGAATTTGCTCATCGTCTCGGTGGTGCTGGCCGTGGCGGCGCTGTCAGCCGTAGGATTTTTTGCAGACCGTTTGCAAGCAGGCCTTTGGCGTGACGCAAGGCAACTTCTGGGCGGCGATGCGGTGGTGGTGAGTGACAAGCCCACGCCCGATGTCTTTTTTGAAAAAGCCAAATCCCTCGCGTTGAAAACTCAAACCACCTTGAACTTTCCCAGCATGGCACGTGCAGACGACGCCAAGGGAGGAGAGACCAAGTTGGTGGCTTTGAAAGCCGTCTCAGAAGGTTATCCCTTGCGCGGCAACATGAGCTTGTTCAAAGCGAATGTGCAGCAGCCCAGCATGTTGAGCGACGAAGTGGTCACAACGCGTGATGTGCCCAAGCCTGGTACGGTGTGGGTCGATCCCCCTTTGTTAGAAAGCCTCAACTTGCAATTGGGCGATCGCTTGTGGTTGGGCGATCAAGCTTTTCAAATAGCCGCTCTCATTGAGCGCGAGCCCGACCGTGGTGCCAGCTTTATGAATTTCGCACCGCGCGTCATGATGCATCAACAAGATGTGGCGGCCACTGGCTTGGTGCAACCGGCCAGCCGCATCAGTTATCGCATGGCGGTGGCCGGTGCTGAAGATCAGCGCGATGTGCAAAAGTTTTTGAACTGGGCACGCGAGCAAGTGCAAAGTCCCCACATCAGAGGCGTGCAAATAGAGTCCATGGAAAGCGGCCGCCCTGAAATGCGCCAAACTTTGGACCGTGCCGAAAAGTTCTTGAACCTGGTAGCGCTGCTGGCAGCCTTGCTATGTGCTGTGGCAGTGGCACTCGCAGCGCGCACATTTGCTGCCAGACATTTGGATGGTTGCGCCTTGTTGCGCGTCTTGGGTCAAAGCCAACGCACGCTCACACTGGCATATGGTTTTGAGTTTGTCACAGCGGGTGTGCTGGCCAGCCTCTTGGGTCTGGCTTTGGGCTATGGTGTTCACCATGCCTTTGTTTGGTTGTTGGCAGGTCTGGTGGATGCGCAGTTGCCGCCTAGCTCGGGTGCACCGGCCATCTTGGGTTTGGGCATGGGCTTGACCCTGTTGTTGGCCTTTGGATTGCCGCCTGTTTTGCAATTGGCCAAAGTACCGGCCATTCGCGTTATTCGCCGTGACATGGGTGGTTTGCAACCTGCTTCAGTGGGGGTGTTGTTCACGGGCTTGTTGGGTTTTGCGGCTGCCTTGATGTGGGCCAGCCGTGATGTGAAGCTGGGCTTGATGACCGTCGGCGGTTTTGCGGCGGCCACCTTGTTCTTTGCGGCCATCACGTGGGTCTTGTTGAAGTTGCTTCGTCAATGGGTGCCCAGCTCGGCCACACCACGTTGGTTGCTGTTGGCCACAAGGCAAGTGATGGCACGTCCGGTGTATGCCGTGGTCCAAGTCAGTGCGTTGTCTGTGGGCTTGTTGGCTTTGGTGTTGTTGGTCTTGCTCAGAACCGATTTGATCAGCAGTTGGCGCAAGGCCACACCCGTCAATGCACCCGATCGTTTTGTGATCAATGTGCAGCCCGATCAAACAGCTGCATTTCAATCTGCCCTCTCGCAAGCCGGTGTAGCGCAATACGATTGGTACCCCATGATTCGCGGCCGTTTGGTTGCCATCAATGACAAAGCCGTCAGCCCGGCCGATTACGTTGAAGACCGCGCCAAACGTTTGGTCGATCGTGAGTTCAATTTGTCCGCACGAGCGGCCAAACCTGATCACAATGCCGTGGTTGAGGGCACTTGGACCGATGGCGAAAAAGATGCCGTCAGCGTCGAGGCGGGCATTGCCCAGACCTTGGGTTTGAAAATGGGCGATCGCCTGCGCTTTGATGTGGGTGGTGTGATCTCTGAAGGGCGCATCACCTCCATTCGCAAAGTGGACTGGGGCTCGATGCGCGCCAACTTCTTCGTGATGTACCCCGTCGACGAGTTGCCCGACGTGCCCTTGAGTTACATGGCTGCATTCAAAACGCCGCCTCAAAAATCATTTGAACGCAATTTGCTTCAACAGTTTCCCAACATCACCAGCGTTGACATGCGGGCCACCATCACCCAAGTCCAAAAAGTCTTGGACCAGGTCATTCGCGCGGTTGAATTTTTGTTTGCTTTCACCCTGATTGCGGGTCTGCTGGTGCTGATGGCTGCGGTCACTTCAACCCGCGAAGAAAGAAAACGTGAATTTGCCATCATGCGAGCGTTGGGCGCCACAGGTCGATTGCTGAGCCAGGTGCAAACGGCAGAGCTGATGGGTGTTGGACTTTTGGCTGGTTTCTTGGCCAGTTCGGTGGCCGTGGGCGTCGGTTGGGGCTTGGCCCATTACGTCTTTGAATTCGATTGGACCGCCTCTTTGTGGGTGCCCTTAGCAGGCGCTTTGTCTGGCGCTGGCCTGGCGTGGCTGGCCGGATGGTGGGGCTTGTCGGAAGTGTTGCGTCAGCCCGTGTCACAAACGCTGCGACAAGCTGCTGAATAAAGTTAGCGCGCCTCTGAGGGGGTCAGCAAAACCACCAGTGCACCTGCGCCACCTTCTGCAGGCTTGGCTTGCACAAAAGCCATGACCTGGTTTTTTTGCACCAGCCAACTGTGCACCTTGGATTTGAGGACAGGCGTTTTACCAGGCGAGCCAAGCCCTTTGCCATGCACCACACGCACACAGCGTATGCCGTGCTTGTGGGCTTCGCGAATGAAAGTGGTGAGAGCCAAGCGGGCTTCATCGCTGCGCAAGCCGTGCAAATCAATTTCACGTTGAATCGACCAATCGCCCTTGCGCAATTTGCGCGTCACTTCGGGTCCAACGCTGGGCCTTCTGAAACTCAGGGCCTCATCGGTGTCGAGCAAGGTGCTGACATCAAACTCATCGCTGAGGGAGTCTTGAATGACCTGGGCTTCGTCTTTTTTCAACTGCGTGGCCACGGGTGCGCGGGGAGCTTTAGGCAGATGCGCTTTGTTGTGAACAGGCAAAGGGGCCACTTTGCCGATGGCCCGTGTGAACAAATTCCTTTCGGCTTCAGCCTTCTTCAAAGCGGCGGCGCGCGCGGCCGCCTCAGCAGCTGCTTTGGCTTGCGCCTCGGCAATCTGCTTTTGAATGTGTTTGAGGTCTTGAAGCGATTGAAATTTCACGGTCCAATGTTGCCATAAGCCAGTGCCATTTTTCGCTTCACTTACAAAACACCTTGCTCTGCCATGGAGAAGGCTTGGCCTGGGCCCACAATGACGTGATCGAGCACCCGCACATCCACCATGGCCAATGCCGACTTGAGGGTGTGGGTGAGGTGCAAATCGGCGGGACTGGGATGGACCGAGCCACTGGGATGGTTGTGCGCCAAAACCACGGCGGCGCTGTGATGGTGAAGCGCCCGCAGCACCACCTCGCGGGGGTACACGCTGGTTTGGCTGAGCGTGCCGCGAAACAAAGTTTCCATGCACAGCAATTTGTGCTGAGCATCCAAAAACAGCATGGCAAACACCTCGTGGTGTTTGTGGGCCATGTGCAGTTGCAAATACAGTTGTACGCTGGCGGCGTTTTGCATCACCTCACGTGTTTGCAACTGCTGCGACATGGCCCGTTTGGCCAGTTCCATCACGGCCAACAGCTCGGTTTGTTTGGCCGGCCCCAAGCCTTTGATGTGCCCCTGCTGATAAGCCGGCGTGATGAGCAAGTTGGCCAATCCGCCACTGGCCAATAACATGTCTTGCGCCAATTGCAGCACATTGCGGCCGGCCACCCCTGTTCTGAGCAGCAGTGACAGCAGTTCGGTATCGCTCAAGGCGCTGGGTCCCCGGGCGAGCATTTTTTCGCGGGGACGGGCGTCAGGCGGTATTTCTTGCAGGTTCATGGGCCAGTTCTTTCAGATAAATGCCCCTTTGCAGCGCATTTCCCGGCCAAAGGCCTAGAAGCTTTTTACAATGCGGGGATGGACAGTTCGAGTCTGTGCCCTCAGCCTGCCTTTGGCGGTGCTTTGCTTTTTCATTGGCCTGCATTGAATTGCCTTATTTGCATTGACACACTATGACCACCGTACAAGCCGGATCCTTTTTGACGCTGCACTACCGATTGGCAGGGCCACAAGGCACCCTCATCAACACCTTTGAGGACAAGCCCGCCACCCTGTCGTTGGGTTCGGGCGAGTTGTCGCCCGGCATGGAGGCGTGCTTGATGGGCTTGGAAGAGGGCGTGCGCACCACCTTTGAATTGGCCGCAGGCGTAGCCTTTGGTGATCGCAACCCCGACATGCAGCAATGGGTGGCCCGCAAATTGTTGGCCCAATTGGGTGCTGCGCAAGAACACTATGTGCCTGGCGATGTGGTGCAGTTCCCCACACCCGATGGCCATGGCACCTATGCAGGCGCCGTGATGCAAGTGGCCGAAGATGGCGCGGTGTTGTTCGACTTCAACCATCCCTTGGCCGGACAGCCAGTGACGTTTGAAGTGCACATCATTGGCATTTTGTAAAACCCAAGAAGTCAATCATTGAAACGGGCAACTCATGGGCGTACAAGAAATTTTATTGGCTGAACCTCGCGGCTTTTGCGCAGGTGTTGACCGTGCCATTGACATTGTGGAAGCGGCCATTGCCAAATTTGGCCGGCCCATTTACGTGCGCCATGAAATTGTGCACAACACCTACGTGGTCAACGACCTCAAAACCAAAGGCGCCATCTTCATCGAAGAACTGAGTGATGTGCCGCCTGGCGCCACTTTGGTCTTCAGCGCTCACGGCGTGAGCAAAGCTGTGCAAGCCGAAGCAGAAGCGCGCGGCTTCAATATTTTTGATGCCACTTGCCCCCTCGTCACCAAGGTGCATGTGGAAGTGGCCAAGCTGCACAAAGAAGGTTATGAGTTCATCATGATTGGCCACAAGGGCCATCCTGAAGTGGAAGGCACCATGGGTCAATTGCCCGATGGCATTCACTTGGTAGAAGACGTTCAGGATGTGTTGAAAGTTCAGCCAAAGCAAACCGAACTCTTGGCCGTTGTGACGCAAACCACCTTGAGTGTGGACGATGCCGCAGAAATTTTGTTGGCCGTGAAGCAACGCTTTCCGAAGGTGCGCGAGCCCAAACAACAAGACATTTGCTACGCCACCCAAAACCGACAAGATGCCGTCAAGCTGATGGCGCCTGAGGTGGATGTGTTGGTGGTGGTGGGCAGCCCCACCAGTTCCAACAGCAACCGTTTGCGCGAATTGGGCAGCCGCATGGGCGCCGACAGTTACATGATTGACAGTGCTGACGAACTGGAAAATGAATGGTTTGTTGGCAAACACCGTGTGGGCCTGACAGCGGGTGCCTCCGCGCCTGAAGTGTTGGTGCAAGATGTCATTCTTCGCTTGCGCGCATTGGGTGCTACCTCCATTCGCAAATTGGACGGTGTCACCGAAACTATCAAATTCCCCTTGCCCAAGGGCCTCAAATTAAACGATGGCCATTGATTTTTTGGCCGCTTCAATCTCTCTCTCAACATGCTAGACATCCTTCTACTCCGCAAAGACCTCGACGCTGCTGTGGCGCGCCTGGAAACTCGTAAAAATCCACAAACTTTTTTGAATGTGGAAAAGTTTCGTGCTTTAGAAAATGAGCGCAAAACTTTGCAAACTCGCACGGAAGAATTGCAAAGTCAGCGCAACAATTTGTCAAAGCAAATTGGCATGTTGAAGTCCAAAGGTGAAAGCACTGACCAGGTGATGGCCGATGTGGCCAGCATCAAAACAGAACTCGATGCTTCAGCCATTCGCTTAGAGGCTTTGCAGGCTGAGTTGCAGGACATGCTGTTGGCCGTGCCCAACTTGCCCCACGAAAGCGTGCCTGTTGGCGCGGACGAACACGGCAATGTGGAAGTTCGCAAATGGAGTGTGGACGGCAAAGGCCCCAAGACCTTCGACTTTGAAGTGCGCGACCACGTCGACATTGGCGAAAAGTTGGGTCTCGACTTTGACACCGGCATCAAACTGTCCGGCTCACGCTTTACGTTCATGCGCGGTCAAATTGCTCGCATGCACCGCGCCTTGGCGCAGTTCATGTTAGACACGCAAACGCAGCAACACGGCTACACCGAATGCTACACACCCTATGTGGTGAATGCCGAAACACTGCGCGGCACGGGTCAGTTGCCCAAGTTTGAAGGCGATTTGTTTGCTGCCAAAAAGGGCGGTCAAGAAGGCGAAGAGGCTGCAGACAATCAAGCGCTGTATTTGATTCCCACCTCAGAAGTCACTTTGACCAACGTTGTGCGCGATGAAATCTTGGCCGAGTCAGACTTGCCCATGAAGCTGACTGCTCACACACCTTGCTTCCGTTCAGAAGCGGGCAGTGCAGGGCGTGACACACGTGGCCTGATTCGTCAGCACCAATTCGACAAAGTAGAAATGGTTCAAATTGTTCATCCAGAGAAAAGCTACGAAGCGCTGGAAGAAATGACAGGCCACGCTGAAGCCATTTTGCAAAAACTGGGCTTGCCATATCGCGTGATGTTGCTGTGTTCAGGTGACATGGGTTTTGGCGCTACCAAAACTTATGACCTGGAAGTTTGGGTGCCGGCGCAAGGGACTTATCGTGAGATCAGTTCTTGCTCTAACTGCGAGGCTTTCCAAGCACGTCGTTTGCAAGCGCGTTTTAAAAATGCGCAAGGCAAGAATGAGTTGGTGCACACCTTGAACGGTTCAGGTTTGGCGGTGGGTCGCGCTTTGGTGGCGGTGCTTGAGAATTATCAGAATGCAGATGGTTCAGTGACGGTGCCTGAAGTGTTGCGTCCTTATATGGGCGGCATCACGGAGCTACGCGCTTAAAGTCCGCTGATAGAATTTGCGGCAGTGACCAGCCGCAAAGTTGAGTGTAGGAGAGGTGGCAGAGTGGTCGAATGTACCTGACTCGAAATCAGGCGTGGTGGCAACATCACCGAGGGTTCGAATCCCTCCCTCTCCGCCAGAACAAGTCCTGCTAACTCGCTCAGTCGGGTTGCCAGGCGCTCAGAGCCCCGCACCACGCGGGGCTTTTTGCGGTTCTGTCGCAATAAGGCCGTCGATGGACAATGAGCGATGGCACCACTGCAACTTCAACTGTCAAATTCCACCCTGCGGCGGGTGATCAAGCGATTGCATTTCCCGCTGGAGATCATGCTGGTATG